>JAEWGO010000003.1 GCA_023388255.1 Pseudomonadota bacterium | reverse complement strand
CACCCAGGTCGGGCACCCAGGGCGTTCCTAGGATCGCCCGTGTGACAGATCGCTACGGTTCTGACGTCCTGACCCGAAACCCGCACGCCCCGAAACGTGCCCGGTCCACCGAACATCCCGTGGAGATGGGCCTGGTGGTCGAGGATGCCCAGACCGGCTGGGTGGGCGCAGTGGTCCGCGTCGAGGGCGGCCGGGTCGAGTTGGAGGACCGCCGTGGCAAGATCCGGGCGTTCCCGATGGGCCCGGGTTTTCTCGTCGACGGCAAGCCGGTGATCCTCACCGCGCCGAAACGCCAAGCCGCCCCGGCGCGTACGGCATCGGGTTCGGTCGCGGTGCCCGGCGCCAAGGCCAGGGTGGCGCGCGCCAGCCGGATCTACGTCGAGGGCAGACACGACGCCGAGCTGGTCGAGCAGGTGTGGGGCGCCGATCTGCGCATCGAGGGCGTGGTGGTCGAATACCTCGGCGGCGTCGACGACCTGGCCGACATCGTCGCGGAGTTCGCCCCCGAGCCGGGGCGGCGCCTCGGTGTGCTGGTCGACCATCTGGTCGCCGGTTCGAAGGAGGCGCGGATCGCCGAAGCCGTGCGCCGCGGACCGGGTGGCGAACACACGCTGGTGGTAGGGCACCCGTTCGTCGACATCTGGCAGGCCGTGAAACCGGCGCGGCTCGGCATGAAGGCGTGGCCCCAGATCCCGCGCAACATCGAGTGGAAGCACGGCATCTGCCAGACGCTCGGCTGGCCGCACCGGGACCAGGCGGACATCGCGCAGGCGTGGCAGCGGATCCGCGGACGGGTGCGCGACTGGAACGATCTGGAACCCGCACTGATCGGCCGCGTGGAGGAACTCATCGACTTCGTCACCGAACCCGCCTAGCTGCGGCTGCGCCGGCGGCGGCGTGGTATGCCTGGACTGTGTCCGACAGTTTGTTCGATGTTCCCGGTGGCAGCGCCGAATCCGGGGACGCCATGGCCGCACCCGCAGCGGTGGGTCCGTCGTCGCCCCTGGCGGTGCGCATGCGCCCGGCCGGCCTCGACGAGGTCGTCGGGCAGTCGCATCTGCTGCAGGCGGGATCGCCGCTGCGCCGGCTCGTGGAGGGCTCGGGCGCGGCGTCGGTGATCCTGTACGGCCCACCGGGGACGGGTAAGACGACGCTGGCGTCGCTCATCTCGCAGGCGACCGGTCGGCGGTTCGAGGCGCTGTCGGCGCTGACCGCGGGTGTGAAAGAGGTGCGCGCGGTCATCGACACCGCGCGCCGGGCAGCCGTACACGGCCAGCAGACCGTGCTGTTCATCGACGAGGTGCACCGGTTCTCCAAGACCCAGCAGGACGCGTTGCTGGCGGCGGTCGAGAACCGCGTGGTGCTGCTCGTCGCGGCCACCACGGAGAACCCGTCGTTCTCGGTGGTGGCGCCGTTGCTGTCGAGGTCGCTGATCCTGCAGTTGCAGCCGCTGACCCCCGCCGACATCGAGGCCGTGCTGCGCCGCGCCATCACCGACGAACGCGGTCTCGGCGGCCGGGTCGAGGTGACCGACGAGGCCGTCGAGACCATCGTGCAACTGTCGGCCGGCGACGCGCGCCGAGCGCTCACCGCCCTTGAGGTCGCGGCCGAACCGGGGGAGCGGGTCACCGTCGAGACCATCGAGCAGTCGCTGGACAAGGCCGCGGTGCGCTACGACCGCGACGGCGATCAGCACTACGACGTCGTCAGCGCGTTCATCAAATCGGTGCGCGGCTCCGACGTCGACGCCGCACTGCACTACCTGGCGCGCATGCTCGTCGCGGGTGAGGACCCGCGATTTGTGGCGCGCCGCTTGATGATCCTGGCCAGCGAGGACATCGGGATGGCCGATCCGACGGCGTTGCAGACCGCGGTGGCCGCCGCGCAGACCGTGCAGTTGATCGGTATGCCCGAGGCGCAGCTGACCCTGGCGCATGCCACCGTGCATCTCGCGACGGCGCCGAAATCGAATGCCGTGACCACCGCACTCGGCGCGGCGATGAACGACATCCGGGCGGGCAAGGCCGGTCTGGTCCCGCCGCACCTGCGCGACGGGCACTACTCGGGGGCAGCCAAACTGGGCCACGCCGTCGGCTACCGGTACTCCCACGATCACCCCGACGGTGTTGTGGCCCAGCAGTATCCACCGGACGAACTGGTGGGCGTCGACTACTACCAGCCCACCGGCCGCGGGTACGAACGCGAGATCTCCACGCGGCTGGAGAAGCTGCGGGCCATCATCCGCAGGCGACGCTGACAGACACTGACACCTGACACCTGACACCGACAAACACGCGGCCCGCGAACACATCTGCCGCACAGGAACGGTCCCGACCCGCCGAGGCGAGCCGGGACCGTCTGGTGAGGATTCAGTTGTACGTCAGCGCATCAGGCCCGAGCGGCGCCGACCGAGAACCCCGGTTCGACGACCCATGACGGCCGCGACGAGTGCGACACCGATCGCGGCGACGACGACCTGGACCAGAAGCTCGAGCCAGTCGATGCCGCTGGTCGCGGTCGGGATCCCCATGGCGCGGGCGATCGCGGTACCGATGAACGCCGCGACGATGCCGACGAGAATCGTCACCAGGAAGCCGATGGGCTGCTTGCC
>JAEWGO010000006.1 GCA_023388255.1 Pseudomonadota bacterium | reverse complement strand
GCCGCCGCAGCTGCCGCCGACCGGCGTGACCACGTGGTAGTTCGTCGCCGGCGTCAGCGTGAACGTCGTCGTCGCGCCGTGGTTCACCGTCTGCGGCGTCGACGGCGCGATCGTGCCGTTGCCGCCGGTGACGCTCGGCGTGACCGTGTGCGTCGTCGGGCCGCCGCCGATCACGTTGATGCATGCGTTGGCGGTGACGCTTTGGCCGTCGGGGTTGGTGATCGTGACGGTCTGCGACCCGGCGGTCGTGGCCGTGATGTTCAGCGTGACCTGTGTCGGAGAGTCATAGCTGATGCTGTTGACGGTCGCGTTGCTGACCGTCGCCGCCAGATGCTTGAACGGCAATGCGGGCGCCGGCAGATTCGCGCCCGGATCGTAGTAACCCGAACCGTCGCTCGCGGTCGAGCCGATCACGACAGTGCCGGTACCGGCATTGAAATCGATCGGCGTGGTCGCGCACGACGGCGTTGCCGGCGGCGGCGCCAGCAGCTTGCCGACGCGCACCGAGTAGCTGCCGGCGGCCTGGTTGTATTCCTGTACCGTCCACACGCTCATGTCGTCGAGCGGATCGACGACGGTGAACGAATAGTCGCCCCAGCGTCGGCCGCTGCTGCCGCCCGGATCGGAGGCCGGGTTGTAGCTCGCGGCGGTGAGGCCGAATTGCAGCGCACCCGCGCTTGGCGGCCCGACCATCGTGCCGAGCGGATCGCCGGCGAGGCGCGCGACGTACGCCGGCGTGGCGCCCATTGGCGTGCCGGCCATGCTGAAACCGACCACGGCGTGGCCCTGGCCGGTCACGGTCGTGCTGGGAATCCAGTACTGCAGCGCCGCGGCGAGCGTCGCCGCGTTGTCGTAGATCGTGCCGGACTGGTTCAGGCTTGGCGTGGTGTCGAGGTTCGCGAATTCATACCAGCGCGAGGCCTTGCGTGCGGTCGACGCGGTACTGGCGACGCCGGCCGTGCTTACGCGCAGATTGTGCGCGGTCCACAGGCGGCCGTTGCGAATCATCGCCGCAAACAGGCGGTCGTCGAGCGAATCGAGACGACCGTTGATACCGCCGGTGTTGCCGGCGTGCTCGACCGGATTGGTCGCACCGGTGGTCGGCACCGTCACGTTGAGGTTGGCCGAGATCGTTGGCGTTGCGCTTCCGGGATTGCTGACCCGGCGGAACACGACGCGGCTGTAGACGCCAGTATCGGTACCGACGAAGTAGCCCGCGGTCGCGGCTGGATCGAAGTTGTCCGCGCCGCGCGGGGCGTACGGGCCGGCCGCGGTCGTGCCGATATTCGCGAATCGCGTCACCAGCAACGGCCCGGCGCCGAGCGCCGAAGTCTTCTGCACGACGTAGCCGTTGGTGCCGGTGAAACTGCCCGCAGCGGAGAACATGTTGCAGCCGACGTAAAGCGCATTGACGTCGATGCCGAGCGAGGGATAGTCGCAGAAGCCGGTGCCGGTGTCGGGCTGGAACTGGAAGAAGGTCCAAGTTGTTGCAGCCGTGATCGTGCCATTGCTGGCCGCGTCGCTGACCGCCAGTAACCAGCGGTTCGCCGCGGTCGATGAGCACGATGCATTCGCGCACGGCACGTCGATGATGCTCATGAACCAGCGCGAGGTGAAGCGGTCGTAACGGATCTGCGGATCGCTGGTGAATGCCTGCGTCACGCCGCCGCCAACCGGCGTCATCACCGAAGCGAAGAACACGTCGGGATCGGCGTTGATGACGCCATCCGCAGTGCCTGCCTTGGTATATGAACGGATACGGCCGTTGACGAACACGACGAACTGGTTCGGGCCGACCGTGCCCATCGAATCCGGCGGGAACGCACCGGTATCGGCCAGCGTGGGGCCGTCGAACGAGAGCGCCGCGGTATGCACGCTGCGTGGGTGCGGAGTCGCCAACGGCGCGTTCGCGGGGAAGCGCGAGATTGCCGGCGCTTCCGGGTTCGGCTGCAACTGGCTTCGGTCGAGTCCTTCGAGCTCGTGCTCGGGCCGCGGCTTGCGCGGCGGTGCGGCGGCTTGGCGCTGCATGATGGCATCGGTGCGCTCCGTGCTGCCGGCCGTGGCCGGCAAGCGTTCACCCGAAATATCCGATGTTTCCGCCGGCGAAGTGCTGCCCTGCGCCAATGCCGGCGCGGTCGGCGTCAACGCGCCGAATGTCGTGCATACGAACGCGAACAATCCGCAAAACGCGCGATTGCGCAACATGGTGAATTCCCCCTGAGGTTCAGCCCCGGAAGCCACCTGGATTCCGCCGGCATAGGTCTGCAGACCTAGGTCTGCAGACTGCAATTTATCAGTCATGAGACCTTGGCGATATGGGGTTTACATGCCTGCCGGGCGCCGGCCGGACCGGGCCAGGCGGCACGGTCGACCGACCGAACAGCCGGCCACGCCTTCCGGCTCTGGACAACGTCGCACAGCGCCGCGCAGGATCGAGGCTTTGTCGCTGGCAGGAATCCCATGAACCTGAAACCGTTCCGGTCGGCCGTCGCGCTGGCCCTGCTCGCCGCCGCTGCCGGCTGCATGCATGCACCGTCGAAGACGGCCGCCATGCCGATCGCCACCGCAGGAGCCCCGATGAGCGCCGACGATCCCTATCTTTGGCTGGAAGACATCCACGGCGAGAAGCCGCTGCAATGGGTCGAGTCGCGCAATGCGCAGACCGCACACGCCTACACCGGCGCGCCGGAATTCGAGACAACGCGCAGCCGCATCCTCGAAGTGCTCGATTCCGACGCGAAGATCCCGTTCGTGCAGAAGATCGGCGACGGCTACTACAACTTCTGGAAAGACAAGGCGCATCCGCGCGGCGTCTGGCGGCGCACGACTTTGGCCGAGTACCGCAAGGCAGAGCCGACATGGGAAACCGTGATCGATCTCGATGCACTCGCCATGAGCGAAGGCAAGCATTGGGTCTGGCACGGCGCGCGGTGCCTGAAGCCGGCGTATCGGCGCTGCCTCGTCTCGTTGTCGCCGGGCGGCGGCGACGCCAACGTCGTGCGCGAATTCGATCTCGTCGACAAGGCGTTCGTGAAGGACGGCTTCGTGCTGCCGGAAGCGAAAACCGAAGTCGCCTGGATCGACGCCGACCACATCTACGTCGGCACCGATTTCGGCCCCGGCTCGATGACCAAGTCGAGCTATCCGCGCATCGCCAAGGCGTGGACACGCGGCACGCCGCTCGCCGCGGCCACGCTGGTCTACGAAGGCAAGGATGACGACCTCGCCGTCAGCGCCTCGCGCGATCTCACGCCCGGTTTCGAGCGTGACTTCGTCACCCGCACGATCGACTTCTACAGCAGCGAAACCTTCCTGCGCGGCAAGGACGGCACACTCGCGAAGATCGACGTGCCGATCGATGCGATCGTCGACGCGCATCGCGAATGGCTTCTGGTGCAGCCGCGCACGGCATGGACGGTCGGCGGCAAGACGTACCCGTCCGGCGCGCTGCTCGCCGCGCGTTTCGACGAGTTCATGGCCGGCAAGCGCGAGCTGGTCGCGTTGTTCACGCCGAGCGAAACGACCTCGTTGTCCGGTTATTCATGGACGCGCCATCACCTGATCCTGAACGTGCTCGACAACGTCGTCAGCAAGCTCGAAGCGCTGACGCCGCAAGCCGGCGAGTGGAAGCGCGAAGCGCTCGGCGGCGCACCGGCACTGTCGACGATCGAGGCCGACGCGGTCGATGCGGATGGCAGCGATGGGTATTTCCTTACCGTCAGCGGCTACCTCGCGCCGACCACGCTGTACTACGGCACGCTTGGCCAGGGCGACGCGAAGCCGCTGAAGCAGGCGCCCGCATTCTTCGATGCCTCGAAGAATGAGGTGCATCAGTATTTCGTCGCGTCGAAGGACGGCACGCGCGTGCCCTACTTCGTGATCGCGCCGAAGAATCTCAAAGCCAATGGCGCCAATCCGACTTTGCTTTACGGTTATGGCGGCTTCGAAGTCTCGCTGCAACCGAGCTACAGCGGCAGCATCGGACGCTCGTGGCTGGAGCGCGGTGGCGTCTACGTGGTCGCGAACATCCGTGGCGGCGGCGAATACGGCCCGCGCTGGCATCAGGCCGCGCTGAAACAGAACCGACTGCGCGCCTACGAGGATTTCGCGGCTGTGGCCGAGGACCTGATCAAGCGCGGCATCGCCACGCGCGCACATCTGGGCGCCGAAGGCGGCAGCAACGGCGGCCTGCTGATGGGCAACATGTTGACCTTGTATCCGCAGTTGTTCGGAGCCATCGTCTGCGAAGTGCCGCTGCTCGACATGAAGCGCTACACGCACCTGTCGGCCGGCGCCTCGTGGATGGCCGAGTACGGTGATCCGGACAAGCCGGAGGAATGGGCATTCATCCAGAACTTCTCGCCCTATCAACATGTGAAAAAGGACATGGACTATCCGCCCGTGCTGTTCTACACCGCCACCAGCGACGATCGCGTCGGCCCGGTGCAGGCGCGCAAGATGGCGGCGAAGATGCAGGATCTCGGCTACACCAACGCGTGGTTCTACGAGAACACCGAGGGCGGCCACGGCGCCGCCGCCGACAACAAGCAATCGGCATTCATGCACGCGCTCGCCTATACCTTTCTCTGGAACCACCTCGCAACGAAGGCAACGCCATGAAACTCGCATTCACCCTGCTCGCGCTCGCGATGGGCGCATCCGTCAACGCCGCCGAACCGGATCCGGCGACCGTCGATGCCGCAATCGCGCAGGCGCGCAAGACGCACACGCCGGTACTGCTCGATTTCTCCGCGCCATGGTGCTACTCGTGCTACTTCATGGCGACGCATGTGCTGAACGGGCCGGAGTGGGAAAAGGTCGAGGCACGCACGGTCGTGGCCGCGGTCGACGCGGATTCGCCCGACGGTGCGGCGTGGATGAAGAAGCTGTCGGTGAAAGCGCTGCCGGCGTATGTCGTACTCGACGAACACGGCGCCGAGCTCGGCCGCATCCTCGCCGAGCAGCCGCGCGAGGTGTTTTACCCGAACCTCGACAAGATCATCGCCGGCGCCAGCACGCTCGATGATTTCAAGCGCAAGGCTGCCACTGGTTCGGTCGATGCCGTGGCGACCGTGCTCGGAGCGTTTCAGGCGCGCGGCGAAGGCCAGGCCGGACTCGACTGGTATGCAAGCCTGCCGAAGAACGTGCAGACCGTCGCCGGCAAGGATGTCCACGTGTCGTTGTGGCGCGACCGCCTCGAACTCGCCCGCGCCGCGCATGCGAAGGACAATCCCGCCACCATCGCGGCAGCAAAGCGCGTGCTTGCCGGCGACATCGGCTGTGATCGGCCGTACGTCGTCGACCAGCTGCTCGACGCCAGCGAGAAGTTGCCGAAAGGCGAGCGCACCACGCTGCTCGCGCCGCAGAAGACCGCACTCGACACGCAGCTGAAAAGTCGAATATTCATCGCCAAACCACTGTGCGCCGACCAGCGCAGCGCCGTCATCGCGACCGCGGACGTCGACGCCGCGATCGGCGACAACGCGGCGGAAACCGCCGTGCTCGATCACGCCATCACGGCCACGCGCGCAAAACTCGGCGACGACCTGAAATCGGACCGCAACCTCGCCGACAACCTGCGCGTGTACCTGATGCGGGCCAAGCGCACCGACGAACTCGATGCGTTGTATCCGAAGCTGATCGCCGCGTATCCGGACGACTACGTCTATCCGTACCGCTATGGCCGCAGCCTGCTCGAACGCGAGCATGCGGCCGAGGCCTTGCCGCTGCTCGAGAAGGCGGCCGACAAGGCCTATGGCGAGAACCGCCTCGTGGTCGCGACGCAGCGCGTGAAGGCGCTCAAGGCGTTGCACCGGCAAGCCGATGCGGAGCAGGTCGTCAACGACGTGCTCGAACAGAACGGCCAGTGGTTTCCCGAGCAGGTCAAGACGCTGAAGGCCGCGTTGAAGTCCTGAGGCAACGCGCCTCGCGCAGGCAGGCGGCGCAATTGCTGCGCCGCCGCAAACTTTGCCGTATTCTTCGCGCCGCTGCGTGAAAGCGCCCGTGCCCGCATTGCGGCCGCACGCGAAAACATCGAATCCCCGAGTTCCGGCGTTGGCCGGAACCTTCAATTTCAAGGAGTGCCCCATGGGCCTGGAACGCGTTCCCGCCGGCGCCGACGTGCCGAACGAAATCAACGTCATCATCGAGATCCCGAAAGACGCCGAACCGGTCAAGTACGAAGTCGACAAGGCCAGTGGCGCGATCTTCGTCGATCGCGTGCTGTCGACGCCGATGCGCTATCCGTGCAA
This sequence comes from Pseudomonadota bacterium, assembly GCA_023388255.1. Taxonomy (GTDB): domain Bacteria; phylum Pseudomonadota; class Gammaproteobacteria; order Xanthomonadales; family Rhodanobacteraceae; genus Dokdonella_A. The sequence continues at coordinate 64,308 of JAEWGO010000006.1, read as the reverse complement.
CTACGGCTACGTGCCGCAGACGCTCGGTGGCGACGGCGATCCGCTCGACGCGCTGGTGATCCTGCCGCTGCCGCTGGTGCCGGGTTCGGTGATCCGCTGCCGCCCGGTCGGCATGCTGAAGATGACCGACGAGGCGGGTGCCGACGAGAAGCTCGTCGTCGTGCCGCACGCGAAGATCTTCGCCGGTTACAGCCACATCACCGACATCGGCCAGGTGTCCGGCCACTGGCTTGAACGCATCGGCCACTTCTTCGAACACTACAAGGATCTGGAAAAGGGCAAGTGGGTCAAGATCGACGGATGGGTCGACGCCGCTGCTGCCAAACACGAGATCCTCGCCGGCGCCGAGCGTTACCGCTCGGCGGAACAGAAACCGGCGTTCTGATCGCCCTCACGCCGCGTCACACGCTCGCGTGACGCGGCGACGCCCTCATTCGTCGGAAGCGTCTTCGCTGTCGTCGCGCACGTGTTGCATCGACGGATCGACGCCGGATGCAAGCGCATCGCTCGCTTTCCACATCGACACCTCGCCGCCACGGAACGGTTGCGTGTATACCGGTTCCGCGCGGAAGCGGTATTGCCGATAGAAACTGAGCACGAGGCCGTCGGGATGCTGGCGCGCCCACGTGTCGAAAGCCGCCAGATCCTCTATCGCCGGCAACGGTTCGGTCAGCCGCCCGGCGAACTCGTACACGCCGTGGTGCCAGCCGAGATGCACGATCGGTTGGCCACGCTGCTGCGCGGCGCGGATCTGCGCCGCGATCGCCTGCACGTCGTAACGCGATCCGGGGCCTTCGATCACCGCGAGTTTGACGATCAGCGCCACGGCAAGCATCGCCGTGGCCGGCCACGCCGGCTGCACGATGCGTCGCAGTCCCGGCAGCATCGCGGCACCGACCAGCGCGATCGCGATGCCCCAGAACGCGGACAGATCGCCGAGATAGCCCAGCGCCGGGCGCGTCGCCGCGTAGTGCGGCGCAAATGCGACCGCCCCTCCGAGCGCGATCAGCAAGCCGGCCAACAACCCCGCGCGGATGCGGATGGCTCCATGAGCCAGCGCCAGCGCCAATGCCAACGCTACACCCGGCACGCTCGGCAGCAGATAGTGCGGCTGCTTGCCGCCGACGAACGAGAACGCGATGAAGGTCGGAACGACCCACGCAACCGCGAGTCGAAGCGCCGAATCGCCGAACAGCGCGCGCAGCTTCGCCCGGTTGCCACGCACCACCAGCGGCCACGGCAGCAGCATCAGCGGAAACACCGCGCAGTACCACCACCACGGGCGACCATGCGTGCTCTTGCCCTTGACGCCCTCGATACGGTCGAAGGTCTGGTTGAGAAAGATTGCGCGCGCGTAGTCGGAGCCGCCATGCAGTGCAGCCGGAATGGCCCAAGCCAGCGCTATGCCTGCGCCCAGCAGGATCGCCAGTCCGAAATCGCCGAAATAGCGCGCGCGGCGGCCGCGCAGGCGATCGGCGTTCCACCACGGTGCGGCCAGCGCGACGAACGCGATGTCGAGCAGCATGACCGGTCCCTTGACCAGAATGCCGAGGCCGATCGCGGCACCGGTGACCAGCACGCCGCGGCGACGGCGGTCGTCGGCGAGATCGCAGATGCCGTGTACGGCGAGCAGCACGCAGGTCGTCAACGGCACATCGAACATGATCGCGTTGGCGAAGCCGGCGAAATACACCGCGCCGAGCAGGAACCACATCGATGCGCGTGCCGCCGCCGTCGATGCGGTCAGGCGCAGGGTCAGTCGATACAGCAATATCAGGCTCAATGCCGAACACAGCAGGGTCATCGCACGCGCTGTCCACGCATGCACGCCGGTGAACAGCCAGCCCGCGTTGATCAGCCAGAACAGCAGCGGCGGTTTGTGCGCATAGGTCGCGCCATTGAGATGCGGCACGAGGAATTCGCCGGTCTGGCGCATTTCCCAGGCGACTGCGAGGTAGCGCGTTTCATCGATCGGCACTGGCGAGAGCAGCAACACGATCGGCGCCAGCAGCAGGAAACCGACGAACAGCGGATGCTCGATCAGGGCGCGCCAAGGCGAATGCCCGGCGGGGATTGTCAACGCGGAAGTCATTGGCGGGAGCGTCAAGCGGAATGCAAAGGATCGGAATCTTGGCACGCCCGAGCGGGCACTGTCGCGCCAAGGTGAACGCGGCGCTTCAACATCGTACCCACTATCCCCTCCCGTGAAGGGGAGGGCTTGAGAGGGCTGCGCTCATGTGGCGCACTTTGCTCCCCTTCCCGAAACAGGACTTTGTCAGCCGCGCTTGAGCAGTTCGCGCAGGTCGATCACGGCTGCATTCGCGCGCGAGATGTAGTTCGCCATCACCAGAGAATGGTTCGCGAAGAAGCCGAACGGGCTGCCGTTGAGCACGATCGGGCTGTGCAACGGCTTCTGCGCCTCTTCCAGTTCGCGGATGATCTGCTTCAGGCTGACCACCGCGCTCTTGCGCTGCAGGGTTGGTCCGAAATCCACTTCGATTGCCTGCAACTGTTCGAGCAGCGCCCAGGTATAGCCGCGCGATTCGTAGAAGATGTCGTCGATCTTGGTCCACGGCGTGCGCACGATTTGTGGCGTCTGCGTCGGTGCCGGCGTGGTGCCCGCATCGACCGGCGCGTCACCTTCGAGGCGCAACTGGCCGGCGCTGGCCGAAAGCCGCTGCGACAGGCTGCCGAGGCGGTTCGACACGAGGTCGAGATAGTCGGCCAGATTGTCGGCGCGTGCGTAGAACTGCGCCCCGTTCGGGTCGTTCTTGCCGAGCCGCAGCAGATAGCCGTCGACGTGTGCGATCGCCTTGCGGTACTGGTTTTCCGAACTCGGCAGCAGCCAGCGATCGTTCGGGCTGGAGAACAGCGGATCGGCTTCCTTGAGGTCGGCATCCTCCTCGGACTGCGACTGCGAGCGAGCGAACTTGTTGCGCATCTCGCGCGCGAGGTCGCGTGTCGCCGTCAGCACGCCGAACTCCCAGTTCGGCACGTTGTCCATCAGCACGCCGGGCGGGAAGCGGTCGTTGCTGAGATAGCCGCCACGCTTGTCGAGCAGGGTTTCGGCCGAGACGATCAGCGCCGTGGTCGTGACCGAACCGGTCACGACCGACTGGCCGCGCGCCGCTGCGCGCGACTGCGCCGCGGCGGTCACGTCGAAATGCGGCGGCGCATGGTCCCACCACCACATCAGCGCGAGCACGGCGACGACATAGATCGCGACGACCAGCGCGCTGCCGCGCCAAAGCCACGATCGCGAACGAACCGATGATCCTGTCGCTGTGTCCACGCTGTCTCCCGTCGATCGCCGAGGCCGCTGCGCCGGCGCTACTTGCCCTTCTTCGCCTTGGCCACGCCCTTCGGCTTGGCCGGCTCGCCCTTCTTGCCGAAATCTTCCATCAGCGTCTTCATGTCCTCGGCATGCTCTTCCTCCATCGCGAGGATTCCCTCGAGCATGCGCTTGGTCGTCGTGTCGGCATCGCCGATGTAGTTGATGATCTCGCGATAGCTGTCGATCGCGATGCGCTCGGCGACGAGGTTTTCCTCGATCATCGCGGCAAGCTCGTCCGGCGCGACGAATTCGGAATGACTGCGCGCGGACAAGCCATCCGGCGAGAAATTCGGCGTGCCATCGAGCTGCGTGATGCGCTCGGCGATCTGGTCCGCATGCACCTGCTCTTCGTTCGCATGCTCCAGGAACTCCGCCGCGACGCTCTTGGCATTGATGCCGGAGGCGAGGTAGTGGTGCGCCTTGTAGCGCAGCACGCAGACGATCTCGGTGGCGAGCGCCTCGTTGAGCAGCTTCAGCACGGTCTGGCGATCGAGCGTGTAGGTATCGGTGACTGCGCCGCGCTCCATGTGCTCGCGCGCGCGCCGGCGAATGGTCTGAATATCTGAGAGAAACGGTTTCGCGGCCATGCCTGCCTCCATGAATGGTGGGTGGGTTCCGATGACGCGGGAGCGGTTCCGGCGCGACGAGCCATCAAGGTCGACGTGCCGGCTTTGATTCTAGCCCTACATGCGTACCCGCACGTGAACGTCGTCGGCCGCCGGACCACCGCGACTCAGCGTTGCGCGACGCGCGCGGCGCGTTCCACCGTGGCCGCCATCCGTTCGATCATCGGCACGATGTCCGCCTCGCGTCGCCGCCACTTGTCCGCACGTGGAGCCGACACGGTGTGGTTGGCCAACGGCAAGCGAGCATCGAGCGATTGGTCCCAACCAAGACCTGTCGCCGCACAGACGCGCGCGATTTCCCGGTTCGGATCGTCGATCAGCGCGTCGTAGCGCGCGACGCTCCAGCGCGTCGGCGCCAGCGCTTCGAGATCATCGAGCAGGATGCGCGTCGTCGTTTCCCACTGCGTCGCGACAATCTGCGGCAACGGCTTGCCGATCAGCTCGCGCCAGCCGGGCACCAGCAGCAGCGACCATGGCAAACCGGTCCAACCCGGCAGGTTCGGATAGGTGCGGAAGCCGCCCGATTCCCACGCTTCCATCATGCTCGCCAGCACCTGGCGCGGATCGCGATACAGGTAGACAAAGGTTGCATCCGGGAAGGCTTGGGCGAGGAACGGAATACGCAAGGCGTTCTTTGGCGTCTTTTCGAGCAGGCGCACATGCGTGCCCGTCGGCGCGCGACCCTGCCGATCGAACACGGCGGCGCGGAAGCGCTCGCGCAGTTCGGCCACGACAGCCGCGCTCGCGTCGGTCGCATCGAGCCGGTTCGACGCGTGACCGCGACCACCGGTGTCGAGCGCGCCGATGCCTTCGATCAGACCGTGGCTCTCGCCGCCGGTCGTGAACGCATCCGGACTTCTCGCCAGCGTCTCGAAGAACAGCGTCGAACCCGAACGCGGCGGCGAAACGATGAACACCGGACGCTCGAGTTCGAACGTGCGGCGCGGTGCCTTGGCCGCTGCCGTCGCCGGCGCGCTGCGCGCACCTTCCTCGCCCAGCTTCGGCGCCTGCGGCCGGCGCACCGCGCGTCGGAACAGCCCTTGCACGGCGGCGACAAAATCCGCACCGTTGCGCAGCACGAGACCTCTCGCGGCCGGCGCGATGCGCGCCATGAATTCGTCGAGTTCGTCGCGATACCGCGGCATGGCCGCGGCGTCGGTGCCGTATTGGAACCACAGCGTCTGCCAGCGCCGGACGAATGTGCCGGCGATCTGCGCGACCATGTTCATGCGCGGATCGGGCGCCGCTTCGTTGAGCAGGAACGTGATGTGTCCGCGCAGCTCCCAGTAGCTCATCGGCGACTGGCTGTTGACCGATTCGAACCCCATCGAGGGGGCCGCCGCATCCGGCTGCGGCGCGACGAGACGCGGCCGCCAATCGGTCTTTGGCGCCGTGTGCGGTCGACCGGCGTTGACCAGATCCCAGAATGCCGCACCGCCGACCGTGTCGACGACGAGGTGGATGCGCGGCAGGTCGGCATCGTTCAGCACGTGGTGCATGCGCCACGTGTCGAAGATCCAGCATTCGCCTGCGGCCATGTTGATGGTCGCGTCACCACTGGTGAAGCGCACGGTCGGCTGGGTCAGGATCGGCACGTGCACACGCACGCGTTCGTTCCAGTAATAGTCCGAGTCGACGTGCAGATCGACCTCGGCGCGCCCGGACAGGCGCATCAGACGCGTGCGACCGACCACCGCAGCGAGACTGCCGAGCACCTGCTGCATGTAGGGACTGCCTTGCAGCGAAGGCGTCGGCCGCATCGGTCCTTCGAGATCGTCGCCACGCGCCGGATCGCCTTCGACCGTCACCAGCGGCAACGCCGAATTGCCGGGCAGACCGTTCGGATGCGGCTGCCACAGGCGTTCGTCGAACCGCGCGATTTCCGCGGCGAGCGCCTGCGCGTCGAACATCAGCGGCAACTGGATGAAGGGAACGGGCAATTTCATCGGCAACTTCCGGCTATGCACGCGGACGGCCGGCGCGAAACACTCGCGGTGGCGGCGTGCGGACCACACATGATAGCCGGCGCGGCTGGCAGAGCCACCCGCGATGCGTCGCGGCATCAAGTGTCGAACGCGCGGCCTCGTATCGCAGCGATCGCGCCGGACAGCAACGCCACACGGCCGTCCGCAAGCGACGGCTTCGCTTCGCTCGGCGCCGCTCCGGCACCGGGAAACCGGAAGGCCGTGGGCACGGCATCGCCGGATTGCGACGGATCGGTCGACAGGCCCGTGCTGTCGTTGCGGCCATCGCCATCGCCATCGTAGGAAACGGACGCCTGATTGCGGATCGTCATCGGCTGCATGACCACCACATCCGCCTCGATGCGAAGCCTCACCGCCGGCGCACCGGCGACCAGCGCGCCGTTCCAGCGCACGGTGTTGCCGGCGAGATCGACGGTGAGTGCGCCGCTGTCGGCGTCGGCGATGCGCAGCGCCAATTCCGGTGGCAGCACGTCGACGAGCTCGTCACTGGCCGGATCGTCCTGTTGGTCGCCGACACCGCTGTTGACCAATCGGATGTCGTATACGACCGGCCGGCTCGCGGTACCGGCCTGCACCACGAACATGTTGGCGCTGAGCCGCGCGCCTGTGCTGCCGTCGACGCGATTCCTCGTCGGGCCATCGTGCGCGACCACCGGCATCGCCAGGAGCAGAAGCGGCAGCCAACGGATCAGCGCAAGCCGGCACCCGCGGATTCTCACTTGCGTTTTCCGCCACTGCCCGGGCCGCATGCAACGCCCGCTTGCGCAAGCCTCGACGAGTCCGATTGCGGAACGTCGCATCGCACGGGAGCGCCGCTCACGGGCGGCCGCGGCGCATCGCTGCCGCACCGCCGCCGACCATCACGCACAGCAAGATGCCCAGCAGCGATGCCGGATCATTCACCGGCATCGCTGCGGCCACGGCAGCCTGCGCATTGAAACCGTCGGCCAACATGATCAGCAAGCAGCACAGATGGCTTGCGCGGCAACCGGGAATTTTCATGAATCCCCCCTGGATGGCCACATGACCGACTCCGTGCGTTTCCCCAATACCTTCCCGCGGCGTCAGTCGCCTGCCTCGGACCGGTGTGCGTCCGCTGCCTCGCGGCGCGCAGGATCGACGACGCCCGCACCATCGGCGTAGGCCACGTCCAATCCATCGCGGAAGATGACCAGCGTGTTGCGATCCTGCACAGCGCTCGCGCCATCGGCGTGCGCCGCGAACGTCGCCGTGGCGGCACCGCTGTCGCCGCGAACCGGCACCCTGACAATCCACACCAGCTGGGTTCCCGCCAGCAGCGTCGCGGTGTCGGCGAAACCGCCTGCGCCCTGCCCGGTACAGCTCGCACCGGGCGCGCCGCCGACGCAGGCCCACTGCACGTTGGCGACATCGAAGGCGGCCGCGTCGAGGTCGGCGCCGACGCCCACGCCGTAAGCGCTGTCGTTGCCGGTGTTCGCCAAGGTGACGAAGTAGTCGCGCACCTGGCCGTAGCGCGCGTAGTCGCCATGGTCGGTCACGGACAGCTCCAGGCGTGCGCCACCCGCGCTGCAGGTCACCTCGACATCGGTGACATTGGCCCCACCGACCGTGCCCGAGGCGTTGCCGAGCGTGCAATGTTGCCCGACCGGCTGCGTGGCCACGGCGACCAGGTAGCTCTCGCCCGGCGCGAAACGCAGCGCAAACACGTACGCGCCATTCGCCGCTAGAGTCAGCTCGCTGCCGCCATTGATTGACAGCGTGAGCGACGCCCCCGGCGCAAGGCCTCCCAACGAGCCGCCGACGCTGTAGGTGACGGCGGCACCGCAGTGAATGACCACGTTGGTGACATCGCCGTCGCCGACCGTGCCGCTGCCATTGACCACGAGGCAGGTTTGCGACGGCTGGCTCGGCTGCACGGCGATCGTCACCGCGTAGGCCGCGCCCTGGGTCAGCGTGGTGTCGAAGCTGAACGTGCCATCGGCCGCGATGGGCAAACTCTCGCTGCCGTTGAGTGTCAGTACGAGGCCATTGCCGGCAAGGCCGGTGACGGTGCCGCCGATCGCCCGTGCAGTGGGCGCAAACACCGCCGCCACCGTGCAATCACCCTGCAGCGCCGCGGTCGTGAACAGGATGCCGGCAAGCGCGCCGCCGCAACCGCTGGCGGACTGCAGGGTGTGGCCGGCGTCGGCGCGCAGCGTCAGCGCGACCGCAGGCGCGTCGGGCTCGACGCGATACCACGCGCTGCAGTCGCCACTGCCTTGCCGGCAATCGGCGATCGGTGCACCCAGCGGCGCGGGCGCGCCGAGGGCGGCGACCTTGCCATTCCCGCTGACGTCGATGACCAGATGGGCTTGGCGCACTTCCGCCGCGCCGACGTCGCAACGCGTGCCTTGCGGGCGCACGATGCCGCGCGCATCGCTGGCAGGGGCGTCGTCGCAGGCGACCGCATCGAGCGCGACGCTGTCGATGCCGGGCAACACCACCGGCATCGCGCCATCCTGCAGCGCCCCCAGGTGCGGATTGCCGACGACGGTATCGGTGCAGCTAACTTCGGCCGGACAGGCGCCCTGCAGGATGCTGTGGCTCAACGTCGTGGTGCCGTTCTGGGCGACGACTTCATCGGGCGTGTTGCCCCACAGGATCGCGTTGGCGATCGTGACCTTGGCGATGCCGTCCATGCCCAAGTTCGCCACCGCGCCGCCACTGGCCGCGCTGTTGTCGCTGAAGGTGACGTTGACGAGGGTGGCATCGGCGGTGCCGCCATTGCCAAAGTTGGTGAACGTACCGGCGCCTTGCTCGGTGTTGTTGCCGCTGAAGGTGACGTTGCGCAAACGTGGGCTGGCGACACCGGCGTCGATGCCCGCGTTCATCAGCGCACCGCCCATGCCGGCGGCGTTGCCGACGAACGCGGCGTTTTCCAGCTCCGCATCGCATCGTCCCTGCGCCTGTGCGACGCAGCCTAGGCCGCCGCCAGCCGCCGCGGAATTGCCGCGGACGACCAGGTTGCGCAGGTTCGGGCTGCACGCCCGACCGGCACCGCTGCCATTGCAGATCAAGCCGCCACCCACGCCCGTCTCGATCGAATCGGTGCCGTTCGCCTGTCCGCCGGTGAGGGTGAAGCCATCGAGCACGGTGTCGGCAGAGGCATCGTCCAGGCTGGCAACGTGATAGCTGTTGTCGCCGGCAATGTCGGCGGCGCTGGCGGTTATGCCGTGCGCATCGACGACGTCGTCGCCGCCGATGTCACCGGACAGCACGCTGCGATGGAGCGCCGGATCGCGTTCGTCGCGGCCGCTCTCGCTGCCGGCGAAGCCGCCGTAGACGGCGACGCCGGAGCGGATTGCGAACGTCGCGGTGCGATCGGCGCCGCTCGTTGGCTTGTAGACGCCTTCGGCGACCCAGACCTCGCCGCATGCCGGATTGGCGAGTGCGGATGGCAGGTCCATCGACTGCGCCCAGCTGCTGCCGTCGTTGCCGCTGGCACCGCCGGCGGTGACGCGGCAGGTGGCGGCCTGCGCGGCGCCGATCGCGCCGCCGACCAGGTAAACGGCGCCCAGCCATAGCGCCGTCGACAGCCACCGACGCGGCGGCAACGAAGCATCCGCATGCGGCTTCGCGATCTGCAGGCTCATTCCAGTTCTCCCGTAAGTTCGGCCACGTGCTGCGACACGGCGAGCGGGCGTGCCGCGCCTTCGAGCAACACGATGGAGATGTTCGTCGCACCCGCCACGCGAGCGACGGCGAGGTGCGCGCCGTCCGCGACGCGCGCCCAGTCGCTGGGCCGCTGCTGGCCCGTGCCATCCGTGCCGAGCAGGCGCACGAAGTCGGCGCTGCCGAGCGTCAGGCGTTGCACCAGCACGTCACCCTCCGGCGTCGCAAGCGTGCGCACGAGCGTGATGCCTTCGCCGCTGGCCGGCGGCCATTCGATCGGCACGCTGCGCTCGTCGTAAAGCGGCAGCGGCTCGGGGGCGCGCGAGCCATCGCCGTACAGCACGTCGTGGCCGTCGCGGAAGATGACCAGCGTGTCGGTGTCGGCATCCCAGAGGCCGGCGCCGTTCGCCGCCACCGGCGATGGCGCCACGTCGACTCGGAACGTGGCCTCGGCTTCGTCGCTGCCGCCCAGTACCGGCACGCTGACGATCCAGGTCACGCTGCTGTTGGCCGGCAGGTTCGCCGCATCGGAGAAGCCGCCGGCGCCGCCGCTGCCACACAGGCTGGCGCCGCCGAGGCACTGCCAGTGCACGTTCGCCACGTCGAACGCGGCGCTGAACGTGCCGACGACCTGAATGCCATTGGCGGCAGCGTTGCCGCTGTTGCCGAGCGTGACGAAGTAGTCGCGCACATGCCCGTAGCGGGCGAACGCGTGGCCGTCGTCGACGCCCAGGTGCAGTTCCGCCGCCAGCGGCGCGCAACTCGCGTCGACGTCGCTGACGTCCGCACCCTGCACCGTGCCAGTCGCGTGGTCGAGCGTGCACAACTGTCCCTGCGGCTGCGTCTTCACGGTGACGATGTAGCTGGCGCCGTCGAGCAGTCGCAACGGGAACGCATAGCCGCCGTTGGCGGAAATGGCGAGGTCGCCGCCGCCGTTGAGTTGCAGGACCAGCCCGCCGCCGGCGAGGCCGCTGACGCTGCCGCCGATCGAGCGGGTGTCGGTGGCGCCGCAGTTGACGACCACGTTGCCGACGTCGGCACCGCCCATCGTGCCGCTGCCGTTGACCACGACACAGGCCTGCGCCGGAGTCTGCGGTTGCGCGGCGATCGTGACCGTGTAGGTGGCGCCTTGCGCCAGCGTCGCCGCGAACACGAAGCTGCCGTCGGCGGCGACCGGCAGGGTTTCGCCCGCCTCGTCGAACGACAGCACCAGCCCGCTGCCGGCGAGGCCGATGACGGTGCCGCCGAGATGGTGCTGCGGTATCGCGCCTTCCTCGTTGACGACCGACACGTCCGGCGGATCGATGCCGTCGTAGGCCGGGTCCGCACTGCCCGCCGGGCCGGTCACGATCGTGTAGCCCTGGTCGCCGTCGATGACGCCATCGTCCATGCCGGTCACGGTGATGGTCCGTGGCTGGTTCCAGTTCGCCTGCGTGAAGATCAGGCTTGCCGGCGCGACGACGCCTTCGCTGACATCGCTGCTGGACAGCGGCAGCGTCACGTCGGCTTTCGGGTAGCGATCGAGCACGACGGTGAACGTCGCCGTGCCGCCGGCTTCGGTGGTGATCAGGCCACTGGTCGGCGTGACCGTGATGCCGGCCACGGCGGACGCGGTCTGGCGCTCGTAGGCGCCGATGTCGAGGATCGGATCCCCGTTGTGGCTCACGCCGGTGTCGGCCACGCCCGGATCGTCGACGGGGCGCGGGTTCTGGTCGAGATCGCCGATGGGATATCCGTAGCCGTTGTCGGCCGCATCGATCGCCGGGCTTCCGGAATCGAGGTGGTAGTCACCGGCGCCGACGAAGCCGGGCGGCTGGTCGAGGTTGCCGCTCACCGCGGGAACGCCGGGCAGGATGCTGTTGCGGGCCGAAACCGCGCCGAGGCTGCCGTACTGGTTGTCCCAGACGATGCAGTTGTTCAACTGCATGTTCGCCGACATTCGCAAGAACAACGCGCCGGTCACCGTATTGTCGGCGATGGTGACGTTGCGAAACTCCGCCACGGCAGCATCTTCGTGGAAGAACATCAGCGAGCTGTTCGCGGCGCTCAGGTGGTTGTCGGCGACGAGGCTGGCCACCATCGCGAAGTAGCTCTTGTTCCAGATCACCGAACGGCTGGCGGCGTCACCGTTGTTTTCGATGCGCGAGTTGGCGACCAAGGTCACGTCACTGCCGGGAATCGCGTCGTCATCGCCGCCGGCGATCGCGGCGCCGTCTGGAGCGACGTTGCGCGTGAAGCGCGAAGTGAAGATGTTGGTCATCGCATGCGACGAGATCGCGCCGCCGAGCGTTGCCGCGCGGTTGTCCTCGAACACGCTGTCTTCCAGCTTCAGCGCGCCGTCGGCGCGGATTGCTCCGCCTTCCGTGTCGGACGCGCCGTTGCGCAGTTGCATCGCACGCACGCGCAGGTCACTGCCGGTGGCGGCGTCGAGGAAACGGAATGCCGCTGCCGAAGCGTCGCGCTCCAGCGCACCGTTGCGCAAGGTGAGCACGCTGGTGGCGATCGGCAGCGCATTGGCGCCATTGGCATCCGTGTACGGCGCATCGGCGAAGACCAGCGTGTGGCCGCCGAGGTCGATCTCGTCGTCGCTGGCATTGACGTTGGCGCACTCGATGGCCTGCCGCAGCTCGGCCACGCGAGCAGCGTTGTCTGCGCCGGCCAGCGTGTAGGGGAACGCGAACGCGCCGCAGGCACCGGCGACGTTGGTCAGGGAAAAATCGACCGACTGCGCGGCGGACAGGCGCGCCGAGACCGCATACGGGCCGCCGACCACGCCGTTGGCGATCGCCGCCGCCGGCGCCGTGCCATCGGACTCGATGGTCGCGTCGGGCGAAGTGATGACCGCACTCGGGCCACTCGTCGGCGCGCTGAAACGCACGATGCCGCCGGCCACCGGTTCGAGAGGATCGAGCGCCGTCGCCACGGCCACGAGCGACTCGGCGAAAGGCGTGCCCACCGCCGTCGACTGGCCGTTTCCGCTGCCGATGGCCACGCTGAAGCCATGCGATTCGTATGCGCCCACGTCTGGCGGGCCCACGCGGGCAACGCCGCGCTGGTCGGCGGCAGGGACGTCTCCGCCCGCCTCGGTGCCGGCATCCAGCGCCGGGCTGCCGGGCAGCAGCGGCAGCGTCCGGGTCAGGCCGCCGTGGTCGCCGAGCGGCCCGATCAACGGAAGGATCACATTGATCTGGTTGCCGTTGACGCCGTCCTGGATGCCCGAATCGAGGGGATTTTTCAACACGTTGTTGAACGACGTGGCAAGCTCAATGGCCCCTGTGTCATACAGGCGGATGCTCGGTATGCTGCCGCCGATGAGCGAGTTGCTGAGCGATGCGCGAGCTCCGCCCTCGATACGGAGGACCGCATCGTCGCCCGGCCGGTCGCCTGTCGCGGTCACGTTGACGAAGCGCGCCACCGGATCGTTCGCGCTGCCGCTTCCGGTGACGCAGATGACGCCTCCCACGTTGCCGTCGAACGTCGTGTTCCGGACCCGCGCCGTTTGGCCCCCGTCGAAATGGATGCCGCCACCGTAGGTCCCCGAGCGGTTGCCGGCGAAAAGGCTGTCGTCGATACGGACAGGAGTGGAGACATAAACCGCGCCACCGTTGTAGGTGGCGAGGTTGCCGACGAGTTCGACCGCATCCAGGGTGAGTAGCGTCGTGCTGTTGCCGCCCTGCATGAAGATGGCGCCACCCTGTCCTTGGTCGGCAAAGCCGTTGCGCACCGTCAGTCCACGCAGGGTGAAGCGCAGACCGTCCTGCCACTCGGCCTTGAACGGCCTGTACTGGCCGGCGCCGTCGATGATCGTGTTGGCGGCGCCGTTGCCGGTGATCGTCAGCGCACCGCCGCTGCCGAGCAGATCGGGCAGTGCCGATTGCAGCGTGATCACGCCATTGGATGAGGGCGCGAACACGATGGTGTCCGCTGCGGGGCTGGCTATCGCACTGAGCATCGCCTGCCTCAGGCTTCCGGCCCCGGCGTCATTGGTGTTGGTCACCGTGTAGGTAGCTGCGATGGCCGGCATGCCCAGACACGCCAGCAACGCTCCCGCCAACCAGCGCCCGCACTTTCCCCGAAACCCGAAACTCGTCATGGATGCTCTCCGCGTGAACCGTCCATGCCCGGCGTCCCGCGCGAAACGCGCGGGGAAATTCGGCGGCATGGCCCCGAGGCGATGGTGTCCCCGGTGCACCGCACTGCCCATGCCCTGAGCGGACGTCGGCATGCACGCAGCGGACATCGCGCCCGACGGCGGGCGGATTTCCCCGGAAATCAATCGTCTGGAGCGCGCCGGAATCGGCCGCTCGGCGGATCAGTGCTCGCCGAACCGCGCCCGGTAACTGCGATAGAGATAGGCCGGGTTGTCCAGCCCGCAACGCGCCCCGGCTTCGGCGAGGGTCTTGCAGGCACCGCTGCGCAGCAGGTGACGCACGCGCAGCAGCCGCTGTTCGCGCAACCAGATTTGCGGTGATTGGCCGCTCAGTTCACCGACGCGGCGGCGCAATTGCCGCTCCGACAGATGCGCCTGCGTCGCCCACTCGGCGATCGTGAATGCGGCGTCGCCGAGTCCGCGCAGCGCAATGGCGAGCAGTGGATCCAATGCAGCCGGATCGAGCGGATTCGCGGCCAGCCGCGGTCGCGCCTCGGGCCACGCATCGGCCATCGCGTTCAACAGCGATTCGAAGCTGAAGGGCTTGGCCAGCCAGGCGACCGCGCCGGCGGCGAGGCCGGCCTCGCGATCGGTGTCGGCGGCGCGCGCCGAGATCAGGATCACCGGTCGCCGTCGTGCTTCGCCCGCACTGGCGAGTTGCCTGCACAGTTGCAGACCGCTGGCGCCGGGCAGCACGACGTCGCTGACCACCAGCCGGATGCCGGGATCGTCGGCCAGCGCCTGCACCGCCTGTTCGGCGCTGCCGACGCAGGTCACCGGCAGGTGCTCGCCGAGCCGTTCGGCCAGATATGTAGCAAGGTCGGGATGGTCCTCGACCAGCAGCACGCTGCCGTCACCGCGTTGCACCGACGCGACCGACGGCGGCGCGGCGCCTTGCACCGGATCGAGCACGAGATCGTCGAGCGCGACATGCGCGCTGCCGAGCGGCAGCTCGACCCGGAACGTCGCGCCCGCGCCGGGCGTGCTCCGAGCCGCGATGCGTCCACCGTGCAGTTCGACCAGCTCGCGCGCCAACGCCAACCCGATGCCAAGCCCTTCGCGCCCCTGCCGGGGCGGACCTTCCGCACGATAGAACCGCTGGAACAGGCGCCCGCCGACAGCGGGATCGAATCCCGGGCCTTCGTCGCTCACCTCGACAATCGCATGCTCGTCGCCGCGATCAAGCTGGATCACGATCGTGCCGCCCGCTGGCGCGTACTTGATCGCGTTGTCGATCAGATTGCCGAACACCATGGTCAGCCGCCCGCTGTCGCCGAACAAGGGAATGCCGTCTGCGTCCCCCTGCACTGCCAGCTCGACGCCGGCGCGTGCGGCCGCCGGTCGGTAGCCTGCGGCGATCTCGCGCAGGAGCTCGGCCAGATCGAGCCGGCGCACGCGCAGGCGCGTCTGTCCGGCCTCGGCCTGCACCAGATCGAGCAGCTGCTCGACCAGTCCGCCCAACCGCTCCAGCTGCTTCAGCGACAGCTCGAGCCGGCTGCGGTCCGCGGCCGCCAGCTGGCCGGCGTGCGCGTGCAGTTCGCGCAGCGGCAGTGACACCAGCATCACCGGCGTGCGCAATTCGTGGCTGACATCGGCGAGCACGCGCGTGCGGAACTGGTCCAGCGCGGCGAGCCGTTGCGCCTGTTCGGCCAGACGCAGATTGCTGTCCTCGATTTCCCGATGCGTGCGCGCAAGCTCGACCAAGGCGCTTTCCACGCGCGCCTTCTCGGACACCAGTTCGCCGGTACGCAGGCCAACCTGGCGATCGAGTTCGAGCGTACGCAACCGCAGCGCGCGCAGGCGCAGACGCACCAGCGCCAGCGCCAGCAGCCCGAGCGCGGCGAGCGCGGACCACTGGAACGTGCGTGTCTCGTGCCAGCGCGAGGGCACTTCGAAGTCGAGTGCGATCGGGGTCTCGGCCCAGATGCCGTCGCTGTTGCCGGCCAGCAGTTCGAAGCGGTAGCGGCCGGGCTGCAAGGTCGAAAACGATGCCGAACGTTCGCTCGCCGCATCGGTCCAGTTGCGGTCCTGCGGCAGCAAGCGGTAACGGAAGCGCGTCTGGCTGCCAGTGCTGAGGTCGGCCGCGTCGTAGCGCAGCAGGATCGTGCGCACGCCGAGCGGCAACCGGCCCGCGCGATCGGGCTGCAAGGGCTGGCCGTCGCTTTCCAGCCCATCGATGATCGCGTGCGGCGCATGCTCGCGCAGCGCGATCGCCAGCGGATCGAAGCGGACGACGCCGCGCTGCGACGGAAACCACAGCCGTCCGCGCTGATCGAACGCCGCCGCCGGCTGCACGCCGCCATTGCCCTCAAGCTCGGTGAGCCCGTCGGACAGACCCAGCACCAGGGGCGAAAGGCGTTGCACGGAGCCGGCGAGGAACGCGAGCAAACCCGGACGGCTGATGCGGAAGATGCCCTGGTTGCTGTTCACCCAGACATGGCCATGTGCGTCTTCGCGCACGGTGTGCGGGCTGTTCGACGGCAATCCCTGTGCGCGACCCAGCCGCACCGCGTGAATGCCGCGCGGGTCGTCGGGCGCGACCCGCACCAGACCGCGGCCATCGGTGCTGATCCACAGCGCACCATCGGCAGTCCTGTAAAGGTCGCGCACCGAGGTCCGCGACAACACCTCCGCGGCCACCGGATGGCCCTGCCCGCCATGCTGGCGCCAGACGCCTTCGGCGCCGCCGAACCAGACTTCGCCGTCATCGGCCAATGCCAGCGCGGCGACGCGCACGCGACGCGGCGCGGACGGCCATTGACGTTCCCATTCGTCTCCGTCGCGGCGCCAGGCACCGGCCGTGGTGCCAAGCCACAATCGCCCGGCCGCATCGAACGCGATCGCCAGCACCTGTTCGCCGAGCAGTCCGGCCGGCAACGCCACCGCCTCGAAACGCTGCGCCCCGGGCGCACGCCGCCACAGGCCCGGAGCGTAGGTGCCGACATAGATGCTGCCGTCGCGCGCCGCGGCGACCAGCCACGGGTTGTCGCCGGGCAGGCCATCGGCGCGACCGAAATGGCGCAGCCGCTCGTCGCGATCGATCGCCATCAGGCCACTGCCGAGGCTCCCCAGCCACATGCAGCCGTCGCGGTCCTGCGCCACGCTGTACACGTTGCCACCGGCGAGGCCGGCGGCGGCATCGAGCAGATCCACGCGTGCGCGATTGAGGCGATGGACACCATCGTGCAGCGTCATCACCCAGACCACATCGTCATCACCGAACAGCACGTCCTGGATGACGCCCGGACTGGCAAGCAACGGCGACCGCGGCGCGATCGATTCGCCCGTCGTCGCCGTGTGCGTTCGCCACAGGCGACCGCCGTGGCTGAGCCACAGCGCGCCATCCGGAGCGCGCCAACTGCGGTAGTCGAGCGGCGTGGGAGCGCTGTCGTCTTCGGCGAAAACCCGCTGCGGATGGCCGGCAACGACCGTGTAGACGCCATTGGTTGCGCCGATCCACACGCGCCCGTCGTCGTCGCGACGCAATTGCAGCAGTTCCGATGGACTGTCGCGATCGAGCCAGCGCGTCGCCTCGCCATCGCTGGTGACACGCAGCAAACGGCCGGCCGCATCGGTCCACAACTGGCCGTCGGCCGTGGTGAGGGCAGCGTGCGGTTGCTGCGGCATGGCGGTGACCCGCGTGCGCCACACCATGCGCCAGACCGCTTGCCGGCGCAGCCACACATCGCCGGTGGTGGTAATCATCCAGACCGCATCGCCGGCCCCCGGCAATGCCATTGCCGGTTCCGCCTCTGCCGGCAGGTGCACCCGCAGCGGAAAGCCGCCGGCGCCATCCGGGCAGTACAACGCTTGCGCGGTGGTCAGGCACAGGCTGGCCGGGTCGACGTGACGCACGTTCTGCGGCCCCTCATTGCCGAGCGGCACGCGCTCGATGCGGCCCGAACGCACCGTCACCCAATCGCCATGCGCGGTGTACGCGAACAGTCGCTGGCGCGCGTCCATGTGCAATGACTGCACGCGATTGCCCGACAGCGCCGGAAAACGCATTGAATCGTGCACGTCGAAACGCTGGCCGTCGAAACGCGCCAGGCCGTCGTGCGTCGCCAGCCACAGGAACCCATCGGTATCGATGCGCGCGGAACTGGCGCTGCTGACCGGCAATCCATCGGTCGACCCGTAGTGGCGCTGCGCCCACAGCGGTTCCGGCTCGGCCGCGTTCGCGCCGGCCGGAACCGCCAGCGCGATCGCACTCGCCATCAAACCGAGGACGATGCGACGCCGGAACGAAGAAAACATCGCCGCGGATCGAGCGGACGGTGCCGCGGAAAGGTCGATGCCCCGGACACCGGATGCGTGGTCAGCGCAGGTGCCGTGCAGCATGACCGCCAAAAGCGGAATCCGGGAACGCATGCCATCTGCGTGCGGGGCCAGGCGTCGAATCTCCGGACCCCTCATCGGTCTATCGCATGAAACGCCACCCAACGTCCCCCTGCCGCAGGCCATGCGGCCAATCACGTCAGAATAGCAATGCGGGCGCCTGTTGCTGATGGACGTGGTTTGCAGAAATGGACATCCCCGCAGATCCGTTGCGGGGATGCTGCACCCATCAGCTGGCCTCCCGTAGTGCGGGCGTTTGCGCACTCGAACCGCACGCGTCCGGACGTCGGGTTTTCAGCTCTCGCGGTAGATTTCGCTGCCCTGCTCGCGGAACTCGATCGCCTTCTCCGCCATGCCCTCGTTCAGCGCCTGGGCCTCGCCGACGCCGTGTTCCTTGGCGTAGTCGCGCACGTCTTGCGTGATCTTCATCGAGCAGAACTTCGGCCCGCACATCGAACAGAAGTGCGCGGTCTTGTGCGCGTCCTTGGGCAGGGTTTCGTCGTGGAATTCCTTCGCTTTCTCCGGATCGAGGCAGAGGTTGAACTGGTCGTCCCAGCGGAACTCGAAGCGCGCCTTGCTGAGTGCGTTGTCGCGCGCCTGTGCGGCCGGATGGCCCTTGCCGAGATCCGCCGCATGCGCGGCGATCTTGTAAGTGATGATGCCGTCGCGCACGTCCTGCTTGTCCGGCAGGCCGAGGTGTTCCTTCGGCGTCACGTAGCAAAGCATCGCGGTACCGTACCAGCCGATCATCGCGGCGCCGATCGCGGACGTGATGTGATCGTAGCCGGGAGCGATGTCGGTGGTCAGCGGACCCAACGTGTAGAACGGCGCCTCGCCGCACTTTTCCAGCTGACGATCCATGTTCTCCTTGATCAAATGCATCGGCACGTGGCCGGGTCCTTCGATCATGGTCTGCACGTCGTGCTTCCACGCGAGGTGCGTGAGTTCGCCAAGCGTGTCGAGTTCGGCGAACTGCGCGGCGTCGTTGGCATCAGCGATCGAGCCCGGACGCAGGCCGTCGCCGAGCGAGAACGCAACGTCGTACGCCTTCATGATCTCGCAGATCTCCTCGAAGCGCTCGTACAGGAACGACTCCTTGTGGTGCGCGAGACACCACTTGGCCATGATCGAGCCGCCGCGCGAGACGATGCCGGTGACGCGGCGCGCGGTCAGCGGCACGAACGGCAGGCGCACGCCGGCATGGATCGTGAAGTAGTCCACGCCCTGCTCGGCCTGCTCGATCAGCGTGTCGCGGAACAATTCCCACGTGAGATCCTCGGCGACGCCGCCGACCTTCTCCAGCGCCTGGTAGATCGGCACCGTGCCGATCGGCACCGGCGAGTTGCGCAGGATCCACTCGCGCGTCTCGTGGATGTGCTTGCCGGTGCTGAGGTCCATCACCGTGTCGGCGCCCCAGCGTATTGCCCACACCATCTTCTCGACTTCCTCGGCGATCGAACTCGTGACCGCCGAATTGCCGATGTTCGCGTTGATCTTCACCAGGAAGTTGCGCCCGATGATCATCGGCTCGCTTTCCGGGTGGTTGATGTTGTTCGGGATGATCGCGCGGCCGCGCGCGACTTCGTCACGCACGAATTCCGGCGTGATCAGTTTCGGGGTCGCCGCACCGAACGACTGGCCCGGATGCTGCTTCAGCAGATGCGCTTCGCGGATCGCCTCGAGCTTCTGGTTTTCGCGGATCGCGATGTATTCCATTTCCGGCGTGACGAGGCCGCGGCGCGCGTAGTGCATCTGCGACACGTTCGCGCCGGATTTGGCAACGCGCGGCTTCGGAATGTTCGGGAAACGCACCTCGGCGAGCTGCGGCGCATTCGCGTGGCGGCGCGTGAATGGCGAGCTGAAATCGGCGAGGCGGTGCGTGTCGCCGCGCTCGTCGATCCATGCTGCACGCAGCGCCGAAAGGCCGGCCGCGAGATCGACACGATAGTCGGGATCAGTGTACGGACCGGACGTGTCGTAGACCGCGAACGGCGCGTTCTTCTCGGCGCCGAACAGGCTCGGCGTGTCGGCCAGCGCGATCTCGCGCATCGGTACGCGCAGGTCCGCGCGCGAGCCGGCCACATGGATCTTGCGCGAGCCCGGGATCGGGCGCGTCACGGATTCGGACAGTTCCGCGGTCTGGCGCAGCAGTTCGGAAGGTACGGCGTTCATCGGCATTCGTCCTGTGATTGAGACCTCGCGCGACGCGAGATCTGGACGAAGCGGGAGCACGGAAACGGGCGGACCGCCTCCGCGAAGCTCCCTACGCCGGTGTCAACCGGATCAGGTTCGAAGGGACTCTCTCAGCCGGCATGCCGGCACCCCCGCTTCAGGCCGGCATTGAAGCATGTTCGACCGGGCGCAGCCAGTGACGCACGCCATTTGGATCAGCCACTCGCATTGCCGCCGCATGAGCGCGATCCTCACATGCAGCGACGATCGTGCCTGCAGCCGCGTCCTTTCAACAGCACTGCGACAATCGCATTCCACGGAACCCGCGAGGCGACCATGAAACGTCCCATCCTGATTTCCCTTCTTGGCCTGGTCATCCTCGGCAACGGCCTGCTCGGCGGCTGCGCGACCACGCCCGCCCAAACGGCGCAATCAGCGCGCGTGCAGGTCGATTGGACCGATCCGCAGCAATTCGCGGATGTGCGCGACAGTCCATCGACAAGTCCCGCGCGCCGCCATCCCGAGGAGTGGCTGCAAACGCTCTCGCGCTGGCTGGAAAACCGCGCCGGCCGGGCGTTGCCGCCGGGCCAGCATCTCAAGGTGACGTTCACCGACATCAAGCGCGCTGGCAGCTTCGAGCCGTGGCGCGGCGCCCAATGGAGCGACGTGCGTTTCATCAAGGACATCTATCCGCCGCGCATCGACCTGCGCTTCACGTTGACCGACGCGAATGGCAAGACGCTGGCGACAGGCGAACGCAAGCTGACCGACCTCGCCTTCCTCGCGCGCGGCACGATCAACACCGACGACCCGCTGCGCTATGAAAAGCGCATGCTCGGCGACTGGCTGCGCAAGGAGTTCGGCGCGACATCGGACGGCTGATCGGCATCCACCACCCTCCCTCCACGCCGTCTCGATCGATGCGACACGGTTTCGACGAGCGCGGCGATTGCGGCCCTTGCGGGCAGCCCATGCCGATCTTCACATCGCCAGCACGCGCGCGCCGCGGCACAATGCACGCTCGCCCACCAGCCCGCGCGCCATGGACACCCAGCATCCCGACCTGCACCCGCTGTTCGCCGACCACCTCGCCACGCTGAAGGCGCGCGCCGACAAGGCGCTGTTGCGCGGCGGCCATGACCATCTCGTCATCGCCGCTGGCCAGCCGGCGTACCAGTTCCTCGACGATCGCCCGTATCCGTTCGTGGTCAATCCGCATTTCAAGCACTGGCTGCCGGTGACGAAGGCGCCCGGCTCATGGATCGTCTACACGCCGGGAAAGAAGCCGAAGCTGGTCTACCTGCAACCGCATGATTACTGGCATGTGGTGCCGGATGCGCCGGCCGGTTACTGGGTCGAACACTTCGACATCGAGATCATCCGCGACGCGAAGGAAGCGCGCGCGCGCCTGCCGAACGATGCCGCGCGCTGCGCGATCGTGGGCGAAGCGATCGCGACGCCGGAAGGGTTCGCGCCGAACAATCCGCAGGACGTGCTCGACTACCTGCACTACCAGCGCTCGCACAAGACTGCCTACGAACTGGCGATGATGCGCGTCGCCAGCAAGATCGGCGCACGTGCGCACCGCGCCGCCGAGCGCGCATTCCGCGCCGCCGCATCGGAGTTCGACATCCACGTCGCCTACATGGCGGCCGCGCGGCAAGCCGACAACGACCTGCCCTACGGCAACATCATCGCGCTGAACGAGCATTGCGCGGTGCTGCACTACACCGAACTCGCGCACGCGCCGCCGGCGCATGCGCACTCGTTCCTGATCGACGCCGGCGCCAGCTTCCATGGTTACGCCAGCGACATCACGCGAACCTGCGCCGCTGCCGATGCCGGCGAATTCCAGGCGCTGATCGACGCCGTCGACGCCGCGCAGCAGGGCTTCTGCGCGAAGGTAC
Organism: Pseudomonadota bacterium; assembly: GCA_023388255.1. Classification (GTDB taxonomy): domain Bacteria; phylum Pseudomonadota; class Gammaproteobacteria; order Xanthomonadales; family Rhodanobacteraceae; genus Dokdonella_A. The sequence continues at coordinate 42,166 of JAEWGO010000006.1, read as the reverse complement.
GCGCCGGACAGAGCTATCCCGAGTTGCACATCCATGCACACCACGTGCTCGCCGGCATCCTGAAGGATCACGGTTTCATCCGCATGAGTGCGGAGAGCGCGGTCGAATCGGGCGTCTCGAGCGTGTTTTTTCCGCACGGCCTCGGCCACCCGATCGGCCTGCAGGTGCACGACGTCGCCGGCTTCCAGGCCAGCGATGCCGGCGGCACGTTGCCGCGTCCGCCGGGCCACCCGTATCTGCGCATGACGCGCGCACTCGAACCCGGCATGGTCGTGACGATCGAACCCGGCCTCTATTTCATCGACATGCTGCTGGCGGAACTGAAGAACAAACCCGCCGCGAAGGATGTCGACTGGGCCAGGGTCGATGCGTTCCGCAAGTATGGCGGCATCCGCATCGAGGACGACGTTGTCTGTACCGACGGCGATCCGGAAAACCTGACCCGGGACGCGTTCGCGGCGATCGTGTAAGCCCGGCGCCGCCGCGTGCGTCACGACGCTCGCGGCGGCGCCGCTATGACGATCAGTCCATGTCGTCGCCGAAAATCCGGTCGCTGGCCAGGCGCGCAGTGACAACCATGTATTTCTGGTTGTTGCCGCTGTCCTGCACGTCGCCGACCGCTGTCAACGTCGAATTGGACGAAACGCTCACGCCGTTGAACGCGGCGTTGCCGACGCGCACGCCGCCCGCGTTCAGGATCGGATGTTTGCGGTATTCCGTCAGGGTCGGCGGGTTAGGGCGTTCGTCCAGCAAGGCCATGAATGGGCTGGCAACCACCTCCGTCGTACCTCCCGACATCCAGCTGCGCCCGACGACCGCGACGCGTGATGCGTTGATCCATGCCATGCCGGCGGGATCGTCGTGCAGGTCCTGCATGCATACGCCGCTGAGCATGCTGCTGCCGCCGAATACCTTTTTGGCGAATTGATGGTTGCGCTCATCCATCGATGCGAAGCCGACGCCGGTGCCGCAATGTTGGCTCACCGCCGCGACGACATTGATGTGGTCGAACACCAGCGCGCCCTGGTTCGTCGTGTAGGTTTTCGCGGTGATCGCGCGCGCGACGTCGCTCAGGTTGCTGCCGACCGCATCAAAGCCGAGCGTGATGACCCCGTCCGTCGCTTCATTGCCGAAGCCGCCCTGGCGTACGCCATCGGCATCGAGCTTCATCACCATCAGGTCGCGATTGGCCGGCTGGCCGGCGAGTTTGCGCGGAAAATCGCCGAGCACGTACACGTTCGGCCTGGCGCCATTGGTGGCGTCGCCAAACGCGTGGGCGAGCACACCGTAGGACGCCGTCACCGCTTTGGCGGTGGTCGGGCACGTCATCGGGCCGTGGGCGTCGTCCTCGCAACGCACCACCTTGCGATCGAGATAGCCGCCGATGCCGAACGTGCCACTGTCCAGTTGCGGCGCACCGGCCTGATCGAGCGTAAAGCGGGCGAGGTAGACAGTGTCGCCCGCGCTGGTCGAGCGCGTTCCGGCCACGATCAGCTTGTACGGACCGCTCTCGCCATCGCGCCAGAACACCATGCCGGCGCCGGTTTCCGGATTGGTCGCGTTGAACACCCAGGTATTGCCGAGAAACGCGCCATCGAGTCCGAAGCGTCGAATCTGCACGTCGGTGTCGGTGCCCGCGATCGAACGCTCGGTCAGCACGTAGATCTGATTCTGGTATTCCCGGATATCCACCACCGCGACCTCGCGTGCGGTGGTGTCGGTGTTCGGGTAGACGATGTAGTTCTTGCTCGAATCGGTGTAGGCCGGATCGACATTCGTCCACGCAATCTTCTGACCGCTCGTGGTGTAGCGCACCAGACCGAGGTTGTAGAAGCCGTTGGCCTGATTCGCGCTGGCACCGATCTTCTGCACCAGCGAGGCGACGACCACGCTGCCGTCGGCAAGCGTCGCGACCTTGCTGCCGTGGTTGTCGCGGTTGTCGGCGTTGTTGCCGCCGAAACGATCGACCGCGGCGACGCCGTTGCGGAAACCCGGGTCGAATGCGTACGGATCGTCGGCGGGAGCGCGGGCCACGGCGCTGGATGCGAGCGCGGCCAGCGCAAGCGCGCAAAGGTAAACAGGCGTGGACATCGGATCGGCTCCTCAATGGCGCGGACTGCGCGTGCGGGACACAAGCGCAGAATCGCGGCCAAAGCGGACATCGAAACGGAAAGTCGCGGTCGGCTGCGGCCGATCGGTCGATCTCGCTGGCGACGAGGCACGGGCGGCGACAAACCCCGTATCCATGCGAGCCGGCGGCAAATCGACCGAGCTCCATCGACCCGTCGACCCGTCGACCGGGGCCAGAACGACACTTTCCGCAGAGATGGCGGTATCCGCGCCGAGGTCCATACGACGCACACCGTGGGCGAACCGGAGAACCTCCCGCGCGAGACATTCTCGGCGATCTTCTCCGGCGGTCGCGGCGTTGGCGTCGACGGCACTGGGCCGGCTTTCCAACGCAGACTGTTATCATGCGCGTTTCCTTCCGCACGAATGCACGCCGTGCGGACCCGTGCCCGCCGTTGGATTTTTCGTGATCATTTCGCATCGACACCGCTTCATGTTCTTCGCGATCCCGAAAACCGGCACGCATTCGGTGCGGCAGGCGTTGCGCGAGCACATGGGACCCGACGATCTCGAGCAGGCCGGCCTATTCGTGAAGAAGCGCTTGCCGTTCCGCGAATTCGACGCCATCCCGCACGGGCATTTGAGCGTGCAGCAGATCCGGCCGGTGCTGGGTGAGGAAACGTTCGAGGGCTATTTCAAGTTCGCATTCGTGCGCAATCCGTTCGACCGCTTCGTCTCGTACTGCGCGTTCATGAGTCGCGACAGCGGTCATTTCGAGCGCGCGCCGATGGCGTTCATGAAACACGTGATCAAGGACCTGCGGCCCGTCGGCCATATCCTGTTCGTGCCGCAGTACCTGTTCCTTGTCGACGATCGCGGGCAGCTGGCCGTCGATTTCGTCGCGCGCACCGAGAGCATGCAGGAATCCTACGATTCGGTCTGCTCGCGCCTGGGCCTGCCGAGCCAGGCGCTGGAGCGCACCAACGCTTCGCGTCACCGACCGTATTGGACCTATTATGACGACGAACTCGTGTCGCTCGTCGGCGGCATCTATCACCGCGACATCGAACTTTTCAACTACCGCTTCGAAGACCATGCACGCGAACCCGCTGAAGACCACGTCGGTTAGATTTCTCGGCCCGGTCGACCTCGACGGCATCGGCGACGACATCCGCGCCATTCCGCAGGAGGTTTGGGAGCACGAGAACGCAACCAAGCCGAATCGCTATGGTGTGCTCGACAAGACGCAGCACATCGTGTTCCGCTTCATCTCGAGCGTCGACGACTGGCGCCAGCACTACGATCTGCCTTTGTGGTCGCAATGGCGGGACCGTCTGGAACCGTTGATGCGTCAGGCCACGCAGCCCTATGGCTATCGCGAAGGCAAGTTCTCGCGCGTGCTGCTGGCGAAGATGCCAGCCGGCGGCCTGATCCATCCGCACGTGGACTCCAACGCTGCTGCGCGCTGGCCGCACAAGATCCACGTGCCCATCACGACCAACGACCAGGTGTCGTTCTACATCGAAAAAACGCCGTATCACCTCGAAGTCGGGCAGGCCTATGAGGTCAACAATCTCGGCGAGCACGCAGTGGCGAACCTCGGGACCACGCCACGCATCCACCTGATCTTCGAGTACTACACCGACGAAGACTGAGTGATGCGTGCTGCCGTCCCGATTTGCGGCGCGCCAAGTGCCGGGCCGCCTCGATGGGCGAACTTTCGCCGCTGCAGTCCCGATATCGCGACTGCAGCGCGTGCGCGCCGACGCCGGTGTGGTTGCGGCATGGATCTCGCCTGGATATTTGCGACAAGGGTGGCTGCGCGACCGGCGCACGAGTACCGCCGCACTGAATCGGCGTTGAAGGCCGAGCCGCACGCGGCGTGACAGCGAAGTCGGCATGGACTAGCGTGCGCCGCTTCGCCGCGCAGGAACTTCCCGCTTGAACGTCCGCCCGTGCTTCATCGCCCTCGTCGTGTCTGCAGCACTGGGCTCGTCCCTGTCCGGCATGGCCGCCGCCAATCCGGCGCACGCGAACGCACCCACCGCCGCTGCGCACAAGCCGGCCAAACCGAAACCCGCGCCGGCGCGCGATCCGCAGGTCGAGCGCTGGATCAATGTCGCCGGTTTCGGCGAAGTCGCCGTGTACAAGCCTCCCGGCGCGAGCAAGGGATTGGCACTGTTCGCTTCGGGCGACGGCGGCTGGAACCGCGGCGTCACCGAGATGGCGCATCAGGCAGCCGCGCTCGGCTACTGGGTGGCCGGATTCAGCACCCCGCAGTTCCTCAAAGGCCTCGACGGCGGCAGCGCACAGTGCAGCGATGCCGATGGTCTGCTCGCCAAACTCGGCAGCGATCTCGTGCGCGAACTGAAACTTCCGCTCGGCACCAAGCCGGTCATCATCGGCTATTCGTCCGGCGCCACGATTGCCTACACCACGCTCGCCGCGGACACCGGACGCCGCTTCGGCGGCGGAATCAGCATCGGTTTCTGCCCGGACCTGCTGATCCACAAGCCGTTCTGCCCAGGCGAGGGCGGTCTCACCGCGCACTGGCAAAAGAGTCCGCCGACCTGGGTGTTCGACAAGCTCGAAACGGTGGACGTGCCGTGGCGCATCGTGCAAGGCGAATCCGACCAGGTCTGCGATCCGAAATTCGCGCCCGAATTCGCCGCCGGCCAGAAGGATGCGAAGGCAGTCATGTTGCCGAAGGTCGGCCACGGCTTCGGCGTGCCGAAGAACTGGATGCCGCAGTACGTGCAGAGCGTGAAAGACCTGATCGATGCCGCACCGCAATGACGCAGGCACTGCACGTTTTCGCGCGCCCGCGCGGATAGACTTCGCGCAGTCTCAGGGAAGAAAGGCATCCGCATGACCACCGAAACCCAAGCCACAGCGACACGCGGCTGGGCCGCGCAACTGCGCTGGCTGGTGCCGACCGCATTCCTCGTGCTGGTCGGCTGGCTGGTCGTGCGCGGCTTCGACGAACTCGACCTGCCCGAGATGCAGCGCGTGCTGCTCGAGGTGCCGACCGCTCCGGCACTCGGCATCGGCCTGCTCGCGCTGTTCGCGGTGGCGTTCACCGGCACGATCGACGTCGCCATCGCGCGTTGGCTCAAGCTGCCGATCCCGGCGCGCGAGATGCTGCGGCTGGCCTTCGTAGCGAATGCACTCGCGAATGTGCTGAACCTCTCGGGCGCGATCGGTTCCAGCGTGCGCCTGCTCGGTTTCTCGGCGCGGCGCATCGAGCTGCCGGTCGGCGCCGCACTGATAGGCCTGCAGGTGTTGTCGCTGCCGCTCGGCCTGTCGGTGCTGATCATCGCCGCACTCGCCTCGGGCGCGATGCCGATCACGCCGAACACGCCCACGCATTGGCTCGGCGTCGTCGTGTTGGTCGCCGCCGCCTGCTACCTGCCGGCGTTCCTGTTCCTGACCTCGCGGCGCTCGCTGATGCGCTGGTTGCCGGGCGGCGTGGAGCTGCCGCCGATGCGCCTGAAACTCACGCTCGCAGCGCTGTCGCTGGTCGACTGGATATTGAGCGCGGCCGTGATGTATGGCTGCCTGTACATCTCCGGCGCGCACGTGAAACCCGGCCCGCTACTGGCCAGCTTCGCGGCGGCACAGACGCTCGGACTGCTCAGCATGATCCCCGGTGGCTTCGGCGTGTTCGACAGCCTGATGGTGCTCGCGCTGACCACCGGCGGCTACGACAACGCGCAAGTGCTGTCCGGCCTGTTCCTGTTCCGCATCGCGTACTACCTGCTGCCGCTGTTGTCTGGCCTGTACTTCGGTTCGGGCATGCTGGCAGGGCGCATTCCCGGTTTTGCGCGCGTCGCGACGAGGCTGCAGACGCATCCGCTCTTCGGCCTGCTCGGATTGCCGGCCAGCCTGCTTGCCGGACTCGGCATCCGCCTGCTCGCAGTGCTGACCTTCGGCGCCGGTCTCGTGCTGCTCGCCTCGGCCGCCATTCCCGCCGTGCACGAACACATCCAGGTCGTGCGTGCGCATCTGCCAATCGCCGCTGTCGAAGGCTCGTACTGGTTGTCGATCCTGACCGGCGTGCTGCTGCTCGGGCTCGGCCGCGGCATCGATGGGCGCTTGCGCGTCGCCTATCGGCTCACCGTATCGATGCTGGTGATCAGCGCAGTGCTCGCGGTGACCAAGGGCCTGCATTTCGGCGAAGCGCTGTTCCTGCTGGCGATCGCGGTGTTGCTGCGCATGCGCAAACGCGAGTTCACGCAGCGCGCGATGAGCCTGACGTCGGTGACGACGTTCGCATGGCTTTCCGGCCTCATCGTCGTCGTGTTCGCATTCTTCGCGATCGGCATCTGGGCGGTACTCGGCGACGACAGCTTCGACCTGTGGTACTTCGGCCACGGCGAGCATTCCTCGCGCATCGCACGCGGCCTGTTCGCCGCCGCGATCGGCTTGTTCGCCTACCTGATCTGGCAATCGTTCGCGGTGCGGCGCCCGCTGCTGAAGATGCCCGAACATGCCGAGCTCGGCCGCGCGCGTGAGGTCTACCTCGCGCACGGCGGCGGCGAGTTCGCGCATCTTTCGTTCATGGGCGACAAGCATCTGTTCTGGTCGGCCGACAGCCATGCGGTGGTCGCTTACGGTTCGGTCCGCGATCGTCTCGTCGCACTCGGTTCGCCGTGCGGGCCGGAGGCTGCGATCAAGCGCGCAATCCTCGATTTCCGCCAGTTCGCCGACGCCCAGGATCGCGTGCCGTTGTTCTACGAAGTGCTCGAACCGGATCTGTCGCTGTACCACGATCTTGGCTTCGACTTGTTCAAGCTCGGTGAGCTGGCGACGATCCCGCTGGCCGAGTTCACGCTCGCCGGCAAGCGCTGGGAGGACCTGCGCCAGGCGGTCAACCGCTCGGTCAAGGAGCAGCTCACCTTCGAGCTGGTCGAGCCGCCGTTCGACACCGTGCTGATGAGCGAACTCGAACGCGTGTCGGATGCGTGGCTGGCGGACAAGGGCGCGCACGAGAAGAGTTTCTCGCTCGGCCACTTCGACCCGGACTACTTCGCCTGGAGCCCGCTCGCGCTGGTGCGTCGCGCCGGCGAGCTGATCGCATTCGCCAACGTGTTGCCGCCATACGGTCCAAACGGTACCGCCAGCGTCGACCTGATGCGCCACGTCGATGGCGCGCCGCGCGGCACGATGGATTTCCTGTTCGCGCGCGTGATGCAATGGGCGAAGGACCAGGGCCACGCGCAGTTCAGCCTCGGCATGGCTCCGCTGTCGGCGGTCGGCGACAACCCGTATGCGCGCATCAACGAACGCCTTGCCGCGCTCGCGTTCCAGTACGGCGGGCGCTTCTACAACTACCAGGGCCTGCGCCGCTACAAGGAAAAATTCGGACCGGAATGGACCGGTTCCTACCTCGCCTATCCGCGCGGCCTGTGGGTGCCGGGGCTGCTGATCGACGTCGCCGCACTGGTTGCCGGCGGCTATCGCAGGTTCCTCGTCGGCGGGCGCTGAAGGTCAGCGTGCGTCGATGCGCACGACCTGCTCGCGTCGCAGCGTATAAGTCGCATTGCCCCCGCGGCGGTGCACCTGCAGACTGACCTGGCGCGCATTTGCCGAAGTCACGACGCCGCGATGGATGCGCTCGCCGGCGGTCACGATCGTGACCTTGCTGCCGACGTACTGGACGAGATCGACGAAGGCGACGCCGAGCGCGCGCTCGGGTGCCGGCGCAAGCCAGTCCGCATGCGGATTGTCGGCATCCTCGTGCGCCGCTGTCGGCGCCGTCACCGAAGCGACCACCGGCGCGGGTGCAGCGGCCGCAGCGGCACGCTTGGCTGCGAGCAGCGCATCGAGGCGCGCCTCGTCTTCTTCCAGGGTTCCCGCGTGCACACAAGCGGCGAACAGCGTACCCGCACCGATCGCGCAAACGACTTCCCGCAATCCCGCCATGATCCATCCTCCTTCGTGCATGGCGGTGCCGTTGGACCACCACCCGCGCATCAGAACACAAGGTGCAGGCCGATTCCGCTATCGCGATCACTTTCGACCGCGAATTCGACGTGCCCGATTCAGTGCGGCGGATTCGCCGGCAGGCTGTGCACGATCAATGCACCGAGCGCGGCGTAATCGCCGTCGTAGTGATGACCGCCGGGCAGGTCGACGACGCGCACCTGTGCCGGCTGCGGCTTCAGGCAGAAACTGTCGTCCTCGTCGGCACCGTGCACGCACACCAGCGGCACCTTGCTCGCGGCGATCTCGGGACCGAGCGGCAAGGCGTCGTCGTGCCTGGTCGAGCCGAACCAGTCGCCGACATGGATCTCGAACACGGCGGTGTCGTCCGGCGAGATCATCACGCCGCCATCGACGCGCGCGCGCGCGGCTTCCGGCAGGCGATTGACGACGACCGGCACGAGACTGGCGCCGAACGAGTAGCCGATCAGCACGAAGCGTGCGGACGGATCGCTCTTGCCGTAGTGCGCGATGACGCGCGCGATCGCCTCGGCGGCCGCATCAGGCGTCTGTTTGTGCCAGAAGAACTTCAGCGTGGAGAAGCCGATCACGCGGATGCCTTGCGCAGTCAACGCGTCGGCGATGCCGCGATCGAGACCGGCCCAGCCGCCGTCGCCGGTCACGATGATCGCGATGCGGTGCGGTTCGCCCGGCGACGGTTTGGCCAGCGGCGCAATCTCGGTCAGCGGCAGATCGGCCACGTCGTCCGGCAACGCGGTCGCGGCCGCATTCTGGCGTTGGCGCCAACGCGCATAGCGGGTGCCGAGCGCAGATCCCGGCGCGGCATCGGCGAGTGGCGGCAGCAGTGCGCCGAGCGCATGCCAGGCGGTCGCCAGCGGCGCGCCGAGGCCATTGATGCGCGCGCCGCGTGCGAACGGCTGCGGCAACCAGATCAGCGGAGACTTCGCGACCGGCACGATCCGGAAACCGCCATCGCCGGTCGCGGTCATCGCGCCGGCGTCGCCGGGACAGAATGCCTTCGGCAATCGCAGGCTCGAATCCCAGCCGAGCGTGAGCAGACCCTCGAATGTGCCAGCCGGCGCCTGCGCCGTCATCGCGTAGGCGAACGTCGCGCCGGCACCGTCGCCGACGACCAATGGATACGAGTAGTTCGACAGGCCTTCGTGGCGTTCGATCCAGTGCGCGACTTCTTCCACGTGCCCAGCCGGGTACGAGCACTTTTCCTTTATCGACTCCATGCGCTTGAGATACGCCGGCAGGTCGATGCCGACGACGAACGCACCCTGCTGCGCGAGCGCGGCGCCGAGTTCGTCCTGTCGCGGCGTCCAGCCTTGCTTGTCGGAAAACAGCAGCACGGCATGCGCGATCGCACCGGACGGGCGACTCAGATGCAGCGTGCCGAACAGGCCGTAGTCGAGCGTTTCGGCGGCCGACGCAACGCTCGCGCACAGGCCGAGCAGCAGGGACATCAACACATGCAGGACCGTCATGCGCGCGCCGCCATCAAGGCTTCGATCTCGTCGGCGTGCTTGGGCACGTCTGCGGAAATCACTTCGGGTTCGCCGTCGGTGACGACGACGTCGTCCTCGATGCGAATACCGATGCCGCGGAACTTCGCCGGCACGCCTTTCGCGTCCGGCGCGATGTAGATGCCGGGTTCGACCGTGACCACCATGCCGGGTTCGAGCACGCGGAATTCGCCATCGACGCGGTAGTCCCCGACATCGTGCACATCGAGGCCGAGCCAGTGCCCGGTCTTGTGCATGTAGAACGCGCGATACGCATGTTCGCTCAGGTTCTTGTCGAGACTGCCGGCGAGCAGGCCGAGCTTGATCAGGCCCTTGGTGATCGTGCGCACGGCCGCGTCGTGATATGCATCGAATGGACGGCCGGCGCGCACTTCGTCGATCGCGGCAAGCTGCGCGGCGAGCACGATGTCGTACAGCGCACGCTGCTCGGGCGTGTAGCGGCCATTGATCGGGAACGTGCGCGTGATGTCGGACGCGTAGCACTCGACTTCGGCGCCCGCGTCGATCAGCAGCAGGTCGCCATCGCGCAGCGGTGCGTTGTTGGCGCGGTAGTGCAACACGCAGCCGTTGGCGCCGCCGCCGACGATCGGTTCGTAGCTTGGCACCGCGCCCTGCTTGCGGAACGCGTGCAACAGTTCCGCCTCGACTTCATGCTCGTTCATGCCGGGCCGCGTCGCCCGCATCGCGCGCACGTGCGCGTCGGCGGCGATCTTCGCGGACTTGCGCATCAGGCGCAGCTCGCCGCGCGACTTGTACAGGCGCAGGTCGTGCAGCAGATGCGGCAGCGCGACGAATTCGTGCGGCGGCTTCGCGCCCTGGCGCACTTGCGCGCGCACGCGATTGACCCAGCCGATCAGTTTCAGATCGAACTCGGTGTCGCGGCCGAAATGGTAGTAGACGCGCGTGCGACCCTCGATGAGTCCCGGCAGGATGTCGTCGATGTCGTCGATCGGGAACGCATCGTCCATGCCGAGCAAACGCACCGCGCCCTCGGTGCCGACGCGCGCGCCGTCCCAGCGCTCGCGCTCGGTGTCGCGTTCGCGGCAGAACAGGATCGCCTCGGCCGCCTTGCGACCCGGCACGAGCGCGAGCACGGCATCGGGTTCGCCGAAACCGGTGAGGTAGTGGAAGTCGCTGTCCTGGCGATACGGATAGTGGGCGTCGTTGTTGCGCACGCGCTCGGGCGCGGCAGCGACGATCACGATCGCGTCGGCGCCGGCCATGCGCATCAGCTGGCGGCGGCGGCGCGCGTATTCCTTCAGTTCGATCATCGAGACGTCGATTCACTCGGCAAGTGGCGGATGCCTGACGCTTGCGCGAAGGCAGCCCGCCGCATTCTACGATCAAATGCGCGCATTGCCGCAGCCATCGCGCCCGGGCGCGTGCGTCACTCGCTCCGGCGCCATGGCCCGCTGCGGCCGCTTGGACGACGCAACTTGTCGCGCTCGCAGCGGCCTGGTTGCGTCCGCTCGATAGCGATGCGTCGCGCGTGTGCGAGGCAGGCGCGGCGCCGAACTCGGCCTGCTGGGCGCCGGAATGCCACGCCGACGCTGGCGGTTTCGTACAACCGGGCTTGCCGGCGCGCTCTAGTGCAGCGCCCGCGCCGATGCCTGCGCGCGCTTGCTGACCTCCCGATACAGGAGCGCGGTGCCGAGCCGCACGAAATCCAGCACTTCGGCCAGCGATTCCTCGTCGGCTTCGCCGCCTTCGTAGTCGAAACGCGAAGCGGCGATGGTGGCGAGATCGCCGAGAATGTCCTTGGCCTGCGCGGACAATTCGCCGCGTTGTGTCGATCCGCCGAGACCGAAACCGCCGAGGAAGCCGCGACACCATTCGACCAGCGCATCGGCACGCTGCGGCAACGAAGCGGATGGCGGCGGCAACAGCGGCTCGACCTCCGTGGCGTCATCCGGGAACTGCGCGCTGCACTCGTGGAACAGGTCCTGCAGCACGGGATTGCCGGCCGCATCCGGCGTATCGAAACCGAGCTGCAATGCTCCGATCCAGCCGGCGGCGTCGGCCTTCGCACCAGCACAGAGGTATCCGCTCAGCGAGCCGTGCAAATCGCTCGCGCCGACGCCGAGGCGCACGGTCCGCAAGGTGCCGGTCAAGGCACTGAAATCGACGTGAGAGGGCATCGGACGACGGCTCTATGACAAGGTGGCCGCCAGTTTACCCGGAGCCTGCGCGCCCTTGGCGTGGCAGGCGGCATTTGCCTACACTGGCAGGCCTGATCGCGGAACATTGGTATCGATGAACGTTTCGGCATCGCGCTCGATCCGGCCATGGTCATGTTCGCGCTGGCGCGCGTGCCTGTTTGCCGTGAGCATGGCGTGGTCGGCGCTGCTGCATGCCGAGGCGATCCGGCGCGATTTTTTCTTCGAAACGATCGGCACCGAGCAGGGGCTGGCGCAGAACTCGATCATTGCGCTGCTGCAGGATCGCACCGGCTTCATCTGGTTCGGCACCGCCAGCGGTCTGCAGCAATACGACGGATACCGCTTCAACAATTTCGAGCATTCCGACGACAACGCGGACAGCGCGCCGGAGGGTCCGATAACGGCCCTGGCGGAAGACGCGAGCGGCAATCTCTGGATCGGTACTGGTGCGGAAGGCTTGTATCGCCGCAACCGTGCAGATGAGGGTTTCCGCCACGTGGACGCAAGCGCGGGCGAGTCGCTTCCGGGCACCCGCGGCGTGCATGCGTTGCTGTTCGATCCGGTGCGCGGTTTATGGGTCGGAAGCGAGGCTGGCGTCGCGCTGCTCGATCCCGCCGATGGCCATACCGTGCGCAAGCTGTCGTTCGCCGCGCCGACCGCGACCGGCGATGCGCGCGGCACGCGCATACGCCAACTCCGTCTCGACGCCGACGGCTGCCTATGGATCGCCAGCTCGACCGGCCTGTGGCGACTCGCGCCGAATGCAGGCATGCCGGAGCGCATCGCGGCCGAATCGATCGACGACGCCCGCGCGATGCACAATGGACCCGGTGGGCAAATGCTCATCGGTACGGCCAACGGTCTGTATCGCGTCGGGCGGGATGGCCGTGCCAGCCTGGCATGGCCGGCGGAAGGCGCAACGCCGGTGACAGCCATCACCGAAGATCCCCGCGGGCGGCTGTGGCTGGCCGTTCCGCGCGAGGGGCTGGCCGTGCTCGACCCGACCGACGGGCGCACGCAATGGCTGCGCCCCGGCTCCGACATCGATGGCAGCCTGCCCGACGCGACCATTCTCAATCTCACGCTCGACCGCTCCGGCCTGCTGTGGGTCGGCACCGCGGAGCGCGGGGTACTCAAGGTCAATCCGAACGGCGCGCTGTTCCGCTATGTCGCCGACCGCAATCCGGCGCGCGAGCGCACTGCATCGAACTACGTGCGCGCGCTGTTCCAGGATCGCAGCGGCGGTCTCTGGATCGGCACCGACGGCGACGGACTGAAGCGCTACGACGCGGCCGCGAACCGCTTCGAATACTTCACCGACCTGCTTCTGCAAGGCCTCAAGGAAAGCCCGCGTGGCGCGAGGATCAATGTCGTCGCGATCGCGGACGGCGGCGACGACCGGCTCTGGGTCGCGACCAACCGCGGCGTCGCACTGGTCGATCCGGCGCGACGGACGGCGGCGTTCCTGGCGCAGGACCCCGGTGGTACGCGCGGCCTGACCGATCGCGATGTGCGCGCGCTGATCCGCGCACACGACGGCTCGATATGGATCGGCCTGACATTCGCCGGCGTCCAACGCTATGACCCGGCGACGCGAAACTGGACAAGCTACCGCCAGGATAGCGCGGACAACGTGATCGGCGACCTCGCCGATGATCACGTACTGGCGCTGTACGAGGATCGTTCCGGCCGCATCTGGGCCGGCACGCGGCGCGGGCTCAGCGTGATCGAGCCGGAACGCAGCCACGTCCGCACCTTTCTCAACGATCCGGGCGACGCGCGCTCGCTGGTTTCCAACCTCGTACGGTCGATCCAGCAGACCGCGGACGGCGAGCTGTGGATCGGCACCCAGGCCGGCCTGAGCCGCCTCGATGCGCTTGACGAGCAACACGCGACCTTCACGCGCTGGCTACCGCGAGACGGCCTGCCGAACGGCACCGTTTATGCGATGGCCGACGACCAGCTCGGCCGTCTGTGGCTGAGCACCAACCGCGGCATCAGCACGTTCGACCGCAAGACCGGCGTGTTCCGCGCCTTCACGATCGCCGACGGCCTGCAGGGCATGGAGTTCAACGGCGGCGCATATGCCGTGCTGCGCGACGGCGATCTCGCCTTCGGTGGCGTCGACGGCATCAACCTGTTTTCGCCGCAGGCGATCGTCGGCAGCCGTTACGCGGCGCCGATCGTGATCACCAACGTGCGCATTGGCAATCGCGTCGGGCGCGTGCCCTCCGCTGGCTCGGAGTTGCGCATCCCGCCGGAAGACCGCGTCGTCAGTTTCGGTTTCGCCGCACTCGATTTCACTGCGCCAGACCTGAACCGCTTCGCCTACCAGCTGGAAGGTTTCGACGAGCACTGGGTGGATGCCGGTGCGCGCCATGACGCGACCTATACCAACCTCGCGCCCGGCACTTACACCTTCAAGGTGCGCGCAAGCAATCATGACGGCTATTGGAACGAGCACATCGCCAGCATCCCGCTACGCATGGAAGCGCCATGGTGGGACAACCTGGCGGTCAAGGCGCTCTATCTGTTGCTGGCGGTGATCGCGGCGCTGCTGTGGCGGCGTGCGCTGCGCCGCCGGCGCGGCGAGGATGCGGCCCACCACCGGGACCTGAAAGAACGAGAGGATCGCCTGCGCCTCGCGCTGTGGGGCTCGGGCGACGATTTCTGGGACTGGAACATCCCGCGCGGCGAATTCACCGTCACAGGCGCCGGCGACCTGTTGGGCAACACCTCGCGCGCACCGAGCGTGCTCACCTATACCTGGTTCCGGCAAAACATCCATCCTGACGACATCGCCGCCATCGAGCGCCAGCTTGAACGCCACATCAACCAGCAGACCGACACGTTCGAATCGGAACACCGCCTGCGCAACCACTATGGCGAATGGATCTGGGCGATCGCGCGCGGCAAGATCGTCGAGCGCGATGCCGACGGCCAGCCGCTGCGCATGTGCGGCACCGCGCGCGACGTCACCGCTACGCGCGCCGCCGAACGCGAGCGGCGCATCGCGCAGGAAGTCATCCGCAGCATGAACGAGGCGGTCGCCGTGTGCGATCTGCAGTTCCGCTTCCTCAGCGTCAACCCGGCGTTCACGCGCATCACCGGCCTGCGCGAGGAGGAAGTCGTCGGACGCTCCACTGCTCTCCTCAACTGCGCGCAGCATCCGGCCGAACACTACCTCGCGATCCGCGACCAGTTGCGCCGAACCGGCCACTGGCGCGGCGAACTGTGGCAGCGGCGCAAGTACGGCGACGAGTTCCTGAGCTGGAGCGAGGTTTCGGAAGTACGCGACGGCAACGGCGTGCGCACGCACTATGTCAACGTGATTTCCGACATCACCGATCGCAAGCGCACCGAACAGGAACTGCGCTACCTCGCCAACTACGACGCACTGACCGGGTTGCCGAACCGCACCCTGGCGAGCGAGCGCATCGGCCACGCGATCATTCGTGCGCGCCGCGGCGGCCACAAGGTGGCGGTGTTGTTCATCGATCTCGACCGCTTCAAGCACGTCAACGATTCGATGGGACACGCCGCCGGCGATCGCATGCTGAAGGCGGCCGGCAGCCGCCTGCGCCAGGTCGTGCGCGAAGGTGATTCGGTGGCGCGCTTCGGCGGCGACGAGTTCACGGTCGTGCTGGAGGACATCCCAGGCAAATCCGAAGCCGAGCGCATCGCCGACAAGATCATCGCCGCGTTCGAGCAGCCGCTGGAGCTCGACAGCGGCCAGGAGGTCGTGATCTCGCCCTCGATCGGCATCAGCCTGTATCCGGACCACGGCCAGGTGCCGACCGATCTGCTGAAGTTCGCCGACACCGCGATGTACCAGGCCAAGGATCACGGCCGCAAGACATGGATGATCTATACCGAAGCGATGGACGCCGCCGCGCGCCTGCGCGCGACCACGGTGGCGGCGCTGCGCAAGGCACTCGAACGCAACGAACTTTCGCTCGTGTACCAACCCAAACTGTCGCTGCTCGACGAACGCATCACCGGCGTCGAAGCGCTGCTGCGCTGGCGTAGCGGCGATCTTGGAAACGTCTCGCCGGGCGTGTTCATCCCGATTGCCGAGGAAACCGGCATGATCATCGAGATCGGCGACTGGGTCGTCGCGCAGGCCTGCGCGCAGCTCGCCCGCTGGCGCGATGCCGGCATCCGCGACATCACGATGTCGATCAACGTGTCGGTGGCGCAACTGCTGCGCGGCGACCTGATCCGGCGCCTGTGCGACGTGCTGGCCGAGCACGACATCGCGCCGAACCAGATCGAACTCGAACTCACCGAAAGCATGGTAATGGCGAATGCGGAGCAGTCGATCACGACCTTGCGCCGGCTCAAGGCGGTGGGCGTGACCCTCGCGATCGACGATTTCGGTACCGGCTATTCGTCGCTGAGCTATCTCAAGCGCCTGCCCATCGACACGCTGAAGATCGACAAGGAATTCGTCGGCGATATCACCACTGATCCCGACGACGAGGCGATAACCGCGACCGTGATCGCGATGGCACATTCGCTCGGACTCAACGTGGTCGCCGAAGGCGTCGAGAGCGCCGAACAGGTCGAGTACCTGCGCGAGCAGGACTGCGACGAGATCCAGGGCCACTGGTTGGCGTTCCCGTTGCCACCCGCGCAATGCCTGGCGTTCCTGACCGAGAGCGCACGCAAGCGCGGCCAGATGCTCGGCACGACGCCGCAATAGGCCGTTCCGGCGGCCTGTCCGCAGGGAGCGCGGCGGCGCCTGCGGTGGAATGACAATGCGCGCGGCCGCGATGCTATATTCCGGCACATGTCCGCGCATGAGCAAAGCCTGCTGGCGATCGGCGAACGCCTCGACCGGCTGCTCGAACTGTGCCGCACGCTGCAGGATGAAAACCGCAGCCTGCGCCACAGCCAAGAGCAACTCGCCACCGAACGTGCGCAACTGCTCGCGCGCAACGAGCAGGCGCGCTCGCGGGTCGAAGCGATGATCATGCGCCTGAAGTCGCTGGAGCAGAACCACGCATGATTCCGTTCCCCGCGCAGGCTTCGCGATGAGCGCCAGCGAACCCGTATCCGTAAGCATCCTCGATCGCGAGTTCCTGGTCGCCTGCCGCCCGGAGGAACGCGCAGGCCTGCTCGAAGCGGCGCGCTATCTCGACACGAAGATGCGCGAGATGCGCAACAATGCACGCACTGCGCCGCTAGACCGCATCGCGATCCTCGCCGCGCTCAACATCAGTCACGAGCTTCTCGACGAGCGTCAGCGCGGATCGGCCGAGTCGCAGCGCTTGGCAGAGAACCTGCAGGCGCTGAACGCGAAGCTTGAACGCGCGTTCGCCACGTCACTACAATAGCTGCAGGTGTCCTCTGCGGTGCCCGGCAGCGCACTCTTACATATTGCCTTGTTCCTATAGACGACCCGGGACGACGAAACGGAAGCTGGTGTGCATGTCCGCCCTGTGCGGAAAGCCTGAAGGCCCCGTCAGCCCTCCCACCTGATCCCTCTGGATCAAGGTCGTTCGATGCGCACCGACATGGCGGAGGACATCTTTATTTTTTGCTTTGCTTTTGCGGTCGTCCTTGATCGCTGCTTCGGCGAAGCGCAGACCTGCTTTTCCGACGACGCGTCTTCGTACGGTCTACCAGCGGCCATCCATGGCCGCACTTTTCGATGAACAGCAGGCTTCGACTCACGCAGTCGTTCGGTCGATTGGAAGCCTGAACCGCCTGGGGCATGCGATGCCAACGGACATGCCCGTCTCATCTTCTTCCCCCGCAAACGAAATGCGTCTGGCGTTGCGCAAGCAATTGCGGCTGCGGCGCGAACGGCTGACGCCTGCCGAGCGGATCAACGCAGCGCAGGGACTGGTGGCACAGCTCGAGCAGGTTCCGGAGTTCCTGACCGATCGTCGCATCGCCGGCTACTGGGCAGTCGCGGGCGAATTGCCATTGGCGGCGCTGATGCAAGGCGTGCGTGCGCGTGGCCAGGCCTGGCACCTGCCGGTGGTTGGCGCGGATCGCTTGCTGCGTTTCGCACCGTGGCAGCCGCGCATCGAACTGGCTACGAATCGCTATGGCATTCCCGAGCCGGTCTGCGCGGAAGACGATCTGCTGCCACCGGACCAGCTCGACGTGGTGCTGCTTCCGCTGGTCGGTTTCGACCGCGCCGGCCATCGTCTCGGCTTTGGCGGCGGCTACTACGATCGCAGCTTCGCGTTCCTGCGCGATCGCGCGGATGTCGCCAAACCGGTGTTGGTCGGCATCGGTTACGCAGCGCAGGAAGTCGATGCGATCGAGACTTGCCCGTGGGACGTGCGGCTGGACTACGTCGCCACCGAACGCGAGCTGATCGATCTCACCGCCCCGGTCGCATGATTGCGGCCGGCCGCTAAAGTCCGCAGCCTTGCGAGGAAGCAACCCATGCACTACTGGTTGATGAAATCCGAGCCCGATGCGTTCTCGATCGACGACCTCGAACGCACCGGCACCGAGCCGTGGACCGGCGTGCGCAATTACCAGGCGCGCAATTTCATGCGCGACGGCATGAAGCCCGGCGACGGCGTTCTGTTCTACCACTCCAGTTGTGCCGAGCCCGGCGTAGTCGGCGTGGCCGAGGTCGCGGCCGAGGCCTACCCGGATCCGACCCAGTTCGACCGCAAGAGCGATTATTTCGATGCCGGCAGCACGCCGGAGAATCCGCGCTGGATGATGGTCGACGTCAGCTTCAAGCGCCGGCTGAAGCGCACAGTCACGCTGACCGAGCTCAAGTTGCGACCGGAACTGGAAGGCTTCGCCTTGCTTCAGCGAGGCAACCGCCTGTCGGTGCTGCCGGTCACGAAGGCGCAGTGGAATGCGATCCTGGCGCTCGAATAGCCGGGATTCGGCAATGCATCAACAAACGATATCGACTCACTTCTCGGACAACACCCAATCATGAGCAGCAACGACGAGGGAAAGCGCCTCGCAGGTCGCGCGGCGATGCGCTATGTCGAGAACGGCATGATCGTCGGCGTCGGCACCGGCTCGACGGTCGCCCACTTCATCGACGCACTGGCCGAGCGCAGGCACGACATCGAAGGCGCGGTATCGAGTTCCGAGCAATCCACGCGCCTGCTCACGGAACGCGGCATCGCCGTGCTCGACCTCAATGCAACCGGCGAAATTCCGCTATACATCGACGGCGCCGACGAATGCGATGCGCAGCGCCGCCTGATCAAGGGTGGCGGCGGTGCGCTTACGCGCGAGAAGATCATCGCCGCGACCGCGGGCCGGTTCATCTGCATCATCGATCCGAGCAAGCGCGTCGATGTGCTCGGTCGCTTCCCGTTGCCGGTCGAGGTGATTCCGATGGCGCGCAGCCACGTCGCGCGCCAGATCGTCCGCCACGGCGGCCAGCCGGTCTGGCGCGACGGCGTAGTCACCGACAACGGCAACTGGATCCTCGACGTGCATGGCCTGCGCATCGCCGATCCGGTCGGGCTGGAGCGCGATCTGAACCAGATCGCCGGCGTCGTCACGGTCGGGCTGTTTGCGCAACGCCCGGCCGATGTCGTGCTCATCGGCGCAGAGGAAATGCGCTGAAGTGTCGCCGCGGCACGTCTTTCGCCGCGGCACGTGTCCGATCCCGGTGCCGCAAGCCGTATAGTCAGGACGACATTACGGCGAGGGGAGATCGCATGCCGGCATCCGTTCATCCATTCCAGTCGCTGCGCAGCACGCCGCTGGCGATCGCTTTGATGGGCGCGCTCGCGGCCGGCAACATTGCGGCGCAGGCAGCCGACAACGCGCGGGTCGCGTTGCGTGCCGAGCCGGCACATCGCATCTTTGCGGACTTTCCGGCGCCGAGCCGGCACCGCCCCGCGACACCCGGTTCCGCGCTGACGGTGACCACCTGCGCTGATGACGGCCCCGGCAGCCTGCGCGCAGCGGTCGCGGCGGCAGCGGATGGCGACACGATCGACCTGACCACGCTCCATTGCGGCACGATCACGCTGCAGACCGGGGCGATTCCGGTTCCGTTGGACAATCTGACGCTGACCGGCCCCGGCCGCGGTGTATTGGCGATCGACGGCAACGCCGCCGATCGCGTCTTCATCCATCCCGGGCATGGCGAATTGGCACTGAATGCGCTGACGATCCGCAACGGCCGCGACCGCGCCACAGGTTTCCATGTCGCCGGCGGCGGCTGCATCGCCTCGGCCGGCTACCTCACGCTTACCGACAGCATGGTCAGCAGCTGCTACGCCGGCGGCGAAGGCGCCTACGGCGGCGCGATCTATGCGTATGCGCTGACCTTGTCCAACAGCACGCTGTCCGGCAACGTGGCCAACGGCGTGCACGAGGACGCCGGCACCGCGGCGTTCGGTGGCGCCGCGTTCGTCTACCTGATGCAATTCGTCGACAGCACGGTCAGCGGCAATCGCGCCGAGCACCATGTCAACGTCGGTCGCACCAGCTACGACATCGGCGGCGGCGTGATCAGCGTGCGCGGCGGCCAGATCAGCGGCTCGACGATCGATTCGAATGTCAGCCAAGGCCGCGGCGGCGGCATCGCCACGTTCACCAGCATCCAGGTATCGAACAGCACGATCTCCGGCAACGTCGCGGCGAGCGGCGCCGGCGGCGGCGTATTCCTGCGTTGGCCATCGGCCATGCAGCTCGACAACAGCACGGTGACCGCGAACCGCGGCGTCGGCGGAGGCGTCTGGCTTGCGGCCGACGGATCGTCGTTCAACAGCAGCATCGTGCACGGCAACGCAGCGGTGGACAGTACCGACCCGCTCGTCGCCAGCTTTCCGGACGTGCAGGCTCAACCGCTGCAGACCACCACCGCCACGGTAGGCGGCAGCCACAATCTGGTCGGCAGCTACAGTCCGAACCTCGATCTGCCGCCGGATACGCGCGATATCGATCCGCAACTCGGTCCGCTCGCTTTCAACGGCGGCCTGACGCGCACGCATGCGTTGCTGGAAGATAGCCCTGCAATCGATGCCGGCGCCAATCCGCTGGCGAACGCCTATGACCAGCGCGGGGCACCATTCGCGCGCGTATCCGGCGCCGCAGCCGACATCGGCGCATACGAACGACAGGCGCCGCCACCAGCACAGATGGCGGCGCCGGTACCCACCGTGTCCGGATGGGGGGCGGTGTGCATGGTGGCCCTGTTGGCTGCGCTTGCCGTCACGACGCAATTGCGAGGCGGAGCGCGACGCCGGTAGTTCCGGTTGCGGGCATCGGATTCGCCGCCAGCCCACGGAGGTCGTGACACCGACCACTGCGCGCAGCCGCGCATGCCCCGCCTCGTTGCCATGACCGGCGAACTTCGGAAACGAAAAAACCCGCCAATGGCGGGTTTTTCGTTTCTGACCGGACATGCGTACCGGATCGATGCAGTCGGATCAGGTTTTTGGCAGCCCCGGATGGATTCGAACCACCGAATGCCTGAGTCAGAGTCAGGTGCCTTACCGCTTGGCGACGGGGCTATGAGGCTGGGCTTAACGCTTCGAGTACTGCGTGGCGCGACGTGCCTTGTGCAGGCCGACTTTCTTGCGCTCGACCTCGCGGGCATCACGGGTCATGAAGCCCGCCCTGCGCAGCGGCGACTTCAGCGCCTCGTCGTATTCGACCAGAGCGCGCGCGATACCAAGACGGATGGCACCGGCCTGACCGGTCATGCCACCACCTTCGACCGTGACGAGCACGTCGAACTTGTCCTGGTTCTCGGTCAGTTCGAGCGGCTGGCGCACGATCATGCGCGAGGTCTCGCGGCCGAAGAAATCATCGAGCGGCTTGCCGTTGACAACGATGCTGCCGCTGCCCTTGCGCAGGAACACGCGCGCTGCGGAGGACTTGCGACGGCCGGTGCCGTAGTTTTGCTGAATCGCCATCGTCGATGCCTTTATCAGGATTTGCTGGTAGCAGTGTTGATGTCCAGCACCTGTGGCTGCTGGGCTTCGTGCGGATGGCTCGCGCCGGCGTAGACCTTGAGCTTGCGATACATTGCGCGGCCCAACGGATTCTTCGGCAGCATGCCTTTCACGCCGATCTCGATGACGCGCTCGGGATGCCGGGCAAGCATGTCCTTCAGCGCGGTCGTCTTGAGGTTGCCGATGTGGCCGGTGAAGCGGTGGTAGTTCTTGTCTTCCAGCTTTTTGCCGGTGACGGAGATCTTTTCCGCATTGATCACGACGAGGTAATCGCCGGTATCGACGTGCGGGGTGTAAACCGGCTTGTGCTTGCCGCGCAGGCGGTGCGCGAGTTCGGTGCACAGGCGGCCGAGCGTCTTGTCCGTGGCATCGACCACGTACCAGTCGCGTTTGACGCTTTCAGCTTTGGCGCTGATCGTTTTCATATCCGGAAGACTCTGGTTCGGCCCCGAACTGCGGGCGCGCTAGAAATGAGGGCGCGGGAGAATAGCGGAAACGCCCGACGCTGGCAACCGGGAAACTCCGGCCAACGCGAACCGTGAATGTTAGCATGAAATCCATGTCCGCCCACTATCCCGTCACCCTGTCGACTCCGGCGACGCCCGACACGCCCTTGTCGGCGCTGGCCGACCAGTGCGTGATGTGCGGCCTGTGCCTGCCGCATTGCCCAACCTATCGCCTCGACGCGATCGAGGCCGAATCCCCGCGCGGACGCATCGCGCTGGCCAAGGCGCTGGCGACCGGCGCGCTGCAACCCGCGCCGCGCGCGCTGATGCATCTGGACCACTGCCTCGGCTGCCTGTCCTGCCAGAAGGTCTGCCCGTCGCAGGTGCAGTACGAATCCATCCTCGTGCAGACGCGCGCACTGCTGGCCGACCGGCGTCCCGCGCCGACGCGCCTGCAGCGCTGGCTGCGCGATCCGCAGCGATTGACCGCACTCGCACGCATCGGTGCCGCGTTGCGTACCGGTCGCTGGATGCCTGCGCTGGCGCGCTGGCTGCCGCAAGGCTCGACCGCGCGACGACTCGCTGCGACGCAGCCCGACCTGCCATGCGCGATCGACCTTCCCGTCGTGACCAACGCATACGCCACACGAGGCCGCGTCGCGCTGTTCCGCGGCTGCGTCGCCAGCGTCTACGACCGCGACACCTTGGTCGCGGCGCGCCGCCTGCTCGAAGCGCTCGGCCACGAAGTGGTCGAATTGCCCGGCACAATTTGTTGCGGCGCGCTGCCGCGCCATCAAGGCGACACCCGAGGAGCCGATGCGCAGGCAGCAACGACGCGCGAAGCGCTGAAAAACTGCGGCGCGGACGTCGTACTGAGTTGCGCCAGCGGCTGCTTCGGCGATCTGCGCGACCAGGTCGTGGCCGGCACATCGCTGAGTGTCGTCGACAGTCTCGCCTACATTGCCGCCGATCCCGGCTTCGCCGCGCTGCGTTTCTGCCCGCTCGCCGCACGCGCGGCACTGCATTTGCCCTGCACGCAGGTGAATGTCGTCGGCGGCGCAAAGGCGATCGGCGCGATGCTGGCGCGGATTCCCGAACTGACCGTGCTGGCGTTGCCGGAACAGCCACGCTGTTGCGGTGCGGGCGGCAGCTACTTCATCGAGCAGCCGGATTTCGCCGACCGCCTGCGCGACGAGAAACTCGACCAAGCCGTCACACTGGCACCGGATCTCGTGTTGACGACCAACATCGGCTGCCGCATCCATCTCGGCAATGGCCTGCGTCAACGCGCCGCGGACATCCCGGTACGCCACCCGCTGGCCTTGCTCGCGCAACAACTGGAAACTACCGCGCCATGACCGCCCGCCCCCTCTCGCCACTGGACCGCCTGCTCGTGGAAGTCGAGCGCGCGCTGGAAACCGTGTTCGTCGCCACGCCGGTCACGGCGCGGCCGTCGCCGGCGCTCGGCGTCACCGACATCGAACTTGATGAAGGCGCGCGCCGCCACGCAGCCGGTTTGATGCGCGTGAACCATGTCGGCGAGGTCTGTGCGCAGGCGCTGTATTTTGGCCAGGCTGCGGTCGCGCGCGAAGCGTCGATGCGCCAGCAGATGCTGGATGCGGCCGCCGAGGAAACCGATCACCTGTCCTGGTGCGGTGCGCGCCTCGAAGAACTCGGCAGCCGGCCGAGCCTGCTCAATCCATTCTGGTATGCGGGCGCCTACGCGATCGGCGCGGGCGCGGGACTGGTCGGCGATCGCCTCAGCCTCGGCTTCGTGGTCGAAACCGAACGCCAGGTCGAGGCGCATCTCGGCGAGCACCTTGAAACGCTGCCACCCGGCGATGAGCGCAGTCGCGCAATCGTCGCGCAGATGAAGGAAGACGAGGCCCGTCACGCCGAGCATGCGCTCGCAGCCGGCGCGCGCCTGCTGCCGGCGCCGATCCCGGCGCTGATGAAGCTCGCCTCGAACGTGATGAAGGCTGCAGCGTATCGCCTGTGAGCCCCGCTCGCAGGCGACGGGAATCGTGACTGCGCGAACACCGCGCTTGTCGTCGATTCCCGATTCCCTTCACATCAGATTGCGCCCGTGGAACAACTCCTCGATCTCGCGCTTGAGCAATTGCTCGATGCGCTGGCGCTCCTTGAACGAGAGGTCGTCGGCGTTCGCCTCGAACAGGTAGGTGTCGAGATCGAAGTCCTTCACATGCATCTTGGTGTGGAAGATGTTTTCCTGGTAGACGTTGACGTCGAACATCTCGTACTTCTGGCGGATGTGCTTGGCCAGGTAGTCCTGCACCGAATTGATCTTGTGGTCGATGTAGTGCTTGCGGCCCTTCACGTCGCGGGTGAAGCCGCGCACGCGGTAGTCCATCGTGACGATGTCGGACTCGAAGCTGTCGATCAGGAAGTTCAACGCCTTCAGCGGCGAGATGATGCCGCAGGTGGCCACGTCGATGTCCGCGCGGAACGTCGCGATGCCGTTGTGCGGATGCGTCTCCGGATACGTGTGCACCGTGATGTGGCTCTTGTCCAGGTGCGCCACCACCGCATCCGAAATCACGTCCTTGCCGAGCTTTTCCGCGATCGGGTGTTCGGAGATCAGGATCGTCACCGACGCGCCCTGCGGATCGTAGTCCTGGCGCGCGATGTTGAGGATGTTCGCGCCGATGATGTCGGCGACATCGGTCAGGATCTGCGTCAGGCGATCGGAATCGTATTGCTCGTCGATGTACTCGATGTAGCGCTGGCGCTGGTCTTCCGACACCGCATAGCAGATGTCATAGATGTTGAAGCTGAGCGCCTTGGTCAGGTTGTTGAAACCCTGCAACTGCAGACGGGGAATGGGTTTGACCACGGCAATCCACCTCGGAACGGAACGGCGACGAACGACAGGATCACGGCAGCACGTTGCCAACGCATTGCCGGGGGCGCGGATTATGGGCCAAGCGGCAGCGCGATGAAACCGCGAAGGGCGTCGCAGATGCGGACTCCGGACACAATTTGCAATAGACTCGGGTGATGTCCATTCACGCCGGGCTCGCAAACGCATGGAAGTCCATGCGTTCCGTCGTGACGCGGCCATGCCGCGAACGGGACGTCGAAGGGGCCTGAGTGGAAGCACAAGGCAAGATCGCTGATTTCAGATACACGCTGCAGCGCGAAGTGAATCGCGTGCAGGCGCCACCGATGCTGACTCCGGATCGGGCTGCCATGGAACGATTCCTGGCTGCCTGCCATCGCCGCCGGTACGCCAGCAAGACCGCCATCATCCGGCCGGGAGATTCGGCCAACATCCTCTACTATGTCATCGACGGTTCGCTGACCGTTTCCTCGGAAGACGAGGAAGGCCGCGAGCTGATCCTTGCCTACCTCAACCGCGGCGAATTCATCGGCGAGATGGGCCTGTTCGTCGAGACGCCGCGGCGCGAAGTCATGGTGCGTACGCGTACGCCATGCGAACTCGCCGAGATCGGCTACGAACGCATGTTCAACCTGTTCGAGGGGCCACTGCGCGACGAGTGTCCGAAGATCCTGTTCGCGATCGGGTCGCAGCTGACCAACCGTCTGCTGCACACTTCGCGCAAGGTCAGCCGCCTCGCCTTCATGGACGTGACCGGTCGCGTCGCCAAGACCCTGCTCGATCTGATCGAGGAACCGGACGCGATGACCCATCCCGAAGGCAAGCAGATCCGCATCTCGCGTCAGGAAATCAGCCGCATCGTCGGTTGTTCGCGCGAAATGGTCGGCCGCGTGCTCAAGCAACTCGAAGAGCAGGGCATGATCTCGGTCGCCGGCAAAACCATCGTGGTGCTCGGTACGCACTGATCGGAGCACCGTCGGCGACGCGCGGCGCTACCCGCAGGGCAGGGCGGGTAGCGCACCTTCGATCCAGCGCATTCGTCAGTGACATACCCGAACATCCAGGCAGCGGGCCCGCGTGTCGCCGATCGTCACGCAGCGCCGAACAGGCGCGCCAGTTCGGCCCCCGGGTCCGGCGCGCGCATGAACGCCTCGCCGACGAGGAACGCGTTGACGCCGGCAGTCCGCATGCGCGCAACATCGTCCGGCGTGTGGATGCCGCTCTCGGTGACGAGAACCCTATCGGCGCCGGCGCGTTCGCGCATGCGCAGCGTCGTGTCGAGCGAGGTCTCGAACGTGCGCAGGTTGCGATTGTTGATGCCGATAAGGGACGCCGGAACATCCAGCGCGCGCTCCAGCTCCTCCTCGTCGTGCACTTCGACGAGCACGTCGAGATCGAGCTCGGCACCGAGCAGCGCAAGTTCGAGCAAGGCCGCATCGTCGAGCGCGGCGACTATCAGCAGGATCGCATCGGCACCGATCGCGCGCGCCTCGTGAACCTGATACGGATCGATCGTGAAATCCTTGCGCAACACCGGCAGGTCGCACGCGGCGCGCGCCTGTTCCAGATACGCCTCGCTGCCCTGGAAGAAATCCGCGTCGGTCAGTACCGACAGGCAGGCCGCACCGCCCACCGCGTAGCTGCGCGCGATAGCGGCCGGATCGAACTCCGCACGGATCACGCCTTTCGACGGACTCGCCTTCTTCACCTCGGCGATCACCGCCGGCAAACCGGCCTCGATCTTCGCCTCGAGCGCATCGGCGAAACCGCGCGTCGGCGGCAGATCGGCCACGCGCGCGGACAATTCGACCAGCGGAACGCGCGCGCTGCGCGCTGCGATTTCCTCGACCTTGCGCGCGAGGATGCGATCCAGGATGTCGCTCATGCCGGCTCTCCGCTACCCGTCTGCGCAAGCCGCTGCGTCACCTCGACGAACTGCTCCATCTTCGCCAGTGCCGCTCCTCGCGCGACAACCTCGCGCGCGCGCGCGATGCCATCGGAAATCGACGCGGCGGCATCGGCCGCATACAACGCCGCACCCGCATTGAGCAGGACGATGTCGCGCGCGACACCGGGCATGTTGCCAAGCGCTTCGAGCAACAAGTGTTTGGATTCGTCGACATTGGCGACACGCAGATTGCGACTCGACGCCATGACCAGACCGAAATCCTCCGGCTCGATCTCGTACTCGCGCACCTCGCCATCACGCAGTTCACCGACCAGCGTCGCCGCGCCGAGCGAGATCTCGTCCATGCCGTCGCGCCCCCACACGACCATCGCATGACGCGCACCCAGCTGCTGCAGCGCGCGCACCTGGATACCGACCAGGTCCGGATGAAACACGCCCATCAGGATGTTCGGCGCGCCGGCCGGATTGGTCAGTGGCCCGAGGATATTGAAGATCGTGCGCACGCCCATCTCGCGGCGCACCGGCGCAACGACCTTCATTGCCGGATGATGGTTCGGAGCGAACATGAAACCGATGCCGGTCTCGACGAAACAACGCGCGACCTTGGCCGCGTCGAGATCGATCACCGCGCCCAGCGCTTCGAGCACGTCGGCGCTGCCGGATTTCGACGACACGCTTCGGTTGCCATGCTTGGCCACCTTCGCCCCGCCCGCAGCGGCGACAAACATCGCCGCGGTCGAGATATTGAACGAATGCGCCCCGTCGCCGCCGGTGCCGACGATGTCGACGAAATGCGCCGGCGTACCGACATCGACCGTCGTCGCCAGTTCGCGCATCACGCGCGCGGCGCCAGCGATCTCGCCGATCGTCTCCTTCTTCACGCGCAGGCCCGCAGTGATCGCCGCGACCATCGTCGGCGAAACTTCGCCGCGCATGATCTGGCGCATCAGATCGACCATCTCGTCATGGAAGATCTCGCGGTGTTCGATGGTGCGCTGGAGCGCTTCCTGCGGTGTGATCGGCATGGCTTGCTTCTCAAGCCCTCGCTTCAACCTGTCCGGAGCCAAGCCGAAGGAGAGAGGATTGGATGGGGATGAAGTCGACGAACGCCGCGACGCTTACGCTGCACGCGGCCACTCGCGGCCGATGAAGTTGCCCAGCATCGCGTGACCATGCTGGGTGAGGATCGACTCGGGATGGAACTGCACGCCTTCGATCGCGAGGCTGCGATGGCGCAAGCCCATGATCTCGTCGATCGAGCCGTCGGCATGCTGCGTCCATGCGGAAACTTCGAGGCACGCCGGCAACGATGCCTGCTCGACCACCAGCGAGTGATAGCGCGTCGCCTCGAACGGATCCGGCAACCCGCGGAACACGCCCTGGCCATCGTGATGGATCATCGAGGTCTTGCCGTGCATGATTTCCTTCGCGCGGACCACCTTGCCGCCGAACGCCTGCCCAATCGCCTGATGGCCGAGGCAAACGCCGAAGATCGGCACCTCGCCAGCCAGCTCGCGCAGCACATCGAGCGACATGCCGGCATCGTCCGGCGTGCCGGGTCCTGGAGAAATCACGATCGCAGATGGTGCCAGCGCGCGCAGCGCGGCCAACGTCATCTCGTCGTTGCGGACCACGCGCACCTCCTCGCCCAGCTCGCCGAAGTACTGCACGAGGTTGAACGTGAAGGAGTCGTAGTTGTCGATCATCAGCAGCATGACGGTCCTCCAGGTCTTGTTTCAGTCCAGCGATCGACCCGGTTCGCCGTCGCCCCAGGCGCGTCCCTGCCATCGGCTGCAACCGCACACCGAACAGCGCCGCCGGGCCGAGCATTGTGCCAGAACCCTGCGAAGGGCCACGTTGCCTACGCCGCGGCGCCGAGGGAACGAGCATCGTCGTCGATCCGCTCGAAGTAGCTCGCGAGGCCACCCGCCGCTTCGCACATGCTGCGCGCAATCTCGCGCTCACCCACAATTGCAGCGTCGGCACCGTTACCGAGCAGGTAGGCGACATCGTCATCCGAATGGGCCCTCGCCAGCACGGCGATGCCGGGGTTGAGCGCGCGCGCGTGCTTGATGATCTGGGCAGCCTCGATCGTCTGCGGAATCGCGATCAGGAGCGCGCGTGCACTTTCCGCGCGCACCGCGGACAGCACCTCTTCGACCACCGCGTTGCCGAGGACGCCGGCGATGCCGGCTTCGCGTGCCTGGTCGAGGAAGTCGCGACTCGTCTCGATCAGTGCGAGCGCACGGCCCTCCTCATGCAGGCGTCGGCCGACCAGCGAGCCGACTCGACCGAAACCGACCAGCACGATGTGGTTGCGCTCCGGCAACGGGGGCCCCGGAGGGAGATCGGGCAACGGCTTGACCGCGGTGGCTGCAACCGCATGTCGCGTCTGCCAGCGGTCGAGGGCGACGAACAGCAGCGGATTAATGCAGATCGACGCGATCGCGCCGGCGAGGATGAGGTCGCGGCCCGTCTTGTCGAGCAAGCCGAGCTCGATGCCGAGTCCGGCCAGAATAAAGGCAAACTCGCCGATCTGCGCGAGGCTGGCCGCGATCGTCAGGCCGACTTCGAGCGGCCGCCCGAACGCGCGCACGATCGCCAGCGCCGCGAGCGACTTGCCGACCACGATGATCAGCATCACGCCGAGCACCGCCAGTGGCTGATGCACGAGAATCGAGGGATCAAGCAGCATGCCTACCGAGACGAAGAACAGCACTGCGAATGCATCGCGGAACGGCAGCGAATCCTCCGCCGCCTGATGGCTCAACTTCGATTCGTTCAACACCATGCCGGCGAAGAACGCGCCGAGCGCGAACGACACGTCGAACAGCATTGCCGAGGCGTACGCGACGCCGAGTGCGATTGCCAGCACCGACAGCGTGAACAGCTCTCGCGAGCCGTAGCCGGCGGTGCGCTCGAGCAGCCAAGGAATCACGCGACGGCCGATGATCAGCATCACCGCGATGAACGCGGCAACCTTGCCGAGCGTCAGTGCAAGAGCGCCCCACACATTGCCGCCGGCGGAACCCGAGGCGCGACCGCCGAGCAATTCCGCCAGCGCCGGCAACAGAACCAATGCAAGCACCATCGCCAGATCCTCGACGATCAGCCAGCCGATCGCGATGCGGCCGCGCAGCGTCTCGAGCAGGCGCCGTTCCTCCAGCGCGCGCAGCAGCACCACCGTGCTCGCGGTCGACAGCGCGAGGCCGAACACGAGTCCGCTGCCGAACGACCAGCCGAGCAGCCACGCCAACGCCATGCCGAGCACGGTCGCGAGCGCGATCTGCACCGCCGCGCCTGGTATCGCGATCGCACGCACCGAGAGCAGGTCGCCAAGCGAGAAGTGCAGACCGACGCCAAACATCAGCAGGATCACTCCGATCTCGGACAGCTCCGGCGCGAGCGCCTGGTCGGCGACGATGCCTGGCGTGAACGGCCCGATCGCGACACCGGCGATCAGATAGCCGACGATCGGCGGCAGACGCAGGCGGTGCGCCAGCATGCCCCCGACATAGGCGAGCACGAGTGCGGAAACGAGGGTGGCGATGAGCGGAGTGTGATGCGGCATTCGTTTTCCACGTGGGGCGGTGACAGGAGCCGCGCATCGCTGGCCGCTCGATCGGGGCGTATCGCGATGCGGCCGGCCATGCGAATTCTGCGTGTCGTCGTCGGTATCGATCCAGCGGGCACGACCTGGTACACGACTGGAACGGTCGCTGCCGCGAGCCGCGAAACGTCATCGTGCCCGTCGCCGATGATGCCGTCGTCGCATCGGGCCATGGCCAGACCCTTCAGCAATCGGCACACAGCTGCGTGCGTTCTCAAGTATGGTAGTGCCGCAAGGCACGACATCCGCGTGCCATGCCGGCACCGTCATGGCGGTTGTTTGTCCGGCAACCCGCGGACCACGCACACCACCGGCGAAAGGCTGCATCCTACCCTGACAGACCGTGAATGCCGTGACACAGCCGAGTCGACGCTCACCCCGACGTTTCGCATTGCGCGTGATGGTGCTGTTCGCCATCCTCGGCATCGTGTTGGCGATCATCGGCGTGCAGGTCTATCGCACGGTCGGCGAACTCGTCCGCGCCAACACCTGGGTCAACCACACCTACCAGACGCGTGAGCGGATCGTCACCACGGTCGGGGCCCTGCGGGGGGCCGAAGCAGCGCAACGCGCCTATATCATCGGCGGCGACGCTGCCCGGCTTGCCGAGGCGTACGCGACGATCCCGCGTCTGGCCGAACACATGGCACAGCTGCACGACCTGGTCGCCGACAATCCGCCGCAGGCCGACAATGCCGCCGGTCTGGAAGCCCTGCTCGGCCAGCGCAAGGAGGTGATGGCGCGATCCCTCGCGATCTACCACGAGCATGGCCTGCAGGGAGTCAGGGCTGATCCGCAGTTCGCGCTGGCGCGCGAGCAGGACACCAAGGTCGACGAACTCGCCGCGCGCATGGTCGCGCTCGAGGATGCCCTGCTCGCGCAACGACAGCACTCGAGCGATACGACCGTAAGGCTGTCGCGCATGCTCACGCTCGTCGCCATCGCGACCTGTTTCGGCATGCTCGCATTCGCACTGTTCCTGATCCTGCGCGAACAGCGCCAGCGCATCGCCAGCGAACGCCACGTGACGACCGCTAACGACGAACTCGCGCACAGCCTGGAGGAATCGCGCCGGCTTGGCGAAACCCTGCGTCAGCTGTCCGACCTCGGCCACATGCTGCAGGGCTGCCGCAGCCTCGACGAGGCCGCGATCGGCCTTGCCGCCACCATGGCGCAGCTGTTCCGCAATAGCCGCGGATCGATCAATCTGGTCAATGCTTCGCAGAACCTGGTTGCGCCGCTCTGCCAATGGGGCGGCAATGCAACCACCGACACCGCATTCGCGCCTGACGAATGCTGGGCCTTGCGCCTCGGCCACGCGTACCCCGACTCGCAGTCGTTCACCGCTGCGTTCACCTGCAGGCACCTGCATGCGGAACCGGATCGCGACGTGCGAAAGCAACTGTGCGTTCCTTTGCTCGCGCAAGGATCGGTGCTCGGCACATTGACCCTGCTCGATGACAATGCGATTGCCGCGGAAATCCGCGCCGCCGCGATCGCCGCCGCCGAGCAGATATCGCTGGCAGTCGCCAACCTGCGCCTGCAGGAAACCTTGCGCACGCAGTCCCTGCGCGACCCGCTGACCGGCCTGTTCAACCGCCGCTACCTCGAAGTATCGCTCGCGCGCGACCTGACCCGCGCAATCCGCCGCAGCCAGCCGCTGGCCGTGCTGATGCTCGATGTCGATCACTTCAAGCGCTTCAACGACACCCACGGACACGACGCCGGCGATGCGCTGCTGACACAGTTCGGCGAGCTGCTGACGACCTGCATCCGCACCGAGGACGTCGCTTGCCGTTACGGTGGCGAGGAGTTCACGATCGTGCTGCAGGAAGCCGACGCGGCACTCGCGCTCGATCGCGCCGAAGACATCTGCAAGGCGGTGCGCACGCTCAGGGTCGGCTACAAGAACCAGGACGTCGGCCCGGTGACCGTCTCGATCGGCATCGCCTCGTATCCGCAGCACGGCGATTCGCCGGAACAGCTCCTGAGGCGCGCCGACCGGGCGTTGTATGCCGCCAAGGATGCTGGTCGCGACCAGGTTTGCGTGGCGGATCGCATCTGAATCGGGCGATTCCGCCACGGCCCATGGAGTGCGTGCGGCTCGCGTGAGGCTTCACGGCGTCGAACCGCCCGCCAACGCGCTTGGCGTGCAGCAGGGTCATGCCGCATCCCATCGTGCGAACCGGAGACGCGGCAGATCATCCGTCATCGCATTCCTCCGCGGTCCGCGCCCGCCCGGCATCAGCGCCACTCGCCAGATGAGCAAGGGCACACTTCGATTCGTTGACTGGTCGTCGTCCGCTGTGGAACGCCGCGTCGCTGGCCGGATCGAGCGCACACGGCCACCCGCAGGCGCCCGCGACCATCCATGTGCGTTGCGAAATCCCGCCGACAGGCGTGCTGCCTGCACCGGAGCAGATCCCGCTTGAAGAACGCCGCTCGGTCTGGCGTCGATGCCGATGCCACGCACGACGAAACCCGTATCAACCGCTTCCGCCACGCAATCAGCCGCCACCGCGCCGCGAAGCGATATAGGTCGCAATCCCTTGCGGATTGCGACCTGCGTGGCCTTGCAATCAGGACACCGCGCCCCTAGGGCGCCGCGAACGTCCCCGCCTTCACCATCACCAGTTTCTTCGGGTCCAGATGCTTGTGGATCGCCGCGTTGATCTCGTCCACGGTCAGCGCCTTGACCTTGCCCGGGTACTGGTCGAGCCAGTCGATGCCGCGGCCGCGCTCCAAGGTGGCGAGGATCGACATCGCCATGCCGTCGGTAGTGCCGAGCTGGATCTGGAAGCGGCCAATCAGGGCGTCCTTGCGGGCGTCCAGTTCCTTGGCGGTGATGCCGCCGGTCCACCAGGTGTCGAGCACTTGCTGGGCGCTGCCAAGACCCTTGTCGAGCAGTTCCGGCGCGAAGCTGGTCTGGATCATGAAGCCGCCATCGACGATGTCGCTGCCGAACAGCGACGAACTGATACCGTAGGTCAGGCCTTGCTTGTCGCGTACGGTGGCCATGAGGCGGCCGGTAAAGCCCGAGCCCAGCACGTTGACGCCCACGCTCAGCGGCAGGTAGTCCGCGTCACTGGAATGCAGGCCGGTGGCTTCGGCCCACATCACGCTGACCGCGGCCTTGTCCTTCATCGGAATCGACTGCACCGCCTCGGCCGGCTTCACTGCACCGCTGGTGCTGCGCACGAAGTCCACGCCGCCCTTCCAGCCGCCGAACGCCTTGTCCAGCGAGGCCTTCAGCGCGGCCTGGTCGACGTCGCCGGTGAACACCAGAGTCATGTGCGCGGGGCCGTAGTACGTCTGGTAGAACGCCTTGATCTGCGCGACGGTGACGCTGTCGATCGCCTTGAGCTGGTCTTCGCGCGGCACCGGGGCGTTCGGGCTGCCGCTGGGGAAGATCGACAGGGCGAGTGCTTCCCAGGCGCGCGAGTCCGCGTCTTCGGCGCGCTGCGTGAGTGCGGCCTTGAGCTGCGTTTTCGCCTTGGTCAGTTCCTCCGGGGCGAACGCCGGCATGCGCAGCTGTTCGGCGAGCAGGCCGATCACGGTATCGGTGTCCTGCTTCAGGCTCTTGGCGTACAGATCCACCTTGGTGGTGCCGGCGTCGATGTCGATCTGGGCGCCGATCTGCGACAGCGCTTCGGAGATCGCGAACTTGTCATGCTTCGTCGTGCCTCGCTGCAACAGCATCGCGGTGAGCGCGGGCACGGCCGGGTTGGCCGACTTGCTGGCCACCATGGCGTCGCCCAGCGGCATGGAGCCGGCCATGGTCACCACGTCCTTGACGTCCATCGGGTAGACCACCACGTCGATGCCGTCGACGCGGCTGCGCTGGGCGCGTTCGGCGATCGAGGCGTTCGCCGCGCCGGCCGCCACGCAGGCGCCGGCGAACAGGGCCAGGGCCAGCCACTTGTTGTTCTTCATCTTGATCATGGTCTTGCTCACTTGGACGCCTCCGGCACGAACCAGCCCGTGGTGCTCTGATTCTTGTTGAGATACTTGTTCGCCACGCGCTGCACGTCGGCGGGGGTGACTTTTTCCAGTCGCTCCAGCGAGGTCACGTACAAGGTCCAGTCGCCCATCGCGATGTATTCGTTGAGTGCGCCGGCGGCGCTGTCGGTGCCGTCACGGCGGTAGGCCTGGTCGGCACGGTATGGGCCGAGCACGCGGTTCATCTCCTCCTTGGTGACGCCGTCACGCTTGACCTTCTCGATCACGTCGAGCATCGCCTGCTCGACCTTCTCGTGCGACACGCCGGGATTGAGCAGGGCGTCCACGCCGAACAGGCCCGGGTCGTGCAGCATGCTGGCGCTGGCATCGACGTAGCTGGCCAGCGAGGTGTCGACCAGCGCGCGCGACAGGCGACTGCTCTTGCCCTGCTTGAGCACCAGCTTGAGCATGGACAGCGCGGGCATGTCCGGATCGAGCGCGGCCGGCGACTTCCAGTTGATCGAGACGCTGCCGGTGTCGCCGGCGCGTTCCAGCATCACGCGACGCGCACCCTGCTGCACCGGTTCGGTGGTGTAGACGGTGGGAATGGCTTCGGGCGAGTGCGGGATCTTGCCGTAGTTCTTGCGGATCAGGCCCAGCACGTTGACCGGATCGATGTCGCCGACCACGGTGACGGTGGCGTTGTTCGGCCAGTAATAGGTGTTGTAGAACGTGCGCAGTTTCTCGATCGAGACGCCCTCGATGTCGCTGCGCCAGCCGATGGTCGGGTGGTGGTACGGGTGCGCCTCGTAGGCGGCGGCCCAGATCAGCTTGCCCAGCACCGAGTTCGGATCGTTCTCGTTCTGCTCGTACTCGTTGCGCACCACGGTCATCTCGTCCTTGCGGTCGGATTCGCGCAGCAGCAGGTCATGCATGCGGTCGCCTTCGATGGCGATGTAACCGGGCAGGGCATCCGGGCTCAAGGTGGCGTAGTAGTTGGTGCGGTCCATGCTGGTGCTGGCGTTGAAGCCGGCGCCGACGCGCTCCAGGTAGATGTCGATGCTGTTGCCCTGCTCCTTGGAGAAGTGCTTGCTGCCCTTGAACATCAGGTGTTCGAGCAGATGCGTGCCACCGGTGGAGCCGGTGACCTCATTGCGCGAACCGACCTTGTAGGTCACCTGATAGGTCACCACCGGCGCGGCATGGCTGGGCAGCAGCAGCACGGTCAGGCCATTCGCATCGAGACGGTATTCGTCGATGCCGCCGAGCGAACGGACGTGGGTAAAGCCATCGGCGCGCACCGGCGCGGCCTGGAGTGCCGGCGCGGCACACAGGCCCAGCACCAGGCTGGCGCACAGGAAACGGGAAACGATCATGGGCAAGCTACTCTCCGGTGAAGCGCGCCGGCTGGGCGCGCGCGGGTGCGAGGGGGCCGGCGTCACGGGGCGACGGCGGCGGGTTTCTGGAACGCGTCCAGCACGATCTGCGCGGTCAGCAGCTCGGGCATCTCGATCGGTTTCTTCGTGCCGGCGCCGGCCGGATAGACGAGGTTGAACGGCACCGCGCTGCGGCCCCATTTCGCCAACGTCTCGGTGATCCGCGGGTCGGCGTTGGTCCAGTCGGCCTTCAGCGCCACGATGTGCTGGTCACGGAAGTAGTCGGTGACCTCGCGGTTGCCGAACACCACTTTCTTGTTGACCTGACAGGTGGCGCACCAGCGCGCGGTGAAGTCGACATAGATGCCGCGCCCTTCCTTCTGCAGTTGCGCGACGCGCTCGGGGCTCCACACCTCCCACGTCATCGCATCCGGCGCGGTGGCACGCGGCCAGCCCAGACCCAGACCGAACAGGAACAGCAGTGCACCGGCGACGACAGCGATGTGACGACGCGGCGCGCGCACGGCGGGGTTGCCGAAGCGGCCATAAACCCACAGTGCCAGTGCCACCACGGCGAACGCGATCAAGGCGTTCAGCAGGCCGTACTCGCTGGCCTGCCCGGCCAACACCCAGATCAGGTAACCGACCGTGGCATACAGCGGAAATGCCATCGCCTGCTTGAACGTTTCCATCCACGCGCCGGGCCGCGGCAAGAATCGCAGCATGCCCGGGAACACCGACAGCAACAGGTACGGCAGCGACAGGCCGATCGCGATGACGGTGAACACCACGAACGACGGTAGCGTCGGCAGGGCCAGCGCCGCGCCCAGTGCCGGCGCCAGGAACGGTGCACTGCATGGCGTGGCCACCAGGGTGGCGAGGACGCCGGAGAAGAACGAGCCGCTGATGCCGCTGCGGGTTTGCAGGTTCGAGCCCACGCTGGTGGCGCGCAGGCCGATCTCGAACACACCGCTGAGGTTCAGCGCAAACACCAGCATCACCACCGCCAGCGCAAACACGAACGGCGCCGACTGCAGCTGGAAGCCCCAGCCCAGTTGCTGGCCACCGGCGCGCAACATGGCCAGCACGCCGGCCAACGCCCAGAACGACAGCAGCACGCCTGCGCTGAACGACCACGCATGCGCGGCCACCTTGCGCCGATCCTTGCCGGCCTGGTCGATGAAGCCCAGCACCTTGATGCCGAGCACCGGGAACACGCACGGCATCAGGTTGAGGATCAGGCCGCCGAGCAGGGCCAGCAGCAACACGCCAAACGACAGGCTGACCGTGGCGCCGGTAGCCACGGAGTTACCCGCATCATCGGCCGACATCGCGCTGACCTGCGCCGCCACCGCCGCGGCGGAGAACGACAGGTCGACGTTGACGCCGCGGTACGCACCCTTGCCATCGGTATAGGCGAGCACGCCGCGCAGGCGTTCGTCGGCCGGCACGATTTCCTCGGGGTCCAGCGCGATTTTCAGCATCGCGCGGTTGCCGCGGCTGGCCACGGTCTGCGGCTGCTTGTAGGCGATGAATTTTTCGTCGGGATAGAAGTGCAGCTCGCTCACGTCGACCGGCGCGGCCACGTGCAGCAAGACTTCCTGGCGGTTCTTGCTGGCAGCCAGTTGCCAGCCGGTGGCCGCTTGCGGCATCGGCATCGCCGCGATGGCGTCGGCGATGGCCGCATCCGGCGTGGTCGGCTGCGCGGTGACCGGCAGGCGCAGTGACACGTCCTGCTTGCCGGGAATGCAGATGGTGTCGCACATCAGCCAGCGTGCAGTGGCCTTCAGCTCGATGGTGCTATCGACAGCCGCGTTGCCTGGTGGCGTCACCGTCATCGGCAGATACAACAGGCCGACATAGCCGTGACCGGAAATCGCGCCTTCCTTGTCCAGCACCAGGGTCGGCACCGGCCAGTCGATCGCACCCACCTTCCAACCCGCGGGCAAGTCCCACTTCAGCGTGGTCGGCAGACCAGTACCGGCGTTCTTCCAGAAGCTGTGCCAATGCGTCTGGTGCTGCATGCGCAGCGCCACGGTGAACGGCTGACCCGGCTGCACCGAAGTCGCCGCCGAGACCAGCGTCGCCTGCACGGGCGACTGGATGCCCTGCTGCGCCGAGGCCGCCAGCGGCAGGCTGGCGACCAGCAGCAAGGCCAGCACAGCCCAGACACGCGTGATCACATTACGCGCCATGACCGCCTTCTTCCTTTTTCACCTGGTCACGCACGGCGCGCTCGACATCCCACTCGCGCATGTTGACGCCGACGATGGTGCCTTCGCTGTTGATCAGGAAGTTGCTGGGCAGGCCGAGGATGCCGTAGCTGGTGGCCGACTTCGAATCGATGCCATGGTCAACCAGGTTGATCCACGGAATGCCATCGCCCTTGCCTTCCTCGCGCAGCGCCTTCAGCCACTCGTCGTTGTCGTCATCCAGCGAGACGGCGTAGATCTCGAAGCCGTGCGAATGGAATTCCTTGTAGACCTTGGCCAGGTGCGGGAACTCGCCGCGGCACGGGCCACACCACGAGGCCCAGAAATCCAGCAGCACCAGCTTGTTCTTCGCCAGCACGTCGGACAGCTTGACCTTGTGGCCATCCTTGTCGACGGCGACCACGTCCTTGAAGTGCTTGCCGACCGAGGTTTCGCTCTGCAGCTTTTCGTACTTGCGGTAGCCGGCGGCGGTCTTGTTCATCTGCACGATCAGCGGATGATCGGCGCCCAGCGCCTTCTCGTACTCGGCCAGCATCGCCTCGCGTGTGGCCTTGTCATAGCGCTTGCTGTCGACGTTCTCGTTGAGCACGAACAGCTTCAGCAGCGGCGCGGCGTCGCTGTCGAGCACCTTCGCCTGCCAGTCGTTGGCAATCGCCAGTTCGGGCAATGAAGAATCCCGGGTGATCGCACGCGCGGCCTTCATCGCCGCCTCGTCCTGTTCGTCGACGCCGTCGAAGGTCTTGCGATACAGCGCGTGGCGCGCCTTCACCGCGGCCACGAATTCGGGCAAGGCACGGTAGCCGTAGACCTTGTCGTTGTATTGGCCACCCTCGACGACCAGGCCCTCGCCGGTATCCACCAGCTTGAACGGGGCGTTCTCCACGATCATGTCGGCCGAGCCGTGACCGACCTGCAGCAGACCCGGCAACGGCTGCGCCACCGTGCCAGTCAGGCGAAAGCTGCCGTGCTCGACCTTGGTGCTGGCGACGGGGCGACGCTTGTCCTGGGTGGTGGCGGCGGGGTCGTACATCAGCAGGCGCACTTCATCGCCATCTTTCAGGCCGGGCAGGGAACCGGTGATGACAAAGCCGGCCTTGGGCGTTTGTGCGTTGGGTGCATCGGCGCTGGTCGAAGCCGCGGCTGGCGCGCCGGGCGCGGCGTGCTGGTCGCAGCCGCTCAGGGCAACGCCGGACAACAACATGGCGCTGGCCAGCAGGCCGAGCGGACGGAGGAAGGCGGACTTTTTCACGGGTGACTCCCAAAACAGATTCATGCCGTAACGGCGGGCAACAGCTCACGCACCCGGCCGCCCGCAGGCGGGTCGGCCGGGGCGCGGCGCGGCATCAGAACTCTTTCTTCAGATCCAGGTAGATCACCCGGCCGCGCACGTCGACGCGGTTGGAAACGAAGCCGTACAGGTTGTCCACGAACGGGAACGCGCGATCAAACGCGTTCTGCACGCCGAGGCGCGCGGTGCTGCCGCCGAGCCAACTGTCCGTGCCCAGCCAGCGGTAGCCGACCTGGAAATCGAAGGTGGTGTAGGACGGTGACGAGCGGCGTGGATTTTCGTTCGGGGTGAAATCGTTGAAGACCGTGGCCTCGGCCGACAACGGTCGCAGCACCCGGTGCGAGGAGGTGAAGTGCGTGCCGGCGGAGGCGAAGTACGAACCGTTCTCCCAGCCCAGCGACACATCCGCGGCCCACTTGCTCGGACCGAACTCGCTGTCGGAGAACACCGTGACCGGCAGCGATGGCAGCGTCTTCGCCTCCAGCTGCAGGGTGCGCACCGCGTTCAATTCCAGGCGCCAGTCGCCGAGGCGATTGCCGAAGTACCAGCTCGCCGTGGTATCGACGCTGCGCGACTTGCGGCCGAGGAAGTTCACGTCACGCGCGTCCCACAGCAGCACGCCATTATCGCCCTTGATGAAGGTGCCCGGCGGCAGCTGGTCGATGCCGGCGAAGATCTGCGCATAGCTCAGGCCCGCCAGCGGCGCACCGATGTAGTTGTGGAAGAAGGTGTCGTTGTAGGTGGCCGACAGGGTCAGGCCGTTGGCGAACGTTGGCGTGTAGTCGAAGCCGATGGTCTTCACCGTGGCGATCTGCGGCTTGAGGTTGGCGTTCGGCCCGCGCAGCGTGACCACCGCGGTGTAGCCCGCCGGCAAGGTGCCCCCGTTGTAGGTCACCGCATTGGTGCCGTCATCCACATAGGTCAGGCCGAACTGCTGCTGCGGCTGCGGCGTCAGGAACGATTTGCCCCAGGTGGCGCGCAGGCGCAGCGCATCGACCGGCTTCCACGATAGCCGCGCCTGCGTGCTGGTGTTGCCGTAGGCGCGGCTGATCGGTGTGCTGGGGCCCGCCTCGTCGGGCATGCTGCCCGGCGCCGCGCCGATCAGCGATGGCAGGTCGAAGCCACCCTGCGCGACGAGGTCGGCGCCGCCGCGGTAGGCGCTGTTTTGCACCGAGCTGGTGCCGCTCTGGTCGAACGACTCATGGCGCGCCGCCAGGGTCAGGGTCAGTTCCTTGGCCCACGCGGCATCCTTGAGCAATGGCAAGCCCACTTCGCCGAACACCGCGCTGGCATCGCGTTTGGTGTCCGACGTGGCGAGACCGCCGATGGTGCTCTGGTAGTGGTAACGCTCGCTGCGGTACTGCCCGCCCAATGCGACCTGTACCTTGCCGGCGGGCAAGTCGAACAGCGCTCCGCGGGTGATCAAGTCGAGCGTGTTGTTCTTCGATTCGAAGTTGTAGCGGTACCGTTCCACCAGAGTGTCGAGCAGGGCGCGGTTGGCGGCGACGATCGACGGGTCGCTGCCGTCGCCGAACACGTTGAGGCCATCGAGTACCGCCTGGGTGCGCGCGTAGCCTTCCGCGCCCAGCGAACCGGTGATGTCGCCGAGCGCGTCGGTCTGGCCCTTCTCGACGCCGCCGCTGTAGCCGAGGTCGAAGGTCCAGTCACTGAGCACCGGCAGCTTGCCGGACAGGCCGACGCTGTAGTCGGTATTGGTCTGTTTCTGGTCCTGGGTAAAGGTCATGCCAGCAAATTCTTTGCTGTACGAGTACCCGACCAGCACATCCTCGCCGAACTTGTTGTTGGGGTTGGTGACCGGTACATAGGTCGCCTGCCCGTCTTCGAGGAAGCTGAAATCGAACGGGATCGGATGCCAATGCTCGCTGTCCGTCTGCCGGGTCTGGCCCACGTTCCAGGTCAGCTTGAGATCGTCACCCAGGGCCTGGTCGCCATTGAGGCGGAACGCCGTGCTGCGGGTTTTCGGCCCGATGCGGCCGACGTCGTAGCTCGACGGCGCATCTTCCGGGCTGTAGGGCAGCAGGTCGGATGGCAACAGGTTGGTCCCGTTCTGGCCGCCCGGAATGATGCCCAGCGGCTCGCCCAGGAAGTGGTAGCCGATGCCGAAATCGAGCGACTCGTACACCACGCCCGGCTGGCTCAGATTCGGGGTGCGCGCGTTGACGCCGCCAAGGTCGGTGAAGTCGCCGCGCCCCTTGGGGCCGACGTGGATGTAGCGGCTGATGTCCGCCGGACTGGAGGTGCGCAAGTCGGCGGAGACAGTCAGTTTGCCGCCGTCCCAGCCAAAGGTGTGCGCCAGACTGAGTCGGCTGGCGTCGGCATCGCTGGAGGAATTCTCGTGGCGCAGCTGCACCACGGTGCCCTGGTAGGACTTCTTCAGCACGATGTTGACCACGCCGGCCACCGCATCCGCGCCGTAGATCGCGCTGGCGCCGTCGCTCAGCACCTCGATGCGCTCGATCTGCGACAGCGGAATCGAGGAGAGGTCGGTATAGCCGCCTTGCGCCTGCGCCGAACCGGGGCGGCGATGGCCGTCGACCAGCACCAGGGTCGCGCGACTGCCGAGGCCACGCAGGTTGACCGAGCTGGCGCCGAGTGTGGAGGTCGGGCTGTAGAGGTCGCCGTATTCGCGCTCGCCCAGGGCCACGCTGCCGGAGCTGGTGCTCGAAAAGTTCTGCGGCAGATGGCGCAGCACGTCCTCGATCGAGGAATAGCCGCGGCTCTCGATCAGTTCGGCGTCGATGATGACGACCGGCGAGGCCGGATCGATGTTGCGCAGGTTGGTGCCGATGACGGTGACCTCCTGCAGCGTAGCGGCCTTGTCGGCGCTGGCGGCCTCGCCGGCGGCGGCGCTGCTGCCCGCAGCCGGTGCGACGACCGCCGCGGCGGCGC
>JAEWGO010000005.1 GCA_023388255.1 Pseudomonadota bacterium | reverse complement strand
ACTTACCCGACAAGGAATTTCGCTACCTTAGGACCGTTATAGTTACGGCCGCCGTTTACCGGGGCTTCGATCAAGAGCTTCGCCTTGCGGCTGACCCCATCAATTAACCTTCCGGCACCGGGCAGGTGTCACACCCTATACGTCCACTTTCGTGTTTGCAGAGTGCTGTGTTTTTGATAAACAGTCGCAGCGGCCTGGTCACTGCGGCCCAAGAATGCTCAGCTACGCATGTAGCCACACTCCTGGGCGCACCTTCTCCCGAAGTTACGGTGCTATGTTGCCTAGTTCCTTCACCCGAGTTCTCTCAAGCGCCTTGGGATTCTCACCCTGCCTACCTGTGTCGGATTACGGTACGGTCCTCGTGATCTGAAGCTTAGAAGTTTTTCCTGGAAGCGTGGCGTCAGTGACTTCGTCCAAAAAGGACTCGTCTCGGTGCTCGGTGTTAAAGGATCCCGGATTTGCCAAAGATCCACACCTACCGCCTTTCCCCGGGACAACCAACGCCCGGTACACCTAGCCTTCTCCGTCACTCCATCGCAATCACGAGCGGTGCTGGAATATTAACCAGCTTCCCATCGACTACGCGTTTCCGCCTCGCCTTAGGGACCGACTAACCCTGCGCCGATGAACGTTGCGCGAGGAAACCTTGGGCTTTCGGCGAGGGGGCTTTTCACCCCCTTTATCGTTACTCATGTCAGCATTCGCACTTCCGATACCTCCAGCAGACCTTACGATCCACCTTCGCAGGCGTACGGAACGCTCCTCTACCGCTCACACCTAAGTGTGAACCCCGAGCTTCGGTGCATGGCTTAGCCCCGTTAAATCTTCCGCGCGGGCCGACTCGACCAGTGAGCTATTACGCTTTCTTTAAAGGATGGCTGCTTCTAAGCCAACCTCCTGGCTGTCTATGCCTTCCCACATCGTTTCCCACTTAGCCATGACTTTGGGACCTTAGCTGCAGGTCTGGGTTGTTTCCCTTTTCACGACGGACGTTCGCACCCGCCGTGTGTCTCCCGTGCTTGCACGTGTTGGTATTCGGAGTTTGCCATGGTTTGCTAAGTCGCGATGACCCGCTAGCCATAACAGTGCTCTACCCCCAACAGTGATACACGAGGCGCTACCTAAATAGCTTTCGAGGAGAACCAGCTATCTCCGGGTTCGATTAGCTTTTCACTCCTAGCCACACCTCATCCCCTACTTTTGCAACAGGAGTGGGTTCGGGCCTCCAGTGCGTGTTACCGCACCTTCACCCTGGGCATGGCTAGATCACCCGGTTTCGGGTCTACGCCTTGCGACTATGCGCCCTATTCAGACTCGGTTTCCCTTCGCCTCCCCTATACGGTTAAGCTTGCCACAAAACGTAAGTCGCTGACCCATTATACAAAAGGTACGCAGTCACCCTTGCGGGCTCCTACTGCTTGTACGCATACGGTTTCAGGATCTATTTCACTCCCCTCTCCGGGGTTCTTTTCGCCTTTCCCTCACGGTACTGGTTCACTA
Organism: Pseudomonadota bacterium; assembly: GCA_023388255.1. Taxonomy (GTDB): domain Bacteria; phylum Pseudomonadota; class Gammaproteobacteria; order Xanthomonadales; family Rhodanobacteraceae; genus Dokdonella_A. Next base: position 1,319 of record JAEWGO010000005.1, on the reverse strand, counting down.
TCGGTCAGTCAGGAGTATTTAGCCTTGGAGGATGGTCCCCCCATGTTCAGACAGGGTTTCACGTGCCCCGCCCTACTCACTTTCATCGCACAAGCCCTTTCGCCTACCGGGCTATCACCGTCTATGGCCGGACTTTCCAGACCGTTCCGCTAGAACTTGCACGACTTTTGGGCTTTTCCCCGTTCGCTCGTCGCTACTAGGGGAATCTCGGTTGATTTCTTTTCCTCGAGGTAATGAGATATTTCAGTTCCCTCGGTTCGCTTCCCAACCCTATAGATTCAGGTTGGGATACTCCTTGCGGAGTGGGTTTCCCCATTCGGACATTCCCGGATCAAAGCTTGTTGCCAGCTCCCCGGAACTTTTCGCAGGCTACCACGTCCTTCATCGCCTCTGACTGCCAAGGCATCCACCGTATGCGCTTAGTCGCTTGACCATATAACTCCAAGTCGCCTCGGAATCATACGCAAACAACAAGTTTTACTTCGCCTACTTGCCTCAACGACACGTCTGGTTCGACAGAACCCAAACGCTTAGTTACGTCCCAAGTTTTCAAAGAGCATGACGCGCACTTCAACGTCGCGTCATAACAATCTCTAGTGTGCGCAATCCAGAAGAATGGTGGGTCTGGGAGGACTCGAACCACCGGCCTCACCCTTATCAGGGGTGCGCTCTAACCACCTGAGCTACAGACCCAATGTTGCGAGCGCCAGATGGTGGAGCCAGTCGGGATCGAACCGACGACCCCCTGCTTGCAAAGCAGGTGCTCTCCCAGCTGAGCTATGGCCCCTTGAGGGGACTCGCGGCCAAGCCGCGTCTTCTGGATGCAGGTATCTTGTGTGGGCGCCTTGGAGCGGCGATGCCTTACTCGAAAGGAGGTGATCCAGCCGCACCTTCCGATACGGCTACCTTGTTACGACTTCACCCCAGTCATGAACCACTCCGTGGCAAGCGTCCCCCTTGCGGTTAGACTACCTGCTTCTGGAGCAACCCACTCCCATGGTGTGACGGGCGGTGTGTACAAGGCCCGGGAACGTATTCACCGCGACAATGCTGATTCGCGATTACTAGCGATTCCGACTTCACGGAGTCGAGTTGCAGACTCCGATCCGGACTGAGAGAAGGTTTCTGGGATTGGCTTGCCCTCGCGGGTTCGCAGCCCTCTGTCCTTCCCATTGTAGTACGTGTGTAGCCCTGGCCGTAAGGGCCATGATGACTTGACGTCATCCCCACCTTCCTCCGGTTTGTCACCGGCGGTCTCCTTAGAGTTCCCACCATTACGTGCTGGCAACTAAGGACAAGGGTTGCGCTCGTTGCGGGAC
>JAEWGO010000009.1 GCA_023388255.1 Pseudomonadota bacterium | reverse complement strand
GTGCTGCGTCCGAAGGAGAAGACAGGTAATGAGGATCGGAACTCCCAGGGAGACCTTTAGCGGCGAGCGGCGGGTGGCTCTTACGCCCGATAGCGCTGCAAGGCTGCAGAAACTAGGCTATGAAGTGTTGATCGAGACAGGCGCGGGCGAAGCCGCGTCGATGTCCGACGAGGCTTATGCCAAAGCCGGCGTGAAAATCATGCCGGATGCCGCTTCCCTGTGGCGCGAGTCCGACATCATCATCAAGGTGCGCCCTCCGGTCGACGAAGAAGTCAGCCGCATGGCTCCCGGCAAGACGCTGATCAGCTTCATCGGCGCTGCGCATGACGCCGAGCTTTTGAAGAAGCTTGCCGCAACCGGTGGCACCGTGCTGGCCATGGATGCGGTTCCGCGCATCAGCCGCGCCCAGAAGATGGATGCGCTGAGCTCGATGGCAAACATTGCCGGCTATCGTGCCGTGATCGAGGCCGGCAATAATTTCGGACGCTTCTTCACCGGACAGATCACTGCCGCCGGCAAGATGCCGCCAGCCAAGGTGCTCGTCATCGGTGCAGGCGTCGCGGGACTTTCGGCGATCGGCACGGCCAAGTCGCTGGGTGCCATCGTGCGCGCTTTCGACGTACGCCCGGAAGTCGCCGAGCAGATCGAGTCGATGGGCGCTGAGTTCCTGATGCTCGATTTCGATGAGGATGCCTCAGGCGAGGGCGGCTATGCCAAGCCCGCCAGCCCAGAGTTCATTGCCAAGGAAATGGAGCTCTTCCGCGCCCAGGCTGCAGATGTCGACATCGTCATCACGACGGCGCTTATTCCAGGCCGTCCCGCGCCCAAGCTCTGGACCAAGGACATGGTCGAGGCGATGAAGCCCGGCTCCGTTGTGGTCGACCTTGCGGCCGAGCAGGGCGGCAACTGCGACCTGACGGTGCCGAATGAGGTGATCACCACCGCCAATGGCGTGAAGATCATCGGCCATACCGATTACCCAAGCCGCATGGCAGCGCAGTCGTCGGCGCTTTATGCGACCAACCTGCGTCACATGATGGACGACCTTACGCCCGGCAAAGACGGCGTTCCGGTGGTCAATATGGAAGACGCGGTCATCCGCGGCGCGACCGTGGTGAAGGACGGCGACGTGACCTGGCCGCCACCAGCACCGGCAAAGCCCACGCAAGCGGCAAAGCCGAAGCCCGCGCCTGTTCACGAAGCCAAGGCAGGCGAAAAGAGCAGCGGCTCGTCGAAGCTGATGTTCTTCGTTGCGGGTGCGCTCTTGCTGGCGCTCGTCGGCCTTTATGCGCCGACCGAGTTCCTCGGGCGCTTCACGGTCTTCGTGCTTGCCTGCTTTGTTGGCTACCAAGTGGTCTGGAACGTCACGCCGGCGCTGCATACGCCGCTGATGAGCGTGACCAATGCCATCTCGGGCATCATCATTCTTGGCGCAATGCTGCAGGCGGATTCCTCGTCCAATACGGTGGTCGCGCTTTCCGTCGTGGCCGCGCTGATTGCTTCGATCAACATTGCTGGTGGCTTCCATGTCACCCGCCGCATGCTGAAAATGTTCAGGAAGGACTGATCTGATGGGTCTCGTTACAGCTTCTTATATCGGATCCAGCATCCTCTTCATTCTGTCGCTGGCTGGCCTCAGCCACCAGGAGACGGCCGTTCGCGGCAATCTCTACGGCATGCTGGGCATGGCGATTGCCATCATCGCGACGCTGTTCTCCGCCCATGTCGGCAATTTCGAGTTCCTGGTTCCGGCCATGCTCGCGGGTGCGGCCATCGGCATCTTCATCGCCCAGCGCGTTGAGATGACCCAGATGCCGCAGCTCGTTGCCGTGCTGCACAGCTTCGTTGGCCTTGCTGCCGTGTTTGTCGGCCTGAACAGCGCCATCGTGCCGCCGGAAGGCTATGCGGGTGCCGAGAAGGTCATCCACGAGATCGAGATCGTGCTCGGCATCTTCATCGGCGCCATCACCTTCACGGGCTCGCTGATCGCCTTTGGCAAGCTGCAGGGCTCCATCACCGGCAAGGCGATGATCCTGCCCGGCCGCCATGCGATGAATATCGGCATGGCCGTGGTCTGTGTCATCCTGGGTGTGATCTACGTGCAGTCCGGCGCCATCTGGCCGCTGGTTCTGATTACCCTGATCGCCTTCGTGCTCGGCGCGCATCTCATCATGGCAATCGGCGGCGCCGACATGCCGGTCGTGGTCTCGATGCTCAACTCCTATTCGGGCTGGGCAGCCGCAGCGACGGGCTTCATGCTCGGCAATGACCTGCTGATCGTGACTGGCGCGCTGGTCGGTTCGTCGGGCGCGATCCTGAGCTACATCATGTGCCGCGCCATGAACCGCGACTTCCTCTCTGTGATCCTCGGCGGCTTCGGCAATGCCCAGGCAAGCACGCAGGAAATCGAAGGCGAGATGGTTGCCATCGATGCCGATGGCGCCGCACAGGCCCTGCAGGATGCCGACAGCATCATCGTCGTGCCGGGCTATGGCCTTGCAGTGGCGCAGGCACAGCAGTCGCTCTCCGAGCTTACCCGCACGCTTCGCGACGCAGGCAAGACGGTGCGCTTTGCGATCCATCCGGTCGCGGGACGTCTG
>JAEWGO010000013.1 GCA_023388255.1 Pseudomonadota bacterium | reverse complement strand
TGCGGCGGGTGATGCGGGGGAGCGAATCCGCCGCATCACGCGCGTCGATCAGGCAGCGGCGTCCTTGAGCTTCTTCAGCGGACGCACCTTCACCTTCACCGAGGCAGGCTTGGCGGCGAACCACTGCTCTTCCTTGGTGAACGGGTTGATGCCCTTGCGCTTCGCCTTGGCCGGCACCTTGACCGCGCTGATCTTCAGCAGACCCGGCAGCGTGAAGGAGCCGATGCCCTTCTTGCTGACCGAACCGTGCACTGCGCCTTCCAGCGCGGCGAGCACCGCACGCACGTCCTTGGCGATCACGCCGCTGGCCTCGGCCAGATGCGCCACCAGGCCCGACTTGCTCAGCGCTTCCTTGACCGGCTTCGCGGCTGCTGCCGGCTTGGCCGCAGCCTTGGGGGAACTGATCTTCTTCGTCGCGTTGTTCTTGGCCATGAATATTCCGTTTTTCGAGGGATGGGCTACCCGGGGCAGTCCTCGGGCGTGCCGACTGTAGGATAAAGCCTGCCGCGGCGCCAAATACGCCTGTTTTCGCCCGCTCGGGAAAAGAATCGTCTCCGCGAACAGCGGCGCGTTTGCGCCGTCGCGCGCCGACGCCGCAACACGCCGGCGGTGCCATCGGCAAGGTCCTCGCATTGATGGCCGAAAATGGCGAGTCGGCGACCGCGATCGGCGTTAGCATCGACGCATGCCAGCAGTCGTCCACACCAGCCAGCTCGATCGTCGCGTCTGCGAGCGCGCACGGCTGACCCGCGATCCGCGCTTCGATGGATTGTTCTTCACCGCCGTCACATCGACTGGCATCTACTGCCGGCCGGTGTGTCCGGCGCCGTCGCCGAAAGCGCACAACATCCGCTACTACGACAGCGCCGCTGCGGCCGCAGCAGCAGGGTTCCGGCCATGCCTGCGTTGCCGGCCGGAAGCGGCGCCGGGCTCGCCATTGCATCGCGCGAAAAGCGAACTCGTCTGCGGCGCGTTGCGCCTGATCGAACAAGGTGCGCTCGATGACGGCTCGCTGCCGCAACTCGCTGCGCGTGTTGGCGTCGGCGAGCGGCATCTGCGTCGCGTATTCGCCGAGGAGCTCGGCGCAAGTCCGCTCGATGTCGCGGCGACGAGGCGCCTGCTGTTCGCGAAGCAGTTGCTCAGCGAAACCGCGTTGCCGATGACGGCGATCGCGCAGGCGTCCGGCTATGCGAGCCTTCGTCGCTTCAACGCGGCGTTCGCTGCGGCCTATGGAAAGCCGCCGCGGGAGATCCGGCGCAGTCGCGCGGCCGGCGCGAACGGCGCTTGCGTGGATGAACTCGTGCTGCGCTTGCCATATCGTGCGCCGTACGATTTCACGCACCTGCTCGAGTTCCATTCGCGGCGCACGATTCCGGGTGTCGAGATCGTCGATGCGGACGGATACCGGCGCAGCTTCGTGATCGATGGCGTGCCAGGCTGGTTTGCAGTGGCGTCGATGGACGGTGATTCGGCGCTTGCGCTGCGGGTGCATCATCCGAAAAGCAGCGTCCTCGGCACGATTGCGGCGCGTGTCAAGCGCATGTTCGATGTCGATGCGGATCCGCGCGCGTTGGCAGACGTGTTCCAGCGCAGCGAATTGATGAAACCGTTGATCCGGCGCTGGCCGGGCCAGCGTCTGCCCGGCGCGTGGGAGGGTTTCGAGCTCGCGGTGCGCGCGGTACTCGGCCAGCAGGTCAGCGTCGCCGCGGCGCGCACGCTCGCGGCGCGCGTGGCCGCGACCTATGGCACGCCTTTCGCGGAGGGCGCGGCGGTCGGCTTGACCGCGCTGTTCCCGAGTCCGGACTCGCTCGTCGACGCGCCGCTCGAAAGCCAGGGCGTCACGCGTGCGCGCGCGGCGACGATCCGCGGCCTCGCGCAGGCGGTCCTCGACGGCCGCGTGCAGTTCCGCGCCGAGCAACCGCTCGCTGCGTTCGCGAACGACCTCGTCGCGTTGCCGGGCATCGGGCCATGGACCGCGCACTACATCGCGATGCGCGCGCTCGCGCAGCCGGATGCGTTCCCGGCCGCGGACCTCATCCTGCGTCGCTCGGCGGGACGGGGACACACCTTGAGCACGCGCGAGCTCGAAGCGTTGAGCGAACAATGGCGGCCATGGCGCGCCTACGCCGTGATGCTGCTGTGGAGAAGTTCATGAATACCCGATACATGCGAATGCCGGTCGACTTCATCGCGCGGGGTGAACCGGACACAAGCGAGGTGGACTACGACTACCTCGATACGCCGATCGGTCCGCTGTTGCTGGTCGCCGACGAACAGGGCTTGCGTCATGTCGACTTCCCCTGCATGGACCAGGGCGCGCGCATCAAGCCGCATTGGCGTCGCAGTCGCCGCCGTCTTGGCACGGTGATCGGGCAACTGCAGATGTACTTCACGGGCGAGCTGCATGAATTCGACGTGGCGCTGGCGGCGCTCGGCAGCGGCTTCCGCAAGATCGTCTGGGACGAACTCGTGCGCATTCCGTACGGCGAGACGATCAGCTACGGCGAACTTGCGCGGCGTATCGGAGATCCGTCGGCGAGTCGTGCGGTCGGCGCCGCGAACGGTGCAAATCCTTTGCCGATCATTGTGCCCTGCCATCGCGTGATCGGCGCAAACGGCAAACTGACCGGCTTCGGTGGCGGACTGCCGACCAAACAGTGGCTGCTCGAACACGAACGCCGCCATGCGCCGAGGCCGCTGTTCTCGTTGTCGTAGCAGACGACTTCGTCGCAAGCATGAGCGGAGCGCGTTATCCACAACGCCTGTGGACAGGTTGCAGGATAAGTCTGTGGAGGAAGGCGCACACGCCGCGCTGCGCCTCGTTCTCACGTGCCTTGACGCAAATTTCGCCAACGCGTGCAGACTCACGCGAATGCGCATTCGTCAACCCCGTTGACGTCATTCGATCGATGAATTTCATGCGTCCAAGCCGCGATCCGCGCTTGCAAAGCGCGCATGATTTCGTGGTGGCAGAAAGCGGAAGTTGGTTATCCACAACGCCTGTGGACAGACGGCGGGATAAGTCTGTGGAGTGAAGCGTGCAGGCCGCGCCATGGCTCGCTTTCACGTGCTTTGCCACAAAAATCGCCAGCGCGTCGACATTCATGCGAACACGGATTCGTCAACACCCGCGCATGCGATTTTGCAGTCGAGTTTGCTCCTGCCGGAGCTGTGCTTCGGTATCGCTGAATGCGCGCTTCAACTTGTCTTCGACGTTGTCGAGTTCGCCGCGCAGATATGCGCATGCTTCGCGTGGCGCGGCGTGATGGCATTCGTCATCGATCTGGACATAGGTGCCGGCGAACGGCGCTCGCGCAGCCGGTATCGTTGGAGTCGTTCGCAGTCCCGGCGCGGATACGCCGATGCCGTTGCGGCCGCCGTACGCGTTGGCGAGGCTCTGGTCCGGTCCGTCGAGCATGCCGTAGGGAACAGCGTTGCTGCCACCGATGCCGTCGTCGCTGACGTAGCGGCTGCCGTCGTAACGCGTGCACAGGAAGAAGCTTGGCGGCGGCATGAGGGGTGCCGGCATCGCCTGCCGCGGTGGGTGACCTGGTGGCGATGGCGCATCGGTGGCGGCCGTGTCATCGGCAGGTACTGGTGGACGCGTGTCATCCGGCAGGCTCAGACGCTGCTGCCTCGCGGCAGCCCGGCATGGCTTGTCCTGGAAGCTGACCGAACCGTCCGTACCGATGCACTCGTATGCGGTCGCGGCATCGATGCGCATCGATGCAAGCGCAAAGAACAACGCGATCGATGGAACCAGTGCGTGGCGCATGCGCGCAGTCTACGCCCGTGTAGCCGCGCGCATGCCACTGAGCTGCGTGCGGCGCGACGATCGATGCGCGAATGCGTGCGGCGAACGCACGCATCCACGTGACGATCTACCAGGGAAGCGACCTGCCGAGGTGGAAGAAGCCGCCATTGGGCCCGTCCGCATCGATCAGCGCGAGTTCGACGCTGGTCTTCGCGCCTTCCGGGATGTCGATCTCGCCTTCGCCCTTGTTCATGTCGGTCTTCACGTAACCGGGATGGATCGTGTTGACCTTGACCGAGCTGCCCCGCAACTCGTGGGCGAGTTGCACGGTCCACGCATTCACCGCGCTCTTCGAGACGTTGTAGGCCGGCACCTTGAAGTCGTAGATCGGCGATGTCGGATCCGAATGCAGGGCGATCGAACCCAGCAGGCTCGACACGTTGACGATGCGTCCGGCGGAGGATTTGTGCAGCAGCGGCAGGAGCGCCTGAGTGACCGCGATCAGGCCGAACAGGTTGGTGTCGAACGTCGCGCGCCACGTTTCGAGCGTCTGCTCCGATGGCTTCTTCTGGAAATCGTCGAGCACGATGCCGGCGTTGTTGACGAGGATGTCGAGACGGCCGTGCTTGAACTCGACCTCGTGTGCGGCAGCAGCGATGCTGGCCGCATCGGTCACGTCGATCGCGACGGCTTCGGCGTTCAAGCCTTCGCCTTGCAGCACGCACGCCGCATCCGTGCCTTTGTCGAGCGAGCGCGCGCCGATGATGACATGCACGTTTTGCTGCGCCAGCTGGCGCGCCGTTTCAAAGCCGATACCACGGGTAGCGCCAGTGATCAGGGCGATTTTGCGAGTCATGAAACAATCCTCTGGTTGAATGCGATACATGGGTGAGCCGATGCCCCGGAACGAGCGGGATGCGGCTTCGTTCAATGAGTTTCGGAAGCCGTGTTCGGACAGTTGACGTCGCTTGCTGCTGCCATGGCCGACGATGCGGCGAGGGTCTCGCGTTTTGCGGCTCCAAAAATCGAGAAGCTTGCCGCGGCCAGCATGCAGACGCCGACGCCACCGTAGAGCAACAGTCCGTCGAAGCCGTGCGCCAGCGCCGCGCGCGCGATGGCGTCGGAAGCGTCGAGATTCCCGGTCGCGATCTCCTCCGCGAGCGAACGCCGTCGTGTGGCGCCGAGCGCGTCGCCGGTGACGCCCTCCAGGTACGAAGCGATGCGTTGCTGCAGCAGAAGTCCCATCACCGCGATATTGATCGCGAGTGCGATCAGACGCGCGCTGACATCAATCCCCGAAGCCATGCCGGCGCGGTCGCTCGACACCGAAGCGGTGGTGGTATTGGTGACTGGCGTGTTGGTCAGGCCGATGCCGACGCCAGCGAGCAGGATCCCGGGCAACATCGTCCAGCCGCTTGCGTGTTCGAGGCCGCTGCCGAGCTTCATCAACAGAAGACCCGCGCCGATCGTGAACAGGCCGAGCGGCACTGCGATGCGTGCCTGATGACGTTGCAGAAGACGCTCGGCAAGCGGCGTCATCGCAAGGAACGGAAGCGTGTAGGCGAGCAGGAAGAATCCGGTGGTGGTGCTGTCGTAGCCCAGAACGCCCCGGAAATAGATCGGCAGATAGATCATCAGCGGCCAATAGCTGAAGTTCATGCCGATGCAGCCGATGATCGCGCCGGAAAACGCGCGGATCCCGAATACCGAGAAATCGAACATCGGATGCGCGCTGCGCGTTTCGATCCAGACGAAGGCGACAAAAGCCGTGATGCTGATCGCGAGAACGCCGAGTGCCGTCATGCTGGCGAAGCCGAGGTCGGCCCCTTGCGTGATGTACCAGGTCAGCGCGAACACGGCCGCGGACAAGCTGGCGATGCCGCCGACATCGAGCTTCTCGGCGTGCGGATCCTTCGATTCCTGCACGCCGCCGACAGCGAGAAACAGCGACAGTGCGACGAGCGGAAGCTGGATCATGAATACCCATCGCCAGTTCGCCGCGGCGACGATAAGGCCGCCGATGACCGGACCGAAGCCGAGGCCGATGCCGCTGATCACGCCCCAGGCGACAAACGCGTTGCTGCGTTCGACGCCCGCCTGGAACTGGTGCGACAGCACGGCGAGTGTGCAGATGAACATCGCGCCGCCGGCCATGCCTTGCAGGAAGCGCCCGACGATCAGCGTCGACACGTTCGGCGCCACGCCGCACAGCAGCGAAGTGATGCCGAACGCAATCGTGCAGATCAGGAACACGCGCCTGCGGCCGAACCGGTCGGCCAGCGTTCCGGTCGCCATCAGCACGGTCGTGCAGGCGATCGTGTAGGCGTTCATGACCCACTGCATGTCCTTGAAGTCGGCATGCAGTACCTGCTCCAGCGTGGGCAGGATCGCCGGCACGCTGGAAATCTCAAGGCCGAACATCAGGGACGCGAGGCAAACCGCGACCAGCGCGATCGTGTTGCTGCGAGTGCCGGATGAAGTCATCGGTCGGTGTCCGGAAGCTCGCGGCTCAATGGCCAATCGCCGCAACGGGCGAAGCATCCTGCGCGATCCGCGCCGCGCGCGTTTCACGGCCGCGACGCATCAGCAGATAGAACACCGGTGTCAGCAGCAGGCCGAAGAACGTGACGCCGAGCATGCCGGAAAATACCGCGACGCCCATCGCGCGGCGCATCTCGGAACCGGCACCGGTCGAGGTGACCAGCGGGATCACGCCCATCACGAATGCGAGCGAGGTCATCAGGATCGGGCGCAGGCGCAGGCGGCACGCGTCGAGCACGGCCTGCCAGGTCGACTCGCCCAGCGCTTCGCGATCGCGTGCGAACTCGACGATCAGGATCGCGTTCTTGCAGGCGAGTCCGACCAGCACGATCAGGCCGATCTGCGTGAAGATGTTGTTGTCGCCGCCGGAAACGGTCACGCCGAGCAGTGCGCAGAGCAGGCACATAGGCACGATCAGGATCACCGCGAGCGGCAGCGACAGGCTTTCGTACTGCGCCGCGAGCACGAGGAACACGAGCAGCACGACCAGCGGGAAGATCCACGCCATCGTGTTGCCGGCGAGGAATTCCTGGTAGGTCAGGTCGGTCCATTCGTAGGCCATGCCGTTCGGCAGTTCCTGCGCCAGCACTTCCTCGATCGCCTTCTGCGCCTGGCCGCTGCTGTAGCCGGGCGCGGCGGCGCCGTTGATCTCGGCGGCGAGGTAGCCGTTGTAGTGCGGCACGCGATCCGGGCCCGAGGTTTCGCGCGTGGTGACGAAACTCGCCAGCGGAATCATGTCGCCGCGCGCGTTGCGCGTCTTCAGCCGGCCGATGTCGTCGGCGTGCAGGCGGAACCCCGGCTCGGCCTGCGCGTTGACCTGGTAGGTGCGACCGAAGCGGTTGAAGTCGTTCACATACAGCGAGCCGAGATACATCTGCATCGTGTCGTAGATATTCTGCAGCGGCACGCCCGCCGTCTTCGCCTTCTCGCGGTCGACATCGACTTCGATCTGCGGCACGTTGACCTGGAAACCGGAAAACACCGCGGCGAGCTCCGGTCGCTTGCTCGCCTTCGCGATCACGTTCTGCAGCTGCTTGTACAGTTCGTCGGCACCGAAGTTGGCGCGATCCTCGACCTGCAGCTTGAAGCCGCCGATCGTGCCGAGACCCTGTACCGGCGGTGGCGGGAAGATCGCGATGAACGCGTCCTGGATCTTCGCGAACTGCGCGTTCATCGCCATCGCGATGCCACCAGCGGACTTCGACGCATCGCGGCGCTCGTCGAACGGCTTCAGCGGCGTGAACGCGATGCCCATGTTCGGCGCGTTCGTGAAGCCATTGATGGACAGGCCGGGGAACGCCGGCACCGATTCGACGCCGGGCGTCTTCAGCGCGATCTCGCCCATGCGCTTGATCACGTCCGTGGTGCGGTCGAGCGTCGCCGCATCCGGCAACTGCGCGAAGCCGACCAGGTACTGCTTGTCCTGCGGCGGCACGAAGCCACTCGGCGTGTGCGCGAAACCGAACGCGGTCAGACCGATCAGGCCGAGATAGATGAACACGGCGATCGAGCTCGCGCGCAGGACGCGCCCGACGCCACGCACGTAGCCGTTCGAGGCGCGCGTGAAGAAACGGTTGAACGGGCGGAAGAACCAGCCGAGCGAGGCGTTCAGGATGCGCGTCGCGCGATCCGGCGGCGCGTCATGTGGCTTCAGCAGCAGCGCGGACAAGGCCGGCGACAAGGTCAGCGAATTGAACGCGGAGATCACCGTGCTGATCGCGATGGTCAGCGCGAACTGCTTGTAGAACTCGCCGGAGAGGCCGCTGATGAATGCGGTCGGAAGGAACACCGCGCACAGCACCAATGCGGTCGCGACGATCGGGCCGGTGACTTCCTTCATCGCCTGCACGGTCGCGGCGATCGGCGCGAGGCCTTCGCTGATGTTGCGTTCGACATTCTCGACGACGACGATCGCGTCGTCGACGACGATGCCGATCGCCAGCACGAGACCAAACAGAGACAAGGTGTTCAGGCCGAAGCCGAACAGGTGCATCACGCCGAGCGTGCCGATCAGCGACACCGGCACCGCGAGGAGCGGAATGATCGAGGCGCGCCAAGTCTGCAGGAACACGATGACGACGATGACGACGAGGGCGATCGCTTCGAGCAGAGTATGCGACACCGCTTCGATCGAGCCGCGCACGAACACCGTCGGATCGTAGGCGGGATCGTAGTCGATGCCGTCCGGGAAGGACTTCTTCAGCTCCGCCATCTTCGCGCGTACCGCATCGGAGATCGCGATCGCGTTGCTGCCGGGGCGCTGGAAGATGCCGACGCCGACTGCGGTCTGGTTGTTCAGCATCGCGCGCAGCGCGTAATTGTCCGAGCCCAGTTCGACGCGTGCGACATCGCGCAGGCGCGTGATCTGGCCGGCACTGCCGGTGCGGATGATGATGTTCGCGAAATCCTCTTCGTCGACCAGACGGCCCTTCGTGTTCACCGCGATCTGGAAGCTCGGCTTGTTTGAGCCGTCGCCGGTGTTCGGCGTCGACGACGAGCCGAGCTGGCCGGCAGCCACCTGCACGTTCTGTTCGCGGATCGCGCTGGCGATGTCGCTGGCAGTCAGCCCGCGCGCGGCAACCTTGTCCGGATCGAGCCAGACGCGCATCGAATAGTTGCCGCCACCAAACTGCTGCACATCGCCGACGCCGTCGATCTTGGCAAGCTCGTCCTTGACGTGCAGCAACATGTAGTTGGACAGATAGTTGAGGTCGTAGCGACCGTCCGGTGACGTGAGGAACACGCCCATCGTGATGTCGGGCGTGGACTTGTTGACCGTCACGCCGATGCGCTGCACGTCCTGCGGCAGTTTCGGGGTCGCCTGCGCGACGCGGTTCTGCACCAGCTGCTGCGCCTTGTCGGCGTCGGTGCCGAGCTTGAACGTGACCGTCAGCGTCATCACGCCATCGGCAGTCGCCTGCGAGAACTGGTAGAGCATGTCCTCGACACCGGTGATCGATTGTTCGAGCGGTCCGGCGACGGTGTCGGCGATGATGCTCGGATTCGCACCCGGGTAGCTCGCGCGTACGACGACGGTCGGCGGTACGACCTGCGGGTACTCGGAGATCGGCAGGGCCGGAATCGAGATCAGGCCGAGGATCAGGATCAGCGCCGACAGCACGCCGGCGAAGACGGGACGCGTGATGAAGAATTGCGAGAGGTTCATGAATGTGTGTCCGAGGACGAGTGCGGTGGAAACCACTCGTCGTCATGCCGGCTTGCGCCGGGATCCATCCTGAGCCGAGCGGCGCAAGGAGAACTGGATCCCGGCCTGCGCCGGAATGACGACTTCTTGTTCTACGTGGCAGGCGTTCTTTCGTTGCTGGAAGGCTCGACTACCGCTGTGAATTCGCCGTCCGCGGTCCGCGACTGGCGACCAGCGGCGCGTCCTGCAGGCGTGGCGTCAACTGCGCGACGCCGGCGTTGTCGGCGCTCATTTCGACGCGTGTCGGCGTGACCGCGATACCGGGTTTCACGTGCTGCAGGCCGTTGACGACGATCACGTCGCCGGCGGCGAGGCCGTCCTTGACGATGCGCAGACCGTCGATCGCGGCGCCGAGCTGGACCAGGCGGTATTCGAGCGTGTTGTCCGCCTTGAGCGCGAGCACGAATTTCTTGCCGAGGTCGGTGCCGACCGCGCGGTCGTCGATCAGGATCGTGTCGTGACTTTCGGCGCCGACCAGCTTGATGCGCGCGAACAGACCCGGCGTGAAGCGGCCGTCGACGTTGTCGAACACGGCGCGACCGCGGATCGTGCCGCTGCCGGCATCGACGACGTTGTCGAGGAAGTCGAGACGACCCTCGTGCGGGTAGCCCTGTTCGTCGACCAGTCCCATGAACACCGGGCTTTGAGCGTGGTGCGCATCGGCATCGCGCGCGATGCCGTGGGCGAACTTGAGGTAGGTCTGCTCGTCGGCATCGAAGTAGGCATAGACCGCCTCGTCCGACACCACGGTCGTCAGCAGGTTCGCGTTCGAGACGAGGTTGCCTGGCGTGATCAGCGCGCGCGAAATGCGCCCATCGATCGGCGAACGCACTTCGGTGAACTCGAGGTTCAGGCGGGCGGACTCGAGCGCCGCAGCGGCGGCACCGGCATCGTCGGCGTTGGTCGATTCCGTAGTCGCCAGCTGATCGAACGCCTGCTGCGAGATCCAGTGCTGGGCGAGCAGGCGCTTGCCGCGTTCATGGTTCGACGCGGCCAGTTGCTGCTGCGCACGGGCGCTTTTCAGCGTCGCCGCGAGACGATTCACTTCGGCGCGGAATGGCCGCGGGTCGATGCGGAACAGCAGCTGGCCTTTCCTGATGCGTGTGCCCTCGGTGAAGTTCACCGAGTCGATATAGCCGCTGACGCGCGGCCGGATCTCGACGCTCTCGACCGCTTCGAGGCGGCCGCTGAACTCCTCCCAGTCGCGCAGTGGCTTGGCGACGACGCTGGCGACCGAGACTTCGGGCGCCGGGGCCGGCACATCGGCGACGGCTTGGGAGCGACCGCAACCGGCGAGGACGGCGGCCAGCGAGAGTGTGAGAATGGCGGAATGGGCAATGCGCATGACGAACTCCGATAGGGAAACGCGGCGTCGGGGGCATGGATCGCGGCACAGGGAATGCGGAGTTGTGCGGAAACCGTGCTGCGCGGCGGCTTGACTTGGAACTGAAACGGCCGGATGCTGTCCAATTATGTTACCGATCGGTAACAGGTTACTGACCGGTAACACACATGTCAACACGCGTCATCGAGAAGGAGAGAAGGCAATGAGCGTCAAGGCGACACCCGAGGCCGCCACGGCTGCACCGGCGGAGCGTCCGCGAGTTCGCGATCGCATCCTCGAGACCGCCGGCGAGCTGTTCTACCGGCATGGCATCCGCGCGGTCGGCGTCGACGCGATCGCGAGCGAGGCCGGTACCAACAAGATGAGTTTCTATCGCAGCTTTCCGTCGAAGGACGACCTCGTCGCCGAATACCTGTGCGGCCAGGAGCGCGGCTATTGGCAATGGTGGGACGAGGTGGTCGCTCCGCATGCGGGCGATCCGCGCCGGCAGGTCGAAGCGCTGATCGATTCGGTGATCGATCTGCCGCGCCACAAGGCGAAGGAGGCGTGCGGTTGCCGCACCAGCCGTGGCTGCGCGCTCGGCAATGCCTGTGTGGAAATCCCCGAGGACAACCAGCGCCTCAACGACATCGTGCACCAGTACAAGACGGAGATCCGCCGTCGCCTGCGCGGGCTTGCGCACGAGATGGGCGCAAGCGAACCGGACACGCTCGGCGATGCGTTAATGCTGCTGGTCGAAGGCAGCTACTACACGCGGCTGACGTTTCCCGACAACAGCGGTCCGGTCGCGGCGATCGCCAAGGCGGCACGCGCCTTGATCGACGCACATGTGAAATGAGTGATCCTGCTGCCGGCACGCTCACATGCCGGCAGCCTGGGTCTCGCCAACCCCGGGTCAGGTCAGCGCGAAACAATATGTAACAGCCCGTTGGTGCATGCGGCACATATCTTGCGTTCCAAACCACGCAAGCATGGATGTCCTCGTGGGGCCTCACAGAGCAATGAAACGTTTCAGGCTGCCGCTGTTCGCGTTGATTGCGTTGCTGGCTTGTGCCTGTGCACAGGCCGAGCCGGTGGTGGTCGAACGGTTCGATCCGGGCAATGAAGTCGTCGCGGTCGACGCGATCCTCGGCGGCTCGCATGCAGACGATTTCGTTGCGCAGCCGTATGCCGCGATCACGCCTGCTCGCACGCGCGCTCTCTGGTATCGCCTGAACCTGACGCAGGACTGGGGCGAATCGCGTCCGCCGCTGCTCGGTATCGACGATCCGCAGGGGTTGGTGGTTACCGTCTACCTGCCGCCGGACTACCAGCCATTGCGCAGAAGCCTGTACGAACGGAACAAGAGCGAGGGCTTCACCTTGCACGCGCTGTCCATCGTGCTGCCGCAAGGGCTGCGGGCGAACACGCCGATCTACCTGAAGGTCGAACCTGAGCGTGCGATTCCGCGACGTGTGCGGATCACCGGCATTGCCGAGGCGCACGACGTTGACCTCGCGCACGCGCGGCTCGATACGCTGTTCCCTTCGATCCAGTTCGCCTCGGTGCTGGTCATACTGTGCTTCTTCTTCGCGCTGCGCGAGGGCACCTACGGCTATTTCGTCGGCCACATGTTGTTTGTCGTGCTCTACGAGCTGTATGCGTCCGGCATCGGCTACGAGCTGAGGCCATTCGACCTGCTCGCGCCACTGGGGCAGCGGCCGATATGGATAGCGGTGTCGCTGGCGTCGTTGTTTCATGTCCAGTTCTCGATCCGCTTCCTCGACATGACGCGTGCGGCACCGCGGCTGGCACGCTTGATGCGCGCATCGCGTTGGCCGCTTGGCGCAGTCGCGTTTTGCGCGGCCATTCCCGCACTCTCGCCGGGATGGTGGGTCGGCGATGCGATGCGCGCGATCCTGCTGCTGGGCGCGCCACTCCTGATGCTCGCGGGCCTGTTCGCCTGGCAGCACGGCGATCGTCGCGGTGGCTTCTACCTGTGCGCATGGGTGCCCGGGCTCGTGCTGGTCGTCGTTCGCGTGCTGCAGCTGAGCTTGCAGTGGCCATTGCCGGACTGGCTCGAATTCATGTTGCCGGCCACGTTCACGCTGTCGAGCATCGTGCTGTCGTTCGGCCTCGCCGATCACACGCTGGCGATGCGCCACGAGCGCGACGTCGCGCATCGACTGGCCGAACGCGATGCCTTGACCGGCGCGCTGAACCGGCGCGCAATCCTCGCCCGTCTGCGCGCAGTGTTCCTGCGCGCGCGCGAATCGGGCGAGCCGCTGGCGTTGTTGTTCCTCGACCTCGACCACTTCAAGCGGGTCAACGACACGCATGGCCATCGCGCCGGGGATAGCTGCCTGCGCGCGCTGATCGAACCGATCGCCACCGAATTGCGCCAGGGCGATGCGCTCGGTCGCTACGGCGGAGAGGAGTTCCTGGTCGTGCTGCCGGGCGCCACGGCGGCGAATGCGGCGGTCATAGCCGAGCGTATCCGCGCACGCGTGCAGGACATGCCGATTCTCGTTTCCGGGATGCGCATCGGTGTCACCGTCAGTATCGGCATCGCCGCGCTCGATGCCGCCATGAACTCGCCGGACGACTTGGTTGAGCGCGCGGACGCGGCGCTGTATGGCTCGAAGGCCGCGGGCCGCAATCGCGTCACCACGCATCCTGGACCCGATGCGCCGGGCTTGGGCCTTACGTCGCCATAGCGGACCTCAGCGCGTCCGCTGCACGGCAGCGGGCAACGTGGCGAGGCGCTGGTATTCGGCGCTCGCGAACAGCTCCGGTGTTGCCAGCCAGTCTTCCAGCATCGGCGTGGCGTCATTGCCCCAGAACAATGAGTCGCCGAGGCGCAGCATCGGCACGCCGAACACTCCGGCAGCGAGCGCTTCGTCAGTATTCGCGCGCAGACGCGCTTTCACCTCTCCGTGGGCGATCGCTGCCGCGGCATCGGTCACTCCGAGTGCGCGCGCCGGTTCGGCCAGATCGGAGGCGTCCGCGCCACTGCGACCATCGCGCCAGAGGTGATCGAAGATGGTCGTCACCGCGTGCCAATCGGAGCCGCCCGCAACGCACAAACGCAATGCAGCGAGCGAACTGAATGGGTGCGCGGGCGGAAAGCGCAGCGGCACGCCGGCTCGTACAGCCTGCCACTGCACGAAGCGATAGGTGAACTCGCGCTTGCCGGCAATCTCGGCCGGACCCAACTGGCCATGATGTGCGAGCACTGCGCCGAACACGATGGGCACGGGCGTGATGTCCAGTCGATCGCGCAGCGCGAGGATCTTCGGCAACTGCAGGTAGGCGAACGGTGAAATGAAATCGAAGTACCAGGTGGCGTGCATGGCGATATCCATGATCAGTGCAGGGTCCTGTAGACCTCTGCATCGAACGCGTCGACCGCGATGACTTCGTCGCGTGCATCGCGCGCCTCGTTGAGTCGTTCGTATTCCTCGCCACTGATCACGCCGGCGGCGACGCCGAGTTCGTCGAGCATGTAGCCGGGCGCGCGGTCGAGCGCTCCCGCACGCACCGCGTCGCGCAATTTCGTCTCGATCGGAATCGCGCGCACGGCCTTGTCGAGCGCGGCTTCGAGCGTGCCGAGACCGGGTTCGTCCGGCGGCGGTACGAACACGTCGGCGGTCAACGTGCGACGCGCCTCGCGGTTTTCGAGAATGTCGCGCGCGACCTCGCTGCCGAGCCGATCCGACGGCGGTCGGAAGCGTGCGCCGAGCGGAAAGATCGCGAGCTTCATCAGCGTGCCGATCCGGCGCGTCGGCAGATTGTCGAGCACGCCGAGCAACGCCTCCTGGATGCGGTACAGGCACAGTTCGGCGGACCAGCAGGCGAGCGCGTGGTTCGGTCGCGTCTTCGGTTCGTCGTGGTAGCGCTTAAGTGCGCAACTGGCCAGATACAGGTAGGCGAGCGCGTCGGCGAGTCGGCCGGAAATCTTCTCGCGGCGTTTGAGAGAACCGCCGAGCACGCCCATTGCGGTGTCGGACAGGATCGCGAACGCGGCCGAGAAGCGCGACAGGTGCTGGTAGTAGCGACGCGTGTCCTCCGTACGCGGCGCGCCTGCGAGGCGCGAACCGGTCCATGCCAGCAGTTTGGCGCGCACGGCGCGTGTGATGAACAGGTTCGCATGACCGAAGATCGCGCGGTCGAATGCTGCAAGATCGTTCTTCGCAACCGCATCGATTTCCTTCTGCACGAACGGATGGCAACGGATCGCGCCCTGACCGTAGACAATCATCGAGCGTGTCAGGATGTTCGCGCCCTCGACCGTGATGCCGATCGGCACCGCATCCCACGCGCGTGCGAGCGCGTTGCGCGGGCCGCGCTGGATCGCCGAGCCGGCGCGGATGTCCATCGCATCGCTGATGACCTGGCGCATCGCATCGGTCAGGTAGGCCTTGGCGATGTTGCCGATCACCGCGGGCTTCTCGCCGGCATCGAGCGCACCGCAGGTCAGGTTGCGCGTCGCGGTCATCAGGTAAGTGAGGCCGGCGATGCGTGCGAGCGGTTCCTCGATGCCCTCGAAGCGGCCGATCGGCGTATCGAACTGTTCGCGCACGGTCGCGTAGGCGCCGCAGATGCGCGTCGCGAGTTGCGCGGCGCCGATCGACAGCGCCGGCAGCGAGATCGAGCGGCCGGCGGCCAGTGATTCCATCAGCATGCGCCAGCCATGGCCGATCTGTTCGCGTCCGCCGATGACCGCGTCGTCGAGCGGCACGAACACGTCCTTGCCGACGATCGGCCCGTTCTGGAACGGCACGCCCATCGGATCGTGGCGCAGGCCGATTTCGACGCCGGCCGTGCCGCGAGGAATCAATGCGCAGGTGATGCCGCGGTCCGCGCGGTCGCCGATCAGCTTGTTCGGATCCTTCAGGCGGAACGCGAGGCCGATCAGGGTCGCGACCGGCGCCAGGGTGATGTAGCGCTTCTTCCAATTCAGGCGCAAGCCGAGCACTTCGACGCCATCAATCATGCGCTTTTCGACGATGCCTTCGGATTGCGTTGCGGCCGCGTCGGAGCCGGCCTCGGGGCCGGTCAATGCGAAGCAGGGAATCTCCTCGCCGCGCGCAAGCCGTGCAAGATACTTTTGCTTCTGCGCCTCGGTGCCGTAGTGCAGCAGCAGTTCGCCCGGTCCGAGCGAGTTCGGCACCATCACGGTGACCGCGGCGGTGACCGAGCGGCTGGCAATGCGCGTGACCACGCGCGAATGTGCCAGCGCCGAGAAGCCAAGGCCACCGTATTCCTTCGGCAGGATCATGCCGAGGAAGCGCTGCTGTTTGATGAAATCCCAAATCGGCGGCGGCAGGTCGCGCTGCTGGTAGATGTCCCAGTCGCTGATGCGCCGGCACAATTCTTCGGTCGGGCCGTCGAGAAAGGCCTGTTCCTCGGCGCTCAGCGGCGGCGGCTGGAAGTCGAGCAGCTTCTGCCAATCGGGCATGCCACCGAACAAGTCGCCGTCCCACCACACCGTGCCGGCGTCCAGCGCGATGCGTTCGGTATCGCCAAGCCTGGGCAGCACCTTCGCAAACACCGGCATCACGAAGCGCGAGACGAGCTGGCGGCGCAGCGGCGGCAGGCCGAACAGTGCCGCGATCGCGGCCGCCACGGCCGTGCTGACGACGAACAGCTGTGGATGGGTCACGCCGGTGAGCCGCCAGCCCAGCAGGAGAACGCCGACGCCGGCGACCCAGGCGAGAAATCCGCGCCCATTGAAGGCGAGCGCGACGAAGACCAACAAGGCGACGACGATGGCGATCCAGATCATGGCGCGTCCTCTATTCGGTCCTTGGGAGTATGCCGGCTGTTTCCTGTCGCGTTGCTGCACGCGCATCCACTTAGAATGGCGCGACCCGGGAAAGAGCCGATGGAGCGGTTGCGCAGCCCCGGGCGGCGGCGGTCGGCGCGATGCTCAACGGACGGCCACACTGGCGCAGCTGGCGGAGTCAAGCGATGGAAACGAATGGCGTGACGCACAGACACGGGGCCCGCTTCCGCCGCTTTCCGGTAAACGGCATGCGCTGCGCGATCGCGGCGATTCTGCTCACGGTGGCCCCTGGCGCTCCGGCGCAGCGCGACGCGCGGCAGTCGTTCGCGCTCGACGTGCAGGGGACGCCGGCGCCAGTGGCGGTCGGTGGCGGGACGCGGCTCGTCTACGAACTGCACTTGGCCAGCTTCGCCGTCGAGCCGCTGCGACTTTCGCGCATCGAAGTGCTCGACGATGCGTCGGCATCCGTGCTGGCCGAATTCCACGGCGATGCGCTGTCGGCGCGACTCGGGCGACCGGGTCTGGAAAAAACCGGCGACAAGTCGGTTGTAGCGCCCGGTCTGCATGCGGTCGTCTATCTGGACGTTCCAGTTACCGTGCGCGTGGGCGCACTGCGTCATCGCATCGAGTTCGAATCCTTGCCACGGGGCGCGCCCGGCCGTGTCGAAGGTGGCCGCACAGTGCCGCGCCTGCCCGCGGAGGCGAAGCTGGGCCCGCCACTGAGCGGCGGACCGTGGGTGGCGATCTACGGCGCCGAATGGGAGCGCGGCCACCGGCGCGTCCTGTACGCGGTCGACGGGCAGGTGCGCATCCCCGGCCGCTTCGCGATCGACTGGATCAAGTTGGACGCGGACGGTCGCTCGTTCGCCGGCGAGGGCAAGCGCCCAGCCGACTGGCATGGCTACGCGGCGGACGTGCTCGCCGTGGCCGATGCCACGGTCGCCGCGCTGCGCGACGACGTGCCGGAGCCTGCCGTCGTGGCATCCGGCCGCCGCGTGCCGATCGGCGACGCCAGCGGCAACTACGTCGCCCTGAGGCTGGCGGATGGCCGCCATGCGTTCTACGAGCATTTGAAGCCCGGCAGCATCAAGGTCGGCCTGGGTGCGCACGTGCGCCGCGGCGAGAGGATTGCGGCGCTTGGTTACACCGGCGAGTCGACCGGTCCGCACCTGCATTTCCATCTGGCCGATGCGGCGATGCCGCTTGCGGCGGAAGGCCTGCCGTACGCGTTCGAGGCATGGCGCCCGCTCGGCTCGTATGCCTCGATCGAGGCGTTCGGCCGGGGCGAACACTGGGTGCCGGCGGCGGATGATGCTGCGACCGTCGTCGGCGAGTTTCCCGCGCCATTGGCCGTGATCGAGTTTCTCGAATCCGTTCCAAAAGCTGAGCGGTCCGCGATTCGCCGCTAGACTCCACGGCTGAATCGAAGCCGGAGACCGCATGAAAGACAAGAACGATATCGTGCGCAATTGGCTGCCGCGCTATACCGGCACGCCGCTGGATCAGTTCGGCCAGCACATCCTGCTGACCAATTTCGGCCACTACGTCGAGCTGTTCGCGCAGTGGCACGGCGTCGAGGTGCAGGGGCGCGACCGGCCGATGCCGAACGCGACCGCCGACGGCATCACGATGATCAACTTCGGCATGGGCAGTCCGAACGCGGCGACGATGATGGACCTGCTCTCGGCGATCGCGCCGCAGGCGGCGGTGTTCCTCGGCAAGTGCGGCGGCCTCAAGAAGAAGAACCAGCTCGGCGATCTGATCCTGCCGATCGCCGCGATCCGCGGCGAGGGCACGTCGAGCGACTACCTGCTTCCCGAAGTCCCCGCATTGCCGGCGTTCCAGTTGCAGCGCGCAGTGTCGACGATGATCCGCGATCTCGGCCACGACTACTGGACCGGCACCGTCTACACGACCAACCGCCGCGTCTGGGAGCACGACACCGCGTTCAAGGAATACCTGCGCAAGACGCGCAGCATGGCGATCGACATGGAAACCGCGACGATCTTCTCCGCCGGTTTCGCCAACCACATCCCGACCGGCGCGCTGCTGCTGGTGTCCGACCAGCCGATGATCCCCGAAGGCGTCAAGACCGAAGCCAGCGACAAGGTCATCACCGCGAACTACGTCGAAGCGCACATCAAGGTCGGCATCGAAGCGCTCAAGCTGGTGCGCCGCAACGGGCGCAGCGTGAAGCATCTGCGCTTCGAGGAAGAGCTCGAATAGTTTCGCCGCAAGACGGCGGCGTCGGCCGTCTTGCTTAGTAGCGCAGCAGAGCCTGCAGCGGCAGCTCGCTGCCCCAGCGTTCGCGGCCAGGCAGCGTTTCGAGTTCGATCAGCACGGCGGCGCCGATCGGTGTCGCGCCGAGTTTTCCGACCAGCGTGCGTGCCGCCGCCAAGGTGCCGCCGGTGGCGAGCACGTCGTCGACGATCAGCACGCGCGTGCCGGGTGCGAACGTGTCGGCTCGCGCTTCGAGGCGGTCGCTACCGTATTCGAGCTGGTATTCCGCCGACAGCACGGGTGGCGGCAGCTTGCCCGGTTTGCGCAACGGCACAAATCCGCAACGCAGGCGATCGGCCAGTGCCGCGCCGAAGATGAAGCCGCGCGCTTCGATTCCGCACACGACCTGCACATCGGCATCGCGCCATGGTGCGGCCATCAGGTCGAGGCAGCGCGCGAATCCTTCGGCGTCGGCGAGCAACGGCGTCACGTCGCGGAACGTGATGCCGGGTTGGGGGAAGTCCGGTACTGCGCGCACCAGCGCGCGCAGGCGGTGCGTCGCTGCCGCGATGCCCGAATCTGCAGGTGCCATGCGTGCGTTCAGTAGCGCGCGACGGTCGGGTCGACTTCGATCGCCCACGCCTCGATGCCACCCTCGACGTTCCACAGGTTGGTGAAACCGTGCTCGCGGAAATGCTCGGCCGCGTTGCGGCTGGCGTTGCCGTGGTGGCAGATGAAGGCGAGCGGCGTGTCCTTCGGCAAGGCGGTCAGACGCGCGTGCGTTTCCGGAGTCAGCACGTCGGCGATTTCGATCTTCGCGATCGCGCGATCATGTTCCGGGCGCACGTCGATGAGCGTGATGTCGCCGGCATCGAGGCGCTGCTTCAGCTGCTGCACGCTGAGCGATTTCAATGCCTGCGGCGCTTCGGGCAGGAAGATCGCGAGGCCCTCGCCGTGCGGCGTCTGCGTCCAGTCGATCGTGGCGCCGCGCGCGCGTTGCGCGCTGGCGACGTCGAAATGGATTTCGAGGCCGTTGGCATCGACGACGATGTCGTTCGTGCCGGCTTCGCGCAGCTGGAACTGCGGATTGAAACGGCCGTCGACGATCAGGAACAGCTTCATCTCGCCGGCATCGGCGAGCGCGCCGCGGATGCGTTCGACGGCCGCATCGGAGATCGTGACGACCGGCGGCGTGCGATCGGGTGCGGGCACGCCGAGCACGCCGTGCAGTTCACCGGAATCGAACATCGACTGGATGATGTCCGAGCCGCCGACCAGTTCGCCGCCGACGTACAACTGCGGAATCGTCGGCCACTGGCCGAATTCCTTGATGCCGGCGCGGATCTCCTCGTCGGCGAGCACGTCGACCGTCGCATAGTCGTCGAGCAGCGCATTGAGGCGATCCGCAGCGGCAGCCGAGAAGCCGCACTGCGGCGCGTGGCGCGTGCCTTTCATGAACATGACGACGTGGTTGCTGGCAAGCAGCGACTCGATGCGGGCGCGCGTGGCGGGACTGAGCGACATGGCGGTTTCCGTGCGGTGGATCACGAATGATACGCCGCCCGGATGTGGCGGCGTTTGGTCGTCTGCAAGTTATGGGCAATAATTCGCGGCGCAAGGGGAGTTCCGTTCGAAGCATCGTGCCGGCCATCGCCGGCGCCGCGCACGCGGCCGCATCGTGTGCGTGCGGTCATCGCCGCAACGGCGGACCGGTTCGGACGGAGCCATCGATGGAAGACCGCACAGGCTCGGGAGGGTGTCATGGCACGTCGCAAGTTGCTGACTGTCGCAATCGGTTTCGCGTTGTCGTCGACGGGGTTCGCACAATCGAATCCGCCGCCGCCGGTCGATGCGAGCATTCCGCTGACCTATGTCGGATCGAATGCGCGCGTCTCGCTCGGCGTCAACGAGCACGGCGACGTGCTCGGCGAAATCCTCGGCATTCTCGGCAAGACCGACGAGCATGCGTGGCTGGCGCAACTGTGGCTCGGCCAGGCCGGCGCGGGCGGCGTGCAGCTCGACTATCACTGGTTGCGGGGCAGCGCGAGCGATGCGATCGAGCATCCCGAAAACACCAGCGTGCTGAAGGCGTTCGGCGCGTTCGACCAGAACGCGTGGAAGGACCGCAAGGTTTCGCTCGGCTTCGGTTGGGAGAAGGATGATTTCTCGGTCACCGGCTACCTGATGCATGCGACGTCCGGCGCACGCCTGCTCAACACCAGTCTCACCAGCGTTGTCAGCCAGATCAACGGCAGCGACGGCCAGGGCGCCTACACGCAGACGCAGACGATCGACACGCTGACGCAGTTCTTCGAGCACCCCTACGACAACGGCATCGGTGCGCGCTTCGGCAAGTATTTCGACGAACCGCTGCTGCGTCTGCGCGGCGGTCTCGACTACGAGCGCGGCAAGTACAGCTCCGACCAGTGGACGCTCTCGCTCGGCCTCGACAAGTACTTCGCGAACACCGGCTTCAGCGTCTCGCTGCTCGGCGAGGCACTGCGCAAGAGCGGCGATTTCGAGCGGACCGATCGCAACGACACGCGCGGCTGGTTGCTGCTGCGCTACGACATCGGCCAGAACTATCGTCCGCGCGAGCCGTACAGGATGGTCGAGGTCGAACGTCGCGCGGCGGATGCGGCGCCGGTGCCGGCCGAACCGCAGGTCGTGCGCAACGACGTCAAGTTCGACGGCGATGCATTCTTCGCTTTCAACCATGATGACCTGCGCCCGGATGCGATTGCAGCGCTCGATGCGCTGATCGCCAAGCTGAATTCGTCGAGTCGCGTCAGCCGCGTCAGCGTGGTCGGCCACACCGATTCGGTCGGTTCGGTCGCCTACAACCAGAAACTCTCGGAGCGTCGCGCCGACAGCGCCAAGCGCTACCTCGTCGCGCACGGCATCGCCGCGGAGCAGATCGATGCACGTGGCGAAGGCAAGCTCAATCCGACGTACCCGAACGACACGCGTGCGAACCGCCAGAAGAACCGCCGCGTCGACATCGAGTTCCTGACCATCGAGGAAACCACGACCGCACCGGCACCGGCAACGCCGTCGTCGCCACGGATGGAATGGGTCAAGGAACCGGTCAAGGCGCCGCCGGCATGGATCGAGCGCGCGTTGCGCGACCCGGCCGAACACAAGCGCACGGTCGACGTGTACCGCTTCGAGAAGACCAGCAGCACGACCACGCTCGGACCGAAGGAATACCTCAACAAGCCGCCGGTCGCGCAGGACGACAGCACCACGGTCGAGATGAACTCGACCGACAACACGATCGACGTGCTCGCCAACGACAGCGATCCGGACGGCGACGCACTCAGCGTGACCGCGGTGTCGATGCCGGCGCACGGCGGTGCCGCGTCGACCGGCAGCGGTGTCGCCTACACACCGGCAGCGGACTACGTCGGCCCCGACAGTTTCACCTACACGGTCAGCGACGGGCGCGGCGGCAGTGCGACGGCGACCGTACACATCACCGTGGTGACGCCGAACCACGCGCCCATCGCGGGCCCGCTATCGGTGCGCGTCCTGAAGGGATCGTCGATCGACATTCCGGTGCTGCAGGCCGCGTCCGACCCGGACGGCGATCCGCTTACGGTGATTTCGGTCAACCATACCGGCCCGATCCCGACCAGTCTCGTCAGCATCAATTCGGACGGCACCGTGCGCTACCAATCGGTGCACGGCTGGTTCGGCCAGGACTACTTCGAATACACCGTGTCCGACGGCCACGGCGGCACCGCGACAGGAACCGTGGCGGTCTACGTATACGAATTGCCACCTGGGTTCTGAGAGACCCCGCGATATACGTCATCCCGGAGCTGGCCGGGATGACGGACGAGAAGAGATGCCGCGCTCCGCGTCCGCTCAGGCCGCGGCCGGCAACGCGACCGGCGCGGCAACCTGCGCCGCGCGGTACGCGAGCGTCTCGCGGCGTTCGGTCCAGTGCAGCAGTTCGAGCGCGCCGTCGCGATGCTCGACCAGTGCCGTGCAGTGTTCGACCCAGTCGCCGTCGTTGACGTACAGCACGCCGTCGCGTTCGTGCATGCGGCCGTAGTGGATGTGCCCGCAGATGTGGCCGTCGAAGCCTTCTGCACGCGCGCGCGATGCCACGCGCGCCTCGAAATCCTGGATGAAATGCCACGCGGCCCTGATGCGCCGCTTGATGCCGATCGACAGCGGCCGATAGTGCAGGCCGCAGCGGCGCCGCAGCGCGTTGCAGCGCCGGTTCGTCGCACAGATGAAGCCCTGCAGCATATCGCCGAGAGAGTGCAGCCACGCCGGCGTCGTGCCGGTGCTGTCGTACTCGTCGCCATGGCTGACGCGATAGCGGCGCCCATCCGCGCCGACGTGCACCGCGTCGAGCGCAAATTCGATTCCGCCGATGCGCTGGCCGGCGAGGCGGCGCAGCTGCGCATCGTGGTTGCCGGGAATGTAGAGCACCTTGGTGCCACGCGCGGCGAGATCGAGGATCTCGGCGACGACTGCACTGTGGCTGGCATGCCAGTACGGCCGCTTCGCCATGTTCTCGAGGTCGATGATGTCGCCGACGAGGTACAGGCGCTCGCACTGGATCGAGCGCAGGAAGTCGAGCAGGTAGCCGGCCTGGCAATCGGCAAGGCCAAGATGCACATCCGAAACGAACACGCTGCGAAACGGGAGTCGCGTCATCACGCATCCTCGCGGGAGCCCGGCGCATCCTCGGCGGTTTCGGTCACGGCGGGATTGCGCCGGCGTTGCGGCACGATGACAGCGCAGGACCGGACGCGCGGCGCGGCGAACGCACGACTGTCACATCGGCCGGCTAGCGTCTGCCGCGTCCGTTCCCCGACTGCGAATGATTTCCGATGTCGATCCCGAACCTGCGCGACAGACTCGACCAGAAGATCTTCGACGCGATCTATTCGCGCAGCCTGGTCTACAACACCTGCTGGGAAGACCCGGCCGTCGACCGCCGCGCGCTCGCGCTGGGTGCGGACGACTCCGTGCTGGTCATCACCAGCGCCGGCTGCAATGCGCTCGACTACGCGCTCGAAGCGCCGCGCCGCATTCATGCGGTCGATGCGAACCCGCGCCAGAACGCACTGCTGGAACTGAAGATCGCCGGCATCCGCCGCCTGGACTTCGACGACTATTTCGCGATCTTCGGCGAGGGCTATCACGCGAAATTCGCCGAGCTTTACCGCACGCACTTGCGCGCGGAGCTGTCGGAATTCGCACGCGACTGGTGGGATCGCCACGGTCGCTGGTTCACCAGCGCGCGCGGCAGTTTCTATTTCCACGGACTTTCCGGCCTGGTCGCGCGCGGCGTGCGCGTGTATTTCGCAGCGCGTCCGCGCCTGCGCCGTGCGATGGCCGACCTGTTCCGCGCGCGCGACATGGGCGAGCAGCAGGCGATCTACGACGAACGCATCGCGCCGCAGCTGTGGAACAGACCGATCAACTGGATCATCTCGCGCCAGTTCGTGATGAGCCTGCTTGGCGTGCCGTATCCGCAGCGCAAGCTGGTCGAGGCGCAGCACGACGACGGCGTTTCCGGTTTCATCCGCAGCGCGGTGCAGTACGTGTTCCGCCAGTTGCCGCTGGCCGACAACTATTTCTGGCACGTCTACATGACCGGTCGCTATCGGCGCGACTGCTGCCCGGAATACCTGAAGGAAGACAACTTCGCGCGCCTGAAGAACGGACTGGTCGATCGCATCGAGACGCATACGACGACGATCACCGAATTTCTGCGCGCGCACGATGAACCGATCTCTCGCTTCGTGCTGCTCGACCACATGGACTGGATGAGTTCCTACCATCCGGCCGCGCTGGTCGAGGAGTGGGAGGCGATCCGCGCGCGTGCCGCGCCGGGTGCGCGCATCCTGCTGCGCAGCGCGCACGCGCGGCCGGCCTATCTCGACGACATCCGCATCGGACCGGACCACGCGTGCTTGCGCGATGCGTTCCGCTTCATGGATGCCGAAGCCGATGCACTGCAGCCGCGCGATCGCGTGCACACCTATGCCGGCTTCGTGATCGCAGATGTCCCGGCTTGAGGCCTTGCGCGGCGACGCCGCGGTGCTGGCGCGACTGCTGCGCGGGATGCCGCGCGCGGATTCGCATGCGCAGGCATTGTCGGCGTTCTATGGCGCGCAATCGGAACATTACGATCGCTTCCGCGAGCGCCTGCTCGTCGGGCGCGCGGAACTGATTGCGAACTTGCCGTTGCCGCCGCGTGCGCATGTCGTCGAACTCGGCGGCGGCACCGGCCGCAACGCGGAATTCTTCGGCACGCGATTGGCGGCGATCGAATCGTTCACCGTTGTCGACCTCTGCGCACCGCTGCTGGCGCAGGCGCGCGAACGGGCAGCGCGCATTCCTCAACTGCGCGCCATCGAGGCCGACGCGACCAGGTGGCAGCCGCCGCAGCCGGTGGATGCGGTGATCCTGTCGTATGCGTTGACGATGATCCCGGATTGGCACGCCGCGCTCGCGAACGCGGTCACCATGCTCAAACCCGGCGGCGTGCTTGGCGTGGTCGATTTCTACGTATCGCCGCCGCATGCGGCCGCCGGCCGCGCGCGGCATGGCCCGTTGACGCGCTGGTTCTGGCCGGCCTGGTTCAGGCACGACGGCGTTCGCCTGGATGCCGGGCACCTGCCTGCGCTGCGCCGCCTGCTGCCCTTGCACGAGGTCGTCGAAGCGCGCACGCCGGTGCCGTACCTGCCGCTGGCGCGCGTGCCGTACTACCGTTTCATCGGCCGCAAGACCGACGCGGCATTGGATCAGCCGCTGGTCTGATCCAGACGCTCGATGTCGGCGGCATCGAGGCGCAGCCTGGTCGCTCCGGCCAGCTCCACGACTTGCGCGACGCTGGTCGCACTGGCGATCGGCGCACTGATGCCGGGGCGTGCCATCAACCACGCGAGCGCGACCTGCGCCGGCGTCGCGCCGTGGCGCTGGGCTACGTCGTCAAGCGCGGCGAGCACGCGCAGGCCGTGACCATTGAGGTGCTTGCCGATCGACTTCGCGCGCGCGGCACTCTTGCCGATGTCCGATTCGTTGCGGTACTTGCCAGTCAGGAAACCGCTTGCCAGCGCGTAGTAGCAGACCACGCCGATCTGCTCCCTGCGGACCAGCGGCTCCAGTGTGCCCTCATAGTCCTTGCGCGCGACGAGGTTGTATTCCGGCTGCAGCACTTCGTAGCGTGGCAGGCCGTGCTTCTCGCTGACCGCGAGCGCCTCGGCGAGGCGCGCTGCGCTGTAGTTGGACGCGCCGATCGCACGCACCTTGCCCTGTTCGATCAGGCGCGAGAATGCGCCGAGCGTGTCGGCCAGCGGCACGCCGGGATCATCCTCGTGCGCGAAGTAGACGTCGATCGTGTCGATGCGCAGGCGCCGCAACGAATCCTCGGCCGCGGCCTGGATCGTCGCCGGCGCGAGGCCTTTGTGCTCGGCCCATTTCGCGACCTTGGTTGCGATCACGACCTGGTCGCGCTTGCCGCTTTTCGCGAGCCAGTTGCCGATGATCGTTTCGGATTCGCCGCCGCGGTTGCCCGGCACCCAGGCCGGGTACACGTCGGCGGTGTCGATGAGGTCGAGACCGGCGTCGACGAAGGCATCGAGAACGGCGAACGCCACGGCCTCGTCGAGGCTCCAGCCGAAGACATTGCCGCCGAATGCCAGCGGTTGCACCGCAATGCCGGATCGGCCGAGTTCGCGCTTGCTCATCGAGATGCCTTTTCAGTGTGCGGAATGCTCCGCAAGCTGAGGGCGCGCGCGCGATTCTTAAAGGCGCTGCGCGGTGCTATCGCCGCGCGGGAGACGCTTACGAGAGGACGCTGGGTCGCTTGGCGCCGGCGAAGCGGCGCGCCCAGTACGCCTCGTCGAGGCGGTTGATACTGACGCGCTTGCCGGTCGATGGCGAATGGATGAAGCGACCTTCGCCAAGATAGATGCCGACGTGCGAGATGCGCTTGCCGTGCGTGCGGAAGAACACGAGGTCACCGGTCTTCATGTCCGAGCGGTCGACCTTGGCGCCGACGCCGAACTGGCTGGCGGAATCGCTCGGCAGGTCCTGGTCGAGGCTGTGGCGGAACACGTAGCGCACGAAGCCGCTGCAATCGAAGCCGGTCGACGGTTCGCGTCCGCCGCGGCGGTAGCGGATGTCGCGCAGGGTCACGGCGAAGTCGCTGAGCAGCTTGCGCAGGTGCGAGCGTGGCGCGGTCGCGGGGGCTTCGGGAGCGGTGTCGGCGATGGCCGGTACGCCGGCGGCGGGTGCAACGACGGAGGTCAGCAACGTACCCGAAAGCGGTATCGCGGCCGGCGAACCGGAGCCGGTTTCCCATGCTCGTATATCGATGCCGGTGAGCGGTGCAGCTACCACGGAAGCACAGGGAATTGCCAGAAAAGCGAGCAAAAACAAGGCCGTCATTCGCTTGAATGGCATGAGGTCGGTTCCCCTGGATCGCTGCGTCGAAAAGGCTGCCGGTTGTGCTGGCAGCCCCGCGGAGCGGCGACGTTACCAAACGCGTTCGACCGAGTTGTTTTGCTGGCGTTAAGAAAACCCGCAAAGTGTGATCCGGTTCGCAGGACCCGTGTGCCGATGGCCGCAGACGCCACGGCGGTCCTGTGTCGCAGCGGGCGTGGACCTGCGCGTCCACAACGTCATGCGATCATGCCGGGCATCCGCGCCAAAGCGCATGGCCGCTGGCTGCCGCCTCACTGATCCGGAGATTGCCGATGCCCGCCTTCCAGTCTTTCCAGCCGCCCGAACGCCTGCTGTTCGGTCCCGGGCCGTCGCCGGTGCCGCGGCGCGTCCTCGATGCGCTGGCGCGGCCGACGATCGGCCATCTCGACCCGGTTTTCATCGCAATGATGGACGAGGTCAAGGAACTGCTGCGCCATGCGTTCCGCACCGCGAACGCGCTGACCCTGCCGATCTCGGCACCGGGTTCGGCCGGCATGGAGGCCGCGTTCGCGAACCTGATCGAGCCGGGCGACCGGGTGATCGTGTGCCGCAACGGCGTGTTCGGTGCGCGCATGCGCGAGAACGTGTTGCGCATCGGCGCCACTGCAGTGATGGTCGACGATGCGTTCGGCCAGCCGATCGACCTGCACAAGGCCGAAGCCGCGTTGAAGGCGCATCCCGGTGCGAAGGCGCTCGCGTTCGTGCATGCGGAAACCTCCACCGGCGTCGAGTCCGACGCGGCCGCGCTGTGCCGTCTCGCGCGCGAGCACGGCGCGCTCAGCATCGTCGACGCGGTGACCAGTCTCGGCGGTATCCCGGTCGAGGTCGACGGATGGGGTGCCGACGCGATCTATTCCGGCTCGCAGAAATGCCTCGCCGCGCCGCCGGGACTGTCACCGCTGAGTTTCAGCGACACTGCGGTCGCCGCGCTGAAAGCGCGCAGGACGCCGGTGCAGAGCTGGTTCCTCGATCTCGGCCTGATCATCAACTACTGGCAGGGCGCCGGGCGCGCCTACCACCACACCGCGCCGATCAACATGTTGTACGCGCTGCACGAGGCCTTGTTGATGCTGCGCGAGGAAGGCCTCGAAGCGTCGTGGGCGCGTCATCGCGCGAATCATCTGCGCCTGCGCGACGGCCTCGCGGCGATCGGTCTCGACCTGCTCGTCGCCGAAGGTGCGCGCCTGCCGCAGCTCAATGCGGTGAAGGTGCCGGATGGCGTCGACGAGGCGTGCGTGCGCCGCCGCCTGCTCGACGAACACGGCATCGAGATCGGCGCGGGCCTTGGTGAACTCGCCGGAAAGATCTGGCGCATCGGCCTGATGGGCGCCGGCAGCACGCCGGAGAACGTCGATCGCGTGCTCGAAGCGCTTGGCGCGATCCTGCATCGCAAGGCGGCGTGAGGCGATCAGCGCGCGAGCCGCTCTCGCGCATCCGGGAAGATGGCATCCGTCCACAGCGCGTACTGTGCGGCGGAGGGATGCAGGCCATCGCCGACCAGCATCGCATCGGCATCGCCTGCCTCGCGCGAGGCAGGCGTGATGTCGACGAAGGCAACCCGTGCGACGTTCGCGATTGCGCGCGCGGCGGCATTGAAGGCATCGATTTCGGCGCCGACCAGCGTCGCGTTACGACCGTGTTCGCGCGCGAACCGGGTCACGCCCCAGTCCGGAATCGATACCACCATGACGCGCCCCGGTTCGTTGCCGGCGAGCGCGCAGGCGCGTTGCAGCAGCGCGGCGAATTCTTCGCGGTAATTGTCGATCGGTCGCCCGCGGTACTGGTTGTTGACGCCGATCAACAAGGTCACCAGCGCATACGAGGGCGCGAATGCCGCCGCGTCCATCGCGGCGGAGAGTTCGTCGGTGGTCCAGCCGGTCCGCGCGATCACCTCCGGGTCGGCGATCGTATCGCCGCGCGCGCGCAGGCGGCGCGCGAGTTGCGCCGGCCAGCGTTCGTCGGCTGCGACGCCTTCGCCGATCGTGTAGGAATCGCCGAGCGCGAGGAAGCCGCGGTTCACGCGACGCGCCTGTTCGCGCCGGTGCTTTCGGCGAGGCGCTCGAGTGTGCGCTCGATGCGCACGAACACGTCGGCGAGCACATCCGGTTCGGGCAACATTGTCACGCGGAAATGATGGCGCGCGGCGATGTTGAAGCTGGAGCCCGGCACCAGGATCACGTGTTCGTGTTCGAGCAGGTCGAGTGCGAACGTCTCGTCGTCGAAGCCGGGCAGGCGCTCGGTGTCTACGCCGGGGAACGCATACAGTGCGGCCTGCGGTGTCACCATGCGCAGGAACGCGCTGCGCGCGACGCCATCGCAAATCGCCGCGCGCGCGGCGTGCAGGCGGCCGCCGGGTCGGGTCAGCGTGCCGATCTCGTTCGGGCCTTCCAGCGCGGGCTTGATCGCCCACTGCGCGGTCACGTTGCTGCACAGGCGCAGGGAAGCGAGCAGGTCGAGCGCGTGCAGCAGCGGTTTGACGCGACGCGCGGCGCCGGTCACCGACAGCCAGCCGACGCGATAACCGCAGGCGAGGTGCACCTTCGACAAGCCGCCGTAGCTGATGCACGGCACTTCGTCGGCGAGCGGCGCAAGTGGCTCGAAGCGGGCATCGTCGTAGAGCACGCTGTCGTAGATCTCGTCGCACAGCAGAATCAGGCCGTGGCGCGCGGCGACCGCGACCAGCGCTTCGAGGGTCGCGCGTGGGTATACCGCGCCGGTCGGATTGTTCGGATTGATGACGACCAGCGCCTTCGTGCGCGGCGTGACCAGCGCTTCCAGCTCGGCCGGATCGGGCAGGTGGCCGCGCTCGGGCGGGCAGCCGTAGTGCACTGGCACGCCGCCGTTGAGGCGCGTCGCCGCGGTCCACAGCGGGTAGTCGGGCGCCGGGATCAGCACTTCGTCGCCGACATCGAGCAGCGCGCGCAGGCTGAGGTCGATCAGTTCGCTGACGCCGTTGCCGATGAACACGCGATCAGCCGCGGCGTCCGCGCCGTTGCGCCGATGCAGAGCGGCGACCGCTTCGCGCGCTTCGAGCAGGCCCTGTTGGTGGCAATACGCTTCGCTGCGCGGCAGCGCTCCGGAAATCGCGTCGCGCAGGTGCTGCGGCACGCGAAAACCGAACAGGCCCGGGTTGCCGATGTTCAGGCGCAGTACCGATTTGCCGGCGGCTTCCAGTTCGTGCGCGCGCCGACTGAGCGGCCCGCGGATGTCGTAACGCACCTGGTCGAGGCGGTTGCTGACCGCCACCGGCTGGTCTTCCATTGCTTTTCCTGCTGCCAAGTCGCGAAGGATGCTAGCAGCGCTATCGCAACGCCGCACCCTGCAGCAGGCCGGCAAGCACCGACGCCGGCGAAAAGGCGGCTGCCGCGCCGATCGCGGCTAGAATTGGCGGATGCAGCCGACCGCCGACGAAGAAAAGCACCTTGCCCGCATCGGCTGGCGTCCGACGACGTGGCCGCACGATGCGCCGGCGAACAGCAGCGTGGCTCGCGTGGTTGCGCAGCATCGCGCCGGTTACCAGCTGCATGACGGCGTGCAGATGTTCAATGCGCAGCCGGCCGCGCGTTACCTCAAACGCGACCTCGATCCGACCGAGCGCCCGGCCGTCGGCGACTTCGTGCTGGTCGCGCCAGGCGCGCCGCCGACCATCGAGCACATCCTGCCACGCCGTACGGAACTGCGCCGCGGCGCAGCCGGCGAGAGCCACCAGCGCCAGATCATCGCCGCAAACATCGACGCGGTGCTGGTGCTGAACGGCCTCGATGGCGATTTCAATCCAGCGCGTATCGAGCGGTATTTGTTGCTGATCCAGTCGAGCGGCGCGATGCCGGTGCTGGTGCTGACCAAAGCGGACCAGTCCGGCGACGCGGATGCCGCGCTGGCAGATCTGCGCCGGCGCATTCCGGACATCGCGATGTTCGCGGTCAACGCGAAATCCGCCGACAGCGTCGCGCCGCTGCTGGCCTACCTCGGGCCCGGCCATACGGCGGTGCTGGTCGGCTCGTCCGGCGTCGGCAAGTCGACCTTGACCAACACCCTGCTCGGGCACGAGCGCATGGCGACGCGCGCCGTGCGCGAGCACGACAGTCGCGGTCGCCACACGACGACGCATCGCGCGTTGCTGCAATTGCCGTCAGGCGGCTGCCTGATCGACACCCCCGGCATGCGCGAGATCAAGCTGACCGGCGAGGAAGAACTCGACGAAGGCCAGTTCGCGGACGTCGACGAACTTGCCCAATCATGCCGCTTCGGCGATTGCGGTCACGCCAGTGAACCTGGTTGCGCGGTGCAGGCGGCGCTGACCAACGGTAGCCTCGATCCGGCGCGCTGGCGCAATTACCTGAAACTCCGCGACGAACTCGCCGTCGCCGCGGAAGCGCTCGAAGCGCAGATGCGCAAGAAGGGCGAATCGCGCGTGCTGACCAAGGCGCTCGGCAAGCGTCTTGGCGAGAAGTACGGCAAACGCTGAGGCGGGACAACCCGCGCTTGTCGCAGCCTCCTTCCTCCTTGCGGGAGAAAATCCTGGCGGGCGGATGAGGCTTGGTCGCCGACGCGTTGAGTCAAGTCAGAGCCTCATCCGGCGCGTTGCGCCACTTCTCCTGCGCGGGAAAGGGTTGCATCGCTACCCCATCTTGGATTCATGGATACCGTTTCGTGACAACCACACCGAATGCTTCGCTTCCACCCACCGATGACGCCGACGCCTCCTTGCTGGCGCGTCTGCGCGCTGCGTCCGACCTGCTGGAGGCGGTCGCCACCGATCGCGAACTGCTCGATCGCCTGCCCGCTGCTGACCGGCATCGTCTGCATCGCGCGGTCGCACAGGTCTATCACCCCGATCCGGTTGCGCGCCGGCTGAAACTGAAAGCCGCCGAGAAAGAGCGCAATGCCGCGCAGATCCGCGCCGACGACGATGTGCTGAACGCCACCGGCATCCGCGCGTTGCGTCGCAAGCCGGTGTTCTCGACGCCGAACGTGTTTCCGCCCGAAGGCTTCATCGCGCAGGACAGCGACAGCGCCGAACCGCAACCGCGCGAATCGATCGAGCCGCAGCATTGCTATGTGTGCAAGCAGAAGTACTCGCTGATCCATCACTTTTACGACCAGCTCTGCCCGGCCTGCGCGGACTTCAACTTCGCCAAGCGCACCGAGACTGCCGACCTGCGCGGCCGCGTCGCGCTGCTGACCGGCGGACGCGTCAAGATCGGTTACCAGGCGGGTCTCAAATTGCTGCGCGCCGGCGCCGAGCTGATCGTCACCACCCGTTTCCCGCGCGATTCCGCGGCGCGCTACGCGGCTGAGCCGGACTTCGGCGAATGGGGCCATCGGCTGCAGATCTTCGGGCTCGACCTGCGTCACACACCGAGCGTCGAGGCGTTCTGCCACGAACTCGTCGCGACGCGCACACGCCTCGATTTCATCATCAGCAATGCCTGCCAGACGGTGCGTCGTCCGCCGGAGTTCTATGCGCACATGATGGCCGGCGAGACCGCTGCGCTGCGCGATCTGCCGGAGCACCAGCGTACGCTGCTCGGTCACTACGAAGGCTTGCTGCGCGAGCACATCCTGCCGACGACCGGCGTGGACGTGGCCGCGGCCGGTGCGCCGGCGGCACCGCTGGCCGGGCTGACGCGTGCGGCCGAGTTGTCGCAGGTTCCGTTGCTGCCGGAAGAACTGCTGGCGCAGCAACATCTGTTCCCGCAAGGCCGCCTCGACCAGGACCTGCAGCAGATCGATCTGCGCGGCCGCAATTCATGGCGCCTGCTGCTGGCCGAAGTGCCGTCGGTCGAATTGCTGGAAGTGCAGCTGGTCAATGCGATCGCGCCGTTCATACTCAACGCGCGTCTGAAACCGCTGATGCTGAAGACGCCCGAGCGCGACAAACACATCGTCAACGTGTCGGCGATGGAGGGCCAGTTCTACCGCAACTTCAAGACCACGCGTCATCCGCACACGAACATGGCGAAGGCCGCGCTGAACATGATGACGCGCACTTCGGCCGCCGACTATCACGGCGACGGCATCCACATGAACAGCGTCGACACCGGCTGGGTCACCGACGAGGACCCGGCCGAGATCGCCGCGCGCAAGGTCGTCGAGGAACGCTTCCATCCGCCTCTCGACATCGTCGACGGTGCGGCGCGCATCGTCGATCCGATCATCGCCGGCTTCAACAGCGGCGAGCACGTGTGGGGGCAGTTCCTGAAGGACTACAAGCCGACCGACTGGTGAGGCGCGGCGGCAATGCAGACGCGATTGCGGCCACGCATCTTGGCGCGATACAAGGCGCGGTCGGCAAGCACGATCAGCGTCGTCGGTGTCTGGTGCACGCTCGGGCGCATCGCACTGATGCCGGCACTCACGGTCACGTGCGCGGCCACGGGCGAAGCCGGATGCGACAGAGCGCTCGTCTGCACCTGACGACGCAAGCGCTCGCCGGCACGGCGCGCTTGGCGCAGATCGTGGCCCGGCAGCAGCAGCGCGAATTCCTCGCCGCCATAGCGTGCGGCGAGTCCATCGGTGCCTGCCACAAACGCGCTGAACAGCTGCGCCAGCTGGCGCAGGCAATCGTCGCCCTGCAGATGCCCGCAGGCATCGTTGAGCGGCTTGAACAGGTCGATGTCGACCAGCACCAACGCGAGCCACTGTCCGGTCGGGAGCAATCGTTGCCATTGTTGCCAAAGCTGCTCGTCGAAACAGCGTCGGTTGGCGATGCCGGTGAGGCCATCGCGCATCGACAGCTGCTGCAGGCGCACATTGGCCAATTCGAGTTCGCGCACGACGCGCGCGAGGTGGATCGCGCCGGCGACCTGCAGCGCGATCGCGTCGAATACCGCGCGTACTTCAGCGGTGAAGAATTTCTCCTGCGTGCTTTCGAGATTGAGCACGCCGTGCAGCCGATCGCGGTGACGGATCGGCACGAGATATTCCGACATCACTGCGCGATTGCCGGCGACGTAGTCCGGATCGTTGTGCAGGTCGGTGATCAACTGCGCCTCGCCACTGCGCGCGCAGCGACCAGCCGCACCGATCTCGACCGGCCACGGCAAGCCGCTCGGCAGTGCCAGATCAAGTTCGCCGGCGCACACTTCCTGCACGAAATGCGTGTGCTCGTCGTTGAGCAGGATGATGCTGGCGATCGCCACCGGCAGGTGGGCGGTCACGCAATCGACGATGCGCTGCAGTACCGCCTCCAGCGTCTCGCCTTGCAACGCCTCGCTTGAGACCAGTGCCAGCAAGCCGGTGAGCATGGCCTGCCGATCCGACGCATTGCGCTCGACCCATGGGACATGGGTCGGCTCGGGAGCGGACATCTGCCACGTAGTCAGTGGACCTGCCATGGCCGCAGTTTACGTGGAATGGACCGCTTGGCTCGCACTGCCGGGCCGGAGGGCGCGGCATGCGCCCTCCGGCCTTGTCATGGAGCATGGGCCTGCGTGGACAGGCCCGCCCGGCCAACCTCCTAGGGCACGGGTGTGCCGTCGAAGCCGTCCTTGAAGATCACGTCACTGTCCGTCGACTGGACTTCGAACGCGCCGATGTCGGCGGCGGTGCCGGCCACGCGCGCGAAGCCGTCCCCTCGCTGGTCGAACGCGAGCGCGGCGGCGTTGTTGCCGGCATCGATCGCCGGGCTGCCCTTGCCGAGCGCCAACGTGCGTGTCGGCCCGCCGTTGTCGGCCAGCGGCTGCAGCAGCGGATCGGCGGCGAGCGTGTCCGCCGGCAGCGTGACTGCGCCGCCGCCTGCCATCACGAGGTTGTTCGCGCCGCTTGCGGCCAGCGTGTCGTCGGCGTCGACATCGGCTGCGAACGTCGCACTCGCGCCGACCTGGTTGGTCGCGACGATCGTGCTCTGCATGTCGAACGGGCCGCCACTGTCCGTAATGCCGGCGAGGCGGAACAGCACGCCTCCTCCGCCGTCCTCGGCGGTGTTGCCGGCGACCGTACTGTTGCTGAGATACAGCGGACGCGAGCTGGCGATGCCGCCGCCGCCGTGTCCGGCAATGTTGTCCGCGATGGTGCTGTTCACGACGGTCAGCTTGGTCGTCGGATTCGAGCCGCCGGGTTCGCCGTACACGCTGTAGATCGCCTTGTAGACGCCGCCGCCATCGCCGTCGGTCTGGTTGTTGTCGACCGAAGAGCCGGTGATCGTGGCAATGCCACGCACGTAGATGCCGCCGCCGGGCGCGTCCTCGCCAGCCACCGTGGTCTGGATCGCATTGCCGGAAACCGTGCTGTTGGTCATCGTCAGGTCGCCGCGGTCGTACAGGCCGCCACCGCCCGAAAAGTAGCCGTCGTAGTACGCATAAGGTGCGGTGACCGTGTTGCCGCTGATGATGCTGTCGACGAGGATCGCAGAGTCGCTGGCATACGCGCCGCCGCCGGCGGCGGCGCTGTGCGTGCCGGTCGCGACGATGCTCGAATCGGTGATCGTGCTGTTCGTCATCACCAGCATGTTCGCGTCGACGCCGCCGCCGAACACCAGCGAATAGTGGCCGGTCGCGCGGCAATGCTTCACGTCGACGCGGTTCAGCGCGACGGTGCCACCGAAACTTAGGATGCAGGCGGCAAGACTGCCGCCGTAGGCGCCGTTCGCGATGGTCAGGTCGTTGACGGTCAGCGTGCCCTTCTCGCCGGAGAAGCCGCCGCCGACAAGTACCTGCGAAGCGTTGTCGGCGTCGATCGTCAGCTTGTCACGACCGGGTCCCTGCAAGGTCACGTCATAGAGATGGTGGTCGCCGAGCACACTGGAATCGAGTGCGCCCTGTGTCAGCGTGATCGTGCTGCAGGTCAACGCCGTGAGGTCGACCGTGTCGCCTTCGGCAGCGCTCGCAAGCACGTTGCGCAGTGTGCCGGGGTCGGTGTCGTCGAGGCAGCTGGTCACCGGCAAGGTGGAGCCGAGGCGAGGCGGGGTGGATGCGGCGCGAGTGGGCGAGACGCCGCGTGCGGCTGCGCGGGCGCGTGCCTGCTGGCGCAGTGCGTAGCGCGGCGAAACCTCGATCGCGGTGTTGGAAAGCGGGCCAGCTTGTGCCGTTGTCGGCGCCGTGCCGAATGTCGTGCCGGCGGCCAGCGCGAGTGCCAGTGCCGCTGCAAGTGGAGTCACGCGCGCATTGCGCACGGTGGATGCAACCAGGGTCATCGTTTGTCTCCAGGGGATTGCGGAATCACCTGCGCTCGCGCGCAGGTGCCCCCGACCATACTGGCGATGACCATCGAATGCGTGCCGCACTGCGGCGAATGGAGCGTGGCGTGCGCTCTGCTATCGTTCAGCTTCGTGTCGCTGAAGGATCGCAGTGCATGGCTTGCAACGCCGAAGACATGCGGCTCCATGTCGAACTCGACCGGCGCCTGGTCGAGGCCACGCGTGGCATACGCCTGCTCGATTCGCTGAGCTGGCCGGCGTCGATCGAACTGCGGTTCATTTCCGACTGGAAGGCCGGCAAGATGGCGTTGCCCGAGGTCGGCTATGCGGCAAGCGACCACTCGGCCACGCGCGTAGCGCTCGACGACATCGCTCGCGCGGCTGATCCGAAGCATCCGCTCGGCGACTACATCCGTCGCAGCGCCGAATCCTGGCGCGTCGCGACCGAATTGCTCGACGCAGCCGGCACGTTGCGCATCACCGGACCTTCGTCGGCGCTGTATGGGCGCCCAGACGACCGCGTGCCGGGCGCGAGCCTGACCAATCTCGACGCCGCGCACCACTTCATCGCGATCGCCGACGAATTCAACAGCGGGGCGCAACAGGGCGAGGTTGAAACCGAGATTCCGGCGGAAACCTTGCGCATCGATCTGCAGCAGAAACTCGATGCGTTCTTCGGCGTGGCAGTCGTAAAAGTCGAGACCGATCCCGACCTGATCGCCAAGGCCGCTGCCGGCGCGACGCGCATCCGCCTGCGTTCGGCAACCAGTTTCACGGACTACGATCGCGACCAGTTGCTCAACCACGAGGCGTTCGTGCATTCGCTGACCGCGCTGAACGGCCGCGCTCAGCCGCACCTGAAATCGCTGGCGCGCTCGTCGCCACGCATCACCGCGACGCAGGAAGGCCTCGCCGTATTCGCCGAGCTGATGTCCGGTTCGATCGACATCGCGCGCATGAAGCGCATCAGCTTGCGCATCCTCGGCATCGACATGGCGATCAAGGGCGCCGACTTCATCGAAGTATTCCGCTTCTTCCTCGATTCCGGGCAGAACGAGAGCGACAGCTTCGCCTCGGCGCAGCGCGTGTTCCGCGGCGCACCGGTCACCGGTGGCGCCGCATTCACCAAGGACGCGGTCTATCTGCATGGCCTTCTGTCCGTCCATACGTTCTTCCGATGGGCGCTGAAGAACCAGCGCATGGCGCTGTGCCGCAACCTGTTCGCCGGCAAGCTCGCGCTGCACGACGTGGTCGCGCTGGAGCCGTACTTCGACGACGGTACCATCGCGCAGCCGCGTTACCTGCCACCATGGGTGCAGCACGCGCACGGCCTCGCCGGCATCCTCGCGTTCTCGCTGTTCGCCAATCGCATTCGCGTGGATCGGGTCGAAGCGGAGGATCTGGTGTTGGGGTTGTAGCAGCCGCTTTTGGCGGCGCCTCGGCGCTCTGTCGTTCCCTGCTCGCTTCGGGAGACGGGGAAATGCATCCCGGCAGAAGATGATGTCAACAGGGCTTGCACCGAGGCGTCCGATGCATTCCCATGCACGCTCCTTTCGATGGAGAACGCCCGTGCGCAAGACCCTGATCACTGCTGCACTGTTGCTCACGCTCTCCGGTACAAGTGGCGCCACCGAAACCACGCCGCAGATGATCCAGCCGTTGCTGCCGCAGATCACCGCATGGCGGCGCGATCTGCACCAGCATCCGGAACTTGGCAACCGTGAAACACGCACGTCGAAAGTCATCGCCGGCGAGTTGAAGAAGTTCGGTCTCGAAGTCCATGCCGGCATTGCGCATACCGGCGTCGTCGGCATCCTCAAGGGCGGCAAGCCGGGGCCGAAGCTCGCGATCCGTTCCGACATGGATGCGCTGCCGGTCACCGAGGAAGTCGATTTGCCGTTCGCTTCGAAGGTGAAAGGCGAATACCTCGGCAAGCCGGTCGGCGTCATGCACGCCTGCGGTCACGATGCGCACGTGGCGATGACGCTCGGTGTGGCCGAGGCGATGTCGAAGATGCGCAAGGATTTGCCAGGCGAGGTCATGTTCATCTTCCAGCCGGCCGAGGAAGGCGCGCCAGCGGGCGAGCAGGGCGGCGCGCCGCTGATGGTCAAGGAGGGCGTGTTCAAGGATTTCAAACCGGACGCGGTGTTCGGCATGCACGTGGTCAGCGCGTTGCCGGTCGGCACGGTCGCGGTGCGCGCAGGCGGTGCGATGGCCAGTTCCGACACGTTCCGCATTGTCGTGCACGGCAAGCAGAGCCATGGCGCGACGCCGTGGAAAGGCATCGACTCGATCGTCGTCGCCGCCGAGATCGTGACCAGCGCGCAGACCATCGTCAGCCGCCAGCTCGACATCAACAAGGACCCGGCCGTCGTCACGTTCGGTATCTTCAACGGTGGTCAGCGCTTCAACATCGTGCCGGACAGCGCCGAGTTGCAGGGCACGATCCGCGCATTCGACGAGGACATGCGCCAGCAGGCGCTGGCCAGCCTGCGCAGCATCGCCGAGCATGTCGCCGCGGCGAACGGCGCAACCGTGGAGGCGAAGATTCCGCTCTCGGCCGAGAGCAGCAATCCGATCAACTACAACGACCCCGCGCTGACCGCGCGCGTGCGCGCCAGCCTCGAAACTGCGCTCGGCAAGGACCACGTGCAGGAGGCGCAGCGCTGGACCGCGTCGGAGGATTTTCCGTACTTCGGTCTCGGCGCGAAGGTGCCGAGCGTGTACTTCTTCGTCGGTGCGACGCCGATCGGCACCGATCCGGCCACTGCGCCGACCAACCACTCGCCGAAATTCTTCCTCGACGAGGGCGCGCTGGCCGTCGGCAGCGCCGCGATGCTGGAGGCCGCGCTCGACTACCTTCGAGCGGCGCGCTAGCTGTTTCGATTCCCATGCGCCGCGATGATCCTCGGCGGCGTCGTGCGCGTCGAAGAACGCTCGGTCGCAACGACCGCGGCGCTCGGCCGCGACTTCGCTCGACCATGCCGCCCACTGCACGAAGGCGACCTCGCCAAGCCAGCCGGCGCAGGTCTGTTCGGTCGCGAAGGGCTGCGGCAGCGTGACCCGTGCGAGCATCGTCGATGTCGCGGTCACCGTCGCGGCGTCGGTGCCGCACCTCGTCGTCACGATTGGCGGAGTCCACGACTACCTGCGCTACGCCAAGTTCGCGACTACATCGTCATCTTGCGCAAGAATGGCAGCGGTGGCGTCGATGCCGAAGCGACACTCTCTATTGGCGGCGTCGAGGACAAAAAGACGCTTTCGTCCGGAGCCAACCAACGTTTGGCCGGCAGCCCGGCGAGCGTGGCTCAGCGAACCGGACGCAGCTCGCGCCGGAACGCGGAGTCCGCCGGATAGGCGCTTTCGAGCAAGCCACGAAACTCGCGCTGCAGCGCATCGGCCTGGTCGAGCTGCCCGGCAGTACGCAGGGCTTGCGCGTACGCCATGGCGTAGTACGCCGTGCGTGGATGTTGCGCGCCGACGTCGCGCAAGGTCAGTTCGAAGGCGCGTTGCTCGGACTGCAGTGCGCCTTCCACGTCTCCGCGCGCACGCAGGATCGCAGCACGCGTGTTCGCCACGTGCGCGTGGATTTCGGGTTCGATGCGGTTTCCGATCGCGTCAATCTGGTCGAGCAGGGACTCCGCTTCCGCATATTGGCGATGAGCGACATGCAAGCGTGCCAGCGGCAGACGCGCATAGGCGAGCTCGATCGTGTCAGCATGCGCGGCGCTGCGGGCTTCGATGACCGCATCGAGAAGTGTCCGTGCTTCAGCATCGGCGCGGCCGGATTCGATCAGCGCCTTGGCCAGGTCCACGCGCAACACGGGCAGGCGATCGTTGTCCTTGCCGCCGACTGCGGCTTCATAAATGCCGAGCGCCTGCCGCAGCAGCGGCACCGCGGCATCAAACTCGCCGAGCAGGTATTTCAGCCATCCGGCATTGAAAACGGCTAGCGCGTATTGGGTGCTTTGCGCGCCGTTGCGATGCAGGAGCACGGGCGTTCCCTGCGCCAGCAGCGCTGCGGCTTCGCCGAACAATCCCTGTTCCGCCAGCGTAACGGCGAAGGCGACGCGGTCCATCGCCAGCACCGTGCTGTCTTCGCCGAAAAGGTCGCGCGTCAGCGCGATGCGCTCGCGGATGACCTCCAGCGCTTTGGCATAGTCGCCGCTGTAGAGCAGCGTGCTTTCGTACTGCTTCAGCGCCAGGCGATAGTCGTTGCTTCGTGTAGCTCCCGCCTTTACGTGCAGTGCAAGTGACCGTTCGCAGAACGGCAACGCCTTGGCATGCTCGCCGTCGTCGGAGGTGATGGCGCAGATGTCGAGCAGGCTCCGCGCGATCGACAGCGGAGGAGCGTGGGCGACTTCGCGCAGATCCAGCGCTTGCTGTGCGGCCGCTGTCGCCTGCGGCCCCTTCCCGGCGGCGTCGAGTGCTTGCGCGAATGTGCCGTACGCATCGGCCAGCAGTTGCGCATTGCCGCCGGCGTGTTGGCGAGTCAGATCGAGTGCACGTTGAGCGGCGTGCTCGGCTTCGTCGGACGATCCTCTTGCTCCCAGGATAGCGCCGGCTTTCGCACGCAATGTGCGCGCCGCCGCGAGTGGATCGGCAACGGCCGGTTCGAGATTGAGTCGTGCGG
The DNA here is from genome assembly GCA_023388255.1 of Pseudomonadota bacterium. Lineage (GTDB taxonomy): Bacteria > Pseudomonadota > Gammaproteobacteria > Xanthomonadales > Rhodanobacteraceae > Dokdonella_A. The sequence goes on along the minus strand of JAEWGO010000013.1, from coordinate 49,978 downwards.
CTTCTTCGAGCAAGGGAGCACCGGCTCTCCCTTCGTTGATGCCGCGATATGCATTGCCGAGCGCTTCGAGCAGGCGTGCGCGCAGGCGTGGCTGATCGGCAAGTTCCACGTCTATGCGCGCGCGTCCCTGGTCGAGCACTTCGCGCGCGCTGAAATCGTGGCGACCTGCGCTGGTAGGGTCCGACAGCGAGAACGTCGAGGTCAGAAACTCCGTCGTGCGATCGGCGACCTGCGCCTCCAGGCGCGCTTCGCGTTCGGCCAACACGGTTCGCCAGGTGAATCCGGCGGCGATCGCGACGAGGATCGTCGCAGCGACCAGCGGCCAGCGGTTGCGCCACAGGAAACGTCGCGCGCGATAGCCCCATTGGCCACGCCGCGCAAGAATGGGTCGCGCAGCGAGGAAGTTGCGCAGGTCGTCGGCCAATTCGGCGACGCTGGCATACCGCCGTTCCGGCTCGCGCCGCAACGCCTTCAGCACGATCGCGTCGACGTCGGCGGGGATGCGCAAGCCGGACATGCGTGCGGCAGGCTGCGGGATCCGCGAGCCGATGCGCACCACCGGCAGCTGCGTGCGACGGCTCGGTGGTGCGATGTCGCCCGACACGATCGCGTTCGAGCGCGCGTGCGCCGAGTCGAGATGGTCGAACGGACGCATGCCGGCCAGCAGTTCGTACAGCACCACGCCGAGCGAATAGATGTCGGAGGCGGTGCCGAGCGGCGCGCCTTGGATCTGTTCCGGGCTCGCGTAGGCCAGGGTCATCGCATGCAGTACGGTGGTCGCGTTGAGCGAGCCGACGTTCGCATCGAGCAATCGGGCGATGCCGAAATCGAGCAGCTTGGGTTCGCCACTGTTTGTCACCAGGATGTTCGCCGGCTTCAGGTCGCGATGGATGACCAGTTGTGCGTGGGCGTATTCGAGCGCGGCGCAGACCTTGAGGAACAGCTCGATGCGCGCGCGCAAGAGCAACGTGTGGTCGTTGCACCAGCGGTCCAGGCGCGCGCCGTCGACGTATTCCATCGCGAGGAACGGCATGCCTTCGCCGTCGAGCCCGGCATCGATCAGGTGCGCGATGTTCGGATGATTGAGCGCGGCAAGGATGCGGCCTTCGGCGATGAAGCGCGCGAGTTCGCTTTCGCTCGGCGTGCCGGCGCCGCGCAGCAGTTTGAGCGCGACGCGCTGTCGCACGCCGCCGCTGTCGCGTTCGGCCAGCCAGACCTGGCCCATGCCGCCTTCACCGAGGCGTTCGAGCAGCGTGTAGTGGCGTGGCGCATTCGCGGCGATGCGCGCTTCGGTGAGTCGTTGGCGCAGCTTGTCGATATGCTCGAATTGCGGTTGCGCGCCTTCCTCATCATCGCTTTCGGCGCATTCGATCAACCACTCGGTTTCACGACGCAGTTCGGCATCGTCGCCACAGGCCGCGGCCAGTCGCGCGGCGCGTTCGGTCGAGGGCAGGTCGAGCAGTTCGTGCGCGAGCGCCTGGGCGAGTCGATAGCGGTCTTCGGGCGTATTCGTCCATGCGCGCGCTCGGCAGGTGGGCGGCGCTGCGTCGCTGAGTCGATGAGACGGCGGCGGACGGCTTGGCGGTTCCATGTGCGGATGATACGCGAGCGCCACGATGCGACCGATGCCCGTTGTCCGCCCGAATCACGCGTCATGCAACGGCGGGTCCATGACGCCTGCGTGGCCAGCCATGTCGTTGCGCAAGCCCGATACCTCGGCGCTGACCGGGGGCCGCCGGTGCGTGCGAGGCGGGCGCCGCGCGCTGCGTGGAACCGCGCCCGGGCGCCGGCATGGGCCGACGGCCCATTGCGCAGTGCCGCGCGATGAGCGCAACTGGAGGTCGATTTCGACGCGCCATTCATTTGAACTCGAGGGGGAATGCCGATGAACCAGCACGATGATTTCGATGTCTCCGACGATGAATTCACGAGCGTCATGCAAAGGCGTCGCATGGTTTTGGCGAGCCTGCTTGGCGGTTTCGCCATGCCGCTTCTGCCGAACGCGCCGTGGGCTCCGGGCAGCGGTGTGATGGCGACGCATCCGCCGCGCCACCTCGCGAATGGCGTGCGTTGCGGCGACGATGACATCGTGTTTCCGATCACCGATCCGGTGAGCGTGGTGAAAGCCGCGCTGGCGGTCAGCATCAACGCCATTCCCGTGGTCGGCGGCATACTTGGCGCGATCTTCGAACTGCTCTGGCCCGCGAGTGGCATGAGCGTCTGGGACCAGATCAAGGACAACGTCACCAAGCTCGTGCATGGCGCCATCGAGGACGAGATGCTGCGCCGGCTCGATGCCGTCGTGAGAGGCCTGGAAGATGTCGCACGCGATCATCTGAAACGAATCCGTGACCACATGAGGTCGAACTCGCCGGACACCCGGAACCGTCTCGAGATCTCGATCGAAGTGACGAACAAGTTGTTCATCGAGAAACTTGCCTTGTTCAAGAACGACGCCGCGTTGTCACTGCGCGCGCGCTGCCAGATCCTGCCGCTGTACGCCCAGCTGGCCAACCTCCATCTCGTGTTCCTGCGCGACGCGGCCGTCAACGCGGCGGCATACGGTTTCGACGTGCATGGCACCGAGATCCTTCTCGAGGACTTTCTCGATGCGCTCAAGAACCATGAAAAGCACGTCGACACCGTGTTGCCGACATTGTTCGACGCCTTGCGCGCGGAATACGAAGCCAATCGCGACAAGATTCGAGTCGACGATTCCAATGGCTTCGGCGCGCCCGGCTGGAGCGCAACCGGAGCCTGGGAATCGAAGAAGATCGAAAACAACACGCGCAGCCTGCTGGTCGATTTCGTGGAGGACTACCGCAAGCTATGGCCGCACATGGAGCCCGGCGCCGCACCGGCGCCGTTGCTCACACGTGAACTGTGGTTCGGGCCGTATGGAGTTCCCGATTGCAGCGATATCAATTGCATCCCGAGATTGCATCATGACGGACATTGGGTATTCGACCGCAAACCCGAAGTCGTCATGCCGGCATCGAATCCGGGTCGCGCCATCCGGCACATCAGCGTGCCGCAGATCGATGTGAAGCGGTCGTCGAGCGTCCGTTGGCGGTTCCCGCGAAATTTCGAGGTCTACCGCGAAGGTGATGGCCTGACGCCGCCAAGCAGCAATATCTTCGGCATTTCGCTCGCGCCGCAATGGGGCGGTCCCGTGGTCGGCATACGCGTGGACACCGCGCTCTACATCAGTCGCAGCATCTCCAAGGATTGCGCGACCGGCTATCTCGTCAGCGGGGTCTATTTCAAGCAGCACGATGGTCGCACGCATTCCGTCGGCAGCTCGGGCGACGTGGCGCGGGAGATCAAGGGCTACAGCGGAGAGGACGCGCCGGTGCCGGCGGGCCATATCCTGCACGAGATCCACCAGTGCTCCACGGTACGCGGTCTCTACCGCAACCTCGGCAAGGACGCTCCTCCAGGTACCGAAAGCGTCGGCAGTGTGATGTTCTCGTTCAAGCTCGCCGATCCGGCCCTGCATCTGAAAGACGAGTTGCTGCGCCGTGTCTTCGTGGCCAGCCCGACCCAGCTTTCTGCCAACGACCTGGTCGATATGGAACTGCGCCTGGAGGGAGCGAACCCGAAGGCCGCGTCGCCGTCGAAACGCGCCGGCTTGCGCTCGCAGGTGGAGCACGAGATGGAGGCCGAGCACTTGGTTGGCGATCGCGAGGCGTTCTGGCGTCGCATCGACGCGATCACAGGCGACTGACGCCCGTTCGCGCACCGGTGCGCAGGCGTGCCTGCCTGCGCGTCAGTGCGCCAGCTCGCGCTGCAGCCATGCGCGCGCCATGCGCCAATCGCGCACGACGGTCGGGCGCGCGACGTCGAGCACGTCGGCGATCTGTTCGAGTTCCATGCCGGCGAAGAACTTGAGGTCCACGACCTTGGCTTGGCGCGGGCTGATTTTGGCGAGGCGGTCGAGCGCGCCATCGAGGCCGATCAGGTCGGCTTCCGCCTCCGGCAGGTCGATCTCGTCGATCGCGATGCGCTGGTCGGACGTGGGCCGCTTGGCCGCGCCGCGGCGCCGCGCGTGGTCGACCAGCACGCGCCGCATCGCCTGCGCCGCGAGCGCGGCGAAGTGTGAACGGTTGTCGGCATCGAGGCTGCGTTCACCGAGCAGGCGCAGGTAGGCTTCGTTGACCAGTGCGGTGGTTTGCAGGGTGTGGCCGTCGCGCTCGCCGCGCATTGCCCGAGTGGCCAGCGCCTTCAACTCGGCATAGACCATCGGCGTGATGCGGTCGAGGGCCGAGGCATCGCCCGAGCAGCAGCGCTCGAGCAGGCGTGTGATCTCGTTGACGTCAAGTGAATCGCTCATCGGGAAGCAGGTGGTTGCGCCGCGAGCGGCCCTTGGCGTGAGTATCGCGAGCATAGCAACGATCCTCTTTGGCGCGCTCTTGCGCGTTCGATGAATCCCGCGGCAACCGGCTGGCCAATGTCGCAGACAAGATCCGCCTCTCGCGGCTGTGGCTTCACGAAGCGTATGCCGGTCGCGACACCGCATCACATTCCGGCGCGTCCTGGTTCGAAGTCGCGGCCGCGGTGATGCCGACGCCGTTGCGCCATGCCGGTCACGGCGCAACGATCCGCCGTGGCGGAGCTGGAAGCCGGATTCGGCGACCTCGCACGATCGGGCAGACTGATGCAGGACCGGAGATTGCTCCGCGCCGCAGCCCTGAAGGCGCTGCCGAATGGCCGCTGCTATCGCGATGATCCATTGCGGAGCATTCCTGCGCGTATGCTCGATACGAGGGCTTGCCGTCCACGACGGCTGCCGCCGGACCATCGTCGATCATCCACGCGGAGCACGCCCATGGCGCACGGGAGCGGGAAGGAAAGCGGCAAGACAGATGCGACGGGCGCGGTGGATCCGGGGCGTCGTGCCATGTTGATGGGTCTGCCCGGCGGTGCCGCGCTGGCGGCCGGCTTGCCGCTGCTGGCGCGAGCGGTCGAGCGGAGCGGGCCGCCGCCGATCGCGTTTCCGCCGCGCTTGCGTCCAGGCGCCGGGCTCGATGCCACGCTGCCGATTCTGGATCCGATCAACGATATCAAGGCTGTGTTCGATGCGGGCGTCAGCCTGATCCCCTTGGTTGGCGGACCCTTGCGCATCTTCATGGACCTGTTCTGGCCAGTGAACCAGCAGGAATTGAGCGCACTTCTGCTGCAACGCATGCAGGCGCTGGTCGACACCGCGATCCAGAAGACGACGCTGGACAACCTCGCCAACTTGCTCGGCCATCCGGCTGGCGCGGACGGGTCGGGCACGCCGGCGACCGGTTTGAACGGCGCATACGGCGTCTATCTGGGCCTGGTGGATGCGTACCGGCAATTGCCGAGCGCTTCCAATCGAGACGATGTGAGGACGGGCGCGCTGACCCTGCACACGACCTTCACCACGATGGCGGGAAGTTTCGCGCCCGGATCGGAACCCTTCCCGGATTGGCAGCAGCAGATCCTCCCGTACTTCGCGCAGTTCGCGAACCTGCATCTGGTGTTCCTGCGCGATCTGGTCTGGCACGGCACGGCAACGGGCGTGGATGGCAAGCCGGGCTACGGATTCGACGATGGAGGCGCTGGCAGCACGATGGATCAGTTCAGGAGCCTGTTCCACGTCACACGCGATCAGTATGTCGAGTACGCGACGAACCAGATCGCTGCGATTGCGGTCGATCTGGAGAACAATTACCAGTCCAATCGCGGCAAATACGAGGATCACGGACTCGCCGGGGCCTATTGCTGGCAGCCGAGCCTGATCGCGACCGGTGCCTGGTATGCGAAGAAAAAGCAGAACGTCACCAACAGCCTGATGATCCATCTGGTGCAGGACTATCGCGACCTGTGGAAGGTCATGGACGATCCTGCCGGTGGCAAGGTCGATCTGACTCGCGAACTCTGGTTTGGTCCCTACGGCGCGCCGTCCCTGCAGGACATCGGGCTTCCCAACGACGGTTCGGGTGCTGCGCCCGATGTGCCGTCGCCGCCGACGACACCGGGTGCGCCTCTGAGCTATGTCGCTGCATCGACCGGAGCACTGATTACCCGGGACCGCCGCGACTTCAACTTCGTGAGTGCGCTGACCACATTCCGCCAAGGGCAGGCGGTCGATTTGCCACCCTACAACTCCTATGGCATCTCACTGGCAGACCAATACGGCGGCCCGATCATCGGGGTGAAGGTCGACATCGGCCGATTCGATTGCTACCAGACCGACGAGGAATGCTATCCGGCCTCGTTCACGTCGTCGTCCGGCTATCTGGTGAGCCAGTGGACCTTCACCCAGAAAAGCGGTTTCACGTCGGGCGTCGGCAACGACTACGTCGGCTACGAGATGAAGTCGTACGAAGGAAACCCGGTCGATGTGCCGACAGGCCACATGCTGTCGAGCGTGTTCGTTCCGAGCACCGTGTACGAACTCTATCGCTATGTCGGCAAGACGCCGACGGACCTGACCTATCACAGCGTAGGCAGCGTCATGTTCGGCTTCAGGATGATGGACCCGAGCTTGAACCTGTCGACGTCGCTGCTCAAAAGCCTGTACGTCGCATCGCCGCAAGCGCTCTCGCTCGACGATGTGCACCAGGTCCTGTTGCAGGCGTATGCGCGCAAGGGGTCGCAGGTTTCGCCGCAACGGGTAGCCGAGCTGCTGGAGGTAATCCGGAGTGCGGCGGAACGCTATCGGTGGGATGAGCAACGCTGGCTGTTCCTGCGCCGGACGGCTGCGGCCGGCTCCTGATCCACGCATTCGTCGTCCGTGTCGACGGCGCTGGCATCGCCGGCGAGCGGTGCCCGGACCGGATGGGTGCGATGGGTGCGATGCTATAGTCGTTGCCCGTTCTCATTCCCGTCGCGCGGACATCGCCGCGCCGCCATCCAGCGCCCATGTCCACGATCGAAGAACTGAAGAAAGCCGCCCTCGACTATCACCGCAAGGAGCCGGCCGGCAAGATCAAGGTCACACCGACCAAATCCGTTGTCACCCAGCGCGAACTGTCGCTCGCCTATTCACCCGGCGTCGCCGCGGCGTGCGAGGAGATCGTGCGCGATCCGCGCGAAGTCGCCACCTTGACCGCGCGCGGCAATCTCGTCGCGGTGATCACCAACGGCACCGCCGTGCTCGGCCTTGGCAACATCGGCCCGCTGGCGGCGAAGCCGGTGATGGAAGGCAAGGGTGTGCTGTTTCAGAAGTTCGCCGGCATCGACGTGTTCGACATCGAGATCGCCGAGAACGATCCGGACAAACTGGTCGACATCATCGCCAGCATGGAGCCGAGTTTCGGCGGCATCAACCTGGAAGACATCAAGGCGCCGGAGTGCTTCGAGGTCGAAGCGAAACTGCGCCAGCGCATGAAAATCCCGGTCTTCCACGACGACCAGCACGGCACCGCGATCATCGTCGGCGCGGCGCTGGTCAATGCGCTGTACGTGGCCGGCAAGGACATCGGCGAGATCAAGCTGGTTTCGACCGGCGCCGGTGCGGCCGGCATCGCCTGCCTCGACATGGCGGTCAGCCTCGGCGTGAAGCCCGAAAACATCTGGGTCGCCGATCGCCTCGGCGTGGTCTGGAAGGGCCGCAAGGAGGAAATGGACACGAACAAGTGCCGCTACGCGCGCGAGACCGATGCGCGCGTGCTGGATGACATCATCGGCGGCGCCGACGTGTTCCTGGGGCTCTCCGCGCCCGGCATCCTCAAATCCGAGATGGTCGCGCGCATGGCGCCGCGACCGATCATCCTCGCGCTGGCGAACCCGACGCCGGAGATCCTGCCCGAGGAAGCGAAGGCGGTGCGTCCCGACGCGATCATCGCGACCGGCCGGTCGGACTATCCGAACCAGGTCAACAACGCCTTGTGTTTTCCATACATTTTCCGCGGCGCGCTCGACGTTGGCGCGACTGTGATCAACGAGGCGATGAAAGTCGCCTGCGTGCACGCGATCGCGGAACTGGCGCGGCGCGAGGCCAGCGACGTCGCCGCGCGCGCCTACGGTGGCAAGGTGACCTCGTTCGGGCCGGAATCGATCATTCCGCAGCCGTTCGATCCACGCCTGATCGTGCAGCTTGCGCCGGCGGTGGCCAAGGCCGCGATGGATTCCGGCGTGGCGACGCGGCCGATCGAAGACCTCGCCGCGTACAAGGAAAAACTCAACGCGTTCGTGTTCCGCACCACCTTGCTGATGAAGCCGGTGTTCGCGCGTGCCAAGGCCGATCCGAAACGCGTCGTCTATGCTGAAGGAGAAGAAGAAACCGTGCTGCGTTCGGTGCAGCATGTCGTCGACGAAGGCATCGCCAAGCCGATCCTGGTCGGCCGCCCGGCGGTCATCGAATCGCGCATCCAGCGCCTCAACCTGCGCCTGCGGCCCGGCATCGATTTCGAGTTGTGCAACATCGAGAACGATCCGCGCTTCAAGGACTACTGGACGCTCTATCACGAACTGATGCAGCGCCACGGCGTGACGCCGGACAGCGCCAAGGCGATCGTGCGTTCGCGCGCGACCGTGATCGCCGCGTTGATGGTCCGGCGCGGCGAGGCCGACGCGCTGATCTGCGGGCTGGTCGGTCGTTACCACAAGAAGCTGCATTACCTGCGTGGCATCATCCCGCTCGATCCCGGCGTTGATGCGCCCTCGGCGATGAGCGCGGTATTCAACGACCGCGGCGTGTTTTTCTTCCTCGATACGCATGTTGCGGTCGACCCGGACGCCGAGCGCATCGCCGCAGCGACGATGCAGGCGGCGCGGCGCCTGAAGCTGTTCGGCATCACGCCGAAGATCGCGATCCTGTCGCATTCGAACTTCGGCAGCCACGACGATCCGAGCGCGCAGAAAATGCGCCGCGTGGTCGAATTGCTGCGCGAACGCCTGCCGAAGGTCGAGATGGAAGGCGAGATGCACGCGGACACCGCGCTCAATCCCGACGTGCGCGAAACGCTGTTCCCGAATTCGCGCCTGACCGGCAGCGCGAACGTGTTTGTCTGCCCGAACATGGACTCGGCGAACATCGCGTTCAACATGACACGCGTGATGACCGACGGCGTCGTCATCGGTCCGATCCTGATGGGGCTTTCCAAGCCCGGGCATGTGCTGACACCGGCGGCGACCGTGCGGCGCGTGTTCAACATGACGGCATTGGCCGTGGTCGAAGCGCAGATCCGCGAACAGGCCGGCCGGAGCGCGATCGTTCCGGCGGACCTGGCCTGACCCGGCGCGCGCGAGGATCGGCGTGACCACGCCGCTGGCGAGCATGCGGCCTGCGCGGGCGCTCGACGTTCTCGGCGTCGAGGAAGTCGAGGAGCGAGCCTACCGCTGGCTGCTCACCCATCCCGGCGCCACGGCGCCGGATCTGGCGCAGGCGTTGCCGCTGTCGTTGCGCAAGACGCAGCGCCTGCTCGACGCGATCGAGGCGAAGGGGTTGGTCACCTATTCGCCGCAGCGCCCGCGGCGTTACGTGCCGGCTTCGCCGGGCCTGGCGATGGAAGCGCTCGTGCTCAAGCGCCTGGACGATCTTCAACGCGCGCGCGCACTGATCCAGCAGATGCAGGAAGAAGCCGCGCCGCCTGGCGAGCAGGAGCAACTGGTTGAACTGCTGACCGCGCGCGAAGCCGAGCGCCAGGTGTTCGAGCGCATGCACGAAACGGCGCAGCGGGAGGTGGTCACGTTGATCCGGCTGCCGATCCTGATCTCGCCGCTGGACATGCCTGCCGAGCAGGCGCAGCGTCCGCATCGCGAGGCGCAGCGGCGTGGCGTGCGCTTCCGCAACATCGTCGATGCCACCTTCCTCGCCGCCCCCGGCATGGCCGAGCGCATCCTCGGCGATGTCAGGGCCGGCGAGGAGGTGCGCGTCGCGCCGAACGTGCCGTTCAAGATGGTGCTGGCCGATCGCCAGCTCGCATTCGTGCCGCTCAATCCCGACCGTCCCGACAGCGCTTCGTTGCTGGTGCGCTCATCGGCCCTGCTCGACGCGCTGCATGCGCTGTTCGAGCTGCTGTGGGAGCGTGCCACGCCAATCCGCGTCTCCGCTGCCGGCGAGCTGGCGCTGGACGGGGCGCAGGCGAGCCTGCCGGAATCGCTGCAAGGCGTGGTGGCGCTGCTGGCTGCCGGCCTGCCGGACAAGGTGATTGCGCGCGAACTGGATATTTCCGCCAGCACCCTGAATCGTCGTCTGGTCGAGGCAATGGCCTTGATGAATGCGGATACACGCTTCCAGTTCGGCTGGCTTGCGGCGCTGCGACTGGCGCGCCGCGACGATTGAGCGCTCGCAGATGGCGGGTGTGTGACCTTCGGCACGCGCGCGAGCGGTGATATTCAGACCCGCCTCGTGGCATTTTTTGTTCATGGATGAAATTAGCCGTCCCGGTGCATTGACGCACGCGGAAAGCAGGCGGAATACTCGCCCAAGCCCCCTGTGCGGGCCCGCTTTCCCGGAGATCAGAACCAATGAATTACCCGATGACCAAGGCGCTGGCATTCGTGCTCGGCGCCGCGGCGGTCGTACCTGCGACCGTCGTTCATGCGGCCGTGACGGACCGCTCCCCTGCCTTGCCGACGGCCTTGCAGCCGGCGTTCTATGCCGCGCTCGCGGCCGACGCAGGCGTTTCCCATGCGCTCGATGCGAACGGTTGCGCCACGATCGCCGCGCAGTCGCTCGAAGGCTGCTTCAAGACCGGCGGCGCCGAGTTCCGTGGCGAGCAGGCACTTGCCTTGCGCCTGCTCGATTGGGGCCGCGGCAGCGATCGTCACGCCGTCGCGCCGGTCGCGCCGCGCGTGCAGGCCAACGAGGCGCACTACGAACATGGTGTCGTCACGGAATGGTGGAAAGCGCTGCCGCTCGGCTTCGAGCAGGGGTTCACGCTGGAGCGTCGACCCGCCGGTGAAGGCGAGCTGACCTTGCAGATGGAAAGTTCGCACGCCGCGCGCCGTGTTGGTGACGAACTCGGCTGGGGCTCGCTGCGCTACGGCAAGCTGGTCGTGACCGATGCCGATGGACGGATGCTGCCGGCCAGTTTGCGCCACGCCGGCGAGCGCATCGTGATCGCGTTCGACGATCGCGGCGCGACGTATCCGGTGGTCGTCGATCCGCTGGTGTGGGTCGAGCAGAAGGTGACCGCCAGCGGCGGCGCGCCCGGTGAGGAGTTCGGCTACGCGGTGGCATTGTCGGGCGACACGGCGCTGATCGGCGCCGACAAGGCCGGTGGCAAGGGCGCGGCCTATGTGTTCGCGCGCAGCGGCGCAAGCTGGAGCCAGGTCGCTCGCCTGGACGCCAACGACGGCGCTGCCGGCGACACGTTCGGCTATTCGGTTGCGCTGGCGGGTAACCGCGCGTTGATCGGTGCGCGCGCCAAGGATGGCAATCAGGGCGCCGCCTACGTGTTCGAAGGCAACGGCGCCAACTGGACGCAATCGGCCAAGCTGGTCGCCGGCGATGGCATCGCCAACGACCGCTTCGGCTCGATCGTGGCGTTGTCGGGCGACACGGCCTTGGTCGGCGCGGCGACCGCGACGGTCGGTGGGAATGCCTCGCAGGGCGCCGGCTACGTCTTCAAATACAGCGGCGGCAACTGGACGCAGGCGGCCAAGCTCGTCGCCAGCGACGGCGTCGGCAACGATCAGCTCGGCATCGGCGCCGCGCTGGACGGTTCGACCGTGGTGCTGGGCACTCCGAATCCGGGCTTCTTCGCCGGTGCGGCCTATGTCTTCAGCGAGAGCGGCGGCAGCTGGAGCCAGACGCAGAAGTTGGTGATTCCGGGCGCCGGCCCGTTCACGGCGTTCGGCAGCGCGGTCGCGATCCAGGGCGCGACCCTCGCCATCGGCGGCAATCTTGCGATGGGCGCGATGCCGCAGACGGGCGCAGTATGGATCTTCACCCAAAGCGGCGGCAGTTGGACGATGCAGCAGCAGGTCTTCCCCGACGACGGCGAGCCGGGCGGCAACTTCGGTGTTGCGGTCGCGCTCGATGGCGACACGCTGTTGGTGGGTGCGGACGGCGCCGACGGCCAGAAGGGTGCGGCCTACCTGTTCGAGAACGGCGGCGGCCAGTGGACGCAGATCGACAAACTCGCCGCATCGGATGCCGCGGCCGGCAACGAGTACGGCCTGTCGGTCGCCAAGCGCGGCGACACCATTCTGGTCGGAGCGAGCAAGGCGAACGCGGCGTATTTCTACGTCGGCAGCAATGTCTCGCCCGAGCCGGTCGCCACGGTCACACCGAACGCGCTGGCGTTCGCGACGCACAGCGGCGGTTCGGATGCCGGCGTGCTGACCATCGGCAATATCGGCGGCAGCGCGCTCGACTTCAGCATCCAGACGAGTGCCGCCCAGCGCGGCGTCGCGCCGACCAGCTACAAGACGAGCGCCGCTCGCCGCTTCGCGGCAGGCGATGTGCGCACGCGCAGCCAATGGCGTAGCGCGGCGGCTCTCGGCGGCGCCAGCCGCTTCGGCCAGCCGGTCGTGCTCGACGAGCAATCGATCGCGCAGATGGCCGACAACAGCCCCGGCGACGAAGGCGTGTCGTGCGGCGAGGAGCAAACCAGCACCGCAGCCAACAGTTGGTGGCGCCGCTTCTACTTCAACGAGCATGCCCAGGTTGGCGCCAATGCGGCGGTCAAGAGCGTGACCGTCTCGTCCGGTTCGATCGCGATCGCCGGCGGCGTGCCGGTCACGATCAACCTCTACACGATCCCGCATGCGACCGCAGTCAACACGATCCCGACCGCGAGCCTGACGCCTATCGGCAGTGCCACCGCGACCATCACGCAGGGCCTCGCTTCGATCACGATTCCGGTCAGCGGCGCGATCGCCGACACCGCGGGTCTCGATCTGGTTGTGGAGTTCCACACCGAAGGCAACGCCGCGGGTGGCCAGTGGTTCCCGGGCGCCAACAGCACGCCGGAAACGCATCCGACCTTCATCTCCGCGCCGGACTGCGGCCTCGACGCGCCGGAGTCGACTGCGACGATCGGCTTCCCCGACTTCCATTTGACGATGGTCGTCGCGCTGGAAGACGGCGCCGGCGGTCCGACCTGCGACAACCCGGCCAGTATCCCGTGGCTGCAACTGCCGTCGCCGAACGGCAGCGTCGCCCCGGGGCAGACCAAGGCGGTCAACGTGATCGCCGATGCGAACGGTCTTGCCGTCGGCGACTATCACGCGAACCTGTGCGTGGCGAGCAACGATCCGGCGCATCCGCAGATCGTCGTTCCGGTCAGTTTTGCCGTGACCGCGCTCGATGCGATCTTCTGCAGCGGCTTCGAAGTCGGCGAAACCGGCCACTGCGGCCCGTCCAGCATCGTCACAGGAACGGTCGACCAGTTGGTCAACGCCTCCGAAGACGGCAGCACGCTGGACCTCGTCACCGGCCTGTGGGACAGCTACACGGGTACGCGCATGGACGACATCAACCTGTATGACTATGGCGATGGCACGCTGACGGCGTACTTCTACGGCGACCTGACGCCGCTGCCCGTCGGTGGCGTGGCCGACGCGGGCGGCAACGTGGCGGTGTTGCACTCGGGCGCGATCGTCGGTCCGGGTTCGAGCTACACCAATTCGTCCTACTACCTCATGAACTGGCTCGACGGCACCGACGGCTATCTCGGCATCGCGTTCCGCAATGAGGAGACTGGCCAGCTCAACTACGGCTACATCCATCTGACCACGACCGGGCCGCTCGGCTTCCCTGCGCGCGTGCTGGAGTACGCCTACGACAAGACGGGTGCCGCGATCCGTATTCCCTGATCACGGCGATTCGGTCGCATTGCTTCCTTCGACCTCGGCCCGCAGCGCTTGCTGCGGGCCGTTTCTTTTTTCGGGCGTCGGCGCAGATGACGACAGCCGCCGACCCGATCCCTTCTCGCGGCGTGCCTCAGGGCGCGATTTCGATGCGGTTGGCGGCGCCGGCGAGGGTGCGGTTCAACGTGATCCACAACTCCTGCGCATCCGCGCGCAGCGACGGGAAATAGTCGACATCCTGCGCCAGCGTTGCGCCGTTGAACTTCAGTTGGCTCGGCAGGGCATTGCCGGCGTAGCCGCGCACGATCAGCAGCGGATGACGCACGCTGCCGGCGCCGAGCGCGATGTTCGCATCGAGGCGGTTGCTGCTGGCGTGGAATGCGAGCGCGCCGTAGACCGCGTCGTAGCCGGCCGGCTGCAAGGTTTTCACGGTCGCGTCGGCGACACCGGATGCGCCTTGCGTGGCGACGCTGCCAATCGTCGCGGTCAGCGCCAGGCCCTGGATCGCTTCGACTTCGGCGGTCTTCGCGCCGACCGGATTGCCGGAATGGGTGCCGAGCACGATGTACGTCGAATAGCTCTTGCGCGGCCAGCCCGGTGCCATCGGATTGCCCGGCAAGGCGAGCGCGCCGCCGCCGTACGTGGCATTGCCGCGTACGGGATACTGCTGCTGGCCGAGGAAGCCGAAGTTGGTGCCCCAGGCGAGGCGCGTGTTGCGCGTCGGCGTGCTCGCGCCGATTTCGTAGTTGATCGACTGGAACGGCCAGTTGTAGTCGCACGGCATCAGATACGGGCCGGCTGCGCAGCCGTTGCCGTTGGCGCTGGTCTTGCCCCAATGGTCCTGGCCCCAGTAGCCGCCGGCATCCTGCTGCGCGATCGTCTGCGTCTGCACCAGACCCATCGTCGCGTCGACACTGCTGGTCCACAGCTGTACGAACGGAATCGTGTTCGGCTGGTTCCAGCTCCATGCGCTGTTGAATGTGACCGGATTGGTCGTGCTGCTGAAGCGGTAGTAGTCGCCCCAGGCGACGCCGGCGATCTGCGCGCGGGCGCCATCGCTGGTCGCGCCGTCGATGCGCATCTGGCCGTAGGGCCCGCGCGAATCGTCCTCGATCCGGTTGACCGGCACGCCGGACAGATTCCACGTCACCGACCACAGCGGATCGTCGCGGCCGGTCGAGAACACCCAGTCGACCGTGACCGGCACGTTGTACTGCGTTGCCGGTGCGGCAGTCGTGCAGTAGCGCGGATACGCCTGCGTGAAGCGGAAGATCGCGTGATGGCGCCCCTCGAACACGCGCTGGAAGGTACCCGGCGTGAAATGGCCGAGGCTCGACGAATCGCCGCCGCCGGTGCAATGGCTTTCGTCGGCGGCATGCGAGACGACGTAACCGAAACCGCCGAAGCCGTCGTCGGTTGGCGTGACGATGCGCGTTCCAGTCAGCGCCTCGTAGCGGAATTCGCGGAGCTCGCCGCCGCGCGTGCCGTGCGGGCCGGCGGCACCGTCGTTGTGCGCGAGCGCGGCCGAGCGGGGCAACCCCGCGCTGTCGATCCAACGAAAGCGGTCGCTGCTCATGCCACCGACGGCGATGTCATGGTCGACGACGAGCGTTGCCGAGGTGGCCGGCGCCTCGAAGCCATCGGCGAAGATCGGATCGCTCGCATTCGCTGGCGCGGCGAGCGCAACGTCGTCGATGTAGATGGTCGGTTGCGTACCGGCCGTATTGCTCTGGATGTCGATGCGATCGAACGGACCGTTGTAGGCGAGTGGCGGCTGCGCAAACACGATCGTCGCCTGGCGCCACGTGCCGGCGACCGGTCCGCCGGCAAGCCAGCTTTGCAACGGCGCCTGCGCGACTATCGCGCCGCCGCTTTGCACGATCACCTGCAGCGATTGCCCGCTGCCGCTGCCACCGTGCACCCAGAATGTCAGCGCCAGCAAGGTGGTGCTGTCGAGCGCGCCGCCCGGATGCGCAAACGAGAGCGCATTGAATGCATTGCCTGTGAAAGCGATCGAGCGTGTGCCGCCGTGCACGGGCAAGGTGTTGGCGAAATCGCTGCCGCCGCCGTAGGACCAGTCCTCGAACCCGTTCTGCAGTGTGTCGGTATAGATCGCGAAGTCGGCGTGTGCCGGTGCGGCGAAGGCAAGCAGGATCGCGGGGAGCCAGCGGCAAGCGGTCGGCATGATGTTTCCAGTCGGCAGGCGAAGGTTGCACGCGTCCATACGTGGTTCGGTGCGGCAAACGGACACGCCCATGGTAGCCATGGGACGGATGCAGATCGCCCCCGGCTTCCGGTATCGTGCAGGCATATGCCGCCGGGTTTGCGGATGTTTCGCAAGTTGCCGAGGCGCGCGCAGCACGAATGGGGATGGCGTGAGAGGCACTTCCATAGCGGGCGCGTACCAGCGCTCTCCGGCCGGCTTGGCTTGCGATATCGAAACCCTTCCTGATATGTCGGAGCGGCGATGCTTGCGTGGTCGCGTTGCCGGCGGTGGTCGCTGCGACACGCCTGTGTTGCGAACGAGGCGCTCGCGCGTGGTCGCCGATGCTTGATCGCCGCGCCGCAACGAGGCTGCAAATCGGCGATGCGCTGCGTGGTGCCCGCATCGCCGTGCTCGAGGACGAAGACACATTGCGTGACGATATCCTCGTGCCCGGCCTTGCCGCTTTCGGCTTCGAGGTCGAAGGCTTCGCACGCTCGGCTGCGTTGTATCGACGTCTGTTGCTGACCTCGTTCGATGCGGTCGTGCTCGATGTCGGCCTGCCGGATGAGGATGGCTTGTCGGTGGCGCGGCATCTGCGCGCGGGATCGCCGATCGGCATCGTCATGCTGACCGGATGCGGCGATCGCGGGGCGCAATTGCGCGCGCTCGGCGAGACCGTCGATGCGTGGCTGGCGAAACCGGTCGACATACCGGTCATCGCAGCGACGATCGGCAGCCTGTTGCGGCGCATGAACATGCCGGACGGCGCCCCCGCGGGACGGATCGAGTCGCCCATCCAGGATGTCGAGGCAGCAACGGGAACATGGCGCCTTGTTGCCGGGCAGTGGAAGCTGCTGGCGCCATCGGGCCGCAGTGTCGACCTCAGTCGCGCGGAGCGCTGCATCATGCAACGGTTGTTTGCAGCCAATGGCGAGCCGGTGTCGCGCGAAGCATTGATCGCCGAGCTGGGCGAACCCCTCGATGCATTCGACCCGCATCGCCTCGAGATGCTGATCCATCGTTTGCGGCGCAAGGCCGCGGATGCCCTTGATGACGTGCTGCCGATACGCTCGGTGCGCAATCGTGGCTACGTTTTGACCGCCTGACCCCGCCGTTTGGCGATCGCTGGTTCCCGCTCGATCAGGCTCTTCGCGGCAGACGCCTCCGCCGCGTGACGGAGCATGCGCGGGATTTGGTCAGTTTTCGTGAGAATCAGTGAGCAAAGGTGAGGCTATGTTAGCGTTGTTGATTGTTTTTAAAGGATTTTTCTACGACCTCTTGCGATAATCCACGTTGCGCGCTGGTCTGCGCCGATATTTCGAATCGAGGGGAATGCTGCATGTCTGTTATCACTGCCACTTCCGTAGGCGGCCGCCGTCGGCTGTCTCGTCTGCGTCGCACGAACGGGGAGTCGCAACACCGCTTCGGCATCGCGTCGAGGTTTGGAGCATGGTTGGGCTTCTGGCTGATCGCGACACTGCTGTCGAGCGCAGATCCGGTGCAAGCCGAAGGCAGCCGCGACCTGTATCCGGCCAGCTATCCGACGACCAGCTTCCGTTCGGCGATGGATCTGCGCACGGCGACCGGCCAGCGCTTCATGGGCGTGATTTCCGCGCAGCAATTCCTCTACGTCTATGCAGAGGCCGGTGAATACATCCTGGTCGGCTCGCGCAACCGCAGCGGCACCAACGGCGGCGACGTGCGCATCTACAACCCGCAGGCCTTCGGCACGCGCGCGGATGAAACGCGCCCGGGCACGGCCGCGTTCAGTTGCAGCACCGCGCAGGCCTCGGCCCCGGCCGGCAGCTATTCCGGCACCGGGCGCGGCATCATCGACACGCGTGCGAAGGAGCTTGCCGGACCCAACAGCGCCGACAACTCGGTCACGCTCGCCAACGGTTTCTCGCCGTGCGCTTACAAGGCGCCGACGGCCGGCATCTATGGCGTGCAGTTCACCGGCGCGACCAGCGGAGGCGGCAACGCGCCGGATGGCTCGGTCGCCACGCCGCAGCTGCTGACCAACCAGGTCTCGGCCTGGGATGTCACGGTGCGTGCGAACGCGACCTCGACGACCGATCTCGCCGGCCGCCTGTTCACCTATGCCTGGGTCGGCTACACGGGCAGCAATCCGCGACCGGTCAGCTACACGCTGAATTACGTCACCAGTGACGGCTACCGTTACCGCCAGGTCATGCGCGGCATCGATCCGAACGCGGCGGCGATGTATGCCAACAGCGCCGGTTTCCTCGATACCGGCGCACCGCTGTACAAGGACGTGCGCGGCGCTTCGGATACGGTCTCCGCGACCTCGTTCCCGGCCGGCGTCACACCGCAACAGCCCGAGTACCCGCTGTTCTTCTCCGACGTCGCTCCGACCGGTCCGAACGCGAGTGAAGTCGCCAAGACCCTCGGCGCGCTCGGCATCGCACTGGTGCCGCCGACGCCGCAACTGTCCAACGCGACATTCATCGGCAACGTGAGCGGCAATCAGTCGACGGTGTCGTCCGGCGGCCTGTTCCAGTTCGATACCGTCAACACGCAGACCTACGAGATCGTGGTCAGCCGCAACGGCACGGACTTCGATCCGGCCAATCCGCTCAATCGCGTATTGACCGGCCTCGCGCTGACCGGCACCCACAGCGTGCTGTGGGACGGCCGCGACAATTCCGGCAATCCGTTCCCGCAGGGCACCTATGATTTCCGCATCGCCGGCCGCAATGGCGAGATCCATTTCCCGATGCTCGACATCGAGGGCAATGGCACCGGCGGTCCGACCCTGACCAAGCTCAACGGCACTGGCGGCAGCGTCGTCTACTATGACGACCGCGGTTATCGCACGCGCGGCGGCACGCTCGTCGGCGCGCTCAACGGCAACCTCTGCGGCGCGGCCAGCCCGGTGGTGCCGCCGACGCCGGACCATTCCCTGCTCGGCGTCGACTCGTCCGTACTGACCGCAGGCAAGTACTACCGAAACTGGCCCGGCACCGCCAACGACGGTGGCAACTGTGCCGGCAGCGCGAGCACCGCGTTCGGCAACTACAAGGGCCTGGACCTGTGGGCGCTCGAGCGCACGCCGACGATCGACAATCCGGTCGTCATCGTGCCGGCATCGACCGTGACCGACATCGGCACATTGATCGCCGTCAGCAACTCGGTGTACCCGGGCGATACCGTCTACGGCAACATCGTTTACAGCCATGCCGGCGCGGCCGGCACGGCGAATGCGACCAATGTGGTCTACACGGCCGTGATCGGCACGCCGGGCAACTGTCCGACCGGCGTCGCATTCACGCTGCTCCCGACCGGCGTGAACTTCACTTACAACAACGCGACCTGCGCGGTCACCTTCACCGGCATGCCGACGACGCTGGCGCCCGGCGACACGCTGAGTTTCAACTTCCAGTACACCGCGCCGAACTCCGGCCCGGTACCGGTGCGCACCACCATCGACTCGCCGCAGGATCCGCTCGCGACCTCGCCGAACGTGACCCAGCCGGTCGCCAATGCGGCACAGGCGCAGACCGACATCATCGTCGCCGACATGGCCACCACCGTCACCGTGCCGGCCACGGCCGGTCCCGGCTCGACCGTGGCCGGCAGCGTCGTGTTCGGCAATCTCGGCAGCGCGACCTCGACCGCGGATGGCCTGATCTACAGCCTCGTCATCGGCACACCGGGTTCGTGCCCGGCCGACGTGGCGTTCCCGAGCCTGCCGCCCGGCGTCACCGCGACGTTCAATCCCGCGACCTGCGCGGTCAGCTTCTCGGGCATGCCGGCTTCGCTGCCGGTCGGCCAGAACGTCACCATCGATTTCACCTACACCGCGCCGGCGGGCGGAACGGTGCCGGTGCAGGCAGGCGTGACCACCACTACGCCTGAAGTCACCACGACCAACAACCAGGACAACGGCGCGACCGTGATCGTGGCGCAGGCGGACCTGTCGATCACCAAGACCGACGGCGTCACCGTTCTGGTTCCCGGCAGCAGCGTCACCTACACGATCACCGCGTCCAATGCCGGCCCGAGCGCCGTGACGGGTGCGACGGTGGCCGACACCTTGCCGGCCGCGCTGAGCGGCGCGACCTGGACCTGCGTCGGTGCCGGCGGCGGCACCTGCACGGCGAGCGGCAGCGGCAACATCAACGACACCGTCAACCTGCCGGTCGGAGCATCGGCCACCTACACGCTGACGGCGACCGTCAGTGCGAGCGCGAGCGGATCGCTGAGCAACACCGCGACCATCACGCCGCCGGCCGGACTGACCGACCCGACTCCGGGCAACAACAGCGCGACCGACACCGACACGCTGACACCGCAAGCCGACATGGCGGCGACGATCGACCTGCCGCCGAGCGCGAATGCCGGTGATCCTGTGCACGGCACGTTCGCCTGCACCAACAACGGCCCGAGTCCGGCTGCGAACGCGACGTGCGCGGCCACCGGCCTGCCGCCAGGCACGCTCGTCAACTGCACGCCGACGCCGCCGGTCGCCAGCTTGCCGATGGGCAGCTCGATCCAGTGCACGATCGACTTCACTGCACCCGGCAGCGGCCCGGTCAACGGCACTGCGACCGCGGGCAGCGACACGCCCGATCCGGTTCCTGCCAACAATGTCGCCAACGACAGCCTGGCGATCGTGCCGCAGGCGGATCTGTCGATCACCAAGACAGACGGCGTCACCGTTCTGGTTCCCGGCAGCAGCGTCACCTACACGATCACCGCGTCCAATGCCGGCCCGAGCGCCGTGACGGGTGCGGCGGTGACCGACACCTTGCCGGCCGCGCTGAGCGGCGCGACCTGGACCTGCGTCGGTGCCGGCGGCGGCACCTGCACGGCGAGCGGCAGCGGCAACATCAACGACGCCGTCAACCTGCCGGTCGGAGCATCGGTGACATATACGGTGACGGCGACTGTCAGTGCGAGCGCGAGCGGATCGCTGAGCAACACCGCGACCATCACGCCGCCGGCCGGACTGACCGACCCGACTCCGGGCAACAACAGCGCGACCGACACCGACACACTGACGCCGAAGGCCGACCTCTCGATCACCAAGCTCGCCAACCCGGCCGGCACGTATCTGCCGGGCCAGGCGCTGAACTACACGATCACGGTGACCAACAACGGTCCGAGCGATGCCACCGGCGTCAGCGTCACCGACACGGTGCCGGCCAGCGTCACGGTCAGCAGCTGGAGCTGCGTCGCCAGCACCGGCGCCGATTGCGACACTACGCTGCCTGGCACCGGTGCCAGCGGCGCTGCCAACGCGATCGCGCTCAACAACGTCGCGCTGCCGCACGGCACCAGCCTGACGATCAGCGTGAACGGAACGGCCAGCCTTTCCGCGACCGGTCCGATCGTCAACACCGCGACGGTGACGCCACCGGCCGGCCTCGATTGCTCGACCGCGCCGTGCACGCACACCGCGACGGCCACCAACACCAATGGTGGCCAGACCCAGCTGACGATCCAGAAGAGCGCCACGCCAAGCGCATTTGCTGTCGGCCAGAACGGTACCTACTCGCTGCTGGTCAGCAATACCGGGTCGACCAGTTCCGCCGGCGCGATCGCGGTCAGCGATCCGCTGCCGGCCGGCATCACGACCACGGCGACGCCGAGCGGCACGGGCTGGAATTGCAGCGCGAGCACCTCGACCACGATCGCCTGCACGACCAGCGCCGTGCTGACGCCGGGCGCGAACGCGCCGATCATCACCGCGCCGGTCGCGATCGCCGCGGGCACCGCCTCGCCGGCACGCAACACCGCCGACGTGAGCGGCGGCGGCGATAGCACCTGTCCCGGTGCGGCGCATTGCTCGAGCACGATCGACACGCCGGTGAACGCGCCGTTGATCGCGGTCAGCAAGACCTTGCAGGGCAGCCTGATCGTCGGCGTGCCGACCACCTACACGATCACCGCCACCAACAACGGCCAGGCCGATACCTTGGCCGGCACGATCACCGACACGATTCCGACCGGGTTGCTGATCGGCACCTTGCCGGTCGAGTGCAGCGCCAGCGGCCAGCTGGTGACCTGCGGCCTGCCGGCCGGCATCGCGCCGGGCGGTTCGGTGAGCTTCATCATCCCGATCACGCCGCAGGCGAGTGCGAACGGCCAGAACGTCAGCAACACTGCCAGCGGCAACGGCGGCGGCGATCCGTCCTGCCCCGGCGCAAGCCATTGCAGCGACACCGTAACCGGCACCGTGACCGCGCCGCAGCTGCAGCTGGTCAAGAGCGCCACGCCGACACTGTTCGTGGTCGGCCAACCGGCCACCTACACGCTGACCCTGACCAACACCGGCACAGCGGCGACGACCGCCGTGACGACGATCACCGACGTTCTGCCGACCGGCCTGACGATCGGAACGATGCCGACAGGATGCACTGTCAGCGGTCAGCAGGTGACCTGCACGGTCGCCGCCGGCCTTGCCACCGGCGTGCCGGTGAGTTTCGCCATCCCGGTCGTTCCGACCGCGGCGCTGAACGGTCAGTCGGTGACCAACAATGCCGGCGCCAGCGGCGGTGGTGATCCGGGCTGCATCGCCGGCACGCCGACCGCGGACCTGCCGGCGCGTTGCCGCGATGCCGTCACCACGACCGTCGGTGCGCCGCAGTTGACGGTGGTGAAGACGGCCAGCGCCAACAGCTTCGTCGTCGGCGTGCCGGCCAGTTATACGCTGACCGTCACCAATACCGGCGCGGCGACAACCACCTCCGCCGCGACGATCACCGACTTGGTGCCCGACGGCCTCGCCATCGGCACCCTGCCGGCGGGTTGCTCGGCCACCGGCCAACAGGTGGAGTGCCTGGTTCCGTCGGGTCTGCCCAGCGGCGGCACGCTGAGCTTCCTGATTCCGGTCACGCCGAACCTGCTTGCCGTACCGAGCGTCAGCAACACCGCGACCGTCATCGGCGGCGGCGATCCGAGCTGCCCGACGGATGCGCATTGCACCAGCACGGTGGTCACACCGGTCAACGCGCCGGCGCTCACCATCGTCAAGAGCGCGAGTTCGACGAACTTCGTCGTCGGCGTGCCGGCAAGCTACACGTTGACGGTGACGAACACCGGTTCGGCGGCGACGACGGTCGCGGCAACGGTCAGCGACAACGTGCCGTCCGCACTCACGCTCGGCACGATGCCGGCGGACTGCAGTGCGAGTGGCCAGGTGGTCACCTGCACGATCGCCGCGGGCCTCGCCGCGGGGGCGTCGACGAGCTTCACGATCCCGGTGACGCCGACGGCGGCCGCGAACGGCAGCTCGCTGACCAATACCGCGACCGTCATCGGCGGCGGTGATCCGACCTGTCCGGGCGCGGTGCATTGCAGCAGCGAAATCATCACGCCGGTCAATGCGCCGTCGCTGGAGCTGGTCAAGACCGCAAGCGCGACGACCTTCGTGGTCGGCGTGCCGGCGAGCTACACGCTGACGGTGACGAACACCGGCTCGGCGGCGACGACGGCAGTCGCGACGATCAGCGACACCATGCCGGCTGCGCTCACGCTCGGCGCCATGCCGGCGGATTGCACGGCGTCTGGACAGCAGGTCACTTGCACGATCGCGGCAGGCTTCGCGCCGGGCGCATCGACCGGCTTCGCGATTCCGGTCACGCCGACGGCGGCCGCGAATGGCACGTCGCTGACGAACACCGCCACGGTGATCGGCGGCGGCGACCCGAGCTGCCCGGCGGCCGCGCATTGCACGAGCACGGTGGTCACGCCGACGGACGCGCCCGCACTCACGATCGTCAAGACCGCAAGCGCATCGACCTTCGTGGTCGGCGTACCGGCGAGCTACACGCTGACCGTGACGAACACCGGTTCGGCGGCGACGACGGCGGTGGCAACCGTCAGCGACACCATGCCGGCGGCACTCACGCTCGGCACGATGCCGGCGGATTGCGCGGTGTCTGGTCAAGTGGTCACCTGCACCATCGCAGCCGGTTTCGCGGCAGGTTCATCGGTCAGCTTCACGATTCCGGTCACGCCGACGGCGGCCGCGAATGGCAG
Organism: Pseudomonadota bacterium; assembly: GCA_023388255.1. Classification (GTDB taxonomy): domain Bacteria; phylum Pseudomonadota; class Gammaproteobacteria; order Xanthomonadales; family Rhodanobacteraceae; genus Dokdonella_A. The sequence goes on along the minus strand of JAEWGO010000013.1, from coordinate 26,028 downwards.
CTCGCTGACGAACACCGCCACGGTGGTCGGCGGCGGCGATCCAGGCTGCCCCGGCGCGACACATTGCAGCAGCGAAGTCATCACGCCGGTCAACGCGCCGTCGCTGGAACTGGTCAAGACCGCGAGTGCAGCGACCTTTGTCGTTGGCGTGCCGGCAAGCTACACGCTGACGGTGACCAACACCGGCTCGGCCGCGACGACCGCCGCGGCAACCGTCAGCGATGACGTACCGGCCGCGCTCACGCTCGGCACGATGCCGGCGGATTGCGCGGCGGCAGGCCAGCAGGTGAGCTGCACGATCGCGGCCGGTTTCGCGCCGGGCGCATCGACCAGCTTCACGATTCCGGTCACGCCGACGGCGGCCGCGAATGGCACGTCGCTGACGAACACCGCCACCGTGATCGGCGGCGGCGATCCCAGCTGCCCGGGCGCGACGCATTGCACGAGCACGGTCGTCACGCCGACGAACGCGCCGGCGCTTGAACTGGTCAAGACGGCAAGCTCGACAGCCTTCGTGGTCGGCGTGCCGGCGAGCTACACGTTGACGGTCACCAACGTCGGCTCGGCAGCGACAAGCGCGATCGCCACGGTTTCGGACGATGTGCCGGCGAGCCTGACGATCGGCACCTTGCCGGCGGACTGCGCCGTGTCCGCGCAACACGTCAGTTGCGAGATCGCGGCCGGCTTCGCGGTCGGCGCGTCGACCAGCTTCACGATTCCGGTGACGCCGACGGCCGCTGCATCGGGCAGCTCGCTGACCAACACCGCAACCGTCATCGGCGGCGGCGATCCGAGCTGCCCCGGCGCCGCGCACTGCACGAGCACCGTGGTCACGCCGACGGATGCGCCCGCATTGACGATCGTCAAGACCGCCAGCGCGACGGCCTTCGTGGTCGGCGTGCCGGCGAGCTACACGTTGACGGTGACGAACACCGGTTCGGCGGCGACCACCACCGCGGCAACCGTCGGCGATGACGTGCCGGCGGCGCTGGCGATCGGCACCTTGCCGGCGGATTGCACAGCGAGTGGCCAACAGGTCAGCTGCACGATCGCGGCGGGCTTCGCGGCCGGAGCGTCGACGAGCTTCACGATCCCGGTCACGCCGACGGCAGCCGCAAGCGGTACCTCGCTGACGAACACCGCGACGGTCATCGGCGGCGGCGATCCGAGTTGCCCGGCGGCCGCGCATTGCACGAGCACGGTGATCACCCCGGTCGATACCGCGTCGCTGACGCTGGTCAAGACCGCGAGTGCGGCGAGCTTCGTGGTCGGTGTGCCAGCGAGCTACACGTTGACGGTGACGAACACCGGCTCGGCGGCGACGACCGCCGCCGCTACGGTGACCGACAACATGCCGGCGAGCCTGACGATCGGCGCACTGCCGGGCGATTGCTCGGCAGCGGCCCAGCAGGTCAGCTGCACGATCGCGGCGGGCTTCGCTCCCGGCGCGTCGACCAGCTTCACGATTCCGGTCACACCGACGGCGGCGGCGTCGGGCACCTCGCTGACGAATACCGCGACAGTGATCGGCGGCGGCGATCCGAGTTGCCCGGCGGCCGCGCATTGCACGAGCACGGTGATCACCCCGACGAATGCGCCAGCGCTGGCGATCGTCAAGATCGGGCCGGCCACCGCAACCGCGGGCCAGACGGTCAGCTACACGATCACGGTGACCAACAACGGCAGTGCCACCGCGACGCATGCGCTGCTCGACGACACGCCGCCGGCGGGCCTCGGCTTCGTCTCCGCGGGCGCGCCATGCAGCGCAGGCTTCCCCTGCGATCTCGGCGATCTCGCGCCGGGGCAGAGCGTGGTGGTGTCGAACGTCGTCTTCGCGATCGCGGCGAACTTCAGCGGTCAGCTGGTCAATGTCGCCAGTGTCGGCAGCAACGAGACGACGCGCACGAGTTCAAGTGCGACGACCGTGGTGACGCCTGCCGCACCGCCGGCAGATGCCACGCCGGTGCCGCTCGACGCGCGTTGGGCCCTGCTCGCGATGATGGCGCTGCTGATCGGCGTGGGCGCGCGCCGCGCCCGAACGCGGCGCTGATGACGCATGCGACAGCCGGCCAAAAGCCGGCTGTCGTGTGTCTCGGCAGAGGATTTCATCAAGCCATCCGGAATGTTCGCGGATGGCTTTTTTTTTACTCGAGGAAGGCTGCGCGCACCGCGTCGAGCAGCGGATCGCGCTGACCGGCGGGACGGCCGGGGAGGTGGCCTTGGCCGATCGTCCAGATGATGGTGCCGCCAAGATTCCGCTCGCGCACGTAGGCTCCCTTCTCGGCGATCGACTGCGCGTCTTCGTAGCTGACGAAGGTGCATTGGTGCGCGCCGAACGGTGTTGCGGAACCAAGATACGGCACCTTCGCAAGATCGTCCCAATGCAGTCGATTGGGCTGCAGGTATCCTTCGACGATGTTGCGATAGCTCATTTCGCCATCGCCGGCGAGCAGGTCGCCGCCTTCCTGGCGTGGCGCGGTCACGCCATTCCAGCAGCTGCCGTAGAAGCCGATGCCGACGCCGAGCCGTGCTTGCGGCACGCCGGATGCGAGGTAGTAGCCGACGCTGCTTTCAACCGACGTTGGCGTCAGGCCGGCTTCGCCGGACAACGCCGAGCTGTGCCAGCTCAACCAGCCCCACGGGCCGGCCATGCCGTAGCTCATGATGTTGATGCGGTCGAACAGCGGTGAAACCTGGCCCCAGAAAGGGTCCGGCGGATCGGCGAAGTTCGCGTTGATCCAGCCGACCGGCACGGTAAGGATCAGGCCCGGCCGCGCGGCGCGCAGCGCCTGGGCGAGCGCCTGGAAGTTCGGGCGATCGCTGTCTTCAAGCGGTTCCCAGTCGAGATCGAGTCCGTCGAAGCCGAGCTGGTCGGCTGCGGCGAGCAGGTTCGCAACGAAGCCGGCTCGATGTGCCGGACTCGCGGCTCCGCGCCAGCCGTCGATTTCGCCGTCGCCGCCGACCATCAGCACCGTCTTGCGTCCGGCCGCGTGCGCGGCGGCCGTCGCCGACTTCGCCCAGAGCCGGCCTTCCACCGCGTCGATATCGAAATCGGTGTACAGATTGCCGTCGACCTTCGGTCGCACGCGCCCGACCATCAAGTGCGTGATCGCGCTGAAGTCCAGCTCTGCGACGGGGTACAAATCACGCTCATAGCCGACGTAGTAGCCGGCGACCCAGCGTGTCGGCTCGAAACCGTCGACGAATATCGAGTCGCCCGATGCTGCGGTGGCGAGCGCGATGGGCGCAATGGCGGCGTACAGCCCGAGCAGGCATCCTCGAAAGCGCAGACGTGTTTCCATGGCCGATCCCCCGTCGGTGTCAAAGTTGTCATCTCAGTCTGGCAGGCGGGCGCGCGGTGGAATGGCGACTGCGCCCGCAACGGCTGTTGCCGGCCGCACGCAGGTTTCGTTTCATCGAATGCGCGTGCGTCAGCGTGACGTGGGCGCCATGCATGCGGCAAACGCGCCGGCCCGCTAAACTGGATGGCAACGCAATCGCCGCGCCGATCAGGGATCGGTGCGGGCGATGCCATCGGTCCCGCTCATGCGACCGACATCCCGTTCGCCCGGAGATATCCACGATGAACCAGCTCAACGACATTCTCGACCAGGACCTCGATCCGGTCGAGACGCAGGAATGGACCGACGCACTGAAGGGCGTCATCCATGCCGATGGCACCGATCGCGCGCACTTCCTGCTGGAGCGCATGGTCGACGAGACCCGTCGCGCCGGCGGCTACCTGCCGTTCGATCCGACCACCGAGTACGTCAATACCATTCCCCCGCATCTGGAGGCGCGCTCGCCGGGCGACGCGGCGATGGAGTGGAAGATCCGCTCGCTGATTCGCTGGAACGCAATGGCGATGGTGGTGCGCGCGAATCGCAAGCCGGGCGAGCTCGGCGGCCACATCGCGAGCTTCGCCTCCAGCGCGACCCTGTACGACGTCGGCTTCAACCACTTCTGGCGCGCGCCGAGCGAGAGTCATCCGGGCGACCTGATCTTCCATCAGGGCCACTCCAGTCCGGGCGTGTATGCGCGCTCGTTCCTCGAAGGCCGCATCGGCGAGGACCGCCTCGACCTGTTCCGCATGGAAGTCGCCGGGCACGGCAGGGGTCTGAGCTCCTATCCGCATCCATGGCTGATGCCGGAATACTGGCAGGTGCCGACCGTGTCGATGGGTCTCGGCCCGCTGCAGGCGATCTACCAGGCGCACTTCATGAAGTACCTGGAAAACCGCGGCCTGATCGCGCCGAGCGACCGCAAGGTGTGGTGCTTCCTCGGCGACGGCGAGACCGACGAGCCCGAATCGCTCGGCGCGATTTCGCTGGCCGGACGCGAGGGTCTCGATAACCTCATCTTCGTGATCAACTGCAACCTGCAGCGCCTGGACGGTCCGGTGCGTGGCAACGGCAAGATCATCCAGGAGCTGGAAGGCAACTTCCGCGGCGCCGACTGGAACGTGATCAAGCTGGTCTGGGGCAGCTACTGGGATCCGCTGCTCGCGCGCGATACCAGCGGCAAGCTGCGCAAGGTCATGATGGAAACCGTCGATGGCGAGTACCAGAACTGCAAGGCATTCGGCGGCGCCTACACGCGCGAGCATTTCTTCGGCAAGTACCCGGAGACGCGCGAACTGGTCGCGAATTTGTCCGACGACGACATCTGGCGCCTGAACCGCGGTGGCCACGATCCGCACAAGGTCTACGCTGCGTACCATCAGGCCGTGAACACCAAGGGCATGCCGACCGTGATCCTGGCCAAGACGGTCAAGGGCTACGGCATGGGCGCGGCCGGCGAATCGCAGAATCCGACGCACCAGCAAAAGAAGCTCGACGAAGATGCCGTGCGTCACTTCCGCGACCGCTTCAATATCCCGGTCGCCGACGACAAGCTCAAGGACGTGCCGTATTACCACCCGGGCAAGGATTCGCCGGAAGTCGAGTACATGCTGGAGCGGCGCAAGGCGCTCGGCGGATTCCTGCCGCAGCGGCGCACGAAGAGTTCGTCGATCGCGGTGCCGGACCTCGCGGCATTCGAGCAGATCACCAAAGGCAGCGGCGAGCGCGAGATCTCGACCACGATGGCGTTCGTGCGCGGCATGAACCTGCTGCTGCGCGACAAGCAGCTCGCGCCGCACGTGGTGCCGATCGTCGCCGACGAGGCGCGCACGTTCGGCATGGAAGGCATGTTCCGCCAGATCGGCATCTATGCGCCGTTCGGCCAGAAGTACAAGCCGGTCGACGCAGACCAGTTGATGTACTACCGCGAGGACCAGAAGGGCCAGGTGCTGCAGGAAGGCATCAGTGAACCCGGCGCGATGAGTGCATGGATGGCCGCGGCATCGAGCTACTCGGTCAGCAATGTGCCGATGCTGCCGTTCTACATCTACTACTCGATGTTCGGCTTCCAGCGCGTCGGCGATCTCGCCTGGGCCGCCGGCGACATGCGCTCGCGCGGCTTCCTGGTCGGCGGCACCGCTGGCCGCACCACGCTGAACGGCGAGGGCCTGCAGCACGAGGACGGCCATTCGCACCTGATGGCCGGCACGATCCCGAACTGCCGCGCGTATGACCCGACCTTCTCGTACGAGGTCGCGGTAATCCTGCAGGACGGCTCGCGCCGCATGCTGCAGGAGCAGGAAGACGTGTACTACTACGTCACCGTGATGAACGAGAACTACGCGCATCCGGACATGCCGGCCGGCGTCGAGGGCGACATCATCAAGGGCATGTACCTGTTCAGGGACGGCGGCAAGCCGAAGAAGAACGAGCCGCGCGTGCAACTGCTCGGCAGCGGCACGATCCTGCGCGAGGTGATTGCCGCGGCGGAACTGCTGGAGAAGGATTTCGGCGTCGCCAGCGACATCTGGTCGTGCCCGAGCTTCACCGAACTGCGCCGCGACGGCTTCGACGTCGAGCGCTGGAACCGCCTGCATCCGCTCGACAAGAAGCCGCGCAAGGCGCACGTGACCGCGTGCCTCGAAGGCCGTGGCGGCCCGGCGATCGCGGCAACCGACTACGTGCGCGAATATGCCGACCAGATCCGCGCGTTCATGCCGGACGGCATGCGCTATGCGGTGCTCGGCACCGACGGCTACGGCCGCAGCGACACGCGCGCCCATCTGCGCGGATTCTTCGAGGTCGACCGCTACTGGATCGCGCAAGCGGCGATTGCTGCGCTCGCCGCCGAGGGCAAGATGAATCCCGAGGACGTCGCGCGCGCGATCAAACAGTACAAGCTCGACCCGGACAAGCCGAACCCGACCACGGTGTGACGATGCGTCAATCGCGCGGCATCGTCTCGGCGATCCTCGCGGCGGCGCTTCTCGGCGGCTGCGTCGCCGCGCCGCCGACGAGGCCAGCGGTCGCGCCGCGCATCGGCCATGTGTTCGTCATCGTGCTGGAGAACGAACCGTTCGAGCGCACGTTCGGCAAGGATTCGCCGGCGCCGTATCTCGCCCGCGAGCTGACCGCGCGGGGCGTGCTGCTGCGCCAGTACTTCGGCATCGGCCACCTCAGCCTCGATAACTACCTGGCGATGATCAGCGGGCAGGCGCCGAATCCCGCGACGCAGGCGGACTGCCGCGTCTTCAGCGAGTTCGTCGCCAGCGCATCGGAGCTTGACGCGGGCGGTCAATTGCGCGGCGAAGGCTGCGTCTATCCAGCCATCGTCAAGACCTTGCCCGACCAGCTCGAAGGCGCCGGTCTCGACTGGCGCGGCTACATGGAAGACATGGGCAAGGATCCATCGCGCGAGTCCGCGACCTGCGGCCATGTCGCGATCGGCGAACATGATGTGACCAACCGCGCCACGCCGGTCGACCAGTACGCGGCCAAGCACAATCCGTTCGTGTACTTCCATTCGATCATCGACGACCGCGCGCGCTGTGAACGCCATGTCGTCAACCTCGATGCGTTGCCGCGCGATCTCGAGCGCATCGAGAGCACGCCGAACTACGTGTTCATTTCGCCGAACCTGTGCCACGACGGCCACGATCTTCCATGCAGGAACGGCGAACCCGGCGGACTCGAGTCGGCCGATGGTTTCCTGCGCGAATGGGTGCCGCGCATCCTCGCGGCGCCGGCGTTCAAGCGGGACGGCCTGCTCCTGATCACGTTCGACGAAGGCATGCTCGACAGCAGGGCGTGTTGCGGCGAGCGTGGCCTTGCCGGAGGTCGGCTGCCCGGGCTCGACGGTCCCGGTGGCGGCCGTATCGGCGCCTTGCTGATCGCGCCGTCGATCGCGCCCGGTCGCATCTCCGATCGGTCATACAACCACTATTCGCTGCTGCGCTGGACCGAAGACAATTTCGGTCTTGCGCCGCTCGGCTACGCTGGCGCGCCCGGCTTGCCGACGTTCGGCGACGACGTGTTCACGCAGCAATGACCTGAGCATGCCTGAAGCCGAACCGAATCGTCGACGTACGATCGATTGACGCTTGCCGGACGCGCTTCGATGATGCGCGCCATGTCTGTTCTCGCCCGTCTCGCCTTCTTCATCGCCGTGGCGTTTGTCGCGGTGCCCGTCGTCGCACAGGCGCCAGACTCGACCAAATCGTTCGACGACGCACGTCAGCAGATCACCGATATCCGCAAGCAGCTCGGTGCAGCCGATCTCGATGATGCGCATCTCGCCGGCTTCCGTGATGCTGCCACGGCGATCGCCACGCAGGCCGATGCGGTGGTCGCCGATCGCACGCCGAAGCTCGCTGCGCTCGATGCGCGCCTTAGCGAGCTCGGTCCGCCGCCAGCCAAGGGTGTCGGCGAAGCGGCCGACATCACCGCACAGCGCAACGATCTGCAAAAGCAGCGGGCCGCGCTCGATGCGGAAATCAAGCGCGCCAAATTGCTTTCGGTCGACAGCCAGCAGCTCGTTGGCGAGCTCGCCGAAGCGCGTCGCGCAGGCTTCCAGGCACGCTTGTCCGAGCGCACGGCGTCACCGCTGACGAGCACATTCTGGAGTGACATCGGCGACAGCCTCGCGCAGGATCGCGCGCGCCTCCGTGGCCTGCGCGATGGCGTCGCCGCGGCCTTGCGCGACGGCGTGTCGCCGCCCAATCTTCCGTTCGCGCTGGCCGGCCTCGCCATCGGCTTGTTCCTGATCGTGTTCGGGCGCCTGTGGGCCGAACGAGCGCTGATGCGCCTGACTGCCGATCGGGTGCCGCAAGGACGTTTGCGCCGCTCCGCCCTCGCATTCGCGGTCGTCGTGGTTGCCACCGTGTTTGCCGGCGGTGGCGCGCAGGCGATTGTGATTGGATTTGATTGGCACGGCGCATTCTCGGATGCCGAGAAGACGTTGGCGCAGTCGCTGGTCAGGATCGTCCTGTTCAGCGGTTTCGTTGCCGGTCTCGGCCGCGCATTGCTGTCGTCCGCGCGTCCGTCGTGGCGTTTGCCGCCGATTTCCGACGAGGTCGCGCACCGGCTGCGCCCGTTGCCGTTCCTGCTCGGTTGCGTGGTCGCGATCAGTCTGCTGCAGCGCCAGGTCAATACCCTGATCGGTGCGAGCCTAGCGGCGACGAAGACGGGCAGCCTCGTCGTTGCGCTGCTCTACAGTGTCGTGATCGGCTGGGGACTGTGGTGCATCAGCCGTACCGCCGTCCCGGTCGAGGAGGACGTGGAAACACAGCGGCGCCCGAGCTGGATCGGCTTCTTCATCGCCGCGGCGTGGCTCGGTGTGATCGTTGCGCTCGTGGCGGCGCTGACCGGCTATGTCGCGCTCGCGCAGCAGGTCGCCAAGCAGATGGTTGGACTCGGCATCCTGGCGGGCACGTTCTACCTGCTCGTGCATTTGATCGAGGATTTGTTCGCCACGCTTCTGTCGTCTCGCGCATCGTGGGTGCAGCGGGTATTCGGCATCGAGCCGCGCTTGCTCGATCAGTTCGCGGTGCTGTGCTCGGGTCTGTTCCGCGTAAGTGCCGTGCTGCTGGCGTTGACGGCCGCATTCGCACCGCTCGGCAGCGGGCCGGGTGAACTGCTCGGACGACTGGCGCAGGCCGGCGGTCGCCTCAAGATCGGCCAGATCGAGATCACGTCCGCTGCAGTGATCACCGCGATCATCGTGTTCCTGCTTGGCGTTGCCGCCGTGCGCGCGCTGCAGCGCTGGTTGCTTGCACGCTACCTGCCGACCACGCGGCTGGACCCCGGCATGCGCAGCTCGGTGACGACCCTGCTCGGCTATGTCGGCGGTGTGGTGGTGTTCGCGTTCGCGTTGTCGGCGCTGGGTTTCAGTCTCGAGCGCATCACCTGGGTGGCCAGCGCGTTGTCGGTGGGCATCGGTTTCGGCTTGCAGGCCGTGGTGCAGAACTTCGTGTCCGGGCTGATCCTGCTGATCGAGCGCCCGGTCAAGGTCGGCGACTGGGTCGTGCTCGGCGACACCGAGGGCGACATCCGTCGCATTAACGTGCGCGCGACCGAGATCCAGTTGGGCGATCGTTCGACCGTGATCGTGCCGAACTCCGAGCTGATCACCAAGAGTGTGCGCAACGTGACCTTGGCCGGTGCCGAGGGTCGCGTGCGCCTGCGCTTGCCGCTGCCGCTCGGCAGCGACGCCGAGCGTGTGCGCCGGGTCATCGCTGCCGCGCTTGGTCGCCATGCGGCCGTTTTGCCGACGCCGGCGCCGAGCGTGTTGCTGGATGGCATCGAGGGTGGATCGCTGGTCTTCATCGCGGTCGCCTACGTGGGCAATCCGCGCCAGTCCGGATCGGTGCGCAGTGATCTTCTGTTCGACATCCTCGCGCGGTTGCGGGAGGAAGGGGTCGCGCTGTCGTCGCCGCAGGACGTGCGGCTGCATGCATCGGCGCCGGCCCGCGGCGGCGAGCAGGATCCAACGTGTCCGCCCGTCGCCGATCGGGCCTCGCCGAGCGCACGAAACGATTGACTTGCAGTCCTGTTGCGCCGTATCACGGCAACCTTTCGCGCGCCTCCAGCCGTTGCTCCGATGCAGGCTGGCAACGCGCGACCCTCTCCCTTCCTGCCGACTGTCGATCCGTGCTGCCCGAATCCTCTTCATCGCGAAGCACACCGGCGGATGACCCGTGCGCGAATCTCGGCTGGCGCGAATGGCTCGCGCTGCCTGCGCTCGGCATTCCGGCGATCAAGGCAAAGCTCGATACCGGCGCGCGTTCGTCAGCGCTGCATGTCGAGACGATCGAAACCTTCCATGAGGGAGGTGTGCTGCATGTGCGCTTCCTCGTGCGTCCGCGCCGGCGCGGCAAACGCACGTACGAGTGCAGCGCACCGGTATCCGACAAGCGTGCGGTGACGGATTCCGGCGGCCACCGCGGCGAGCGCTGGTTCATCCGCACCGATATCGCTCTGGCCGGCCGGCGTTTCAACACGGAAATAAATCTGACAGACCGACGCGCGATGCTGTTTCCGTTGCTGCTCGGCCGGACCACGCTCGAAGGCCGGTTTCGTGTCGATCCGGCGCTTTCCTATATCTGCCCGCGGCCCCAGTCGCTCGGGCGCAACCGGCTTTGAAGAAGGTTCCGATGAAGATCGCCATCCTGTCGCGCAATGCGCGTCTGTACTCGACGGTGCGCCTGGTCGAGGCAGCGCGCGAGCGCGGCCACAGCGTACGCGTGCTCGATCCGCTGCGCTGCTACATGCGCATTGCTGCCGGCGCATTCGAGATCCACTACAAGAGCCGCAAGCTGAGCGGCATCGACGCGGTGATCCCGCGCATCGGTGCATCGATCACGTTCTATGGCACGGCGGTCGTGCGCCAGTTCGAAATGATGGGCGTCCATACACCGAACAGTTCGGATGCGATCCTGCGCGCACGCGACAAGCTGCGCACGATGCAGCTTCTCGCGCGCGAAGGCATGGATCTGCCGACGACGGTATTCGGCGACAACCCGGACGACACCTCCGATCTGCTTGCGATGCTCGGCGAGCCGCCGCACGTGATCAAGCTCAACGAGGGCGCGCAAGGGCAGGGCGTCCTGCTGGCCGAGAAGCGCTCCGCCGCGCAAGGCATGATCGAGGCATTCCGCAGTCTGTATGCGAACTTCCTCGTGCAGGAGTTCATTCGCGAAGCGAAGGGCGCCGACCTGCGCTGCTTCGTTGTCGGCGGCAAGGTCATCGCGGCGATGCAGCGACAGGCGCCGGAAGGCGAGTTCCGCGCGAACCTGCATCGTGGGGCGAAGGCGAGCCCGGTGCAGCTCGATGCGACGGAAGTGGCGACTGCTGTGCGTGCCGCACGCCTGATGGGCCTCGGCATTGCTGGCGTCGATTTGCTGCGTTCGGAGCGCGGTCCACTGGTGCTGGAAGTCAATTCCTCGCCCGGCCTGGAGGGCATCGAGGGCGCGTCCGGCGTGGACGTCGCCGGCGCCATCATCAAGGGCTTGGAGCGCGCGCGGCAGGGTGCGAGGCGTGCAAAGCAGGGCCGCGGAAAGTCCCGCAAGTAACTACGAAGTTTGTCGTTGACATGGGCGGTTGCGTCGTTTTAGCATCAGTACGAGAGTGATCGTAGTGGATCCGGGAATGGTGGTCTGCCTGCCCGCAGCTTGCTGGACGAAAGCGGTGCGTTGTCGGCGATACCTGAAAGCGAGCGCGTGGCGCTGTTCAAGTTGCGGGAGGCACTCAGCGACATTTTTGTCCGGAGGGTCGTCGGCTGGTGTGCGAGGCCGCCGCGCCGATCGGATCGCTGATTCCCGTGACGAGTTGCCCAGCCCAAGGCGACATCGAAACGAACCCCCGGCATGCCGGCGACGAAGATCGAATACCGCGCGGCGTGATCCGCCGCATTTGCCAACCGCCAGAAGTGAAGTGAGGAAGTCATGATCGTCAAGTCGTTGGGTCTCGCATTCGCGTTCGGCCTGTGCTGCGTCGTCGCCGGGCCGGCCGCTGCCAATGAAAAGCAGCCTGCCTGGAAATTCAGGGCGGATACACCCGAGGCGTTCGAGGCGCAGGCCGCTGAAGTGCGCAAGGAAATGGGGACGGATGGCAAGTACGGCGCCATCGATGTGACCGATCGCACGGCAGTCGATGCGGATCTGGACAAGATCAAGGCCTTGCTGAACAGCAAGGGATCGGCATCGAAACTCAACGATAGCGAGCAGGTCGATCTGATGAATGCGCAGGAGCGCATCAATGCGGTGCTGACGAAGAACGACGGCAACCGCCTGATTTGCACCATGGAAATGCGCTCGGGCACGCACTTCAGGCAGAAGATTTGTCAGACTGCGCGCGAGCGGGATGAAGTCCGGCGCAAGAGTCAGCAGGCTCAGCAGGATCAAATGCTCAAGAACCCCAATCTGTGGAACGGCAGCTAACCACGGGAGTTTGGTGGGGCATTGGACGGCTGGCCGGAACGGTCTTCCCTCGTGCAAGCGGATGTTTCGGTTCGCCGCCCAAAGTTGTGGCAGGCTTGTAGGAGAGATCTGAACAAGCCACTCTGTTTGGCGTGTGTCGTGCATTGCGGATGCGCGCACGTTCAACCAAACAACGCATGCAGATGCGGGACAAGTCTCCGGAGTCGAATCGATGAACCTGCCGCGCAAGCCAAACGACGCTCCAAAGCCGACAGAAGCCGAGCTGGCGATATTGAATGTGCTCTGGGAATCCGGCGCGGGCACCGTGCGTGACGTCTATCAGGAGCTGTACCACGATGAGGGTGGCGGCTACACCACCGCCCTGAAGCTGCTGCAGATCATGCATGCGAAGGGGCTGGTCGAGCGCGACGACGCGCAGCGCGCGCACGTTTATCGTCCGGCCGTCAACAAGGAGCGTACGCAAAAGCGCTTCCTCGCCGATATCGTGCAGCGCGTGTTCGACGGCTCGCCTTCACAGCTGGTGCTGCAGGCGCTCGGTGGCCGGCCGAAGGCATCGCGCGAGGAGCTCGACGAGATCCGCGCACTGCTCGACAAGCTCGGAGGGGGCAAGTCATGACTTTGCTGGCTGATGGATCGCCATGGGTCGAGGCGCTGGGCTGGACGCTGCTGCATTTCCTCTGGCAGGGCGTGGTTGTCGGCGGGGTATTCGCGCTGGTGCGCGCATCAATCCCGAAGCACAGCTGCAACGCGCGCTATGTGAATGGACTGATTGCCTTGGCATCAATGGCAATCATGCCGGTTGCGACCTTCTTCACCCTGCTGTCGCACCAGGCTGCGCAGATGCAAATGTCGCCCTCGGCGGATCTCGCCGATGACGCCATGCCGGTTCTCATCGGTGGCGCGGCAGATTCGATGGCCGTCTCGCCGCTGGACGGGGTGCTGCCATGGATCGTCGGTGTCTGGCTGCTGGGTGTCGTCGTCGTCGGGCTGCATTCCTGGCGCCAGTGGCGCACCTTGGCGCAAGTCGCGCGCCGCTGGGCGGAGCCGGATGCAGAGCTGCAGCAGATCGTCGCCGCGCTCGCGCGCCGCTTCGATTTCGTGCGGCAGATCAGCGTACTCGTCTCCGATCGCATCGATACGCCGACCCTGATTGGCTGGCTCAAGCCGGTGATCCTGTTGCCGACCGCGGTCGCGATCGGGTTCCCGCGCCAACAGGTCGAATTGATCCTCGCCCATGAACTCGGCCATCTGCGCCGCTACGACCACGTGGTCAATCTGGCGCAGGCGATCCTGGAAACCCTGCTCTTCTATCACCCGATCGTGCACTGGATTGCACGCGAGGTCCGCAATGAGCGCGAGATCTGTTGCGATACGCTGGTCCTGCGCCTCACTGCAAGCGAGCCGCGCGAATATGCGCAGACCTTGGCAGCGCTTGAGGAGCTGCGCCAGCCGCCGATGCGTCTGGCGTTGGCAGCCAACGGCGGCGTGTTGCTGGAGCGCGTGCGGCGTATCCTGTTTGCACAGCACCCGGTGGCGAATCAGGTGGGACGGCGCATGTGGTTGCCGGCGATCCTGACGGTTGCGGTCGCGCTGACGGTAACGGTCGGCGTGAATCGTCCGGATGCAGTGCAGTTCGATGGGCCGCTGCTGATGCCGGACGGCTTGTCACAGTCGACGGCTCTGCCATGGGTGGTTCCGGATATTGGTTCAACACAGCAGCTTGCGCGCCCCAAATTCACCGTGATCGAGCCGATACGCGCGTCGGCATCGCCAGTTGCGGAGAGAGCGCCCAGCATTGCGCCGCCGCTCAAGCCGGCAATGCCGGCGCCGTTTGCGCCCATCGTGCAAACTCCGGTGCAGATGCAACTGCAGCCTCAGCAACCGGCGGTGGCGGACTTGAGCCACGCTTCCCAACTCGCCGTTGCCGATATCGGCATGCCCAAGCCGGCCGCGCAGGCTGTCCAGGCAGCTCCACCGCCGAAGCGCATGACGCCTGTCGCGACGCGCACATCGGCGCCGGAATATCCATTGTCGGCGCGGGCAGGTCAGCGCGCACGCGTCGAGCTGCGCTTCTCGATTGGACCGAACGGAGCGGTTCGCAATATCGGTGTGGTTTCCGAACCTGCGGACGCAGCATTCGCACAAGCCGCGAAACGGGCGCTGGAGCAGTGGCGGTTCGATCCGGCGACAGTCGTGGCCGATGGCAAGGCGCACTACCGTCAGGCCTTCGTGTTCGCGCCGCAAGGCCTGGCCGAGGCTGGCCAGGAAGCGAATGGATGTGTGCGTCGCACCGGTTCCCAGTTGTGTCAGCGTAGCGAGAATGCGGAAATTCCCGCGATTCGTGGCGATGCAGACAAGCAGGTGGCGGCGACCGACCTCTCGGCCGACGTGCACGCCTCTGTTGATGCGGCACCGGATTCGCGCCGCGACGACGGATTCGCGGGTGCCCAAGATCCCGGCAGCGCGCCATGAATGGATGTCGTGTCTCGCTGGATGCACGCGCTCCGAGCGTGCATCCGCGGGAGAAAATCGCGCCTGTCCCGTTAACGGAAGCCTGAGTCGGCTTTAACGACTCCTTAATCGGGCGTTGCCTATAGTCGGGCCACTGTAGTTTGCTCGACACTCCTAAGTCAGGTCAGGTGACTGGCAGATTACGGTATCGGGGCAGTAGCTTTTTGGCCCAAGTGAGGTGTGTTCCCCCAATGACACCTCCTTGGGCCATTTTCTTTTTTGGTGCTATCCGTTCTGGATTGCATTGACCTCAAGCGAATGCCAAGTCCGGATTCCCCCCTGCGTCGGAGTCCGGAAGCGGCCACTCCCGGCCTACTTTTCATCAACCGCATGCTTCGTTTGTGGCGCTTCGGTTGGCATTTCCAGGAACCACCCGCAAATTTGTACGGAACTTCCCTTGCTGCGGCGGATTCCGCATCGGGCCGGTTCCCGTTAAAGTGAGCACACCATGCGCATCCTCGTCATTGAAGACAACAGCGATATCGCTGCAAACATAGGCGACTTCCTCGCCGACAAGGGCCACGTGGTCGACTTCGCCGGCGACGGCGTGACCGGCCTGCATCTTGCCGTCGTCAACGACTTCGATGTCATCGTGCTCGACCTTGGACTGCCCGGCATGGATGGCCTCGAGGTCTGCCGCAAGCTGCGTCAGGAGGCAAAGCGCCAGACGCCGGTGATGATGCTGACCGCACGTGACACGCTCGACAACAAGCTGACCGGCTTCGATTCCGGCGCCGACGACTACATGGTGAAGCCGTTCGCGCTGCAGGAGCTGGCCGCACGCCTGGAAGTACTCGGTCGCCGCGGCAAGGGCAACAAGAGTCGCCTGCTGCAGCTCGCCGACCTCACCTACAACCTCGACACGTTGACGATCAGCCGTGCCGGCAAGCAGATCCAGCTCAATCCGATCGGCCTCAAGCTGTTGCAGTCGTTGATGGAAGCCGCGCCCTCGGTCGTCACGCGGCAGGAACTGGAGACGCGCGTGTGGGGCGAGGAACTGCCGGACAGCGATTCGCTGCGCGTGCACATCCACGGTCTTCGCGCGGCGATCGACAAACCGTTCGAGAAGCCGCTGATCCAGACGCGGCACGGCATCGGCTATCGGATGGTCGATCCGGATGCGCTACCGGCGTAGGCTTCGTTCCCGCATCATCATCTCGTTTGCGCTGTTCGGACTCGGCCTGACAGCGCTTTTCGCGGTTGCGACCGTGTACCTGCGCACGCGGCTCGAAGACCAGCTCATCAACAGCACGCTGACGCGCGAGCTCAAGCACTTCGTCGATTTCAAGCGCGACAACCCGGACCCGAGTGCGCTGTGGAAGATGTCCCTCTTCGACGCGCAGATCGTGCGCGCGGGGCGCACCGCGACCGTGCCGTTCGAGTGGCAGAAATTCGATTCGGGCGTCTACGACGTCGACGACATCGGGCGTGAAGGCAAGACCCGCCCATACAAGCTCGCCGTCTACAAGGACAACGATTTCTGGGCCTATCTGCGTTTCGACATCAGCACCCAGAAGTTGGGTGAGCGGCAGCTGCTGACCGCGCTTTGCGCAACCGTATTCGTATTCGCGATCTTCTCGCTGCTGCTTGGCTTCTGGCTGTCCGCGCGCGTGATGAGTCCGGTCAGCGAACTCGCGCAGCGCGTACGCGCAATGAGCCGCAGTGGCAAACCAGAACTGCTGAAATCGCACTTTACCGACGACGAGGTCGGCCAGCTCGCCGCTGCGCTCGATGACTACTCGACGCGGCTCACCGAGATGGTGCAGCGCGACCGCGAGTTCAATGCCGATGTCAGCCATGAGCTGCGCACGCCGCTGGCCGTCATCGCGAGCACGACCGAGCTGCTGCAGGCGTCGCCGGATCTCACCGATAAGGTCAGCGAGCGTCTCAAGCGCATCGAGCGCGCGGTGCGCCAGTCGACCGAATTGATCGATGCGCTGCTGCTGCTGTCGCGGCGCGAGCGTCAGGCGCCGACCGACGGCGAAACCACCGATGTCGCCAAGGTGGTCGAGCAGGTCGTCGACGCGCAGCGTCCGCATGTCGCGAACAAGCCGGTCGAAGTGCGCGTCGAGATCGAAGGCGCGCTGGATGCGGCGGCGCCGTCATCGGTCGTCGCGGTCGCGCTCAGCAACCTGATCGGCAACGCGTTCAAATACACGCAGGCCGGCGAAGTCATCGTTACGGTCGGACATGGCCGCGTAACGATCGAAGATACCGGTCCCGGCATCGACGCGGGCGACGCCGAGAAACTGTTCGAGCGCGGCGTGCGCGGCACCACCGTCGGCAAGGGCGGCGGTCTCGGACTCGCCATCGTGCGGCGCCTGTGCGAACTGTATGGCTGGAAGGTGTCGCTTGCACCGCGGCCGCAGGGCGGCGCCACGGCGACGTTGGAATTTGCGTCTGCGAGGCAGGAAAGACGCGCCTGATCCCGCCGCGGCGACGAAAACCCGCAGTCGCTTTTGCAAGCCTCCCCCAATCTCGATTCCATCGCCTCCCGCAAGGCGCGCCACCGGCGCTTCGGCTGCTGCAACAGCGTCTTGCGCGAGGTGGCGACTTTTTTCGAAAAGTCCTTTGGGATTTCGCGCTCCTTTCCGCGTAGCAGGAAGAGTGTGGCGTCGCGGCCGTGGGTTGACGCCAGATCGGGGGCATCGTGTCCGATTTCTCCTTTGCCGATCTGCGCGTAGCTGCGCTTCGAATCGCTTGCTGCCTGCCTCGGGGTGATGCTCTGCCTCGGCGTGTCGACCGCGACCGTTGCCGCCACCATTGGGACGATCGACGCCTGCGATGAGGCGGCGTCGGCCGCCCCATAACCGTCAGCCCACGATGTCCTGAAGCATCCCCGATCCGCCACACGGAGATTCAGTCATGCGAAACACGTTGAATGGAGAATCGATGTATCTGCGCTCGCTTGCGGGCAGTCCCGCCATCTTGCGCCTGTCCGTCTGGCTCGCGACGGCGTTGCTTGGGCTCGCGGGAACGTTTCCGGGCTCGCTGCATGCGCAAGCCATCACGACGACGGTCACGGCGCTCAACCTGTCGCCGAATCCGGCTTCGATCAACCAGGCGGTCACCGCGAACGTGCAGGTGAGTGCGGCGGGCGAGCGGCCATCCGGTGGCTCGGCGCCCAGCGGCTCCATACCCAGCGGCGCGGTCGCCATCAGTGGAGGCGGCCAAAGCTGCACGGCGACACTGATCGTCGGCTTGGGCAGCTGCACGTTGAGCTTTCCCACGCCGGGCGTCTACACGATCACGGCGATCTATCCGGGCGACGTCTCGTTTTCGCCGTCGAGCACCAGTCAGGACCTGACCGTCAACGGATCGGCCGATGTGTCCGCCGTACCGGCGCCAACGCTGTCGGCCGGGATGCTCGCCCTGCTCGGCGCGATGCTGGCGGCATTGGTGCTCTTCGCGCCGCGCCGGAATTCGCGTTGAGACGCAAATGTTCCGGGGATCAACGGCGCCGCGCAGAACGGCGTCTTCCTTGCTTGAGGAAACGTCCAATGTCGATTTCCGTTGTGAGGCGTTTGCGGCACCAGCCGCTCTCTGCCTGCGTGTCCGCCATCCTGATGCTGTCCGCGCCGCTCGCCGAGGCCACGACCAGCTGGACGGTGAACACCTGCGATGAGGTGAACGCCGGCAGCGGCACGGTCGGCAGCCTGCGCTACGCAGCTGCCAATGCGGTCAGCGGCGACACCATCGACATGTCGGCGCTGACCTGCAGCACGATCTCGCTGACGACCGGCAGCGGCGGAGCCATCGTGCTCCCACAGGCCGACATCACCTTGATCGGTCCAGGCAAGGACATGCTTGCCATCGAGAGCAGCGACGATCGAGTCCTTCGGCATGACCCCGTCGGCGGCATGCTGACGATAAAAGACCTCACCGTGGCCAACGGCTACCTGCATCCGTCCGTCGGAAGCTCGGCCGATGGCGGCTGCATCCGTTCGAACGGAAAGGTTTACCTGAGCCACGTTGCCGTGCGCTCGTGCCGCGCAAGCGCGGTCGGCGCGCCGGCGCGCGGCGGCGGCATCTACGCCTTGAGCGACGTGTTTGCCAAGTACAGCGACATTACCGGCAATGTCGCCATCCACACCGGCGGCGGAAATGGCGGCGGCGGCGGGATATACACGCCGGGTCTGGCCGGCGTGATCGGCCCCGACGACCCGAGCAGCCAAGTCATCCTCGCCGGCAGCACGCTCAGCGGCAACTCGGCGCCGAGCGGGTCGGGCGGCGGCCTGCACGCGTCCCACAGCGTGTCGGTCATCGCCTCCACGATTTCCCGCAACACCGCGGTGTTCGGCGGCGGCATTTACGCGCAGGACAATCTCGGCAGCGCGTCCGACACCTTCGCCCTCTTGAACAGCACCGTATCCGGAAATTTCGCCACCAGTCGCGTCGGTGGCGCGCAGACGAATGCCGGAACCATCCATGTCTACAACTCGACCGTGGCCTTCAATACGGCCGGTTCCGCCACGGATTCCGGATCGCGGCACTTTGCGCCGGGCTTCGCCATCTCCGACTCCGGTTCCGATTTCAGCGACCCGGCCAATCCAAAATTCAAAACCGTGACATTGCAAAGCTCGATCTTCTCGAACAACAGCTACGCCAACCCCGTCATCACGCCCGATGACATCGGCGTGATCAAGTTCGCCCCGAGCAGCGTCAATTCGACGCCGACCAGCGGCGGCAACAACCTCGCATTCGCGACCCAGTGGATCGGCCTGGAGCCCACGGTCACGACTGACGTGTGCCCGCAGCTCGAATCCTTGCGCAACAACGGCGGCCCCACGCAGACGCACGCCCTGCACCGCGGCAGCCCCGCCATCGATGCGGGCAACACCTTCGCGACCGGGATCGGCATCTTCGATCAGCGCAGTTCGCCATTCGCGCGCGTGTCGGGCGCGGCCGCCGACGCCGGCGCATACGAGACGCAGCAGGGCGACGGCATATTCGACAACGGCTTCGACGCGCCGCCCACCTGTCAAAGCGGATAGCAACGATCCGCAAAGATTCGTCATTCCGGCCTTCGCCGGGATGACGATGCAATCAAACCGGCTCCAGCCAACCCCGCTGGTCTTTCGTCTTGCCGCTGAACAGGCCGAAGAACAGTTCCTGGATGCGCGCAGTCACCGGGCCGGGCTTGCCCGCGCCAACTGGCTTGCCATCGACGGTGCGGATCGGCGTGATCTCGGCTGCAGTGCCGCACATGAAGAGTTCGTCGCACAAATACAGGTATTCGCGCGGCATGTCGCGCTCGACCACCTCGATGCCGTTGTCGCGCGCAAGTGTGATGATCGTGTTGCGCGTGATGCCGTTGAGGAGCGCGGCGCTGACCGGCGTCGTGTGCAATGCGCCGTCGAACACCAGAAACAGGTTCTCTCCGGCACCTTCGCTGAGCAGGCCGGTCGAGGCGAGCGCGATGCCTTCGCCGAAGCCGAGCCGGCGCGCCTCGCGTGCGATCAACTGGCCGGAAAGATAATTGCCGCCGGCCTTGGCTCCGGCCGGAATCGTGTTCGGCGCGAAGCGCTGCCAGCTCGACACGCAGGCGTCGATGCCGGCTTCGAGCACGCCCGCTCCGAGATACGGACCCATTTCCCAAGATGCGACGGCCACGTCGATCGGCGTTTCCGCAGACAAGCCGAAACCGCCGAGGCCGCGGTAGGCAACCGGGCGCAGGTAGGCCTTGGTGAGCTTGTTCGCCTTGATGACTTCGCGGCAGGCCGCGTTGAGCTCTTCGACCGTGTACGGAATCGCGATGTCGTAGATCTTCGCCGAATGGAACAGGCGCTTGATGTGGTCGGTCAGACGGAAGATCGCCGGGCCATCCGGTGTCTCATAGCTGCGGATGCCTTCGAACACCGACGAGCCGTAATGCAGCGCATGCGCCATCACATGCACGGTGGCCTCGGCCCACGGCTTGATGCGGCCGTTGTGCCAGATGTGATCGGGGTAGGTCTGAGCCATGGCGCTGCGTCCGCGTGGAAAGCACGAATGATAGCAGCGGCGGTGCTTCTACCAGGTCAGCCAGTGGCAGGCGCCATCGCGCTCGATGCCGAAGCGGTGCTCATGCACGCCGCCGCGCGCGCCGTCGCCGGTGCGCACGCGTAGCGCGTCGCCGGATGCTCCCGTCGAGCTGTCCAAAGCCTCGCCGTCGCCGCCATCATCGAGCGCGAGCAGCGGCTGCCCGGCGAGTTCGCGCAGCGTGCGCAACCGGCTTGCCGCTGCGTTGGCTCCCACGCCGCGCCAGCGCAGCAATCCCGCCAGCGCATTCGGATCATTGCGCGCGATCGCGGCGGCGATCCGCTCGCGCAGTTCGTTGCGCGATGCGGGGCACGCATCGGCGCTGGCGGTAGGTGTGGTCGTTGGCGCTGTCGTCGCACCCATCGATTCACCCGAAACGCAGGGCAGGCCGGAGAACATGATTTCTCCGTGCGCGCCAAGGCAGCGATGGATCTTCTGCCCGTCGTCATCGGCATGCGCCGCAGGCGCGAAGGCAAGCAGCAACGCGAGCGGCAGCGTGCGGATCATCATGCGGAAAGCGCTCATGCGCCGCAGGCTAACAGCAGCGAAGTTCTCGCGCTTCCTGCGTGATCTCAGTTCGCGATGCGCTCGCAGATCGCCAATGTCGCCCTGGCGCGATTGAGCGTATAGAAGTGCAGGCCCGGCGCACCGCCTGCAACGAGGCGACGACACAGGTCGGCGACCACGTCGGCGGCGAACTCGCGGATCGATTCGACATCGTCGCCATACGCCATCAGCCGCTTCGCCAGCCAGCGCGGGATCTCCGCGCCGCACATGTCCGAGAACCGCTTCAACTGGCTGAAGTTCGCGATCGGCATGATGCCCGGCACGATCGGAATCGTGATGCCAGTCTTGCGCACGGCTTCGACGAAGCGGAAATACGCGTCCGCGTTGTAGAAATACTGCGTGATCGCGCCGTTCGCGCCGGCATCCACCTTGGCCTTGAAGTGGCGCAGGTCCGCGTGCGCATCGTCGGACTGCGGATGCACTTCCGGGTAGCACGCGACCTCGACATGGAACGAACCATCGTGTTCCTTGCGGATGAACTCGACGAGATCGCTTGCATAGCGGAAATCGCCGTGGCTCGCCATCCCCGACGGCAGGTCGCCGCGCAGCGCGACGATGCGCTTGCAACCCATCGCCTTGTACTGGGCGAGCAGGGCGCGGATTTCCTCGCGCGTGCCGCCCATGCAGGAAAGATGCGGCGCGGCGTCGAGGTCGTGTTCCTCGCGCAGGCGGCGGATCGTCTCCGGTGTGTAGTTCAGCGTCGAACCGCCAGCGCCGAACGTGCAACTCACATAGTCCGGCTTCAACGCCTTCAGTTTCGGCAGCGCGGTCTCGAGTGTCGCCTTCTGTTCGTCGGTCTTGGGGGGGAAGAATTCAAAGCTGATCGGCGGCATGTCTGGACAGGGATCGGACGGAAGCTTGCACGAGTATATATCTCTTTGTCGCGATGGACGGATATATGAGCCCTCGGCAGCGAACTTGCGGTGCATGGTCGCGATCGACCTGTTCGCCCGCGGACGCCAGACGTACGCGAGCGGACAACGGACCGTCCGCATCGCGGCCGGATTCACGATGGAGCGTGGTGTGCGGCATCGGCACGGGCTTTGCAGTAACCACCGGCGAGACCTTTGCAAAGGTGCGCGGCGTTGCGCGTCTTTGCAAAACACCGGCGGCCATGCGGCCATCGATCGAGGAGGGTGGAATGGGGTGGTTGAGCTGGATGGCGGATATGCGTCACGCGGTGCGCACGCTGCGGCGCACGCCGGGTTTCACGTTCACGGCGATCGCCATGCTCGGGCTTGCGATCGGTGCGACGGCGGGCATGTTCGGCGTGGTCGATACCGTGTTGCTGCAGCGCCTGCCGTATGCGCATCCGGACCGGCTGGTGTACATCGCCGGCACGGCGCCGGCCTCGCCGCTTCCGGCGGAATTCGAAGCATCGCCCGAACTGTTCGTGCAGTACCACGAGCAGTCGCGGCTGCTGGAAGACCTGTCCACCTTCGGTTCGTTCACTTCGTCGCTGCGCGTCGGGGAGCGGGTCGAACGGGTGCGCATGTCATGGCCGACCAACTCGCTTTATTCCACGCTGGGCGTGGCGCCGATTCTCGGCCGACTGCCGATTGACGCTGACGAGAGCCGCGCCGTCGTGATCAGCTACGGATTGTGGAACGACTGGTTCGCACGCGATCCCGGTGTCATCGGACGCAGCTACCGGATTGCCGGAGAGGACCGCAGCGTGATCGGCGTGATGGGTCCGGAATTCCGATTCCCGAACGCCGATACGCAGTTGTGGATATCGAGCACGCTCAAGCCGGCCGACATCAAGGAGCTCGGCGACTTCGACTACGACCTCGTCGGCCGCCTCGCTCCGGGCGTCACGAATGAAGCGCTTGCCAACGAACTGACCGCGCTGGCTCGCCGCGTGCCTGAGCGCTTCGGCGGCACACCGGCCTACGCGCGCATCATCGGGCAACACCGCGCCGTGGTGCGTTCGCTCGAAGACGAATTGCTCGGCAACTATTCGCGGCCGCTGTGGGTATTGCTCGGCGCGACCTTGATCGTGTTGCTGATCGCGTGCGCGAATGTCGCCAACCTGTTCCTCGTGCGCACGGAAGGGCGTCATCGCGAGATGGCGCTGCGCCATGCGCTCGGTGCGGCGCGCGGCCAGTTGATGCGCCTGCAGCTGGCAGAGGCGTTCGTGATCGCCATCGTCGCCGGCGGCGTGGCGATCCTGCTCGCGGCGATGGCGCTGCCGTTGTTCCTGCATGCCGCGCCGAGTGGCATTCCGCGCCTGGATCGCGTCAGCGTAAATGCGGCCATGCTGGCGTTTACTACGCTCACGGCGCTGGTATGCGCGCTGATCTGCGGAGGCCTGCCCGCGTTGCGGGGTTCGGCGCCGAAGCTGGAGCGGCTGCGCGAAGGCGGTCGCAGTTCGACCGGGCAGCGGCATTGGGTGCGCAATGCGCTCGTCGCCGGGCAGACCGCATTGACCCTCGTATTGCTGATCGGTTCGGGTTTGCTCCTGCGCAGTGCGTGGGAGTTGCGCAACGTCAAGCCCGGCTACGACGCGAGGGACGTGCTGACCTTCCAGATCGCGCCGGACCGGCCCGAACTCAAGGACGCGCCTTCGTTCGCGCGTTTCAACCTCGCGTTCCTCGATCGCCTCGCCGCGTTGCCCGGCGTGCAGTCGGTCGGCCTGGTCGAGAACGTGCCGATCGACGAGGCGACGTACCCGATCAAGGTGCGCACCGAAACCAGTCGCGTCGATGCGGGCGAGGCTACGCTGATCCACGCCACCTACAGCGCCGGCGACTATTTCCGGTCGATGGGCATCGCCCAACTTGCCGGCCGCATGTTCACCAGCGACGATCAGCTGGGCGTATCGCGCGGCAACGTCATCGTCAGCCGTTCCGCCGCGAAGCAGCTCTGGCCCGGCAAGGATCCGATCGGTCAGCGCCTGCAGCGCGACGGCAAGACGGAATGGAACAGCGTTGTCGGCGTGGTCGACGACGTGATGCAAGGCGGTCTGCAGGACGAACCGCAGGCCGTGATCTACTTTCCGATGGTCGATCCGACGCCAACCGGCGGCCGCGCGGTTTCGTCGCCGGGTTTCGTCGTCAAGACCGCGCGTGCCGAGACGATTGCGCCGGAGGTCCGCGCGCTGGTCCGCGAGATGGCACCGGAAGCACCGATGTACCGCGTGTTCACGATGCAAAGCCTGGTTGCGCGTTCGATGGTGCAACTGACCTTCACGCTGTTGACCTTGAGTGTTGCCGCGCTGCTCGCACTGGTGCTTGGTGCGGTGGGTCTGTATGCCGTGCTTTCTTACCTTGTCGCCGAACGCACGCGCGAAATCGGCGTGCGCATGGCGCTCGGCGCGAACGCAGTGCGGGTGCGCTGGATGGTGGTGGCGCAGGGAGCGCGCGTTGTCGGCCTCGGGCTCGTCATGGGCATTGTCGTCGCGCTCGCCGCGACTCGCTCGCTCGGCAGCCTGCTCTATGGCGTGCAGGCGATCGACATCGCCACCTTCGTCGTGATGTCGCTGGCGATGGCACTGATCGGCCTGCTCGCGAGCTACCTGCCGGCGCAGCGTGCGTCGAACCTCGATCCGATGGAAGCGGTACGGCGCGATTGATCGCACCGTACAGCACGGCCACCAACCCGCGCGTTGTCGCGCGGGAAGCCGTTTCGGTTCAGGCCACGACCACCGGAATCTTGCCGATCCGCGCCTGCCACTCGCGCGGGCCGGTCTGGTGCACGGACGTGCCTTCGGAATCCACCGCGACCGTGACCGGCATGTCCTTGACCTCGAACTCGTAGATCGCCTCCATGCCGAGGTCGGCGAAGCCGACCACGCTTGCGGCCTTGATCGCCTTGGAGACGAGATACGCCGCGCCGCCGACCGCCATCAGGTAGGCGGACTTGTGCGTCTTGATTGCCTCGATCGCGGCCGGGCCGCGCTCGGCCTTGCCGACCATGCCGAGCAGGCCGGTTTGCGCGAGTACTTGTTCGGTGAACTTGTCCATGCGCGTGGCGGTGGTCGGGCCGGCCGGGCCGACCACCTCGTCGCGCACCGGGTCGACCGGGCCGACGTAGTAGATGAAGCGGCCCTTGAGGTCGACCGGCAGCGGCTCGCCCTTGTTGAGCATGTCGACCATGCGCTTGTGCGCGGCGTCGCGACCGGTGAGCAGCTTGCCGTTGAGCAGCAGGGTCTGGCCCGGCTTCCAGCTCGCGACGTCTTGCGGCGTCAGCGTGTCGAGGTCGATGCGCGTGCCTTTCGATGCGTCGTAGGTCAGCTTGGGCCAGTCTTCGAGCGAAGGCGGATCGAGCGCGACCGGGCCGGAGCCGTCGAGCGTGAAGTGCGCATGGCGCGTCGCCGCGCAGTTCGGGATCAGCGCGACCGGCAGGTTCGCCGCATGCGTCGGATAGTCCTTGACCTTCACGTCGAGCACCGTGGTCAGTCCGCCCAGGCCCTGCGCGCCGATGCCGAGCGCATTGACCTTTTCGTACAGCTCCAGGCGCAGTTCCTCGGCGCGGTTCGACGCGCCGCGCGCCTTCAATTCGTTGATGTCGATCGGCTCCATCAGCGCTTCCTTGGCCAGCAGCATCGCCTTCTCGGCGGTGCCGCCGATGCCGATGCCGAGCATGCCCGGCGGGCACCAGCCGGCGCCCATGGTCGGCACGGTCTTCAGCACCCAGTCGACGATCGAGTC
>JAEWGO010000020.1 GCA_023388255.1 Pseudomonadota bacterium | reverse complement strand
CGCGGGTTAGGGGGGGTATGGGCCCCGCCGAACCACGCGACGCACCGCAGGGGCGGTCTGCGGACGAGGACGCGTTCCAGCGGCACCACATCGACTCGTCTTGCGCCCTGCCCTCTTCCTGCCGCTGCGCGATCGCAGCCCCCGCCAATCGCGCTCGACAGCCGCCACTTGCGCGCCAGACCGACCGCCGATTCCCCGCTGCGCGGCGCGGCCCGCGCCCTCGGCAGAACGGCCGTCGCGGCAACATGCAATCGCGATGCACCTGCGCAGCGCCTGCCGCAGGGCCGCCCATGCTTCGCTACGTGTCGAAATCCGCTTGGCTCGTTCGTCGTTGTACCGAACACCGGTGCGCGAGCGTTCCATCCTTCGAGCGGAGATTCCCATGCATGGTCGTCCCATTGCGTTGAGCCTGCTTTTCGTCCCCCTGCTGCTTGCCGATACGAGCGGTATCGCCTCGGCCGCCACGGTCGCCTACACGATCGATCCGGACCACACCTATCCCAGCTTCGAAGCAGACCATCTCGGCGGTCTCTCGACCTGGCGCGGAAAGTTCGACAGGACCAGCGGCACGGTGTCGCTGGACAAGGCGGCCGACACCGGGCGCGTCTACCTCCGAGTGGATCTCGCCAGCGTCGATTTCGGCCATGCCAAATTGAACGAGTACGCCAAGGGCGACCAGTTGTTCGACGTGGTCAACTATCCCGACGCTACCTACACCGGAAAGCTTGAAGGCTTCGTCAACGGCGTGCCGTCGCGCGTTGTCGGCGACCTGAACCTGCATGGCGTGACGCGTCCCGTCGTGCTCAGGATCGACGCCTTCAAATGCATGCCGCACCCGATGCTCAAGCGCGAGGTCTGCGGAGCGGACGCGCTCGCCACGTTCAAGCGCGACGACTTCGGCCTAGGCGCCGGCAAGGACTACGGCTTCTCGATGGACGTCACCTTGCGTATCCAGGTCGAGGCGATCGCGGACAAACCGACAACGCAGGATGCACCGGCCAAGAAGCGCTGAATGCATGCGGCGTCATGGCGCGCCGCGTGCGAAACTCGCCGGCGGCGCCCACGGCGTCGAACCTCCACCCGACTGGAACACCATGTCCGCACTCCCCGCACCGCGTGGCGACGACACGCTCCGCGCAGATCCGATCGTGACGATCACCGGCCTCGGCAAGACCTACGCCGGCGGCTTCCAGGCGCTCAAGCGTGTCGACCTCGACATCCGCCGCGGCGAAATCCTCGCCCTGCTCGGACCGAACGGCGCCGGCAAGACCACCTTGATCAGCATCATCTGCGGCATCGTCAAGCCGACCACCGGCACGGTCGTTGCCGACGGCCACGACATCGTGCGCGACTATCGCGCCGCACGCGCGAAGATCGGCCTTGTGCCGCAGGAACTGTCCACCGATGCATTCGAAACCGTGTGGGCGACGGTGCGGTTCAGCCGCGGCCTGTTCGGCAAGCCGCCGAATCCTGCATACCTCGAAACGGTACTGCGCGACCTGTCGCTGTGGGACAAGAAGGACAGCAAGATCATGACGCTGTCCGGCGGCATGAAGCGCCGCGTGCTGATCGCCAAGGCGCTCGCGCACGAGCCGTCGATCCTGTTCCTCGACGAACCGACCGCCGGCGTCGACGTCGAACTGCGCCACGACATGTGGCAGATGGTGCGTGCGCTGCGCGAGAGCGGCGTCACGATCATCCTGACCACCCACTACATCGAGGAGGCGGAGGAAATGGCCGACCGCATCGGCGTGATGCGCAAGGGCGAGCTGATCCTGGTCGAAGACAAGGCCGTGCTGATGCGCAAGCTCGGCAAGAAGCAGTTGACCGTGCACCTGCAAGCGCCACTGGCCGAACTACCGGCTGCACTTGCCGGCCATCGACTGGAACTGTCCGAAACCGGCGACGCACTGGTCTACACGTTCGACACGCAAGGCGACGATACCGGCATCGCGAACGTGCTGCGCGCCCTCGGCGAACACGGCATCGACTTCAAGGACCTGCATTCGAGCGAAAGCTCGCTGGAGGAGATCTTCGTCGACCTTGTGCGCACTGACGCACACGGAGCACGCGCATGAACTGGCACGCGATCCGGGCGATCTACCGCTTCGAGATGGCGCGCACGTTCCGCACGCTGATGCAGAGCATCGCCTCGCCGGTGCTGTCGACCTCGCTGTATTTCGTCGTGTTCGGCGCAGCGATCGGTTCGCGCATGGGCGAGGTCGACGGCATCAGCTATGGCGCCTTCATCATTCCCGGCCTGATCATGCTGTCGCTGCTCAACGAAAGCATTTCGAATGCCTCGTTCGGCATCTACATGCCGAAATGGTCGGGCACGATCTATGAACTGCTGTCAGCGCCGGTGTCCTTCGTCGAGGTGCTGCTCGGCTATGTCGGCGCCGCGGCGACCAAGTCGACGATGCTCGGGGTTCTGATCCTCGTCACGGCTCGGATATTCGTTCCGTACGAGATCGCCCATCCGCTGTGGATGCTGTGCTTCCTGCTGCTCACCGCGGTCACGTTCAGCCTGTTCGGCTTCATCATCGGCCTGTGGGCGGACGACTTCCAGAAGCTGCAGGTGGTCCCGCTGATGGTCGTCACGCCGCTCACCTTCCTCGGCGGCGCGTTCTATTCGATCAGCATGCTGCCGCCGCTGTGGCAGAAGATCACGCTGTTCAATCCGGTGGTGTACCTGATCAGCGGATTCCGCTGGAGCTTTTACGGCGTCGCGGACGTCAACGTCGCGCTCAGCGCCGGCATGACCTTCGGCTTCCTCACGCTGTGCATCGTCGCGGTATGGTGGATTTTCAGGACCGGCTACAAGCTCAAGAGCTGAGCGTGGGGAGCGGTCAAGCACGCGCCGATCACCATCGATGCTTTGGGAAAGGACATTCGCGGTGTTCGCGCGCAATTGCATACCATGCCATAGGCCGATCGAGCGGATCA
Source organism: Pseudomonadota bacterium (assembly GCA_023388255.1). Taxonomy (GTDB): domain Bacteria; phylum Pseudomonadota; class Gammaproteobacteria; order Xanthomonadales; family Rhodanobacteraceae; genus Dokdonella_A. The sequence continues at coordinate 39,221 of JAEWGO010000020.1, read as the reverse complement.
GCGACGAAGGAATCGCCGAACCGCATTCTCGATCAGCCATTGACGCACCCATGCCATCGCATGAACCGCCACCAGGCCTTCAATTCAGCCGGAACTCGGTTTTTGCTGAAACGACGGACCAGCGAATGCCGGCGCTCACTCTTCCCGCGTCACGCGCAACACTTCCTCGGTCGAGGTGATGCCGGCAACGCATTTGCGCCAGCCATCTTCGAGGATTGAAACCGAACGCCTGCGTGCCTGACGCTCCAGGTCGGCTTCCGAAGCTCCCTCATGAATCAGGCGACGCAGCGTTTCGTCGATCGCGATCAGCTCGTAGATGCCGGTGCGGCCCTTGTAACCGGCTTGGCGGCTGCCCCCGATGACGATGTCGGCGCGTGGTCGATACAGCGTGGCTTGCATGTCGGCGGGCTTGCCGAATGCGGCGAGCTCGGCCGGCGTCGCCGCGTACGCCTCGCGTGCCGCCGGGTCGAGCACGCGCACGAGGCGTTGCGCGAACACGCCGATCAGGCTCGATGCGAGCAGGAACGGTTCGACCCCCATGTCGCGCAGGCGCGCGACCGCACCGGCGGCGGAATTGGTGTGCAGGGTCGACAACACAAGATGTCCGGTCAGCGACGACTGCACCGCGATCTCGGCCGTCTCCAGATCGCGGATCTCGCCGACCATGACGACATCGGGATCCTGCCGCAGGATCGCGCGCAGGCCGCGCGCGAACGTCATGTCGACACGTGTGTTGACCTGGGTCTGGCCGACGCCGTCGATGTAGTACTCGATCGGGTCCTCGACGGTCATGATGTTGCGTGAGCTGTCGTTGAGCTTGAGCAGCGAGCCATACAAAGTGGTCGTCTTGCCCGAACCGGTCGGGCCGGTAACGAGCAGGATGCCGTGCGGTCGCGAGATCAAGTCTTCAAGGCGCGTGCGCAGATCGTCGTCCATGCCCAGCTGGGCGAGGTCGAGCTTGCCGGCCTGTTTGTCGAGCAGGCGCAACACGACGCGCTCGCCGCGCCCGGCCGGAATCGTCGACACGCGCACGTCGACCGGGCGCCCGGCGATGCGCAGGCCGATGCGTCCGTCCTGCGGCAGGCGGCGTTCGGCGATGTCGAGCTTGGCCATCACCTTGATACGGCTGACGACGGCGCCGGCGATCGCCTTCTGCGGCGCCAGCACCTCGCGCAATACGCCGTCGATGCGGAAGCGCACGACGAGGCGGTTTTCGTATGGCTCGATGTGGATATCCGACGCGCCTTCCTTCACCGCCTCGGTCAGCAGCGCGTTGATCAGGCGGATGATCGGCGCGTCGTCGTCGCTTTCGAGCAGATCCTCGGGTTCGGGCAATTCGTCGGCGACGGCTTTGAGGTCCATGCGTTCGTCGAGATCGCCGACCATCGTGCGCGCGTCGTCGCCCTGCTCGTAGAGATCGCGCAGCAGGCGTTCGAACTCGGGCGCGGCCAGCGTGCTGAAACGCAACGGCGCGGCGAGATGGCGGCGCAGTTCCGCCAGTACCTCGGGACGCACGCCGGGGCGGCAAACGATGTCGGCGGCGCCATCGTGCCAGCCGGTCAGCGCGACGCCGTGGCGACGCGCGTAACCGAAGTTAGGTCGCGCCGGACGCGCGGGCGCGGGCGACACATCGCTCATGGCCGCTGCGAAGCCTTGGCGGGATCGCGCCCCGGTGCGGGCCGCGCCAGGTCCGGTTGGCCGTCCAGGCTCGGGCTGGCGAGGAAATCGTGTACCTCGGGCAGCATCGGCCGCTGCGCGCGCGGCGTGATCGGCCAGTCCTCCTGGCGCATCTGCAACTGCTCGGTGCGCATGTAGTTGTATTTCTCGCTTGATACCGCCGCCTCGGTCGCCGCATCGCGCAGGATCTTCGGATGCAGGAACACCATCAGGTCGCTCTTGGTGCGGCTGTTGGTGCGGTAGCGGAACAGGTTGCCGATCAGCGGGATATCGCCGAGCGCTGGCACCTTCTGCACGTTGTCCTTGAGTTGGTTGTCGATCAGGCCGCCGAGCACGAGCAGCGAATCGTCCTTGACCAGCACACTGGTGGTCAGCTCGCGCTTGTTCGTGATGAGATCCACCGCGCCACTGACGGTCGGCGCCAGCGAGGAGACTTCCTGATGGATGTCGAGGCGCACCGACTCGCCCTCGTTGATCTGCGGCTTCACCTTCAGCACGAGGCCGACGTCCTTGCGTTCGATCGTCTGGAACGGATTGGTGATGCCATTCGTTGACGTGTTTCCGCCCGTCGTAGTCGTTGCATTCGTCGTGTACTGGCCGGTCAGGAACGGCACTTCCTGCGCGACCTTGATCTGCGCTTCCTGGTTGTCGAGCGTCAGCACCGACGGCGTCGACAGGATGTTCGACTTGCCGTCGCCGCGCAGTGCGGTGACCAGCGCGCCGATCTGGAACAACTGCTTGCCGGCTATCGACACCGTGCCGTCGATGTAGCCGAGATTGAAGCCGTTGCCGATGCCGAGCGGATTCTGCGATGCGGTGATGATGTTGTTGCCCGGCGACGATGGGCTGGTGAAGTTGGTGCCGCCGATCACGTGTTGGCCATTCTTGCCAAGGGGCAGCTGCCACTGAACGCCGAGCTCGCTCGCGGTCTGGTCGGAGACTTCGGCGATCACCGCCTCGATCAGCACCTGGTTGCGGCGGATGTCGAGCTGGCGCACGACCGCCGCGAGCGAACGGAAGATCGCCGGCGGCGCGCTGATGATCAGCGCGTTCGTTTCCGCATGCGCCTGGATCGTCGCCGGCGAAGCGCCGCCGCCCGCTGCGTCGCCCGGCTTCGCCGCCGTCGGCGGCGCCACGCCGGACAAGGTCGTCGCGACACCTTGCAGGATCGGCACCAGATCCTTCGCATTCGCGTAGTGCAGATAGATCACTTGCGTGTCGCCACCGTTGTCGACCGGCGAGTCGAGATGCGCGATCAGCGCGCGCATCTTCAGGCGCCCGTTTTTCGCGCCGGCGAGCAGGATCGAATTCGTGCGCGTGTCGGCGAACACGCGCGCAGCATCACCGTTCGCCTGTGCGGTCTTGTCGTCGGCGAGCATCGTCAACGTGCGCGCCATCTCGGATGCATTCGCATGCACCAGCGGAATCACCTCGACCTGAGCATCCGACACCGTATCGATGCGCTGGATGATGCCGACGAGGCGTTCGACGTTGCCGGCGCGATCGGACACGACCAGCGAATTCGACGAGGCATGCGCGATCAACTGGCCGCCCTGCGGCATCAGCGGCCGCAGGATCGGCACCAACTCGGCCGCCGACACGTGCTTGACCGGCACGATCTGCGTGACCAGCTCGTCGGCCGCCGCCGCGCGTGCATTGCCGATGCCGCCCGCACCATCCTGTTGTGCGATCGCCTCCGGCACGATCTTCACCATGCTGCCGGAGGGCACCGCGGCGAAACCGTGCACGCGCAACACCGACAGGAACACGTCGTAGACCTCGTCCGGCCGCATCGGCCGCGCCGAGATCACGGTGACCTTGCCCTGCACGTTCGGGCCGACGATGAAGTTCTTGCCGGTGATCTCGCTGACCGTGGCGATCAAGGCCTGAATGTCGGCGTCCTTCATGTTCAGCGTATGGCGACCGTCCGCGGTCGTCTCGTGCCCCGGCTGTGCCAGCGTGGCGGTCTGCGCGGAAACATCGCCGGATGAGACGGCGCACATGCCGACGAAAATCGGGCCGACCAGGATCAGGCCGAGAACGGTCGGGCCGAAAACGATCGGCAGGAAGCTGCGGCGCATCGCGGGAAATCCTCGGGTTCGAAAACGTGTCATTGCAGGCCGACGGTGACGTCGGTCGTTTTGCCATCACGCAACACCGTCACGCGCACCGACGATGCCGTGCCGAGGGCCGACAGGATCTGCTGCGCGCGCGCCGGCGAATCGACCGGCGTGCCGTTGACCGATGTCACCACGTCACCGACGCGCAGTCCGGCCTGGCTGGCCAGCGCGGCGTCGGCGCCATCGATGCGCACGCCGGTCATGCGGCCGTTGTCGAACACCGGCGCCACCTGCACGCGCTGCATCAGCTCGGCCGGATTCTGCTTGAGGCGCGCGATTGTCTGCTGCGCACTGGAAGGCGCCGCGGCGGCTTGCGCGACGGGGGCGGCGTTCGTCGCAACGGCGGAGTTTGTGCGTGGCCGCGCGCTGCTCGCGCTTGCCGGTGCCGCCCGCACGACATCGGCGGGCGCCAGATTGGTGTCGCGCGGCAGGCGCAGCGTTTCCTCCGCCCCGCCGCGCGCCAACACGACGCGATCCGGATGGACTTCGGCCAGGCGCACGCCGGCGACAACGTCCTCGCCGACGCGAAACGCGCGCTCGGCACCGTCGGCGCCAGCGATGACGGCGATGCCGGCTTTTGGATCGCGGTCGGCCACCGTGCCACGCAGGATCAGCGACAACGTCGATGCCGCCGCACCGCCGGCACCCGGCGGCAACGGCGTATTGCCGAACAGGTGCCAGCTCGCGATCGAGCGCACCGGCTGCGCCACCATCACATTCGCCGGTGCGTCGCGATCGGTCGCCAGCCCCGGCCCGCCGCCCAGCCATGGCAGCACGATCAGGCGCGCGAGCAACCACAGCGCCAGCGCGCCGAGTGCGGCGCAGCTTGCCCGCGCCGTCAGCTCGGTGGCGCGACTGCGATCAATGGCAAACCCGCGTCGCGGCATGCGCAACGGCCTCGGTACGGAAAGACGCGCAAGCGTAGCAAAGCGCGGCCGTTTGCGCGCCGACGCCGGTCGCGTCGCCGGCATGTCCGGCGGCGAGGGATTTCCGCGTATCCCGAAGCGAACAGGCCAGCGGGCCGGTCGTTTCCAAGGAGTACGCCATGCGCCATCCCATCCTCCGAATCCTCGCGTGCGCCGCCTTCCTGTTACAGGGTTGGCCTGCCATCGCCGCGGACAAACCGCTCGAAACGGACGTGGCGATCGCGCCCGAACCCCTGGCCAATGCCGGCTACGGGCTCGATCCCGGTTTCAACAATGGCTCGTTCTTCCTCGACCGTTTCGCCGGTCCGAGCAGCGCGAACTATCGCGGCCGCAAGCTCGCGCGCCTGCCGAACGGCGATGTCGTCGTCGTCGGGCTGGTGCCCCCCTACAACCAGCCGGATCAGCCGGACGGGCACTTCAATATCGGCCTGGTGCGCTACAACTCCGCTGGCCAGCGTCTCGCATGGCCATGGAATTCGCCCTATGGAAACTTCGGCAACCAATACCTGATCTACCCGGGAAGCCAGACCAGCGGCCAGCTCACGCCTCGCTTCACCGACGTCAAGGACGTCAAGGCGATCGGCAACCGCCTCTACGTCATGGCCGACCACACGCCCGCTGGCGCGAGTCGCGACGTGCAGTTGCTGATTTTCTCGACCGATGACGCCGAAGGCGGGCGCTTCTTCGGGCATTTCGACCTCTTCACCAGTCCGTTCAACGAAGACGGTGGCGCCTTGGCCGTGTTGAGCAGCACCATCGTCGGCGGCTCCGACAAGCTGCTCGCCGCTGCCACCGTCTTCGGCGGATCGGGCAACTACATCAGCCTCAAGCGCTTCAACATCGGCGGCGCTCCCACGTTCGAAGGCGACACCACGTTCGGCAGCAGCGGCACCAGCATCGCCTTCCTGCGCCAGGATGCCGGCGGCTGCACGACCTTCGTGGCCACCGCGGGCGCCTGCCCCGTGATCGTGCGCAGCCTCGCCACCGGTTTTCGCGGATTCACCGGCTACGGACCCATCTACGTCGGCGCCGAACGCCAGTATTCGCCGACGACAGGCACCAGCAACGATTGGGATGCCGCGATAGTCAAGTTCAGCAGCAACGGTGTGCTGCAGAGCGATTTCGGTGCCGGCACCGGCGCGGGCGGCGGCGGCGGTTTCGCTTTCGTGCAATTCGATCGCGGCACCAAGGAGGATCGCAATCGCGGCATCGCCGTACGCACGCTCGGACTCGGCATACGGACCTCGCCGTACCACGACGAGATCTACGCAGTCGCCAGCGTCGCGCAGGCCTGCTCCGCAGGCACCGGTGTCGGCAAACTCGATGACGACGGCCACTACGTCACCTCGTTCGGCAGCGACGGCAAAATCCGCTTCGGCGGCTGGGACGATCCGAACGATGCGCAGGCCTGCGCCGTCTACCACGCGACCGCGCCTTATGCGGTCGCGCGCGATGGCGCCACGCTGGCGATCGCCGGACAGGGCGACGCCGACCTCGGCTTCGACTTCATGCCCTCCGCCGCGGTCAGCTTCATCGATGCCGATACTGGCAACCTGGCACAGCGGTTCACCAGCGCGATCAAGCCACCATGGGCGACGTTCGCATCGTCGAGCGCGCTGTACGGCATCGTCGCCAATGGCGACGGCAGCTTCAGCGTGACCGGCGACGCGCGCGACGGCAGCACCGGCGATACGCTGATGTTCGCAACCGCGCGCATCGGTCGCGACCTGATCTTTGCGAACGGCTTCGATTGACGCGGTCGTGTCACCAATGCCCGCCGTCCATGGCATGCGCGACACATCCGGTTGCGCGCTTGGCGCCCGCACAACGGACACGCTATCGTGCGGTCATGGCGGAGCCGGGGAACGACAGCGTCACGCGATTGCTGCAGCGATGGAGCGAAGGCGAGCCCGCCGCGCTCGACCGCCTGCTGCCACTGGTCTATGCCGACCTGCGCCGCATCGCCGCCGGGCTGCTGCGCTCGACGCCGGGCCACGCGACCCTGCAGACCACCGCGCTCGTGCACGAAGTCCTGCTGCGCCTGCTCGGCCGCGAGCGTGCACAATTCGAATCCGGCGCGCATCTGCTCAACGCATCGGCGCGCATGATGCGGCAAGTGCTGGTGGATCGCGCGCGCAAGGCATCCACCGAAAAACGCGGCGGGCGCTGGCAGCGCAACGACTTCACCGAAGCGCTCGAATTGCCGATCCCCGATGGCACCGATCTCGCCGCGCTGGACGCCGCGCTGAACGATCTCGAATCGATGCACGAACGCATGGCGAAAGTGGTGGAGCTGCGCTACTTCGTCGGCCTCGAAGTCGGCGAGATCGCGACGGCGCTCGGCATCAACGAACGCACCGCCCGACGCGACTGGATCGCCGCGCGCGAATGGCTGCGCGACCGGCTCGAAACGCAAGCCTGAAACACCTCCCGTCCGGACACGGCCCGCGGCATGGATGAACGAGAGCACCGCGTACTGCAGCTTCTGCGCCGCGCGCTCGACACCGCGCCGGACGAGCGCGAGAGCTTCCTGTCGATCCACTGCGAAGGCGACACGGCGCTGCGGCAACGGGTCGACGCACTGCTGCGCCGCTGCGCGGACGAAGCCGCGGAGAATGCGGCTGCGCATCCGCACGACAGCGCGCACGAGCCCGTCCCGGCACGCGACGACCCGCTGCTCGGCACCCGGCTCGGTCCGTTCCGCGTCGTCGAGTGCATCGGTCGCGGCGGCATGGGCGTGGTCTACCGGGGCACGCGCGAGGGCGCGGATTTCCGCCAGCAGGTCGCGCTCAAGCTGATCCGCCGTGGCTTCGATTTCGACGACGTGCAGGCGCGCTTCCTGCGCGAGCGACGCATCCTCGCGCGCCTCGACCACGCGAATCTTGCCCGTTTCGTCGATGGCGGCGTCGCGCCGGACGGACGACCATGGTTCGCGCTGGACTATGTCGATGGCGAATCGATCACGCGCTGGTGCGACGCACATCGACTCGATCTTCGCGCACGCGTGAGGCTGTTCCTCGATGTCTGCGCCGCCGTGCAGTACGCGCATGCGCAACTCGTCGTGCATCGCGACCTCAAGCCCGCCAACATCCTCGTCGACCTCGATGGCCGCGTGCGCCTGCTCGACTTCGGCATCGCCGGCCTGCTGTCGGGCAACGAGGATGGAGAGGCGACCCTGATGGCGGCGAGCGGCATACGCCGCGCGATGACACCCGAGTACGCTGCGCCAGAGCAGTTTTCCGGCGAGGACGCAGGCATCGCCACCGACGTTTACGCGCTCGGCGTGGTGCTGTTCGTTCTGCTTGCCGGCGTGCTGCCATATCCGATCGAACGCAGTGATGCCGACGGCATGCAACGCATCGTGCGTGAGCAGCTGCCGCAGGCACTGGCGCAGGCGATCGCGCGCTCGGACACATCGGGCGAACCGCACGCCGACGACGTCGTGCAGGCGCGTGTCGCTGCGCGCTCGACGCACTTGCGTGCGTTCCGCACCGAGGTGCGCGGCGACCTCGCACGCATCGTCGGCAAGGCGCTGGCGAAAGCACCCGCCGACCGCTATGCGACCGTGCAGGCGTTCGCCGACGACCTGCAGCGCTGGCTGGCCGGAACGCCGGTGCAGGTGTCCGGCAACCGTTGGCGCTACCGCGCCGGCAAGTTCATCCGCCGCAACCGCATCGCCGTGACGCTCGCATCAGCGGCCGCACTCGTGCTCGCATTGGGTGTCGCCGGCATGACGTGGCAAGCGCGCGCGGCCATGCGGAGCGCGGAGCGCGCGACCGCGATCGAATCGTTCGTGTTCGGCCTGTTCCGCGCCGCATCGCCACTGGCGACGCAGCAACAGTTACCGACCACCGAGGAACTGCTCGCCGAAGGTGCGCGCCAGGCGGCGAACGACTCGAGTGCTGCGCCACAGACGCAGTTCGACATGCTGATGACGATCGGCCGCATCTACCTCGATCTGCGCCGTTACGACAACGCGATGCCGCTGCTGCAACAGGCACTCGCCCTCGGCGAACGCGAATACGGCAAGAACGACGCGCGCCTGCTGCCGCCATTGCTCGGCATCCTGCAGGCGGAAACCTTTCAATTGGAGATAAACAACGGCGCGCCACAACAGGCGTCTGCGCACCTTGCACGCACGCAGGCGATCGCGCGCAGCGACACCGAGCGTGCCGACGTCGCGCTGGCCGATTGCGCGCTGCACGAAACCGGCGAGCGAGATGCTGCCGACGTGGAGGTCTGCGAAGCCGCAGTGGCCGCGCTGGAGCGGCTCGGCAATCCCGATCCCGCCAAGCTGGCCAAGGCGTACTACCTTTCCGCGCGCACGATGGATCTCGCCGGCGGTCGCGCCGAGGAGTCCATCGCGACCTCGCGCCGCGGACTGCAGCGCGTAGCCACATTGCACGGCGAGACGCGTCGCTACGACGAAATGTCGCTGTCCGCACAGCTTTCGGAGACGCTGGCGTCGGTCAACCGCTACGACGAAGCGCTCGTCGAGGTGCGCAACGCGAATGCGATCGCCGCGACGATCTTCCCGCGCCCGCATCCCGACCACGGCAAGCTGCTGTTCGACGAAGCGAGCCTGCTGCGCAAGATGGGCCGCGAACGCGACGCCGAAAGCCGCCTGCGTGCGGCGCTCTCGATCTACGTGCCGATCCATGGCGAACACGTGACGCCGAAAAGCGCGGACATGTTCTGGACGCGCCTGAACCTCAGCACGTCATTGATCGGGCAGCGCCGTTACGCCGAAGCGGACGAGATACTCCGCGGCATGCTCGCGGACGTAGACGCCGACCCTGATCTCCGAAAGCAGCGCAGGACCGTCGCGCAACTGCACGCGAATCTCGCATTGAGCCTGGTCGGCCAGCATCGGCTGGACGAAGCGACCGCGATGCTCGCAGGCGGCCTCGAACCGTTCAAGTCAACGGCGGACGGAACGCATGTCGGCGCGGTTCCTTCGCGCGTGTATTCGTTGCAGGCGAAGATCCAGCGCGAACGCGGCCACCCTGTCGAGGCGCTGTGGTTGTTCGAGCGGGCGATCACGGCCCTCGGCACCGATCCTTCGGCGGCCGCTGCGATCGCGCAGGTGCGCATCGACCTCGGCACAACGCAACGCCTTGCCGGTGACGGCAATGCCGCCATCGCGACCGGAACGCAGGCACTCGACACCCTGCACGGCCTGTTCGGGGATCGTCATCCGGGCACGATCCGCGCGCGCCATCAATTGCAGCAATCGCTGCGCGCCGCCAATCGCATCGCCGAAGCGAATGTACAGCGGGCGCGGGTCCGTGCCGCACTGGACGCGCTCGAAGCTGATCATCCGCTGCGCGTCGAGATCGAACAGGGCGGCGACGTCGACTGACGTCGCCCCTATTCCCCATCACGCCGGCGCACGGTTTCTGTCCACGCGGGTGTGGACCGAGCACATCCAGCCAATGGACTGTCCGCTCGCATCGGTTGGCGATGTCCGGTCCTTGCAACAGTTCACGTATTCAAGATCACGGCGTTCGCCCGCATGGATTGCGCGGCAGGCAGTGGAGTCGGGCCGGCGCGCACGCTAACGTGCGCGAGCTCGGTCCCGGCACGTGCGGCTGCGTCGGGATCCCGCATGCAAATGCAGGCTGCATCGCCCGTGGATCGCGGATCGCAACAGCAGGGGTAAACGCGGATGGACGATCTGGAGAAACGCGCCCTGCACGTCCTGCGCGACGCGCTCGATGCGCCGACGCTCGAACGCTCGTCGTTTATCGCACGCCACTGTTCCGGGGATGCAAGATTGCACGATCGCGTGCAATCGCTGCTGCGCGGCATCACCGAGGGCGACATGCTTGACGAGGATGCCGTCGGCGGCAGCGGCGACTCACCGCCGGACCCCCTGCCAGGCACGCGGCTCGGCCCGTTCCGCGTCGGCGATCGCATCGGCCGCGGCGGCATGGGCGTGGTCTACCGCGGCGCGCGGGAAGGCACGGATTTTGCGCAGGACGTCGCGCTCAAACTGATCCGCCGCGGCTTCGATTTCGACGACGTGCAGGCGCGCTTCCTGCGCGAACGACGCATCCTTTCGCGGCTGTCCCACCCCAACCTCGCGCGCTTCATCGACGGCGGCGTCGCGCCGGACGGGCGACCATGGTTCGCGCTCGAGTATGTCGATGGCAACTCGATCACGCGCTGGTGCGATGCGCGTCGGCGCGACGTGCGCGCGCGCGTGGAACTGTTTCTCGATGTCTGCGCCGCCGTGCAGTACGCGCACGCGCAACTTGTCGTGCATCGCGATCTCAAGCCGGCGAACATCCTCGTCGACGCCGCCGGGCGCGTGCGCCTGCTCGACTTCGGCATTGCGCGCCTGCTCGGCGGCGACGGCGATGACGCAGCCACACAACCGACCACGATCAGCGCGCGCTACGCGTTGACCCCGGAATACGCGGCGCCGGAGCAATTCGGCGGCGAGCCGGCCGGCGTCGCCACCGACGTCTATGCACTCGGCGCAGTGCTGTACGAACTCGTCTCGGGCGCGCTGCCGTGCGAGGTCTCACGCGATGATCTCGCCGCGGCGGAGCATGCGATCCGCACGATTCCGCCGGCACCCTTGGCGCAGGCGATCGCGCGCAACGGTGACGCCGAAACGACCCGGCGCCTCGCCGTGCGCGGAGCGAGCCTGCGCGGTTACCGCAGCGATGTCCGCGGCGACCTCACGCGCATCGTCGACAAAGCGCTCGCGAAGGAAGCCGGGCGGCGCTATGGCAGCGCCGGAGCATTCGCCGACGATCTTGCGCGTTGGCTCGCAGGGACACCCGTGCATGTTTCCGGCAATGCATTCGGCTACCGACTGCGCAAATTCGTGGCGCGCAACCGCGTCGCGCTCGCTTTCGCTGCACTGGCGCTGCTCGCGCTGTCTGGAGGCATGGCGGCAACGATCTGGCAGATGCGCGAGGCTCAGGTGCAGCGTGACGACGCCCTCGCCGCCGCGCGACGCTCCGACGCTGTGCGTACCTACCTGATGCTGATGTTCCGCGATGCCGCAGGACAGAAGGATGCGACGAAGGTCAACGTGCGCGAGGTATTCAAGTCCGGTGCGACAAGGCTGTTCGAGGAGTTCCGCGACGAGCCGGCTGCGGGCCAGACCACCGCGCTGATGCTCAGCGATCTGTATCTGCAGCTCGGCGACGTCGAAGGCGCACGGCCCTTGCTCGAACGCTTGTTGCAATGGCCCGGCATCGAGGCCAGCCCCGACGTGCAGGCGAACGCGCGCTACAACCTCGCGCAGATCGAGGTCGTCCGCGGCGCGACCGCGCACGCGCGCGAGCTGCTCGAACAGGCGCAGGCGTGGTGGACAGGGCGACCCGGCGCCGCACGCAAGATCCTCAACGAAAGTCGCTCGACCCAGGCAAAGATCGAGCGCGCCGAAGGCAAGATCGAACTCGCGATCGCGACGCTGCGCGATGCGATTGCCGAGCGTCGTGCGATGGTCGTCCATGACGACTTCGAGGTCGGCAACCTGCTCAACACGCTTTCCAATGCACTGACGCAGGGCGGCCTGTACGGGCAAGCGGAAGCAAGCGCGAACGAAAGCTACGGCGTATTCGAACGTCTCGGCCAAGCCGACACCGACGGCGGCATGGCTGCGCTCAACAGCCGCGGCAATGCCGCCTTGATGATGGGTAACAACGAGCAGGCGCTGCCCGACTATCGCCACGTCGTCGACATGACGCGCGCGCTCTACGGCGAAACGACCAAACTCGCCGCCTCGCTCAACAACCTCGGCGTCACATTGACGCGGCTGGACCGCCTCGACGAGGCGCTACCATGCATCGAGGAAGCACTGCGCATTGCCATCTCGCAGAACGGCGAACGCAGCCCGCTGTCCGTCACCGTGCGCGTGTCGCTGGCCGAACTCTACGCCCGCCTCGAGCGCACGCGCGAAGCCGAACTTCTGGCGAAGGCCGCCGTCGATATTGCGCAGGCCGACTACCCGGCCAACAAGACGATGGTCGCAACGACGCTCCGCGCACGCGCCTATGTGCGCCTGGCCGAGGGGCGCAGACCGGAAGCGCGAGCCGATTTCGAACGGGCGACCGCACTGTTCCGCGCGGCGGGCAAAGGCGGCACGGCTTATATCCGACTGATGGCGCCGCTGCGCGAAAAACTCGACGAGTCGTGATCTCGAGCGATCGTCGCGGGCAACGATGTGGAAAGCCGGAGCGCGCGTCGCAGGGGCCGTGTTCGGGCTGCCGCTTTCGACGCGCGCCGAGTGCTCAGCGCGCGGTGAACATCCGCACGATGCGGCGGAAGAAACCCTGCTTCGGATGCGTGGGCATGTCGCCTGCGGCTTGCGAGGCCGGCGGTGCAGTCGGCACCGCGGCGGCGTGCTCGCGACGCGGCTTGCGTTCCGGTCGTGCGTTCGGCGGATTGCGCTCGCCGTTCTGCGCGCCGTTGGCCTGCACGGCGACGGCGGCATCACCACCCTCGCGACGCTTGTTGCGGCCACGGCCGCCGCGACGGCGACGCTTGCGTGGCGTGCCGTCGGGATTGAGTGCAGGCTCGCCCGGGCTTGCCGATGCTGAAGTCGTTGCGGGCGCCGCGGCTTTGGACGCAACCACCGACTGAACATCGGAAGAAGCACGCTCCGGCGCTGCGGTGCGCGTGCGCGCGCCATCACGCGACGCACCGGAACGGCCACCGCGCCGTTCGCCTTCGCGACGCGGCTTCGGCGCGCCCGCCTTTGGCGGCGGACCGGCGGTGTTGCGGGCGTCGTCGGCAGCCTCGTCATCCACGACGCGCGTGGCGGACGCGTTCGCGCGTGGGCGCGGCGGCGGCGCAACGAGAAGATCGGCGGTGATCGCTGCGGTCGGGATCTTCTGCTCGATGTATTTCTCGATGTCCGGCAGGCCCATCGCGTAGAGGTCGCAGGCAAAACTGATCGCGTCGCCCTCGGCGCCAAGGCGCGCGGTGCGGCCGATGCGGTGGACGTAGTCCTCGGCGTCGTGCGGCAGGTCGTAGTTGAAGACGTGGCTGACATCCGGGATGTGCAGGCCGCGCGCGGCGACGTCAGTCGCCACCAGCACCTCGATTTCGCCCTTCTGGAACTTGGCCAGAAGGCGCTCGCGCTTGGCCTGAGGCACGTCGCCGGACAAGGTGGCGACGGTGAAGCCCTGGCGTTCGAGCGAACGGGTGACCTTCTCCGCGGCCATCTTGGTGTTGACGAACACGATGCTGCGCTGCGCGTCGACGCGCGACAACAGATTGATCAGCAGCGGTTGCTTCTCTTCCTTGGCCGGGAAGTAGACGATCTGGCGCACGCGGTCGGCGGTGACGTTGTCGGCCTCGACGGTGAGCTTTTCCGGCTCGTTCATGTGGTCGTAGGCAAGTTCGAGCACGCGATGGCTCAGGGTCGCCGAGAACAGCATGCTCTGACGCTGCTCGCGCGGCGGCATGCGGCGAAACAGGAAGCGGATGTCTTTGATGAAGCCGAGGTCGAACATGCGATCGGCTTCGTCGAGCACGACCGCCTCGATCGCGTTGAACGAGAACACATGCTGCTTGAGGTAGTCGATCAGGCGGCCCGGTGTGGCGATGATGAGGTCGCAACCGGCCTTGAGCGAATCACGCTGCTTTTCGTAGTCGACGCCGCCGTAGATCAGCGCGGAAGTGAGTCCGGTGTCGCGGCCGATGCTGCGGAAATCCTTGTCGATCTGGATCGCCAGTTCGCGCGTCGGCGCGATGATGATCGCGCGCGGATCGGTCATCTTGCGGTCGGCGACGGCCGGTTTCGTCAGCAGGCGGTTCAACACCGCGACGAGAAACGCGCCGGTCTTGCCGGTGCCGGTCTGCGCCTGGCCGGCGACATCGCGGCCGGTCAGCGCGATCGGCAGGGTCAGCGCCTGGATCGGGGTGCAGCGCGTGAAGCCGGCGCCGTGCAGGCCCGAAAGAAGACTCGGATGCAGGTCAAAACTTTCGAAGGTGATATCGGTAAGCGGATGCTGGGACATTAAAAGTGTCTGCGTGGGTTCGATGAGGGCCTCGCGGACATGGCCGGAAGCCGGTTTGCGGGGCGGGGCGCCGCTGCACCCGGGCTTGCCGGATGGCACTCGGGCAAGCCGGAGATGGCGGCGCGGCGCGGCGCTTGCAATGTGCGGCGGCGGTCCCCAACTTGCGCCTGTCGATCGTTTGGGCTGAAATGGAGCGCGTTACCCGCCCTCTTCCGCAGCCCTCTGCACCGCCGTAACCGCATGAGTGTAGCGGAAGCGCGCCAGCAGCGCGCGGTCGGTCGTAACCCCTTCATTCCGGAGCATTTCCCGTGAGCGAGCATATTTCGCACCTGAGCGACGACCAGTTCGACGACCAGGTCCTCAAGTCTTCCGAACCGGTGCTGGTCGATTTCTGGGCCGAATGGTGCGGCCCGTGCAAGATGATCGCGCCGTTGCTCGACGATCTCGCCGCCACCTATCAGGGCAAGCTGAAGGTCGCCAAGATCAATGTCGACCACAACCAGAAGACGCCCCGCACCTACAACGTGCGCGGCATTCCGACCTTGATGATCTTCAAGAACGGCAAGGTCGAGGCGACCCAGATCGGCGCAGTCAGCAAGAGCCAGCTCGCGCAGATGATCGACAAGGCGATCGCCTGAAAAAAGCGGGAATGGGCAATCGGGAATCGGAAAAGCGCGCCTCGCGATCCGCGATTCCCCATTTTCCATTCCCGGCTGTGCCCGCTGGACGCCCGCGACAGGCGGTGCTAACGTAGCTGCGCAGCGACCGGAGCCACAGCCGCTCCATCCGCTTCTTCCCGAGTCTTTCCCTCCCTCCCAGTTCCACCAACGGCGCCCAGCGAGGATTGCCCGTGTCCGAAAACGAAACGAACGATAGCGGCCCCGTCGCCGCCGAAGGCCGTCGCGAGCCGCGCCAACGCACTCCGCGTGCGCAGCAGCAGAACGCGCCCCAGAATCCCCCGGCCGACGCGCCCCCGCCGCCGGTCGAGCCCCGTCAGGAAAGCCACGACGCGCCGCCTCCGGCGAGCGTATCGGCCGACCATGGCGGCGGCGACAACGCCGATGGCAATGCAGCGCAGCCGCAATCGGGCAATCCGCAGCAGTCAGGCCAGAACCAGCAGAACCAGCAAGGCCGGCGCAACCGGCGCGATCGCCGCGGTGGTCGCCACGGCGGCGGCGGCAACCCGCAGAACAATCGCGGCGGCAACTTCGACGAAGACGAATTCGACGATTCCAAGAACGGCGGCGGCAACGGCCCGCTGATCGACCTCAACGAATTGAAGCGCAAGAGCGCCGCGGACCTGCTTGCGCTGGCGGAAACGCTCGGCGTACAGGAAGGCGTCGCGCGCGCACGCAAGCAGGACATCATCTTCTTCGTGCTGAAGGCGCATGCGCGCGCCGGTGGCGGCATCTACGGCGAAGGCGTGCTGGAAATCCTGCAGGACGGCTTCGGCTTCCTGCGCGGCTTCGATGCGTCCTACCTCGCCGGTCCGGACGACATCTATGTCTCCCCGAGCCAGATTCGCCGCTTCAACCTGCGCACCGGCGACTACATCACCGGCCGCATCCGCCCGCCGAAGGAAGGCGAGCGCTATTTCGCGCTGCTCAAGGTCGACCACATCAACGGCGAACCGCCGGAGATGTCGAAGAACAAGGTGCTGTTCGAGAACCTGACGCCGCTGTTCCCGCGCAAGGCGTTCCATCTGGAACGCGGCAACGGATCGAGCGAGGACATCACCGGTCGCATCCTCGACCTCGTCGCGCCGATCGGCCGCGGCCAGCGCGGCCTGATCGTCAGCCAGCCGAAGGCCGGCAAGACGATGATGCTGCAGAACGTCGCCCAGGCGATCGTGCACAACCATCCGGATGCGCACCTGATCATCCTGTTGATCGACGAACGCCCGGAGGAAGTCACCGAGATGCAGCGCGGCGTGCGCGCCGAAGTGGTCGCCTCGACCTTCGACGAGCCCGCAGTGCGTCACGTGCAGGTCGCCGAAATGGTGATCGAGCGTGCCAAGCGCCTGGTCGAGCACAAGAAGGATGTCGTCATCCTGCTCGACTCGATCACCCGCCTCGCGCGCGCCTACAACACCGTGGTGCCGAGCTCCGGCAAGGTGCTGACCGGCGGCGTCGACGCCAACGCATTGCAGCGCCCGAAGCGTTTCTTTGGCGCCGCGCGCAACGTCGAGGAAGGCGGCTCGCTGACCATCATCGCCACCGCGCTGATCGACACCGGCTCGAAGATGGACGAGGTCATCTACGAGGAGTTCAAGGGCACCGGCAACATGGAAGTGCACCTGAACCGCCGCATCTCCGAAAAGCGCGTGTACCCGTCGATCGACATCAACCGCTCCGGCACGCGCCGCGAGGAACTGCTGATCGACCCGGACCAGCTGCAGAAGATCTGGATCCTGCGCAAACTGCTGCATCCGATGGACGAACTGGCCGCGATGGAGTTCATGCTCGACAAGATGAAGAACACCAAGACCAACGACGAGTTCTTCGGATCGATGAAGCGCGGTTGATCCGCCGCGCCGAATCCTCCACGACAAAGGCCGGCATGATGCCGGCCTTTGTCGTTCCCGGTACCGCTGCACGCGCCTGCAGTTCCGGTAAGCTCGCTTGGCGCGAGATCCGGGGAAATACACGATGCGCATCCTGGTAGTCGAAGACGATGCACTGGTCGCCGATGCGATCTGCCGCGGGCTCGGCGAGGCCGGCTTCGCGGTCGATCACGTCGGCAGCGCCGAGCGCGCCGAGGCCGCCCTCGGCATGGAGAACTTCGACCTCGCGATCGTCGACATCGGCCTGCCCGGCGCGGACGGGCTCAGCCTCGTGCGGCGCATGCGCGGCGTCGGCCAGACCTTGCCGATCCTGATCCTGACCGCGCGCGATGGCCTCGCCGACCGCGTCGATGCGCTCGACCTCGGTGCCGACGACTACCTCGTGAAACCGTTCGTGCTGCCGGAACTGGCCGCTCGCAGTCGCGCGCTGATCCGACGCATGCGCTCGGCGGTCAGCGCGCAGCTGGCGATCGGCAGCCTCGCGCTCGACCTCGCCGGACGCGTCGCACGCGTCGATGGCGTCGCGCTCGAACTGACCAAGCGCGAGTGGTCGATCCTGGAGTGCCTTGCGCTGCAGGCCGGGCACGTCGTCGGCAAGGAACGCCTGCTGCAGGCAATTGCCAGCTGGGACGAGGACATCAGCCACAACGCGATCGAGGTATACGTGTCACGTGTGCGCGCCAAGCTCGGTGGCGCCGCGATCATCCGCACCGTGCGCGGACTCGGGTACCGGCTTGATGACCCCTCGCGTTGAGGAGGCGTCCAGTGTCCGGCGCCGCCTGCTCGGGCTGCTGTGGATACCACTTACCCTGCTGCTTGGCGCCGGCATGCTGATCGACTACGCGTTCGGCAATCGCCCGATCGCGGCCGCCTACGACCAGGCCCTGGTGAACTCGGCGCTCGGTGTCGCCGCGCACGTGGAGATCGGAGTCGATGGCCGCGTCACCGCGGAGTTGTCCGCGCAGGAAGAAACGCTGCTGCGCAGCGACCGTTACGACACGATCTACTACCGCGTGCTCGGCCCCGACGGCGCCTTCCTCGCCGGCGACCGCGACCTGCCGACGCCCACGCCCTCGATGCGCAACCCATCGTATGCAGACGCCGTGTTCCACGGCGAACCGATCCGCATCGCGAGCTATCGCGAACGCACCAGTGCCGGCACGATCACTATCAATGTCGCCGAAACGCGCCACAAGCGCGATCGCGCGCGTCGACACGTGCTGGCCAGCCTGTTCCTCACCGATGTGCTGCAACTCGGCGGCACCCTGCTGCTGGTCTGGATCGGCGTACGCCATGGCCTGCGCCCGCTGACCGCGCTGCGCGACCAGATCGCGACACGCTCGGCGCGCGACCTGGCCGCGCTCGACGAGACCCCGGTCCCGACTGAGGTGCGTCCACTGGTGCACGCGCTGAACCGCCTGTTCGCGACCGTGCGCGAAGCGGCGGCAGCGCAGCAACAATTCCTCGCCAACGCGGCCCATCAGTTGCGCACGCCGCTCGGCGGCATCCAGGCCCAGCTCGAATTGCTGGCGCGCGACCCGACCGCCTCGCCGTTGCGCGAACGCGTGCTGGCATTGCACGAAGGTTCGCGTCGAGTCGCGCATACCGCGAACCAGTTGCTGGCGCTGGCTCGTGCCGAACCGTCGGCGATCGTCGCGGGCGACATTCGTCCGCTCGATCTGCGTGCATTGATCGCCGATGCGGTCGCCGGCCAACTCGACCGCGCCTTGGCCGAAGGCATCGATCTGGGCGCCGAAGCCGAGGCGGTACGCGTCGCAGCGAGCGAGTGGCTGCTGCGCGAACTGCTCTCCAATCTCGTCGACAACGCACTCAGCTACACGCCGCGCGGCGGCCGGGTGACGTTGCGCAGTGGTCGCGATGACGATGGCGCGTTCCTTGAAGTGGAGGACGACGGACCCGGCATCCCGGCCGAAGAGCGCGCCCGAGTGCTCGAACGTTTCTATCGGGCGCCTGGCTCACCCGGCAACGGCTGCGGTCTTGGCCTGGCGATCGTCGATGAAATCGCCCGCCTGCATGGCGCCGATCTCTCCATCGTCAGCGGCACGGGCAATGCCGGCACGCGCGTGCGTGTCCGTTTTGCACGCCGCACGAAGTGAATGCATGCAAGCGCACATGTAGAAAAGTGAATGGCAGTCAAATGACCTGCGTGCTGTCAGCTTGGTGAAAGCTATCCCGCGTACTCTGTCGCTGCGGTCGGGTGCCGATGCGGCCTCCCCACCCTTCGGACTCCACTCCTGATCGCACCCGGCCCGCACTCCCCATGCGGGCCGCTCTATTTACGGACCCGGATCGCAGCGTCATGCCCATGCGAATCCTGCCGAGGTTCGTCGCCGCCGGGATCGCGTTCTGCGCGATCCCGGCGGTCGCGGACTCGCAACTGGCGACGGACGACCGGGGAACGACCGAACGCGACCTTCAGCGTCAACACCAGCAAGTTCAACCTCGACCATGGCATCGGTTCCGGTTCGCCATGGGACACGCGCGCCGCGCTCCTGCGCGCAAAAGCGGAAGCAACACTACGGCTTCGATGGCCGGTGATTTGCCGAAATGACGCTCAATGTCCCTGCGGTCGCTGCCAGCGCGCAAGCGCCTCGCGCGTGCGGCGGCGGCCCAGTTCGATGACTTCCTCCGCGCGGTGGAATTCGTAGAACGCGCAGACGTTGCTCGGTATCGTGATCAGCAGGTCCGGCGGCTGCGCGGCAAGTTGCAGACGCGTGATCGTCGCCTGTACCGCATCGAGCGAGCGCCCGAACAGTTCCAGCACGCCGGGTTCGTGCTCGGCGACGCGGCGCTCACGCTTCTCGATGACCGATTCGACGAAGCCGGCGATACGCCCGCGCACGCCTGCGCGCTGCGCGCCGGCAACGAGCGGTTGCGTGGTTTCCGGCGGCGCGACAGATGCATGCAACGGTTCGGCCGGCGCATTCACGTCGACCGCGATCGTTGCGTCGGTGAGGTCACGCAGGGTCGGCGAGATCGGCAGCGGATTCAGCAGGCCACCGTCGACCAGCAGCCGCCCCTGGTAGTGATGCGGGCGGAACACGGTCGGGATCGCGATCGACGCGCGGATCGCATCGAACAAGGGCCCGCGCGAGAACCACACCTCGCGCTGCGCGTCGAGGTCGACCGCGACCGCCGTGTACGGGATCGGCAGGTCCTCGATGTCGACGTCGCCGATCATGCGGCGCAGCGCGCCGATGATGCGATCGCCCTTGATGAAGCCGCCACCGGACAAGGTCCAGTCGAGCATGCGCAGCACGTCGAGGCGCTGAAGCGGGCGCACCCAGTCGGCATACCGGTCGAGATTGCCGCTGGCATAGACGCCGCCGATCAGCGCACCCATCGAACTGCCGGCGATCGAGCGGATGGCGAAGCCATGTGCTTCGAGTTCCTCGATCACGCCGATGTGCGCATAGCCGCGCGCGCCACCGGAACCGAGCACGAGCGAGATGCGCGTTTCGGTAGCCGGGCCGGGCTGCGCCGGCATCGGCAATGCGGTGGGTTCACCGTCGTTCATGACAACGACCTCATGACGCGGTCCTCAAGCAGCACCTTGATACGCACCGAGCGCGAGCTGCAACATGATCTTCATCTCCTCGCGCAAGCTCACCGGCGCGACGACTTCGGCGTCGGCGCCGTAACGCAGCACGTCCATCAGCAGTTCGCGCGAATTGGAGTACGGCAATTTCAGCTCGAAGCGCCCGTCCGGCAGACGCTCGCCCTGTTGCTGGGAGTGCCAGTGCTCGTCGGCGACCCAGCGCGCCGCGTGCGGCGAGAAGCGGATCGTCGCCCATGCCTTCGGTGTGCCGGAAAAAATCCCGTAGCTGGAGGCGAGGTGCGCGTCGAGCTCGTCGCCGGCACGATCGAGCGAAGGCTGTTCGAGATTCTGCGGCTCGCGGATGCGGTCGAGCGCGAAGCTGCGCAAGGCATCGCGGCTGTGATCCCACGCGTCGAGATACCAGTTGTCGCGATAGTGCGCGAGTCGCTGTGGCGAGACGATGCGTTCGGTCTGCTCGTCGGTCGAGCGCGCGCGGTATCGGAACTTCAGGCGCTGGCGATGCAGCAACGCACTGGCGACGGCGCGGAACGCGCCCTGGTCGAGTGTGCGCGAGCCGCTGGCGAGCACGCGGATGCGCTCGATAGGCAACGCGCGCCCGCTCGAATGATCCGACAGCAGGCGTTCGATGCGTGCGCGGAACGGCGCCAGCGCGCCGGCCAGCACACCCGGGTCGGAACGCACCAGCAGCTCGTTCAGCGCGAGCAACGCGGCGAGCTCGTCGCTGGTCAGCCACAGGCCCGGCAGCTCGAAGCGCTCGGCTTCTTCGGCCGCGTAACGGAACGTCGCCTCACCACCTTCGCCGCCTTCGATCGGCGCGCCGAGCGCGTCACGCAGGAAGGCGATGTCGCGGTACAAGGTCGCGCGCGAGCAGCCCAGGTCGTCCATCAAGCGTCCGAATGGCACCGGATAGCGTGCCGACTTCAGGGTGCGATGCAGGGTCAGGATGCGTTCGTAGCGGTCCATGGCGGCGTGGGCGGTGGATGCATGGGGATGGATATCCGGCCTAGTGTGTCACAAGCTCGCAGCGCGATCCGCGCACGCGACGTGGACGCATCCGCTACCATCCTGACCATGCCGCACACGCATCTGAATCTCAACCTGCCGACCGGCGACGAGGTCAAGACCACCACGTGCTACATGTGCGCGTGCCGGTGCGGAATACGCGTACACCTGAAGAACGGGCGCGTCCGCTACATCGACGGCAATCCGAAACACCCGGTCAACCAGGGCGTGATCTGCGCGAAGGGCTCGGCCGGCATCATGCAGCACTATTCGCCGGCGCGGCTGACGAAGCCGTTGCTGCGCGTCGGCGAACGCGGCGCGGGCGAGTTCCGCGAAATCGAATGGGATGAAGCGCTCGCGCTAGCGGCAAAGTGGCTCGGCGACATCCGCGCGCGCGACCCGGACGAGCTCGCCTTCTTCACCGGCCGCGACCAGTCGCAGGCGCTGACCGGCTGGTGGGCGCAACAGTTCGGCACGATCAACTACGCCGCGCACGGCGGCTTCTGCTCGGTCAACATGGCCGCGGCCGGCATGTACACGTTCGGCGGCAGCTTCTGGGAATTCGGCGAACCGGATTGGGATCTGACCAAATACCTGATGCTATGGGGCGTGGCCGAGGATCACGACTCGAACCCGATCAAGCTGGGGCTCGGCAAGCTCAAGGCGCGCGGCGCGAAGATCGTCGCGATCAATCCGGTGCGCACCGGTTATGCCGCGATCGCCGACGAATGGGTGCCGATCAATCCGGGCACCGACGGCCTGCTCGCCGGCGCGCTGATCCACGAACTGCTGCACGCCGATCGCATCGACCTCGACTATCTCGTGCGCTACACGAATGCGCATCATCTGGTAATCCGCGCCCCCGGCGGGTCGGAAGACGGATTGATTGCGCGCGATGCGCAGGGGCACGAGTTGTGCGCAACGCGAGCACGCAAGGATGAACCGTTTGCGCAAGGCCTCCCTCACCCCGGCCCTCTGCCGCAAGCAGGAGAGGTAGCGCCGCAGGCGCGCGCGAAGGCAGCCGCGGCCGAGCACGCTCACGTTGAAATCACCCGGGCCGGCGCGGTCGACATCGCGCCACTCGTCGTCGGCGAATACACCTTGCCGGATGGCCGCATCGCGGTTCCGGCATTCCAGTTGTTCGCCGAACGCTTCATGGCCGACGAGTACACGCCGGACCACGTTGCCGATGCGTGCGGCGTTTCCGCCGACACGATCCGGCGTCTCGCACGCGAACTGGCCGACACCGCATTCGAACAAGCAATCACCCTGAAACAACGCTGGACCGACGCGTGGGGCCGCGAGCACGACGAAATGACCGGGCGCCCGGTCGCGATGCACGCGATGCGCGGAATCAGCGCGCACGCGAACGGCTTCCACACCTGCCGCACGCTGCACCTTTTGCAGATGATCCTCGGCGCAATCGACACGCCGGGCAGCTTCCGCTACCAGCCGCCATATCCGAAGCCGGCGCCGCCGCCGAACCGGCCCGGCAGGACGCGCAAGGACAACGGTGCGCTCGATGCCGGCCCACTCGGCTACGTGCACGCGCCGGAGGATCTGCTCGTCGATGCGGATGGCGAGCCGCGACGCATCGACAAGGCGTTCTCGTGGGAGCATCCGTTCGCCGCGCACGGCATGTTGCAGAACGTGATCGCGAATGCGGTTGCCGGCGACCCGCGGCGCATCGACACCTTGTTCCTGTTCATGGCGAACATGGGCTGGAACTCGGCGATGAACACGACGGCGACGCGGCGGATGTTGTGCGAACGCGATCCGTCCACCGGCGAATACGTGATCCCGCACATCATCTATGCCGATGCCTACGATTCGGAAACGGTCGCGTTCGCCGACCTCGTACTGCCGGACACGACCTACCTCGAACGCCACGACTGCATCAGCCTGCTCGATCGCCCGATCTCCGACGCCGACGGCGCCAGCGACGCGATCCGCCGTCCGGTCGTGCAGCCGGATCGCGACGTGCGGCCGTTCCAGGACGTGCTGCTCGACCTCGGTGCGCGGCTGCACTTGCCGGGGCTGACCGATGAATCCGGCGCCGCGAAATATCCGCGTGGCTATGCGCAGTACATGGCGCTGCACGAACGCGCGCCCGGCGTCGGCCTGCTCGCCGGCTGGCGCGGCGTGGACGGCGCGCAGGAAGGCGTCGGCCTGCCCAATCCGGCGCAGCTCGAACGCTACATCGAACACGGCTGTTTCTGGCACCGCGAGATTCCCGCCGCCGGGCGCTACTACAAGATGGCGAACCGCGATTATCTCGACTGGGCGAAGTCGCTCGGCTTCGTCGGCTCGACCGCGCCGATCGTGATGCAGTTCTACGCGGAGAAATTGCAGCGGTTCCGGCTCGCCGCGCAGGGGCACGGCGCCATGCAGCCGCCGGAGCGGGATCGCGCACGCGTGGAACGGTATTTCGATCCGTTGCCGTTTTTCTACCTTTCAGTTTCCCCGCTTGCGAGCGAAGGTGTCCGAAGGGCGGAAGGGAAGAATCGGAGTGCGGCATTCGGCCATGACACGCCCGCTTCCGCCGCTGCCACGACACCACCCCTCCTGCAAGGCGGAAGACAGAGCGAGGCGTCCGTGGCCGCTAGACGCGACTATCCACTCGCCGCCATCACCCAGCGTCCGATGTTCATGTATCACGCCTGGGGTTCGCAGAACAAATGGCTGCGCCAGATCGCGGCGCGCAACTATCTGTATCTGCATCCGGACACAGCGCGCGCGCACGGCGTCGCCGACGAGGATTGGATCTGGCTCGCCAACGCGCGCGGACGCATCCGCGTGCAGGCGCGGCTGCACACGGGCACCGCGCCAGGCACCGTGTGGACGTGGAACGCGATCGGCAAGCGCAAGGGTGCCTGGAAGCTTGCCGCGAACGCGCCGGAGAACGTCGACGGTTTCCTGCTCAACCACCTGATCGACGAATCGCTGCGCGCGAGCGACGGCAGCGCCGGCTATGCGAATGCCGATCCGGTCACCGGCCAAGCGGCGTGGTTCGACCTGCGCGTGCGCATCGAACGCGATCCGACGCCGCGCATGCATGGCCACCGCATCGAACTTGCGGATCGAGGTGATGTGCGATGACGATGCCGGCGTGGCTTACGCTCGGCATCGTGATCGGTGCGATCGCGCTGTTCGCCAGCGAGAAGGTGCGCATCGATCTGGTCGCGCTGATCGTGCTGGTGCTGCTGGTCGTGCTCGGACTCGTCTCGCCGGGCGAGGCGCTGGCCGGATTCAGCAACGAGGCGACCGTGACCGTCGCCGCGATGTTCGCGCTCAGCATCGGCATCGAGCGCTCCGGCGCGCTGGAACCGCTCGGGCGCCTGCTGTCGCGCATCCGCCGGCCGTGGCTGCTGACGCTCGCATTGATGCTGGCGATCGCACCGATGGGCGCGTTCGTGAAGAACATCGCACTGGTTGCGACCTTCCTGCCGCTGGCGTTGCGCGTATGCGAGCGCAGCGGCACCTCGCCCGCGCGCGTGCTGTTGCCGATGGCGTACGCGGCACAGATGGGCGGCGTGTGTACCTTGATCGGCACCTCATCGAACCTGCTCGCCGACAGTCTCGCGCAGAAGCATGGCTTGCCGCCGTTCGGCGTGTTCGAGTTCACCCGCATGGGTGCGCTGCTGGCGGTGGTCGGCATCACCTACCTGATGCTGATCGGACGCTGGCTGCTGCCACGCGAGATCCATCCGAACGCGCCGGCGGAGGCGGAGATCGGAAAATACGTGACCGAGCTCAAGCTGAAACCGACCTCGCCGCTGGTCGGCCAGACCATCGCCGATGCGCGCCTCGGCGAGAAGCACGGCGTCTATCCGCTCGAATTGCTGCGCGGCGACGAACACATGTGGTCACCCCGTTCGCAGCAACTGGAAGCCGGCGACGTGCTGCTGGTGCGCGGCGACTGGGAGCGCATCGAGGATTTGCGCGCGCGCGCCGACCTCGAACTCGATCCCGAGAACCGCTACGGCCCCGACCACGGCGAGGCGCGCGTGCTGGTCGAAGCGATGATCCGGCCGGACGACAGCGCGATCGATGGCCGCACGCTCGGCGATCTCGATGTCCTGCACCGGCACGATGCGATCGCGCTGGCGATCCAGCGCCGCGGCCGCGTGCTGCGCGAAAAACTCAAGGACGTGCGCCTCGCCGCCGGCGACGTGCTGCTGCTGCTCGCCGGCGAATCGGCGCTGGCCTCGCTGCGCGGCGACGAACGGTTCGTCGTGCTGAGCGAACGCGAGGACATGCGGCGAACACCGCGACGCGCATTGGCCGCGATCGCGATCATGGTCGCCGTGGTCGTGGTGTCCGGCATGCATTGGTTGCCGATCCCCGTCGCGGCAATCGCCGGCGCGGTGGCGATGGCGATCGCCGGCTGCTTCGGCCGCAAGGATCTGTATGAAGGCATGGACTGGAAGATCGTGGTGCTGCTCGCAGCGATCCTGCCGCTCGGCACGGCGATCGAGAACAGCGGCCTGTCGCGGCACCTGGTCGAGGCCGGCATGCAACTGGTCGGCTCTCACGGCCCTCTCGCCGCGCTGCTGATGGTGTACCTGTTGACCGCATTGCTGACCGAGCTGATGGGCCACAACCCGTCGGTCGTGCTGATGGTCGGCATCGCGATTTCAGTCGCCCATTCGGTGAACGCCGATCCGAGGCCGTTCGTCATCGCGGTCGCGTTCGCCGCGGCGACCTCGTTCGCCACGCCGGTCGGCTACCCGACCAACACGATGGTCTACTATGCCGGAGGCTACCGCTTCACCGATTTCATGAAGATCGGCATTCCGCTGATCGCATTGTTCTGCGTTCTGTCGATGATCCTCATCCCGCACTTCTGGCCGCTGCAGCCATGACCTCGCTCCCGCCGCCCGCCACGCGCAAGCTCGGCCTCGTCATCGACCTCGACACCTGCGTCGGCTGCCACGCCTGCGCAGTCGCGTGCAAGGAATGGAACGACGGTGGCGAGTTCGGGCCGCTGCCGGACAAGGATGCGTATGGTGCCGAGCCGAATGGCGTGTGGTTCAACCGCGTGCACAGCTATGCGATCGAGCAGCAGGCGGAACAGGGCAAGCGCGAACTGACCGTCCACTTCCCGCGCTCGTGCCTGCATTGCGAAACGCCGGCGTGCGTAACCGTGTGCCCGACCGGCGCCAGCTACAAGCGCGCCGAGGACGGCATCGTGCTGGTCGATGCGGACAAGTGCATCGGTTGCCAGCTGTGCTCGTGGGCATGCCCGTACGGTGCGCGCGAATACAGCACGCAGAAAGGCACGATGCAGAAATGCACCTTGTGCGTCGATCGCATCTACAACGAGACACTCGACGAAGCAGACCGCCAGCCTGCATGCGTGATGGCGTGTCCGACCCGCGCACGCCACTTTGGCGATCTCGGCGACGCCGATTCGGCGGTCTCGAA
Organism: Pseudomonadota bacterium; assembly: GCA_023388255.1. Taxonomy (GTDB): domain Bacteria; phylum Pseudomonadota; class Gammaproteobacteria; order Xanthomonadales; family Rhodanobacteraceae; genus Dokdonella_A. The sequence continues at coordinate 11,940 of JAEWGO010000020.1, read as the reverse complement.
ACTCGTCGCTGACCGTGACGGCTACTCGCTGATGCCGGAATTCGACTACAAACCCGTGAACCGTTATCTGCCGCCGCGACCACGGAGAGAGGGATGCAGCGACAGGACCGCCACATCGGCAACGCGCGAGGAAGCGCTCGACCGCGAAAAGCTGCCCGGCGTTCTGCGCTGGCTCGACCGCGCTCTGTCGCGCTGAGGACGTTCATCGCATGCGGCCGACCTTCTCGATCATCTGTTTCACCGTATTGTCCGGCCTCGGCTATGGCGTGTGGTTCCTGATCGGGCTTGGATTCGCGATCGGCCCGGTGTGCGCTCCGCGCGGCGCGCCTGGCGTCTCCGGCATCACGCTGGCGCCGTGCCAGGCGCCATTCGTGTCGTCGACCGGATTGCTGCTCGCCTTCGTGCTCGTTAGCGCCGGCCTGCTGTGTTCGCTCGGCCATCTCGGCCAACCGCAGCGTGCATGGCGCGCACTGTCGCAATGGCGCACGTCGTGGCTGTCGCGCGAAGGCGTGCTGGCCCTGCTCACGTTCGTGCCTGCCCTCGCGCTTCTCGCACAGCGTGTGGGGGAACGGTTCGGCGCGCGACCGGCTTTGCCTTACGCAATCGCGCCTCGCCTGCTCGGCGTCGCACTGTGTGCGGGTGCGGCGTTGACGGTGTTCTGCACCGCAAACATCTATGCCAGCCTGAAACCGATCGCGGCGTGGCGCCTGCGCCATGTGGTCCCCGCCTATCTTCTGCTCGGCGTGTACGGTGGCGCGCTGTTGCTCGCGGCCGGCACCACCTCTCTCGGTGGCTGGCTGCCGGTGCGCGATACGCGCACGCTGCTGCTGGTCGTGATCGCGCTCGCGATGAGCGCGGCATGGCTGAAGTCGTCCTACTGGCGCGCGATCGATGCATTGGCTGCGCGCGATGCCGGACACGCCACCGGACTGGACGCACTCGGCAACGTGCGCAGCTTCGAGCAACCGCATACGGAGCAGAACTACCTCACGCACGAAATGGGCTTCGTGCTCGCGCGCAAGCATGGGCGCAAACTGCGTGTGATCGCGCTGCTCGCCGCATTCGCGATTCCAGCCCTGCTCGCATTGCTTGGTTTCATGGTGCCCGCCATGCAGCCCGTCGCGGTCTGGCTCGCTCTCGCCAGCGGCGTGCTCGGCCTGTTCTTCGAACGCTGGCTGTTTTTTGCCGAGGCGAAGCATGCGGTGATGGCGTACTACGCGCGTTGATCGCCATGCGCACTTGTGATGAACATTCACAAAATGAAATCTGAACATTCACGCGACGTTTAGTGCGCGTGCTCAACCATCGCGGCAGCCGCATTCGATTGCGGCTTTTTTTTGCCGCAAATCCCCGAGAAAGGACGATCCAGAACATGAACAAGATGCTGATTCCGCTTGCCTTGCTGGCTGCGCTGCCGATGACCGCGTTCGCCGATAACGACGGCACCTGGTCCGGTTCCGGCGAAGCCGGTTTCGCCGCCGCGCGCGGCAACGCAAAGTCCGAAAATCTCAATGCGAAGCTGCAGTTCGCCAAGGAAGACGACACCTGGAAGGACAATTTCTACCTGACCGCGCTGCGCAGCAAGGGCGAGGTCAAGACCCAGTCGGTAGTGAACGGCCAGATCGTGAACGGCAACAGCTACGACCTGACCTCGAACCGCTACGAAGTCGGAGCGTCGATGGGTTACAAGCTCGACGAACGCAGTTACATCGTCGGCGCCGGGCGCTACGAAAACGACGATTTCTCGCCGTTCGACTATCAGGCCGTCGTCTCGATCGGCTACGGCTACACGGTGCTGAAGAACCAGGTCAACGAGCTGTCGTTCGAAGTCGGCCCGGGTTACAAGCGCTACAAGCAGGTTGACGCCTTCGGTCCGGAACTCAATCCCGACAATACCCTGGTGCGCCACAGCTTCAGCTCCGAAGGCGAACTCGTCGGTCGCGGCCTGATGGCCTACAAGCACACCTTCACCGACACCGTCTCGTTCGTCGACACGCTGCTGGTCGAAGCGGGCAGCAACAACACCTTCCTGCAGAACGATGCCGGCCTGCAGGTCGACATGAGCAAGAAGCTCGCGCTCAAGGTCGGCTACCAGGTGCGCCACAACTCGGAAGTTGCGCTCGGCCTCAAGAAGACCGACCAGCTGATGACGACGAACCTCGTCTACAACTTCGGCCACTGACGTTTTGAAGCCTCCCCCTTTTCGCGGGGGAGGCTCGGTTTGACGGTTGGAGAGATGGTGCGGAAGGCGGATCGAGAGCGCCCTCACCCTCCGTTCCCCTGAGGTGTCGACGGGCGATTCGCGCAGCCTTCCACTGACAGTGTGTTCGAGCGATCCCTCACCCGCGCCGCAGGATCTCGTCCGCGCCGCGCTCGCGCAGCATCGCGGCGACACGATCGCCCAAGCCTTGCGGGTCATCGCGTTCACCATGCGCCTCGGCGCGGATCAGGCGTCCGTCCTGCGCGTCGCCGACCAATCCCCACAACGCAAGCCCCGCTTCCGTTTCCACGCAATACCCGGCGATCGGCACGTTGCAGCTGCCGTGCAGGCGCAGGTTCATCGCGCGCTCGGCGGCGACGCAGCGATGCGTTGTTTCATCGTCGAGGCCGCGCAGCAGATCCAGCGTGGCCGCGTCGCCGATGCGGCATTCGACCGCGATCGCTCCCTGCGCCACCGCCGGCAACCAGCCCGGCGCGGCGAGCCGTTCGCTGATGCGCCCGCCGAGGCCGAGTCGTTCGATGCCGGCACAGGCGAGGATGATCGCGTCGTAGTCGCCGGCATCGAGCCGCGCGAGGCGCGTGTTGACGTTGCCGCGCAGGTCGAGCAGATGCAGGTCCGGCCGCAGCGCGCGCAACTGCGCCTGCCGCCGCAGCGACGAAGTGCCGACGCGCGCGCCGTGCGGCAGTTCGGCGAGCCGCGCATACGCGGTGCTGATGAACGCGTCGGCCGCATCGGCGCGTTCGAGCACGGCGCCGATCGCGAAGCCGGGCTCCAGTTCCATCGGCACGTCCTTGAACGAATGCACCGCGATGTCGGCGCGCTGTTCCAGCATCGCGACTTCGAGTTCCTTCAGGAACAGGCCCTTGCCGCCGATCGCGGCGAGCGGGCGATCGATGATCTGGTCGCCGCGCGTGGTCATCGGCACCAGTTCGACCTTGAGGTTCGCGTGCAGCGCGCGCAGGCGCGCGGCGACGTGTTCGGCCTGCCACAGCGCGAGCGCGCTCTGGCGCGTGGCGATGCGCAGCGTGTTGATGGCGGTCATGCGGAAACCAAAGTCCGGTAGGGTCGACTGACGCACTCGCGGTGCGCATGGAACAAAGTGTATGCGCAAACCCTGATCGGACCGGAACCCTGCGCGCGCATGTCGCAGCCGCGTGCTTTCAGAGCGACCGCACCAGGCGACGCAACGCCGGCAGGTTGCGCCGGCTGACCTCGAGTTCGGCCGACACGCCATCGACGTTGGCGAACAGGCGTCCGTCCGGCGCACGCGTGAGGCCGGCAAGGCGCGCACGCGCGACAAGGCAGTTGCGATGGATGCGCACGAAACGGCCCTCGAACTCGTCTTCGAGCGACTTCAGCGGTTCCTCGATCAGCACCTCGCCCCTGGCATGGTGCACGACGACGTACTTGTCTTCGGCGAGCAGGTAGTGGATATCGGCAATCGGCACCAGCACCAGGCTGCCGCGCACGCGTGCGCACAGGTGCGTGCGCGTGCGGCCGGGTTCGACCGCCTGCGCCAGCTCATGCGTACGCGTGCCGCTCAAACGGCGCGCCTTGTCCAGCGCGGCGCGCAGGCGATCGCCGCGCACCGGCTTGACCAGATAGTCGACCGCATTCGCCTCGAATGCGGCGAGAGCATGGTCCTCATAGGCGGTGCAGAAGATCACGCCGGGCGGCGAGTCCCAGCTGTCGAGATGGCGCGCGGCTTCGAGACCGTCCATGACCGGCATGCGGATGTCGAGCAGGACCAGGTCGGGTCGCTCGCGCGCGGCCACTTCCAATGCCTCGCGGCCGTTGCCGGCGCCGCCGACGATATCGATGCCGCCGATGTCGGCGAGCAGTGCGGCGAGACGTTCGCGCGCCAGCGGTTCGTCGTCGACAAGCAGCACTTTCATCGGGCAAGCGTCTCCGGCAGGCGAAGGCGAACCGTGTAGGCGTCCAGCCCGGGCTCGATGCGCAGGTCGGCGCGGGCGCCGAAATGGTACTCGATGCGCGCACGCACGTTGGCCAGCGCGACGCCGTTGCGGCGTGCCGGCGCATCTGTCGGCAGCGGATTGGCGATGACGATCTCGATGCCATCGCCGCTGCGCCGCCCGCGCACCACGATCGTGCCGCCATCCGCGCGCGGCTGGATGCCGTGATAGACCGCGTTTTCGATCAACGGCTGCAGCAACAGGCGCGGCAACACGAAATCGCGCGGCAGATCGTCGATGTCGACCTCTGTATCGAGACGATCGCCAAGGCGCAGGCGCTCGATGTGCAGATAGCGCTGGACCAGGTCGAGTTCTTCGCCGAGCGTGCCGTGCGCTTCGCCGGCACCGAGCGCGGCGCGGAACAGGTCGGCCAGATCCTCCACCGTGCGTTCGGCCTCGGCCGGGCGCGTACGGATCAGGCTGGCGATCGTGTTCATGCTGTTGAACAGGAAATGCGGACGGATGCGCGCCTGCAATGCATCGACCTGCGCCTTCGCCGCGGCGCGCACGCGCTCGCGCCACTGCTCCAGCACGAACAGGTAGCGCAGCAGTGCGGCGGCGATCAGCGCGCAGATCGCCGTGTTGGCGAACACGAAGCGGCGTTCCTCGCCGACCGGCACGCTGAGCCCCAAGCCCAGCGCCTGGTCCATCTGGCACACCACGGCGCTCGCCAATGCGGTCACCAGCAGACTGACCAGCCACGCGACGAGGTAGCCTTCTCGCGTGTCGAGGCGCCGCAGCACACCGCGCAGCGAACACAACACGACCGCATTCAGAAGCGCCAGCCATTGCGCGTAGACGCTGACGACGCCGAGCCGCGGCAACGCCGCGCGCGAGTGCGGTTCCGGTGTGAGCACGATGACCAGCGCAACCAGTTCGGCAACGACCATCACCGCGAACAGCGTCGGCGCGGTGCAGAACTGCGGCAGCCATGCCGGACCGCTGGTAGTGCTGCGTTGCTGCACGCGATCTCCCCTGCCCGCCCCCATGGAAACGAATGCACCTTAGCAGGATGGGCGGCTCACTTCGTCGAAACGAGTCGCGCTCCGATCCATTGGCGCAGGTCGGCGATTTCCTCGGCACAAACCTGGTGCGCCATCGGGTAACTGTGCCAGTCGACCGCATAGCCGAGCTGCGCGAGCACATCGCGGCTGGTCACACCGAGCGCCTGCGGCACGACCGGATCGTGGCTGCCATGCGCCATGAAGATCGGCGTGGCGGCGTTCGCGCCACTGCGTTCGGCCGGCGTCTTTTCGGCCAGCGGCAGGTAGGTCGACAACGCGACGATGCCGGCCAGGCGCGATGCGTGACGCACGCCGCCGCACAGCACGATCGCGCCGCCCTGCGAGAAGCCGGCGAGCAGCACGCGCTCGGCCGGGATGCCGCGCGCCGCCTCGCGCGCGATCAGCGCATCGAGTTGCGCGACAGACTCGCGGATGCCGGTCTCGTCCTGCTTGTCGGCGATCGCCATGCCCTTGATGTCGTACCACGCGCGCATCGGCATGCCGTTGTTGACGGTCACCGGCCGCACCGGCGCATGCGGGAACACGAAACGCAGCGGCGGCCACGCGCGGTCCACCAGTTCCGGCACGATCGGCGCGAAGTCGTTGCCGTCGGCGCCAAGGCCATGCAGCCAGATCACCGCATGCGCCGGATTCGGCGCGGTTTCGAGTTCGACGCAGGGCAAGGTCATGGTGTGGAAGTGGGCCGTTGGAAACCGCGCATGATGCCATCGCTTTGGCGTCGAAGCTCATTGGCCCGCGCCTTCCGCGCCCGGGGAAAGGAGCGCGCACGCTGACTTTCGGCCCAGTCCCCCGCCCGGCCCTGCCGCTATGCTGTGCGCTTTGCATACCGTCCGGAGAACCCGCATGCAGCGCGCGCTCGTCGCCAGCCTTGTCACCTTGCTCACCCTTACCGCGGCGCCGCCCGCGCGCGCGGTCACGATCGAACAGGCAATGGCCGACCCGGACTGGATTGGTGCCCCGGCCGAACACCCGTACTGGAGCGTCGACGGTCGCAGCATCTACTACCACCTGAAGCAGAAGGGTTCGCCGGTGCGCGACCTGCATCGCGTCGACCTCGCCAGCGGCAGCGACACGGTGGTCGATCCCCAGGCCATGGCGAGTACCGATGGTGCCGACGCGGTGTTCGACCGCACGCGCACGCACGCCGCGTTCGTGCGCAATGGCGACGTATTCATCCGCGAACTCGGCAATGGCCGGCTGGTGCAGGTCACGCGCACGCCGCAACCGGAAAGCTCGCCGCAGTTCTCCGCTGACGGCCGCGCGCTGCACTACCGCAGCGGCAGCGAGTGGTTCAGCTATGACATCGCTGGCGGCGTCGCCGGCCCGGCCGCGATCGTGAAAGCCGAAAAAGACCCCGAGGCGAAGAAGCCCGACGACCTCGGCCAGCAGCAGCTGCGCTACTTCTCAACCCTGCGCAAGATCAAGAGCGATCGCGAAGCACAGAAGAAGCACGGCGAGGATTTCGCCAAGGGCGATCCGACGCGCGCGCCGCTGCCGTTCTACATCGGCGACGACGTGAAGATCGAAGGCACCTCGCTGTCGCCGGATGGCCGCTCGATGCTCGTCGTCACCTCGCCGAAGGGCTACGACGCCGGCAAGAGCGGAAAGCTGCAGCGCTTCGTCACCGAATCGGGCTACGAGGAACAGGAAGACGAACGCACGCGCGTCGGCCGCAACGATCCGGCGCCGCAGTCTCTGCTGCTGCTCGACCTGGCAAAGCACGAACAACATGCGCTCAATCTCGACGACCTGCCCGGCATCCACGATGACCCGCTGAAGTCGGTGCGCGAGGAGAACGAGAAACTCAAGCGCGAACGCGGCATCGACACGACGACCGACAAGAAGAACGACAAGGTCGCCGCGAAGGACAAGAAGAAGGAAGACGCGACGAAGACGCGCACCGTGCGGATCGTCGCCGACTCGGAAGATGGCGGTGGCGGCGGGGTCGCCTGGAGCGACGACGGCAAGTCGCTGGCGATCCAGATCCGCGCGATCGACAACAAGGACCGCTGGATCGCCAGCGTCGACTTCGACCGCGCCAAACTCGTGTCGCAGCATCGCCTGACCGACCCGGCGTGGATCAACTGGAACTTCAACGAGTTCGGCTGGCAGAAGGACAACCGCACCTTGTGGTACGTGTCCGAGGAAACCGGCTATGCGCAGCTCTATGCGAAAGTGCCGGGCGGCAAGGCGAACGCTCTGACGCAGGGACAATTCGAGGTTTCCGGGCCGGTGCAATCGGCGGATGGCCGCTGGTTCTACCTGCGCGCGAACGCCGAAGCGCCGTATGCGTACGACGTCTATCGCGTCGCCAGCGGCGGCGGCAAGCTCGAACGCGTGACCTCGCTGAAGGCGATGCAGGAGTTCGCGCTGTCGCCGGACGGCACGCAGCTCGCCGTGCTGCATTCGAGCGCCTACGTGCCGGCGCAACTGGCCGTGCTCGGCAGCGACGGCAATGGCGCCGCACGCGATCTCACCGACGCACGCACGCCGCAATTCAAGGCGATGACCTGGCTCGATCCGGAGATCGTCGCGGTGCCATCGACGCACACCAAGCAGCCGATCTACGCGAAGTTCTACAAGCCGAAGGATTTCGACGCTTCGAAGAAATATCCGGCCGTGCTGTTCGTGCATGGCGCCGGCTACCTGCAGAACGTGCACCTCGGCTATCCGGCCTATTTCCGCGAGCAGATGTTCCACAACCTGCTGACCGAGCGTGGCTACGTGGTGCTCGACATGGACTACCGCGCCAGCGAAGGCTACGGCCGCGATTGGCGTACCGCGATCTACCGCAACATGGGCCATCCGGAACTGGAAGACCTCATCGACGGCGTGCATTGGCTCGAAAAGAACGCCGCCGCCGATCCGCAACGCGTCGGACTTTACGGCGGCTCCTACGGCGGCTTCATGTCGCTGATGGCGATGTTCCGCGCGCCCGACGTGTTCAAGGCCGGTGCCGCGCTGCGCCCGGTCACCGACTGGGCGCAGTACAACCACGAATACACCTCGAACATCCTCAACGACCCGCAGCTCGATCCGATCGCCTACGAGCGTTCCTCGCCGATCGAGTTTGCGGACGGCCTCAAGGGACACCTGCTGATCGCGCACGGCATGATCGACAACAACGTGCTGTTCGAAGACACGGTACGCCTGAACCAGAAGCTGATCGAACTGCACAAGGACAACTACGAAGTGGCCGCGTATCCGATGGAACGCCACGGCTTCGTCCACGCCGATTCATGGCTCGACGAATACAAGCGCATCCTCAAGCTGTTCGAGACGAACCTGAAGTAGCCGATGAAAGCCCCTCTCCCGCCGGGAGAGGGGCTGCGGTGAGGCTCCGGCAGAACGGCGAGCTCGCGCCATGCGTCATGGTCGCAACGATCAACTTCGAAACAAGCGTCGAGCAGCGACTATTCCCCATCTCGCTCACCGATCCAGCGGACTTACCACCCCGCTGCCCCCGCGATTGAGCACATGCGTGTAGATCTGCGTGGTGCTGACATCGGAATGCCCGAGCAACTCCTGGATCGTTCGCAAGTCGTAGCCGGCCTCCAGCAGATGCGTCGCAAAACTGTGCCGCAGCGTGTGCGCGCTCAACGGTTTCGCAATACCCGCCCGGCGACGCGCCGACCTCAACGCGCGCGCGAGGATCGCATCATCAAAATGATGGCGGCGCAGCGTGCCATCAATCGGATCGCGCGAACGTTGCGGCGAAGGAAACACGAATTGCCAACCGAAATCCCGCGCGGCGCCCAAGTACTTGCGAGCCAACGCGTGCGGTAGCCGCGCCGCACCGAAACCCGCAGCGAGATCTTGCTCGTGAAGCACCCGCGCGCGCTCGATCTCACGCTGCAGCGGCTCGACCAAGGTGCGCGGCAACATCGTGCGGCGGTCCTTGCCACCCTTTCCGTCGCGTACGGTGATTTCCGAGCGCGCAAAATCGACGTCCTTGACTCGCAGGCGCAAGCATTCCAACAGTCGCATGCCCGTCCCGTACAGCAATGACGCCAGCAACCACGGCCGACCGTCCATCGAAGCCAGCAAGCGACGCACCTCGTCCTGCGCCAGCACCACCGGCACGCGCCGCGGACGCTTCGCACGGACCACACCCTCCATCCATGGCAATTCGACACAGAGCACCACGCGATACAAATACAGCAGCGCCGACAACGCCTGATTCTGCGTACCCGCTGCAACCTCGCCACGGACCGCCAGATCACTCAGGAACGCCTCGACCTCCGTCCCGCCCAAGTCGCGCGGATGGCGACGCCCATTGGCGAGAATGAATCGCCGAATCCATCCGACATAGGCCTGCTCGGTGCGCAAACTGTAGTGTTTGAGCCGAAGATGGCGGCGAACTTCGTCCATCAGGCGCGGAGCGCGCACGTTGCTGTCCCCCTCCGTTACACCCGCGCTTTCGTCCATGTAACTCATACGCCCGCGATTCCGCCGTGTTGCGCAGCAGTGTGCGAGCGCAGCAGCCCCGCCGCAGCCGCTCAAGAGCCTGATACGGCGTAGGAAATCGACTTGACGGGGTGTGAGACTTCCTGAACGATGGCGTGCAACGCCCCGGATGCGGGGTCTATTTGTAGTTAGGCCTCAAATGACGTATCTAGACGTTCTCGATACTGCCGTAAAAATTGGGCTGGGCGCGCTCATTGCCACGGTGGGCGCGCTCGTCAGTGCCAAGATTTCGCATGGTCGAGAATTGGCCAAGGAGTGGCGCAATCGGAAATGTCGAGTCCTCGAAGATGTTGCGGAACTCACCGAAAACTTCAGCAACGCAATACTTCGCTACTGGGCGTTAATCAGCGAGTTGGGGTCGCTTCGAGTCAAAGATAAGCCTATGGCGCCCGAACGGGTAGAGAAACTCCAGACGGCGCAGGAGGATGTGTGGCGTGCCTGGAAGGACATTAGCATTTCCGAAGCTAGGCTCTTACTGCTAGGGTTGGAAGACGCGCAGAGACTTTGTCGCGAGTATGGAGAGCTCGTAACACGGTTCATGAAAGCGGCTTGGCCTGAGGGTCCGCCGTTGAGCCGAGATGAGAGTTTGCGGTGGCGCGCGGAATTATTGGGTGCGCGTGCGTCGTTCTACAAAATGTTGAGCGCCGCGTATGTCGCAAATTAGGCCTAACATCTCGGTCAACCGGACGCTCTCCCCGCTACGCGGGGCTCGCGCCGGTTACCTCGGGCATTAGAGGGCAATCGCAACATGCCTGCATCTGTTGTTCTCGATCTACCCCCCTTCGATACAGGTCAGTACGAATGCTGTGAGTTCGCAATGACCGCGGGCGGGGCGACGCTCACGCTACATGTGGCCGAGCTCCATCCCTTGTCATTCCGTTTTAGTAAAGTCCGATGGCACCAGTTCACCGCTCTATACAACTGCACACCTGAAATGGTCAGGGACGCTTACTTTCGTATAGTCGAGTACCGTGACTCCTCTGCAGTTGCTACCTTCATTGGGCAAGATCGCGCCAGCGCCAAGGCATATACCAAACTCAGCCATTACCGCATCTTCCTTGACGAGACTGGCTGTCATGAGGTCTTCGCAGAATCGGTGGCTGCCCTCTAACTACTCATCCAAGCGGACGGCTACGCCGCCGCTTAATTCCAGCGTTAGATGCCACTGATAGCAAAAGGAGGTTTCATGAAAAAGCTTGCAGCTCTTGCCATTCTCACCGCAGTCCCTTTGCTCGCTTCTGCCGGCGATCCCGGTATCCGTTTTGATACCGTCGTTACCGAATCCGGGAAGCCTATTGCATCGCCGAGCATCTGGGTTCCGTTCGGACAAAACGCCGTCATCGAGATTCCTGGCAAAGTGCGCGTCGTTGCAAGCGCAGCGAGCCCAGACGGTGACAAATCTCATGTCACTGCCAAGATGTATTACTTCTCGGACGGCGCTTGGGTACACGACTGGGATGCAGCGATGGATGCCAACATTGCTCTTACGCCGTCATTTGAACGGGATATGGACGACAAAGTCCATCGGGTTGTTGTCATGCCCCGTAAGGCGTCTCAACCATCTGGGAGTGGCATCTAACAATTCATTCAAGCCGAACCCGCTTCGCGGGTCGGCTTAATTCAGGCGTTAGCCTTCACAAGAACATGCTCGTTACGGTCGCCAAGTTTCTTGACCCGTGGGAGGCCTATATCGTGCAGGCTCGGTTGGCGGCCGACGGCATCCCAGCCACGGTTGCATTCGCAAATCATGCCATCGCAAACTGGCCTATGTCTTTGGCGCTCGGTGGCACTCCAGTCCAAGTGCCTCCAGACTTCTTGGCACAAGCAAGGGAAATCCTCTCAAACTACCAGGTTGGGGCTCTGGAAGACGAATTGAACGAAGTAATAGGTTCACAGCAGGAGCACTGCCCACGCTGTGGCTCAACAAACTTCAAGCGTACTATGCAATTGCGCAAGCGCATGTACGCAATATTTATTGTTCTATTCGTCGCAGCGTTTCCGACCAAACGCAGTACTTTCATCTGTAACAACTGCGGTTATCAGTGGGAGTGGGGCGAAAGTGAAGGCTAACTATTCGGTCAACCGGACGCTCACCCCGCTACGCGGGGCTCGCGCCGGTTACCTCAAGCGTTAGCATGCCCGCACGGTCGTCAATATCACCCGCCCGGATCGCTACCCTTGTGACGTTGATAGGTAGCCTACTGTCGCTCGTCTTGCTGGTCGGACCAGTTGCTAGAATATGGCAAGAACTCAC
>JAEWGO010000004.1 GCA_023388255.1 Pseudomonadota bacterium | reverse complement strand
TCACGCAGGACGGCGACTATTCCATCGCCATCTTCTTCCAGAAACTGCTCAGCGACCGGCTCTGGGGCCTTGGCTGCCTGACGGGGGGGCCGCGCTGCGGCGTGGCGTGGAATTCGCTCTTCCTCGCCATCACGGTCGGCCTCGTCACCACCGTGCTCGGCCTCGTCTTCGCGCTGATGGTCACGCGCACGGGCTTTCGCCATGGCGCGCTGCTGCGGGCGCTCACCGTGCTGCCCATCATCACGCCGCCCTTCGTCATCGGCCTTGCGATCATCCTGCTCTTCGGCCTGTCGGGCGTCTTCACGCAAGGCCTGGCGGGGCTTTTCGGCGTGCAGCCGACGCGGTGGGTCTATGGCCTGCCCGGCCTGCTGATCGCGCAGACGCTCGCCTTCACGCCGATCGCCTTCCTCGTCATGATCGGTGTTGTGGAAGGCGTCAGCCCCTCGATGGAGGAAGCCGCGCAGACGCTTCGCGCCGGCCGCTGGCAGACCTTCGTCACCGTCTCGCTCCCGCTCATGCGGCCGGGGCTGGCCAACGCCTTCCTGCTCGGCTTCATCGAGAGCATGGCCGATTTCGGCAACCCGCTGGTGCTTGGCGGCAATTTCGACGTGCTTTCGACCGAGATATTCTTCGCCATCGTCGGTGCCCAGTATGATCAGGCGCAGGCGGCGATCCTCGCCATCGTGCTGCTCTTCTTTACGCTCGGCGCATTCTATGCGCAGCGTTTCTGGCTTGGCCGGAAATCCTACACCACGGTTTCCGGAAAGGGCGATTCCGGCGTCCATCCCCATCTGCCGACGGCGTTCCGCAACACGGTCTACGGCGTCGCCGGCTTCTGGACGCTGTTCACGCTCGTCATCTATGCGACGATCTTCTTCGCCAGTTTCGTGAAGCTGTGGGGCGTGGATTTCACGCTTACCCTCGATCACTACATAAAGGGGTTCGCAGTCACCTGGAACGAATTCGGCCTGCATTGGCGCGGCTCGGCCTGGAGTTCGTTCTGGACGACCATCGAGATCGCCCTGATCTCGGCTCCGCTCACGGCGGCCATCGGCCTCATCACGGCCTATCTGCTGGTGCGCCAGAATTTCGCCGGCAAGGACGCCTTCGAGTCCGGCACCATGCTCTCCTTCGCCATTCCCGGCACGGTCATCGGCGTCTCCTACGTCATCGCGTTCAACGTGCCGCCCATCGAACTGACGGGCACGGGCGTCATCCTCGTGCTCTCCTTCATCTTCCGCAACATGCCCGTCGGGGTGCGCGCGGGCGTCGCCTCCATGTCGCAGATCGACCGCAGCCTCGACGAAAGCTCGCTGACGCTGGGCGCAAGTTCGTGGCAGACCTTCCGCCTGGTCGTGCTGCCGCTGCTGCGCCCCGCGATCCTTGCGGCGCTCGTCTATTCCTTCGTGCGCGCCATGACAGCCATCAGCGCCGTCATCTTCCTGGTCAGCGCGCGATACGACATGTCGACCAGCTACATTGTCGGCCGTGTCGAGAACAATGAATATGGCATCGCCATCGCCTATTCCGCCGTCCTCATCATCGTCATGCTCGCCGTCATCGGCGTCATGCAGCTCATCGTGGGAAGGCGCGATATCGGCAGGCGCGGCCAGGAGGGCGACCTGTCGCAGTCTCGCACGAATGTGGGCGCTGGGCGACGCAGCCAACCAGTGATGACAGGAGGCGGGTGATGGCCGAGATCAGGAGCAATGCGGCATCGGTCGAGTTCCGCAGCGTCACCAAGATCTATGGTCGCGGCAAGGTGCCGGCGGTCAACGACATCTCGCTTCATATCGAGGCGGGCAGGCTGGTCACGCTGCTCGGCCCGTCGGGCTGCGGAAAGACGACGACGCTGCGCATGATCGCCGGGCTCGAAATGGTCACCAGCGGCCAGATCCTCATCGGCGGGGCCGACGTGACGCGCCTTCCCGCCACCGACCGCGACGTGTCGATGGTGTTCCAGTCCTATGCGCTCTTTCCGCATATGACCGTCGACGAGAATGTGCGCTACGGGCTGCGCTTTTCCGGCTTCCCTAAAAAGGAGGTCATCGAGCGGGCGCGGGCGGGCCTTGAACTCGTCGGCCTTGCGGATTTCGGCGCGCGCCTGCCCAGCCAGCTCTCGGGCGGGCAGCAGCAGCGCGTCGCGGTCGCCCGCGCGCTCGTCCTCGAGCCGCAGGTCCTGCTTTTCGACGAGCCGCTCTCCAATCTCGACGCCAAGCTGCGCCGCCATGTGCGCGAGGAAATCCGCGAGATCCAGCAGAAGCTCGGCCTGACCGTGGTCTATGTCACTCATGATCAGGAGGAAGCGCTTGCCGTCTCCGACCGCATCATCGTCATGAACAATGCGGTGGTCGCGCAGGAGGGAACGCCGCGCGATCTCTACGATGCGCCGTCCAATGCCTTCGTCGCGGATTTCATCGGGGAGGCCAACATCTTCCCCTGCGAGATCGCCGATGTGAAGGACGGCGTCGCGACCGTCAGGCTCGGCGGGCTGACGCTGAACCTGCCCGCGCGCGGCATGCGTCCGGGGCCGGCCAGCGTCGCCGCGCGGCCCGCAAGGCTGACGCTCGCGCCCGCCGGAACGCAAGATACCCTGCCCGGCACGATCCTGAAGGCCACCTATGTCGGCGGCCATCTCGAATTCATGATCGAGACGGAATTCGGCCAGGCCTTCGTCACCTCGCCGGATGTCGACGCTCCCTTCAGGGCCGGGCAGGCCATCGGCCTCGGCTTGCCCGAAAAGGGCCCGGTGCTGATCGAAACATAGCTCTCCTTCCTGCGCTCGCCGCCGGCCTCTCGCTGCTCGCAGATTGCGGCCTGCCGGATAGTTTATTGCCATTTGGCATTTATAAGCTATATTAATGCCAAATATGCGAGGCCAATATGCAGCTTCATCCCGTCGACGCCACACCCTTCGCACCCGACGCTGCCGCCATAAGCGATGCGGAAGCAGGCGCGCTGGCACGCACCACCGTCAATCTCTTCAGGGCGTGGAAACTCTCCGACGCGGAAGCGCGCACCCTGCT
>JAEWGO010000011.1 GCA_023388255.1 Pseudomonadota bacterium | reverse complement strand
CCCCCCCCCCTGCGCGCCCCCCCCCACGCCGCGTCATTCGCGTTTCGAGTCGTGCCGGGGAATCCAACCATGCATCGATACATCCTGCTCGCGGCACTCGCGACGGCCATGCCGTCGCTGCGGGCGGCAACATTCATTTCCCTCGATATGCCTGGCAGCCAGCTCTCGGCGCTGTCACACAACGGTTGTATCGCAGTCGGTGGCGTGCTCGGCGGCAATCCGGCCGGCTTCCGCTGGAGCGCGGAAACCGGCACAGCGGCGCTGAAGGAGGCGATCGCGGTGCACGGATTGTCTGCCAGCGGTGCGTTTGTCGCGGGCTCGACTCTCGACGCGATGCAGCGCGAAGTGGCCGTGTATTGGGACGCCTCCGGTGCGATCCATCGCATTCCGCCGATGCGCGATCTGGAAAGCGTCGGCGCGATCAGCCAGGCCCATGCGATTTCGGACGAACCCCGCGTCGTCGGTTCCGCTCATCGGCGCGGGGGCGGCCAGTTCGCTTTCGAATGGACCGCTGCGACCGGCATGCACGCTCTTGCGCCGGATGACCGCGAGGTCGAAACGCACGCCCTATCGATCAGCGATGACGGGCGCCGCATCGCCGGGTGGGAGCGACGTGGTGATCGCGTGCGGCCTTTGCGCTGGCGCGATGGCAGGTTGGTCGGCGCAGTTGCCGATATCGCGGCGGTACCGGGAGAAATCCTCGGCGGCAGCCAGGATGCCGAAATCCTCGTCGGCTGGCTCGGTGTTCGCGAAAGCGGTGCAGCAGCCGTCTATCGCGGGACGGACATCCGGCGGCTTCCGGCGGAATCCGGCGTGGTGCGCCTGCTCGCCGGCAGCAACGATGGCAAAGTCCTGGTGGGCGATAGCGGCAGCGGCGACAACCGCACTGCCTGGATCTGGCTGGAGTCCGAAGGCTTTGTCTCGCTCGCCGACTTGCTGGCCAGCCGACATGTCAGCCTGCCGTCGGACTGGCGCCCGCTCGCATTGACCGCGACGAGCGCCGACGGCAAACGCCTGGCCGGCTGGGGCAAGCATGGCGGCAACCGACTCGATTCCTTCATCGTCGATCTCGGCAACGAAGATGGTTGCGGCAGTGCCGCACCGTTGTCGCGCCGCGTACCTGCGCCCTAGCGGCGCCTTGCGCGCTAGAGCGGAAGGCGCGGATCGCGTTCGCCCGCCAATGCCTGCACGCGGGCTGCGGCTTCGTTCGCAAGCTGCGTCTGGCCCGATGCCCGATAATAAGCCTGCATCACTCGAGCCGCCCGGTAATCCTTTTCGGAATACGTCTTGAGGCGACCGGCGATCGGTGCGGCCGCGTCTAGATCGCGCTGGTCGATCAGGTGTCGCAGCCACATCGCCGCGACGGTAATGATCACGTCGGTATCGCCATCGTGTTCCGCCGATGCCAGTGCGGCCGAATACAGCGGACGCGCATCCTTGGTATGGCCGCGCGTCTGTGCGAGTTCGGCGCGGCCGAGATCCGCGATCATCGAGCGATCCGTATCGCGCGCGGCTTCCGGCGCCTTTTCGAGCGCCTCCAGCAAGCGCTCGGCCAGATCGGGACGCCCGCTCCTCAGTGCCGCTTCGATGCCGGAAAGGCACGTCCAGGACAGCATGGCATCCGACGCCAATCCTTTCGCCGTGAGGGCGCGTTTCATCGAGTCCATGGCAAGGCTTGCAGCGAGGTCGTACTGGCCCTGTTCCACCAGCCATTCCAGCCGCAACGAGACGAACTCGGGATCGGTCGCGGCCGAGCCGGCGGCATCGAAGCGATCGATCAGTCGACCCGCCTCCTTCAATTGACCAGTCGTCAGCAGCACGCGTGTGCGCGCGGCGGCAATGCGTTTCTTCATGCGCTCGTTGTCGAAGCGCTGCGCCTGCTCGAACGCCTCGCGGCTGGTTTCCGCCGCGCCTTCCAGATCCAGCATTCCGAGCTGCACGTAGATCTTGTTGTGGAGCACCACCAGCAACTGGTCGCGCACGCCGAATGCGGTCAACACCTGGATCGAACGATCCTGCGCTTGCAGCGCTTGCGCCAGCCGACCGCGATAGGCGTCCGCGGCGGCGATGTTGATATCCAGGCGCGCGCTACCGATGCGGTCGCCGGCGCGATCCAACGCCACGCGCGCACGACCGAAATCGGCCATCGCTTCCTCGAACTGGTTCCGATTGGCGAAGCTGGCGCCGCGGCTGAGGTAGGCGTTGCCGAGCAACTGCTGGCTGCCGTGATCGCCAACCAGGGCAATCGCCTCGGTGAACGCAAGCTGCGCGGCAGCGAAGTCCGGACTCTGCAATTCCACCCCGCCGAGTCCCGCCCAAGCCTCCGCGCGCAACTCGCGCGACGCGGCAGGGGCGAGTTCGCCGTCTATGATCGCGCGAAATGCGTGGCGCGCTTCGTCCAGTTGCCCCCTGCGCAGCGCCAATTGCCCGACGCGCTGTCGGAATGCGGGATTCTCCGCGACGAGGGCCGCGCCTGCATCGAGCAGCTGCTGCGCTTGGGTCAGATCGCCGACCAGCAATGCCGCATCGATGCGTTGCAGTGTTTCGTCGCGTGAAGATGGTTGCGCGAGGCTGTCCGCAAGATCGAGGTCGCGCATCATCGATTGCAGGGCGATGCGGACGGCTTCAAGCGGCATCGCTGCCGTGCCTGAATAGCTGCGCAGCGAGTCGCCGTGGAAGAGATCGAGGTCGAAACGCCAGCCGCCGTCCACATCCTGCGCATGTGCCTGCACGACGTGGGTCGCGCCAGTCAGCGCCATCAGACGTGCCAGTTCGGCGCCTTCGACTTGGGCGGAGCGTTTTGCGCCCGCGGTCAGGCTGAGGATCTGGTCATTCGGCAATACCCTGCGAGCGCCGCCTTCCTTCAGCGCCGCGCCGATGTAGTCCATCACACCCAGCCGGATCCACGCGACTTCGGGCGCTTCCGCCTCCACTGCGACCGGCATGACCAGATAGGTACCGTCCGCTGCCGTGAGGCTCGCCACAGGCGCGGTCGGTATCGCAGGCGCCGACGTGGAGTCCGGATTGGCGGAGCGC
Source organism: Pseudomonadota bacterium (assembly GCA_023388255.1). Lineage (GTDB taxonomy): Bacteria > Pseudomonadota > Gammaproteobacteria > Xanthomonadales > Rhodanobacteraceae > Dokdonella_A. Next base: position 297,248 of record JAEWGO010000011.1, on the reverse strand, counting down.
GGGTGGGCAAGATAGACCCAGGTCAACGCGATTGCCATGATCAAGGCTGCGGCGCCGGCGAGCGTTGCACGCCAACCCCGCCGCTCCGCCAACGGCGGCGCAGGCATCGGGTGAGCCGTTTCCTCGAAGGCCGATGCAGAGGGCAGGGTTTCGATCGCCGGCACGTCGGCGACGTCGCCATTCTCGACGTCGACCTCGATGCGCTCAGTGGGCGCGATCCAGTGGTAACCGAAGCGGGGAACGGTACGAATGCCGGGCATGTCGCCAGCTGCGTCGCGCAAGGCCTGGCGCACGCGCGACAGCGTCTGTGCCAGCGTGTGGTCGTTGATGTCGGTTTTGCCCCACACCGCGGCGATCAGCTCGTCGCGCCCGACGGCTCGATCGTGGTGCTCGACAAGGTACAACAGGCATTCGAACGACTTCAGCGGCAATCCGATCAGCTGTCCGTCGCGCCGCAATTCGCGGTATTTGGGATCCAGTTGGAAATTGCGGAAGCGATAGACGGTCTTGCGCATCGGACAGGGGGAACAACCCGGGTATCACGCGTGGAGAGGTCGGAAACGATCGCGCATTGGACGCACCATATCGCGGATGCGGCCCGACGGGAGGCGGAGATCTTCCGATCCTCCATGAAGTGCATGGGATTCGGAGTACTCCGGCCGGTAGCAGTTCAGCCAATACAAGAGGTTGGCGTCCATTTCCGTCGCGACGGCGGGCGAAGCCAGCGCGGCGGCTCAGCCATGCGCCTTCTGCGCAGCGGCGAATGCAGCGAGTTGCTCTGGCGTCGCTTCCGGTTGATGCTTCGCCTTCCATTGCGCGAACGGTTCGCCGTAGATGCGTTCGCGCGCGGCCTCCTTGTCGATCGCGATGCCGCGTTCGGCGGCTGCTTCGCGATACCAGTCGGCGAGGCAGTTGCGGCAGAAGCCGCCTGCGATCATCAGGTCGATGTTCTGCACATCGGTGCGCGAGCGCAGGTGGGCCAACAGGCGGCGGAACGCGGCGGCTTCGAGTTCGGTGTCGGATTCGGTCATGGCTGGAACCTGCGGGAATCACGTAGGCGCCGCCGATGGCGGCGCCTGTCACGCATCGCGCGTTTGAGCGCTGCAGTGCGAGCATGGGATAATGCGCGTTTTCCGCGGGAATCCCAATGAGCGCGCGACTCCTCGATGGCCGCCGCATCGCCGATGACGTGCTCGATGGCGTTGCCGTTCGCGTGAAGGCGCGTGCAGCCGCCGGCAAGCGTGTGCCCGGGCTTGCCGTGGTGCTGGTTGGCGCCGACGCAGCGTCGGCGGTGTATGTGCGCAACAAGCGTCGTGCCTGCAAGTATGTAGGCTTCCGTTCGCTCGATTTCGATTTGCCGGCGACGACCCCGGAAAGCGAACTGGTCGCCTTGATCGATCGGCTCAACGCCGACCCGGAAGTACACGGCATCCTGTTGCAGCTGCCGCTGCCGGCCGGGATCGACGCGACGGCGCTGATCGACCGCATCGACGCGCGCAAGGATGTCGATGGCTTCCAGGCCGAAAACGTCGGCCGTCTCGTATTGCGCCAGCGCGGGTTGCGCCCGTGCACGCCGAAGGGCGTGATGACCCTGCTCGCGCATACCGATCGCCCGGTACGCGGCCGCAATGCGGTGGTCATCGGTGTATCCAATCATGTCGGCCGGCCGTTGATCCTCGAACTGCTGCTGGCGGGTTGCACGACGACGGGATGCCACAAGTTCACCGCCAGCCTGGAAAGCGAGGTGCGGCGTAGCGATATCGTCGTGGTCGCCGCGGGCAAACCGGGATTGGTGCGCGGCGAATGGATCAAGCCGGGCGCGGTGGTGGTCGATGTCGGCATCAACCGGCTCGAAGACGGGCGCCTCGTCGGCGACGTCGAGTTCGCGCCGGCGGCGGAACGCGCGTCGTGGATCACGCCGGTGCCTGGCGGCGTCGGTCCGATGACGGTGGCGACGCTGATGGAAAACACGCTGGAAGCCGCCGAGACATTCTTCGACTGAACCGCAACCACATCCGAGCACCATGCTTTTTTTCCGAATCCGAGCAATCCGATTTCTCGCCGCCGGCATCGCAGTCCTCGGTCTCGCCGGTTGCGCCGGCGTGGTCAATCGCGCGACGCAGCGCCTGGCCGACAACCTCAGCGCCGGCATCCTCGACCAGGACGATCTCGCCACCGCGCGCGAAGGTGTGCCGGCGTGGCTGCTGCTCGTCGACGGCCTGATCCAGAGCGAGCCGCAGAACACGAACCTGTTGCTTGCCGGCGCGCGTCTGTACGACTCCTACGGGAGTGCCTTCGTCGACGATCCGCAGCGCGCACAGCGCTTGTCCGCGCGAGCGTTCGGCTATGCGCGCCGTGCGACCTGCGTGAAGATGCCTTCGTTGTGCCAGCAGCTGGATGCGCCATTCGAGGCGTTCGCGCGAGAGGTTGCAAAAGCGGACGCAAAGGACGTGCCGGTGCTGTACCAGCTCGCCTCGTCGTGGGCGGGACGCTTGCAGGCGAACAGCGCCGACTGGAATGCGATCGCCGACCTGCCGAAGGTGCAGACGCTGATCGAGCGTGTCGTCGCGCTCGATCCCGCATGGGCGAAGGGCGAGCCGTACATGTACCTGGGCGTGCTCGCCAGCTTGAGACCCGCATCGCTCGGCGGCAAACCGGAGGAGGGCAAGGCATATTTCGAGAAGGCCCTTGCATTGTCCGGTGGCAAGAACCAGATGGTGCGCGTGCTCTATGCGGAACGCTACGCGCGCCTGGTGTTCGACCAGGAACTGCACGACAAGCTCCTGAACGAAGTGCTCGCGGCAGACCCGCACGCACCCGGCCTGACCCTGATCAACACCGTCGCGCAGCAGCGCGCACGCAAGTTGCTGGAGTCCGGCAAGGACTATTTCTGATTGAAGGCTGTTGCCGGCGTTCCGGCCCGCCATTCTTTACCATCGAGGAATCCACGATGAAGATGCCCGTTCGCACCCTGCTGGCACTCGCTTTCGGCGTTGCTGCCGTTTCAGCCAGCGCTGCCACGATCAAGATCGCGACCGTCGCGCCCGACGGCACCGCTTGGATGCGCGAGATGCGCAGCGCCGGAGAGGCGATCAAGACCAAGACCGATGGCCGCGTCGAGATCAAATACTACCCGGGCGGCGTGATGGGCGATGACGCCACGGTGTTGCGCAAGATCAAGATCGGCCAGTTGCAGGGCGGCGCTTTCACCGGCGGCGAAGCATCGATCATCGCCAAGGATGCACAGGTCTACAGCCTGCCATTCATGTTCCACAGCGAGGAGGAGATCGACAAGGTCCGCGCCAAGCTCGATCCGCTGCTCAAACAGGAATTCCAGAAGGCCGGCTTCGAACTGCTCGGAGTCAGCGGTGGTGGCTTTGCCTATTTGATGAGCACGCGCGACCTGAAGACGCGCGATGATCTCAAGGCCGCCAAGGTGTGGGTACCGCAAGGCGACAAGATCGCCGAACTCGCGTTCAAGACCGGTGGCGTGACGCCGATCCCGTTGCCATTGTCGGACGTCTACACCAGCCTGCAGACCGGTCTGATCGACACCGCCGCGAACACGCCGTCCGGCGCGATCGCGTTCCAGTGGCATACCAAGCTGAAGCACATGGTCGACCTGCCGCTGACCTATGTCGTTGGCGAACTGGTCGTCGACAAGAAGGCCTACGACGCGATCGATGCCGCGGACCAGAAAATCGTCGATGCCGAATTTGGCGCCGGATTCGCGCGACTCGAAAAGCTCAACCGCAGCGACAATACCGCCGCGCGCGAAGCGCTCAAGCAACAGGGCATCAGCATCGCCGCGCCGGACGCGGCCGATCGCAAGAGCTGGGAGTCGATCGGCACCGAGGTGTTCAAGCAACTCTCGGCGGACGGCTCCCTCACACCGGAGATGCTGAAAGCGCTGACTGCCGCATTGGCTGACGTGCGCGGCGGCGCGGCGCGATGAGTGACGCGAGCGGCGCGACGCGCTGGCTCGATCGCATCGAGAACGGCCTGATCGCCGTTCTGGTTCTGGCGATGGTGTTGCTCGCCGGTGCGCAGATCGTGTTGCGCAATGCGTTTGACACCGGCTTTGCCTGGGCCGATCCGCTGCTGCGCGCGATGGTGCTGTGGACTGCGATGCTCGGCGCCCTTGCCGCTGCTCGCGACGACAAGCACATCGGCCTCGACCTCGTCACGCATTTCGTGCACGGCGCGGCCCGGCGCGTGCTGCGCGCGATCACATTGGTGTTCGCCGCCGCGATCTGCGCGGCGATGGCGTGGTACGGCGTCGGCCTTGTCGAACTCGATTATGGTTCCGGCGCGGCGACCGCCGGCGTTCCGAACTGGTTGCTCGAAGCGATCGTGCCGGTCGGCTTTGCGCTGCTTGCGCTGCGCCTCGCCTTGCGCGCGTTGCAGCCGCCACGCAGCCATGCGCCGGCGCTCGCGCCGGAACTGCCATGATGCTGCTTGCCGCGGTTGCGCTGATACTGCTCGCTGCACTCGGCGCGCCGCTGTTCGCATTGATCGCCGCCGTTGCGCTGCTCGGATTCCATGCGGCAGGGCAGGATGGCGTCGCAGTCGCGGTGGAGTTCTATCGTCTCGCCGACATGCCGGCGCTGATCGCGATTCCGTTGTTCACCCTGGCAGGTTACCTCCTTGCCGAAAGCCAGGCACCACAACGGCTGGTGCGCGTGACGAACGCGCTGCTCGGCTGGCTGCCGGGCGGTCTTGCGATCGTTGCCGTGCTGGCCTGTGCGATGTTCACCGCATTCACCGGTGCGACCGGCGTGACCATCGTCGCGCTCGGCGCCGTGCTGTATCCGGCGCTGCTGCAACAGAAATACGGCGAGAAATTCTCGCTCGGCTTGCTGACAGCATCCGGCAGTCTCGGTCTGATCCTGGTGCCGTCGATGCCGCTGATCCTGTACGGCGTGGTCGCGCAGCAGTTCCACACCACGCCGCCAGTCACGATCGATGCGCTGTTCAAGGCGGGTGTGCTGCCATGCGCGCTGATGGTCGCGATGCTTGGCGTCTACAGCGTCTGGCATGCGCGACGCGTTGGGGTCACGCGCACGCCGGTCAGCGGTCGCGAGTTGCTGGCTGCATTGCGCGGCGCCGCGTGGGAGTTGCCGCTGCCGTTCGTGATCCTCGGCGGCATCTATTCGGGCAAGCTCGCCGCGTCGGAAGCCGCTGCGGCGACCGCGCTGTATGTGCTGATCGTGACCGTGCTGATCCGTCGCGAGATCGGATTCGCCAAATTGCCGAAGGTCGCGCGTGAGGCGATGCTGCTGGTCGGTGCGATCCTGATCATCCTAGGCTTCTCGCTGGCGCTGACCAACTGGCTGATCGACGCCGAAGTGCCGGAAAAACTGTTCTCCGCGATCCAAGGCAGCATCACCAGCAAAGGCATGTTCCTGCTGATCCTGAATGCGTTCCTGCTCGTGTTCGGCATGCTGCTCGAAGGTTTCCCGGCGATCATCATCCTGGTGCCGCTGGTGTTGCCGGTCGCGTTGCACTACGGCGTCGACCCGGTGCATCTCGGCATCCTGTTCCTCGCCAACCTGCAACTCGGCATCTTCCTGCCGCCGGTCGGCATGAATCTGTTCATCGCCAGCATGCGCTTCGACAAGCCGGTGCTCACCCTGGTCCGCGCGAGTGCGCCGTTCTTCCTGATCCTGCTCGCCGCCGTGCTGGCGATCACGTACTGGCCGGAATTGTCGCTGGCGCTGGTGCGCTGAGTGGACGCACCGAACGCGCCGACGGGTGAAGCACTGGAGCTGCTGCATCTCGACGAGCATCTCGTGGCGGTCAACAAACCGACCGGCATCGCGGTGCATCGCAGTCGGCTGGTGGGTGCCGACGAAGACTATCTGATCGATCGTCTGCGTCTTCAGGTCGACGGGCGCTTGCACGCGGTGCATCGCCTCGACCGCGCCACCAGCGGCGTGCTGCTGATCGCGCGCTCGCCTGAGATCGCGGCGGAGCTCGGGCGCCAGTTGATGGCGCGCACGGTCGAGAAATCCTATCTGGCCGTCGTGCGCGGCTGGCCGGAGGAGGAGGGGGAGATCGACTACCCGCTGACCGGATCCAGCCTGAGCGGCGAGCCGAAGCCGGCGTTGACGCGCTGGCGGCGCCTCGCCACGGTCGAGGTACCAATCGCTCAGGGGCGCTACCCGCAACAGCGCTACGCCTTGCTCGACGTACGCCCGGAAACCGGTCGCTATCGGCAGATCCGCCGCCACTTCCACCATGTTTCGCACCACATTCTCGGCGACACCAGCCACGGCCGCGGCGACCACAATCGGCTGATCCGCCAGCATTTCGGCGTGCATAGGCTGATGCTGCATGCGAACACGCTGGACGTCGCGCATCCGGCTACGGGACAGGCGCTGGTCTTGCGGGCATCGCTCGACGTCGCGTGGCAGCGGCTGTTGCGGGCGTTCGGCTGGAGCGATGCGCTCGGTGCGGAATGACCGCAGCGACAAGTTGCCGCTCCGCACAACTGGCAAGCATCGCGCCAAGTCTGTAAAATAGGGCATGCGCATCCTCTCCGAAGCCCTCACCTTCGATGACGTTTTGCTCGTGCCGGCCCACTCGGCCGTCCTCCCGCGCGACGTCTCCCTTTCCACCCGTCTCACCCGCAACATCCGCCTGAACCTGCCGATCGTTTCGGCGGCGATGGATACGGTCACCGAAGCGCGCCTCGCGATCACGATGGCCCAATCGGGCGGCATCGGCATCATCCACAAGAACATGACGATTGAACGCCAGGCCGCCGAAGTGCGACTGGTCAAGAAGTTCGAGGCTGGCGTCATCCGCGATCCGATCACGGTCACGCCGCAGACTTCGATCCGCGAAGTCATGCAGCTCACGCGCCGTCACAATATTTCCGGCGTGCCGGTCGTTGATGGCGAACAGCTTGTCGGCATCGTCACCAATCGCGACCTGCGCTTCGAGAAGAAGCCGGACGATCCGGTGAAGAACATCATGACGCGCAAGGAGCGCCTGATCACGGTGCAGGAAGGCGCGGCCGACGAGGAAGTCCTCGCTCTGCTGCACAAGCATCGCATCGAGAAAGTGCTGGTCGTCGACAATGCGTTCCGCCTGCGCGGCCTGATCACGGTCAAGGACATCCAGAAGGCGCGCGACAACCCGAACTCGTGCAAGGACGATCACGAACGCCTGCGCGTCGGCGCGGCGGTCGGTGTCGGCGGCGATACCGAGCAGCGCGTCGCGGCGCTGGTCGAGGCGGGTGTCGATGCATTGATCGTCGATACCGCGCACGGCCATTCGCAGGGCGTCATCGACCGCGTGCGCTGGGTGCGCAAACATTTCCCGGGTATCTCGCTGATCGCCGGCAACATCGTCACCGGCGACGCCGCGCGCGCTCTGGTCGATGCGGGCGCGGATGCGGTGAAAGTCGGCGTCGGCCCCGGTTCGATCTGCACCACGCGCATCGTCGCCGGTGTTGGCGTTCCGCAAATCACCGCAATCGCCATGGTCGCGGAGGCCCTCAAGGGCAGCGACGTCGGCCTGATCGCCGATGGCGGCATCCGCTATTCCGGCGACATCGCCAAGGCGCTCGTCGCCGGTGCTGACTGCGTGATGATCGGTGGCATGTTCGCCGGCACCGAGGAAGGGCCCGGGGAAGTCGAGCTTTATCAAGGGCGCAGCTACAAGAGTTATCGTGGAATGGGATCTTTGGGCGCGATGGAGAAGGGCTCGAAGGATCGCTATTTCCAGGACGACGAAGGCGACACCGACAAGCTCGTGCCCGAAGGCATCGAAGGTCGCGTGCCGTATCGCGGTCCGCTGCGCAACATCGTGCACCAGCTCGCCGGTGGCCTGCGCGCATCGATGGGATATGTCGGTTGCGCGACGATCGAGGACATGCGCACCAAGCCGCAGTTCGTGCGCATCACCTCGGCCGGTGTGCGCGAGTCGCATGTGCACGATGTAGCGATCACCAAGGAAGCGCCGAACTATCGTCTCGACTGAGGCATTGCGCGGAATGGACGAACGACGTCGGCCGTCCGCGAATATTTTCGCAACGCCTTCCGTGGGCAATGCGGACGGCAGCGCTTCGGCTACGAGAAGTTGCTGTTGTTGCAGTCGCCGTTTCCACTGCCGTTCGACGTATACCTGCTGCGCTTCGGTGAAGGCAGCGAGATTCCGCCACATACCGATCCGGTCGTTGCGGGACGCCAATGCCGTTGCAACATTGAGGTCAGCCGCGCGAAGCGCGGCGGGGAATTTGTCTGTGCCGCGTCGATCTTTGCCACGCGGCGGATCAAGCTGTTCCGACCTGGTGCCTGTGAACACAGTGTCATCCGCGTCGAGCAGGGAACACGATTCGTTTTGAGCATCGGCTGGGTGCGTCGTTCCAGCGCGACCGACCGTCAACCCGCTGTCTGAAGGCTGCCATGCAGAACATCCATACCGACAAGATCCTGATCCTCGACTTCGGTGCGCAATACACGCAGCTGATCGCGCGGCGCATCCGCGAAATCGGCGTCTACTGCGAGATCTGGGCGTGGGATCACGATCCGGCCGAGATCGCCGCATTCGGCGCGAAGGGCATCATCCTGTCCGGCGGTCCGGAATCGACCACCTTGGCGGATGCGCCGAAGGCACCGCAGCAGGTGTTGGACAGCGGCCTGCCGATTCTCGGCATCTGCTATGGCATGCAGACCTTGGCCGCGCAGCTCGGTGGCGCGACGGAAGCCGCGGATGCACGCGAGTTCGGTCACGCGCGCGTCGAAATCGTCGCGCAGGACCGCTTGCTGGATGGACTCACCGATCACGCTCCCGCATCGGCGATCGATGTCTGGATGAGCCACGGCGATCATGTCGCCATTGCTCCGCCTGGTTTCGTCGTCACCGCGCGCACCGATCGCATTCCGGTCGCCGCGATGGCGAACGAGCACAAACGCTGGTACGGCGTGCAGTTTCATCCCGAGGTCACGCATACGAAGCAGGGCAGTACGCTGCTGAAGCGCTTCGTCATCGGGATCTGCGGCTGTGCAACCTTGTGGACCGCGGCCAACATCATCGACGACCAGATCGCTCGCGTGCGTGCGCAGGTCGGCGATGACCATGTGCTGCTCGGCCTGTCCGGCGGCGTCGATTCCTCGGTCGTCGCATCACTGTTGCATCGCGCGATCGGCGAGCGCCTGACCTGCGTGTTCGTCGATACCGGCCTGCTGCGCTGGAAGGAGGGCGATCAGGTGATGGCGATGTTCGCCGCCGCTTCTGAACGGGGCGGGATGGGCGTCAAGGTGATCCGAGTCGACGCGACCGATCGCTTCTATGCGGCTCTAGCAGGCGTCGACGACCCGGAGGCGAAGCGCAAGATCATCGGCCGTCTGTTCGTCGAGGTGTTCGACGAGGAAGCGCACAAGCTCGAAGGCGTGAAGTGGCTCGCACAAGGCACGATCTATCCTGACGTGATCGAGTCGGCCGGCAGCAAGACCGGCAAGGCGCACGTGATCAAGTCGCACCACAACGTCGGTGGCCTGCCCGAGCAGATGAAGCTGAAGCTCGTCGAGCCGCTGCGCGAACTGTTCAAGGACGAGGTGCGCCGCATCGGCGTCGAACTGGGCCTGCCGCGCGAAATGGTCCACCGCCACCCGTTCCCCGGTCCCGGCCTCGGCGTGCGCATCCTCGGCGAGGTGAAGCGCGAGTACGCCGAGATCCTCGCGCGCGCCGACGCGATCTTCATCGAGGAACTGCGCAGGTCCGACCTCTACGACCGGACCAGCCAGGCGTTCGCGGTGTTCCTGCCGGTCAAATCGGTCGGCGTGGTCGGCGATGCGCGCGCTTACGAATGGGTCGTCGCGCTGCGAGCGGTCGAAACGATCGACTTCATGACCGCCCACTGGGCGCATCTGCCGTATGAATTCCTTGGCTTGGTATCCAACAGGATAATCAACGAGATACCAAATATATCTCGCGTTGTTTATGACATCAGTGGCAAACCTCCCGCGACGATCGAGTGGGAATAGGGAAGGTCGCTCGCATGCTGTCGCAGCGTCCTGTCAACGCAGATGCGGATGCGCTTGCTGCAAGCGAAGCGATCGACCGGCAATGGATGCAGCGTGCGCTCGAGCTGGCTCGGCATGCCGAAACCAGCGAAGGTGAAGTGCCCGTCGGCGCCGTCCTCGTGATGGCCGGACAGACCATCGGCGAAGGCTGGAACCGCAACATCTCGGCCAGCGACCCGACCGCGCACGCCGAGATCCAGGCGCTGCGCGACGCTGGACTTCGCCTCGGCAACTACCGATTTCCAGGCGCCACGCTCTATGTCACGCTGGAGCCGTGCGTGATGTGCGCCGGCGCCATCGTGCATTCGCGCATCGCGCGCGTCGTCTACGGCGCCCATGACCCCAAGACCGGCGCCGCCGGCAGCGTGTTCGACACCTTGGTCAGCGACCGGCACAACCATCGCGTCGAGGTTCGCGCAGGCGTGCTTGCTGATGAAGCCGCTGAGTTGCTGCGGCGATTCTTTCGCGCGCGGCGTTGAGCTCGTTGATGCAGCGCGCAGTAGACGGCGTTGTCTTGGCCTGCGCAGACGATGGAGCCATTGATCAATGCTCACGATCGAGTTCGTCACGACAGTATGGCCTCGGAAGCATGTGGCCCGGCTGCCAGTCCGCATCGTGCGCAGGCACACGCCGAGCAGCTGGGCGCACGCCGGCTGGCTCAAGGCGAGGCTCAGGCGCAGCTCCCGGAACCCGTCTGACGACAGGTGCCAGACGCGCCGACGCCGGCCCGGTTTCGGGGTACGGTTTGGTGCGCAATGTCTACGAGGTTTGATTATGTCAGCCATGCCGGACGTGCTCCATTTCTGGATTATTACCGGCATCGCCGACGACGGGCAAACCGTGCCTCTCTGGCGCAATTGGCCGCGCAAATGCAGCGCCTTTTTCAGCCTGTAATTCCCCGATTTTTGGATGCCCTTTCGCAAGGGTGCCGAAGCGTGCCAAAAACTCGCCGACGAACGAGGCGGCAAAATCGCGGGCAGGGAGCGGCGAGCGGGCCGCGAAGTAGGCGGCGAGGGCGACGCGACAGGCGTCCTCAGCCGTGAAGAAGCGGCATTGCGCCGCCGGATCGGTTTTCATCTATCATTCCTTCGCCGGCCACGCCGGCATCTGCAGCATGTGTGTTCGCGGCCTCCGGGTTGGTTTCGACGCCCTCCGGAGGCCGCACCTTTTCAGCTATCCAGTTCGACCCCCAGCCGTTCGTACAACTGTGCCTCGAACGCTTGCACCAGCTCGCACACGAAGCGTTGACGGCTTCGCCCCGCCTTGTCCTGCGCGTAGAACACTGCCTCCACGGCCATCGACGCGATCACGTCCTCGCTGATCCCGAACACCCGTTGCAAGTCGGGATCCTTGCTGCCGCCCATCATCCAGCCGTCCGCCGACGGCATCGCTATTGCGCCCATTGCACGTTCTCCTTCCGAGACACCGTCACTACGCCCTGATCCACCGACACCCGCCACGGCGTTTCCACGAACTCGCCGGTCCAGCAGCTCACGTATCCACCCGGCACGCGGACGTACCGAGGAAAGCCCTTCGGTCCCCATGTGCTCAGATAGCGCTCCGCCGCCACTTCCTCCGCTGCTCGTCGTTCGTAGTAGGTGCCTTCGTCCTCGGGTTCGCGCTCTTGCTCGGCAATCCACCCCTGAACGCGCCGTGCGTCGTCCGCCTCGCTCAACCACGCCGGCGCCATCACCTGGCGGCGTTGCACACGCTGCTGCGCATCCAATCCGCCCGCACCGTGCAGACGCGCGCCTTTGGGCAGGCGTACCACGTCTTCGGGACGCGTCTTGGTCGCGTACTTGACCATGTAGCCAATCGGGCTACGGGCCGTCTCAATCTTGCTCGATCCGTGCGGCCACCAGCCGCAGCGGTCCGGCGTGGGAAGGCGCAGCCGACGCGGAACCCACACCAGAACGTGGTAGTGCAGCGCGCCGCGCTGTTGCAGTTCGCCGACCCAGACGAACCGGCAGACTTCACCCCGGCGCTGGAACCACTGGCGCATCAGGCGCAGGAAGTCCGAGACGTGGCCAGCCTGCCAGTCCCGCGTTTGGCGGTAGGTGAGGGTAATGAAGGTCTTGCGGAAGCCGGAGCGGCCCAGCGAGCGCGATGACCAGTCCGCTTCTGTTTCGTGCAGGCGGGCCGCTTCCCGGACGGACCGGTGCAGGCGCGAACACCGGGCCTTGCGCGGATCGACGACGAACGCGTCAGCCTTCACCGGGCACCTCCGGAGAGGCAGGCGCCATGCGGATTTGCGCCCCTGCCGTTCCACTTGTTTTAAGAAGGACAAGCCCCGTAGAAGCGGAAGCGGGGCGCGCTTGCGCGCGCCTGCGCTTTCCGCTTCCCTCGGAGCTGCTTCCATCCAGCACAGCCGGTTCGGCAGGAGGCGGGGAATCCGCCACGCGACCGCCGACCGCCGCAGCCGCATCGCTGCCCGACGCTGGCCGGATCGCCAGGTCAAAAGCGCCGCCGTCTGCCACCGGCAACGCGGCTGGAAGGCTTTCAGCGGCCGACGGCCGCACCGAGGCGCGCCGATCCCACGACCGTTGCCACGACCGCGCCTGCAAGCACGTCAGCGCCCACCACGCGAACTCATGCACCCGGAACTCGACGCCTGCCGGCGTGACCAGCCGGCCCCCGTCGCGCACGGTCCAGCCCTCGAACCCGGTCGCCGGCAGCTCGCCGCCCCGGAGGATGCGCAGGAGCCTCACGGCGGACCACGGCACGCGGTTGCGCCCGCAGTCCCAGTGCCGAATCGTGCGCAGGCACACGCCGAGCAGCTGGGCGCACGCCGGCTGGCTCAAGGCGAGGCTCAGGCGCAGCTCCCGGAACCCGTCCGGCGACAGGTGCCAGACGCGCCGACGCCGGCCCGGTTTCGGGGTGCCGTTTGGTGCGCAATGTCTATTATGTAAAATAATATCGAGATGACAGCTTTCGCCATTTGTCGTGTCGACCACCCGCTTACGTTGTCACTCAACCCGCTAACCCTGTCTTTTCCGTTTCCCGTGTCGTAATCCAGGGCGCACCGGTAACCGTGTCGCCATCCCAATACCGATCCGCTTACCATGTCACCACTCGGCAATGACCTGGAGTTCGCGCTTAGTATCTTGCTGTTAGACAACGATTTTTTAGCGACGACATCAGTACCGGGTGGCCGACAGCCATACGCCATGGCGAAATGTACTGGCGGCCCGTGCCGCGCGTGGATCCTGAAAATGGTAGGTCGTCTTGGGTATCCGCGAACGTTCCGCCCCATGAAGGCCGGATCCAGTGTCAGCGCCCGAAACAGTTCGCCAGCCTTCCGCGCGAGTTTTTTGGTTTTCTCGAGAACCCGGCGAGCGCACTTGGCAAGAATGTCGATCGCGTCGTCCTGTCCGCCAACATTGAGACGGCCGTCGCCGCCGTGCGGTCGAGCCTCTGCCCCTGCCCTCCGGAGCTCGAAGTCACTTAGGCGCGACGCCAGATCCTGCAATCCCGGATCGATTTCATACTGCAGGAACGCAGTGCTGGCCGTGCTGCTTTCCCATTCGGCTTCGCGTCGATCGATGACCCAAACACGATGTCACGCGAGCTGAAGATGCGTGGCGGTCCATGCACCGAGTGATTCCCGCGCCCACGATGAGGACATCGCACTCGATATCCTGTCGAAGTACGGGAAACATGCCGGTAAGCCCGTTCGTCACGATCCACTCGGGATAGCCGCTTTGAGTTTCATACCATGCCTGAAGCCCGCTTTTTCCGACGCCGTCCGCACGAGGCAGCCTGTGCGTGCCGCTTGAGGCCCGACCCCTGCCGCGAAACACCCTCCGTGTTTCGCTACCAGTCAAGTACCGGAGCTCATGATGAAGCTTCGGGCGCAGTAACGAAGGAGGCGCGACATGCCGCAGGGTGACAAATCCAGCTATACCGCCAAGCAACGCCGTCAGGCTGAACACATCGAAGAAGGTTACGAGAAGAAAGGCGTGACGAAGAAGACGGCCCAGAAGCGTGCCTGGGCAACCGTCAACAAACAGGACGGCGGAGCCAAGGGCAGCAAGGCGCCAAAAAAGAAAGCGGCAACGAAGCACGTTTCCCCAAGCCGTTCCGCAGCCGCCAAGAAAGCTGCCCTTACTCGTGCCCGCAAGCAGGCGTAGCCTTTCGCGAGCACTTTCCTCAAGCATGCTTGTTTCCCACGGAGCACGGCCATGGCGCGCCCAATTTGGACCGGAACCCTTTCGTTCGGTTTGTTACATGTGCCCATCCAGCTCATGCCGGGCGAGCGCCGCACGGACCTGAGCTTGCGCATGCTCGATGCGCGCGACAACAAGCCCGTGCGCTACGAGCGCGTCAATAGCGAAACGGGTGAAGAGGTACCGTGGAAAGATGTCGTCAAGGCGTTCGAGTACGACAAGGGAAGCTACGTCGTGCTCGAAGAGGAAGACATCAAGGCCGCCGCTCCGGAGAGCCATGAGGCTGTCGAGATCGAAAGCTTCGTCGATGCCGATGCGATCAGCCCCGCGTACTATGAGAAGCCCTACATTCTCGTGCCGGGCAGGAAGTCCGAGAAAGGCTACGTGTTGCTGCGCGAAACGCTTTCGGCCATCGGCAAGGTCGGCATCGCACGCGTGGTGATCCGCACCCGCGAACATTTGGCTGCCGTCGTCCCGCGAGAGCACGTCTTGATGCTGCTCATCCTGCGCTATCCGCAGGAACTCGTCGACGTCGACGACTATTCGATTCCACGCAAGCCCGCGGCAGACTATCGGGTAACGAAGAAGGAGCTGGACATGGCGCGCGCATTGATCGAGTCGATGTCCGGCTCGTGGAAGCCAGCGGACTTCCGCGACGAATTCCGCCTGCGTCTGCACAAAGTGATCGAGAAGCGCCTCAAGCGGAAGGGGGTTGTTGCCGCGCCCCCTCAGGAGGAACAACGCCTGCCCGAAAATGCGGCAACCAACGTTGTCGACTTCATGGGACTGTTGAAGGACAGCATTGCCAGCAAGAAGCGCACCCCCGCCCGCAGTCGTCCACGCGCGAGCAGCGGAAGCAAGCCCAAAGCCGTCAAGAAGCCGGCGGCGGGGAAGCCGCGCGGACGCAAATCCGCCTAAGCCGGCTCGATGAGCCTGCGCGACTACCGCCGCAAACGCGATTTCGGCGAGACGCCGGAGCCGTCGGCCGACGTATCCATGCGCGACAAGCGGACGAAGCAGCCGATTTTCGTCGTGCAGCTTCATCACGCACGTGCACGCCACTACGATTTCCGGCTCGAGGTGGACGGCACCCTGAAAAGCTGGGCGGTGCCGAAAGGACCGTCGCTGCGCCCGGGCGATCGGCGGTTGGCGGTGGAAGTCGAAGATCATCCGCTCGCCTACGCGGACTTCGCCGGCGATATCCCGGCAGGCCAATATGGTGCGGGTCACGTGGACATTGTCGACAATGGAACTTGGACGCCACTGGGGGAACCACTCGCTGCGCTCGCGAAGGGGCATCTCGATTTCGAATTGCACGGCAGGAAACTGCGTGGTCGCTGGACGCTTGTGCGCACGCGCATTGCCGGCGGCAAGCAGAACTGGCTGCTGTTGAAGCGAACCGACGCGGAAGCGCGCGATGCCGAGGCGGACGATCTCGTCGATGCGAAGCTCAGGCGCAGTGGAAATCCGCCACTCGGAGCGGCGACACATGGCAAGAAGGCGGTGAACGAGAGGGCGAAGCCGCGCCGTGCTGCCGCGACATGGCGCAAGCGCGCGTTGGCGCTCGACGGCGCACGCGATCGTCCGCTGCGCGCCGGCTTCGCGCCCGAGTTCTGCGCTCTCGCGGATGAGTGTCCACGCGGCGACGGCTGGCTGCACGAAACAAAATGGGACGGTTACCGCCTGCTGGCCGACCTCGAAGCCGGTCGCGCGCACCTGCGCTCGCGCAACGACATCGATTGGACCGATCGCTTGCCCGGCATCGTGCGCGCGATCGAATCGCTGCCGGTCGCGAGCGCCCGCCTCGACGGCGAGCTCGTCGCCACCGACGCGCGCGGCCGCAGCGACTTCTCTGCCCTGCAACGCGCGCTGCAGTCCGAAAACGACGCGGCGCTCCACCATGTGCTGTTCGACTTGCCGGCGCTCGAGGGCATCGACCTCACGCGCGTTGCGCTCGTCGAGCGCAAGGCGCTGCTCGAATCGCTGCTGGCGAAAGCGCGTGAGCCAACGCTGCTCTACAGCACGCATGTCGAAGGCGATGGCACGGCGGTATTCGACGCGGCGGTACGCCACGGGCTAGAGGGCATCGTCAGCAAGCGTGCCGATTCATCCTATGTTGGCGGCCGCGGCCGTGACTGGCTGAAGATCAAGCATGCACAGAGCGACGAGTTCGCCGTTATCGGCTACACAGCTCCGAAGGGTTCGCGCGGCGGATTCGGATCGCTGCTACTGGCGCGGGTGGATGATGGCGCATGGCGCTACGTCGGACGCGTGGGCAGCGGATTCGACGACGCGCGAATAGCGTCACTTCACCGCCTCCTCCTCGAACTTGCGCGCAATGAAGCCGTCGTCGCGCTACCCTCGCACGTGCCGTTTCGCGCGCGCGACGTGCACTGGGTGGAGCCGCGCCTCGTCGTCGAGGTCGCCTTCCGCGGCTTGGCGAAAGAAGGACTGCTGCGCCAAGCGAGCTTCTTGCGCCTGCGCGACGACAAGCAACCGGGAGATCTCGGCATGGCCACCCGACGCACCGAGAAAACCACGTCAAGACCCGCAGCGCGCCCGACCCGGGACACCCGCGGCGCTGTCGTGATCACGCATCCCGAACGCATCGTCTTCCCGGATACGTCGATCAACAAGCAGGACGTCGCCCACTACTATCACGCCGTCGCCGATTGGCTGCTGCCCGAGCTCGCGCGAAGGCCGTTGTCGATCCTGCGCTGCCCGGATGGTGCCGAAGCCGCATGCTTCTTCCAGAAGCATCATGCCGGCGCGCTCGGCCCGCATGTCGCATCGATCCGCCTTGCGGAGAAAAGCGGCGCGAGCGACGACTATTTCTACGTGACCGCGATCGCCGGCGTGCTCGAACTGGTGCAGATGAATGCCATCGAGCTTCATCCTTGGGGCGCACGCATCGACGCGCCGGACAAGCCTGACCGGCTCGTGTTCGATCTCGATCCCGCGCCCGGCGTCGTCTGGAAGGAGGTGATCGCCGCCGCGCGCGACGTGCGCGCGCGGCTCGCCGAAGTCGGGCTGGAAAGCTACGCGCGGCTGTCCGGAGGCAAGGGCGTGCACGTGGTCGTTCCGATCGCGCGCCGCGTGGAATGGAGCGAGGCGAAGACCTTCTGCGCGGCGTTCGCCGAAGCGATGGTGGCGAGCCGCCCGATGGCCTACATTGCGACCGCCAGCAAGGCTCGCCGGGAAGGCCGCATTTTCATCGACTGGCTGCGCAATGCGCGTGGGGCGACCAGCATCGCGAACTGGTCGCTGCGTGCCCGTCCCGGTGCACCGGTCGCGATGCCGATCGGCTGGGATGAACTCGGCCGCACGCGTGCGGGGGATGATTTCGATCTGTTCCGAGCGCTGCGACGTGCGAAAGCGCTTCGCAAGGATCCATGGCCGGGCTTCGCGACGAAGCGCCAGACGCTTCCGTTGGGCGCGTCCAAGGTGCGCAACGTCAAGGGTTGACGCGATCCCCTGTTGTGCCACGCCTCCAACCGGGCAAAGCAAAAATCTTCGCCTCGAAAGGCATATTGCTGGCATGTCCAGCCAGCGAAGTGCTCGGTGAGCGTAGCGCGATGGGGCTAGATGATTTCCCCGGCATCGATTGCCCTGCACTGCGCCTGTCAAAGGCAGGCGAGATCCATCCCCAAAAGTGCGCGGCCTACCGCAGATTCAGCCACAGAGCGTCGCGCAGCTTCGGCTCGACTTCCCGGACGTGTGCCGGCAATACGTCAGTGCGTCGCGCTCTTCGGTGCGATAGCGGGCTGCGCGGAGGCCACCTTGGCAGGCTCCGCAATACGCACGATGTCGCCATCGGAGATGCCGTCTGGCGGGCTTTCGATCACCCGGTCGCCGGGCTCGAGGCCGGAACCTAGCTGGATCGTCTTGCCCAGATCGCGCGCGATCGTCACGTTCTTCAACTTGATCTTGTCGTCGGCGCCTACGGTCGCGACGCGCAGGCCCGACTTGTCGAACATCAAGGCGCTCGCCGGCACGCTCAGCATCGCAGCGGTGCGCGGCAGGTCGAGGCTGACATTGGCGAATCCGCCGGGTAGAAGCTCGCCGTTCGCATTGTCGACCGCGAGCTGCATAAGCGTGCTGCCGGAGGTCGCGTTGACCGCCTGCGATGAGGATTCGACCGTCGCGGCATACTTCACGCCGGCGTGCTCGGGGACCGTGATCGTCGCCTTGGTGCCGGGCGGAATGCTGGGAACGTAGGTCTGCGGCACGCTGACGTAGACGCGCAGTTTCTTCGTATCGGATACGACGAACAACTCCTGCCCCGCTGCGCCGCCGATGTTGATGAGTGCGCCGACGTCGGTGTTGCGTGCGGTCACGATGCCGTCGAACGGCGCGACGATGCGCGCGAAGCCCTTCGTCGCAACCAGTCGCTCGACGTTCGCCTGTCCGGACTTGACCAGTGCCAGCTTGGCATCGGCATCGCCGCTTTTTTCGTCGGCGTCCTGCTTGGAGACGGCGCCGGTGGCGATCATCGAGCGCCAGCGCTTCGCCGTCGTCACGGCGAGATCGGCATTCGCCTTCGCGCTGGCGAGATTCGCCCGCGCCTGCAGCAGTTCCTGGTCGACATCGGGCGTCTCGATCTCGGCGAGCACCTGCCCCGCCTTCACTGACGCGCCGATGTCGACGTTCCAGCTCTTCAAGTAGCCGCTGACCCGCGCATACAATGACGCGCGCGAATAGGCTTCCAGGCGGCCAGGCAGATCAAGCGTCGCCGCGTCGCCTTGCGTGCCGGGTGCGATCAACGCGACGGTCGGAATCGACTGCTCGTCGGTCCATTGCTTGAGGCCGGCATCGCCATGCGCGCGGGTGACGAGGCCGACCGCCACGATCACGATGGCGGCGACGCCACCGACCAGGCCGGCGAGATGCAGGCCGCGGCGGGAAACATTCGGTGGTGAAAGTTCAGACGACATGGAGTTCTCCGAGTGCGGGGCGCGGCGCGGGCTTTTCGCCATGCCGACGATGCACGATGCTGAACACGACGGGCACGAAGATCAGCGTGGCGATCGTCGCGAAAACGAGGCCGCCAATGACGGCACGGCCGAGCGGTGCGTTCTGCTCGCCGCCTTCGCCGAGGCCGAGTGCCATCGGCGCCATGCCGATGATCATCGCGAGTGCGGTCATCAGCACCGGGCGGAAGCGCACGAAACCGGCTTCGATCGCGGCGACCGTCGCATCGCCGATCGCATCGAGGCGTTCGCGCGCGAAGCTGATCACCAGCACACTGTTTGCCGTGGCGACGCCCATGCACATGATCGCGCCGGTCAGTGCCGGAACCGAGATCGGCGTATAGGTCGCGAACAGCATCCAGACGATGCCCGCCAGCGCGGCCGGCAACGCGGTAACGATCACGAACGGATCGCTCCACGACTGGAAGTTCACCACGATCAGGAAATACACCAGCACGATCGCGCCGAGCAGGCCGAACAGCAGGCCCGAAAACGAGCTCTCCATCGTGCGCACCTGGCCGAGCAAGGCCACGGTGGAGCCCTTCGGCACCTGCTTGGCCGTGTCGGCGAGGATGCGGCGCAGGTCGGTCGCCACCGCGCCGAGATCGCGCCCTTGCGTGGTCGCATTGATCTGTACCATCGACTGGATGTCGTACTGGCTGACCATGCCGTTGCCGGATGCGCGCGTGAAGTCCGCGAGGCCACCGAGCACTTGCGACGACGAGCCGGCGCTGCCGCTGATCGGCAGGTTCGCCAGTGCAGTGAGCGAGTCGAGGCGATACTGCGGCGTCTGCATCACGATCGGATACGACACGCCGTTTTGCGGATTCAGCCAGAACGTCGGCGCGACCTGGCTGCTGCCGGCGAGGTTCACGACCAGGCTGTTGGTGACGTCACGCGTGGTGATGCCGAGTTCCTGTGCGCGCGTGCGATCGACATCGACCTTGAACATCGGGCTCTGCCGCGATTGCTGGATGCGCACGTCGGCGATGCCGGGAATCGCACGAATCTTCGGCAGCAGCGAGTTGGCATAGTCGAAGTTCGCATCGAGGTTTGCGCCACGGACCTGCAGATCGATTGGCGCGGGTGAACCGAAGTTCAGGATCTGGCTGACGATGTCGGCCGGCGGGAACGAGAACGTCACGCCAGGGAACTGGCGCGGCAGCTTCTCGCGCAACTCGCGCACATAGTCGGCGGTCGGTTTGTGGCCTTCCTTCAGCGCGATCTGGATGTCGCCGTCCTGCGCGCCCATCACGCCGGTGTTGTTGTAAGTCAGGTTGATGCTGCTGGTCGACAGGCCGATGTTGTCGACCATCACGTCGATCTCGTGCGAGGGAATGATCGTGCGGATCGCTTTCTGGATCGCGGCGAACTGGTTCGCGCTCTCCTCCACGCGCGTGCCGACCTGGGTGCGCACATGCATGAGGATCTGGCCGCCGTCGACCGACGGGAAGAAGTTGCGGCCGAGGAACGGCGCCAGCAGGAACGAGGCGAGTATGAACGCCATGAAGCCGCCGACGAACACGCGCCGATGCAGCAGCGCGAGCTTGAGCAGTTCGCGGTAGCTCGCGCGCATGCGCTCGAAACGTGCCTCGAATGCGCGCTGGAAACGCACCAGCGGATTGCGCGTCGGCGGCAACGGCAGCAGGTTGCCTTCGGCATCGACGTGCGCTGCGTGCGGACGCAACAGGTACTTCGCCATCGTCGGCACCAGGGTGCGCGAGAGAATGAACGAGCATGCCATCGCGAACATCACCGCTTCGGCCATCGGCACGAACAGGAAGCGCGCGACGCCTTCGAGGAAGAACATAGGCACGAACACGATGCAGATGCACAGCAGCGAGACGAAGGCCGGCGTCACGATTTGCGCGGCGCCGTCCATGATCGAGGTCTCGACGTCCTTGCCGTGTTCGAGATGCCAGTTGATGTTCTCGATCGTCACCGTTGCATCGTCGACGAGGATGCCGACCGCAAGCGCGAGGCCGCCGAGGGTCATGATGTTCAAGGTCTCTCCAAGCGCGGCCAGGCACAGGATCGCGCCGAGCACCGACAGCGGGATCGACACCGCGATGATCACGGTCGAACGCCAGCTGCCGAGGAACAGCAGGATCATGATGCTGGTCAGCGCCGCCGCGATCGCGCCCTCGAACGCGACGCCCTTTACCGCCGCGCGCACGAACAGCGACTGGTCGTTGATCGGCGCGACCGTGAGGTTCTCCGGCAAGCCGGGGCGAATCTCGGCGAGCTTCGACTTGATGCCGGCGACGATCGCGAGCGTGGATGTTGCACCATTCTTCAGTACCGACATCAACACCGAACGCGAGCCGTCGACATGCACGATGTTTGTTTGCGGTGCGTTGCCGTCGCGCACGTGGGCGACATCGCGGATGTAGATCGTGCTGCCGTTGACGACCTTTACCGGCAAATCGCCGAGGTCGTCGATCGCCGATGGCGCGTTGTTCAGTTGGAGCGTGTATTCGAACGCGCCGATCTTCTGCGTACCGACCGGCGTGATCAGGTTCTGCGCCGCAAGCGCGTTCGCGACGTCATTGGCGGAAAGCCCGCGAGCCTGCAACGCGGACGGATCGAGGTCGATCTGCACTTGGCGGCTCTTGCCACCGAATGGATACGGAATCGCCGCGCCAGGCACCGTGACCAGGCGCGTGCGGATCGTATTGAGGCCAAGGTCCGCCAGGTTTTGCTCGGACAGTCCCTTGCCGGACAAGGCCAACTGCAGGATTGGCACCGTGGATGCGTTGTAGTTGAGGATCAGCGGCGGCGTCGTACCCGGTGGCATCTGCTTGACGATGGTTTGCGAAACCGCTGTCACCTGGGCGTTCGCGGTGGCGACGTCGACGCCGGGCTGGAAGAAGATCTTGACGATGCCGAAGCCCTGGTAGGAGTTGGCCTCGATGTGCTCGATGTCGTTGACCGTTGTCGTCAGCACGCGCTCGTACAGCGTGGTGATGCGCCCGGCCATCTGGTCCGGCGGCAAGCCCGTGTACTGCCACGCCACTGCGATGACCGGGATGCGGATATCCGGAAAAATGTCAGTCGGCGTGCGCAGTGCGACCAGCGGACCGATGATCAGGATCAGCAGCGCGAGCACGACAAACGTGTACGGGCGCTGCAGCGCGACGCGGACGATTCCGATCATGCGGGATACCGAAGTGGAAGCTGGTGCAGTGCGCCAAGGTAGGTGCCGCAGGAGCGCAAGCCAAGGGCTGCCGCGTGAACAAAACTTCATGATCGAATCGGCTGCGCCCGCGAGCCGTTTGCGTTCGTTCAAAACCCTTGCGCGGAGGCAAGGGTGTCTCCCCAGCATTCCACACTCACCCGCGTTCCACCGCTCTCGCTCTCGCCTATGCGCAGCCGGAACCCATGCAGGCGCACGATGGCCGAGACGATGCTGAGGCCAAGGCCGTGTCCCGGTGTGGCGATTTCGCGCCCGCATTCGCTGCGATAGAAACGCTGCAACACGGCTTCGCGTTCGCCACTCGGGATGCCGGGTCCGGTATCGACGATGTCGACGCACGGGCCTGCAGCCTCGATGCGAATGCTCACACGAACCATACCTTCGTTCGGAGTGAACTTGATCGCGTTGGCGATGAGATTGCTGAACGCTTCGACCAGCAGGTGCGGGTCGGCGTGGATCGACACGTGCCTCGGTGCATCGAGATGGAAGGCGACGCCGGCGTCCTCGGCCAACGGCGCGTAAAGCTCGTGCACCTGGCGCAGGATTTCGCCGAGGTTGACGCTGGCGAAGCCGCCGCGACGGCGCAGGTCTTCCAGTTCGGAGATGCGCAGCAAGGCGCGGAAGCGCTCCAGCAGTGCATCGACGTCGCCGACGCAGCGGTCGATGACCATTGCGCGATCCTCGCAGCTGTCGCCTTTTTGCTGCAGACGGTGCAGTTGCGCGCGCAGGCGCGTCAGTGGCGTGCGAAGGTCATGCGCGATGCTGTCGCAGACGCCCTTGACCTCCCCGATCAGGTGTTCGATATCACCGAGCATGCGGTTGACGATGGCGGCGAGCATGTCGACTTCGTCGCCACGCCCGGATATCGGCAGGCGGCGGCCGAGGTCGCCGCGTGCGATCGGCTCGATCGCGGATTCGATCGCCCGAACTCGTCGCAACGGGCGGCGGCTGAGCAGCAGGCCGCCGATCAGGCCGGGGATCGTGGTCAGCGTCAGGCCCAACAGCAAAGAATGGCGCAGGATTACGCCGACTTGGTCGATGACACTGGTGTCCCTCGCGATGACCAGTGTTTCGCCACTGGACAGACGGACCGCGAGTCCACGCGCTGGCCGACGGTGTTCCACACCTCGCCGCTGCAGGCCATGCGGCAGCACTCGGATGGCACCATCCGCAGGCAGGTCCGACGGCAGCTTTTCGATATTTCCGTCCAGATAGCGCCCGGCGGTGTCGAACAGGCCCAGCGCCATCACTCCGCGCAGGTCCAGCGCACCGGTTGCCTCCATCGCAGCGGGCAGGCGATCGCGTTCGATGGTGGTCAGGTAGTGCGCGCGCTGTCCGACGATGTCGTCGACGATATTGGAGAGGTAGCGCGTGGTTTCCCAATACATTGCACCGATCAGCACCGTGCTCCACAGGGCGAAGAACGCACCGTAGATCAGGATCAGGCGAGTCGTCGCCGAGCGCCAGTGGTCACTCAGCTTCAGCAAGGCGATATCCAGAGCCACGGACGGTGCGGATCAACGGCGCGAGGCCGGGCGGGTCGACCTTCTTGCGCAGGCGGCCGATGTGCACGTCGATGACATTCGTCCCGGGGTCGAAGTGATAGCCCCAGACTGCCTCGAAGATCATTGTCCGAGTGAGCACTTGGCCGGAATTGCGCACGAGGAATTCGAGCAGGCGGAATTCGATGGGCAGCAGCGCGAGCGCAAGTTCGCCGCGGTGTGCGCTGCGCTCGATCAGATCGAGTTCCAGATCCGCCACGCGCAACACCGTGGCGCGTGCCGTGGTTTGCCGGCGCCGCATCAGCACTTCGACGCGCGCTGCCATTTCGTCCGGTGCGAATGGCTTGGTCAGGTAGTCGTCACCACCGGCGCGCAGGCCGCGGATGCGTTCGTCGACATCGCTGAGTGCACTGATCATCAGTACCGGTGTCTGCACGCCGGCATTGCGCAGGGCGGTGACCATGGCAAGGCCGTCCAGTCGAGGCAGCATGCGATCCAGCGTAATCGCGTCGTAGTCGCCTTGGATGGCCCGATCCAGACCTTCACGGCCGTTGTCGACCCAGTCGACCTCGTTGCCGCGGCTGCGCAATTCGGCGACGATCTCGCGTGCGGTAACCGCGTCGTCTTCGATGGTGAGGACCTTGGGCATCCCCCTAAGCTAGGCAGTTTCGGGAGCGAATCCAAGCGGTCCGATGGCGCCGAACATCGCCTCCGGCGATCCGTTGCACTCCCCCTACTTTCCACGGCCACACAAATCCCTTACAATTCCGCGCTTTCCGTGTCCAGAAACTGTCGCGAGGCGTTCCATGAAAGTGCTGTCGTCCCTCAAGTCCGCAAAGAAGCGCCACCGCGATTGCAAAGTCGTGCGTCGCCGCGGCAAGGTGTTCGTGATCTGCAAGAGCAACCCGCGTTTCAAGGCGCGCCAGCGCTGAGCCGGGGTTCCGTCACCGGATTCCGATGAAAAAGGGCCGCATTGCGGCCTTTTTTTATGCGATCCGTCCGGGAGCACTGCGTGTTTCATGCGATCCATCCGGGATCGCCGCAATCTGGCCTGGGTGTCATGTCGCGGAAGTAGAGTCTTCGGCCGGTCTACCCGCGGCCATCCATGGCCACACTTTTCACCAACAGCACGCGACTGCGGGGCGTGCGGGGGATCGTTCAGAGCCGATTCCTGTGCGCCGCCGATGCGACTCTGCAGCAAGCGTCATGGAACGCGCCGCGTACTTCTGCTAAAAAGACGCCATCCGTCGCTGTGCGCGGCGTAGTTTCCTTTCATGACAAGGGGTTGAGCCATGTTTGTGAAGTACGTTCTCGCCGCGGCTTCTGTGTTCGCCGCTGCCGCCATCGGGATGCCGTCGGCGCATGCCGACACCCTCGACGTGCAGCCTGCGAAGGCGGCGAAGAAGCCGCATCACCGCAAGGCGTCGCGCGATGCCTACGCCGGCGTCGGCCCGAGTCGCGGCATGAGCATGGCGCAGGTCGAACAGCGCTACGGCGCGCCGATCGAGAAATTGCCGGCAGCCGGCGGTGACAAGCCGCGCCATCCGGTCATCAACCGCTGGCGCTACGCCGGCTACACCGTCTATTTCGAGCGCAGCCGCGTCATCCACAGCGTGCCCGCTGCGACCGCCCCGACTCCGGCAACCTGATTCATGAATCCACGTTTTCGACTGCCTGCCGAATGGGAAGCGCAGGCGGGGGTACTCATTGCCTGGCCGCACGCCGGCACCGATTGGGCGCCGCGTCTGGCGCGCATAGAAACCGCCTATGTTGCGCTGGCCGCTGCAATCGCACGTTTCGAACCGTTGCTGGTCTGCGTCGCGGACGCAGTCGTGCGCGACCGGGCCGCGCACCTGCTGGCCGAGGGCGGCGTCGATGCCGCGCATGTCCGCTTCGTCGAAGTGCCGTATGACGACACCTGGCTGCGTGACTCCGGTCCGCTGACCTTGACCGACGACACGCACTTCCGCCTCGTCGATTTCCGCTTCACCGGCTGGGGCGGCAAGTTCGAGGGCGGTCGCGACGATCGCCTGATCGAATCGCTGCTCCCGCACAGGGTCTTCGCCCCTGTCGACCATCGCCGCATCGATTGGGCGCTGGAAGGCGGCGCGATCGAATCCGACGGCAAGGGAACGATCCTGACGACGTGGCGCTGCCTGCAGCAACGCCATCCGCACATGTCGCGAGAGGAGATGACCGCGCGCCTCGCGACGGCATTCGAAGCCGAGCGCGTGCTCTGGCTCGATCACGGCTATCTCGAAGGCGACGACACCGACGCGCACATCGACACGCTCGCGCGCTTCGCACCGGACGACGCGATCGTGTTCCAGACCTGCGATGACCCGAACGACCCTCACTACGACGAGCTCGCGCGCATGCACGAGGAAATCGCCAACTTGCGCACCGCCGATGGCCGGCCGTATCGCCTGCACCCGCTGCCGTGGGCGCGCGCGATCGTCGACGACGGGCGCCGCCTCGCCTCTTCCTATGCGAACTACCTGGTCGTCAACGGCGCGGTCGTGATGCCGTCCTACGGCGATGCCGCGGATGCGCTCGCGGCCAAGGTCGTCGCCGCGGCGCATCCCGGTCGCGACGTCGTCGCGGTCGATGCGCGCCCGTTGATCTGGCAGAACGGCAGCGTGCACTGCCTGACGATGCAGTTGCCAGCGGGATCGCTGGCTGCATGACATCCACGCGGATGCGCATCGACGCGCATACGCCTCCGCAGCATGTCGAGTCCGCGTGCGCATGCCGCTGGCGATCCACGGTACAGTAGCCGACTCGCGATTCACCACGACGACGCCATGACCCGAACCACCCTCAAGGTCGCGCTGCTGCAGGAAACCGATCGCGGCAGCCGTGACGAAAATCTCGATGCAATCGAAGCCGGCCTGCGTGAAGCCGCCGCGGCCGGCGCCGAGCTGGTGCTGCTGCAGGAGCTGCACAACGGCCCCTACTTCTGCCAGCACGAAAGCGTCGACGAGTTCGACCGCGCCGAAGCCATTCCGGGTCCGAGCACCGAGCGCATCGGCGCGCTTGCCGAGGAACTGAAACTGGTCGTCGTCGCGTCGCTGTTCGAACGCCGCGCGGCCGGGCTGTACCACAACACCGCGGTCGTGTTCGATCGTTCGCGCGTCATTGCCGGCAAGTACCGCAAGATGCACATACCGGACGATCCGGCGTTCTACGAGAAGTTCTATTTCACTCCGGGCGATCTCGGTTTCGAGCCGATCCGGACCTCGGTGGGCAAACTCGGCCTGCTGGTGTGCTGGGACCAGTGGTATCCCGAAGGCGCGCGCCTGATGGCGCTGGCCGGCGCGGACCTGCTGCTCTATCCGACCGCGATCGGCTGGGACCCGGCCGACGCGCAAGACGAGAAGGATCGCCAGCGCGACGCATGGATCACCGTGCAGCGCGGTCACGCGGTCGCCAATGGCCTGCCGCTGCTCGCCTGCAATCGCACCGGATTCGAGGCAGCACCGGACGGTGCACGCGGCATCGCATTCTGGGGATCGAGCTTCGTCGCCGGGCCGCAAGGCGAATTCCTCGCGCAAGCCTCGCCCGACCGGCGCGAACTGCTGCTGGTCGACATCGACCTCGCGCGCAGCGAGAACGTGCGCCGCATCTGGCCCTTCTTGCGCGACCGCCGCATTGATGCCTATACCGATCTGACCAAACGGTTTCGCGATTGAATATCCACGTTTCCGGCGCGATGCCGATGTCCAATTCCCTGTCCCCTTCCACGCCTGCCGATGTGCTCGCCGAGCAGCCGATCGCGAATGTGAGCCGCTGCGGTGTCGAGTACGTGTTGCTCGGTACCGCGCATGTTTCGCGTGTCAGTGCCGACGCGGTGCGCGCGATGCTCGAACGCGAGCATTTCGATGCGGTCGCGGTCGAGCTGTGCGAACCGCGCTACCAGTCGATGCGCGACCCGGAGGCGTTCCGCAAGCTCGATCTGTTCCAGGTGATCCGCCAGGGCAAGGCCGGCTTGATTGCGGCGAATCTCGCGTTGAGCGCGTTCCAGCGTCGCCTCGCCGAGCAGTTCGGCATCGAGCCCGGCGCGGAAATGAAAGCCGCGATCGACGGTGCTGATGCACGCGGATTGCCGGTCTGGCTGATCGACCGCGAGATCGGCGTGACCTTGAAGCGCGCCTATCACAGCGTCGGTTTCCTGGACCGCCTTTCGATCGTCGGCGGCCTCGGTGCCAGCGTGCTGACACGCGAGGACGTCAGCGAAGACGAGATCGAGAAGCTCAAGCAGGGTGATCTGCTCGGCAGCATGTTCAATGAGTTCGCGCGGGAATCGCCGCCTTTGTACGACGCCTTGATCGGCGAACGCGACCGCTTCATGACTGCACGTCTGCGCGAGCAGGCTGCGGAAAGCTCAGTCAAGCGCGTGCTGGTGGTGATCGGCGCCGGACATCTTGCCGGAATGGAACGCGAACTGGCGAGCCAGAACGAGATTCCGCGGCCGCTGCTCGACAAATTGTCGGCGCTGCCGCCGCCCTCGCACTGGCCGAAGTGGCTCGCGTTCGGCGTGTTCGCCGTGATCGCCGCAGCGATCGCTTTCGCATTCACGCGCGGCACGCAGGCCGGCACCGAAGCATTGCTGACCTGGACTCTTTTCACTGGCGGCTTCGCCGCGCTGGGCGCGATCCTCGCCGCGGCACATCCGCTCAGCGTGATCGCCGCGTTCATCGCCGCGCCGCTCAAACCGTTCCGCCCCGGCATTCCGGCATCAGCGTTCAGTGCAGGCGTCGAGGCGTGGCTGCGCAAACCGCGCGTAGCCGATTTCGACACCCTGCGCGACGATGTCGCGCACTGGACGGGGTGGTGGAAGAACCGCATCGCGCGGACCCTGCTGAACTTCATGTTCGTCACGATCGGCACGTTGATCGGCGAATATGCAGCCGGCATCCGCATCATCAAGAACCTGCTGTGACGGGCCACATATGAAATTCCCCGGTTTTCTGAGCAAACCCCGCTGGTTGTCGAAGGATGCCGCCACGCGCCGCGCGGCGGTCGCGCAGGACACACAACCCGAATTGGTCACCAATCTCGGTCGCCTCGCGCGCGAGGATGCCGACCCCGACGTCCGCCTCGCCGCGCTGAAGCGCCTGGTCGATCCCGGCATCGCGCAAGGCATGGCGCACGACGATGCCGATGCCAACGTGCGCGCGCAGGCACGCGGATTGTGGCTCGATTTGCTGGTCGGTTTGCATTCCTCGGCGCCACCGTTGGCCGAGCGTTTGCGGTTGCTGAAAGCGCAGGACGACAACGAACTGCTCGAACGCACCGCGCGCCAGGCGCGCGAGCCGGAGCTGCGCCGGGCTGCGCTCGAACGCATCACGCGCCCCGCCCTGCTGCTCGAACGCGCGAGCGAGGACAGCGATGCCGGCATCCGTCTCACGCTGGTCGATCGCATCGACGACGAGACCCTGCTTGCGCGATTGGCCGAGCGCTCGCGCAAGTCCGACAAGCAGGTCAACCGACGTGCCCGCGAGCGCATCGACGCCCTGCGCATCGCGCGCGGCGACGATGCCACCCTGGAACAACGCGCACGCCAATTGTGCGAAAAGCTCGAACATCTGTTGCGCGAGCCGGGGCAGCAGGACGCTGAAGCGCGGATCGTCGCGGAATGGACTGCGAACGAAGGCTCCGTCGCGGAAGCGCTGCGCACGCGTTTCCAAAGAGCACGAGGACTGCTGGAAACCAGCCGCAACCCGCCAGCGCCGAAGCCGGTCGAAACACCGATCGAAGCAGAAACGCCGGAAGTGGCGGAAAGCGAGTCCGCAGTGGGGGCCGTCGCCGACGAACCGTCCGCGGATGCCACCGCGGTCGCGGCCACCCTGATCGCGCAGGCGCGTTTCGCCGCGTCGGTCGATGAAGCGAACGCCGCGCAACGCCAACAGCGCGAACAGCAACGTGCGCTGCTCGGCGAACTCGAGGAAACCTTGCGCGCATTCGACACAGCCATCGACGCAGGAGCGAGTGCGCAGGCGCATGCGGCGAAGTCGCGCATCGACGGACTGCGTCGGCGCATCGAAGTACCGTTGCCGAGCGCGCTGATGCAGCACGCGATCGCCACCGAAAAGCGCTACGCCGAACTCAGCCGGTGGCAATACTGGGCCGACAATCAGCGTCGCCTGCAGATATGCGAGGACATCGAGGCGATCCCGACCGCTGGCCTGCATCCGGATGCGGTCGCATCGCGCGTACGCGATGCGCAAGCCGAGTGGACGCGCCTTGACGCAGCCGAAGGTCGCGATGCGAATCGGTCAGGCGGTCTTGCACGACGCTTTCATGCGGCCTGCCGCGCGGCCCTTGCGCCGGCGCAGAACTATTTCAGGAAGCGCCAGGAACTGCGCGAATCGCATGCGCAGGAGATCCATGCGCTGCTGGAACGCGCGAACGCATGGCCGGAGGACAGCGTCGATTGGGCCGCGCTCGCCACGCTCCGGCGTGAGCTGGTCGAAGCGCTGCGCGGACTTGATCGCGTCGAGCCACGCGAACGCAAGCAACTCGCGCAGGGCGCCAAGACCAGCCTCACGGCACTGGATGCGCGCATCACGCGCCGCGACGAGGAAATCGAGCATGCGAAAACGGCATTGATCGCCGAAGCCGAAAACCTTGGGCAAACCGCGCAACGCGGTACCGCCGCAGCGGCGCGCGAGTTGCAGCAACGCTGGCAGCAGGTCGGCAATGGCAAGCGTTCGCGCGACCAGGCTCAATGGAAAGCGTTCCGCGCCGCTATCGATGCGGTGTTTGGCAAACTCGACGCCGAACGCGCCGAACGTACGGCGCGCGATTCGGAAGCGCGCGAGCAGGCCGAAGCGCTGTGCGTCGAACTCGAAGCACTTGCGGCATCGGGCTCGCCCGACCGTGGTGCCGCCGCGCGCCTGCAATCGGCATGGACCGCGCTGCGCGTGCGTGACGAGGCGCTTGGACAGCGCTTCGAACAGGCGCTGGCCGCGTCGCGCGACGCCGAGATGGAGCGCGAACGCGCGGCTCGCCGCGTACGCTTCGACGCGTGGCGCGCACGCTATGCGCTGTGCCGAGCGGCCGAAACCGGCGCCACGCCGGCCGACGAGCTGCGCGAGCGCTGGGCATCGACAACGCCAACCGACATCGGCGCGAACGCGCTCGAAAGTCGCTTCGAGGTGGCACTCGCTTCATCCGCGGCGCCGATTGCGGATGCCGACGCGGCACGCGACCTGCTGATCGAACTGGACGTGCTCGGGGGCCAGGAATCGCCGTCGGCCGACGGCGAACGCCGCCGCGCCTTGCAGGTCGATCGCCTCGCAAACCGCCTGCGTGGCGGCAGCGCGGCGACTCCGTCGCAGGAACTCGTCGCACTGCTGTCGCGCTGGAGCGAACTCGGCGCGGTGGATGGGGATGAGACCGATGCTCGCCTCGACCGTGCTCTGTCCGCGGCCCTGAAAACGCTGCATTGAGGGTGCGCCTGTACGCAATGCATGGCCGCACGCGAGGCGCAATCCTGCAATGACATTCGCGGCATCGAGTGGGGTCGGAATCGTGCGTACTCGCAAATCCGGAATCGACGCAGCAAACGAGTTCATACCATCCGCGCAGCCACCAGCAGGAGGTCGATTGACGTGAGCGACGTGAACGCATCCCTGGACGAAACCCTGGCGCGCCTGCGCGCGGCACATGCGCGCAATCCCTCGCCGGATTGGCCCGAACGTGCGGCACGCTTGCGCGCACTCGAGGCGCTGGTGCGCGACAACCGCGATGTGATCGCCACGGCGATCGCCACGGACTTCGGACAACGTCCGGCCGAAGAAACCAGCCTGCTTGAAATTTTTCCGAGCCTGTCCGGCATCCGTCATGCGCTCAGGCACGCACGACGCTGGATGCGCCCGCGGCGTCGCTGGGCCGGCATGTGGTTCCTGCCGGCGCGTACCGAGTTGTTGCCACAGCCACTCGGCGTGGTCGGGATCATCGTGCCGTGGAACTATCCGCTGTATCTGGCGATTGGCCCGATGACCGACGCGCTCGCTGCCGGCAATCGCGTGCTGGTGAAGATGAGCGAATTCACTCCGCGCTTCTCGACCTTGTTTGCCGAACTCGTCGGCAAGTATTTCGCGACCGACGAGGTGGCCGTCGTCAACGGCGATGCCGAAGTCGCGCGCGCGTTTTCAGCACTGCCGCTCGATCATTTGCTGTTTACCGGATCGACCCCGGTCGGGCGCGAGGTCATGCGCGCTGCGGCCGCCAACCTGACACCCGTGACGCTCGAACTCGGCGGCAAGTCGCCGGCAATCATCGGTCCCGGCGCGCGCTTCGATCATGCGGTCGAACGCATCGTGCACGGCAAGCTGATCAATGCGGGCCAGACCTGCATCGCACCGGACTATGTGCTGCTGCCGCGCGCGCAGATGACCGCCTTCATCGACGGCGCGCGCGCGATGGTCGGCAAGCTGTATCCGCAATTCACGTCGAACCCGCAGTACTCGAGCATAGTTTCGGATCGCCAGTACGCGCGGCTCGCATCATTGCGCGACGACGCGGTTGCGGCCGGCGCGACCGCGCACGTGCTTGCCGAATCGCCCGTGACGCCGGGTTCGCGCGTGTTCCCGCCGGTGTTGCTGACCGGCGCGAACGACGCGTCATCGGTGATGCAGCAGGAAATTTTCGGTCCGCTGCTGCCGCTGGTTCCGTACGACTGCCTTGACGACGCGATCGCCTACATCGCTGCGCGACCGCATCCGCTGGCACTCTACGTGTTCGACGACGACCGTGCGACGGTCGATACCGTGCTCAAACGCACCTCGGCCGGCGGCGTCACGGTCAACGACACGATCCTGCACATCGCCCAGCACGACCTGCCGTTCGGCGGCGTCGGCGCATCCGGCATGGGCGCCTATCACGGCGAGGACGGTTTCCGCACGTTCTCGCGCATGAAGCCGATCTTCCGGCAGGCTCGCTGGAATACGGTCGGCCTGCTGAATCCGCCGTACCGCGACGTGTTCCGCAGGATGCTGAAAATCCTTGTGGGTTGACGCGGCCGGCGGATGCCTCGCCAAGCTCCCAGCCGTCGGAATGGATCCGTGTGCCATGCGATCCATGATCGCTGTCCGTGCGTTGCCAACAGTGCTTCAATCGCTGGCCGACGCCATGCTTTCGGCCGGAACGATCACGCTGACCCGCCGGTTGTCTGCGCGGCCTTCGCGGGTTGCGTTCGATGCGATCGGGAAATCCCAAGCGAAGCCGCGGTAGACGATGTCCTCCTCTCCAAAGCCGGCGGCAATGAACTCGGCCGCAACGGCCTGCGCGCGGCGCAGCGAAAGTGTCTCGTTGTAGGTGCGCGTCCCAACGTTGTCCGTATGACCTTCGATCCGCAAGGCGCGGATGTCCGCCGCGAGCAATTCCTTCGCGATCTTCACGAGCGACGATCGCAGGCTCGTCCTGAGTTCGGACTGGTTGGAGTCGAAGGAGATCGGTTCGGCGATGTTCATCAGCCAGCCATCCCCTTCTTCGACGAAGCCGAGCGAGCGGAGCGTTTGTACCTGACGCTCCTTGAGCGACGAGTGTTTCGGTGATGGCGTCTGGCAAGCTGCAAGGAGGCAGAGGCAACAGACGAGCAAGAAAAGCGACAGGCATCGCAAGGATCGATGAATGGATCGGGGCTGGGTCACGTGAAATCCTCTCGGAGTGCGTTCACGTCGCCGACTCCGTTCGGCGACGCTTCTTTTCCGCATACATCGAATGATCGGCCGCGCGGACGAGTTCGTCGGCGTCGCCGGAGTCGTCCGGAAACACCGCGCTGCCGATGCTGATGGCGGGGCGAATCATCTGGCTGGCGAACGGCAACGCCGATTCGACCGTCGCCCGCAAGTGCATGGCCAATTCGCGCAGGCTGTTCGCTGGCGCGAGCGGCGATATCAGCACGACGAATTCGTCGCCGCCGATGCGTGCAGCCATCGCGTTGTCGGGCAGCCACGCTTGTATGCGTTCGCCGAGCGCCGACAGCAGCTGGTCTCCGATGGCATGTCCAAAGCGGTCATTGACCGCCTTGAACCCGTCGACGTCACAATAGAGCATGCCGACTCGCGATCCATTGGCGCTGCTCGCCTTGATCGTTTCGGCAAGCGCCCGTTCGAACATCGCGCGATTCGGCAGACCGGTGAGCGCGTCGCGGAACGCGAGACGCGCCAGCGCATCGTTGGCCTGTTTGAGGTCATGATCGCGCCGCTCGATTTCGTTGAGCAGCGTATTGAACTCCGTGCGCAGTTCCTCGACCTCGGTCAACACAAACGCCGGTGCCCGTTGCGAGAAATCGCCGCGCCCGATCATGGTGCGCATGATCTCGCGGAGTTGGCCCAAAGGATCGGTGATGCGTCGCGTATAGCGGGAGACGATGAGCAGCGACAGGAACGCGATCAGGACCGCAACGACGATGTCCGACACGATCAGTCCAAACAGCGCATTGACCAGGGGTTCATTGCTGCCGACAAGGATGACGGTGCCGATCTTGCGGTCATCGACGACGATGTCGCTGGTTGCGACCTCCGCGTGCAGCCAGCGCGCCATGCGCACCAGAAAGCGTGGTGAGAATTGCGCGTGCTGCGCCAGCACGCTGCCGGATTCGTCGCGCAGTTCCGAGTACGCGACTCCGCCGGAGGCCGGAATCGCCTGCAGCAGTTCCTCGGCATCGCGTGCATCCCCGAACAGGACGGCAGCTTGCGCTTGAACCGCCGTGAGCGCGGCCACGCTGCGCAGGTGTTCGATCGTCTGCCGATGCAGGAAGTGCCAGCCGATTGCGGACGCGCCGATCGTCAGCAGCGCGATGACGATGATCGCGGTGATCATCGACGTGCGCCGGAACTGGTGGACGACATCGTTTTCGCGAGGCGTGCCCCTGCGGATCACGGATGCGGACTCCTCGGCAGCGGTTTGCTGCCGAGACTCAGCAGCTTGGCGCTGATCAACAATCCCGATCGTTTCACCGCCGAGAGGTTGACTTCGAATGCCGATGGGCCGCCCGCCGGGGCGAGGCAAATCAGGCCTCCCGCGCTGCAGAATGCACTTCCACGCCCCACGGTCAGCACCGGCTTTTCACGGACGGCATCAAGATAACCCGAAAGCGCTGCAGATCCGATCGAAGTGAGATCCAGCACCTGGCAGGATCCGATATCGTCGCTTGCCTGCACCGCGCGAACCTCGAACGGCTTGCCGCGCGCGAGAAGATCCGCATAACCCGCACGGGCGGACTCGACATTCCCGGCGACGCAGATCTGCCATCGCTCGATGCCCTCTTCCGAACGCCAATGGACGTATTGGACGAACCGCGCAATGTAGTCCGCCGGGCGCGACAGCTCCGCGCTCAGCGACTGGATGGCGAGAACATTCATCTGCCCGGCCACGCCCGCTGCCAGAACCGGCATCGATGCACATGCGCTCAGAAAGAACGGAAAGCCACGCTGCAGAAGCCGGCAGGCGATGGCCGAACGGTGAAGTGCAATGAATCGGAACAAGCGCAGCCGACCGTTGTGCCCGGGAAATCCGGGCTCCCCAAGGACATCAGTCTACCGCGCGTCCCGGCAGTTGCGAACGAGCGACCGCCGGGACACCCGATACGAGCGAGATCAATTCCCGGCGTCGCTTGCGAGTACCGCTGATGCGCTTTCGTGCCTGAGCACATGCCCCGCCCGCGCATCGGCGATCACGCGACGCATCCACAAGCGCGAGTCGTCGAGCAATGCGTAGATGCACGGCAGCACGAGCAGGGTCACGATGGTCGAGAACGTCAGGCCGCCGGCAATCGCGCGCGCCATCGGGTAGTACGGCGGTCCCTGCCCGCCGAGCTGGGCGTCGCCGACGCAGAGCGGCAGCATGCCGAGGATCGCGGTCGCCATCGTCATCAACACCGGGCGCAAGCGTTCCTTGGCGCCGAGCACGAGCGCTTCGGTACGCAGATGCCCTTCATGGCGCAACTGGTTGATGTGCACGATCATCACGATGCCGTTGTTGACGACGACGCCCATCAGGATCAGCACGCCGATTGCGGCCATGATCGAGAACGTGGTGCCGGTTAGCCAGAACAGCCAGTACACGCCGAAGATCGAGAACACGAACGTGACCAGGATCGCTGCCGGGAAGATCAGCGATTCGAACATCGCACACATCACGACGTACACCAGCACCAGCGCGATCAGCGTATTGACGAGCATCTGCTGGCCGGCACGGTCGTCGCGGTCGAAGCCCTCGCCGAAACTCCAGCGATAGCCCGGCGGCAGCGCGATCGCGTTCATCGCCGCAGTGATCTCTTTGCGTGCCTCGGGCATCGTCTTGCCGTCGGCGAGATTCGCGGTGATCTTCAATGCGGTCATGCGGTCGACGCGCTGGATCGCCGACGGTGTCTCGCGCGAATCGGTGCGCAGCATCGACAGCAACGGGATCTGCGTGTTGTCCGGCGCGCGTAGCTTGAAGTCGGACAGCCCGGCGAGACTTTGCGTATCCGAACCCTGGAAACGCAGCCACACCGGCACTTGGCGATCGTCGGCGTGAAAGTCCTTCAGTGGCATGCCGCGCAACGCGATGCCGATGTAGCTGGCGACGGTCTGCGCGTCGAAACCGTACTGCTTTGCACGAATGCGATCGACTTGCGCGGCAACTTCTCGATCTCCATTGCCCTTTTCTGTGCGCACATCGCGCAACGAGGGTTGATGCGAAAGGATCGGCAACACGCTGGCCGACAGCTCGCGCAGCTGCTCCATCGAATCGCCGATCAGCGAGATGTCGACGCCGCCGCCGAGGCCGCCGCCGTTGCCGCCATCGAAACCGACCTTGCCGACCGCGAGTGTCGGGAGTTCCTTGCGGATTTCCTCCTTGATCTCGGCCACCGGGCGATGAGCAGGTTTCTTGTGAAGGACGTAGTGGTCGTAGACGCGGCCAAGCTTGTCGAGCATGCCGTTCTTCTCGTCCGTCATCAGGATGCGCGTCTGCGCCTGGCCCTGCTCGCTGTACCAGGTATAGACGGACTTGATCTCGAATCGCTCGCGGTTCTGGTCGAGGAACTGTTCGATGCGCATCACTGCCGGCTTCAGGTCCTGCAGGCGATAGTTCGCATTGAGCTGGTACCACAGGCGCATTTGGCGTGTGTCGCCATCGTCGAACATGTTTGTCTTCGCGTTCATCATCGGCAACATGCTGGCGAGAACCAGCATCAGCACGGCAAACATCGTCCAGCGGCGGTGTGCGAGCGTCCATTCGACGAGGCGACCGTAGCGTTCGCGCAGCCGCGTGATGGCGGTTTCGCGGCCGAGGAACTTCGGCGGAGGCAGCTTCGAGGCCAGCATCGGCACCAGACTGACCGCGACCAGCCACGAGGCGAGATGGGCGATCGACATCGCGATTGCGACCTGGGCGAGGAAGATCGAGATGTTGTTCGGTTCGCCGAAGATGTTCGGCAGGAACACCACGACGCTGGACAACGTTCCGGCGGCGATCGCGATACCGACCACCTGAGTGCCCTGCACCGCCGAATACCACGGCCGTTGCGGCTCTTTCTCCCGGTACTGGTAGATGCTTTCGACGACGACGACCGCGTTGTCGACCAGCATGCCGACCGCGAGCAACAGCCCCATCATCGACAGGATGTTGAGACTGATGCCGAAGAAGTACATGCAGCCGAGCGTCATCACCAGACAGATCGGAATCGCCAGCGACACCATCAGTGTCGAGGGCCAGTCGCGCAGGAAGAAGAACAGCACGAGCACCGACAGCAGCGTGCCTTCGAGACCGGCGCGACCGAGTTCGCTGAGCGAATTGGTCACGTTGTCGGCCTGATTTTCCATCGCATAGACACGGATGCCGCTGAGTTCGGGCGCGGCCTGGATCTTGGCGACTTCGGCCATCACTGCGCCGCCTACTTCGACGAGGTTCGCATTGCGTTCACGAAAGATGTCGATGCCGACGGCGGGTTTGCCATCGAGACGGCGCGCAAACTCCATCCGCGCGGGTCGCAGGCCGACCGTCGCGATGTCGCCGAGCTTGAGTCCCTTCGCATCGAGCGGAATCGCACGAATGTCGTCGAGGCTCGTCCATTGACCCTGTGGTTGCACGCGGAAGCGCGTGCTGCCGGCGCTGATCTGGCCGGCCGATAGCGCGAAGTTCGCGTTCGAGAGTTTCTGGTACAGATCGTTGAGGTTGATGTTGTGCGCGCTGAGCCGGTCCGACGACAGCTCGACCTGCACCTCCGGCTTGCCGATGCCGGAGATGTCGACCTTGGCGACACCGGGAATGCGCTCGAGCGGACGCTTGATCTCGCGCTCGATCAGTTCATATGCATTGGAGAGATCGCCGCGCTCGTTGGCGATGCGCAGCTGCAGCAACGGCTCGTCCGAGGTCGAGAATTTCTGCACGAAATAGCGCTGCACGTCGGACGGAAGATCGGCGCGGATCGCGTCGATTTTCTCCCGTGCCTGCACCGCCTTGATCGCGACGCTCTCGCCCCACTTGAACTCCATGAAGATCTGCGCGGATTCGGCGTCCGAAGTCGAGTTCATGCGCTTGATGCCAGGCAAGGTCGCCAGCGCCTCCTCGACCGGACGCGTGATCGTGCGTTCGATCTCGGTCGGCGTCGACCCTGGATACGGGATCTGCACGAACAGGAACGGCGCATCGATGCTCGGAAACTGTTCGAGCGGCAGCCTGAACGCCGCGATCAATCCGATCGCGACCATCGACACGAAGAACATGATCGCCGTGACGGGGCGTTTCAGGCTGAGCTCAGCAAGCGTCATGCCGCGTCTCCCGCCAGCGGAGCGCCGGAACCATCCTGCACGCCAGCAACCTTTGCACGATGCTTTTCGCCTCTGGCGACGTACCACGCATCGCCGCGACGATCGAGCAGGTCGTACACGATCGGGATCACGACGAGCGTCAGCAGCGTCGACACCGCGAGTCCGCCTATCACGGTCAGCGCCATTGGCGCACGCACCTCCGCGCCCTCGCCCACCCCGATCGCCAGCGGCATGAAGCCGATCAACGTGCACAGCGTCGTCATCACGATCGGACGCAGGCGCGATTCCGCGCCTTGCGCGAGCGCCTGGCGCTTCGGCACGCCGGCTTCGCGCAACTGGTTCACGCGATCGATCAGCACGATCGCATTCTTCACGACAATGCCGACCAGCATGATCAGGCCGATGAACACGACCACCGAAACCGCCGAGCCGGACAGCTTCAGCGCGAGGATCGCGCCGACCGCGGCGAGCGGGATCGAGAACATGATCACGAACGGATGCAGCAGCGATTCGAACTGCGAGGCCATCACCAGATAGACGAGGAAGATCGCGAGGCCAAGCGCGAACAGCAGCGACTTCACCGAGCTGTCCAATTCCTCGCTCTGTCCGCCGACCGCGACCTTGACGCCGGCCGCGAGCGGATGCGCTGCGACGATGCTGCGGACTTCGGCGACGGCGCTGGCGAGGTCGCCGTAGCTCAGATTCGACGACACGATCGCGACGCGCTCCTGGCTCACGCGATGGATTTCGCTCGGGCCTTCGCTGGCGCGCACATCGGCGACGGCGGAAAGACGGATCGGCACGTCGTTGCTGGAACGGGCCGTGTCGCTGATCGTCGCGCTGCCGGATGACGAGCCCGCCGTGCTGCCCGTGCCGCTGGCGTTCGCATTCGATGCATCCTTCGCCGCGACATAGCCGACGACGAGATTACGGATGTCGTCGACGCTGCCGCGATCGGAAGCCTGTGCACGCACCAGCACATCGATCTTGCGATCGCGGAAATCGTAGCGCGTGGCGACTTCGCCCTTGACCTTGCGCACGAGGCGATCGGCGATGTCGCGCGTGGTCAGTCCGAGCGCGGCCGCGCGATCCTGGTCGAAACGCACCTGGATTTCCGGATAGCCGCCTTCGACTGTGGACTTGACGTCGGCAAAGCGTGGCGATGCCTTCATCAGTTCGACGAGACGTTGGCCGCCCTTGGCGAGCGCGTCGAGATCGTAGCCGCGGATTTCGATTTCAAGCGGCGCCGAGAAACTGAACAACTGCGGTCGCGCGAATTTCACGCTGGCGTCGGTGCGCGTCATGCCAGCGCGCAGGCGCTCGATCTCGGCGGCTTCGATCGAGTTGCTGCCGCCGTTCTTGAGCGCGATCGACAGACGCCCGATGTTTTCGCCCGACTCGGTCGGGTTCGCATCGAGTCGCGTGCCGGCGCCGGCGACGCCATAGATCGAGGCGACGCCGGGATCCTTCGCGTGGCGCGACGCGATCTCTCCGACCAGCTTGTCGGTCTCGGCCAGCGGCGTGCCGGGCGGCAAGGTCACGGTCATGTCGAAGCGGCCCTGCGCGAGCTGCGGGATCAGGTCGAGGCCGAGCGTCGGCACCAGCGCGAGCGTGCCGACCAGCGCCGCAGCGGCGAAGCCGAGTACACGCCACGGATGTTCCAGCGCGCTCGGCAGCGAGCGGTGATAGAACGCGGCGGCGCGATCGTACGGCGCGGTTACCGCACGGCCTACGACGCGCAACATGCGGCCGAGCACGCTGCCGAACAGGCGCGTGGCGATGGCCAGCAGCCATGCGAACGCACGCGGCAGGATCTGGAAGAAGAACTCGCCGATCGCGCGCGCGCCAATCGCGAACATGCGCAGGATTCGATTGCTCGGCAACGGTCGCGGTGCGCGCACCGGTTCGTCGCGATATGCCATCGGCGAGCGGCCCTTCAGCGAGGCGAGCATCGGGATCAGGGTCATCGCGACGACCAGCGAAACCAGCATCGCGAACGTGATTGTCAGTGCCTGGTCGCGGAACAGCTGGCCGGCGACGCCCTGCACGAACACGAGCGGGAAGAACACCGCGACCGTCGTCAGCGTCGATGCCGTTACCGCCATTCCCACTTCGGCGGTGCCGCGCACGGCCGCTTCGACGATCGATGCGCCTTTCTCGCGCAGCCGCGCGATGTTTTCGAGTACGACGATCGAGTCATCGACGACCATGCCGGTCGCGAGCGCCAAACCGCCGAGTGACATCACGTTCAGCGACAGGTGCAGCTGGTCCATGAAGAAGAACGTGGCGATCAGCGAAACCGGCAGCGACAGCGAAATGATGAACGTGCTCCACGCGTCGCCGAGGAAGAAGAAGATGATCAGGATCGCCAGCACGCCGCCGAGCAGCGCATCGAACTTGACCTCGTGCAACGCATTCTCGATGAAGATCGACTGATCCTCGATCGTGGTCAGCACCGCGCCGGCCGGCAGCGAATCCTTCAGTTTGTCGAGCTGCGCCTTGACCGCTTTCGCAACGCTGACCGTATTGCCGTCGCCTTCCTTGTAGATTGCCAGCTCGATCGCCTCGCGGCCGTCGATGCGCACGATGCCTTCGCGTTCCTTGTACCCCTGGCGTACCTCGGCGACATCCTTCAGGCGCACCGGCACGTTGCCGTCGACCTTGATCAGCAGCTCGCGCATCTCGTCTAGCGTCTTGAACTGGTTGATCGTGCGCACGAGGAAGCGCTGGCTGCCTTCTTCGATGCGACCGCCGGAAGCGTTCACGTTCTCGTTCTTCAGGCGCGTGATGACATCGTTGATATCGATGCCAAGCCGCGCCAGTTTTTGCTGGTCGATCGACACATCGATCTCGTCTTCGAGACCGCCGCCGACCTTGACGGCGGCAACGCCAACGACGGGCTCGATGCGCTTCTTGAAATCGTCATCGGCGAAACGACGCAATTGTTTCAACTGCGCTTCACCGACCTCCTTGTCGCCGGCCATGCTGAGTCCGAGGCGTATGATCGGATCGGTGGAGGGATTGAAACGCAGCAGCAACGGCTTCTTCGCCTCCAGCGGCAACTGCAAGGTGTCGAGCTTGTCGCGCACCTCGAGGCTGGCCATGTCCATGTCGGTGCCCCAGGCGAACTCGAGCACCACATCGGACTGGCCCGTGCGCGATACCGAATGCACCTTGCGCACGTTCTTGACCACGCCGACCGCTTCCTCGACCGGCTGGCTGATCAGGTTTTCGATCTCCAGCGGCGCGGCGCCTTCGTAGTCGGTGCGCACGGTCAAGGTCGGATACGAAAGGTCCGGCAACAGGTTGACCTTCAAGCCGGAAAGACCGATCAGACCGAACAGCACCAAGGTCAGGGTCAACATGCCGACGGTCACGCGTCGGCGCGTGGCCAACTCCGGCAGGCTCATTGAGCCTTCTCCTTCGGCGCGAGCGCAGCCACGGCCGGCGTATTGTCGATGACCTGCACCTCGGTGCCATCGCGCACCGCGTTGCGGCCGATCGTGATGACGCGCTCGCCATCGGCGAGGCCATCGCGCACTTCGATGCGATCGCCTTCCGAGTAGCCGGTCTTGACAAGGCGACGCTTGGCGACGAAAGCGGGAGTCGCCGGCTTCGCGGGCGTTTCGGCAGCGACGGCTTCGCCGGGCTTGCCCTTGGTCTTGGCAGGCTCGACGGCTTTCGCCGGCGCAGGCTCGATCACGAACACCGAACTCTCGCCATCCTCCTCCACGATCGCCGCACGCGGCACCACGAGTGCGTCGTGACGCTGATCGTAGGCGACCTCGATGCGGCCGAACATGCCGGGTTTCAGCGTGCGTGTGGTGTCGCGGAACTCGCAGGTCGCGCGGAATGTGCCGCTGGCGGCATCGACAACCGGTGCGATGCGCGCGATGGTGCCATCGAACGTCTTGCCGGACAGCGCATCGACCTTCATGCGCACCGGCTGGCCAGCCTTGAGCGTATCGAGGTCGCGCTCTGGCACGTTCAGCACAGCCTGCAGCGGGTCCATGTCGACGATCTGGAACAAGGTCGCATTGGTCTGCACGAGATTGCCAAGCTTGACCGAACGCTTCGCGACCACGCCCGAGATCGGCGCGACGATGCGCGTATACGACAGATCGAGCTGGGCTCCGGCGACGACGGCCTTCTGCGTTTCCAGGTCGTACTTGTCACTGTCGTACTGCGTGCGCGGCGTGATCTTCAGCGCGTAGCCCTTGTCGGCTTTCTCGAACGCGGCCTCGGCTTTCTTCAGCGTCGCCGTTGCCTGCGCCAGCTTGTTGCGCGCGGCATCGTCGTCGAGCATCGCCAGCACCTGGCCTTTCTGCACGCGCATGCCCTCCTCGACCAGCAGCTTCAGCACGATACCGGTGGTCTTGGAGACGACCTGCGCGTCGCCGACGGCTTCCAAGGTCGCCGTGCCGGAATAGTTCGCAGTGACCGATTGATGCGATGCCGTCGCGACTTCGACGGGAATCGATGCGCGTGCGCTTTCCGCGTCCTGTTTGGCCCTCTCGGCATTGCCGCCACAGGCAGCCAGCGCCAGCAGGGCCGGCAGCAGCGTGGAATGCCAGGCAGGGCGAAGCGCCCGGCGGAATGGATTCGGAGCGGGAATCGAGGACATGAGAGTCGGCCTGAAGAAGACTGGTGTTATACTAAACTACATCACTACTGATGCGCAACAACTTCATTTGGCGTAGGCATCGTCTGTTTGCCACGGATGCGACGTGGATTTGCGGCCATGAGCCACACGCAACGGCGGCAGTGCTGATAGGTCTCATCCTGCCCCTGATCGAGCGCAAATGCGTGGCCCGGTAGTCACGGCAGGCGACGGGGAATCGGATGCAGGAAGCGGCCGAACGGTTGCATCGGGCCATCCTGTCGCGCGTGGCTGGACTGGACACGGGAACCACACGCTATAATCGTTCGGATAGATGCCGCAGGGGCCGGACGGTTTCTACCGCCCGCACTCCCATCAATCCAACCAACGCCGCACCGGAATAGAATGATGACTCGAGCGCCACTGCTTGCTGTTGCCCTGTTGACTGCCGCCCTGCCTTGCGCCGCTGCCGAAAAAGGCGATGCCGCGGCTGGCAAATCCCTCGTCTACACCTGCGGCGGTTGCCACGGCATCACGGGGTGGAAGAACCCCTATCCGAACTACCACGTGCCGAAGATCGGCGGCCAGAACTACGACTATCTGGTCAGCGCGCTGACTGAATACAAGAAGGGCGAGCGCTCTCATCCCACCATGCGCGCGCAGGGCGAGAGCCTGTCCGACAAGGACATCCGCGATATCGCTACCTATCTTTCCGGGTTGACGCCGTGATCAGCGCTGCCCGCCATGACCAGGATCGTTCCACGATGAAGCGCTTTCTTGCCCCGCTGTTGATCGCGACGTTCGCTGTTTCCGCCACCCCGGCCTTCGCCAAGGGCGACATCGAGGCCGGCAAGGCCAAGGCTGTCGTCTGCCAAGCTTGCCATGGCGCCGACGGCAATGCCGGCACCGATCCGCAGTACCCGCGTCTTGCCGGCCAGTATCACGACTATCTCGCTCGCGCGCTGCACGAATACAAGTCCGGTGGCCGCAAGAACCCGATCATGGCCGGCTTCGTGGCCACGCTGTCCGATCAGGACATCGAGAATCTCTCGACCTACTTCGCCAGCCTGCCGGAACCCAAGCTGGTCAACCTGCACGGGCACATGCAGGGCGACTGACGCAGCCGGGATACGCAGGCGGCGGTAACGGAACACCTCAACCAACGCACTTCGGACGGGCGACGCGAAATCGCTTCCCCGTCCTGAACAGTCGGTCTATCCGACATTCGATGGAATGCGCCTTACCGACTGCTGGCGGCGGCTTCGCGCCGCATGTACGGGGTCGTGCCGGTCGCATGATCGGTTGCATCCGCCACGCCCGTCACTTCCGGCACGCGTGACTTCAATGTGCGCTCGACACCACCGCGCAAGGTCGCGTCGACCATGCCGCAACCGTGGCACCCGCCGCCGAATTGCAGCACGACGACGCCTTCCGCCGTGACTTCGCGCAAAGACACGCGCCCGCCGTGCGAGGCGAGCTGCGGATTGATCTCCGACTCGATCACGTAGCGCACGCGCTCGACCACGCTGGCGTCCTCGCCAGGCACGCTGCCGCGCAGCGCGGGGGCGCGGATCGTCAACTGGCCGCCGGTCGTCGAACGATCGAAATCGATCGTCGCACCATCGAGGAACGGCACGCTCTGGCTGTCGACGAACAGCGAGAAGCCCTCGCACTCGACCTCCCACTCGCTGCCGTCGCGATCCGACGGCTCGGAAAATTCGAGCTGGCAATCGCCCTTCGGCGTAC
Source organism: Pseudomonadota bacterium (assembly GCA_023388255.1). Lineage (GTDB taxonomy): Bacteria > Pseudomonadota > Gammaproteobacteria > Xanthomonadales > Rhodanobacteraceae > Dokdonella_A. Next base: position 252,266 of record JAEWGO010000011.1, on the reverse strand, counting down.
CGGCATCGACGGCATGCAGGCGGATGCCTAGCCCCGGCAGGGCCTGCTGTTCGATGAGCTTGCGGAAATGATCCTGCGCATTGGAGGAAAGCGAAATCATGGAAGGACTCTGCCTGGATGGAAGTGCACGGTCCGGATGACCGCGTTTGCGCGGGCGTCGATGCCCGCTTCCAATACCGTACCAGTTTAGTCCTGAATTGCCGGCGCGTCATCCGCAACTATACTGCCCGGCTTTCCAGCCCCGGATTCCGCCATGACCCAACCATCGATCGAATCGCTGCTCGCGCAGCATTGCGTGCCGCGCAAGGGCAAGGACGCAGGCTTGGCGCATGCCGAAGTCTCGGCCCTGCTCGCACTGCTGCCGGAGTGGCATCTCACGCCGGACAGCGGCGAGATCCGCAAGGAATTCCGCTTCGCCGACTATTTCCACACGATGGCCTTCGTCAACGCGCTCGCATCGATCGCGCATCGCGAGGATCACCATCCCGACGTCGAATTCGGCTACAACCGCTGCGTCGTGCGCTGGTCGACACACGATGTCGGCGGCTTGTCGCTGAACGACTTCATCTGCGCGGCAAAGGTCGAGGACCTGCGCGCCCGCGGCTAACGCCGCTTCAACGCGTCGACCACCGCAGCCAGCTCGGGCGCCAGCGGCGCACTGAAGCCGTAGCTGCGCGAGGCCAGTGTGAACTCGAAGCGCGCGGCGTGAAGGAACAGTCTTTTCAGTCCCTTGTCGCGCATTCTTCGATTGAATTCGCGATCGCCGTACTTCTCGTCGCCAGCAAGCGGATGATCGATGTGCTGGGCGTGCACGCGGATCTGGTGCGTGCGTCCGGTTTCGAGCGCGACCTCGACCAGGCTGGCGCCGTCGTAACGCTCCAGTTCGATGAAGCGCGAGCGCGATTCCTTGCCGGCGCTGTCGACGCGCACCATGCGTTCGCCGCCCTGCAGCACGGATTTGCGCAACGGCGCGTCGACGGTCAGCCGCGCCTGCGGCAAGGTGCCCGCGATCAGGGCCAGATAGCGTTTCTCGACACGCCCTTCGCGGATTTCGGCCTGCAACGCAGTCAGCGCCGAGCGCTTGCGCGTCAGCACCAGGATGCCGCTGGTATCGCGATCGAGCCGGTGCACCAGCTCCAGCGTGTCGCGCGGGCGCGCCGCGCGCATCAGCTCGATCGCACCGAAGCTGACCCCGCTGCCGCCGTGGCTGGCCACGCCGGAGGGTTTGTCGATGACGAGGAATTCGCGGTCCTCGTGGATGATCGATGCTTCGATCCGGTTCATCTGCCCGTTCGACGGCGGCTCGACCTCGCCACGCTCCGCCACGCGCACCGGCGGAATGCGGATTTCATCGCCACTGGCGAGGCGCTGGTCCGGCTTGGCGCGGCGGCCATTCACTCTTACCTCGCCGGTGCGGCAGATCCGGTACAGCAGGCTGCGCGGCACGCCCTTCAGGCGGCCGGCCAGGAAGTTGTCGAGACGCTGGCCCTCGCGGTCCTCGGGAACGACGACCAGTTGCACGCGCGGAGCCGACTCCGAGTCGCGATTTGTCGCCGAAGTGTGTGTCTTCATTGAAAAAAACTTCCGTAAACTGATATGCTGGAGCAGCGTGTCGCGCCGTTCCAGACCCCATCCGCGGGAGTGTGGAACAGCCTATGACGCACCCGTACATCGCGTCCTTTCGCGCCTGGCCGTCGGTATCTCCGTAGGAGCGCCGGTCAGGAACGCAAGCGCATCGTAATGGCTCGGGTCGCGGATTGCTCGCCGTCGGAAAGACGGCGCGGATTCGCGGGTACGCAGCAACCCAACACGTGCCGGCGCGCGGAAGCGCCGGTTGGAAACCCAGGCGCACCTGCCGCCGTCGGCCCGCGAAACACGGGCATCGCGCAGCGCGAACACCGCGCAGCGCCGACGACAGTCGAGCGCCGACACAGGAAAACGACAATGAAACGCATGTTGATCAACGCAACTCAGAGGGAAGAGTTGCGCGTCGCGATCGTGGATGGACAGAACCTCTACGACCTCGATATCGAGATTCCCTCCAAGGAACAGAAGAAAGCCAATATCTACAAGGCCCGCATCACTCGCGTCGAGCCGTCGCTCGAGGCGTGTTTCGTCGATTACGGCGCCGACCGTCACGGCTTCCTTCCGCTGAAGGAAATCTCCCCGCAGTACTTCACCCCCGGCGCCAATCCGAACAAGTCCGCGATCCGCGAACTGCTCAAGGAAGGCCAGGAAATCGTCGTTCAGGTCGAGAAGGAAGAGCGTGGCAACAAGGGCGCCGCCCTGACCACGTTCATCAGCCTCGCCGGTCGCTACATGGTGCTGATGCCGAACAACCCGAAGGCCGGCGGCGTCTCGCGCCGGATCGAGGGCGAGGACCGCGCCAACATCAAGGAAGCGCTCGACCACCTGAACGTGCCCGACGACATGGGGCTGATCGTGCGTACCGCCGGCCTCGGCCGCGACGCCGAAGAACTGCAGTGGGATCTCGACTATCTGCTGCAGCTGTGGAAAGCGATTTCCGAAGCCGCGCAGTCGCGCTCTGCCCCGTTCCTGATCTATCAGGAATCCAAGCTGATCATCCGCGCACTGCGCGACTACCTGCGCAACGACATCGGCGAGATCCTGATCGACCACGAAGAGCTTTACCAGGACGCGCGCGAGTTCGTCCAGCAGGTCATGCCGAACAACCTGCGCAAGCTCAAGCTCTACCAGGACACCACGCCGCTGTTCTCGCGGTTTCAGATCGAGACGCAGATCGAAAACGCGTTCGAGCGCACCGTGCGCCTGCCATCCGGCGGCTCGATCGTGATCGACCAGACCGAGGCGCTGACCGCCGTCGACATCAACTCCTCGAAGGCCACCAAGGGCCATGACATCGAGGAAACCGCGTTCAACACGAACTGTGAGGCGGCGGTCGAGATCGCGCGCCAGCTGCGCATCCGCGATGCCGGCGGCCTGATCGTGATCGACTTCATCGACATGGATTCGCCGCGCCACCAGCGCGACGTCGAGGAGAAGCTCAAGGATGCGCTCAAGCTCGACCGCGCGCGCGTACAGGTCGGCCGCATCTCGCGCTTCGGCCTGCTCGAGATGTCGCGCCAGCGCCTGCGCCCGAGCCTCGGCGAAGCGACCCAGATCGTCTGCCCGCGTTGCGAAGGCCATGGCCGCATCCGTGGCGTGGAATCCCTGTCGCTGTCCGCGCTGCGCCTGGTCGAGGAGCACGCGATGAAGGACAGCACCGGCCAGGTGCTGGTGCAGGCGCCGCCAAGCGTGGCGAACTTCCTGCTCAACGAGAAGCGCCGCCAGCTGACCGAAATCGAGGCGCGCCACGACGTAAACGTCATCGTCGTCGCCGACGACAAGCTCGAAACGCCGCATCTGGAAATCCAGCGTCTGCGCGCCGCGGAAATCGGCGAAGAGGTCAAGCCGAGCTATCAGCGCACGACGCCGGTGGCACCGACCGCATTGCCGACGATGCTGCGTCCGAGCGAAGAGCCCGAACAGCCTGCCGTGGCCGGCGTGGTGCGCGCGACACCCGCGCCCGAGCGCCCCGAACCCGCCACCGCACCGGCCCCGATCGCGGCACCCGCCGCTGCGGCCGGCGCTGGCATCTTCGCGCGATTCGTCGGCTGGTTCCGCAGCGGCGCGCAGGCGCCCGCCTCGGCTCCGGCCAAGCCGGCGCCTGCCCCGTCCGCGCGCCCGCAACAGCAGCGCCCGGCACCCCAGCAGCGCCCTGCCAACGCCAATCCGTCGAATCGCCCCGGACAGAACCAGCGTCCGCCGCGTCAGGATGGTGGGTCGCAACAGCAGCAGGGCCAACGTGACGGTCGCCGCGATGGCCGCGGCGAGCAGCCGCGTAGCCCGCAGGGACAACAAAAACAGCAGCAAGGCCAAGGCCGGGGCAATCGTCGCGACGAGCGCGGCCCCGGCCGTGTCACCGGCGAACATGCCGCAGTGGCCGAGCCGCGTCCGAATGCCGAGCCACGCGCCAACATCAATCCGCCACGTGTCGCTGCTCCGGAAGCAACGCCGAAGGCTGTCGCTGCATCTGCGCCAGCTCCCGAGAAGGAGCTGACGACAGCCGCGATCGTTGCGAAGCCGGAAGGCGAAGCGCCGCGCGGGAGTGGCACCGAAGGCGAAGCCGGACGCGACGAAATGCGCTCGCGCCGCCGTGGTCGTCGTGGTGGACGCCGCCGTCGCAAGGACGGCGCGGCCGAAGGCAGTGCCGACGCTTCGTCGACGGCAGCGATGGACGATTTCGACGATGAGGACGGTGGTCATGACTCCGCGCCGACGCCGCGCCCGGCTTCCCAGCCGGCCGGCGCCGCGGTCGCGGCAGCAGTCGTGCCGCAGTTGCCGAAGCCAGCTGCGCCTGCGGATGCCGTCGCCGCCTCCCACACGCCTCGCGTGGAACCGGCAGCACGCCCGGTCGACACGTCGCTGCGTCCAGCCATCATCGATACGCCGCGCCCACAGGCGAGCCCGGAAACCGCACCGGCCAAAGCGCCTGCCGCTCCGGCGCGCGAACACGCCAGCTCGACGGAAGCGCCGACAATTCGTGCCGAGTCCTCGGCGCCCGTCGAAAGTCGTGCTGCAGCGGCGCCTGCACCTGCGCCCGCTCCGGTAGCAATGCCTGCGCCGGTCGTCGCGGCACCTGCCGTAGTTCAGCCTGCGCCAGCGGTCGCGCCAACCGCAGCTGCCGCGGTCGTCGTGAAGGAAGTCGCACCTGCGATGGCGACTCCTGTGGCGCCGGCCGCACCTCCCGGCATTGCGCCCGATCGCGGCCACACGCTCGACTTGCCACTGCCTACCCCGGTCGCGCGCGAGCCGATTCCGTCTGTCCAGCCGAAACCGGCGGCAGTCGAGCACAAGCCGGACGCGGCACCCGCCGAAAAAGCGGCGGCACCGACTGCTGAACCGAAGCCCGAGTAAGGAAAGACCTGAAGCTGCGCGCGAATCGCGCGCAGCTTCAAACGGCCAACGCGCGTGCGCGGTCGTCGAGCAGCCCGTGCAGGTGCGCGAGATGCGCGAGCGCAACCGGATTGTCGACGCCAAGCTTGTCGAACAAGCGATACTTGTAGGTCGCGACCGTTTTCGCGCTCAACTTGAGCAGCTGGGCAATGTGCTGCATGTCCTTGCCCTGCGCGAGCATCATCGCGACATCGAGTTCGCGTGCCGAAAGACTTTCGAACGGCGAATCGGCGCGTCCATCAAGTGCGCCGAGCGCGAGCAGTTCGGCCACATCAGGCGCGAGGTATCGGCGCCCGTCGGCAACCTGGCGCACGGCGCGCACCAATTCCTCGGCCGCACAACCCTTGGTCAGGTATCCGCTGGCTCCTGCCTCGATCAGGCGGCGCGGGAACGGCGCTTCGTTGACTACCGTGAGAATCACGATGCGCGTCGCCAGCTTGTGCTTGCGCACACGGTCGGTGAGTTCGATGCCGCTGAGCTGCGGCATGTGCACGTCGACCAGCGCGACATCCGGCTGCTCGCGCCGGATCAGCGCGAGCCCCTGTTCTCCATCGGATGCTTCGCCGACGATTTCGATGCCGGGCTGCTGCGCAAGGATCATGCGGAAGCCTGTGCGCACCAGTTCGTGATCGTCGACCAGAACCACTCGAATCATGACCGCCCCCTCGAATTGTTCCCCAGACAACGCGCATCCGACGATACCGCAGTCCGCGGCGGGTGTCGCCTTGTAGTAAAGTTGCACCCCGCCGTCGAGTCGACCCGCTCGCTCGCCATGCGGGCACAGGGCAATGAAATACGAAGAGTTGGCCGAGTGGTTCAAGGCAGTCGTCTTGACTGCGGAATCAGGACGCAGAGCGGACAGCGGCATGGCCGCTGGTCCGGCGTAAAGCCGGCGCGCCGACCACCGCGAAACAGCGACACCACCGAACATCGGAGAGATGGCCGAGCGGTTTAAGGCACCGGTCTTGAAAACCGGCGTGGTAGCGATACCACCGTGGGTTCGAATCCCACTCTCTCCGCCAGTACAACACTTAAGCCGCTGATTTAGCGGCTTTTTTGTTATCTTAGCGTCGCGAGACCCAATTACATTCCCAACGCATGCTTTCACTATGTGCGCGCGAATCTACCGATGCAGCGCAGCGAGCGCGTGCCAATCGGACGGCGTATCGTCTGGCTGGGCATGTCGCCCTGGGGAGAAAAGAGATGTCCGACATCTATCGGGTTTGGCACTTCATAGACGGCGTGCAGACTCCAGTATTTTCAGTCTATGCGCACAACCTCGCCAAGATTAGTGATGATCTGAAAACTGCTATCGACACATTTTGCAGTCAGGAATCAGTGACCTACCTTGGTCATCACGACTTCCAAAATGGCAGGATGTATATATTCGTAGACGGTGAATAGTCGCAGGATCAGGGGGAGATAGCCCCTGCCCGCCCTTTCGGGGTGGAAGTCGGACAGGGGCCGATTGCGCGGGGTCACGAAGATGGAATAAGACGCCCCCGCTGCCGGCGTTGTTGGCGACACTGCCGGCTAGTCGCGACGGTCGGGGGTAAGACACGCGGCCCGATCCGTCTAGCTCCGCGCTAGTCGGTAGCCTCGCCGCTCTCGTCGTCACTGCCGAATGCGTTGGACAACGCATCTTTGAAGATGCGTTGCCATTCGGCTTTGGTCAGGCTGCCATCGCTGCAATAGACCATTCCGCAGATCGTCTGGAACATCTTGTCGCTTGCTTCGGTCATGTGCTTGCCTTTGCGTAGATGAGGGTTTCGCGATGGCGTCCGCCTACGTCGATCGCAGATTGAACATCGAACTCGGCGCCGTTGTAGGTCAGCCGGTCGGACGGTTGGATGTCGTTGCGGTATCTCAGCGTGAACTTCACGGACTGCTCTGCGTTGACCTGCGCAGCGGCGAAGTATTCCCGGCCGATCAGCGGATCGACACGCGCGAACGGTTCGGCGTAGGTCATCCACACGGTTTCCGTCTCGCCCCATTCGTTCGTGATCGTCTGTTGCCGTTGCAGCGTGACGCGATGTTGTAGTTGTTGCGCGGTGAAGGTCATTCGTTCGCCTCGTGTCCGTGATTTCTTACAGCTTTATCCGACGCTGCCCATTGGTCGCCCATCGCTTCGGCGGCAATCTTTACCTGCACCCGGAAGTCAGGCGCACGCACCCGATAGGGATGCCCGAATAGCCGACTCCGGTTGCTCCTCAAACAAACAGCAGCCCGCGAGTTGCGTAGGGATCGATGGGGGGAGGCTCGGCGGTCTGCGCGGCGCCCATTGCCATCGCCAGCGCCTGTAGGCCGTCAATGCGTCCGGTGTCGCGGCTCTTGTCCAGCTTGCGACCGCCAGCGGGATCGCGCAGGGTCGTCGCATTGGCGGCGCACATGGTCAGCACGGGATGCGCGCCGTGTGCGATGCGTGCGTTCAACAGTTCGACTTCCAGCGCGTCCAGTGCAGGCGCCATGTCCTTGAAGCCCTGCCCGAACGGCACTAGCGGCAAGGTGACGCCGAGCCGATCCAGTTCCCGCGCGAAGATATCCATGCGCCAGCGGTCGAACGCGATGGCGTGCAGATCGAGTCCTTCGACGATCTCGGCGATCTCGCGGGCTACGTGTTCGTAATCGACGCTGGCGCCCGGTGTCGTGCGCAGGACGCCTTGGCGGTGCCAAACGTCGTAAGGGGCGCGGTCGCGGCGTGCGCGCTCCGCTAAGCCCTTCTGCGGCGTCCAGAAGGTCGGTTGCACCTGCCAGATGCCATTACGCTTGCCGATCAGCACCAGCGCGGTCAGGTCGTTTCGTGCGGACAGGTCCAAACCGCCGTACACAGGTCCGTCGAACGGCAATGGTTCCACCGCACACGACTTCCATACGTCCGGCGACACGAACGGCGCGTCGGTGCTCACGCGCTGATTCAGTAGCAGGTTGCGCGCGCTGTTCTCCATCGACGGCATGCGTTGCGCCTGCGTCATCTGCTCGCGCAGGTCGTCCAGCGAACGGAAGATGCCGAGCGCCGGGTTAGCGGTGCGCCATGCCGATTCGTCCAGCAGTTCGCAGCCTTCCGGCGCGGCAAATAGGTGGCAGACGATGCGCGGGTCAGCGCTTACCGTTGCATCGTCCAGCCACACGGAAAACAGGTCGGCATCACTCGCCGCTTGCGTGCTGATAGCGATCAGCAGCGGATCGGCGTGCGCACCTTGGCTGGTCGTGATGGCATCGATGAAGTCGGACTGTGGACCACGTACCTGCCCTATTTCGTCAAGGATCGCGAGTACCGGACTCAGGCCGTGCGCGGTCTTGCCGTCGGCGGCGAGCGCTCGATACTCGGTGTTCAGCGGCAGCCCGATCAGGCGTTTGCCCGATGGCACGATCCGCACCACCTTCGACAGCCTCGGCGACAGTTGCACCATCTTGCTAGCGAGGTTGTGCACCAATGCGGCTTGGTCGCGACTCATCGCGCCCGAAACGATTTGCGCGTTCTGCACGGCCTCAGGGCCGACCAGGTGCGCCAGCAGCAGCCCCGCGATCAATCCCGACTTGCCATTCTTGCGGGCAATGGACAGGAACGCGCGCCGCGTGCCTGCCGGGTTGTCGTAGATGTCGCGGATGAACTGTTTCTGGAACTCGGCCAGCACCATCGGCTGGCCGACGCCTGCGCCTTCCGGGGTCAGGCAATACGTTTCGATGAACTGAATTACGCGATCGCCGCGGGTCACTTCACAACCCGTAACGTCGGTATCAGCGGGTCGTGTTCGGCCTCGGCGTCGCGTTCCAGTTCGAGCTTGTTGCCTTGATCCTGCGCGCGCCCCTGCGTGGCCTCGGGGTGAACGTGCAGCAGCCGGGACAGTGACACAATGCGCCGGGTCAGTTTGTCCACCAGTGCGGCATTGTCCACGTCGTCAATCAGGCCGTGAACCTGCGCCTGCGTGATCGCCAGAATTGCGGCGTTGCCAAGATCGGCATCGTTCCACTTGTGACGTGCCCTGTTACGCACCAGCGCAAGCCAGAAGGGTCGCGCAGCATCGGGCAAGGGTACGTGCGCAGGCGGGTTCAGCGGCGCTTGTGCGGCGTTCTGCGCAGCCTGCACAGCGGCGGTCGCGCCGTCAGATCGGTGTTGTCTCATTTGGTTCTCGCACTTAGCGATGAAGGAAAGATTGGGCGCCGGATCGCTAGCTCAAACACTCCAGCGATTTTCAGCGTCGTTGCCAGTGGTGCGCGGGATCGAGGGGCCACCCGTTCACGTCGCAGCCGACGATGCCGTGGCCGTTGGTCTTGCGGCTGTGACAGGGCTTGCACAGGCTCTGCAACTCGGTGCCGATGGCGTTGCGGCTTGTGTCGCCTGCGATGTGATCGACTTCGTTCGCAGGCTCGCCGCAATGTGCGCACAGTGGGAATCGCTCCAGCTGCGCGGCTCGGATGGCCCGCCACCTTGCGCTGTTAGTCGGAAGGTAGCGGGCACGTTGCCGGGCACGGTCACGCTGGTTGCGTTCGTGCTTGTCCATCGATGCCCTCGATCGCCGGCAGGTTTTCCAGTCGACGGGCTTCGCTCGGAAGCATCCACCCTGCACTGATGCCGGACTGGTAAAACGATGCCCGGTTCGTGCTGTCGCCGCGCAGCAGCCCTTCCGCGTTGAACTCGATGAAGTAGCGCTGCCGTGCAATCGGACCGAGTAGCGCGCGCTCCAATGACTGTTCAATGCGAGTGAGCCAAGGCCGCAGGGTCACAGTCACGAAGTGCCGCATCATCTCGACCGAGTTCGAGAAGTTTGCGTGTCGCAGGTCGCCGAGTAGCACAGGCGGGATGTTGAAGATGCGGCTGATTTCCTCAACGCTGAACTGCCGCGACTGCAACCATTGAGCATCTTCGTTGCTCATCGAAAGCTGCGCATACTGCAATCCGTTTTCAAGGATCGCCGTGCGCCCTGCGTTAGCTGCACCGCTGAATTGTGCTTGCCAACTCTCGGCCAGTCGCTTGATTGATTCGTCCGTCATTTGGTGCGGGGTCTGGAGTACGCCGGACAGGCGCGCGCCATTGGCGAACGTGCGATTGCCATGCTCCTGCGCAGCCAGCACACCGCCAAGCATTTCGCGGGCTACGGTGATGCGGGATTTGCCGACTAGCCCGTCATCCGATCGATCGCGCAGATGTAAGACTTCCTCCATGACCAGTGAGCGAACTCGGCCATTGGCGTCTGTCACGTCGTAGCGATGCCGGTCGTTCGGCAGTCGAACGATGGTCACGTTGCGTGGGTGCAGCGGCTTGAGTGCGGACACGTTGCCGGCGCCGTCCCACACGATTTCCGAATAGGCGTTACCGGACAGCACGCAATGCGCTGTCTCCATCTCGCGCCACTCGAATGCCGTCTGGTTGTCGTTCGGTCGCGCGCTCAACACGTTGGACAGCGGGTGATCGGTCACGCGCTCGCGGTCGCCGTTAGGCAGTCGGCGATACAAGTGCAGCGGCAACGACGCCACCGTGCCCGCGATCAGGTTCACGGCAGCGAATACCGCACTGATCGACTCCGCCGTGCGCGTGTCCACGAAGGCGCCGGACGTCGATACCAGTCCGGGGTTCACCAACGCCGACCACGACGGATCGGGTGCGACACGTTGCTCCTTCTTCCAAGGTAGTTTCATCGGCATGTCTCCAGCCAAGCCCGAGCAGGATCGAGCCAGAACAATTTGATCGGGGCTTTCGGCTTGCTACGCAGGGACACGCTCGTGTCGGTATAGGCTGGCCACGACTGCACGACGCTGATTTCGTGCAGCTCGACTTCATGCAACGTACGCAGGTCGCCTTCCCATGAATCGTGTATCGCCCTGAAGCCGAACGACATGCCACCAAGATCGCCGCGCTCTGCGAGTGCGCGGATATCTCGGCCCGCGCTGGTGTCGGGAAGCTGCAAACGGAACTCCAGCCCTTCGGCGGTCTCCGTCAGCTCAAGCGTTCCGGTACTGCGTCGCCCCAACACCTTCGCAGAGTCGTGATCCGCGAGCGCCAGCACGTCGCGGGATTCGGTTAGCGTCTTGGTAAAAGCTCCGGGAGCAATGCGCTCCCGGAACTCACCGATGCGGGTTTCGCGACCGTACGGGGCCGCGATTCCCACAAGGGTTTTACCCTCGACGCTCGCTTTCGCGAATCGCCGTTCAAGATCCATCAGGCAATGCCCGGCACGTCGTCGGCCCACACGAAGGCTTCGGGATGACGGATCGCGATATCGCAGGTCGCCATCGCGCGCACCAGTACGTTGCCCTTGCTATAGGCCGTCTCGGCAAAGGGATTGACCAGAATATCCAGCTCGCTCCAGATGCCAAGCAGCACCTGCGACCAGTCGCCGAAGATCGCGCTGTGTCCACCGCTGTCGGACGGCATCTGGTTCGTGGTGTAGACGGGGAAGCCTGCGACCTGGCCGTTCTCGTAGATGAAGCCCGCGCCGGCATCGGCACTGACCTTCAACGTGCTTGCCAGCTTCGCCTTTGCGCTCGACGTGGTGAGCCAGTTGTGCGACGAACTCAGCGCATTGGCATGCTCGACCTCTTCGACGATCTTCAACGCCTGCGCCCATGTCGGCGTCGCCAGCGTGCCGTTCGCGGTCACGAGCGTGGACATGATGCCCTTCGGCTGATTCGAGCCTCCGCCGCTGATAAGCGCCGAGTCGATCGCCTTGGCGATACCGAATGCGAGGTCGTCACGCAACAAGGCTTCGATGCTCGGATCGGACTGCTGGATAAGCTGGCGGCTCATCTCGCTCAGTGCGCCGACGTGCTTGGGCGTCAGGCCGACGTTGCCGAATGTCATGTCGCTGGCGGTCAACGCCGCGTTCTCCGCTACCCATCCGCTAACCGTGCTGTTGCCGGCCTTCGGGATGTCCACATTGCCGCGCAGGCCCGACAGGACACGAACGCCCAATCGACGTGCGAGCAGTGCATTGCGCAACGGCTCGATGTACTGGTCGCCGCGGTGATCGGTGCCGACCAGCTTCGCCGCGCTCGTGGTCGTGTTGACGCGCGATTCCAGCGCCGACATCGGCAGATAAAAGCCCTTCGCGGCGCGACCGTTGCGGCGAGTCAGCTCGGCGTTGTACTCGGCCTCGGCGCCCGTCTGTGCGCGGCCTTCCGTAGCGGCCTGAATCGCGCGCAAGAGGCTCACGCGCTGTTCCAATCGCTCGAAGCTGGTATCGCCGTCGCCATGCACGCGCTCGCCGACTGCGTTGCGCTCGGCATCGGCCAGGAACTGCGCGCGCTGCTCCTGCCCTTCTAGGTCAGTGATTTCGGCCTTCAATGCGTCGAACTTGGTTTTTTGTTCGGCGCTCAGGGATTCGGTGTTCAGCAAGGCGCGGGCTTCGGCTACCTTGGCGGCGCGATTCTCGCGAATGGCAGTAAGGTTCAAACTCATTAGGTGAATCTCCGATCGGGGGATAAACCGCGTCTAGAACGCGGGGCACAAAAAAACCCGCACTCGGCGGGCTCGGTTGTTTCGGGTAACGCTCGGGTAACGGTGTCGGCGTTACCTAGGCGTTACAGGTAACGTTACGCATGGGGCATGCGTGGTGCTTCGCTGAAGGCTTTCGGTAGGCTTTCGGGAAGGCTTTCGGGAAGGCTTACCCAGTGATGCAGCCGCCCGCGATGCCTGTCTCTCGACGGTAGGGGCGCAGCAGGCTCTCAGCGCGCGTGCGCAATGTCTGTTCGCGCTGAACGTCGAGTGCGTCGAACTCCAGTTGCGCCAAGATCATCACGGCGCTGGTGATAGGTGCCGGGATCGCGCCGAAGCTGTCGGCCATCTCGTCCAGCGTGTCGCCGATGAAACTCTCGACGGCGGACTCAGCTGCATCGATCGCCTGTTGCGCGACCGATTCGAGCGGATCACCGCTGGAGTCGATCGGCTGGCGCAGGTAAAGCATGAAGTCCGAAACGTTGGTGATGCTCATGCGGGTTTATCCATAGGCTTTGATGGTGAGACGGAGGGCAAAGCATCCCCATAGTGGAGATGCTCCCTAGGGGCTTTGACGGAGCCGACATCGGGGCGATTCCTTGTTCGGCGCGCACCACGAATCGCTTCGCATGGTGCCGTGCTGTTTCAGCGCCTATCCCGCGTTTGCACGCTTACAAGCTGCGCGACGCCGTTATCCGAACGCGCAGCAGGGAAACAAAAAGGGCCGCCATTGCTGGCGACCCTTTGGTGATGGTTGCGCTGCATTGCCCGGCAGCGCGCGGGTGAGTTGACCACGCAGGCGGGGGGCGAGCGGGCGCGACTCAATTTGCGAGGATTGTTCCCTCTATATATTCCGGGGCCTCTGCACGTGCGCGAACGTCCACGGACGTTATTTGACCGTATGAATGTGGCATTCGAGCATGGCCTTTGCGATCTCGAATCGCCCTGCAAAGCTGTCAGCAGCGTGACGTAGCCATTGCTCCAGCAGGGCATGTGCCGGTCGCACTGCCGCCACGTAATCGGATCGCCGCATGTGGTATCGCCGCGCGCGCTCGGCATCCGATGACTTCCGCAAGATTCGATACATGGCCTCCATGATCCCGCGATGCGCGGACGCCGGCAGGACGGAACGCGCGCACGTCTCGATGATCGGCCAGTGCTCGCCACGCTCCAGCGCGTACATCAGCAGGATTGATTGCAGCGGCTTCGGCAAGCCCGCCAGCGCGATCAAGGCCTGTTCGCAGGGTGATACCTTAGGGTAGATCGCGGTCGCGACACCGCCAACGTAGTTGCGCTTCCACGGGATGCGCTCAGACGCCCACTTCTCCAGCTCTCGGGGCTTGTTGGCGCTGGTTCTACGCACACCTGCGGTGAGCGGGTTTCTTGCTTCCCACTCCCACATTTCCGCTAGCTGTTCCGGTGTGTACTTCGCACGCGCGATACGCTGCTCACGTGTCAGTTGCTGCGGAAGCGCGTTCTCGTTGCCTAGCCATGCGGTGACGGAATCGCGTGCGCGTTCAACTGTTGTTGTCTCACGCAAGATGGAAAGCGACTCGTCGGACTCGGGCATTTCCCGCCGTATCACGCCGCCAAGTCGAATGCTCGGCGTCGTGTCCTTTTCCTGCCTCCAATCGCATCGCTTCCCGAACTCTCGGTCGGGGTTCCAGACGTCCCCGCAGCCGAAGGCTCGCGCCAGGATTCGCCCGGCACGTTCTAGTTTGTCCATGCTCGCCCCCCGGCCTTAGGCAGCGTTCCGCTGCATCTTCTCTGCGATGAAGCTTTGCAGTTCGGCCTCGGGGATCAAGGTGCGTGTGCCGATCTTGAAACAGCGTAGGTCGCCGGCTTTCAGAAGCTCATAGAGCGCGGTGCGGCCGATGCCCAGACGGGCGCAGGCTTGTGGAACTTGGTGTGCCAGCGGGGTGCTGGCGGTATCGACGTGTTGCACGTTTTCGTCTCCGTCCGCGCGGACAGGTGCGCGGCTGGATAGGGAGAATATGCAGGCCATACGCCGGAGTAACCCCGGCAGTTTTCATTTTTTCGCGGGGTTGCCTAGCCTGCGCTTTGCTTGCGCGTAAAGCTCTTCGGCGCGCGTCTTGCCGATTCCAATGCGCGCGCCGATGCGCTCGAACAGATCGGTATTGATCGACTCGCCGCGTTGCACGGCGCGCTTCACCTCAAGCCAGACCGCGCCACGATTGATGCGCGCCTGCCGCATTCGAGAAAGATGCGCGCCCTTCTTGTATGGACGCCCGAACACCTCATCCCAGCTATCCGATCGGCACGACAACACTTGATCGTATGCACGGATGAAGGCGCGGGAAACCCACTCCGGCATGGGCAAGTCGTAACACGCGCAATCACGGATCGCAGCAAGTAGTGCCATCTTTTCGCCGCCATCAAAGTTTTTCCGCTCCTCCGCGATCCTCTCGCGTGCAGCGAGAATGAAGATTGGCAGGGTTCGATCTTCCGCTCGGGCAGGATCGGCTGCGATGATCGCTTCGGTTTCTGCGATTGCAGCAGCCCATTCCATAGAAACGCTCATCGGCTATCCCTATGCTTTGTTCTCAGGCTTCTAATTTGTTTCACGTTGGCGGACCGCGCCGGCGTGTCGATGTACTTTGCCCAGTCGGCCATGAGGCGCGCGCGGCGGTCGAACAGGTCGCCGCGCTGGTAGGCAGCCTCGGCCTTGTCCTTCAGCTGGTGGGCCAGCGCGTGCTCGATGACTTCACGCGGATGCGCGGTGCATTCAGCTGCCCAGTCGCGGAACGTCGAGCGGAAACCGTGCGCGGTGATGCCGGGCCGCATGTCCTTCAAGAGCGCCATGCCCGCAGCGGTCGTGAGCGGCCTGCCCTTGACGCCGGGGAACACGTTGCCATCGATGCGGTGCAGCGCCTTCAACATCTTCACGATTGGCGCAGAAAGGGGGACGCGATGTTCCTTGCCGGCTTTCATACGATCGCCGGGGATCGTCCATACAGCACGATCAAGTTCGAGCTCGGTCCATTGGGCGCCCGCGGCTTCGCCGGGACGGGCGGCCGTCAGGATCTGCAGTTCGAGTACACGCGCTCCTAATCCTTGCCGCTTGCGTAGCTCGACCATGAAGGCCGGCATGTCGTCGTAGGGCAGCGCCTCGCGGTGGACGACCTTTTGCACCTTGCTGCGCTTGGGCAGCAGCTTGTCCAGATGACCTTTCCAGCGCGCCGGATTCTCGCCTATGCGCAGCTTGCGAGCCGTCGCCCAATCGAGCACAGCCTCGATTCGCTGGCGCACGCGCGTCATGGTCTCGGTCTTGATGCCCCAGTGTGGCTCCAGACACTTCAGGACGAGCGCTGTATCGATCGCATCGACGGGAAGGTCGGTGATGGGCGCGGCGTAGGTGTCGAGCGTGGCGACCCACTGGTCGGCGTGCTTGCTGTTGCGCCACCCTGCCCTGTGCGTCTCGATGTATTGCGACGCGCACTGGCCGAAGGTCATTCGGATAGCGTGCGCCAGCTTCGCGCTCATGCGCTTGTCGCGGGCATGGTCGAGCGGGTCAATGTCCTCGGTCAGCAGGACACGCGCGGCGGCAGCGCGCTCGCGCGCCCGCTCCAGCGTCACGTCGAGCGCCGGACCCAATCCCATGTCGCGGAGCTTGCCGGTGATCCGGCTGCGATAGCGAAAGATCCAGCTTCGGGAGCCGGCACGGGTGATGTAGAGGAAGAGATTGCCGCCGTCGGCGTGGCGCCCCGGTTCCTTGAGGCGTCGCACCTGGAGCGCATTGAGGCGGTTTCGTTCGCGTGCCATAACGGGATTCGCAGTGCTCGTTCCCAACAATAGACCCAAACCATACTCCGGCTTTGGGCGGCATGCAATGGACGAGAGCGAACGGGTGCGAACCCGGATAGCTAGGTTCCATGCGGGTTAGGAGGATTCCGGCGAACGGCTGCGGCTTTACGCGAATGCCCTATTCCTAGACACTCTCTCCGCCAGACATGAAAAGCCCACGATTTGGTGGGTTTTTTCTCTATTCGGACATTCCGCGCGGTTGCGCCGCCTCCATCCGCAACCGCGACAACCGCAACGCATTGCCGATGACCGACACCGACGACAGGCTCATTGCCGCCGCGGCGATGACCGGACTCAGCAGCGCGCCGAACAGCGGATACAGAACGCCGGCGGCGAGCGGAATGCCAAGTGCGTTGTAGAGGAACGCGAAGGCGAGGTTCTGGCGGATGTTGCGCACGCTGGCCTGCGCGAGTTTGCGCGCGCGCACGATGCCGGAAAGCTCGCCCTTGACCAGGGTGACTTGAGCGCTTTCCATCGCGACGTCCGATCCGTTGCCCATCGCAATGCCGACGTCGACTGCCGCCAGCGCCGGCGCGTCGTTGACCCCATCGCCGGCCATCGCGATGCAATGACCACTGCGCCGCGCCGCCTCGATCCATTCAACCTTGCCTTGCGGGCTGCGACCGGCAATGACTTCGTCGATGGCGAGATCGCGCGCAACAGCCACTGCGGTGGTCGGGTTGTCGCCACTCAGCATGACCAGACGCAGGCCATCGTCACGCAACGCGGCAAGTGTCGCCTTCGCGCCGGGCTTGATGGGATCCTGAGTGGCGATCATTCCCGCGACGCGCTCGTCGACAGCGAGGAACATCACCGTCTTGCCCGCGCGACGCAGCGCATGCGCACGTTCTTCCAATGCAGCTACATCCGCGTCCGCCGCTTGCATCATCGCGACATTGCCGAGCATGACAGCGCGTCCGCCGATTCGTCCGCGCACACCCTGCCCGGTCACTGCGGAGAAATCGGCGACGTCGCTCGTCGCGATGCCGCGACTGCGGGCGGCCTCGAGCACGGCGTGCGCGAGCGGGTGTTCGCTTGCGGCTTCAAGACTCGCGGACCACCGCAGGATTTCGCTGTCGTCGAAGCCACCGATCGACACGACGTCGGTGAGGCGTGGACGTCCTTCGGTCAAGGTGCCGGTTTTGTCGAATACCAAGGTATCGATCTGCGCGAGCGATTCGATTGCCGAGGCATCACGGAACAACACGCCGATCTCGGCGCCGCGCCCACTCGCGACCATGATGGAAATCGGTGTCGCCAGTCCGAGTGCGCATGGGCAGGCAATGATCAGTACTGCAACGGCATTGACGACGGCATAAGCCATGCGCGGTTCCGGCCCCCAGATCGCCCAGATCGCAAACGTCGCCACGGCGACTGCGACCACGGCCGGCACGAAGATCGCGGAGACACGATCGGCGAGGCGCTGCAACGGCGCCTTCGATCGCTGGGCCTTGGCGACCAGCGCGATGATCTGCGCGAGCACAGTCTCTTTGCCGACGCGTTCGGCGCGCATGCGGAACGTGCCGCTGCCGTTCAAGGTCGCACCGGTGACGCGGTCGTTCGCGACCTTCTCGACCGGTATCGGTTCACCGCTAAGCATGGACTCGTCAACGCTGCTGCGACCGTCGATGACACGCCCATCAACCGGCACTTTTTCGCCCGGCCGTACCCGCAGCAAATCGCCGACGGCAATCGCATCGAGTGGCACGCCCTCCTCCGAGCCATCGTCGCGAATGCGCTGTGCCGTCTTCGGTGCCAAGTCGAACAGACGGCGAATCGCCGCCGAGGTCTTGCCACGCGCGCGCAACTCCAGCCATTCGCCGAGCAGCACCAGCGCAACAATCACGCCGGCTGCCTCGAAGTACACGCCAATCATGCCATGCGCATCGTGCATCGCAGGCGGGAACGCCGCCGGCGCGAACATCGCGACGAGGCTGTAGCCGAATGCCACGAGTACGCCGAGACCGATCAGCGTATACATGTTCGGCGAACCCGCGAGCACGCCCTTCCAGCCACGCACGTAGTAGTCCGCCCCCATCCACAAGACCAGAGGCGCGGATAGCAGCAGTTCCGCCCAGCGCAGCGCATTCGCGGTGGTCGCGTCGAAATGCCAGGCGCCCAGATGCGGACCCATCGCGACGATCAGCAGCGGCAACGCCAACACGGATGCAAGTGCAAACCTGCGGCGCACATGAGGAAGCTCGCTGTCGTCGTCATTGCCGCTCGGCAGCAACGGTTCCAGGGCCATGCCACACTTCGGGCAACTGCCGGGACCGATCTGCTCGATTTCCGGATGCATTGGACACGTATGGACCGCGCCCGGCGGCGCTGCCGGAGCAGCGATGTCGCCGGAGAGATAACGCTCCGGCGCAGCATCGAACTTCTCGCGGCAACGCGCGGAGCAGAAGTGGTACGGCTGGCCGCGGAATTCGCTGCGGTGCTTCGACGTCGCCGGATCGACCGCCATGCCGCAAACCGGATCGACAACACCCGCGGGTGCGGCATGCGCGTGCGTTGTCGAGCAGCAACTGTGTGCTTTGCGCGTTTCCGGCAATGGCGCATGGACGGAGTGACACGAAGGCTTCGCGCTGTCCGAAACCGTCATGACGAAGCCTCCTCGCCGAGCGCCGCCAGAATCGGGCAAGCCGCCAGCGCGCCGTGGCCGGGACAGGCCTCGACCAGACGCTTCAGGCCGCGCTTGACCCGCTGCAATTCGCGGATGCGCGCCTCGACGTCGGCGAGGTGCGCTTCGGCGCGCGCCTTGACGCCACGCACGCCGCGTTCGCGGTCGGTCGACAGCGCCAGCAACTCGCGGATTTCGGCCAATGCAAAACCGAGTTCCTTCGCACGCCGGATGAAACGCAGTCGTTGCACATCGTCGCCACCGTATTCACGGTATCCGGACATGCGACGCGGCGGCGGCGGCAACAAGTCATTGCGTTCGTAGTAGCGCACCGTGTCGACGCCGACCCGGGCGCGCTTGGCGACTTCGCCTATCGTGAAGGTTTCCATTCTCGGCTCCTGTTGCGATCGAGGCATGCTAAACCTTGGACCATGGTCCAGAGTCAAGGGCTTGACCAATGGAGCCTGCACGTCTTTCGGCGACGGCCTGTCGACGGCGCGATGTTCAAATGCAATTGTCTAACAGCGCTCCGACCCGCTAGAGTGCGCCCCGCATGGAATTCCGCCGACCACCGTTGCTTGCGCGTCTGCGCCGTCGCCTCGCCGCGACGGCGTGGCTGTTCGCGTTGCTGTTGGTGGCGAAGGCGACGCTGGCTGGGTCGTGCCTGAACGACGAATCGCTCGCTGCAGAATCGACGACAGCCACGGCAATCGATGCGCTCAAGGCGACCGCAGCTGCTCCCTCCGACCTGGACTCCGCCGCTCCGTGTTCGCACACCGGAACCGGTGGCCACTGCGCCTGCGTCCATGTGACGGCACTTCCCGCAGCTTGCCAGATCTCGATGGCGACGCCCGGCGCCGCCGATCCGTTCCCCGCATTTTCAACCTCGCCCAAGCCCGCACGGCGCGAATCCACGCTGCGTCCGCCCATCGCCTGAAACCGCCAGCCGCCCTGCATGGGCGGTCGATCGGCGCGCACGAGCCGCGCCTCTTGAGGTTTGGTTTCAGGAGCAATCCATGGTTTCAACACCGCGGGCACGACGTGCCCTGCGGCTGCTCGTCATTGCCGGCTTGATGCCCGCATGGTCGACGGCCGCGCAACATCCAGCGCCCACCCCATCCACGTTCGAACGATCCACCACAAGCGTGCTGCACGCATCGCCCGAACTCGCGCGCGCGCTGCGGCAGGTCTGGCAGCGCAGTCCGGCACTGCAGGCGGCCGAGTCGCGGCTCGCCGCCGGTCATGCGCGGGAACAGGCGGCCGGGCAGCCGCTGTACAACCCGGAAATCGAGATCGGCGCCGAGAACGCCGACGTCGACACGCGCAGCATCGGCATCAGCCAGACGCTCGACTGGAGCGGCAAGCGCCACGCGCGCACAGATATCGCCGCATCCGAGACACGCGCAGCCGAAGCGCAACTTGAGCAACAACGCCAGCGCATCGGACTCGATTGGTTGGCCGCCTTCGCCAGCTTCCGCGTCGCGTCGGAACGCGTCGAACTCGGCGCGCAGCGGGTCGGACTGCTCGAACGATTCGCCGTACTCGCGCAGCGTCGCTTCAACGTTGGCGACATCGCGCAACTCGAACGCGACCTTGCCGAGCTGGCCTTGCAGGAAGCGCATGCGCAGCAGGCCGAGCTAGTTGCCGAGCAGGCCAAGGCGCGCCAATCGATCGTTGCGATCGGCGGCGGCGATACCGGCCTGCCCGATCTGCCACGCGCATTGCCGCCAGCGGCTGAGCTGTCGCCGGCAACATCCGTCGAGATGCTGCCTTCGCTGCGCGAGGCCGCGGCGGATGTCGCCGCCGCGCGCGCCAGGGTCGTCGCCGCGGAACGCGAGCGGCGGCCCGACCCGACGCTCAGCCTCGTCGGCGGCCGTGTCAGCAACGGCCCGCTCAGCGACAAGGTCATCGGACTCAACCTGCGCATTCCGCTGTTCGTGCGCAATTCCCACGGCGCCGAAGTCGCTGCTGCGCTGGCGTCGGTCGATGAAGCCGATGCGCTGCTGCGCGACGGACGCCAGCGCGCATCGGCACAGATCGAGCAGGCCGCTACTGGCTACAACGCGCTGCGCGCCGCGTGGCTGGCATGGCAGCACAGCCGCGCGGCGAATGCGAGCGATCGCGCCGCGCTGCTGCAACGCCTGTGGGAAGCCGGGGAAATCGGCACCACCGACTATCTCGTGCAACTGAAGCAAAGCCTCGATACCGAACTCACTGCGACCGGTCTGCGCGCACGCGCATGGCAGGCCTTCGCCGACTGGCTCGCCGCTTCCGGCGGACTCGACCGCTGGCTCGGCGACACCGCAGAGGCGGCACAGCCATGAAGGACACGATCATGCGAACACGCTGGCTCCTTTGCGCGTTGACGTTCTGCGCGACCCTCGGCCTTGCGGCCGAAACCAGCACGCCCGATGCCGGCGAACATGCCGAGGACAATCCGCTGGCGCTGGACGGCGCGGCACAAACGCGCCTCGGCATCGTCACCACGACCATTCAAACGCGCGAGCTGCAGGACGAACTGCGCGCTCCCGGCGAGGTGCAGGCGAATGCCTATGCGACCTCGCTTGTCGCATCGCGCATTCCGGCGCAGATCGTGCGCCGTCACGTGCGTCTCGGCGACCTGGTGAAAGCCGGCCAGACGATGGTGACGTTGTCGAGCATCGAGGTCGCCGAAGCGCAAGGAGCGCTGATCGTTGCCGAACGCGACTGGCAACGCGTGAAAACGCTCGGCAGTGATGCGGTGTCCGGCCGCCGCTATACCGAAGCGCAGGTCGCGCGCGACCAGGCCCGTGCACGCCTTCGTGCATACGGCATCGGCGACGGCGAGATCGCCGCATTGCTGCGGCAAGGCTCGTCGCGCGCGACCGGCGAATTCACCTTGCCAGCATCTCAAACCGGGCGCGTCACCATGGACGATTTCATCGTGGGCGAGCGCGTCGAGGCCGGCAAGCCGCTGTTCACTGTGGTCGACGAAACGACGGTCTGGATCGAGGCGCAACTCGCGCCGGACGCGACTGTGCGCGTCCGCGCCGGTGCAGCGGTGCGCGTGCTCGCGCATGCGCAGGCGCTGACCGGCAAGGTCGTGCAGCTTTCGCATCGCAGTTCGGAGCGCTCACGCACGACGCCGGTACGCATCGAGGTCGCCAACATTGGCGACGTGCTGCACGCAGGCGAATTTGTCGAAACACATATCGCCATCGAAGGCACCAGCCCGGTCCTCGCCGTGCCGAACGAGGCGGTCGTGCAGTTGCAGGGTGAAACCAGTGTGTTCAGAAAGAACACGAGCGGAGATTTCGAGATCGCGCCGTTCAAGCCCGGCGAGACGCGTGGCGATTTCACCATCGTCGAGCAAGGCCTCGCCAGCGGCGACATCGTCGTCGTCAAGGGCAGCTATGCGCTCAAGGCGCGCCTGCTGAAATCGCAACTGGGGGAAGGTCATGGCCATTGATGCCCTCGCGCGTGCGCGCGGAGTCGCGTCATGCTGACCCGACTGGTCGAACTTTCGCTACGCTACAAGACGCTGGTGTTGATCGCATTCGCGGTGATCGCCTTCCTCGGCTATCGCGCGATCCGCAATATTCCGATCGATGCGTTCCCCGACGTGACGCCGGTGCAGGTCAACATCTATACCGAATCACCCGGACTCGCTGCCGAGGACGTCGAGCAACTGCTGACGTTCCCGGTCGAGTCGGCGATGGCAGGCCTGCCGAAGGTGCAGGACATCCGCTCGGTCAGCCTGTTCGGCTTGTCGTATGTATCGGTCTACTTCGCCGACGACATGGACGTCTATTTCGCGCGCCAGCTCGTCAACGAACGCCTGCAGGAAGTCGGCGGGCGGTTGCCGGCAGGTTACGACAAGCCCGAGATGGGGCCGAACACGTCCAGCCTCGGCCAGGTGTTCTGGTACACGGTCGAGCGCAGCGACGAGACGCTCAAGGAGCGCGTCAGCGACACGGACCTGCGCACGTTGCAGGACTGGAGCGTGCGGCTGATCCTGCGCACCGCGCCCGGCGTCGACGATGTCTCGTCGTGGGGCGGCGGAGAGCGCCAATTCCAGTTGCGCATCGATCCGTTGAAGTTGATCAAGCACGAACTCGGCTTCAAGGACGTGATCGCCGCGGTCGAGGCGAACAACCGCCAGGTGGCCGGCAACTTCCTCGACGTCGGTCGCGAGCAGTACCTCGTGCGCGGGCTCGGCCTGATTCGCGACGAGGCCGACCTCGGCCGCATCGTGTTGAAAGCCGAGGACGGCACGCCGGTGTATCTGCGCGACGTCGCCGAGATCGTGCAAGCGCCTGCACCGCGCTTCGGCGCAGTCACTCGCGATGGCAAAGAGGTCGTGCTCGGCATGGTGCTCGCGCGCATCAGCGAGAACGCGAAGAACGTCGTCGGCGCGGTCAAAGCCAGGCTCGACACGGTGCGGGCGGCGTTGCCTGAGGGCGTCGTGCTGAAGCCGATCTATGAACGTACCGAGTTGATTGACAAGGCCGTCGGCACCGCGACGCGTGCATTGATCGAAGGCTCGTTGCTTGTAGCGCTGTTACTTCTGCTCTTTCTCGGCGAAATGCGCTCCGCGCTGGTCGTGATCGTCGCGTTGCCGATGGCGATGCTGATCGCGTTCATCGGCATGCGCGAGGTCGGGCTGTCGGCGAACCTGATGTCGCTGGCCGGGCTTGCGATCGGCATCGGCATGATGGTCGATGGCGCCGTGGTGCTGGTCGAGAACGCGTTCCGACTGATGGCCGAGCGCCACGCGCACGGCGGCAAGATCGATCGCGGCGCTGCGGTACTGGCCGCGGCACGCGAGGTCGCCAATCCGATCGCCTTCGCGATCCTGATCATCATCGTCGTGTTCCTTCCACTGTTCACGCTCGAAGGCCTCGAAGGAAAGATGTTCAAGCCGATGGCGTTCAACATTGCGTTCGCAATGGGTGGCTCGCTGCTGCTCGCACTGACGTTGGTGCCGGTACTCGCGGCGCTGATCCTGAAACCGAAAGCGGAAAAGGACACCTGGCTCGTCGCACGCATCAAGCGCGGCTACGTGCCCTTGCTCGAGCGCGTCCTTGCGCATCGGCGCCTTACGCTCGGCCTCGCCGGGGCCGCACTGGCGACGGCACTCGCGCTGTTTCCATTCCTCGGCAAGGAGTTCATGCCGCAGTTGCAGGAAGGTTCGATCATGTGGCGCGTGACCTCGATACCGTCCACCTCGCTCGACGAATCGATCGAGGTATCGAACCGGATCTCCGCGGCGTTCAAGAAGTTTCCAGAGGTGGAAACCACGCTGGCGATGATCGGTCGTGCCGAGAAAGGCGAAACCGCCGACGTCAACTACATGGAGATCTACACAGCGTTGAAGCCGCAGTCGGAGTGGACCAGTGGCCGCTCGATCAAGCAGCTCGACGAGGCGATGCTGGAGACGCTCGAAGAAGTCGTACCGACCACGGTACCGAGCTTCACGCAGCCGATCCAGATGCGCCTGGAGGAACTGATTTCCGGCGTACGCGCAACGCTGGCGCTAAAGCTATACGGTCCGGATCTCGCCGAGCTCGATCGCCAGAGCCAGCGCCTCAAGCAGACCCTGTCGACGATTCCGGGGGTGGCCGATCTCTCGCTCGAAGCGAATGCCGGAAAGCCGCAGGTGCGCATCCAGGTCGATCGCGAAGCACTCGCGCGTCATGGTCTCAACGCGGATGACGTGCTGACCGTGGTACGCAACGGTATCGGCGGCGAACCCGTCGGCAGCGTGCTCGACGGCGTGCGACGCTTCGACATCGCGGTGCGCCTTGACGATGCCTCGCGCGCATCGGTGGCGGCGATCGGGCAGATTCCGCTGCGCACGCCGGCCGGCGCGCTCGTCGCACTGCGCGAAGTCGCCACGATCGACGTCGCCGAAGGCTATTCGTTCGTGCGTCGCGAACAACTGCAACGCCATGCAGTGATCCAGATGGACGTGCGCGGGCGCGACATCGACGGCTTCGTGCGCGATGCTAACCTGGCGATCGCGCAACAGGCTGCGTTGCCGACGGGTTACTGGCTCGAATGGGGCGGCGCGTTCGAGAACCAGCAGCGCGCGATGGCGCGACTTGCGCTGATCGTTCCGATCACGATCGCGTTCATCTTCGTGCTGCTCTACACCGCATTCAACTCGGTGCGCCAGGCGGTGTTGATCCTCGCCAATGTCCCGTTCGCGACGATCGGTGGCATCGTCGCGCTGGCGATCACGCGCCAGTATCTTTCGGTGCCGTCGGCAATCGGTTTCATCGCGGTGTTCGGCGTCGCGATGCTGAATGGCATCGTGCTGGTGAGCTTCCTCAACGAATTGCGCGCGAGCGGACTTTCGATCCGCGAGGCGGTCGTGCGCGGAACGACGTTGCGACTGCGCCCGGTGCTGATGACGGCGAGCGTGGCGATCCTCGGCCTCGTGCCCATGCTGCTGTCGAGCGGCGTCGGTGCCGAGACGCAGCGGCCGCTCGCCACCGTCGTGGTCGGCGGACTCGTCACCTCGACCCTGCTGACCTTGCTGCTGTTGCCGTTGCTGTACGAATGGATGGAGGCGCGCGCCGAACGACGCGTGGCGGTGCCATGAGCGGGCTCACTCTGCACTGCTGCGCACGAGCGCGCCACGCACGAGCCGGGCCAGAAGGCGTTCGCGACTGCTGAGTGCACCCTGCCCCAGTTGCAAACGCCGCAGGCATTCGTCCGCATGCGGCGGGTGACCCGGCGCAAGCAGCGCCGCGACCAACGCCGGCCAGTATTTTCGCTGCGCGAGATGCCGTTTCAACCACAGCAGCGCCGGCATCAGGCGCTGTTCGGTGGCATCGAAATCGCTGCCGAACGGATACGTCGGCAGCAAGCCGCGCGCGGCGAACGGCGCCAGGGTTGCCGCGAGCCGTTGCGGCGTATTCGCACGCCATGCATCCGGCACGCGGAAATCGCGCGGCAACTTGTTTGCGCGCATCGCCGCGGCGGCAAGCGTATCGATGAAGCGCGCGTCGCTGATCGCCAGCATCGCGCGCACGCAGGCTTCGTCGGATCGTCCGCGCAGATCGGCGACGCCGTACTCGGTCACGTAGATGTCGCGCAGATGGCGCGGGATCGTCGTATGGCCGTAGTTCCAGCGGATATTGGATTCGACGCGGCCGCTGGCCTCGCGCGTCGCTCGCAGCAGCAATATCGAGCGGCCGCCGTCGAGTGCGTGCGCCATCGCGACGAAGTTGTATTGTCCGCCGACACCGCTGACGACACGGCCGTCTTCGAGCGCGTCGGATGCTGCGGCGCCGAGCGCGGTCGCGATCATGCATGTGTTGAAGAAGCGCGCATCGCGGCGCTGAACCGCGTCGAGCTGCTCGCGACCGCCATAGAGCTGGTTGACGTCGGAGACACGGCACATGCGCAGGCCGTCGTGATCGGCGCCATCGAGCTCGCGCAGCCATGCGTAGAAATCCTTCGAACCGAGCAAGAACGCACCCTTGAGATAGTGGCCTTCGCGCGACGTTGCCGTTTCGATCGCGCCGCCACCGTCGAGTGCGCGCTGCACGAGCACATCGTCGTGCACGAGCCGCGTCAGGATGCCGGCGCGACGCAGGTGCATGAATCCGTCCATGACCATTTCGCTGGCGCCGTAGAGCCCGCGCTCGAACGGCGCCAGCCCACCGGCATGATGCACGAGCCCGTCCTTGGCCGGATCGTCGCCGCGCAGCGCACGCAGCAGCTCGCGATAGTCCGCGTTGAAGCGATGGCGCAGCAGCAGCGCCTGCACGATCGCATCGGACAATGCGCCGATGCCGATCTGCAAGGTGCCGCCATCACGCACCAGCGTGCTCGCATGCAGGCCGATCGCGTACTCGGTGCGATCGACGGCGTTGCGCGGCAGTGCGAACAGCGGTTGCTTCGGCTCGTCATCCTCGAGCAGGAGGTCGAAGAAGCCTGCCTCGACGATCGCATCGCCGCCGAGGAACGGCAGGTCCGGATGTGCGACACCGACCACGACCGGTCGTGGCCGGCCTCGAGCGGCCAGCGCATCGAGCACATCGAGCGTGACGTCGGGATTGCAGGACAGACTGCATCGATCGCCGCGACGCGCGACGAGTTGCACGATCGCGTGCAGCGGACGGCCATCGGCGAGATCGCGCGCGACCTGCGTGTAGTTCATGCTCGCGTAGTCGCGCTGCGCACGCGCGGAATGCAGCATCGCGCCCGACTGGAAATAGAACTCCTCGATGCGGATGTTCGGCGGCAGGCGATTCGCCTTCAGATCGGCAACGTAGTCGAGCCGAGGATAGTCCGCGCCGAACTGGCGCGCGAGAAACGGTTCGAGGAAGCGATGTTCGAGGTCGCTGCCCGCCGTCGGCGGATCGAGCGAGAGCGCGGTGTAGAGCGTCAACCGGCGCGACGGATCGGCCTTGATGCGCCGGTACAGCGCGTTTATCAGCCGGTTCGGCTTGCCGAGGCCAAGCGGCGCCGCGATGGCAAGATGGCCTTCGCCGAGCGCAAGGAGGCGTTCGACCGCATCGTCATGCGAAAGCGTGTGCGCGGAATCGTTCACGAGGAGTTCCAAGCTTCGGTACATCATGGCAGATGACCGTCCCTTCGCGACATGACGCAGGCGATCCGAAAACCCCGCAGACATGCCTGCTGCGTTACATGCAGGACCGCTCCATAGCCATGACACCAGCACCCGTGACGCCAGCCATCCGTTTGCCTTAACCTGAGCGCATGGGGGACGAAAAGACCGACGAGGCATTGATGCTCGCTTACGCCGAAGGCGACATGCTCGCCTTCGAGATGCTCTATCGGCGCCATCGCGGCATGCTGTATCGCTTCCTGATGCGCAGCCTGCGCCATCGTGCCGATGCCGACGAGCTGTTCCAGGAAACCTGGAGCCGGCTGATCGGAGCGCGCGAGCGCTATCGCCCCGACGCGAAGTTCACGACCTGGCTGCTGCAGATCGCGCACAACCTAGTCATCGACCGCTTCCGCCGCCAACGCCCGCAAGCCTCCGCCGACGAGACCGATGCGGTGATACGCAACCTCGACGCACCCGAATCCGAACAACCCGAGCGCGTGCTCAGCGAATTCGAACAGCGCCGGCGCCTGCAGCTCGCGCTGGAGGATCTGCCGGAAGAGCAGCGCGTCGCGTTCCTGCTGCGCATCGAAAGCGGCCTCGGACTCGATGAGATCGGCGAGATCACCGGCGCCGGCCGCGAAACCGTGAAGTCGCGCCTGCGTTATGCATTGGCGCGCATCCGCGCGAGGTTCGCCAAGTGAATCTGCCGCGCGAGCCGGAACATGATCTCGATCGCCTGCTCGGCGAAGGCAGCGGCGAGCTCGGCTCACTGTACCGGCGCCTGCCGCGCGTCGAGCCGTCGCGCCGGCTCGATCGCAATGTGCTCGGCCAGGCTGCGCGCGCGGTGCGCGGGAGGACGCCGCGCCGGCATCGCTGGCTGGTCGGCTTCGGTTCGGCCGCCGGCGTCGTGCTGGCGGCCGGCATTGCCTGGCAGATCGGGCAGGAAGTGCTGCAGCAGCAATCGGCGCGCAACGTGCCGCAGGTGATCCCGGTGCAACCGATCAGTGAACCTGCGCAGCGCCGGCACGAGCGCACCGCGGACGCGTATCCGCAAATCATCTCGCCACGGGCCGCCGAACCCGCTGCAGCGCCGGAACCGCAACCGCCCGCGGTGAAGCCGACTCCGCAGCGCACCACTGCTGCACCGAAGCCACGCTCGATCGCACCTGCTGTCGAGAAGGCCCGGACACCGGTTGTCACGCCGCCACCTGTGCCCGCACCGGCGCCGTTCGGGGCCGAGACTGAAGCGCAAACGCCCCCTCCTGCCAATGCCGCGGCAACGGCACCGCCGGAAACGCTCGAAAGCAAGACGCATGAAACCGACACGTCGGATCGCGCCTCCGCACCGCGCGCGCGTTCGGCGGTGCCACCGGCGCCGTCGACCTCGGCTGAACTGCGCCGCGACATGCAGCTCGCGCCGCAGGACTGGCTCGCGCACATCCAGCAACTGCTGCATCAAGGCCGTCGCCAGCAGGCGATTGAAAGCCTGCGCCTGTTCCGCCGCGCGCATCCGGACTGGCAACTCTCGGCCGAACTCGAGGCCTTGTCGCAGTGAGCGCGGCTTTCACACTGCAGGAGCCAGTACGGCTTCAGCAGGAAATCAGGAAGAGCCGCTTCCTCGCCCTCGCCGCACCGGTCGACGACACCAACGCAGCGCTCGCATACATCGCGCAGGTATCCACGACCGATGCCACGCACAACTGCTGGGCATATCGCATCGGAGCTAATTATCGTTTCAACGACGATGGCGAACCCGGCGGCAGCGCGGGCAGACCGATTCTCGCAGCGATCGAAGGACAGGGGCTGGATCGCGTTGCCGTCGTCGTGACGCGCTGGTTCGGCGGCATCAAGCTCGGCGTTGGCGGTCTCGTGCGCGCCTACGGCGGCTGCGCGGCGGAATGCCTGCGCGTGGCGGCGAAACGCGAGCTGGTCGAGCGCGTGCGCCTGCGCGTGCGCTGCGACTATGCTGCAGCTGCCGCCCTGCATGCACGCCTGCGTGACCTCGACGCCGTGCGCCATGCGGAGACTGCCACGCTCGACGGCACCGAGCTCGACATCGATCTGCCGACGCAGCGCACCGCCGAACTGGAGACATTGGTGCGCGACCTGACGCGCGGGCGCGGCTCGGTGACAGCTTCGGCTTGAACGCTTACCGTTTGCCCGCACCTCGACAACTCCGCCCGAGAGCCCCGTGCCGATGACCGACTCGCCCGCCGATCCACCGCGCAAGCTCCGTTCGCTCGGCCGGCTGCTGCCCTATCTCGCACCGTATCGCGGACTGATCGCCGGCTGGCTCGGGTTCCTCGCGTTGTCGTCGGCGGCGACGCTGACCCTGCCGCAAGCCGTGCGCGTAATGATCGACCACGGCTTCACGCAGGCGAACGCGGCAGCAATCAACGCGACCTTCCTCGGCCTGTTCGCGGTTGCGGCGCTGCTTGCGGTCGCGACGGCCGCGCGTTTCTTCTTCGTCAGCCTGCTCGGAGAACGCGTCGCCGCGGACCTGCGCAGGAAACTTTACGACCATCTGCTCACGCTCGACCAAGCGTTCTTCGAGCGCACGCGTACCGGCGAACTGGTGTCGCGCCTCGCCGCCGACACGGAGCTGGTGCAGACCGTCGTCGGCTCGACGCTGTCGGTCGCATTGCGTAGCGTCGTCACGCTGATTGGTGGCGCTGCGCTGATGATCGCGACCAGCCCGCGCCTCGCCGGCTTCACCGTGCTGGTGATCCCGGCGGTGGTATTGCCGATCGTGGTGTTTGGCCGACGCGTCTCGCGCCTCTCGCGCGAGAGCCAGGATCGCATCGCCGACGCCTCGGCGACCGCGGCGGAAGTGCTGAACGCGGTGCATACCGTGCAGGCCTACACGCGCGAGCCGCAGGAATCGGTGCGCTACAGGGATGCCGTGCTGCGCGCGCTGGCGACCGCACGCCGTCGCATTGCGATGACCGGCAGCCTCACCGCGATGGTTATCCTGCTGACTTTCGGTGCGATCACCCTGGTGTTGTGGATGGGCGCGAAGGCGGTCATCGCCGGCACGATGGCACCAGGCGTGCTCAGCCAGTTCGTGATCTACGCAGTACTCGCAGCCGGCTCGGTCGGCGCACTGAGCGAAGTCTGGGGTCAGATCCTGCGTGCCAGCGGTGCGCTCGGTCGCATCGGCGATCTGCTCGACACGCAGGCCGACATCCGTTCGCCCGAACCTGCGCAAATCCTGCCCAAGCCGGTGCGCGGCGCGATCCGCTTCGAGCAGGTCGAATTCCGCTATCCGTCGCGGCCGGACCGCGCCGCGCTGCACGACTTCACGCTCGACGTCGAGCCCGGCCAGACGATAGCGCTGGTCGGTCCGTCCGGCGCCGGCAAGACGACCGTGTTCCAGTTGCTGCTGCGCTTCCATGATCCGCAGCGAGGCCGCATCACACTCGATGGCGTCGACCTGCGCGCACTCGCGCTGCCCGATCTGCGCGGCAGCTACGCGCTGGTGCCTCAGGATCCGGTGCTGTTCGGCGCCAGCGCGGCCGACAACATCGGCTTCGGCCGCAGCGGCGCGAACCTCGACCAGATCGCCGACGCCGCGCGCAGCGCCGAGGCGGACGATTTCCTCGCCGCGCTGCCGGAACGTTACGACACCTATCTGGGCGAACGCGGCGTGCGTCTCTCCGGCGGCCAGCAGCAACGTGTCGCGATCGCGCGCGCATTGCTGCGCGATGCACCGGTGCTGCTGCTCGACGAGGCGACGTCGAGCCTCGATGCGCAATCCGAACACCTGATCCAGCAAGCGCTGGAGCGGCTCGAACACGGTCGCACCACGCTCGTCATCGCGCACCGGCTCGCCACTGTGCAACGCGCCGACCGCATCGTCGTGATGGACGCCGGCCGCATCATCGCGCAGGGTACGCACGCCGAACTCGTGCGCGAGGACGGTCTATACGCCGAACTGGCGCGCCTGCAATTCGCGGCGTGACGAATCGCGCATGTCCGCGATGAATGCCGGCGACGATGCGCGCTTCGCACAGGCCTTGACGCTCGCCGATCAAGGCCGCCTCGCCGAGGCAGTGGCCTGCGCCACGGCGCTCGTCCGCGAAGCGCCGCAGCATGCGCAGGCCCGTCATCTGCTCGGCGCGTTGCTGCATCGATTCGGCCAACCGGCCGCGGCGCTGACCGAACTCGATGCCGCGACTGTGCTGCTGCCGGATCATGCGAACCTCGCCAACCTGCGCGCCGAAGTCCTGCTCGCACTCGGCCAGCCAGCGCTGGCGATCGAAGCCGCGAACGCAGCCTTGGCTGCCGATGCGGATCATGCCGGAGCGCGCTTCCATCTCGGCCTCGCCCTGCTCGGCTGCGCGCGCCACGACGAGGCCGCCGCAACGCTCGCCGCGTTGATCAAGTCCACGCCTGACTGGCCAGCCGCGCGCCATGCCTGCATCCGCGCGCAATTGCTTTGCGGCGACCGCGCCGATGCACTCGCCACCGCAAACCACGCCGCCGTGATCGACAATCGCGCCGTGCTTCAGGCCGTACTCGCCGATTTCGCAGCGGCCGGCGCGACGGGTCGGCGCATCGAATTGCTGCGCGCTGCACTCGTGCGCCACCCCGACGACTACGCCTGCATCGTCGCGCTCGCATCCGACCTGCATCTGCGCTGCTGCCCGAGCGAGGCTTTGCAGTGGACCGAACGCGCGCTCGCATTGCGTCCAGGCGGGCGCGTACCGCGCGAGATCCGCGCTACAGCGCTGGTCGACCGCGGCGAAGTCGAAGCCGGGCTCGCGGCGTACTCCGGATTGCTGCACGATGGCAATGCCGAAACGCAGGCACGCCATCTCGTGCTGATGCACTACGACCCAGCGCAGCGCAATGACACGCTGTTCCAGGCGCATCGCGATTTCGCACGGCGCCACTTGCCTTCGGTTGATCCGTTGCACGCGACAAAGGCATGCGACCCCGACAAGAGCCTGCGCGTCGGCTGGCTGACGCCGCGCCTCGACGGTGGCCCGGTCGCCAGTTTCCTCGGCGGCCTGCTGGCACGATTCGACCGCAGCTGTCATCGCCATCTGCTGATCTCGCTGCAGCCCGCACGCGGCTCCGGCGCACGCGAATTGCAGGCGCTTGCCGACGAGGCGATTGATGCCAGCGGACTCGATGATGCGCG
This sequence comes from Pseudomonadota bacterium, assembly GCA_023388255.1. Taxonomy (GTDB): domain Bacteria; phylum Pseudomonadota; class Gammaproteobacteria; order Xanthomonadales; family Rhodanobacteraceae; genus Dokdonella_A. The sequence continues at coordinate 219,697 of JAEWGO010000011.1, read as the reverse complement.
GCTGCTGCAACACCTTCGTGCGCTCGACCTCGACGTACTGGTCGACCTCGCCGGCCACGCCACCGCGAACCGCATCGGCGTCCTCGCGCAGCGTGTCGCGCCGTTGCAGGTGTGCTGGCTCGACTGGTTCGACACCACCGCGGTCCCGGCCATGGACGCATGGTTCAGCGACCCATGGCTGACGCCGCCGGATTCCGGCCAGCGTTTTTCCGAACGTCTCGTGCGGCTCGACGCGGGGCGCTTCTGCTACACGCCGCCGCGCCATTCACCGTCGGTGGAACACTACGACGACGGCGAGGTCGTGTTCGGTTCGTTCAATCGCCTGGCCAAACTCAACGATGGCGTACTCGATACCTGGTCGGAGATCCTGCATCGCCTGCCCACTGCACGACTCGAACTGCGCGCGCATCACCTCGGCGAGGCGGCGACGCGCGACCACCTCGCCGCGCGCTTCGGCGCACGCGGCATCCAGGCCTCACGCCTGCGCATCCACGGCCATGCACCGTATGCGGAATTGCTGGAAGCCTACCGCCACGTCGACATCGCGCTCGATCCGTTTCCGTTCTCCGGCTGCACGACCACCTGCGATGCGCTATGGATGGGCTGCCCGACGATCACCTTGCCCGGCGATACCTTCGTAAGCCGCCAGAGTGCGAGCTTGCTGTGGCGGTTGGGTCGTGACGAATGGGTCGCACGCGACCGCGCCGACTATGTCGAACGAACGCTCGATGCCGCACGAAACATCAAGGCCCTGCGCGCCGCGCGTTCCGATCTGCGCACGCAAACGCTGCGCACGCTGTGTGATGCGCAGCGCCACGCCACAGACTTCGCCGCTCATCTTCGCAAGCTGTGGCGCGAGCGCTGCGCACAAGCCTGAAAAAAACCCCGCGAGAACGCGGGGTTCTGTTGACATGCTGCAGGGTCTTACTGGACCGGTTGCACGCCCGACGCCTGTGAGCCTTTCGGGCCCTGGACGATCTCGAAATTGACGCGCTGTCCCTGCTGCAACGTGCGGAATCCCTGCGAATTGATCGCCGAATAGTGCACAAACACATCGTCACCACCTTCCTCTGGCGCGATGAAGCCAAACCCCTTGGCATCGTTGAACCACTTCACTGTACCGGTAAGCATCGATGAAGCCCCTCACTGGATGGATATGCGCAGTGCGGGTTCGCCGGGAGTATCTCGAAACCCGCGAACGGCTGCTGCACCACGCGCTTCGAGTATAACAATCGCTTAACGATGCAAATCAAGCTGCAATGCGCAACTCCGAAAAGTCATGCGTACTCCAGCGTATGTGGGAGCGATTCAGGTTTCCAGCAATGCCGTGACGATACGCGGCACTTCGGCGGTAGCAGCGGCGAGGTTGGCGAAGATCTCCGGCAGGCTGATTTCGGCCTCATCGCCGCAGCCGGCGGCCCAGTTCGCGACCAACGCGAGACAGGCGTATTCGACGTCCAGCTCGCGCGCGAGCGCGGCTTCCGGCATGCCGGTCATGCCGACGAGGTCGCAGCCGTCGCGCCGCAGGCGCGCGATCTCGGCGCGGGTTTCCAGACGCGGGCCCTGCGTGGCACCGTAACAGCCGCCGTCGACGATGGTGATACCGACACGCCGAGCGGACGCGAGCAGGTCCGCCCGCAGCGCCGGTGAATACGGATCGCTGAAATCGATGTGCTTGACCTCGGCACCGGCGACATCGCAATAGCTGGTCAGGCGATCGCTGGTGTAGTCGATGACCTGGTCCGGCACGGCCAGCACGCGCGGCGCCATGTCAGAACGGACGCCGCCGACTGCGTTGACGCCGAGCATGCGGCGCGCACCGAGATGATGCAGCGCCCACAGGTTTGCGCGGTAATTCACACGGTGCGGCGGGATCGTGTGCGACTCGCCGTGGCGCGCGAGGAACGCGATGCGGTGCGGGCCGACCTTGCCGAGCACGACTGCATCGGACGGATGACCGTACGGCGTGTCGACCGCGTGGCGTTCGACCTCCTCCAGTCCCGGGAACCTGTACAGGCCGGTGCCACCAATCAGTGCAAGGTCGATATGCATCGTCATGCGTCCAATGCGTAAATCGCAGGCAGGTTGCGCGCCTGTTCGTGGAAATCCATGCCGTAGCCGAACACGTAGCGGTCCGGCACTTCGACGCCGACGAAATCCGCCTTCAGCCCCGGCACACAGCGATCATGACGCTTTTCGCAGAGCACGGCGAGCAGCACGCGCGCCGCGCCTTGCTCGCGGCAGAACTCGCCGATCGCCTTGAGCGTGTGGCCTTCGTCGAGGATGTCGTCGACGAGCAGCACGGTGGCGCCAGCGAGCGAAGTGCCCGGCCGCTTGATCCAATGCAGTTCGCCGCCCCTGGTGGCGCCGCGATAGCGCGTCGCATGCACGTAGTCGAAGGTCAGCGGCGCCGTGATCGCGGTCGCCAGTTGGCCCGCGAAAATCAATGCGCCCTGCATGACCGTGACGAATACGGCGGGCTGGCCGGCAAGTTCGCGGTCGATCTCGCTACCGATGCGCGCGATTGCTGCGCTCAACGCGGCGTGGTCGTGGACGAGGTCGGCGCGCGCGAGCGCTTCGGAAAGATTCGGTGTCGTCATTGTCATCCTGAAGTCGTGGCGGCCGCAGCGGCATGCGCGGCATCGAGTTCGGTCAGCCGCGCGATGAATGCATCGCGCTGCGGGTTGCTGATCAGCGCATCCCAGGTCTGCGCTACTTCTCCTTGCAGGCGCGCGAGCAATTGCGGATCGCAAGGCGTCGCATGGGCACTGGCGACGATCGACTCGTCGGCGATCGTCGCGCTGCAGGCGAGCAGCAGATCGCAGCCGGCAAGCAGATGCGCTTCGATGCGCGCGGCGATGCCACCGACCGTTTCCGCCGCGGCCATGCCGATGTCATCGCCGATCACGGCGCCACGAAAACCAAGCTCGCCGCGCAGGATGTCGTCGATCCAGAAGCGCGAATAGCCTGCCGCACTTGAGTCGATCGCCGGATACGTGACGTGCGCCATCATGACTGCTTCCGCACCGGACGCGATCGCGTCGGCGAATGGCACAAGGTCGTTCGCGCGCAATTCGTCGAGCGAGCGTGGATCGTTGGCGACATCGAAATGGGTGTCCTCGGCAACCGAGCCATGTCCCGGGAAATGCTTGATCGTCGCGGCCATGCCGGCAAGGCGCATGCCGCGCAGGTAGGCCTGCACGAGTTCGGAAGCGATCTGCGGGTCCGCATGGAACGCGCGTTCACCGACCGCGCGGTTGCCGCGAGCGAGATCGACCACCGGCGCGAAGCTGAGGTCGATGCCGATCGCGCGCATTTCGCTCGCCATGACCCAGGCGTGTTCTTCGGTACGCGCGATCGCGGCGCGGGGATCGCGTTCGTACAGTTCGCCGAGGCGTGCCAGCGCCGGCAGCCGCGTGAAGCCTTCGCGGAAGCGCTGCACCGGGCCGCCTTCCTGGTCCACGCAGAGCAGGAACGGATCGGGTCGCTCGTTGCGGATGTCGTCGATCAGCGTAGTCACCTGGTCGCGGCTCTCGAAATTGCGCGTGAACAGGATCACGCCGCTGACCTGCGGCGCGGCGAGGCGCGCACGGTCCGCGTCGGTGAGGGTTTTCCCGGGGAGTCCAATGATCAGCATGTCGTCGTCTTATCGATGGGCGTCGTGCGCGTCGCGCTCGGCAGCGCTCCAGTGCGCGTACGGATGCATGGCGAGGTTCAGATTGTAGTAGCGCGCGAGGTGGCTGACTTCCGCACCGAGCCATTCCGGCCGCGGGAACGGTGCATCGGCGGCATCCAGTTCGATCTCGGCAACGACGAGTCCAGCATTGTCGCCGTCGAACTCGTCGACCTCGAACAGATGGCCTTCGATCTCGACGTGATGGCGGCGCTTGCCGACCAGGTTGCCCGCGAGCGTGGCCAGCATGCGCTGCGCATCGTCGGCGGGAATCGCGTACTCGTACTCGTCGCGCACGATGCCGGCCGTGGCCGATTTGATGTTGAGGAATGCGTCCTCGCCGCTGACGCGGACGCGCACCGAACAGCGCGCAGCCGGCGGGCCGGCGAGATAGCCTTGGCGCATCGTCTCGCTGCGCGAGGCCTGTGCACGCCAGGTGTCACCAACGACAAGGAATTTGCGTTCAATTTCGACCGGCATGGCGGCCTGTTCCTTCGACTAGCGCTCGAACAAGCCGATCGACTCGACGTGCGCGGTGTGCGGAAACATGTCCATCACGCCGGCCGCGACAAGCGTGAAACCGTGCTGCTCCACCAGCGTGCCGGCATCGCGCGCGAGTGAACCCGGATGGCAGGAGACGTAGACGATGCGGTCGGTGCCTTTGCGCGGCAAGTACTCCAACACGGCAGCGGCGCCGGAACGCGGTGGATCAAGCAACAGCTTGTCGTAGGGTCGCGTCGCCCACGATGCCGCTCGATGATCCGCGAAAAGGTCAGCGGCGACGAATTCGCTGTTCGCGATGCCATTGCGCATGGCGTTCTCGCGCGAGCGGGCGACCAGCGCGGCCTCGCCTTCGACACCGACGACGTGACCGACCTTGCGTGCAATCGGCAAGGTGAAGTTGCCGAGCCCGCAAAACAGGTCGAGCACGTTGTCGGTCGGTTGCGGATCGAGCAGTTCCAGCGCACGCGCAATCATGCGCTGGTTAATGCCGGCGTTGACCTGGATGAAGTCGAGTGGGCGGAACGCGATGTCGATGTCGTAGTCCGGAATGCGGAACGACAGCGGCACCTCGTCCGGCCACAGCGGCGTCACGCTGTCCGGACCGCCCGGCTGCAGCAGGACCGCTAGCGCGTGCGCCTGGCCGAATGCGGTCAGCGCCGCGCGATCGGACTCCGACAACGGCTGCAGGTTGCGGAACGTCAGCGCGACAGTGTCGTCGCCGGCAGCGATTTCGATCTGCGCGATCGAGGCTTTCGCTTCGAGCGAACCGACCAGTTCACCAAGCGCGGCGATGCGTTCGCCGACCGCGGGCAACAAGGTGTGGCAGATCGAAAGGTCTGCGACGAAGCGCGGATTCTCCTCGCGGAAACCGACCAGCACCTTGTCCTTCTTCGCGACCCATTTGACCGACAAGCGGCCCTTGCGACGATAGCCCCACGGTTCGTCGGTCAGCGGATCGAGCCAGCGTTGCGGCTCGACCTTGCCGATGCGTTCGAAATTCTCGGCGAGTACGCGTTGCTTCGCGGCGATCTGCGCCGCCGGCGGCAGGTGCTGCAGGCTGCAGCCGCTGCAGGTGCCGAAATGCACGCAGCGCGGTTCGATGCGGTCGGGCGAGCGCGTGATCAGTTCGTCGATCTTCGCCTCGTCGAAATGACGGCTGCGTTTGGTCAACTGGATGCGTGCGTGCTCGCCCGGCAGCGCGCCGGAAACGAAGACGGTCTTGCCGTCGATACGGGCGACGCCGCGGCCATCGTGGGTGAGATCGGTGATGTCGACTTCGAAGGTTTGCATGGATTCAAAAATGACGCGCCCACCGGGCAGGTGGGCGCGATGGAGTCGGATTGTCCTGGTGTTCGCAGTGCCGAAGACGTTCTGCGGAGGTCACGTCCCGATACCCGGTACGACGGCGCCCTGCCTACTTCTTCTGCCAAGCGCCACCCGCATCCTGATAATACCAGCCCGGCCGTGCCTGCTGGATCCATTGCTTGGCGAAAGCGGCACGGATCTGCGCTTCCCACTCGGCATGGCCGTTGGCGAGCGCGATCTCGCGATAGACCGCCTGGCGGTCGCGGTTCTCGTCGGCGACGGCCGCGTTCACGGTCGCGCGCTCGGGCAGCGGCACACTGGCGGCGTCACGCACGGCGACCAGGCCGTCCTTGGTGAAACCGATCGCGCCGCTGGCGCAGTACATCGCCAGGGTCGACGAGAAGCGCTGCTGCATGCGCACCTGGATCGCCTGGATCTGCGGCGTCTGGATGTTGATGTTCGCCTGCTGCGCATGGGCACTCGGGATCAGGAAATCGAGCAGCATCGCGCCCGGCGAATGGCCCGGCGCAGGTTCCGGCGGCGGCGCGTCCTTCGCCTGCCCGCCGATGACCTTGTCGACGAACTGTTCGGCGGCCTTCTCGGCGGCGGCCTCGGGGAAATACACGTTGATCGTGACGCAGGCGGCCGGCAGCGCGAAGGCGCTGGCGAATGCGGCCCAGACGAGGAATTTGCGCATGCGGAGTTGTCCCTTGGTGGATGGATGCTTCACTCGATCACTGGCCCCTGCCCTTGCGTCGCTTCCTGCAGACGACGCACCAACGTCGGCCAGTCGACGCGACGGCGATGGCCGACGATCATGATGCGCGGCAGACTTGAGCCTTCGACGATAGTGTAGCCGTCGCCATCGCCCACCGCGGCAGTGGTCGGCAGCGGATCGACGCCGCCCATCAGGCAGACCTCGTCGCGCAGGCGGCAGCGCAGGCCGAGACGGCGGTAGCCGAACGTGTCGAAGATCTTCAGCGCCATCGTCTGCAGGTTCGCGGACAAACCGCCACCGCCGCCGATTGCCGTGATGTCGTCGACCGCCTTGTAGCTCATGCGCCCGCCGCCGCTCGTGCGCAGCCATGCATCGAACGCGACCGGACTCCAATCGACCAACCGCAGGCCGGCGATCGTGCCCATCAGGCGGCCGCTCATGCCGCCGAACGAGAACGCACTGGTGACCTGGTCGAGGTCGAGATTCTCGAAATGAATGTCTGCACCGAGCGAGGGCGCGACGCCGAAAGGCCGTTCGAGCGTCACGCCGCTGACGCCGACGTGGCCGTCGAACACGTACAGGTCGAGGCCGCCGCGCAGTTCGATCGTGTCGCCACTGAGTTCGATTTCCGGAATGCCTCCGGAGAGGTTGCCGCCGAAATGGGGCCAGCCCAGCGCGGCGGACAATTGCGCCATCTGGATGCCGACGATTGCGAACGAGCCGGTGTAACGTTCGCCGCGTGGCGAACGCGGCAGCAGGCTGAGCTTTTCGAGACGCAACTGACCGCCGAGCACATCGACCGAAAGCGGCTCGGCAAGCACGATAGCGTGCTGGCGCGATTCGAGTTTCGCGCTCGTCGCACCAAGCGGAATGCGGAACCATTCGAGTGAGCGCCAGCCGAGTGTCGTTGCCGGGCGTTCTTTGTTGAAATCCCAATCGACACCGCCTTCGAGGCCGGCCAGCGCGAAGCGACCGCCGCCGTCGCGCAAGCTGGCATCGCGCGCGGTCAAGCGGAACCGCTGCATGCCTGCGGCGTCGAATTGCAACGCGCCGGAAACCAGTCCGCTGGCTTCCAGTTTCGGATAGCCCTTCGATGCGAGCCAGCTTTGCCCGTAGCGTTCCAGCGCGGCAGCAAGCTGCGCTTCGCGCACCTCGATTTCCAGCGTCTTCAACGGTTGCGCATTGGCTGGAGCGAACTCGCCGCGCGCATGCAAGTCGAGCGTGCCGGGATCGCACCAATCGAACGCATCGACATGCCAGGATGTTCCCGCCCGGCGCAGATCCAGCTTCGCTTCGATCGGCGTTGCCGGCAGCTTCACGTAGACTGGCCCGGCCAAAGCCTCGCCGCCGCGAAAACGCGCTTCGATCTGCGCGCGCAACGCACCCGCCGCGCCGGAAACGCGCAGACGTCCGTCCGCGTGCAGCTGCGCGGCAGCGAGCGTGCCGTCCGCGCTGTCATAGCCGACGCCCTTGATCGAGAACGCGGTGTCGAGCCGCTCGCCCTGCGTCGCCTGCGGCCGGACGACACTGCGTTCGAGCACGATGTCGCCGCCGAACATCTTGGCGCGCACGCTGCCGAGCAGATGCAGCGCGCCATCGCGCGATTGCCAGCGCGAGGAAACCGCCGGCAGCGACAGCTCGTCGATACGCGCACTCTTCCATGCGAGCGCCTGCGGCGGTTGGACACCGTGCGCGGCCCAGTCGATGCCGCCGGAAAGGCCGCGCGCGGAATTGCCGGCGCCATCATCGAGATCGAGCCGCTTCGTCTGCAGTGCGATGCGTTGCGGACCGTTGTCGTCGATGTCGATCTCTCCGGCGAGATCGCCCTTGATCGACAGCGCGCCGAGTCCCTGGGCCACAAGCAGTTCCTTCGCGTAGCGTTGCGCGGCCTGCGGGAACTGCGCGTGGTCGATGCGCAGGTGCAGGCGGCGCAGCGGCGCCAGCGCCGACGGTTCAAGCTGGCCATCGGCCTCGAACGCGAGCGCGTCGCCGTCGCGCCAGGCGAAACGTGCGACGTCCCAGCGTCCGCCTGGACCAGCGCGGGCGTCGAGATTGGCCTCGACCTGCGTATCCGGCAGACGCACGCGCAACGTACCGGCCTGCACGATGCCGCCGGCAAAGCTTGCGTCAACGATCACATGTGCCTGCGGAGCCGGGATCCAGTCGACCTTCCCGCTCACATTCAGCTGCTCGCCGGCGACGCTGCCATCGCGCGTGTTCACGCCGAGCCCGTCGGCGCGCCAGGTGGCGTCGACGCGGCCATCCGCTGCCAGCGTACCTTGCGCATCGAACGTGCCGTTGCGCAATTCGCCGCCCGGCCATGCTTGCGCGAGCGGCGCCTTGATCCAATCCGCTGGCACGCGATGGGCGTCAAGCACGATCGGCGCGGCGGCCGCGAATGGCAAAGTCAGCGAGACACGGCTGCCGACATGGCCGAGTCGAAGACCGAGGCTTTCGCCCGAGACGCGTGCGGCAAGCTCGGCGCTCTGCTCAACGCCGCCTTCGGATTGCAGGTGCACCGTGCCGGCACAGCTTCGCGAACCATCGTCGTCCCGTTGCAATTTGCAATCCCAGGCGAGGCGTCCGTCCAGCGCGAGCATCGACACCGACAGGCGCGCCGCTTCCAGTCGCAGGCTGGCGCCATCTGCCTGCTCGATGACGACGATGCGCAGCGCCTGCGCGCTTGCCTGTGGCGATTCCAGGCGCGCGACATCCACGGCCAGCGTGCGCGCCAGCGCGTCCGGCGCGAATGCGGTCGCGGCGAAGGACATCAACAAGGCCGGTGTTGACGGGATGCGCATTGCCGACCATTCTGCCAGTCATCGCCGCCTGCTGTTCGCTTTGGCCATGCCGCGCATCCTGGTTGCCGACGACAATCCGCTGAGCTTGCACTTCTTCGCCGATGCGCTCATTGCGCTCGGCCAGGACTGCGCGGAAGCCGCCAATGGCGCGATTGCGCTGGAACTGTCTCGCGCAAACGCATTCGACCTGTTGCTGCTCGATGCACGCATGCCGGAACTGGATGGCACCGACGTGCTCGCGCGGATTCGCATGCAGGCAGGTCCGTCGCAACGGGCGATTGCGTTGGCGACGACCGCGGACAATGACACCGCGGTACATGCCCAGCTGCTGCGGGCCGGATTCGTCGAAGTCCTGGTCAAACCGATCGCCATCGCGGACTTGCGCGATGCACTCGCACGTCATCTGCCGAATGCGGCATCGACCGGCACCACCGAAGCCACGGACGATCTGGACGACCGTCAGGCACTCGCCGCGGCCGGCGGCGATGCGGTCATTGTCAACGCACTGCGCGGACTTTTCGCAGCCGAACTCGATGCATTGCCGGCCGAACTTGCAGCGCTCCAGAGACAGCCCGACGCAGTCCGCGAACGTCTGCATCGCCTCGATGCCTCGGCCGGCTTCTGCGGCGCGCCGGCGATCGTGCGTGCGGCGAACGAATTGCGCGCAGCCTTGGCGTCACCGCCGTGGCCGCAGGCGGCGGTCGACGCGTTCCTGGCGGTCTGCGCACGAACGCGCGCGCGCCTGACTGCCTGACGATCACTCTGCCGTGCGCGCGGGCCGTGGGGCCAACGCCCATGTCTTCAGCTCTCCGCCGACGAGATGGCGCACGACCGCGCGCACGATGCGCCGCAGTTGCACGAGCTGATCCGCGCTCGGCAATTCGTCTGCGTCCAGCGCCAGCAACGCGGCGCCGCTGACACGCGGCCATGACGAAGGTCCACTACCTTCGACCGCGCCGGAATCGGGGTCGTAGGCGTAGTCGACATCGGCTTCGACTGCATCGCCGTGCGCGGTCTGCGTCAACGCGAGCGCGTAACCGATGTCGGCCAGCAAGGTGCGCTCGAAACGACGCAAGGTCCAGGCGAGGTTCTCGCCTTCCGCCAGCCGCGCCAGGCATTGCGCATAGGCTGCGAATGCGGACGGATGCGCGTCATTGCGTTCGCTCAGGCGCAACACGAGTTCGTTGACATAGATCGCCGCGAGCAGCACGTCGCCGCCAAGCGCAAACGGCGTACTGGCGGCCTCTGCGCCGGTCAGGGTGCCGAGTTCGCCGCGCGCGATCCAGTCGAGCATCAACGGCTGCAGTGGCTGCAACACGCCGCGCGGCAGACGGCTGCGCTCGCGTCGCACGCCGCGGGCGACCAGGCCGACACGACCGTGGTCGCGCGTAAATGCCTCGAGCAACAACGAGGTTTCGCGATACGGTCGCGCGTGCAGGATGAAGGCGGGCTGCTGGTCGATGCGCATCGAAAGTCGGGATTCGGGACTGGAGGTTCGGCATCGAAAACGCACGCAGCACGCGAACGGGGATTGTCCGGTCGACTGGAATGGGCAATCTCTCCCGGATCCCGAATCGCGGCTTCTCTATTCCGAATAGCCGAACTGCTTCAGCGCGGCCGCGTCGTCGCTCCAGGATTCGCGCACGCGCACCCACAGCTCCAGAAACACCTTGCGGTCGAGCACCTGCTCCATCGCGCGGCGCGCGGCGCTGCCGATCTTCTTGAGCTGGCCGCCGCCGGCGCCGATGACGATGCCCTTCTGGCCATCACGCTCGACCCAGATCACGGCGCCGATGCGGGTGATGGCCGGCTCGTCTTCGAAGCGTTCGATTTCGACGGCGGTCGAATACGGCAGTTCGTCGCCGAGCTGCAGCATCAATTGTTCGCGCACAAGTTCGGCAACGAGGAAGCGTTCGCTGCGGTCGGTGAATTCGTCCCCGGCATAGGCGGCAGAGGCCTCGGGCAACAGGGCGGCGATCTCGTCGAGCAAGCCCGGCACGCCGTTGCCGCGGCGCGCTGCGAGGAAATGCACCGAGGCATACGGATGCTCGCGCGTGACCTCTGCCGCGAACGGCAGCAGCACGCTCTTGTCGGCAAGCTTGTCGACCTTGTTGACGACAAGCACGCACGGCGCGGACTGCGCCGCGACCAGTTTCCACACTTCCTCGTCCTCGTCTTGCCAGCGGGTTCCGTCGATCACATGAACGAGCACATCGGCCTCGTCGGGCACTTGCCGCGCGACGCGGTTCAACTGCCGGTTCAATGCGCGCTTGCCCCCCTGATGCAGGCCCGGTGTGTCGATGAACGCGACCTGCGCGTCCGGCCGCGTGACGATGCCGAGGATGCGATGGCGCGTCGTCTGCGGTTTCGGCGTGACGATGCTTAGCTTGGTGCCAAGCAAGGCATTGAGCAGGGTCGACTTGCCCACGTTCGGACGGCCGATCAGGGCGACATGGCCGAAGCGGTGCGCGGCGGGTGTTTCAGTGTTCATTCGGATTTCACTGGTTGGGCTTGCGCGAGCACGCGCTCGGCGGCGATCTGTTCGGCGGCGCGTCGGCTGGAGGCGCTGCCATGCGCTGCCAAATCGAGGCTTTCGACGCGGCAACTGACCTCGAACACGCGGGCATGTTCCTCGCCGGTGCAGGCGACGAGTTCGTAAAGCGGCAATGAAAGATTGCGCCCCTGCAACCATTCCTGCAGGCGCGTCTTGGCATCCTTCGGCGTACGCGCGCCGGCGGCGACACGCTCGCTGAAGAAGCGGCGCACGAGTTCGCGGCAGGTGGCCCAGCCGGCGTCCAGATAGACCGCCGCGAGCAGCGCCTCGAACGTGTCGGCAAGGATCGAATCGCGCCGGAAGCCACCACTTTTGAGCTCGCCCGGACCGAGGTGCAGACGATCGCCGAGTTCCTCGGCGCGTGCGATCTCGGCCAGTGCGGCGCCATTGACCAGCGCTGCACGCAAGCGAGTCATCTCGCCCTCGTCGGCGCGCGGATGCAATTCGAAAATGAGTTCGGCGACGAACAGGTTGAGCAGCGCGTCGCCGAGGAATTCGAGGCGCTCGTTGTTCGAGTGGCTCGCGCTGCGATGCGTGAGCGCCCGCTCCAGCAAGCCCGCATCGTCGAAACGATGGCCGAGGATGGAGCTACTGGCCACCAGCGCTGCTGAGGCTGATCGACTTGTCGAACTTGCCGACGAGATCGATGTTGTACATGAAAGAGACGCGCTTTTCGTAGGCGATGCGCAAGGTCGCCCCACCCGCCTCGCGCTTGAGCTGGATCGCCGAAGGCGGCACGCTGGCATCGTCGACGTACTGGGCATCGAACTTGAGGCTGAGGTCGCGGCGGATTTCATCCAGCGATTTCTGCCCCGATCCGGGTTCGCTGCGCACCTGCTCCATTGCCTTGACCACGCCGAAGTACTCCACGTACATCGGGATCAGGCGCATCGCCAGATAGGCGAAGAAACCCAGCACGCACAGCACGATGACGAACCCGATCAGCGTGATGCCCTTGACCTTGCGATGCATGTTCATGCGCTCTCCCCTCGCCCGTTGCCCCGATTCGCCCGCAATGCGATGCAGGCGCTACTTGATGACCGTGCCGATGCGGCTGAGATCCCCGAAGTTCATCCAGATCAGGAACGCCCGGCCGACCAGGTTCGCTTCCGGCACGAAACCCCAGAAACGGCTGTCCAGACTGTTGTCGCGGTTGTCGCCCATCGCGAAATACTGGCCTTGCGGCACCTTCCAGGTGCCCTCGTGGCCGACCCACACCTGCGGAATCTCGAGGATGCGATGCTCGATGCCCTCGAGGTTCTCCTGCTTGACCTGCGCCCCGTCCATCCGGCGACCGGGTTCGGATGCGCCCGTATAGGCGCCGAGGTCAGTCTCCGCAACCTCCTTGCCGTTCACGAACAAGACCTTGTTGCGATAGGTGATCTCATCGCCCGGCAGGCCGATGACGCGCTTGATGTAGTCCTCTTTCGGATTCTCCGGATAGCGGAACACGAACACGTCGCCGCGCTTGGGTTCGCCGACGGACACGATCTTCGTATTGAGCACCGGCAGACGCAAGCCGTACGCGAACTTGTTCACGAGAATGAAATCGCCGACCAACAAGGTCGGCATCATCGATCCGGAGGGAATCTTGAACGGCTCGGCGATGAACGAGCGGAACAGCAGGATAAGCAGCAGCACCGGGAAGAACGAGCGCGCATACTCGACCGCGACCGGCTCCTGCAGCGCATTGCGCGACCGCGCGGTGCGCTCTTCCGGCGACAACGCGGCCATCGCCTCGACTGCCTCTGCACGACGCGCACGCGCGCCCGACAGCAGCAGCCGGTCAAGCAACCAGATCACGCCGGACAGCGCCGTCAGCACCACCAGCAACAATGCAAAATCGAAATCCATCTTTTTTTCCTTCGGAAAATAAGGAATCGAAAACAAGGAATACGGATTCGTAGAAGCCTGCTCTCGCGATCCCCTATTCCCGACTCTCCATCCCTGCTACTTGTCCATCTGCAGCACCGCGAGGAAAGCTTCCTGCGGAATGTCGACGCTGCCGACCTGTTTCATGCGCTTCTTGCCTTCCTTCTGCTTTTCCAGAAGTTTGCGCTTGCGCGAAACGTCGCCGCCGTAGCACTTGGCCAGCACGTTCTTGCGCAGGGCCTTGACGCTGGAGCGAGCGATGATCTGCGCGCCGATCGCCGCCTGGATCGCCACGTCGAACTGCTGGCGCGGGATCAGCTCCTTCATCTTCTCGACCAGTTCGCGACCACGACGGTCGGCGCTGGAACGATGCAGGATCAGGCTCAGCGCATCGACGCGATCGCCGTTGATCAGGATGTCGACGCGCACCAGCGGGCCGGCCTGGAAACGCTCGAAGTGGTAGTCCATCGAAGCGTATCCGCGCGACACCGACTTCAGCTTGTCGAAGAAATCCAGCACGACTTCGGCCAGCGGCAGCTCATAACTGATCTGCACCTGGCTCGCCATGTAGTTGATCGAGCGCTGCACGCCACGCTTTTCCTCGCACAGCTTGATCACATTGCCGATGTAGTCCGGCGGCGTGAGGATGTTCGCGACGATGATCGGCTCGCGGACTTCCTCGACGTTCTGTACCGGCGGCAGCTTGGCCGGGTTGTCGAGCGTCATGATCTTGCCGTCGGTCAGCAGTACCTCGTAGACGACGGTCGGGGCCGTCGTGATCAGGTCGAGGTCGTACTCGCGTTCCAGCCGCTCCTGGATGATCTCCATGTGCAGCAGGCCAAGGAAGCCGCAGCGGAAGCCGAAGCCCATCGCTTCGGAGGTTTCCGGCTCGAAGTTCAGCGCCGCGTCGTTGAGCTTGAGCTTCTCCAGAGCCTCGCGCAGCGCCGGATAGTCGTCGGCCGCAGTCGGGAACAGGCCTGCGAACACGCGTGGCTGCATCTTCTGGAAGCCCGGCAGCGGGTGCGGCGCCGGCTCGCGCGCCGAGGTCAGGGTATCGCCGACCGGCGCGCCGTGCACGTCCTTGATCGACGCGGTGACCCAGCCGACCTCGCCGGCGCGCAGGGCGTCCTTGACGAGGCGCTTGGGCGTGAACACGCCGACCGAATCGACCTCGTGGGTACGGCCGGTCGACATCACCAGCAACTTGTCCTTCGGCTTGATCTCGCCCTGCATCACGCGCACCAGCGAGACGACACCAAGGTAGTTGTCGAACCACGAATCGATGATCAGCGCCTGCAGCTTGTCGGTGTGGCGCGGTTTGGGCGGCGGGATGCGCGCAACGATCGCTTCAAGCACGTCGCCGACGTTGAGGCCGGTCTTCGCGCTGATCGCGACGGCGTCGGTGGCATCGATGCCGATGACGGCCTCGATCTCCTCCTTGACCTTGTCGATGTCGGCGGTCGGCAGATCGATCTTGTTCAAGACCGGCACGACTTCGAGGCCGAGTTCGACCGCGGTGTAGCAATTGGCAACCGACTGCGCCTCCACGCCCTGCGCCGCGTCGACGACGAGCAGCGCCCCCTCGCAGGCCGAGAGCGACCGGCTGACTTCGTAGCTGAAGTCGACGTGGCCCGGCGTGTCGATGAAATTGAACTGGTAGGTCTTGCCGTCCTTCGCCGTGTACGGCAGCGAGACGGACTGCGCCTTGATCGTGATGCCACGCTCGCGCTCGATCGGGTTGTTGTCGAGCACCTGCGCTTCCATTTCGCGCGCGGTCAAACCGCCGCAAAGCTGGATGATGCGGTCCGCGAGCGTGGATTTGCCGTGGTCGACGTGGGCGATGATCGAAAAGTTGCGGATATGGAGCATTCGGTTCTGCTACGACACGGACCGGCAATCGGCACAAGAGGCGGATTATCGCAGAAACGCGGGCCGAGCGCGCTGTCGAAACGCGTGCTCGTGGAGGCGGTCACGATGACTCCCTGCCCGATCTGGGTTAGTCCGGCTGAGCCCTTCGGGAACGCATCGAAGCCGGGATGAATCCCGGTCTGCCGATACATCAACGGGCGGGCAACTCGGCTTCAGCCGGGCGGCAGGATCGCACCCGGCATGGATGTGCTGGAAGATGCCCCACATGACCGCCGCCATCCGGCGGCGGCCATGGCGTTGGAACTCAGCCGGCCTTGGCCTGCGGTACAGTCAGGGCGAGGAACTGGGTCTGGTCGTTACGGCGCACCAGCAGCATGACCGCATCGCCCGGCTTGGCGCCCTTCAACGCGGCATTGAAATCGGCCACCGACTTCACTGGCTTGCGCGCAACCATCAAGATCACGTCGCCCGGTGCCAGCGCGGAACGACGCGCCGCCTGACCAGTCAGTCGTGCCACAACGACGCCTTCACCATTGGTGATGCCAAGCTGCTTGCGTTGATCGGAGGTCAGTTCATCGACCACGATACCGAGCGGATTGCCCGCGGCGGACGCCGCGGAGTCGCCACGCACACTCGCGAGCGCATCCTTGTCGGCGGGTTCTTCTCCGATGGTGATCGGAACAGTCAGCGTCTTGCCATCGCGGTACACACTGAGATCACCCTTGCTGCCCGGCTTGGTCGAACCGATCAACGGCGGCAAATCGGCCGAGGACACGATGTCATGACCGCCGAAGCCGAGGATCACGTCGCCGAGCTGCACACCGGCCTTGTCGGCCGCGCCGCCGGGGGTGACCTGGTTGACCAGCGCACCGCCGATGCGCGGCAGGCCGAGCGCCTTGGCCTGTTCGCGGTCGACATTCTGGATGCGCACGCCGATCATGCCGCGGGTGACCCGACCGCTGGTCTTGAGCTGGTCGACCGCGTTCATCGCGATGTCGATCGGAATGGCGAACGACACGCCCATGAAGCCGCCGGTATTGGAGAAGATCTGCGAATTGATGCCGATGACCTGGCCGTCGAGATTGAACAGCGGACCGCCCGAGTTGCCGCGGTTGATCGGCACGTCGGTCTGGATGAAGGGCACGTACTGCTGATCGGCGCCACCGAAGTTGCGACCGACCGCGCTGACGATGCCGGCAGTCACCGAATGATCGAACCCGAACGGCGAACCGATCGCGACGACCCATTGTCCGGCCTTGACGCCCTTCGAGTTGCCGAGCGCGACCACCGGCAGGTTGGTGGCGTTGAGCTTGAGCAACGCAATGTCGTACTGCGCATCGGTGCCGACCACCTTGGCATCGAGCTCACGTCGGTCGGACAATCGCACGGTGACGTGATCGGAACCATCGACGACGTGGTTGTTGGTCAGCACGTAGCCATCCGCGGAAATGATGAAACCCGAGCCCATGGATACGCGCGTCCCATTGTCGCGCGGTTGTGGCATCGGACCGAAGAAGCGACGGAAGATTTCGGGAACGTCCTGGTCGTTCGGTCCCGGCCCCTGATCCTGACTCTGCGCGTCAGGGCTGGCGGTCGCCTGCACGTTGACCACGGCGGAACCGTATTTCTCGACCAGCCCGGTGAAATCGGGCAGTTCGGCTGCTCCAGCAGAGAAAGCCAGCACCATCAGCGGTGCGCATACCCAGCGGGAGAGCATCCCGCTCCTCATGTTCGTCATGTCATCTACCTCGCCTTGTCCCTGATTCGGAATGGATCGCCAAGCCGGAGGACTCTCAGCCGCTGGGCGAACACGCGTTTGGATGGAATCGATTCAGTAAAGTTCCGACCGCACCGCAGCCCACTCGACCATGTTTCAGCATCGCTTCAGCGGCCGGCGGTTGGCACCGTCACGGCCTGCACCGACGATGCCATGCGTTCGGCCGTGGCGCGCGGCACGTCGCCGAGCACGGTCACGCGCCACGCAGCCGTGTCGTGCACGCTGATGCCGAGCACGCCACGCGCCGTGAAGCGATCCGGCGCAATTGTCGCCGCGCGATCATGCGGTTCGACATAGACCGAGACATTCGCCAAGCCGTCGCTGTAGGTCAGGTGCTCGCCATGGCGGGTGTCCTGTGTCGAGTGCTGGGCGCGCACGAACCGGTAGCCCGGTGGAGGATGGACGACGCGCCAACGCGGCTCGCCATCGAACGGCGTGTCTGTCGGCGAGGTCGTGGCGCCGGTCGTCACGGTCGGCGCGAGATCGCTTTCCTTCGGCCTCACGCCCAATTCGAGCGCGACGAACATGAATTGCTCCAGCGGATGCTTGCGAGCATCGACGACGGCCGAGCGCAAAGGCATCCCGGATGATTCCTCAAGCCACAGACGATAGCCGTAGCGCCACGCGTCGCGCGGCACGATGTCGACGACGCGCGCGCGGTAGCCGGCGACGCGATCGTCGCCGCCTTCTTTCAGCCTATAGTGCGCATTGAAACGCTCGCCGCGAATGTCCGGCACCAAGGGCAGCAGCCGCGTGCCGCGCCGATTCGGAAATACCACGGCCCCTGAGTCATGTTGCAGCAAGGTAATCGAATCGCCGCTGCGGACGATCTCGCTGCGAGCACCGCTCGTGCTGAGCAGCCGTTCGCGTTCGGCGCCTTCGCCGCCTGCGTGGAAAATGCGCAAGGTGTCGATCTGGCCGTCGCGCGCATAGACAAAGGAGCCTTGATAGTCGAGCGTGTCGATAGACGCATACATGCGCGCGAGCATGCCATTCGCATCGTCCTCTGCGGCAGACAGCACGCGGGTTTGCGCGACTGCGAACAACGAGAGCATGGGCAGCAGGAGACGACATGCCGCGGATGCCGAATTGCGCAGCCTGAACACCGGCTCGACTCCGTCGCTTCCGGCGACTGCAGGCGACACTATCGAACGTCCCAAGCAGGCGCCGACATGTGTGCCCGTTCCTCAGCGGCGCTGTTGAGCCGGTTGCCGCTCTTGCTGCTGCATCGCTGCCTCACGCTGCGGAACTGCCAAGAGGACATATGGCACGAGGTTTGACTGCCCGGCGGAGTCCGGGGTCTGGTAATGACGGATCAGGTAGGACTGCAGGCGCGGATCCGCCGAGAGCGGCTCGACGACGTCGGTGCCGAAACTCGCCGGCGCCGCTTCGATCGGGCCGTTCGGAGCCAGCAGTGGCGGGCGGAAGTTCGTCGATGCCGGCGACGTCACCGTGGCTGGCGCGGTATTGATGGAAGCGACCTGCGGCGATGCATTCCTCGCGGCCATCGCCGGTCCCGGCGCGGGGCCGGCCTCGATCGCAGGACGCGTCAACATCAGCGCGGCAACCGCGACCGACGCCGCGATCGCTCCACCGGTGCCCCAGCGAAGCCACGTGGCCGGCGTGCGCGCGTGCGTCGCGGGCTCGTGTTCGAGACGCGCCATCACCCCATCGGCGAAACCCGGCATCAACACGACGACTTCCTGCCGACGCAAGGTCTGCCGCGCGACGTGATAACGCGCCCAACGGATGGGGAGCTCCGGCTCGCTCGCCGTGCGCTTCAACAGGAAACGCATCTGGTCGCGTTCCAGTTCACCGTCCATCAACGCCGAGAGCTGTTCGTGGGTCTGCTGGTTCATGACGTCCTATTTCTCCGACAACAGCGGGCGCAACTGCTCGTCGATCGCCTCGCGGGCGCGGAAGATGCGAGACCTGACCGTTCCGATCGGGCAATTCATCGTTTCCGCAATCTCTTCGTAGCTGAGCCCGTCCACTTCACGCAATGTGATCGCGACCTTGAGCTCCTCCGGCAAGGCTTCGACAGTGGCGAACACGGTTCGTTCAATTTCCTGTCGCATGAGTTCGCGCTCGGGAGTGGCGGACTCGTGCAGGCGCGTGGCGCCATCGAACTGGACCGCGTCCTCGACCGCGATGTCCTCGGTCGGCGGACGCCGGCCTTGCGACACCAGATGGTTCTTTGCGGTGTTGATCGCGATCTTGTAGATCCAGGTATAGAACTGGGCGTCGCCGCGGAACGAACCGATAGCGCGATACGCGCGCACGAACGCTTCCTGCGCAACGTCCTGGCATTCGCTCCAGTCGTTGATGTAGCGGGAAATGACACTGACCAGCTTGTGCTGGTATTTCCTGACCAAGAGGTCGAACGCGCGTTTGTCGCCGTTCTGGACACGCTCGACCAGCGCCTGATCCAAGTCGCTTTCGCCCATCCGGGCCGTTCTCCCTGTTTTGCCGGCACGCCAGGCATGGTTCCTGGACCGTATTCAGCCGGAATAGTTGCACGAAACCGCATCCGCCAGAAAATGCCGATGCACGAAACCGCAGTCATGGCCGCGGCAATCCGCGAGCATGACAGATCGGGTCGCGGCTCAAGTATGCGCCGCTGGCAACGCGCCCGCGCTGCCGAGCAGGCGTGCGCGCTCCTGCAACAGGTTCTCGAAACTCGTCGCCGGCAATGGCCTGCAGAACAGGAACCCTTGCAGCACTTCGCAACCTTGCGCGCGCAGGAACTCCAGATGCTGCTCGATCTCGACGCCTTCGGCGACGACCACCCGATTGAGATTGTGCGCCATCGAGATCGTTGCCTGCACGATCGCCTCGTCATCCGGATCGACGCCGATGTTGCGCACGAACGCCTGGTCGATCTTGATGCGGTCGGCCGGGAAACGCTTGATGTAGTCCAGCGAGGACTGCCCGGTACCGAAATCGTCGATCGAAATGCCGCAACCGAGATCGCGCAGCGAGTGCAAGGTCTCCAGCAGGTTCGGGATCGACTTCATGCTGATGCTCTCGGTCACTTCCAGATCGAGCAGTTCCGCTTCCATGCCGGTTTCCTGCAGCACCGCTTCCACGATCTGCACGAGGTTCGGCTGGCGCAGCTGCAGCGCGGAGAGATTGACACCGATGCGCAGCGGCAGTCCGAAGCGCCTCTGCCAGCGGCAGGCGTCATGGCAGGCGGCACGCAGGATCCATTCGCCGATCGAAATGATCAGGCCCGATTCCTCGGCCATGGGAATGAAAAAGCCGGGGCTGATCATGCCGAGTTCGGGATGCTCCCAGCGGATCAACGCCTCCATGCCGACGATGTCCTCGGTTTTGCCGTCGATCTGCGGCTGATAGAACACGCGCAGCTCGCCGTTCTTCTCGGCCTGGCGCAGTTTCGCTTCCAGCGCGAGTCGCTGCCGATGGGATTCCTCGGGCACCGCGACATAGGCCTGGAAGTTGTTGCGGCCCATGCCCTTGGCCGAATACATCGCGACATCCGCGTGCTTGAGCAGGCGTTCGGCGTCGATCGCGTCGTCCGGATAGAAACTCAACCCGAGGGAGGCGGTCATGCTCAGTTCGAGTCCGCCGACCAGTTGCAGCGGCACCTCCATCGCACGCACGATCTTCTCGGCGATGCGCGCGACGTCGTCGCGCTGCACGATGTGGCGCAGGATCAGGGTGAACTCGTCGCCGGCATAACGCGCAACGGTGTCGGAAGCACGCACGCTGCCGCGCAGGCGCTTGGCGACCGCGGCCAACACCTGGTCGCCGACGGCATGACCGAGCGAATCGTTGATGTTCTTGAAGCGATCGAGATCGACGAACACGACGGCGAACATCTCGCTGGTGCGATGCGCCTCGTTGATCGCCGAATTGAGGCGGTCGTTGAACAGCAGGCGGTTCGGCAGGCCGGTGAGCGGATCCATCAGCCCGATCGCGCGACCCTGATCGCGGGAACGGCGCAGTTCGAGTTCCAGCGCGAACGTGTGCGCAACCACGCGCAATGCCTCCAGCGCAACGCCATCGCCGAGCGCCTCGCGCCGCGCCACCAGCAGCGCACCGAGGCATTCGTCGCGCTCTCCGACCAGCGCAATCCCGATCAGGCATTCGAGCTGTTGTGCCCGCACCAGCTCAGTCTCGGAAAGCCTCCATGCGTGTGTCGGATGCATCACCTCCTCGCCGGCAAGCACACGTTTCAGGTCCGCGCCGCGCATGCGCGCAGGGCCGTCCTTGGTCGCTCCAAAGCGCTGGTAGAAACATGACGCGGGCTCCTCGCCGGCGTGTTCGGCAGACGCCTCGAAGACCACGGCAAAGTCGAGCGCGAGCCAATCGGCCAGGGTCTTCAGCGCAATGTCCATCGTGTCTTCGCGTGCGCCGGCTTGCGCGAATCGAATCAGCATGTCGAGCGCCTGCTGATGGCGATCGAGTTCGGCCAGATCGCGGAACTGGTAGAAATGCACGACGCGGCCTTCCTGCACCGCCACGCGTACGTGCACCTGGACCGGATACGACGATCCATCCGCCCGTGGCTTGGCGCCACGCAACTCGACGCTGCCATCGCGCGCGAGCTTGCGGTTCACCTCGGCGCGGCGGTGTGGCGACAAGTCCGCGTCAAAGCCGTCGATGGAGCCACCCAGAAGCTGCGTCCGCGCATAGCCGGATCGCTGCACGAAAGCCGTATTGACGTCGAGGATGCGGCCGCTCGCGGGGTCGACCAGGGCGAGCTCGTCGAGGCTGCCATCGAACGCGAACTGGTAGCGCTCGCCCTGCGGCGCACTGTCGACCTTGCGTGCCGATCCGCCGTTGCGTGTGGCCAGCGCGACCTTGATGCGCGCCTTCGCGTCGTCGCGCTTGACAGGGCTGGCAATCCACTCGACCAAACCCGGCGGCAGGCTGTCCGGGCGCCATGGGCCGCCTTGTCCGCCAAGGATGCCGATGAGCGGCGCATCCGCGGCGGATTTGCTTTTGCGCAATTCGCCGCAGAACGCCAACGCGTCCGTCGTATCGTTGCGCATTTCAAGCACGGCCAGATCAATGCGGATGTCCTGCGCCAGGAACTCGCGTGCCTGCGCCGTATCCTTCGCCGAATAGATCGCATCGAATCCGAGCACGTCGAGCGCATCGAACAAGGCGCGGCGGTCGTCGCGATCGGCAGCGACGATCAACGCACCGCCACAGTGGTCATCGGCGTTCCCCATCACTGCACCCAGCGGCCATCGCGCAGACGCAGCGCATGGGCGCTCTCGGTACCGGCGGCGAGCCGCTCGAACATGCCGTCCAGTTCCTCTGGCAACTCGAAGCGGTTGCCGACGAAGACGAGTTTGCGCCCGTTGCCCGATTGCATGCGCGAAATGCGTCGCAACAGCAAGGTGTCGCCTGGGCGCAGGTGCGTTTCGGCATCGACGAACAGGTAGATGCCGAAATGCACTCCCTGCAGCACATAGCGCAACGCATCGCCGAAGCGCCGCGACCCTGGCACGTGCAGGCCGCTTTCGCGCAGCGAGGCAATGCCCGATTCTGCGTCCCACGCATACACCGAAGTGCCGCCGCGCATCGCCAGCATGCGCATCTGCGTGATCGTCTCGGCCACGTTCACGCTGTCGAGCACGATCAGGTTGTGCGGCGATTGCACGATGCGGTCCAGCACCCTCTGAGTGAGCAGCGGTTCGGCATTCTTCTCGACCACTGACGCGTCTCCCCAACCCGCATTGACCCGGCGCACGGCTTGCCGGGATTATAGCCATCCTTCCCGAACCGCCCGGAGCCGTCATGTTTGAAGGCCTGCGTTTTCAGCACTGGCAGCCGACCCGCGACGAAGATGGCATCGTGGTACTGACGCTCGATCGTGCCGGCAGCAGCGTCAACGCAATGAACCGCGCCGTGCTCGACGAGCTTTCCGAGATCGTCGAGCGCCTGTCGTTCGAGCCGCCGAAAGGCGTCGTGATTCGTTCCGGCAAGAACGCCGGCTTCGTCGCCGGCGCCGACCTCAAGGAATTCGAGGGCTTCGCCCGAAGCGGTACCGTGCTCGATGCGATCGAGAATGGCCAGCGCGTGCTGCAGAAGCTCGCACGCCTGCCCTGCCCGACTGTCGCGGCAATCCACGGACACTGCATGGGTGGCGGCACCGAGATGTCGCTGGCCTGCCGTTACCGCGTCGCCTCGCGCGACCCGTCCACGCGCATCGCATTGCCCGAAGTCAAGCTCGGCATCTTTCCCGGCTGGGGTGGCAGCGCGCGGCTGCCGCGGCTGGTCGGCGC
Source organism: Pseudomonadota bacterium (assembly GCA_023388255.1). GTDB lineage: Bacteria > Pseudomonadota > Gammaproteobacteria > Xanthomonadales > Rhodanobacteraceae > Dokdonella_A. The sequence goes on along the minus strand of JAEWGO010000011.1, from coordinate 196,364 downwards.
ACCGGCCGCTCTGGAAATGATGCTGACCGGCCGCAACGTGTCGGCCGCGAATGCCAAGGCGATGGGCCTGGTCGATGTGCTGACCTCGCCGGAACTGCTGGTCGACGCGGCGAAGGAGCTGATCCGGCATCCGCGCCAGCGCGCGTTCATGCAACGCGCGACCGCATGGGCGACCAACACATGGCCGGCGCGACAGATCCTCGGCCCCATCCTCGTCAAACAGACCGCGGCGAAGGTGCGCAAGGACCAGTACCCGGCGCCGTTCGCGCTCATCGAGACCTGGCGCCGCGGCGGATCGAGCATCAAGCAACGCCTGAAACTGGAAGCACGTGCGGTCGCGAAGCTTGCGACCACTCCGACCGCGCGCAACCTTGTCCGCGTGTTCTTCCTGCAGGAACGCCTGAAGTCGCTCGGCGGCGGTGCCGAGCACGGCATCAAGCACGTGCACGTGGTCGGCGCTGGCGTCATGGGTGGCGACATCGCAGCGTGGTGCGCGCTGCGCGGCTTCGAGGTGACATTGCAGGATCGCGAGATGACGTTCGTGCAGCCGGCGCTCGACCGCGCGAAGAGCTTGTTCGAGAAGCGCCTGAAGACGGCCGACCGCATCGCGCCAGCCCAGGCTCGCCTGAAGGCGGACGTCGAAGGCGCCGGTATCGCCGATGCCGACCTCATGATCGAGGCGATTTTCGAGAACGCCGAAGCGAAGGAAGCGCTGTACCGCGCGACCGAGCCCAAGATGAAGGCCGACGCGCTGCTGGCGACCAACACCTCCAGCATCCCGCTGGCTGAACTGGGCAAGGCGGTACAGACGCCGGCGCGTTTCCTCGGCCTGCACTATTTCAATCCGGTCGCGCTGATGCCGCTGATCGAGATCGTCCGCCACGACGGCCTCGATGCGGCGATCGAGAAACGCGCGCTCGCATTCTGCAAGGCGATCGACAAGCTGCCGGTGCCGGTTGCCGGCACGCCGGGCTTCCTCGTCAACCGCATCCTGATGCCTTACATGCTGGAAGCCGCACGCGCACTCAGCGAAGGCATTCCGGGACCAGTCATCGACAAGGCGGCGAAGAAGTTCGGCATGCCGATGGGTCCGATCGAACTGATCGACACGGTCGGCCTCGATGTCGCGGCGTCAGTCGGCAAGGAGCTCGGGCCATTCCTCGGCCTCGACATTCCACCCGGCCTCGCCGAACTGGTCGACCGCGTCAAGCGCGGCAAGAAAGACGGCGAAGGTTTCTACATGTGGGAAGACGGCAAGCCGAAGAAGCCCGAGGTCGACCCGAACTACATCGCGCCGGAGGATCTGGAAGATCGCCTGATCTTGCCGCTGCTCAACGAAGCAGTCGCCTGCCTGCACGACAAGGTCGTCGACGATGCCGATCTGCTCGACGCCGGCGTGATCTTCGGCACCGGGTTTGCACCGTTCCGCGGTGGTCCGATCCAGCATGTGCGTGATACGGGCGCCGATGCGCTGAAGGCGAAGCTCGATGCGCTCGAACAGAAGTACGGTGCGCGGTTCAAGGCGCGGCCGGGATGGGATTCGGCGGTGTTGCGCCGCGCGTGATCCATGCAGGTGGCGGAATCGGGCTGCCCAGCCGGCCCAATGCGCGCGTTTCCAACGTTCCCTCCTCAAGCCTCGTTCCGTTCGTCCCGCAGTATCGAAGGGTGAGCGGCGCGAGGCGCCACAAGCTGGCTTGATGGCGCCCCGGGCGGCGAGATCGTGTGGGAGTCGCGCTTCGATACCTCGGGGCGAACGGCTTTGTTGGAACAACGGCACGAGTAGCGAGAGTCCAGCCCTGGAGCGCCTCCCGGTCGGCTCCTGCCTCCCTCGAGCGGCCTGAGGGCTGCTTTCGACCTCAGCTGCCGGAGGGCCGCTTCGACCAAAGGTCTTTGGCGATGCGGATGCCGTCCTCGCTGCTCGAATACAAGCCCTGCACGAGCGTGATCTCGATATAGCCGAGCTGGCGATAGAATGCGCGTGCTTCGGTGTTGCACGAGCGTGCTTCGAGATAGACGCAGCCGGCGCCGGCGGTCAGTGCCGTCACCTCCAGCCACGTCATCAGAGCGCTGCCGATGCTTTTGCGACGGTGTGCGGGATCGACCGCGAGCAGCAGCAGGTGGGCCTCGTCTTCCCTGTACTGCATGATGCCGAAGCCGGCGATCTCGCTCGCGTCGCGCGCGACGATCACGTTGATGGCCGGATCGCGCATCACGCGCAGCACACGCGAAGGCGTCCAGCGCCAGCCGAGTCCCTGCTCGATCAGGTCGCGCGACATCGCCGCGATGCGTGGCGCATCGGCACGCATCGCGAGACCGATTTCGGGTGCGGCAATCATGTCGTTGGCGTCATCGCTGGCCTTGCAGATTCACTATGCCGGACTGCCGCCCTTGGCCAGGCCCGAGTGGCGCACGTCCTTGCCGCGCACCAGGTAGAGCACGAACTCGCACAGGTTCTTGCAGCGGTCGCCGATGCGTTCGAGCGAGCGAGCACACCAGAGCCGGTCGAGTTCGATCGGGATATGTTCCGGCGCCTCCTGCATGCGGACGACCAGCAATGTCGTCAGCGCCCGATAGCTCTCGTCGAGACGGCGGTCGCGATGCATCACGTCGAGCGCCAGCTTCTCGTCGAACCGCGCGAATGCATCCAGCGCGCCGCGCAACATGCCCCGCGCGATCGCACCGAGTTCCGCCAGCGCCGCGGTGACTTCCGCACCACCCTCCTCGCCAACCAGATTCCCGGCCATGCGCGCGATACGCTTGGCTTCGTCGCCGATGCGCTCGAGGTCGGCCAGCATCTTCATCACCGCGAGCACGAGGCGCAGGTCCGAAGCCGCTGGCTGGCGCCGGGCGAGGATGAACGAGCATTGCTCGTCGATCGCCAGTTCCGCCGCATTGATGCGCTGCTCGCGTGCGCGGATGACTGCATCCTCGGCGCTGTTGCGGACGATCAGCACATGCAACGCCGCCGCGATCTGCTCCTCGACCATGCCGCCCATCGCGAGCACCTGGCGGCGCACGTCCTCGATTTCGCTGTTGAATTGGCGGGAGATGTGCTGTGAGAGATGAAGGCGGTCCATGGAGAAGCCGGTATTCGAGAGTGGGGACAGGAAAAAGCGGGCCGCAATGATGACTCGTGACTGGCGACGCAGGTTCCGGAACAAAGCTTTCGCTTCTCCGAATCCCGGACCTATCCGTAGCGGCCAGTAATGAAGTCTTCGGTCTGGCGTTCGCTCGGATTGGTAAACAGCGAATCGGTATCGCCGAACTCGATCAGCCGGCCACCGTGCATGAATGCGGTGAAATCGGAAACGCGCGCCGCCTGCTGCATGTTGTGCGTGACCAGCAGCAACGTATGCCTTGCCGCGAGTTCGTGCAGCAACTCCTCGAAACGCAGGGTCGCCGCAGGATCGAGTGCGGAAGCGGGTTCGTCGAGCAACAGCACTTCCGGCTCGACCGCGAGTGCACGCGCAACCACCAGCCGCTGTTGCTGCCCGAGCGAAAGACTGAAGGCGCTGTCTTCCAGCCGCGCCGCGACTTCGTCCCACAACGCGGCGGCCTTCAGCGCCGCTTCGATGCGCTCGTCGAGCTCGCGTTGGCGCTTGATGCCGAGCAGGCGCAAACCATAGGCGACATTGTCGTGGATCGACAGCGGAAACGGATTCGGCCGCTGGAACACCATGCCGACGCGCCGGCGCAGCTCGTGTACCGGCGTGTCCTTCGCATACGCATCGAGTTGGCCGATGCGCACCTGCCCTTCAACGCGGCATTCGGCGAGTTCGTCGTTGAGCCGATTGAAACAGCGCAGCAGGCTCGACTTTCCGCAACCGCTCGGCCCGATCAGCGCGGTGATGCGATGCACCGGCACATCGAGCTCGACCGTGTCGAGCGCGCGTCGCGCCCCATACCAGAGCGACAGGCCGCGTGCGCTGAGCGCGATATCGCCATGCGCCACGGAATCGGCGGGTGTGGCGGGCGAAGCAACAGACGACAGCAGCGACATCGGATTCTCAGGTTTCCAGTTCGCGGTAGCGATCGCGCAGGCGATTGCGCAGCAGGATCGCCGACAGGTTCAGCGCGACGACGACGCCGACTAGCAGCAAGGCGCAAGCATACGCGCGCGGCACACCACGGATCGCGTCCGAACTTGCCAGCGCGGCGTCGTAGACCTCGAAGCCGAGGTGCATGAACTGGCGCGACGGATGCAGATACGGAAACGTGCCGTCGAATGGCAACGCCGGAGCCAGCTTGACGACACCGACCAGCATCAGCGGCGCGACCGCGCCGGCCGCACGTGCGATCGCCAGCACCAATCCGGTCAGGATCGCCGGTCGCGCCGCCGGCAACAGCAGGCGCCAGAGCGTTTCGTCGCGCGTCGCGCCAAGCGCGAGCGAACCCTCGCGCAGGCTGGCCGGAATGCGTGCCAGACCTTCCTCGACGCTGACCACGACAACCGGCAAGGTCAACAATGCCAAGGTGAGCGCCGCCCACAACAGGCCGCCACCACCGAACGTCGGCAGCGGCAAGCGGTCGGCATGGAACCAGCGATCGATGCCACCACCGATCCCGTGCACCAACAGGCCGAGGCCCAGCACGCCATAGACGATCGGCGGCACGCCAGCCAGCGTATTGATCGCCGCGCGCACGCCGCGCACGCCGAAACCGCGGCGCTGGTGCAGATAGATCGCGGTCGCGATGCCGAGCGGCATCACGATCACGCTCATCAGCAGCACCAGCGTGACGGTACCGATCAAGGCCGGCAACACGCCGCCATCGAGATTGGAAGCCAGCGGCGGCGCGGCGACGAAACTGCCGAGGCGACGTGCGAACAGGCCGGTCCGCGCGAATGCGCCGAGTACATTCGGCCGCGTCGTCTCGAAAACCGCTGCAGGCTGGCCCGCCTGCGCGAGCAGTGCGGCTTCGTCGGTGCCCCGACCGAACAGGCGTCGGCCATCCGCGAGCACCAGTGCGATGGCATCGTCCGGTTGCGAGCGCGCGGCGATGTCTGCGAGCAGCACGCGCCGATAGCCTTCTCCGATATGGTCGACCTCGCTCGTGCGCAATGCGATTGCGTCCGCGTCGGTGCCGACGGTTTCGCCGAGCAGTACGCGACCATCGCGCAGATGCAGTTCCTCGACCGGTGCCGGCCAGAACGGCGCAAGTCCCGCCGACATGAGCAGGCCGAGCAGGCCGAGCAGTGCCGCAAGACAGAGCGCCGCAGATCCCGCGATCAGCCAGGTGCCGGCATCGTCCGCGCGTCGCCGCATCATCGCGTCCGCGCGTCCGCACACAGGTGGCGACGCAGGCGTTCGCGCACGACATCGGCGAGCGAACCGAGCAGCACGGTCAGCACCAACAACACCAGAGCGGCGAGCAGCAGGCTGCGCCAGGTTTCACTCGCCGGGGCCGCCTCCGGCAGGCCGAGCGCGAGATCTGCGCCGATCGAGCGCAGCCCGGTCAGCACGTCGACACCGCCGACCGGCGTGTTGCCGCTGGCCATCAGCACGATCATCGTCTCGCCGAGGCAGCGCGAGGCGCCGAGCAACGCCGCCGCCAGCAGCCCGGGTGCCGCTGCCGGCAGCAGCACCGTCATCAGTGCATGCCAGCGCGTCGCGCCGAGCGCGAACGCCGCCTGCGTCTGCTCGCGCGGCACCAGGTAGAGCGCATCCTCGGCCAGCGAAAACACCAACGGCAGTGCCGAGAAGCCGAGCACGAGCCCGACCAGCATCGCGTTCCACGGGCTCGCCGGCACGATCAGCGCAACCGGTTGCTGCGCCGCGATCGCGAACATGATCGCGACGACTGCAACCAGCAAGGGCAGCAGCCACAACGGCAACCAGCGATTGCCGCGCGCACGCGCGCCGAAGGCAAAGCCCGCTGCCAGCAGCAGCGACGGAATCACCACGATCAACGCCAGCACGCTGGCAACGTGGGTTTTCAACCAAGGCGCCAGGGTCGCGAACGCGACCAGCCCGAGCACCACGGTCGGCAGCGCGTCCAGCACTTCCAGTGCCGGCTTGATCCACGCCCGCAGGCGCGCGGCGCAAAAGTGCGCTGTGAACATCGCGGTGGCGATGCCCAATGGCACCGCGACCAGCATCGCGCAAACGGTGGCTCGCAACGTGCCGGAAAGCAGGATGCCGAGGTGTTGCCACGCAGAGGTCGACAACCCCTTCCATGGCAACAGGCTCGACAGCAGGAACAACGGGATCGCGAGCAGACCGGTCAGCACCAGCAGGCTCGCGGCGCCCACCGCGAACGCCATCAGGCGCCCGCGCCGCTGCCGGACGAGCGCGTGCGCCCGCATGTGATCAGGGCTGAACAAGATGTCGCAAGTAATTGGATTGGCGCGCATTGACCAACGTTAAGCATGCCATATGACAGGATTGTTACGGCAACCCGCCTGCCCGCCCCGCGATGCGAGAGGCGGCGGCTGGCAACTCGGGATTCAGCGCGGCATGGCGCGTCGAGCCGACGAGCCATATCGCGATGTCGCTGTCGGGCTGGAGCCCGACCTGCCAACGCTCGGCGATGTCATCCCACTGCCACATCAGTGCAATACGCACTTCAACTGCGCAGGCCAGCCTGCACCCGGCACCTAATGCCGATGCCAACAGGCAAGCCCATGCGCGTCGCGATCGTCACCGAAACCTGGCCGCCCGAGATCAACGGCGTCGCCCTGACCGTGCAGGCGCTGGCGCGTGGCCTGACTGCGCTGGGTCACGAGGTCGAACTGGTACGGCCGCGACAGGAGTCGGACTCGACCGACGCACCAGCAAGCGAGGTCGAGGAGATCCTCCTGCGCGGCGCCTCGCTGCCGCGCTACCGCAGCCTGCGCTTCGGCCTGCCGGCGCAGCGCATTCTGCACCGGCGCTGGAGCCGGCGGCGCCCGGACGTGCTCTACATCGCGACCGAAGGCCCGCTCGGCCACAGCGCGCTCAGCGCCAGTCGCCGCCTCGACATCCCGGCCTGCACCGGTTTCCATACGCGCTTCGACGACTTCGCTCGACACTACGGCCTCGGCCTGCTCACGCCCGCCGTGTTCGCATGGTTGCGCCGCTTCCACAACCGCGCCTCGGCCACGCTGGTGCCGACCGTCGAACTGGCTGAGTTTCTCGGTCGCAACGGCTTTCACAGCGTGCGACTGCTGCGCCGCGCGGTCGACACCGAACTGTTTCATCCGGGCCGCCGTGACGATGCGCTGCGCGCCGAGTGGGGATTGGCGCCGGACGATCTCGCCATCGTCCACGTCGGCCGCATCGCGGCGGAAAAGAACCTCGATCTCGCCGTGCGCGCGTTCCATGCAATCCGCCAGCGCATGCCACTGGCGCGTTTCATCATCGTCGGCGACGGCCCGGCGCGCGCACCGCTTGCCGCGCACCATCCGGACATCGTGTTCTCCGGCATCCGTCGCGGCGACGACCTCGCCCGCCACTACGCCTGCGGCGACCTGTTCCTGTTCCCGAGCCTGACCGAGACCTTCGGCAACGTCACGCTCGAAGCCCTCGCCAGCGGCGTGCCGGTGGTCGCGTTCGACTACGGCGCCGCGCGCGAACACATCCTCGACCCACAGGCCGGCGCACGCGTCCCGCGCGGCCACGACGAGGCTTTCATCGCGGCCACGCTGGCACTGGCCGAAGCCGCCGCGCGCCACGGCAGCGGCGCAATGTCACCGCTGCGCACGGCCGCACGCCGGTCGGTCACCGACCTCAGCCCGGCCAGCGTGGCGCACCACTTCGCCGACATGCTCGGCGAACTGTCGGCGCGGAGGACGGCAGCATGACGACCTGGCAGCGACTCGAACTCGGCAACGGCGAGCGGCGCCTGTGCATCGCGCTGAACCGCTGGGGCGCGCGCCAAGTGCTGACACGTTTCTTCCGCACGATCAGCCGGCTCGGCGACGGCGTGTTCTGGTACACCTTGATGGCCATGCTGGCGGCATTCGGCGGCACGCATGGCCTGCGCGCCGCCGCGCACATGGCGATCGTCGGCATCGTTGCGGCGACGCTGTACCGCTCGCTCAAACGCTGGACGCGCCGCCCGCGCCCATTCCGTACCCATGCCGACATCACCGCCCATATCGCGCCGCTCGACGAATTCAGCTTCCCGTCCGGGCATACCTTGCACGCGGTCAGTTTCACCCTGGTCGCGCTGGCCTATTTCCCCGCGCTGGCGCCGCTGCTGCTGCCGTTCACCGTGCTGGTCGCGCTGTCGCGCGTCGTGCTTGGCCTGCACTATCCCAGCGACGTGTTCGCCGCGACCGTGATCGGCGGCGGCCTCGCTGCGTCGTCGCTGTGGTTGGCGCGTGCGATGGGCATGCCACTCGCTTGAGTATCGCAGTCGCGATACGTTGCGCCATTGCATCCGTCACAATTGCCGATCCACGTCGCGCATGCCGATATCGTCAGCGCGCCGGAACGCGCTCGCCACCCGCTCGCATTAGCGCAGCGGCACGTCCATGCGCTCGAAAACATCGCGCCAGCCGCGCACGGCTCCCACGACGCGATCGACGATGCGTGCCGCATCCCGCGGCAGCAAGCCGAACCGTCCAGCGCCCGCCAAGGCGTTGTCGAGGCGCACCGCTCGCTGGCAATGCATTGGAAAATCAAGGAAACACCGCGCAGTCCGTCGCACTTCGCACCTGTTATCCGGCAAACGAACCATCTTGAATGCAACGGCATTGAAGGTCTGTGTGGCGGTATGTGCAGTTCCACGGCCCTCGATTCGGAACAACGAGCATCATGGATGCGTGGAGGACGTGCTGCCTACCACGCCCGCTGGTATTGAATCGGCGGTTCGATCTTCACGCCGAGTTCCGCTGCCGCACGGCGCGGGAAGTACGGGTCGCGCAACAGCTCGCGTGCGAGCAGGACGATATCCGCTTCGCCGCGCTCGACGATCGCCTCGGCCTGTGCGGCTTCGGTAATCAGGCCGACCGCACCGGTCGCGATGCCGGCCTCGCGCCGGATGCGTGCTGCGAACGGCACCTGATAGCCCGGCGCGACCGGCACCTTGGCATGCGCAACCGCGCCACCGGAGGAACAATCGATCAGGTCGACGCCGTCTGTCTTCAGCCACGCCGCGAGCTGTACGCATTCGTCGATGTCCCAGCCGCCGGCAACCCAGTCGGTGGCGGAGACGCGCACGAGCAGCGGCGCCGGTACCGGCCAGACTTCGCGCACGGCGGCGACCGTCTCGCGCAGCAGGCGCGCGCGGTTCGGCAGCGAACCGCCATAGGCGTCATCGCGGCGGTTGCACAGCGGCGACAGGAATTCGTGCAGCAGATAGCCGTGCGCGGCGTGGATCTCGATCACGCGGAAACCGGCTTCGCGTGCGCGCAGCGCGGCGGCACGGAAGTCGGCGACGACTTTGGCGATCCCTGCCGCATCGAGCGCGATCGGCACCGTGTAGCCGTCGTTGAACGGAATCGCGCTTGGCGCCAGCGGCGTCCAGCCACCCTGCTGGCGCGCGATCGGGCCGCCGCCGAGCCACGGCGCGGCGGTACTCGCCTTGCGTCCGGCGTGCGCGAGCTGGATGCCGGGTTGCGCGCCGTGTGCGCTGATGAACGCGGTGATGCGCCGCCACGCGTCGCGCTGGGCGTCGTTCCAGATGCCGGCATCGGCCGGCGAGATGCGCCCTTCCGCCGAGACGGCCGCCGCTTCGGTGAGCACCAGCCCGGCGCCGCCGACCGCGCGGCTGCCCAGGTGGACCAGATGCCAGTCGTCCGGCAGGCCGTCAACGGACGAGTATTCGCACATCGGCGACACCGCGATGCGGTTGCGCACTACCACATTGCCGAGGGCCAGCGGCTCGAACAAGGACATGGTTTCTCCAATGGAATTGAGGCTGCTGGCCGCCGCCGGAACTTGCCCGGGAAACTTAGCGCCAGCTTAACGAGGACTATGGTCCAGTGTGCCGCGGGGGACGACAACGGGGTGCAATGATGTTGCCGATCGATCTTGACGTGACACGTAGCGTACGCGCCTACATGGCATCGTGCATGGCGCAGGGCGGCCCGGAATTTTCGCTGGAGCAGGTGCATAGCGGCTTGCGCGAGGCGGCATGGTACTCGCCGAAGGATCGTCGCGCGCTGCGCAGCCTGTGCGACCAGAATCCGCGCGAATTCACGCGTTGGCTGTACGAGCGCGAGCGCGACGGCCGCTACACGGGACTCATCATGGTGTGGCCGGCCGGCCATGCCACGCCGGTGCACGATCATGCCGGCCTGTGGGGCATCGAGATGGTGCTGCAGGGCGGGCTGGCGGTCGAAGACTACGAACTCATGGACGACAGCAAGGGCCACGCGCAGCCGCGCTTCGTCGGCACGACCCTGCTGGAGGAAGGCCAGTCTTGCGCGTTCCGCGGCACGCAGGGCTACGCGCATCGCTGCACCAATCTCTCCGCGCGCCGCCCGGCGGTCACCTTGCATGTGTACGGCGGATTGCTCGAAACCTATCGCAATTTCGAGGCGGCCCACGGCGGCCGTTTCATCGCCGCGGCGGCGAATGCGCGCATCGACGGCACGCTCGGCCCGGTGCGCGCACGCGGCATCTGAGCGTCGCTTTGATTCCTTCGACATCGGCGCTGCGACATTGCAGCGCTGGGAACTGTCATCGCTTTCGGCGAGCATAGGCGGTTTTCCGGTCGGAGAACCGCCATGCGCCTGCGCGCCCTGCTGATACTGGTCTGGATCGTCTGCGCCGCCGGTTGCGCGCCGGGTCCATTGCGATCCGATGCCGCGCCCGCTCGCCATGCGCTGATCCTGATTTCGATCGACGGCTTCCGCGCCGACTATCTCGATCGCCACGAGACGCCGACGCTCGCCGCGCTGGCCGCCGACGGCGTACGCGCACAGGCGCTGATCCCGGCGTTCCCGACGTTGACGTTCCCGAACCACTACACGCTCGTCACCGGCCTCTATCCGGACCACAACGGCATCGTCAACAACCGCTTCATCGATCCGGCGAGCGGCAAGCGTTTCGTTTACAAGGACGCGAAGACCACCGGCGATCCCGCCTGGTGGGGCGGCGAGCCGATCTGGGTCAGCGCCGAGAAGCAAGGGGTGCGCGTGGCGACGATGTTCTGGCCGGGTTCGGATGTCGCGATCGCCGGTGTGCGCCCGAGCGAATGGCTGTCGTTCGACGGCAAGATCACGCCGGACCAGCGCGTCGACCAGGTGTTGCAATGGCTCGACTTGCCCGCGCCGAAACAGCCAACGTTCCTCACCCTCTACTTCGATCAGGTCGACCATGCCGGCCATGATCGCGGCCCGGATTCGCCCGAAGTCGATGCCGCCCTGCGCGGCGTCGATGCGGCGCTGGCGCGGCTCGTCGACGGACTCAAGCAGCGCGGCCTGTATGACGACACCAACCTGGTGATCGTGTCCGACCACGGCATGACCGCGACCACGCGCGACAGGCGCAGCTATCTCGACGACGTGATCCCGCTTGCCGACGTCGACGTCGTCAACTACGGCATCCTCGCCGGCATCGAACCGCACAAGGGCAAGACCGCCGCGATCGAACGCGCGCTGCTGGTGCCACATCCCCACATGCAGTGCTGGCGCAAGTCGGAACTGCCGCCCCGGTTGCATTACGGCACGAATCCACGCATACCTTCCCTGCTCTGCCTCGCCGAGGATGGCGGCACCATTTCCTCGCATGGCTACGAGAACGACGGCGGCCACTTCTCCGCCGGCGAGCACGGCTACGACAACGACGATCCAGCCATGCGCGCGCTGTTCATCGCGCACGGCCCGGACTTCAAGCACCGCCTCGTCGTGCCCGCGTTCGACAATGTCGATGTCTACCCGTTGCTCGCACACCTGCTCGGCATCACGGCGCAGCGCAACGACGGCGACTTCGCTACGGTCGCACCGATGCTGGCGCAACCGCTGCAACACTGACGACAGCGGCGCGGCGTGCGCCGCGATCAGCGATTGATCTGGCGCATGCCGACCTCGCCATAGCGCGCACCGGCGGCGACATCGCGCGGCACGATCGCTTCGATCGCGGCAAGTTCGTCCGCGGAAAGTGCGATGTCCGCCGCAGCGAGGTTTTCCTCCAATCGCGCGATGCTGGTCGTGCCCGGAATCGGCACGACGTGTTCGCCCTGCGCGAGCAGCCATGCCAGCGCGACCTGCGACGGCGTAGCGCGGCGCGTCGCCGCGAACGCCCTGACCTTGTCGACCAGAGCCAGGTTCTTCGCAAAATTCTCGCCCTGGAAACGTGGGGAACTGCGCCGGAAGTCGTCCTCGGCGAAATCCTCGATGCTCTTGAAGCGACCGGACAGGAAACCGCGGCCGAGCGGGCTGAAAGGCACGAAACCGATGCCGAGTTCGCGACAAAGCGGCAATACCTCGTCCTCCGGATCGCGGTTCCACAGCGAGTATTCGCTCTGGATCGCGGCGATCGGATGCACCGCATGCGCACGTCGGATCGTCGCGGCCGCCGCCTCGGACAAGCCGAGGCAGCGCACCTTGCCCTGCTCGACCAGGCGCGACATCGCGCCGACCGTATCCTCGATCGGCGTCTCCGGATCGACACGATGCAGGTAGTACAGATCGATGTACTCGACACGGAGTCGGCGCAACGAGGCCTCGCAGGCACGTTGCACATATTCGGGCCGGCCGTCGATGCGGCTGCCGGCGGACGCGAAAATGTCGCTGCCGATCGGGAAACCGAACTTCGTCGCCAGCACCACGTGCCCGCGCCGTCCCTTGATCGCCTCGCCAACCAGACGCTCGTTGGTTTCCGGGCCATAGATGTCGGCCGTGTCGAACAGAGTGGTGCCAAGCTCCAGCGCGCGATGGATCAGTGCGATGCCGGCGGCGCTGTCCGGCAGGTTGGTCGTGTATGCATGCGAAAGGCCCATGCAGCCGAGTCCGAACGCGGACACTTCGAGCTGCTGGCCGAGCCGACGGGTTTTCATGGCGTATTTCCTTGCGAGATGGCGGAATCGTTCGACGCGATGCGCAGTCAGCGTTCCTGATCGGTCGGCCGCATCAATATTTCGTTGATGCTGACGTGCGGTGGGCGCGAGACGCAGAACAGGATCGCCTCGGCGACGTCGTCGGGCTGCAACTGGCGCAGGCTTTCGGCCCAGGCTTCGATCGAGTGCTTCACGGCTGCGTGGCCGATGTGCTCGCGCAACTCGGTCTCGACGATACCCGGTTCGACCACGCTGACGCGCACGCGGTCCTGGTAGACCTCGCGGCGCAGCGCTTCGGAGAATGCGACGACGGCGAACTTGGTCGCCGAATACGCCGCGCCGTTGGGGTTCGCGACACGGCCGGCGGTCGAGGCGATGTTCACGATGTCGCCTTCGCGCCGTTCGCGCATGCCGCGCAGCGCGGCCTGCGTCGAGGCGATCAGGCTCAGCACATTGAGTTCGAGCATGCGCCGCCAGCGGCCGAGATCGGCTTCCGCGACCGGCTCCAGATACATCACGCCGGCGTTGTTGACGAGGATGTCGAGGCGACCGTAATGCGCCTCGGTGTCCGCGACGATGCGCTGCGCCTCGTGTTCGTCGAGCAGGTCGGCCTGCAATACCAGTGGATCTGCGCCGAGCGCACTGAGGCGGCTGGCGAGTTCATCGAGGCGATCGCGCCGGCGCGCGGCGATCGCGACCTTCGCGCCGGCCTCGGCCAGCGCGATCGCAGTGGCTTCGCCGATGCCGGATGAGGCGCCGGTCACGAGGGCGATGCGGTTCTTCAGGCGTTGGGGCATTTCGGATCTCCATGTCGGACAGGCGCGTATCGTGCGCCTTGCGACTGCAACGAAAAATCCCCACGATCCGCATGGACCATGAAGCCATCCTTCACAATCGCGCCCGACCAACTGCCCGCCTTGCTCGCTTTCGCGCGCATTGCCGAGCTCGGCGGCTTCACGCGCGCGGCGCGCGAACTCGGCGTGTCGCCATCAGCGCTGTCGCAGACGATCCGCGCGCTGGAAGCGCGCATCGGCGTACGCCTGCTGAACCGCACGACGCGGCGCGTAGGCCTCACCGAGGCGGGAGCGGCCCTGCTCGCGCGCGTCGAGCCGGCCCTGCTCGACATCGACGCGGCGGTCGACGACGCGCGCCAGCAGCGCGCACGACCGGCCGGCACGCTGCGCATCACGCTGCCGCAGGCCATGGTGTCGGCCTTGCTCGAACCCCATCTTTCCGAGTTCCTGCTGGCGTATCCGGAGGTGCGGCTCGACATCGTCGTCGACAGCTCGCTCACCGATCTCGTCGCGAGCGGTCTCGATGCCGGCATCCGCCTCGGCGAGAAGATGCAGCTCGACATGGTCGCGCTGCCACTGGGCGGTCCGCAGCGCTCGGTGGTGGTCGGCTCGCCGGCGTACTTCGCGCGTCACGGCACGCCGACACATCCGCGCGAGCTGCAGGCGCACAACTGCCTGCGCTCGCGCTTCAGTTCGGCCGGGAATGCCTATCGCTGGGAGTTCTGCGAACGCGGGCGCTGGTTCGAGATCGGCGTCGAAGGCAATCTGATCAGCAACGACACGTCGCTGACCCTGCGCGCAGCCTTGGCCGGCATCGGCCTCGCGCACACGATGGCGCCGTGGACGCAAGCACATCTGGACAACGGCACGCTCGTCAGCGTGCTCGACGACTACCTGCCTCCGTACGACGGCTTCTATCTTTACTATCCGAGCCGTGCACAACTTGCGCCGAAACTGCGCGTGTTCGCCGACTTCCTGCGCGAGCGCTTCAACACGCCTCAGCCCGCGCGCACGAGGCGTTCGATCACATCACGGTAACGCGCCGCGATGGCCGCCTCGTCAATATGACGCCCATCGCGTACGACCCACTGGCCGCCAACCATCACGTCGCGCACGAGGTTCGCGTTGCCGGCGAACAGCCATGTGTCGATCACGTGAGCGGCATCGCGACCAGCCAGCAGCGGCGATGCATCATCGAGGACGACGAGATCGGCGCGCAGGCCCACGGCCGGCAATGATGGATGGTCGCCTTCGATCCGCCCCATCGCCACGCCGGCGGCACGCGTGCCCCCGGCCAGCGCGCGCGCGAACAGGGTTTCGCCTGTACTCGGCGTGGCCACCGTGGCGCCGATATTGCGATGGCGCGTGATCAGACGCTGGCCATACTCGAGCCAGCGCAACTCCTCGACCGGCGACACCGAAATGTGGCTGTCCGAGCCAATGCCGATGGCGCCTCCGGCATCCAGATACACCTTCAGCGGAAACAGGCCGTCGCCGAGATTCGCCTCGGTGGTCGGACACAATCCGGCGACTGCACCCGTCGCGGCGAGGCGACGCGCTTCCGCCTCGGTCATGTGCGTCGCGTGCACGAGGCACCAGCGAGGATCGATGTCGGCGTGATCGAGCAACCATTCGACCGGGCGCGCATTGCGGATCGCGAGGCAGTCCTGCACCTCGCCAATCTGTTCCGCAACATGGACATGGATCGGCATCAGCGAAGCCGGATGATGGTCGCCCGAAAGCGGCATCGCTGCCGTGGCTTCGAGCACCATCCGCATCGCCTCCTCCGGCACCGCACGCAGCGAATGCAGCGCGATGCCGACACGCAGCAGGGGCGATTCCATTCCTCGCAGGCGCTCGACCAGCCGCAGGTAGCTGTCCACGTCGTGTCCGAAGCGGCGCTGCCGCTCGCCAAGTGGACGGCCATCGAAACCACCGGTCATGTACAAGGTCGGCAGCAGGGTCAAGCCAATCCCGGCTTCGCGAGCGGCCTCGACCAGCGCCAGCGACATCGCCGCCGGATCGTCATACGGCGTTCCGTCCGGCTGGTGATGCAGGTAGTGGAACTCGCATACCTGCGTATAGCCGGCCTTGAGCATCTCCACATACAGTTGCGTTGCTATCGCGCGCAGGTCGTCTGGCCCGATGCGACCGGCGAACGCGTACATGACTTCGCGCCAGCTCCAGAACGAGTCTTCGGCGCTCCCTTTCCTCTCAGCAAGCCCGGCCATCGCGCGCTGGAACGCATGCGAATGCAGGTTCGGCATGCCGGGCACGACGAACTTGCCAAGGAATTCGGCTTCGCCACGCGCTGCATCGGCCTCCACCGCCATCAAGGCGCCGGACCGGAAACCTCCACGATCGATGTCGATGCGCACGTTCGCCGCGAAGCCACGCGGCAACCAGGCGTGTTCGGCGAATTGCCGGCTGATGTCCATCGACCTTCCCTGCATGCGAAAGCCGCGAGCCTAGCCGCGTGCCGACGGCATTTCCACCCCGATGCTTGGCGTGAAAGCGCGCAACCGCGACACTAGCGCGATGGACGAAACGAAACCGCCCTCGCGCCTTGCGCAACACGAATGGTTGTCGCTGCACCAATGGCGACGGCGCATCCTGTTCTGGAGCGGCGCCGTGCTGGTGGGACTCGCGGCGATCCTGTTCGCGAAAGCAAGTACATTCGTCTATGCACAATTCACCACCCTGCTTGGGCACAGTCGATGGTGGCCGCTGCTGGTCACTCCGGCCATGTTCGCGTTGCTGTCGTGGTTGACCTCGGGCGTGCTGCGCGCGACACGCGGCTCCGGCATCCCGCAGGCGATCGCGGCGTTGAACGTCGACGACGGCGGCTTTCGCCAGCGCCTGCTGTCGCTGCGCGTCGCCATCGGCAAGATGGCGCTGACCTTGGCCGCGCTCGGCGCCGGCGCATCGGTCGGTCGCGAAGGACCGACCGTGCACGTTGGCGCAGGCATCCTCTACTCGATCGGCCGGCGCTTCGGATTCGCGGACGCCCAGGCGGCATCGCGCTTCATCCTTGCCGGCAGTGCAGCCGGCATCGCCGCCGCGTTCAACACGCCACTGGCCGGCGTGGTGTTCGCGATCGAGGAAATGGCCGGCGCATTCGAGCACCGCATGAGCGGCGTCGTGCTCACGGCGGTCATCATTGCCGGCGTGGTCTCGCTGGGACTGGTCGGCGACTACGCCTATTTCGGCAGGGTCGGCACCACGCTGCCGCTGAGCAGCGGCTGGATCGCGATCCTGCTGTGCGGGCTGGGTTGCGGGATTGCGGGTGGCCTGTTCGCACGGCTGATTCTCCTCGACGGCTGGCGCGCGCTCGCGCGCATCGCTGCGCTGCGGGCACGCTGGCCGGTTTTGTTCGCCGCAGCCTGCGGCCTCGCGCTCGCCCTGCTGGGCCTTGCCAGTGGCGACAGCGTGTACGGCACCGGCTACGACCAGGCGCGGGCGATCCTGCAAGGCAGCGCGGCGTCGCCTGGCGAGGCATTCGGCGGACTCAAGTTCCTCGCCAACGTCGCCTCGTACTGGGCCGGCATCCCCGGCGGCATCTTCTCGCCCGCACTCGCGGTCGGAGCGGGATTTGGCCACTCCATTGCGCTGTTGATGCCTGGAACGCAGGCATCGGCGGTCATCCTGCTCGGCATGGCGGGCTATCTTGCCGGCGTCACTCAGGCCCCGCTGACCTCTGCGATCATCTCGATGGAGCTGACCGACAACCAGAACATGGTGATCCCGATCCTCGCGGTGTGCCTGCTGGCACGTGCGGCTTCGTCCCTGATCTGCCGCACGCCGGTCTACAAGGCGCTCGCGCAGCGGCTGATGGCGGAGTTCGAGCAGTCCAGCGCGGCGCCGGCACGACAACCTTCAAAGGAAAATCCGGCATGACCCCGCACTGGGATGGGCTCCTGCTCGATTGCCGGCTCGCCACAATGACCGGCACCGGCATCGCCTATGGCGCGATCGAGCACGCCGCGCTCGCATGGAAGCATGGCGTGCTGTCGTTCGCCGGCGCACAGGCCGCATTGCCCGACGCACCCGAGCGGCTCGCCGCGCAAGTCACGTCGGCCGGCAATGCATGGGTCACGCCGGGCCTGGTCGACTGCCACACGCATCTGGTATTCGGCGGCGACCGCGCGGCTGAATTCGAGCATCGGCTAAACGGTGCGAGCTACGAGGAGATCGCGCGCAGCGGCGGCGGCATCATGTCGACCGTGCGCGCGACGCGCGCGGCCGACGAGGACACGCTGCTCGCGCAATCGCTGCCGCGCGCTCGCGCGCTACTCGCCGATGGCGTGACGACAATCGAGGTCAAGTCCGGCTACGGCCTTGACCTCGCCAGCGAACGGCGCATGCTGCGTGTCGCGCGTCGCATCGGGGACGAACTCGGCATCGGCCTGCGTACGACTTTCCTCGGCGCGCATGCGTTGCCGCCGGAATTCACCGGCCGACAGGATGCCTACGTCGACTACCTCTGCGATGCGATGCTGCCGGCGCTGGCTGCCGAAGGACTTGCCGATGCGGTCGATGCGTTCTGCGAAAAAATCGCGTTCACGCCGGAACAGACGCGGCGCGTGTTCGTGCGCGCCCGCGAACTTGGCCTGCATGTGAAGCTGCATGCCGACCAATTGTCCGATCTCGGCGGCGCTGCTCTGGCGGCGGAGTTCGGCGCGCTGTCGGCCGATCATCTCGAATACACCAGTGAAACCGGCGTCCGTGCAATGGCTGCCGCGGGCTCCGTCGCGGTGCTGCTGCCGGGTGCGTTCTATGCGTTGCGCGAGACGAAACTGCCGCCGATCGACGGCTTCCGGGCACACGCCGTGCCGATCGCGATCGCGACCGACCTCAACCCCGGCACATCGCCGTTGCTGTCGCTGCGCATGGCAATGGGAATGGCCTGCACCTTGTTCCGCATGACGCCGGAGGAAACGTTGCGTGGTGCAACCGTGCATGCGGCGCGTGCGCTCGGCCTCGACGATCGCGGCAGTCTGCAGGTCGGCAAGCGGGCGGACTTCGTCGTATGGGACATCGAGCGTCCGGCCGACTTGTGCTACTGGATCGGCGGCAGTTTCGCGCGCGAAGTCCGCGTCGCCGGGCGATGCGTCTGAGCAGCCGTGCGGCAGCGGCGCGATAATGCTTGCATCATGAGCATCGCCTGCTACGACGCCCCGATCGACCCGATGATCCAGTGCTCCGCTTGCGAGGCTGTCTGCTGCCGCCTGCCGGTGCTGTTGCTGCCCGGCGATTCTGTGCCGTTGTGGGCCAGCGACCACGACGAACATGGCCTCGAAATCGTCGCCAAGGCCGACGACGGCTGGTGTGTTGCGCTCGATCGGCAGACGATGCGCTGCACGATCTACGCGCAGCGCCCACAGATCTGCGCCGACTTCGCGATGGGTGGCGCCAGCTGCCTCGAAGAGCGCGAAGCGTGGTTCGGCCCGACGAAGGCGTCGATCCCGATCCGCGTGATCGGCGGCGCGTAGCGCGGCACGAGCACGGCGCTACGCCTACAATCGCCGTTTTGCCCGCAAGGAAGAAGCCGATGGCGCTCAACGCGACGATCTACAAGGCCGAGCTCGCCATAAGCGACATGGACCGCCACTACTACGCGACACATGCGTTGACCTTGGCGCGCCACCCCTCGGAAACCGATGAACGGTTGATGGTGCGCCTGCTAGCGTTCGCGCTGTACGCCGACGAACGTCTCGAATTCGGCAAGGGCATCAGCAGCGACGACGAACCCGACCTGTGGCGCAAGGATCTGACCGGCGAAATCCTGCAATGGATCGACCTCGGCCAGCCGGACGAGTCGCGCATCCGCAAGGCCTGCGGCCGCTCGCGCCAGGTGGTGGTCATCAACTACGGTGGACGCGCATCCGATCTGTGGTGGGACAAGAACAGCGCCGCATTGCTGCGCGCGAAGAACCTCAGCGTGATCGACATTCCGGCGGACGCGGTTGACGCACTCGCCGGCATGGCCGAGCGCGGCATGCGTCTGCAATGCATGATCCAGGACGGCCAGGTCCAGGTTTTTGGCGACGAGCAGAGCCTGACGCTCGATCCGCACGTGCGTACGGCGTCGTCTTCGCAAGGACGCTGAAACGATGGTCGATGCAGTCGACGTGCTGATCGTCGGCGGCGGCGCCGCCGGCCTGATGTGCGCGCTGACCGCCGGACAACGCGGCCGGCGCGTTCGCGTCATCGAACACGCGAACCGCGTCGGCAAGAAGATCCTCATGTCCGGTGGCGGGCGCTGCAATTTCACCAATACCGGCACCGGGCCGGCGAACTATCTGTCGTCGAACCCGCATTTCTGCAAGTCCGCGCTGGCACGCTACGCGCCGGCCGACTTCATCGCGCTGGTCGACAAACACCGTATCGCCTACCACGAGAAGGAACTCGGCCAGTTGTTCTGCGACGACTCATCCAAGCAGATCGTGCGCATGCTGCTCGATGAATGCGCGGCAGCCGGCGTGACGATCGAAACGGGCTGCTCGATCGAGCGCGTGCGCCACGGCGATGGCGGGTTTCATCTCGATACCGCGCGCGGCGCGTTTTCTGCGCCGGCACTGGTCGTCGCCAGCGGCGGCCTGTCGATTCCGAGCATGGGCGCGAGCGGTTTCGGCTACGACCTCGCGCGTCAATTCGGCTTGTCCGTGCTACCCACCCGCGCCGGACTCGTGCCGCTGACCTTGAGCGGCAAGCACCAGGAACGCTTCGCCGACCTCGCCGGCGTCGCCTTACCGGTCGAGGCGCAGTGCAACGGCGCGCGCTTTCGCAACTTCATGCTGATAACGCATCGGGGCATAAGCGGACCTTCGATCCTGCAGATCTCCTCGTACTGGAATCCCGGCGACGACCTGAGACTCGACCTGCTGCCAGGCGAGGATGCGTTCGCGTGGCTGCAGGCGCAACGCGCGGAACGTGCGGCCAGCGATCTCAAGAGCGTGCTCACCGATCGCCTGCCGAAACGCTTCGCACAGCGCTTGTGCGAACACTGGCTGCAGGCAAAGCCGATGCGCCAGTACCGCGATGCGGAGCTTCATGGCCTCGCCGACCTGCTCGGTGGTTTTCCACTGGTCGCCAGCGGCACCGAAGGGTACCGCACGGCGGAAGTCACGCTCGGCGGCGTCGACACCGACGAGCTTTCGTCATCGACGATGCAGTCCAAGCGGGTACCGGGACT
This sequence comes from Pseudomonadota bacterium, assembly GCA_023388255.1. Taxonomy (GTDB): domain Bacteria; phylum Pseudomonadota; class Gammaproteobacteria; order Xanthomonadales; family Rhodanobacteraceae; genus Dokdonella_A. The sequence continues at coordinate 175,448 of JAEWGO010000011.1, read as the reverse complement.
GTATTTCATTGGCGAGGTCGTCGACGTGACCGGTTGGCTCGGCGGCTACAACTTCCAGTGGGCATGGGCATCCGGGCATGCCTGCGGCATGGCGGTTTGAACCTTCAAATAACTGTCGGAACACACTTTTGCGCGGGATCACGTCCCGACGAATGACGTGATACCCAATGGCCGCATGGCCCACCCATTGCGCGCCTCAGCTGGGCACCCGCGGTGAAACCGCCTACTCCGCGGCAGCCGCTTCGCGCCCCTGCTGGCGGATCAGGGCCTCGGCGCGAGCATCGTTGATCGCGTCCATCACCGCATCGACATCCGCCGACGTGTCGTCACGCACGAAGATGCCGGTCAGATCGGTATCCGGCTGAAGTTCGCCACTTTCGAATAGTGCCCACATCTCGCGTGCATGCCCGGTCGCGAGCAGTTCCGGCGCGAAACGACCGAGGCTGGCGTTGATGTTGCCCACGTCGCGCTCGAGCATGGCCAGAGCGCTGTTGTTGCCGGCCGCATCGACCGCCTGCGGCAGGTCGATGATGACCGGGCCGTCGGGCCCGATCAGCACGTTGTACTCGGAAAGATCGCCGTGGATCAGGCCGACGCACAACATGCGCACGACCTGCCGGATCAGGAACGCGTGATACGTGCGTGCGGTTTCCGCTGACAGTTCGACCTCGCCCAGACGCGGCGCGGAATGGCCGTCCTCGTCGGTGACCAGTTCCATCACCAGTACGCCGTTGAAGTAGCCGTGCGGTCGCGGCACCCGCACGCCGGCATCGGTGAGGCGGTACAACGCGTCGACTTCGCTGTTCTTCCAGGCCGCTTCCTGCTCCTTGCGGCCGTAGCGCGTGCTCTTGCCCATCGCGCGCGCGTCGCGGCTGCCACGAACCTTGCGCCCTTCCTGGTATTGCGCGCGCGCCTGGAAACTGCGCTGGCGCATGTCCTTGTAGACCTTGGCGCAACGGATGTCGTCGCCGGCGCGGACCACGTACACCGACGCCTCCTTGCCGCTCTTCAGCGAACGTATGACTTCATCGATGACGCCATCGTCGATGAGCGCCTGCAGGTCGGGCGGTGCTTTCATGGGGTTCCGGATGGGACAGAGGCTGCGCCCGCTTCAATGGACGGCGCGGAAAAGCACGCTATTTTACCGGAGCAACCTGAACCTTCGGGCCCGATCATTCGCCGCCGGTGCCAAGCCGCTCGATGGTCGCCTCCTTGTCCGCCCACAGCGCATTCATCCATTGCTGGAATCGCTCGCGGAACGCCGCGTCGTTCTGGTAGTCACCGTCAGCCAATTCGCGCGGAATCGGTCGCTCGCGTACGTCGATGCGCACCTCGGGAATGCGGTCGGCGAACAGGTCGCCGAAGCTCGGCCGACCCGCCGGATAGACCACCGTGACATCGAGAATCGCCTGCAGGCCCTCGCCCATCGCATTCAGTACGAATGCCACGCCGCCGGCTTTCGGCCGCAGCAGATGGCGATATGGCGACTGCTGCGCCGCATGTTTGGCATCGGTAAAACGCGTGCCCTCGACGAAGTTCATCACCGACACCGGAATCGAGCGGAACTTGTCGCACGCTCGTCGCGTCGCCTCGATGTCGCGCCCGGCCAGTTCCGGTCGCTTCTCGATCTGCTCGCGCGTGTAGCGCTTCATGAACGGGAAATCGAGCGCCCACCACGCCAGCCCCATCAGCGGAATCCAGAACAGCTGGCTCTTGAGGAAAAACCGCAGCAGCGGGATGCGCCGGTTGAACATCTTCTGCAACACCGGGATGTCGACCCAGCTCTGATGGTTGGCCAGCACGAGGTAGTGCCCATCGCGATGCAGTTGAACATCGCCCGTAACGACGAAACGCGTCTGCGTGAACAGCCCGATCAGGCGGCTGTTGACGCCGATCCAGCTCTCCGCGATGCCGCTCAGCAGCGGATTGCAGACGCGACGCACCGGCGCGAATGGCAATGCCGCCTTCACCAGCGTGACGGTGAACAGCACAACGACATGCATGAGCGTGCTGATGCAGATCAGGATCGCGGCAAGCGGAACACGGATAAGACCCGGCAGCGGAAAGCCCATGCAATTCCAAAGCAACGAAAAGTCTCCGCAGGGTAGCGGCGTCCGCCGAGCGCGTCGACGCATCGGAACGACCTGTACCGTGCGGGCAAACGCCGCAGTCCGCGCAATACCTGCGATCATGTCGCATGCCCAACTTCTCCGAACTCCCGCTTTCCCCCGCCCTGCTGCAAGCACTCGACGGCATTGGCCACGCCGAAATGACGCCGGTGCAAGCGCAAGGCCTGCCATCCATGCTCGCCGGCCGCGACCTGATCGCACAGGCGCCGACCGGCAGCGGCAAGACAGTCGCATTCGGGCTTTGCCTTTTGCAGCGGCTGGACCCGGCGCTCGTCCGGCCGCAGGCGCTGGTGCTGTGCCCGACACGCGAACTGGCCGATCAGGTGGCCAAGGCGATCCGTCGATTGGCCAGCGCGATCCCGAACCTGAAGGTGCTGCTGCTGACCGGCGGCGTCGCGCTCGGACCGCAGCTCGCATCCTTGCGCAAGGATTCGCACGTGATCGTCGGCACGCCTGGCCGCGTGCAGGAAATGCTGCGCAAGAAGGTGCTGCACCTGGCGCAGGTACGCACCGTCGTGCTCGACGAGGCGGACCGCATGCTCGACATGGGTTTCGAGGAACCGATCCGCGAGATCGTCGGCAAGACGCCCAAGCAGCGCCAGACCCTGCTGTTCTCGGCGACCTATCCGGAAGAAATCCGCATCATCGGGCGCGACCTGCTGCGCGATCCGGCCGAGGTCACGGTGGAGGCGCGGACCGAGCAGCCGTCGATCGAGCAGGTGTTCTTCGAAGTGGAACTCGCACGCAAGCCGGCCGCGCTCGCCGCGTTGCTGCAGGAATACGTGCCCGAATCGAGCGTCGTGTTCTGCAATACGCGGCGCGACGTCGACGACCTGACCGAGTCGCTCGGCCAGGCCGGCATCACCGCGCTCGCGCTGCATGGCGACATCGAGCAGCGTGACCGCGACGAGGTGCTGGTGCGGTTCGCCAACCGCAGCTGCAGCGTGCTGGTCGCCAGCGACGTCGCCGCGCGCGGCCTCGACATCAAGGAACTCGGCGCGGTCGTCAACTACGAACTGCCGCCGGACCCGGACATCTATCTGCACCGCATTGGCCGCACCGCACGCGCCGGCCGCAGCGGCCTCGCTCTGAACCTTGTCACGCCGCGCGAAATGCCGCGCGCGCTCGCGCTGGAGGCACGCCAGGGCACGCCGCTGCGCTGGTCGCAACCGAAGGCTCTCGCAGGCAAGGCCGGCGCCGCATTGCAGGCAGCGATGGTGACCTTGCGCCTCGACGCCGGCCGCACCGACAAGATGCGCCCCGGCGACATCCTCGGCGCGCTGACCGGCGCGGCGGGATTGCCGGCAGATGCAGTCGGCAAGATCGACGTGTTCCCGACGCGTTCCTATGTCGCAATCCGCCGCGCCGAAGCCGGCAAGGCGCTGACGCGCCTGCGCGAAGGCAGGATCAAGGGTCGCAACGTGCGCGTCACGCGTATCTGACGCGCGCCATGTCCGATTCCGACTCCCATTCCGTGCCGATCGCCAACGACGACACCGTGATTGCTGCGACGCAACATTGGATCGAGCGCGCCGTGATCGGCCTGAACCTGTGCCCGTTCGCGCGCGTGCCGTTCGCGCAAGGGCGCGTGCGTTGCCGGGTCAGCCACGCCGCCGACACCGATGCGCTCGCCCGCGATCTGTGCGATGAACTGGAGTATCTGCAAAGCAGCGATCCGGTCGAATGCGAAACCACCTTGTTGATCCATCCATGGGTGCTCGGCGATTTCGACCGCTTCAACGACTTCCTCGACGTCGCCGATGCGCTGCTGTGTGGGCTCGGCCTCGAAGGCGAATTGCAGGTCGCCAGCTTCCATCCGGACTACCAATTCGCGGACGCCGAATCCGGCGCGATCGAAAACTGCACGAACCGCTCCCCGTATCCGATCCTGCACTTGCTGCGCGAAGCGAGCGTCGAGCGCGCCGTCGCCATGATCGACGATCCCGAAGCGATCTATCGGCGCAATATCGATACCCTGAACAAGCTCGGTTTTGCCGGCTGGAATGCGCTGTTCAACGACGACGCAGGTTGACTCCGCCCCCGCTGTAACGCTTCGCGCAAAACGACTACGATTCCGACTTCACCCCACCGAAGGAGAGCGTCATGAGCAAGGGCATGGATCAGAAGAAGAACGAGAAAAAGAAACCCGAAAAGACGATGAAGGAAAAGAAGGCCGAAAAGAACGCCAAGAAGGCGGCAAAGTCGCACTGATCGGCATGACGCGGCCCGACATGACGAGCGCATTTCGCGTTGCAGCCATGCAGGCGAGACGGCTCGGCCTTTCGCGCCCCCTGTTCCTTGCACTGCTCGCGCTGGTCGGAACGTTGGCGCAGGCGCGCCAGGGCGAGCCGCCCTGGAGCCTCGCGCAGTCGGCCAAGGCCGGTGTCGATCTGCCGATCGAGGACGTGCGCGGAATCGATGCCGCGCGACTGCGCGCGCAAGCCGACGCGGCTGCGCGCAGCGCGATCGGTCCGCGCGCAAAGCGGCTCGCCGTCGCCGTCGGCACCGATGTTTCGTTCGCACCCGAACGGAATGGCAGTTGGCAAACCCTCTCCGACGGCTCGCATCTGTGGCATCTGCGCGTGCGCTCGTCCGGCGCGACGGACCTGCGTCTCGGCTTCGATCGCTACGCTCTGCCCCCCGGCGCGACCTTGTACGTGATCGGCGCCGACGGCTACTACCAGGGGCCGTACGACAATAGCGATGCGATCGATGCACGCTTCGACGCACCGGTCGTTCCGGGCGATACCGCGACGCTCGAACTGCAGCTGCCGGCAGATGCGACACTGGCTCCGGACGCGCTGGAACTCGGCCACATTGGCGCCGGCTTTCGCGACGTGTTCGGCCGCGAGAAAATCGGCTCAGTAGGACTTTCCGGCGCCTGCAACATCAACGTCGCCTGCCCGCTCGGACAAACCTACCCGGACGAAGTGCGCGCGGTCGGCCACTACGAATTCCAGGCCGCCGGCAGCCGCGACTACTACATCTGCAGCGGCACCCTGCTCGCCGACGTGCCGCGCAGCGGACGCGACTGGTTCGTCACCGCCGCGCACTGCATTTCGGCCGCGAGCGAAGCCGCCTCGATCATCGTGTACTGGAACTACCAGTCGACCCAATGCAGCCGCCTCGCCGCTCCGCCCGGCGGCTATTTCAATGACGACCAACATGGCGCCGTGCTGCGCGCGACTCGCGCCGACGTCGACGTCACCCTGCTCGAACTCGGCGGCAGCGCCGATCCTGGATGGAACCGCTACCGCGCCGGCTGGGATGCGAGCGGCGCGCTGCCGGCGGGCACGATCGGCATCCACCATCCATCCGGCGACGTGAAGAAGATCACCGCCGGGCCACAACCGTTCACGACCGGCAACTGCATCCTCGACGCACCGCCGCGCAGCGACACGCACTGGATGGCTGGCCCGTATACGCAAGGCACGACCGAAGGTGGCTCCTCCGGCTCGGGCCTGTTCGCCGCAACCGGCAGCGGCCAGCCGCGGCGGCTGATCGGTACATTGTCCGGCGGTGACGCGGAATGCAGCAGCGCATCGCCGACCCTTCCGAATGCCGGCACGGACTGCTATGGCAAGTTCTCCGTCGCCTGGCAAGGCGCTGCGGCGAGCATGCGCCTGCGCGATTGGCTCGACCCGGCGAACAGCGGTACGACCAGCCTCGTCGGCGGCGACGGCGATCCGCCCTCGAATCCGCCATTGCAGCATTCGACCCGCATGTTGCCGCCCGGCTGGCAGTTGCAGCCGATCCGGGCCAAAGCCCCCTTGTTGCCCTGACGATGCTGATCGACTCGCATTGCCACCTCGATGCATGCGAATTCGACAACGACCGCGCCGACGTGATCGCACGCGCCGAGGCCGCCGGCGTGCGCGCGCAAATCGTCCCGGCGATCACGTTGTCCGGTTTCGGCAAGCTGCGCGACGTCTGCGCCGCAAACGCCACACTGCATCCGGCGTATGGCCTGCATCCGATGTATGTCGCCGAACACAAACCGGAGCACCTGCAAGTGCTCGGCGACTGGATCGAGCGCGAACGTCCGGTCGCGGTCGGCGAAGGCGGCCTCGATTTCTTCATTGAAGGCATCGACCACGACGCGCAACGCGTGTACTTCAACGGCCAGCTCGAACTCGCGCGCGATTTCGAGCTGCCGCTGATCCTGCACGCGCGCCGCGCGGTCGATGAGGTCACCGCAGCGCTGCGACGGATCGGCGGATTGCGCGGCGTCGTGCACAGTTTCTCCGGCAGTGAGGAACAGGCGCGGCAGCTGTGGAAACTCGGCTTCCACATCGGCCTCGGCGGTCCGCTGACGCACGAACGCGCCACGCGCCTGCGCGGCATCGTCGCGCGCATGCCGATCGAATTCCTGTTGCTGGAAACCGATGCGCCGGACCAGCCACTTGCCGGCCACCAGGGTGAACGCAACGAGCCAGCGTACCTGCGCGAGGTGTGCGGAACCGTGGCGGCGTTGCGCGGCGAATCGTTCGAGGCTGTCGCCACCGCGACGACACGCAACGCAAAAACGCTATTTGGCGTTTGAGCGATCGCCCAATCCGGCGTTGCCGCTCTTTTCCGCCTGGCGCGGCGGCGCCAGCAATCGCGCCAGCGCACGCGAAACCGCCGCGAACGCGAAGGCTGCCGTTACGTGCGTGGCGGCACCGAGGCCACCACCGCAGTCGAGCTTGAGCGAATCCCCCTGCTCCGGCCGCGTGCCGCAGACGCTGCCGTCGGCCTGTGGATATCGCACGTTCTCGCGCGAGTAGACCGCCTGCACGCCGAAATAGCGCTTCGGTCCGCGCGGGAAATGGAATTCCTCGCGCAGCTTCTTGCGCACCAGCGCGAGCAAGGCGTCGTGTTCGGTCTTGGCAAGATCGCGCACCGCGATCAGAGTCGGATCGGTGCGTCCGCCGGCCGAGCCGATCGTGACCAGCGGCAGCTTGCGGCGCCGGCACCAGGCGATCGTCTCGACCTTGACGCGGAACGCATCACAGGCATCGATGACCAAGTCGTAGCCGCGATCGAGCAGCTGCGCCAGATTCGATGGCGTCAGGAATGCCTCGATCGCGTCGATCTCGATGCGCGGGTTGATCGCGCGCGCGCGCGCCGCCGTCACAGCGACCTTCGGCTTGCCGTACTCGCCGTCGAGCGCATGCAACTGGCGGTTCGTGTTGCTGATGCAGACCTCGTCGGCGTCGATGATCGTCAGTCGGCCGACGCCGCTGCGCGCGAGCGCCTCGACCGCCCACGAACCGACGCCGCCGATGCCGACCACGCACACGTGCGCGTTCGCGAGCCGCGCGACGCTGCCGGCGCCGTAGAGGCGGTCGATGCCGCGGAAGCGTTCGTCGATGAGGGGCGTATCCATGAGGGCGCGCAGGGTAGCATCCGCGCGCGGTTTGTCGAATGTCGGGCTTGATTTGCGGGCGCGCCGCACGTATTACGTCGCGACTCCCCAAGCCGGCATTCCCATGCGCTACGTCGTTTGTCTGATCATCGGCCTGGTCATCGGCGCGATTGCCGCGAGTACCGCCGGCAACGCGTTCGCCCGCCGCCATGCGTGGCCGCGCGCGGTGATGAATGTGATGCAGCACGAACTCGGCAGCGCCCGCACCGCTGCGCGCGGCAGCCAATGCGCCACACCGGCGATGGCCGATGCGTCGGCGCACCTGAAGCTGCTGAGCGGCGACCTCGAACGGGCCCTGCTCGCCCCGGATACCAAAGATCGCGTGTTCAGCCAGTATGCCAACGACATGCGCGATACGGTGGCGAAGTGGGATCCCGCCGCCGAGTGCCGGCGCCAGGCCGAGGCGCTGACGGCGATATCGAACGCCTGCGATGCCTGCCACCGGGATTATCGCTGACCTGCGAGCCCCGCACGCTGAAGCCCGTTGCGACCAAATACAAAACTCATTAGTATTGATATCCGATCCTGTTTGCATTGGCAGCGAACCCGCCACCGGCAGCTCCTGACCCGGCCGCCCGGCCATCCAGTCCTTCTCGAATCGATCCGATGACCGCATCCGCTGTTCGTCCGTTCGCCGTGCTCATCGCAGCGCTGGCGATCATCAGTTGTTCGATCCCGCCCAAACCCGATGCGCCGCATGTGCGCAACGAAGCTCCATTGGCGGGCCTCGCCGTACCTGACAGCGGCGCGTGGCCGGAGCAGGACTGGTGGAAGCGCTATGCCGATACGCAGCTCGACGCGCTCGAGCTGACCGCGCTTGCCTCGTCGCCGTCGATCGACGAGGCGCACAAGCGCTTTGGCACGGCGGTGCGCTCGATCGACATCGCCCGCGCGGCTGGCGGTGCCTCGGTCCAGGCGAACGCTCAAGTGCAGCGCCAGCGCCTCAGCGAGAACGGCATGATTCCGCCGCAGTTCCTCGGGTTTACCTGGTACAACCAAGGCGACCTCAACCTGCAGTTCCAGTACGAGTTCGACTTCTGGGGCAAAACCCGCGCCGCGATCGCGGCGGCGGTCGACGAGGCTCACGCGGCCGAAGCCGAGCGCAGCGCCGCAGCCCTGATGCTGACCAGCGCCGTCGCCGACACCTACTTCGGCTGGCAGGCCGACCAGGCACGACTGGCTCTGGCGAAGGAAAGTGTCGCTGCGCTCGAACGCTATCGCGAACTCGCCACCAAACGCGTCGCACGCGGCATCGATCCCCCCGACCTGGTGCATCAGGCCGATGCGCAGATCGCAGCCGCACGCGAGCTCGAGGCCGGCTACGCCGGCTCGGCACCGATCCGGCTAGCCGCGCTGGCGGCGCTGCTCGGCATCGCCCCGGCAGAGCTGCCGGCGCTGACCGCAAAGCCTTTGCCGACGGTCGAAGCCGCACTCCCGGGCGATGTCGGCCTCGACCTGCTGGCGCGTCGTCCCGACATCGCGGCGAGCCGTTGGCGCATCGAGGCCGCGATGCAGCGCGTCGACCAGGCACGTGCCGAGTTCTATCCGGACATCAGCCTTGGCGCGATGGTCGGGCTGTCCTCGATCGATCTCGACAAGCTGTTCCAGGGCGGCAGTCGTGTCGCCGGCATCGGCCCGGCGTTGCACCTGCCGATATTCGGCCTCGATCGCCTGCGCGCAGCCTATGGCGTGACACAAGCGCAATTGCAGGCCGCCGCGGCGCAGTACGACGCGGCCGTCGTCGACGCCGCACGTGACGTCGCCACGCAAGCCCTGAACCTGCAACAGATCGACGCACGCCGGCGTCAGCGCATGCAGCAGGTCGCCGCCGCGACATCCCTTCAGGAAACCGCCGCCGCGCGCGTGCACCGCGGTGTCGCCGACGACCGCAGCCGCCTCTCCGCCACGGCGCAGGTGCTGCAACAGCGTGACGCGGTCGCGACCCTGGATGCACAAGCGATTTCGGCGCAGATCGCCTTGACCAAGGCACTTGGCGGCGGCTATCGCGCGCAGGCGTCGAATGCCAGGAATCCCGCGACACCCCCGATCACCGCAGAACGAGCCGACTCCCGATGAGCGATTCCCCCGCAACCGCCCTGCCGTCGAATGGCAACGGCAACGGAAAACGCCGTGCAATCCTCCTGACGATCGCCGTCGTCTTCATAGTGGCCGGCATCGCCTGGTACCTGCTCTGGCTGCTGGTGTTCTCGCTGCGCGAGACGACCGACGATGCCTACGTCAACGGCAATCAGGTCACGATTTCGGCGCAGGTGCCGGGTACGGTGATCGCAGTGCTTGCCGACGACACGCAGCGCGTCGAAGCCGGCCAGGTGCTGGTCAAGCTCGATCCGACCGACGCCGACGTCGCGCTCGCCAAGGCCAGGAGCGCGCTCGCCAACGCAGTGAGGCAGGTACGCCAGCAGACCGAGATGGCCTCGCAATATGACGCTGCGATCGTCGCGCGCAAGCTCGACCTCTCGCGTGCACAGGCCGACCTCGCGCGGCGCCAACCGCTGCTCGCCGACAAGGCGATCGCACCGGAGGAAGTCGCGCATGCGCGCGAGGCGGTCGACACCGCGAAGGCCGCGCTCGATCTCGCGACGCGCCAGTCGGCCGCATCGCATGCGCTGGTCGACGGCACCGATGTCGCGCAGAACGCTTCGGTGATGCAGGCACGCGCCGCGTTCCGCGAGGCGTGGATCAATGCCGAACGCGATGCGATCGTCGCACCGATCGGAGGCTATGTCGCTCAGCGCAGCGTGCAGGTTGGCGTTCGGGTGCAACCGGGACAGCCGCTGTTGACCGTGATCCCGTTGCATGACCTGTGGATAGACGCGAATTTCAAGGAAAGCCAGCTCGCGCATATCCGCATCGGCCAGCCGGCCAAGGTCGAAAGCGACCTGTACGGCGGCAAGGTCGAATACGACGGCAAGGTGGTCGGACTCGGCGCCGGCACCGGCTCGGCGTTCGCGCTGCTGCCGCCGCAGAACGCGTCCGGCAACTGGATCAAGGTGGTGCAGCGCGTACCCGTGCGCATCGCGCTCGATCCGAAGCAGCTGGAGAAGTCGCCGTTGCGCGTCGGCCTGTCGACTGCGGTGAATGTCGACACGCACGACCGCTCGGGCAACGTGCTGGCGAGTGCGCCGAGCACGGCGGCGGTCGCGCAGACCAATGTCTACGAGCGCGACGTCGCCAAGGCCGATGCCGAGGCGGAGGCGATCGTCGCGGCGAATCTCCCGGCGACGCGCTGAGGAAGCACCACGATGGCTGCGTCCCCGGACGAACGCGCGCCGCTGCCGCCCCTGCACGGTGCGCCACTGGCGCTGTTGACCGTTGCGATCGCGTTCGCGACGTTCATGGAAGTGCTCGACATCACCATCGTCAACGTGTCGGTGCCGCATATCGCCGGCAGCCTCGGCGTGAGTCCGCAGGAGGGCACTTGGGCGATCAGTTCGTATTCGCTCGCCAGCGCGATCATGCAGCCGCTGTCTGGCTGGATCGGCAAACAGTTCGGCGAAGTGCGCGCGTTCTGCGTGTCGGCAATCCTGTTCGTGTTGATGTCGATTTTGTGCGGCTTCGCGACGAGCATGCCGATGCTGGTGATCGGCCGCCTGCTGCAGGGCGCCGGCTCAGGTCCGATGGTCGCGCTGTCGCTGGCTTTGTTGTTGAACAACTATCCGAACGAAAAGAAGGGTCTCGCGCTGGCGCTATGGGCGATGACGGTCGTGGTCGCGCCGATCTTCGGGCCGATCCTCGGCGGATATCTCACCGACAACTATTCGTGGCCGTGGATCTTCTACATCAACGTGCCGGTCGGCATCCTCGCGGTCATCATCACGTGGACGCTGCTGCGCCATCGCGAGTCGAAGATCGTCAAGGCACCGATCGACGTGATCGGGCTGGCGCTGCTCGTCGTCGGTGTCGGCTGCCTGCAGTTCATGCTCGACAACGGCAACGACAAGGACTGGTTCGCCTCCACGTTCATCACGGTGCTGTTCGTCATCGCGATCGTGTGTCTGGTTTTCTTCGTCGCGTGGGAACTCACCGACAAACATCCGATCGTCGACCTCAGCCTGTTCCGAAAACGAAACTTCACCGTCGGCGTCGCTGCCATGTCGTTCGGCATGGTCGGCTTCTTCGGCATCAACGTGATCTATCCGCTCTGGCTGCAGACCGTGCTCGGCTACACCGCATCATGGGCCGGATATGCGACCGCGCCGGTCGGCATCCTCGCGTTTCTGCTGTCGCCGATCATTGGCCGCAACATCCAGAAGCTGGAGCTGCGATCGGTGGTGACGTTCGCCTTCCTGGTGTTCGCATTCACCTCGTATTGGTTCGCAAGCTTCCCTGACAACGCCTCGTTCAACCAGTTGATCTGGCCGCGCTTCATCATGGGCATCGGCATCCCGTGCTTCTTCATCCCGCTGAACCAGGTGTTCCTGTCCGGGCTGGAGCCGCACCAGATCGCCTCGGCCTCCGGCGTCGCGAATTTCTGCCGCACGCTCGCGGCGAGCATCTCCACCGCGGTCACGGTAACGCTATGGCAACACCGCGGCGACTATCACCACGCGGTGCTGGCCGAACACCTCACCAGCGCGAGCGCCGCGACGACCGGTTATCTGGACGGCCTCGGCGCGCTCGGCGGCCCGGTCACGCGCTCGTGGAGCATCATCGAGGCGCTGGTCACGCGGCAGTCGCTCACGCTCGCGGTCAATGACGTGTTCCTGCTCTGCACGATCCTGTTCCTCGCCATGATCCCGGTGGTCTGGTTCGCGAAGCCGCCATTCGGCAACGTCGCCGCTGGTGCAGGGCACTGACGGCTTCGGCCGGTTCGCGGTTCGCTGCTGACGCTCGTCGTTCCCGCATGCTCCTGGCGGACTGCGAAGGCAGGAAACCGAAGCGAACATCCGCACAGCGGATGGCCCGAAGGGAGAGCCGCAGATGCGGCGAGTCAATCCGACGCCTGTCCTTGCATCGTTTCGACACCATCCCCGCGCAACCCCAATGCTCCGAACTCAAGTCGAAAGCTCGGCTTCGTCATCCCGGCGAAGGCCGGGATCCATGTTGATCTCCCGGCAAGAGCACAATGGATTCCGGCTTGACCAGCCCTTCGGCTGTTGAAAGCCGCCGGAATGACGGCAGCTCAAGTTCGGAGCATTGCACCCAACCCTCCCCTTGAAGGGGAGGGCTTTCGGACGAAACCATTTCACGAATTCAGCAAGCCATCGCGTTCAATCACGCTCCCACGGCGCGTGAGCTTCCTGCTCGCCGTGTGCCGCGCTGGTCGTGCCTGATTCCACCGGTGCGGCGGCCGGCACCTTGATCTCCGGCAACTTCGCCGCGCCGAGCTTCACGTTGGCTTTGGCGAGATCGCCGGCCTCGAAGTCGGCAAACTGCTTTTGCACGTCGCCAAGTTCGCGCTTGAGCGAATCGATGCGCGTGAGCTGGTAGTCGGTCGGCTTGCCGTCGTAGGCCATGATCGAGCCGTACAACGTATCCATGTGCTCGCGCAAACGCTCTTCACCGGTGATCGCACCTCCCTCCTTCGTCGCGACGATCTTCTTGCGGATATCGTCGGCCTTGGCCGACAACGCGGCCAGCTGCTTCCGCGTCGGGTCCGATTCCGGCAGCTTCGACGCAGTCGCCTCGGCCTGTGCGCGCACTGCGTTGATCTTGAACACGAGATCGCTCATCTCGCCGAACAAACCGCGCACGCGCATCGCCGCATCGTACTGCGCGCGGCGGTCCGCGACCGAGTATGTCGCGCGACGGTCGAGGCCAACGTCGATCTTCGTTTCGTAGATGTCCTTGCCCTTGGTCATGCGCACCGTATAGGTGCCGGGCGGAACGCGCGGACCTTGCGTGGCGTTGAACGCGACCTGCGCCGCCGGCGGCACCTGCGGTGGCTTCACGCGCATCGACCAGGTCACGCGATTGAGGCCGCGGCGCACGCTGGCAGGGATCGTGTCGATCAACGCCCCCTTGTCGTCGAGCACCTCGATCTTCAACTTGCCGAACAGGTGGCGGCTCTTCTGGTAGTAGGTGATCTCGGCGCCATTCGGCGGGTTCGGACCGGTGAACGCGGCATCGCCCTCGGACCAGCCACCAAAGGCGTTGATGCGCTGCTGCACCGGACGCGTCGCGACGAAGGCCGCTTCGCTGTCGAGCGTCTTCGCGTCGAGCGCGCGCAGCGGCGTCAGGTCGTCGATGATCCAGATGCCGCGGCCGTGCGTGGCCAGCGCCAGCGAGGCATCGCGGTTCTGGAATGCGAGATCGCGCACTGCGACCGCCGGGAAATCGCTGCCCTTGAACTGCGCCCATTGCCTGCCGCCGTCGATCGACATCCACAGGCCGAATTCGGTGCCGGCGTAGAGCACGTCGGGTTTCAGCGGATCCTGCCGGATCACATGCACGTAGCCACGCAGGCCCTTGTCGTCCTTCGGCGCGACCAGCGCGGTCCAGCTTTTGCCGTAGTCGTGCGTGGCGTAGATGTATGGCGCCATGTCTCCAAACGTGTGGCGATCGAACGCGACGAACGCGCTGCCCGCGTCGAAGTTGCCAGCCTGCACCCACGACACCCAGGCGTGCTCGGGCACGCCCTTGATGTTCTTGACGACATTGCTCCACGACTTCCCGCCATCGCGCGTGATTTGCACGTTGCCATCGTCGGTGCCGACCCAGATCGTGCCGGCCGCTTTCGGCGATTCGCTGATCGAGTAGATCGTCGTGTGCATCTCGGCCGCCGAATTGTCGACCGTGATGCCACCCGACTCCTCCTGCTTCTGCTTGTTCGGATCGTTCGTGCTCAGATCCGGCGAAATGCGATCCCAGCTCTGGCCGTGGTCGCGCGAGCGGAACAGGAACTGAGCGCCGATGTAGATCGTGCCCTTCTCGTTCGGGCTCAACGCGATCGGCGTGTTCCAGTTCCAGCGCAGCTTCTCGTTGTAGTCCGGCATCGGCTGAATGCTGCGGATCTCGTGCGTGTGGCGGTTGACGCGGCCGATCGTGCCGCCTTGGTATTCGGCGTAGAGATAGTCCGCATCGGCAGGGTCTTCGAACATCCAGAAGCCGTCGCCGCCGTACATGTTTTCCCAGCGCGAGTTCGTGATGCCGCCCGGATACGCGCTGTCGCCGACCCAGGAACTGTTGTCCTGCAAGCCGCCGTAGACGTGGAACGGGTCGGAGTCGTCGACGCTGACATGATAGAACTGCGATACCGGCAGGTTGTTCTGTTTCCACCACTTGTTGCCGCCATCGAACGACTGCCACAGGCCGCCATCGTCGCCGGTGATGACGTGTTGCGTGTCGGTCGGGTCGATCCAGATCACGTGATGGTCGCCGTGCGTGCCGCCACCGACGTTGGCGAAGCTCTTGCCGCCGTCGAGACTCTGGATCAGCGACAGGTTCGGCTTGAACACGCGGTCCGGATTCTTCGGATCGACAATCAGGTTGGCGAAGTAGAACGGACGCCAGACCATCGACTGGCTCTTGTCGCGCTTGTCCCAGGTCTTCCCGCCGTCGTCGGAGCGGTACAGCGCGGAATCGGTCGATTCGACGAACGCGTAGACGATGTTCGCTGCGGACGGCGCGACAGTAACTGCGATACGGCCGTACGGCTTCTTCGGGAAGCCCTTGTTCGCTGCGTCGGTAACTTCATTCCACGAACCCCCACCGTCGGCCGATCGGAACAGGCCGCTGCCGGATGGCTGCTCCGGCCCCTCGCCACCCGAACGGAACGTCCAGCCCTTGCGGCGGAAATCCCACAGGCCTGCGAACAGCACGTTCGAATCCTTCGGATCGAGGCTGATCGAAGCGCAGCCGGTCGAGAGATTCTTACCTTTCAGGATCAGGTTCCAGCTCTTGCCGCCATCGCGGGTCTTGTACAGGCCGCGCTCGGCCGAATCGCTCCACAGCTTGCCCGGCACGCAGGCGTAGACCGTGTCGCCGTCACGCGGGTCGACGAGGATCTTCGCGATCCGCTCGGAATTCGGCAGGCCCATGCTGGTCCAGGTTTCGCCGCCATCGGTCGACTTGTAGACGCCGTTGCCGACGGAAACCGAGTTGCGCGTCCACGACTCGCCGCTGCCGACCCAGATGGTGTCGTGGTGCGACGGATCGATCGCGATCGCGCCGATCGACTGCACCGGCTGCTTGTCGAAGACCGATTTGAAGGTCGTGCCGCCGTCGGTCGATTTCCACACGCCGCCGGATGCTGCGCCGACGAACAGCGTGGTCTTGCCGTCCTTGCCCGGCACCGCATCGAGCGCGGCGATGCGCCCGCTCATCGTGGCCGAGCCGATGTTGCGCGCGCCGAGTCCAGAGACGACGCCGGCATCGAAGCGCGGCGCCGGTGTGTCCGCCGCCTGCGTCGTCGCGATGCCGCCGAGCAAAACGGCCACGAGGGTCGACAATGAGGCCTTTCCGATCAGTGATGTCATGGTCATGGCCTCCTATTTTCCACCGCCGGCGTGCGCGGCCGGGAACGCGAACCGGCTGTCATCGATTGCTACGTTGGCTTGCGCATGCTCGATCGTGACCTGCGAGCGGTTGCCGTCGGCCTTGGTCTCGCTCGCGATCGAGAGCGGGAAGTACACGCCGGAAACCTGTTCGTAGTCGCCGAAGTCGGCGGTCGTCTCCACCTGCGTGCCGCGCACGATGCGCTGACTCACCGTGCGGATTTCGAGGAAGTGGTCGGGATCGATGTATACGTAGTCGATGTCGCCGTTCTTGCGCGTGACCTTGAGCTTGTAGGCCTCGGTGCCGTCTACATCCTCGGTGCCGAGGTAGTCGAGCGCGCTGCCGCGCGCCTTCCAGTCGACCAGCGGGCCGCCGATCGGCGCATCGTCGGCGAGTCCCTTGGCGTCGTCGGCGCTCATCTTCTCCGGGTCCTTGCGCCCCTGGAATGGCGAGATCTGCCAAGCCTCCTTGCCATCCCAGGCCTGCACCATGGTCAAGCCCTGCAGGCTGGCCTCGTTGCGCAGCGATTCGGGCGCCTTCTGGTATTGCACGAAATGCAATTCGAACTGGCCGCCGATCAGCAGCTTGCCCTCGGACTTCAGCGTCTTGATGGCCTCGATCTTCGCGGCACCACCGCGCGCTTCGAGGTTCTTCGCGACCAGCTCGTCGGCTGTCATCGCCTGCGCGCCCACGGCAAACAGCGCGAGCGCAGCGAAGCCGCACTTCCATCGAATCGACATGCAATTCTCCCGGCTTGGGTCCGGTCCCGGCATGCCGTTCGCTACGCGGCGACGGTCGGACGTGGAGTATGCAGACTAGCGAATGCGAATCCACCTAGCGATGGGAAGGAAGTCATGCTTTGGACGGATAAAACTCACTCTGCCGAGCCGACTTCCGCGTGGGCCGGCATGCCCGGCAGTCGCTCCGGCTGACGTCGGCGCGACCAGCGCTCGGCAACCTGGCGACCAAGCCGGATGCCGGGCTCCTCCACGAATCGATAAACGATGGCAGCCATGCCGATCGTCAGCAGTGCGTTTGCGACTAGGTATACGCCAAGATGTTGCGTGCGCCACGCCGAATCGAGGGGCTGGCGCAACAGCCACCACCACATCGTCATGAACACGACCGGGTGGAACAGGTAGATCGAGTAGCTGATGCGACCCAGCCAGTCGGTCAACCGCGTCGACACGCGGACGAAGCTCGTACCGAGAATGAACAGCAACATGCCGATCGCGCAGGAAATCCAGGCGTTGTTGGCAAAGCCGATGGCCCACCAGCCGGCTGCCGGAAGGATGACGAGATAGCCGGCAAACAAACCAAGCACGCCAGCACGCAGCCATTTCGCATCCCGTGTGCCGTGCTCGACGATGCAGGTGCGGTACAAGGTTCCGCACAGCATCAGCGACAGGTACCAGCAGGCGAGCGATACCTTCAGGTTGATCAATGGCATGTCCATCCATCGCAACAGCGACGACAGCACGTAGATCGCAGCGAGCCCGATCGTGAGCGCACAGACACGGCGCATGTTGCCGAGGCTGCGGGTCAGCAACAGCACCGCGCACAGGACATAGAACGTCCATTCCACGAGCAGCGTCCAATACAGCCCTTCCGCCGCGCGCGCGCCGACAAGATCCTGCAGCAAGGTCAGGTTGATCGCGAAATCGCGCGCGGTGAACGTGGCACCCCAGATCCAGTAGCCGGTCAACGCGCCGAGCGGGATCGACAACCAGTACGCGGGAAAGATGCGAAAGAATCGCTTGATCAGGAAACCGCCGAGCGCGTCAGGCCGTTCGGGATGGATGCTGAAAGGGATCACGAATCCGCTGATCAGGAAGAACAGGATCACGCCGATGCGTCCGACGTCGATCGACTCCGCCAGCGTCTGCAACCCATGGCCTCCGCTCATTCCGGTCGGATCGGCGTGGATGAAGACGTCGCCGACGTGGCGCCATAGCACGAGCAGCGCTGCGATCGCACGCAGGGCATCGATATGGCGAAGGCGCCGGTCTTGGCCGGCTACGGCACTGTTCATCCGCTCACCGATTCAGATCCGAACGCGACCGCGCAGGATGTCCCAGTACATGACCCAGTCGCCGGCGAGGCTGTACAGCGGATGCTTGAATGTCGCCGGCCGGTTCTTCTCGAACGCGAAGTGGCCGATCCACGCGAAGCCGTAGCCGAACAGCGGCGCCAGCCAGAGCCAGCGCGCGCCGGCGCCTGCCAGCACCGCTGCAACCGTGGCCAGCACCAGCGTGCTGCCGGCGAAATGCAGGCGGCGGCAGGTCCGATTGGAATGTTCGGACAGATAGAACGGATAGAACTCGCGAAAATTTGCGTAGTGGGACATCGGCGACCTCGCGAGCCTCAATGCTCGGGCAAAGGGATGGACTCGGTTTCGCCGGGCACTTGGCCGAAGCGCTGCGCGAGCCAGTCCGCCTTCGCCTGCTCGATGCGCTCCTGGCTCGATGCGACGAAGTTCCACCACAGGAAACGCTCGCCATCGAGCGGCGCACCGCCGCAGAGCAGCACGCGTGCCGCGCCCGTTGCCTCGATGCGTGCATCGCCGCCGGACGCCAGCACGAGCATGTGGCCGACCGGCACCGCGACATCGTCGACACGCACGTCGCCGGAGACGACATGCACCGCACGTTCCTCGTGCTCCGGCGGCAGGACCAGCGTCCCCGCCGCAGGGAATTCCACATCGACGTACAAGGTTGGCGCATACACGCGTACCGGCGATTCCAGTCCGAATGCCGTTCCCGCAATCACGCGCAGACGCACGCCATCGCGGACGGTTTCGGGCAGGCTGTCGGCTTCGTAATGACGGAACTCCGGCTCGGCTTCCTCGTGCGCCCGCGGCAGCGCGACCCAGGTCTGGATACCGTGCATGCGATGGCCGGCCGCGCGTTCCGGCGCCGGCGTACGCTCGGAATGCGCGATACCGCGGCCGGCAGTCATCCAGTTCACGTCGCCCGGGCGAATGACCTGTTCGAAGCCGAGACTGTCGTGATGTCCAAGCGCGCCTTCGTACAAATAGGTGACCGTCGCGAGGCCGATGTGCGGATGCGGGCGCACGTCCAGCCCGCGCCCGGGCGGCAGTTCGGCCGGACCTATGTGATCGAAGAACACGAATGGCCCGACATGCCGGCGCAATCGGAACGGCAACAGACGGCGCACCGTGAAGCCGTCGCCGAGATCGTGCAGGCGCGGTTCGATCAGCAGAGATGAGTCACTCGACATGGCACGGTCATCGCAAACGGGATGCGCCATGATGCCACTATCGGCAATCCAGCGAGAGCGGCACGACCATGCACACCAGCATTCACCACGAACATCTCGGCGACGGCATTTCGCTGATCGACATCGGCCTCGAGCGTCCGCATTTCGCGGCGTGCTACCTGATCGAATCGAACGGCGCAGCCGTGATCTTCGATGCCGGCACCAACCATAGCGTGCCACGCGTGCTCGACGCGATCGCGGCGCGCGGGCTAAAACCGACGGACGTGCGCCACGTCATTCCCAGCCACGTGCACCTCGATCATGCCGGCGGCACCGGCGCCTTGCTGCGCGAACTGCCGAACGCCGACGTGCTCGCGCATCCACGCGGCGTGCGCCACCTGCTCGACCCATCCGCGCTGCAGGCCAGCGCCGAGGGCGTCTACGGCGTCGATGTGGTCGCCTGCACCTACGGCGAATTGGTGCCGGTGCCCCCGACACGCATCCGCGCACTGGCCGATGGCGAGGTGATCGATCTCAATGGCCGCGCACTGCATTTCATGGACAGCCCCGGCCACGCACGCCATCACGTGACGATGTACGACAAGGCCAGCGCGAGCTGGTTCACCGGCGATTGCTTCGGCATCAGCTATCGCGACTTTGATGGTGGCGACGCGCCCTTCATCTTTCCAACGACGAGCCCGATCCAGTTCGAGCCAGACGCGATGAAGGCGACGATCGCACGCATGCTCGAGCGTGCGCCTCGCGCAATGTTCCTTACCCACTACTCGCGCATCGAACAACCGGCCGAACGCGCGCAGGCGTTGGTCCGCCTACTCGACGCACAAGTCGGACTCGCACGCGCCGCGTTCGAGCGCAACGACGCGGTTGCCGCGTTGACCGACGAACTACTGCGCCTGTATTTCGCCGAAGTACGCAGGCTCGGTTCAACGGTGACCGAAGCGGATTCACGCGAGCTGCTCGCGATCGATGCCGAGCTCAATGCCAAGGGCATGCTGACCTGGCTCGAACGCGGTGCGAAAGGCTGAACGCGCGTCAGACGCTGATGTCTGCCGGCGCCGCCAGCGAACGATTGCGCACCGCAGTCACCAGCGATGGCGGCCGATAGCCGGGATCGATGCGCCAGCGTTGCCAGACCGACTCGTCTACGGTTTCGTTGACGCCGCCGCCGAGCACACGATCAACCGGCCGCTTGACCAGGTGGTAGGCGCCATCCATGAATTCGTCGTAGGAATCGCGCGGCACGCCGAGTTCCGCCGTCGGCGATGGCACGCACGGCGCGCTGCAAGCAAGTCCGGCCCCGATCGCCTTGCGTTGCAGCCACGCCAGCGGCAGATCGCACAGGGGATCGGGCACATGGCCTGCTCCATCATGATCATTGCCGCCGCCGACGTCGCCGTGCGAGCCGATGAACCAGCGCTGTTCCATCTCGATCTGCCCCGCCTTCGGCGACCTCACGCTCTCGCCCGGCGCGCAGGTGGCAGGATTGCGCGTCCACAAGGTCGGCGCGAAGTCGGCGCGGCGCTCGTCGAGCGCAAGCGCCTGATAGGCGTACTGGACGATGCGGCTGAGCTCGGTGTCATGGAACTCGTAGCGCGAGCGCGCGAACGGAAACCACGATGCGACATCGGGAATGCCGAGCGAACCGACCGTCTCCCACACGGCGATGCAGCGGATGCCGACCTCGACGGAATGCGTGCCACGAAATTCGACCGCGGCCGGATCGTCGGGATGGATGTCGCGCGTGCGATAGAAGTCGTAGGCTGCGCCGACCTGCGCATCGGCCACTGCTCCGTTCGCATCAGGCCGCAGCAAGCCGCATTTGCGAATCATGCCGCCAAGGCTGCGTGCGGTGTACGCACCGCGACTGAAGCCGAACAGGAACAACGCATCGCCCGGCTGCCACATGCGCGCGAGCCAGCCGTAGCCATCCATGACGTTGCCGGACAGACCCCAGCCAAATGCGCCACCAAGCCAGTGGCCAAGGCCGGGCGTGACGCCGACGCCGGGAATATAGTCGACCTGCTGCGGCACGCCCTCGGCTTGCGGCGCCAGCAACTGGCGCAGCCGTGACACGTTCGTGTTCGATTCCGGCTTGCTCCAGGTACCGTCGAACAGCAGCACGAGATTGCGGGCTGGCATGTCGGGGCCTCCGCGCGATCCGTATCGTCGCGCGAAACCATCCTGGTACGCGGCGCGGCAGGACGCCAGCCCCGCGTTGTACACGTGCCGGCGATCACCTCACCGGCACGCGTCGCGATGACGCCTCAGCGGCGGCCGCGTTGCGGACGATCGCTGGCGAGGCCGACGCGCAGGGTCGCGCCGTCCTGCGTGGAACCATCGAGGCTGGCGATCGCGGCACGCGCTTCGTGACCCTCCATCGCCAGTTCCGCAAAGCCGCGGCACTCGTCCTTGAACGGGTCCGTGGCCAGCTTGAGCTTGTGCACGCGGCCGAACTTTCCGAAAAGTTCGGTAACCGAGTTTTCCGTTGCGCTACGCGGAAGACCGCGAACGTTGAGGGTCAGCATGATGTTTCTCCTTGACCTGGGTTGCCGCCGACAATGATCCGGCAACCTGTTGCGAAACCTCCCAAATGGGGCAAATGCGGCGCAATTCAACTCACCATGCCGGAAGACCGCGCTTCCGTCCGGCTGCCCGCCTTCCGGTCGAGCCATCTTTTGCGTTCGTCCGTGAGAGCGACTTGGATGTCCTGCACTGCCGGTGAGCAGCACGTGGACGTCATCGAGTCCGGAAGCAGCCATCCGCAGCCGCGCCTATCACAATTCCTTTGCGCTCTTCCACGAGCGCTGGTTCGATGTCCTGCACTGCCAATGCGCGGAGCATCAGGTTCATCGAGTCCAACAGCGGCCATCCGTGGCCACGCTCTTCAAATAAAAAAACCGCGGCGCGAACGCCGCGGCCTCATATTCGATGCTGGACGCGTGCTTGCGTCAGGCCGGTGTGACGTCCTCGGCCTGCAAGCCCTTTTGGCCTTGCACGACGCGGAACGACACCTTCTGTCCTTCCGTCAGCGTCTTGAAACCGGTGCCGGTGATCGCGCGGAAATGCACGAATACATCCGGGCCGCCTTCGCGACTGATGAATCCGAATCCCTTGCTCTCGTTGAACCACTTGACCGTACCCACCTCACGATCCGACATGAATCTTCTCCACAGCCAAAGTTGGAAACCCCCATTGCTCATGGGTGATGTCGAACACTGGGTATGCAGGCGTGCAGGTGAAACGGTGAAGCCATCCCCCGATCGGTACTGCATCGGGTCACTGGAAACGGCGACCATGCAAACACAGCGTTGCGAGTCTACTCGATTGTTAAACCCGCGCAAGCCGAAGTCCCGCTTGCGAATCCGCGCGATCCACGCCGCGATCAATACGCCTGGATCGCCGCAGGCGGCGCGCGCATGAAGTTCGCCCAGCCTGCGGCAAGCGTGCGCAGACCGCCGGGATAGCGCGTATCGAGTATGCTTTCGACCGCCACCGGGTGACACGGATCTTCCCGTTGCGCAGTCAGTACGGCAGTCAGGGCGTTCCGTCCCAAGGCATCGCGTATCAGCATCGCCACCAACGCATAGGCGCGCAGGTAGCGTAGCTCGCGCCCGGACGAATCTCCGTCCACGGCGTAGAAATCCGCGCCATCGCGGGCGAGCAGGTCGACGAGTGCATCGGTGCCGTCGCCCGCCGGTGCCGCAGTGACGATCGCCTTGCGATCGACGCCGATATCGACCTGCCCGCCCAGACCGCTGACGCGGTAGCGACCGAAGTATTCGGCCAATCCCTCGTTGACCGGCGTCGGCAGGTTACCGATCGATTCGTGCACCAGCGCATGCGTGATTTCATGCCGCAGCACGGCAAAGCTCGCCTCATCCTGCGGCTGCATGCGCACGTAGATCGTGCGCTGTGCGGGCGAGTACGCACCGGCAGAACTGGCCAGCCCGGGATCGCCGATCAATCGCGCATAGGTCGCCGCATCGCGCACGAACACCACATGCAGATTTGATCCGTTCGGCGTCGGCACGCCAAGCGCATCGTGCAACACGCGCTGCACGCCAAGCGCATCGGCGACGGCGCGTTGCTGCAACTGGTCCGGCAGATTCACGTCGTAGCCGGAGGCCTGCACCGCGATCGGCGGAACGCCCTGCACGGCGATCACGCGATGATCCTTCGCCGCCGCCGGGGGCGGCTGGTCCGAATAGTGCGTGATGCCGGCGGCATCGATCCAGCGATGGACCGCCGTGGCGCGCGGCGCCGTGCTCGGCACGGTTTGCGCAAGGCAGGCGGCCGTCTGCATCGGCAGATGTTCCAGCGGCGGCGGCGATGGCATTGGTATCGGCGGCTGCGTTTCGCTTGGCGCGGCCGCGGGAGCGGATGCCGGAGCCTGCTCGACAACCACTGGCGCCGGTGCGGTCTGCTCGCGTCCGCATCCGGCCAACAGGCAGGCCGCCAATCCTGCAGCTGCCCATGAGGGCATTCGCAGACGAAACTCGCGCATCCTCATGCGATCACGCATGCGACGGTTCCCTCGGCTCCTGCTGGTACAACAGCCGGACCAGGTAGACCACGATCACGATGTTCGCGATCAACACGAGCAATTTGAACGCCGAGAAGTGCCGCCCCAGCTCGAACAGCTCCAGCGGCAGCAGCATGCCGGTTTCGATGACCACGAGATACTCGGCCCAGCGCTTGCCGAACCACAGACCGAATCCCTGCACCGCATACAAAGCCGCATACACGATGGCAGCCACGCCGAACATGCGGAATTGATGCGGTCCGAGTTGCAGCAGCCACTTGACCGCGCGCATCGCCAATCCGTGCCGCGTGACCCACGCCAATGATTCCAGCCAGTCGGAAAATCGCACGGCGACATCGGGACGGAGCAGATGGAACGCAGCCGCCGCAAGAACGATGCAGGCCAGCATCTTGGTCAATTTGTACAAGGCAATCGCGACAAGTGCGCGCGGGCGCGGCCGGCTCGTGGCATGGGATGGATTCATCGGCGTCAGAGTCGACTGCATGCCCGACACGATACCGCAGCACGCGGGAAATCCGGCGGTCGGCCGTTGGCGGAATCGAGCGTACGCATCGCGAAGCCGGCAGACAGGGTTTCCGCCCGACGCCGCGATACCTTCGCGAGTGCATGGGGACGACAGTTCGGCGGCATTAAGAACCCCGGGCTGATGATTTGATGTGTTCGCGGCGCAACGCAACCGCAGCCAAGTCGCCGTGACACCTTCCGCTCCAACCGATGGTGACAACGATGAAATCTCATGTGATTGCCCTGCTCCCACTCACTCTCGTCTGCGCGTTTGCCTTTGCACAAGAATCGGCCGATACGCACACGACTACCTACAACACGCCCGAGGGACCGCTGATCGTGCAATGGGGACAGCCCGCACCGCGGCAATTCGGCCCACCGCCACCGTTTGCGCAGCTTGACAAGCGCGGCAGCGGCTTCATCACCAGTGACGAGGCGGCGGGGTATCCACCGCTCGCGAACGACTTCATCCATGCCGATTCCAATCGCGATGGCCGCGTCAGCCGCGCCGAGTACGATCGCTGGGCGAATCAGCGTTGACTGTGCGGCGCGCATAGCCGCTCGCGCGCCGTGCATCCTGGCTGCCGTGGCTTGCAGGTCGGGCTTCGGCCCGGCGGGAACCACGTTGATGTCGGCATGAATCCTCTCCTGGCGTGTCGGGACGGGTTCCGCATGTCCGCGTCGTGTGCGACGCTGCGCAATCCAACACAGAGGATCGCGGGGCGCGCACATGCACGGCAGCGAGGCTGCATCGAAAGGATGGATCGTCAGCGTACTTGTGCTCATGGCAGCTCGCGCGATGGCAGCGGATACGCATCCGCCATCCGATCCAGCCGGATGCACGACAATCGGCGACGACGCCGCGCGGCTGGCCTGCTACGACCATGCGATGCAACGCGCGAAACCCGCAGCGTCAGCCGCACCCTCCGACGATCGTCGCACCGAGGTATTTCGACGCGAACGCGCTGCCGCTTCGGCGCCCGCCGCATCGCTGCTCGACCGTCGCTGGGAACTCGATCCGGATAGCAAGCAGGGCGAATTCCACATCCGCGCATACAAGCCGGTATACCTGCTGCCGTTTTTTTTCACCAGCCGCACGAACGAGTTGCCATCGAGTCCGGCCGAAGGGCGCACGGTGACGACGCCGCGCGATCTGCAAAAGACCGAAGCCGTCTATCAACTCAGTCTGAAAACCAAGCTGTGGGAAAACATCTTCGGCGACAACGGCGATCTGTGGACTGCATATACGCAGACCTCGCACTGGCAGCTCTACAACGGCAACGCGTCTCGCCCGTTCAGCGAAACCAACTACGAACCCGAGGTGATGCTCGCATTCCGCACCAATTATGACGTGCTCGGATGGGATGGACGACTGCTCGGCCTGACCGTAAACCACCAGTCGAATGGACAAAGCCAACCGCTCTCGCGCAGCTGGAACCGCGTCATGCTGAATCTCGGCCTCGAACGCGAAAGCTGGTCATTGATGCTGCGTCCGTGGTGGCGCATCCACGACCCGACTGATGACAACCCGGACATCAGCGACTACATCGGCCGCGGCGACCTGCAACTTGTGCATCTGTGGCACGACCACGAGTTCTCGCTGATGGCGCGCCATTCACTGCGCAGCGGCGATCGTTCGCACGGCGCGCTGCAGTTCGACTGGGCGTTCCCGATTGCGGGCGAATTGCGCGGCCATCTGCAACTGTTCGATGGTTACGGACAAAGCCTGATCGACTACAACCACAAGGCCTGGTATGTCGGCCTCGGTGTATCGCTGCTCGAATGGTACTGAAGGATTCGCGATCGCCTTGCGCGATCGCGAATCGAATGCCTCAGCGGTGATGCGAAGACGGCGGCGTGCCGCGGCTGCCATGCGGAACCGACGGCGTCGGCCGGCTGCCGCCCGACCATCCATGGCTCGATCCATGCCCGCCGCCACGCCAACCGCTGCCATACCAGCTGCCGCCGTGCCAGCTTCCACCGTGATGGCCACGCCAGTAACCACGCCCGTAGTCACCATAGTAGATGCCGATGGAAGGGCCATAGCCGTAGCCGTAGTAGCCCGGGCCATAGTAGTAACCGGAGTCGTAGTATGCCGGTCCGCCGCCGTAATAAGCGTCTCCGTAGTAACCGTCACCACGCACATAGCCGTAATCGGGCCCATAGACGCAGCCGCCGAGTGCAAGCAGAAGTGCCAGCACGATTCCTGATTTGATGATGGTCTTCATGGTGCGAGCCTCCTTCGGCCAGCCTGCGTAGCACGCTACGCCAGAGCACGTAAATGCGTGCTGAGCCTGCGCAATCAAGATGAATCGATGGCTATCCAGGCACTGCCGCGACCGCGCCGGCCAGTACATTCAACTCATGCGTTCGTTGCGGTTCAGGCAACCGGCCGAGTTGCCGCACGCGTTGATGGAATGCAGGCCAGTTCCCGCTTGCATTGCGGAACAATTGCGCGAAGGCCGGAATCCACCGATCGTACAAGCCGAACGGCAACAGACGCGCGTTGTTGATCGGCGCAGCGACCCAGCGATCATGACTCCGATCCCCGCCCCACTCCGCATCGCGCAAATGCGCATAGCGTTCGCGGAAGTCGGCGATCGCGTCCCGCTTCGCCGCGCGCTTCGCATCGGTCGACAGCGATTGCGCATACAGCGCGCGCAGGCGTTCGCGCAGATCCAGCACGAGGCGCGTGAATGCGGCGTCATGGGCATCCGCCGACGACTGCAACGCGTTGAGGCCACGCGCGGCACGCCACTCGCGCAGCCCCTCCTTCTGCACGAAGGTCGCGTACGACTCATTGAACGCGGTGTCGTCCTTGACGTAGAACTGCTGATGGGTGAGTTCGTGAAAGATCACGCTGTCGAGTTCATCGTCGCTCCAACGCAGCATGCTCGACAGGATCGGATCGGCGAACCAGCCCAGCGTCGAGAACGCAGCGGCTCCCTCTATCGAGGTGTCATCGCCCTGCGCGTCGAGTTGCTGCGCTGCGTGCTCGGCACGTGCCTTGTCGAAAAAGCCGAGGTAGGCCACGCAGCCGGCGAATGGAAAGCAGTGCGTGAGCGGATCGACCGAGAATTCCGGCGCCGCGAATACGTTCCAGGTCACGTATGGCCGACCGAGTTCGACATAGCTGGCATAGCTGCGGTTGCGCGGCAAGGCGAGATGATCCGAAGCGAACGCGCGCGCCGCCTGCGCCTGATGCAACCGTGCACGCAAGGTGGCATCGCCATGCGGATCGTCGATGATCTCCGCTATCGGCTTGCGATCCATCAGCAGCACCGCTTCACCGTGCGCGACGTGCGCGTAGTAACGCAGCGACGAACACGCCGTCGAAGCCGACAGGCAGCACATCAGGGTAACGATCCACAGCCGCGCCGAAACACCTGCAGTGGTGCTGGAACGACAACCCATGCGACTACAACTCGAACTGCTCGTTGAGGATGCGTTCTTCGAGATTGTGCTCGGGATCGAACAGCAAGGTCATCGTCTGCTCGCGCGATTCGCGGATGCTGACTTCGATGACGTCGCGCACCTCGTGCGAATCCGCAGTGGCGCTGACCGGCCGTTTGTACGGATCGAGGATCTCGAAGCGCACCTCGGTGATCGCCGGCAGGATCGCACCGCGCCAGCGTCGCGGGCGGAACGGGCTGATCGGCGTCAATGCCAGCAACTGCGAGCCGAGCGGCAGGATCGGGCCGTGCGCAGACAGGTTGTAGGCGCTCGAACCCGCCGGAGTGGACACCAGAATGCCGTCGCAGATCAGCTCCTCGATCTTGACGACGCCGTTCAGCGACACGCGCACATGCGCGGCCTGCTTGGTCTGGCGCAGCAACGAAACCTCGTTGAAGGCGAGCGCGCTCACGCTGTTTCCCGCTTCGGTGCCGACATCCATCAGCAGGGGACGCAGCACGCTCGGCTGCGCACGCGCGATGCGCTCGGGCAATTCGTCGAGGTGGTACTGATTCATCAGGAAGCCGATCGTGCCGAGCTTCATGCCGTATACCGGCAACGCACGCGCGAGGTGGCGATGCAGGGTGCGCAGCATGAAACCATCGCCGCCGAGCGCGACGATCACGTCGGCTGAATCGATCGACACATCGCCGTAGCGCGCCGCCAGCGCGACGCGCGCCGCTTGCGCTTCTTCGGTCTGGCCGGCGACGAAGGCGATGCGCTGGGTCATGGCGGGCAGCCGACTGAAAGAGGATGACGCGATTCTGGGCTGCGTCGCGCGCGCAGCGCAACCGGCTGCGCAGATGCGCAGCCGGTTGCGTGTGCTGGGATGCCTACGCGGCCTTCGACGCCGCCTGCACCAGTTGCGCGAACCGTCGCAACGCGACCGATGCGATCGGATAGTCCAGCGTCTGCGAGCGGATCTCGTCGAACAGGCCGAGAGTGAACTTCAGCGACGCATCATCGCGTTGCAGCCACTGTGCGACCGGATTCGCGCTCGCATCGGTGCTGCCACCGAGAATCTGCGCGGCCAAAGCACGATGCTGGATCGCCAGTTCGTCGCGCAGCGAGCCACGCGCCTGGGCGTGCCAGCGGCTCTCGACCTGCAGGTTCTCGATCTGCCTGCGCAGACTGTCGACATCGAGCGCCTCTCCAATCTCGAAGAACACCGCGGCGACACGTTCGACCGAACGCCCGCTTTCCAGCGCAACCTCGACGATGTCGAATGCCGCGCCAAGCACGGGAATCGCCGCGAGACGTTGCGCCAATGTCTGCGTGACACCAAGTCCCTGCCACTTCTCGACGTCGACATCGTAGTCGGCGCGCCCACTCGCAGTCAGCGCGCCCGGTAACGCAGCGCGCAGTTGCGCCACGCCGGGGGCATAGCGCTGCACGATGCCGGCGATGTCGAGGTCGGCTCCACGGTGATTGAGCAGCCAGCGTGTCAGGTTACGCAGCAAGTCCCAGATCTTCAGCAGCGCATCGATCTGCACGGCTTCGCCGATGTGGCCATCGAGCTTCTCGATGTCGGCCCAAAGACTGCGTGCGTCCATGACCTCGCGTACGGCCGAATACGCCTTTGCGATCGCCGCAGGCGACTGCCCGGTGTCCTCCTGCATGCGCAACACGAAGGTCGCATCCATGCGGTTGACCATCGAGTTGGTCACCGCGGTGGCGATGATTTCGCGCTTCAAGCGGTGCTTCTGCATCTGTTCGGAATAGACAGCCTGCAGCGGCTCGGGGAAGTAGCGCACCAGTTCGCGCGAGAGGAACGGATCTTCCGGCACATCGGAATCGAGCAATTGCTGGAACAGCTTGATCTTCGAATACGACAGCAGTATCGCCAGCTCCGGCCGCGTCAGTCCGAGTCCGCGTGCCTTGCGTTCGGCGATTTCCGCGTCACTCGGCAACGATTCGATCTGACGATCAAGCAGACCTTCGCTTTCGAGCGTGCGGATGAAATGCGCGTTCGAGCCGAGGCGCGGCACCGACATGTGCTCCATCACCGACAACGCCTGGTTCTGCCGATAGTTGTCGTTCAGCACCAGGCGCTCGACTTCGTCGGTCATCGCCGCGAGCTGCGTATTGCGCTGCTCGACGGTCAATTCACCCTCCTGCACGGCGCCGTTGAGCAGGATCTTGATGTTGACCTCGTGGTCGGACGTGTCGACGCCGGCCGAGTTGTCGATGAAATCCGTATTCAGCAATGTGCCGTGCAGCGCAGCCTCGATGCGGCCCCTCTGCGTGAAACCGAGATTGCCGCCCTCGCCGACCACCTTGCAGCGCAGCTCCCTGCCGTTGACGCGCAACGCGTTGTTGGCGCGGTCGCCGACGTCGGCATTGCTCTCGCTTTCGGCCTTGACGTATGTGCCGATACCACCGTTCCACAGCAGGTCGACCGGCGCCTTCAGTATCGAGTTGACGAGATCGGTCGGAGACAGCGCGGTGACGTCGGCCGCGAGGCCGAGCGCCTCGCGCACTTCCGGCGTGATCGCGATCGACTTGGCCGAACGCGGGTACACGCCGCCGCCCTTCGAGATCAGCTTGGCATCGTAGTCGTCCCATGATGAACGCGGCAGCGCGAACAGGCGCTCACGTTCGACGAACGAGGTGGCCGCTTCCGGGTTCGGATCGAGGAAGACGTGACGGTGGTCGAACGCGGCGACCAGACGGATGTGCCTGGACAGCAGCATGCCGTTGCCAAATACGTCGCCGGACATGTCGCCGACGCCGACGCAAGTGAAGTCCTGTGTCTGCGAATCGCGCCCCAGTGCGCGGAAGTGACGCTTGACCGATTCCCAGCCGCCCTTCGCGGTGATGCCCATGCCCTTGTGGTCGTAGCCAACCGAACCGCCCGAGGCGAACGCGTCGCCGAGCCAGTAACCGTGCTCGGCGCTGATGCCGTTGGCGATGTCGGAGAACTTCGCGGTGCCCTTGTCGGCGGCAACGACGAGGTACGGATCATCGCCGTCATGGCGCACCACGTCCCGCGGATGCGCGACCTCGGTGCCGACATAGTTGTCGGTGATGTCGAGCAGGCCGTTGATGAACATCTTGTAGCAGGCGATGCCCTCGGCCAGCACGGCGTCGCGTTCGCCGCTCTCGGGCGGGCGTTTGACGAAGAAGCCGCCCTTCGATCCGACCGGCACGATGACGGTGTTCTTGACCATCTGCGCCTTGACCAGACCGAGCACTTCCGTGCGGAAATCTTCGCGACGATCCGACCAGCGCAGACCGCCGCGAGCGACCGGACCGAAGCGCAAATGGGTGCCTTCCACGCGCGGGCCGTAGACGAAGATCTCGCGGTACGGGCGCGGTTTCGGCAGATCTGGCACGCGCGCCGGATCGAATTTGAAGCTGATGTAGTTCTTCGGCTTGCCGTCCTTCATCTGATAGAAGTTCGTGCGCAAGGTCGCGCCGATCACGCCGAGGTAGGCGCGCAGGATACGGTCCTCGTCGAGGCTGCCGACGTCTTCCAGCAACACCTTGACCGCCGTGATGATCGCGCCGATCTGATCTGCACGCGAAGCGCCGCGCGTGGCGACGAGATCGTCGATCAGGCGCGGATTGCGCTTTTGCGCATCGGCCGACACCAGCGTCTTGAGCTCGCCGGCGAGGCGCGTGCGCGCGGCTTCGAGGGATGCCGCATCGCCGCTCTCGCGCTGCGGATCGAAACCCGCCTCGAACAGTTCGACCAGCAATCCGGCCAATGCCGGATAGCGGTTCAGCGTCTCCTCCATGTAGCTTTGGGAGAACGGTACGCCGGTCTGCAGCAGGTACTTGCTGTAGCCGCGCAGCATCGCGACCTGGCTCCAGTTCAGACGCGCACCGAGGATCAGCTTGTTGAACGCATCGTTCTCGGCGTTGCCGCGCCAGATGTTCTCGAACGCATCCTGGAACGCGCCGCGGATCTCGTCGATGTCGAACTCGCAACGCGTCGCCGGTTGTACCGTGATGTCCTGGATGTACAGCGTATCGCTGCCCGGATGCATTTCGTAAAGCTGCTCGGTGAGGACCCTCAGACCCATGTTCTCGAGCAGAGGAATGACTTCCGACAATGCGATGTCGCTGCCCTGGCGGAACACCTTGAAATGCAGGGTGCCGGGCTTGTCCTGCGACGGGTACAGGTTCAGACGGATGTCGTCGGCATCGCGCAGGCTGGCCGCGAGCGCGACGTCGACCGCCGCGATGTTCGGCGTGACTTCCTCGATGTAGCCGGCCGGCAGCGCACGCACATAGCGCGAAGCAAGCGCGAGGCCTTCGGCTTCGCCATGGCGCTCGACCAGTGCATCGCGCAGCTCGTCGCGCCAGTTGCGCACGATGCCGACGATCGAACGTTCGATCGCCGCCGGGTCGTAGCTCGGCTGGTCGCCGGGCTTCGGCCGCACCACGATATGCAGTGTGGCCAACGGCGATTCATCGACATGGATCGACGAGTCGATGCGCTCGCCGGAAAACGCCTGCTTGAGCAAGGCCTCGATGCGCTCGCGCACATCGGAATTGAAGCGGTCGCGCGGCAGGTAGACGAGACAGGAATAGAAACGCCCGTAACGGTCGCGGCGCACGAACAGGCGCGTGCGTGGGCGCTCGCGCAGCGCGAGGATGCCGGTCGCGATCGCGTAAAGCTCGTCCTCGCTGCACTGAAACAACTCGTCGCGCGGCAGCAGTTCGAGCACGTGGCGCAACGCCTTGCCCGAATGCGAATCGCGGCGCAGGCCGGAACGCTGCATGACGGTCTCGACCTTGCGCCGCACCAGCGGCACATCCTGCGGGCGCGCCATATAGGCGTTGGTCGTGAACAGGCCGAGGAACCGCTGCTCGGCGATCGGCACACCAGCGGCGTCGAACGAGAGCACGCCGACGTAATCCATGTAACCCGGACGGTGCACGCTGGCGCGTGCATTGGTCTTGGTCAGTATGATCGCGTCCATCGAACCGGACTGCGGCAGTTCCTTGGCGACCAGCGTGCGCAGCGAACGCGGCGCGACGGAACGTTCGGAGCCGCGCAGGATGCCCAGGCCCGATCCTTCGACCGCCTGCAGCACTTCGTCGCCGCCGGACTTCTCGACGCGATATTCGCGGTAGCCGAGGAAGGTGAAATTGTCCTCGGCGGCCCAGCGCAGGAAGTCCTGCGCTTCGGCGACGCCAGCCGCGTCCACCGGCATCGGCCGTTTGCTCAAGTCGTCGGCAAGGGCAAGCACGTGCGTGCGCATCGCCTGCCAGTCGGAGACACTGGCGCGCACGTCATCGAGTCCGGCTGCGATGGCGCGCTGCAGGCGCTCGATGGCGCCGGCATCGGCGAGCCGGTCCACTTCGAAATACATCACCGACTCGGCGGCGCCAGACGCATCCGTGGCGCCTCCGGCGGCCACGGAGGCCATGCGCCCCTGGGCATCGCGCTCGATGCGGAACACGGGATGGATCAGCGCATGGTTCGCCAGCCCTGCATTCGCGATCGCGATGCTGACCGAATCGACCAAGAACGGCATGTCGTCAGTGACGACCTCGACCACCGTGCGCGACACCGCTCCCTGCTCGCCGGCGGGCGGATTGAACACACGAACCTTGGTGGTGCCCACGTGGCGTTCACGCGCGAATTCGAGCACGCCCTGAATCAGCGAGGACCACGCAGCGGCATCTCGGGCGGCAACTTCCTCGGCCGGGACGCGGCGCAGGAATTCCGCGGAGAATGCCTGCGCATCGCGCAAGGCATTGCCGCTGAGGGAGCTGGATTGGTGCGCGAGAATCGAATC
This sequence comes from Pseudomonadota bacterium, assembly GCA_023388255.1. Taxonomy (GTDB): domain Bacteria; phylum Pseudomonadota; class Gammaproteobacteria; order Xanthomonadales; family Rhodanobacteraceae; genus Dokdonella_A. The sequence goes on along the minus strand of JAEWGO010000011.1, from coordinate 141,962 downwards.
GACGTGCGTGTCGGCCACGGCGCCTTGTGGGGTCATGATGGGTCCGAAATTAGGGAATTCGTGGGAAAAACAGCGGTCCGCGAAGGATACGCCCCGCCCTCCGAGGAATCCATATGGCGCTGTCTGCAAAGCCGCTTTGCAGCGTGTTGCATGAACGTCATCGGCCGTGCACGCATGCGCCCGCAGGAGGCTCGCAATGCGTGGCGTCCCAGTTCGATCGACCATTTCTGTACCTGATAGTGTAGTATCGCCACGATCCATCGCAGCGCGGTCGCAGCGCATTCGCGCCAAGCGCGGCATTCGCGTGCGACGATGCCCGGCACACGCGGACCGGCAACGGATCCAGCGCAGGGAAGCACACTTCCGGACTCGACCGGACTTGGCAGCCCCGACCGCCCGCGCGCAGACTCGCCGCTTCCGATCCGATGCATTTCAAGCCAACCCGATTGAAGCCAGAACAAAGGAAGGAAACTTCACGATGAAGTTGCACAGCGCATTGACCTGGATGGGCGCCCTCGCCCTCGCCACGGCCGCCGTCGGATGCGGCAAGACACAAGCACCGCAACAACGGCAGATGCCACCGCCGGAAGTCGGCGTGATCACCGTGCATGCGACCCAGGTGCCACTGGTCCAGAATCTGGTGGGCCGCCTGTCGCCATTGCGTTCGGCTGATGTGCGTGCGCGCGTCGCTGGCGTGCTGCAGAAGCGCGTCTATACCGAAGGTAGCGAAGTCAAGGAAGGCCAGGTTCTGTTCAAGATCGACCCAACCCAGTTACGCGCCACGCTGAATGCGCAGTTGGCGAACCTCGCTTCCGCCCAGGCGACCTACCAGAACAACCACGTCGCCGCCGATCGCGCCCGCGCAGTCGGAGAAAAGGGTTTGCTGTCGAAAGCGGATATCGACACCGCGATCGCCGCCGAGCGCACTGCCGCGGCTGCGGTCAAGCAGGCGCAGGCGACCGTCGACTCGGCCCGGATCAATCTTGGCTACGCCGACGTGACCGCGCCGATTTCCGGTCGTTCCGGCCAGCAGCAGGTCACCGAGGGCGCGCTGGTCGGACAGAGCGAAGCGACATTGCTGACCACGGTCGACCAGATCGATTCGCTGTACGTGAATTTCACGCAGGCGGTCGGCGCGCTCGACAGCCTGCGCCGTGCAGCCGCAAGCGGCAGCGTGGAGCTGGCCGAGCAGAACAAGGCCAAGGTTGAAGTGCTGCTGCAGGATGGAACTCCGTACAGTGAAGCGGGCACGCTCGATTTCTCCGATACCGCGGTCGATGCCGCGACCGGCGCGGTGACCTTGCGCGGAGTCGTGCCGAATCCGCAGCACACCCTGCTGCCGGGGCAATACGTCAACGTGCGCCTGACGCTCGGCGAGCTCAAGCATGCGTGGCTGGTCAAGCAGCTTGCGGTGCAGCGCGATGCGCAGGGCGCCTACGTATTCGTCGTCGGCGCCGATGGCAAGGTGGCGCAGAAGCGCATCACCGCGGACTCGCAGCAGGGCGACAGCTGGATCGTGACCGACGGTCTCGCCGACGGCGATCAGGTCGTTGTTTCCGGCGTGCAGAAAGTCAAACACGACGCACCGGCCAAGGCCGTGCCCTGGCAGCCTGCTGGTCAAGCCACTGCCAAGCCGGCAGCTGGCCAACCGTAAGGACGCCGCCCCATGCCCAATTTCTTCATCGACCGGCCGATCTTCGCCTGGGTCGTCGCTATCTTGATCACGCTCGGCGGCGCGATCGCGATCTTCAATCTCGGCATCGAGTCGTATCCGACGATTGCGCCCCCCCAGGTCGTGGTCAGCGCCAGCTATCAGGGCGCCGACGCGAGCACGGTCGAAAAGACCGTGACTCAGGTGATCGAACAGCAGCTCAACGGCATCGACCACCTCGCCTACTTCAGTTCGACATCGAGTTCGAACGGCAGCGCGCAGATCACGCTGACGTTCGAACCCGGGACCGATCCCGACATCGCGCAGGTGCAGACACAGAACAAGGTTTCGCTGGCGACACCGCGCCTGCCTTCGGAAGTGGCCCAGCAGGGCATCGTCGTGGCGAAGGCGAACGCCGGCTTCCTGATGGTCGGCATGCTGAAGTCCGACGACGGCAGTTTTGATTCCTATGCGCTCAACAACCTGCTCGCCTCGCGTGTGCTCGACCAGATCCAGCGCATTCCCGGCGTCGGCAGCGCGACCCAGTTCGGGTCCGAGTACGCCATGCGTATCTGGCTCGACGCCGACAAGCTGCATGGCTACAACCTTTCCGCGGCGCAGGCACTGGGCGCAGTGCGAAGCCAGAACGTGCAGGTTGCTGCCGGATCGCTGGGCGGGGAGCCGTCTACCAGCGGCACCGGCTTCACCGCGACGGTGGTCGCCGAAGGGCGTTTCTCCACGCCCGAGCAGTTCGAGAACATCATTCTGCGCACCAATACCGACGGCACCAGCGTGCGTCTGAAGGACGTCGCCCGCGTCGAGCTCGGTCCGTTCACCTACGGCCACAACGTCACCTACAACAGCCAGCCGGTCGCCGGCTTCGCCGTGCAGTTGCTGACCGGCGCCAACGCGCTCGGCGTGACCAAGGCGGTCAAGGCCAAGCTCGCCGAACTGCAGCCGAGCTTCCCGCAGGGCGTGTCGTGGTTCGTTCCATACGACACGTCCGACTTCATCACGATCTCGATCGAGGAAGTGGTGCAGACGCTGATCGAGGCGATCATCCTCGTGTTCCTGGTGATGTTGATGTTCCTGCAGAACCTGCGCATGACGATCATCGCGCTGCTGGTCATCCCGGTCGCGCTGATGGGCGGTTTTCTCGGCATGTGGACCGTAGGCTTCACGATCAACCAGCTCAGCCTGTTCGGCATGGTGCTGGTCATCGGCATCGTCGTCGACGACGCGATCGTCGTCATCGAGAACGTCGAACGGCTGATGGCGGAGGAAGGCTTGTCGCCCAAGGACGCCACGCGCAAGGCGATGAGCCAGATCAGCGGCGCGGTCGTCGCGATCGCCGTCGTGCTGATGGCGGTGTTCATCCCGAGCGCGCTGCAGTCCGGCAGTGTCGGCGCGATCTACCGCCAGTTCTGCCTGACGATTGCGCTGTCGACCGCGTTCTCCGCCTTCCTTGCGCTGGCCTTCACCCCGGCGTTGTGCGCGACCCTGCTGAAGCCGATGCACGAGACGCGCAAGAACGCGCTGTTCCGCGGCTTCAACAAAGTGTTCGACTGGACGCAGAAGACATATACCGGCCACATCCGTGGCGCGATCCGGCACGCGCCGACCTGGATGGTCGCATTCCTCGCCGTGGCGGTCCTGTGCGGTTTCCTGTTCGCGCGCCTGCCGGGCAGCTTCGTGCCCGAGGAAGACCAGGGCTATGCGCTGGCGGTCGTCACCTTGCCGGCCGGTGCCAGCATCTCGCGCACGAACGCGGTCATGCACCAGCTGGACACGATTGCGCGCAAGAACCCGGCGGTGGACGGCGTCATCGCAGTGTCCGGTTTCAGTTTCGTCGGCCAGGGCGAGAACGTCGGCATGGCATTCTTCCGCTTCAAGAAATGGGCCGACCGCAAGGAGAACGCCGCGCAATTGATCCAGCAGTTGAACGGCGCGATCTTCATGGGCATCAAGGACGCACAGGCGTTCGTCGTCAACCTGCCTACGATCAGCGGACTCGGCCAGTTCGGCGGTTTCGACATGTATCTGCAGGATCGCGCCGGCGCCGGTCACGATGCGTTGGTCAACGCGCAGAACATCCTGCTCGGCAAGGCGGCACAGCAAACCGACATCCTGACCGGCGTGCGCCCGAACGGCCTGCCCGACTCGCCGCAGCTGGCGATGAAGGTCGACCGCGTGCAGGCGCAGTCGATGGGTCTTTCGCTGTCGGACGTGTACACCGCCATCCAGCTGATGCTGGCGCCCGTGTATGCCAACGACTTCTTCTACCAGGGTCGCGTTCTGCGCGTGAACATGCAGGCCGACGCGCCGTTTCGCATGAGCGCAGAAGCGCTCAATCGCTTCTATGTTCCCAGTTCTCTGGCGGTCTCGGGCAGCGCGGTACCGCAGATGATCCCGCTCTCCAACGTGGTCAAGACGGAATGGTCGATGGGCTCGCCGAGTCTGGTGCGCTACAACGGCTATTCGGCGATCGAGATCGTCGGCTCGCAGGCGCCGGGCAAGAGTTCCGGCGAAGCGATGACGGCGATGCAGGACATCATCAACAAGGATCTGCCGCAGGGCTTCGGTTTCGACTGGGCCGGCCAATCGCTGCAGGAGATCATTTCCGGCAACCAGGCACCGATGCTGTATGCGTTGTCGATCCTGATCGTGTTCCTGTGCCTGGCCGCGTTGTACGAAAGCTGGTCGATCCCGGTCGCTGTGTTGCTGGTGGTTCCGCTCGGCGTGCTCGGCGCGGTACTCGCCACCGACCTGCGCGGACTGACCAACGACGTCTATTTCAAGATCGGCATCATCACCATCATCGGCCTCGCTGCGAAGAACGCGATCCTGATCGTCGAATTCGCCGTCGCCGAACAACTCGCCGGACGCAACCTGGCCACCGCCGTGGTCGACGCGGCGCGCCTGCGCCTGAGGCCGATCCTGATGACCTCTTTCGCGTTCATCCTCGGCGTGCTGCCGCTGGCGGTTTCGACGGGTGCGGGCGCCAACGCGCGGCACGCGATCGGCACCGGCGTCATCGGCGGCATGCTGTTCGCGACGTTCCTCGGCCTGCTGTTGATCCCGGTGTTCTACGTGATCGTGCGCCGCCTGCTGGGCGACAAGATGGAGGCTCCGGAAGTCACCCGGGCAGCCACCGCCTCGTCGCACGACCACGGCTGACGCGAGCGATGCACACGCTGCAGCGGCGTTCCCGCAGCAGCGGCCAGAGGCGCCCGATTCCGATCGGGCGCCTCTTTGCCGTGTGGCTGTCCTTGTTCACGCTGGCATGCGGCGCGGGTTCCGCCGCGGCCGAATATGCCACCGCACCATGGCAGTTCTACCGCGACACGAACCCGTTCGTCGCCGCGAGCGGATTGCCATTCGCGCCACCGGCCGCGGCACCAGATCGCTGGCGCATCGAGGTGATCGCAGCGGCCAGCAACAGCGAGCTGGCGTTCGACCGCGGCACCGAGCATCTCGTCTACGACGCCGAAATCCACGAAGCACGCATCGCCGTCACGCGCGCGTTCGGCGAACGCTGGCTGCTGCGCGCAAGCTTGGGCGGCGTCGATATCGGCAACGGCTTCCTCGATTCCTTCATCGAGGATTTCCACCGTACGTTCGGCTTCAGCAATGGCGACCGCGGCCGCCTCGGCACCGACGGCCACACGATCGCGTATGACGACAACCGTGGCGAACGCATCGCGCTCGATCGCAACCTGCACACGATCGCGCCAGTATTGCTCGACATCGCCGCACGCACCCCGGCCGATAACCATGAGTGGGTGTACGGCGCGACCCTGAAGCTGCCGACATCGCACGCGAGTGCGCTGGTCGACGACCGCGCTGCCGATCTCAGCCTCTGGCTGGCCGCGCAGTCGACCGATGCGCAAACACGTTTCCCGTGGGGCGCACGCGTCGGCCTGATGCAGCGCGGCAACACGCGCCTGCTGCCACAACGCGCGAACGAACAGGTACCGTTTTTCGATGGGACCATCGGCTGCATGCTGCGGCCCGACTGGGATGTCGCCGCACAATTGCAGTGGCACGGTGCGTTGTACGACTCCGATCTGCCGTATCTCGAATCCGCCGCCAACCTTGTCCTCTCGACCGCCTGGCATGCGCGCGCCGGTTGGAGCCTGCGCGCCGGTCTCGTCGAGGACGCAATTCCGCGCCACGCACAGGACGTCACGTTCTTCGTCAATCTGTCGCTTTGAGAGCTCCGGCAATACCAATAGTCGCGCGCGGCCATCCATTCAGCCGGCCCAACTACAATGCGCGGTGATGCGTCGTGCCACCTCAGTCCTGCTGATCGCACTCGCGCTGGGCCTCGCTCCGGAGGCATTCGCGCGCACCGTCTACCGCTGTGTGCGCGACGGCACGGTCAGCCTCGCAACTGCACCGGAACCGGGTTCCGAGTGTTACGCGAAGGAGCTCGACGACAACGCCGCACGGTTGCCGAACCTGTGGGGCGCAATGGGAGTGGTCCACGGCTCGCTCTACCAGCGCGAGCAGGATGGCAAGACCGTCTACAGCACACGCAACCTGCCCGGCTCGACCAGGGTGCTGGCATTCACCGTGCAGACGCCAGCGGGTTCGCCCGCGCACGCCGGCCTTGGCAAGGTCGGCAAGCCGCGCACGAACGAATTCGTGCAGGACTTCAGGGCGGCCGCGAAACGCACCGGCGTCGACGAAGCGTGGCTGCGCGCGATCGCGCACGCGGAAAGCGCCTACGACGCGAGCGCGGTTTCGGTGAAAGGCGCCAAGGGCGTGATGCAGTTGATGCCGGACGTGATCGGCGACTATGGCGTCAAGAATCCGTTTTCCGCGAAGGAATCGATCATGGCCGGTGCACGCCATCTGAAGGTTCTTGCGACACGCTACGAGGGCGACCTCAACCTCGTTGCGGCGGCCTACAACGCCGGCATCGGTGCGGTCACGCAATACGGCGGCGTTCCACCCTATGCGGAAACGCAGGAATACGTCGCCAAGGTGCAGGCACTGTATGCGCGCTATCGCGCGTCGATGGGGCTTGCGCCGCTGCCGGCGCAGCTCGCGCCAGCGCAATAGCCGCGACGCGCAATGTCGGCGATGCCCATGGCCACGCAACTCCGCGCGGCGACTGCGGATAGAATCGAGGTTTATCCTTTGCATGAGCCGCCATGAGCGCGACCGAACAACGCATTCTCGACAAGACCTGGTTCTACCGCTTCCAGCTGCCGAGCGGAAAGATCACCTCGACCTACGACGACGGCGCACTCGACCAGATCCACGCGAGTCGACTGGCGATGCTGAAAGGCGTCGTCGACGCACGCTTCGGCGCTTCACTTGCCGGCCACAACGCGATCGACATCGCCTGCCATCAGGGCTGGTTCTCGACCAAGCTGGCCGAATGGAACGCCGACGACGTGCTCGCCGTCGATGCGCGCCCCGAACACGTCGCCGATACAACTTTGATCCGCGATGCGCTGAATCTCTCCGAGCTGCGCGTGATGCAATCGGACGTGCACGCGCTCGACCCGGCCAAGATCGGCCAGTTTGACCTCGTGCTGATGCTCGGCCTGATCTATCACCTCGAAAACCCGATCGGCGCGTTGCGCATGGCGCGTGCGCTGACGCGCCACATGTGCGTCGTCGAGACCCAGATCGTGCCCGGCATGACCGGCATGGTCGACTATGGCAGCTATCGCTTCGTGCGCCCGCTGAAGGGATCGTTCGGCATCATCGACGAAACCGACGACACGCACGGCCCAGAGGCGAGCACGACCGGCATCTGCCTCGTGCCGAGCCTCGAAGCGCTGTTCTGGATCATGCGCAAGATCGGTTTCGCCCGCGTTGAACTGGTGCCACCGCCAGAGGATGCCTACGAACAGCTGCGCTACGGCAAGCGCGTGATGGTCGCCGGCTATGTCGAATAGCTGCGGGCACGATCCCGGGCAAGCCCGCGAATCTCATCCCACAGGCGGATGCAGATAGCGCCCGCTGACCGATGCACGCCCCTGTGATACGCAGCACGCTACGGGCACACGGGGCACTGCGCGCCGTGGTCATTCCATGATCCGGAAATGGGGAATAGCGGTGCAGGGCGCGCATCCGCGGTAGCGGATTGCGGCCCCCGCTCCGTCCCGTACGACCGGATGGCGCCGATTTGCAGAGCGTCGATTCGCGAAGTGCATGTGCCGTCCAGCCATGCGACCTCCATCGACGCGCTTCGAACGCCGGTGCCCGCCGGGATCGGGCATGGAATGCGACTGCCGCTTGGCCGGCATCCATACGTCTGGGGAAATTCACAAGTGAACAAGCATCTGCACACATGGGCGAAACGAACCGCCTGGATGATCGGCTTGACCGGCGCCGCGGCGGCCTGGGGCGGCCCGACCGAAGCGTACTGGCACGACGACACGGCGCGCAGCCTGCTGGCGGACGCGCCGCACCCGAATGAATACCGCGCGTTGACGCTCGACACCTCCGCAGTGGCGGCCTATCTGAAGAGCGCACATGAACGCGGCATCGCCACGACCATCGCGCTGCCGCAACCGGATGGCGGTTATGCCGATTTCACCGTGACCGATTCGGGCACGATGCCGGTGGAACTGCAGCGCAAATACCCCGACATCATCAGCCTCAAGGGCAGCGATGCGCAGGGCCGCCCGGTGCGTCTGGACGTATCGCCGATGGGTTTCCAGGCGATGGTGTTCGATCCGGCCGGCATCTGGGTGGTACGCCCGGAAGTGCTTGGCAACGGCAATCGCTATCTTTCCTACAACCGTGCCGAGCTCGAAGTTCCCGGCGGCACCGGCACCTGTGAAGTGCACACCAGCGGCATCGATCCAGCCGGCCTGAACCTCGTACCGACCGCACCGATGACGCAGACCGGCGTGCAGCATCGCCTGTATCGTGCAGCGGTCGCTGCGAACCACCAGTACATCGCCGCAGTCGGCGGCGGCACCGTCGCCGGCGGCCTGGCGGCTACGGTGGTCGCGGTCAACCGCGTGACTCAGGTGTACGAATACGAGATGTCGATCCAGCTGCAGCTCGTGCCGAACAACGACCTGATCATGTACGCAAGCGCCACCGGCGACCCGTTTACCAGCAACGGCACCGGCGTGATCAACAACAGCACATCGGTCATCAACGGCGTCATCGGCGCCGCCAACTACGACATCGGTCACGTGTTCACCACCGGCAGCGGCGGCGTCGCCGGCCTCGGCGTGGTCTGCGGCGGCTCGAAGGCACGCGGCACAACCGGCCTGCCGAATCCGACGGGCGACTCGTTCTATATCGACTTTGTCGCGCACGAGATGGGCCACCAGTTCGGCGGCAACCACCCGTTCAACGGCACTGGCATCAACTGCTCGGGCGGCAACCGCAACGGCTCGACCGCGTATGAGCCGGGCAGCGGCTCGACCATCATGGCCTACGCCGGGATCTGCGGCGCAGACGACCTGCAGCCGCATTCCGATCCGTTCTTCCACGCGATCAGCCTGCAGGAAATCACCAACTACACGAATGCCGGCGGCAACTGCTCGGCCAACACGTCCAACGCCAACCAGGCACCGGTGATCAATACCGCCAGCCTGCCAAACGGTCTGACGATTCCGGCACGCACGCCGTTCGTGCTGACCGGTTCGGCGACGGATGCCGACGCCGAGGACACCGTGATGTATTCGTGGGAAGAATGGGATCTTGGCCCGGCGGCGACGCTCGCCGCTGGTGACAACGGCTCCAGCCCGATCTTCCGTTCATGGCCGACCACCGCCAGTGGCTCGCGCATGTTCCCGAAGCTGTCGACCGTGCTGACGGGCGTCGCGTTGAAGGGCGAGACCTTGCCCACTACCACGCGCACGCTGAAGTTCCGACTGACCGCGCGCGACCAGCGCCCGGGCTTCGGCACCAGCCAGACCGCCGACATCTCGCTCAACGTCGTCAACTCGGCTGGTCCATTCCAGGTGACCGCACCGAACACGGCCGTCAGCTGGACCGCGGGTTCCAGCCAGACCGTTACTTGGGACGTGGCAAATACGAACGTTGCTCCGGTGAACTGCAGCGCGGTCGATATTGCGCTCTCCGCCGACGGTGGCCAGACCTTTGCCTACAATCTCGCCAATGGCGTCGCCAACTCCGGCAGCGCGAACGTCACGATCCCGTCGATCGCCACCACCAAGGCGCGCGTCAGCGTGAGCTGCGCGAACAACGTGTTCTTCGACATTTCCAACGCCGATTTCACGATTCCCGCGGCGGCAGGTTCCTACACGGTGGGCGGCACGCTCAGTGGCCTGGCCGGAAGCGGCCTGGTGCTGAAGTTGAATGGCAATGACATTGCTGTCGCGGTCAACGGTGCGTTCGCATTCCCGACCGCGTTGCCGAGCGGTACCGGCTACACGGTGACTGTCGGCACGTCACCGTCCTCGCCGGCACAAACCTGCACGGTCAGCAACGGCACCGGCACCGTCGGCTCGGCCAACGTGACCAACGTCATCGTCGGCTGCGCCACGCCAGGGGCTACCACCTACACCGTAGGCGGCAATGTCGCCGGCCTGACCGGCACCGGCATGATGCTACGCATGAACGGCAGCATCGATCTGCCGGTTTCCGGCAACGGCGCTTTCACGTTCCCGACCGCCCTCGCCGACGGCAGCGTCTACACGGTGCTGATCGCGACGCAGCCAAGCGGCCAGAGCGCGTGCGCTCTGAGCCATCACAGCGGCACGATCACGCATGCCAACGTCACCAGCATCGTCATCAGCTGCAACGGCACGCCGCCGCCGACCTATACCGTCGGTGGCGCGGTCAGCGGCCTCAATGGCACGGGCTTGACGCTGAAGTTGAACGGCGGCGCCAGCCTGCCAGTCAGTGCCAACGGCAACTTCACGTTCCCGGATCAGCTGCCTGGCGGCACCGCATACGCGGTCACCGTCGCTACCTCGCCGACCGCTCCGGCGCAGACCTGCGCCGTCGCCAATGGCAGCGGCACGGTTACCGCAAGCGACGTCACCAATGTCGCTGTCACCTGCACCGACGACATCGTCGACGAGATCTTCGCCGATGGCTTCGAGGGCGACTCCGGCGCGACCTGCACGCCGACCCAGCTGTTCCAGGATCCGGGCTTCGAGGCTACGGTCGATTTCGCTAATCCGTTCTGGACCAGTACCGACAGCGAGGGCGATACCTCATTCTGCGATGCCAGCTGCGACGATGGCGGCTCGATCGTGGCGCATGCCGGCAACTGGTTCGTCTGGTTTGGTGGCTGGACCGTGGCCAATACCGCCGACCTTTCCCAGGCTGTGGTTTTCCCGGCCGGTCAGCCGCGCTGGCTCAACTACTGGATGATCAACGGCATCGGTGGTGACGCCACTGCCGTGCTGAAGCTGACCATCGACGGCACGACGGTGCAGACGTTTACCCCGGCCAGCGAATCGGACTGGGCACAGCACAGCTTTGCGATTCCGGCGCAGTACCTCGACGGCCAGTCGCACACAGTCAAGCTCGACTGGGCCGCGAGCGCGCCAGGTGGTGATATCGGCGGCGCGATGTTCGATGACGTGACCCTCGATTGCAGCGCTTCCGCACCGCGCAATGCTGCGCCGACGCAGCTCCCGACCGTTCCGGCGCGCAAGCACCGTCGCTGAACCCGGTTACAGCAGGCAACAACGAAAAGGCCTCCCTTCGGGGAGGCCTTTTTGTTCTTACGGGATCGCGGCGGTCTGATCGCATCATCGTCCACCGAGGGACGTGACTTCCACGGGTCCAACCGCGGCCATCCATGACCGCATAGCTCGCCTACGGCGCAGTGATACTTTGCGGGGCTGGGCTACCTCTGGCGCGGAAAGATCGCGGCGCGCCGGCACAACTGTCGCTCAGCGCACACCGGTTTCGTTGCGTGCAATCACCAGACGCTGGATCTCGCTGGTACCTTCATAGATCTCGGTGATCTTGGCGTCGCGGAAATAGCGCTCCAGCGGCATTTCCTTCGAGTAGCCCATGCCGCCGTGGATCTGCACGGCCTGGTGCGTGATGAACATCGCCGCCTCCGACGCGAACAGCTTGGCGACCGAGGCCTCGGTGCTGAAACGGCCGTTGTTCCGGTCGGCTTCCATCTTCGCGAACGCTGCGCGCAGCACGAGCAGGGTCGCCGCATCGAGGCGGCATTTCATGTCGGCGATCTTCGCCTGGATCATCTGGAACGAGCCGATCGGATTGCCGAACGCCTTGCGCTCGCGCGCCCAGTTCAAGCTCGCCTCGTACGCGGCACGCGAAAGGCCGACCGCCTGCGATGCGATGCCGATGCGTCCCGCGTCGAGCACGCCCATCGCGATTCCGAAACCCTTGCCTTCCGCACCGAGCAGATCCGCAGCCGGACAGACGTAATCGCTGAACTCGATCTCGCAGGTCGCCGAGGCACGAATGCCGAGCTTCGGCTCGGTCTTGCCGGCCTGGAAACCAGGGCGTGCGGTGTCGATGATGAACGCCGACACGCCTTTCGCGCCAATGCCTGGCGTGGTGATCGCGAACAGCACGATGTACCTGGCGACCGGGCCAGAGGTGATCCAGCTCTTCTTGCCGTTGATGACCCAGTCGCCGCTCGCGTTCTTCGTCGCGCGCGTATGCATCGCGGACGCGTCGGAACCGGATTGCGGCTCGGTCAGCGCGTACGCTCCGATCGCGTCGCCAGTGGCGATCGCGCGCACGTATTTCTGCTTCTGCTCCTCGGTGCCGTACTTGAGGATGCCGTTGCAATAGAGCGAGTTGTTGACGGACATGATCGTCGAATGTGCGCAGTCGGCCTCGGCGATCTCCATCATCGCCATTGCGTAGGCGATCGTATCCATGCCGGCGCCGCCGTACTCTTCCGGCACCTCGATGCCCATCAGGCCGAGCTGACCCATTTCACGGATATTTTCGAGCGGGAACTCGCCCTTGGCATCGAGTTCGGCCGCCACGGGCGCGATGCGTTTTTGCGCGAAATCGCGCGCGATGGACTGGATCGAGAGTTGGTCTTCAGTGGGACGAAAGTCCATGCGGGCTCCTGGATACGGTAAAGGAAGATCGTCGAAGTCTCGCCACACCGCCCACTCCCACTTCAGCAGAATGGCTGGAAACAAGGTCCGGACAGGGTGGCGTTGCGTACGTGCAAGCGGCCATTGCGACCCTACCCTCCTCCGTCCCTTGCCTAACCTCATCTCCGATCGGGAGAAGGTGAAAGCGATGGATTTTCGACGGGAAAAGGAAGCGATTCTACCGCCTACCCGCGAGGGCCGCGAAATTGCAGGGCTTGCCGCGCAGTCGCTGATCGAGCAGCCATGGCAGCAACCCGTCCTCGGCGTACGCTTGCGACCAGATCACATGCTTCTCGCCTGCGTATTCCGTGTAGCGCGGCCCGCCGCCCATCGTGCGCAAGGCGCGCACGACCGCGCGCGAACCAACCATCGCACCGTCATAACCTGTCTCGACATTGGTATCGTCGTCTTCCGCACCATGGAAAACCCACTGCGGGACGTCGCGTATGGACCCGAGTCCGGCCAATTCGGTCATGCCCGACATCGGCACGCCGGCGGCGAAACACTGCGGATACGTCTTCAACGCGTCCCAGACCCCGGTCGCACCGTCAGAGATGCCAGTCAGCAGGATGCGGCGCTTGTCGATCGGCCAGCGCTTCAACGCATCGGCCACGACTGCGGCGACACGTGCAGGTGGCCAGTACGCGCCGGTCGTCTGCGGTGCGACATACACCAACGGAATGCCGCCCTCGCGCGCCGCGTCGACGAGTTCGTATGAGCCGTTGCCGCGCCCGGCAAGCTGGGATTCGTTGTCGGTGCCGTCCTGCCAATCGCCATGCAGGAACACGATCAGAGGGACGCGCTCGTCGTCACGTCGGCCTGGCGTCGCGATTGCGCGATACGGAACATGCTGCGCATCGGACGTGCGGAACCTGGCGAGTTCGGCGTCCTCGAGCTCGGCAGCGCTCGGCTGCGCACCGCACCAGCACAAGAACAATACGGGCAACAGGCACCGGACATGGGTGCCGAAGAATGATCCAAGCATGCGCGGAGCATACCGGTTCATCGACGCGCTGCGTCCTTCCGACATTGACGCAGCAACGACGCGCCGCTACCCTCCGCATCCATCTTTCAATCAAGATGAAAGGATAAATCTTGGATCTGGCCGAAACCTCGGCGCTGCTTCGACTGCTTTCCGACCCGACGCGCGTGCGCCTGCTGGCCCTGCTCGAACGCGAGGAACTGACTGTAGCCGAACTCTCGTCGGTGCTGCGCCTGGCACAGCCGCGCGTGTCGACGCATCTCGCCAAGCTGAAGGAAGCCGACCTCGTGCGCGATCGGCGCGCCGGCGTGTCTTCGTACTATCGCTACAACGGCGAACTCGATGCGCGCGAAGGCGCCCTTCTGCGCGCATTGAAGGACAGCGTCGACGACGCGCTGCTGCGCGAAGACGAACGCCGCCTGCCGGCCACGCTCGCCAAGCGCGCGCGTGCCGAGGGCTGGGCCGACACCGTCGCCGGCGATATGGAACGCCACTATTCCCCCGGCCGCACCTGGGAAACACTCGCGCGCGGCATGACCCAGCTGGTCGAAACCGGCGACGTGCTCGATGTCGCATCCGGCGACGGCGTGCTGGCCGAGTTGCTCGCGCCACACGCGCGAGCGATTGTCTGCGTCGATACCAGCCAGCGCGTCGTCGACGCGGCGCGCCAACGCCTCAAGGGTTTCGCCAACGTCGATGTGCGCACCGGCGACATGCATGCGCTCGACTTCCCCGCGCAAAGCTTCGACCTCGTGCTGCTGATGCACGCGCTGACCTACAGCGACAAGCCGGCCGCGGTGATCGCCGAAGCCGCGCGCGTGCTGCGCCGTGGTGGACGCGTGCTGGCAGCGACGCTCGGACGCCATGCGCATCGCGCCGTCGTCGAGCCGTTCGAGCACCGCAACCTCGGCTTCACCGCGGACGAGCTGACCGATTTCGCGAGCAAGGCCAAGCTTGAGGTGATCGCCTGCCAGCGTTTGACGCGCGAGCGCCGCCCGCCGCATTTCGAAGTCATCAGCCTGCTTGCGAGGAAGCCATGAGCAGTCGCCTGCCCTACCTCAATCCCGAACGCGTGAAGGCACTGCACGATGCGCTCGCGCGCCGCATCCTCGTCATCGATGGCGCGATGGGCACGATGGTGCAAGGCTACAAACTGGCCGAGGCCGACTATCGCGGCGAGCGTTTCGCCCCCGGTTTCGACCTAACGCACGAACCCGCGCGCGACGCCGCCACGCATCCCGGCCACGACCTCAAGGGCAACAACGACCTGTTGACCTTGACGCGCCCCGACGTGATCGGCGCGATCCATACCGCTTACCTCGATGCCGGCGCTGATCTGCTCGAAACGAACACGTTCAACGCGACCTCGATCAGTCAGGCCGACTACCACCTCGAACACGTGGTCTACGAGCTCAACCGCGAAGGCGCTCGACTCGCGCGTGCATGCTGCGACGCCGTCGAATCCGCTACGCCCGACAAACCTCGCTTCGTGATCGGCGTGCTCGGCCCGACCAGCCGCACCGCGTCGATCAGCCCGGATGTCAACGATCCCGGGTTCCGCAATACCAGCTTCGAGGAACTGCGCCTCGCCTATCGCGAGGCGACTGCAGGCCTTGTCGACGGCGGTGCCGACACGATCATGGTCGAGACGATTTTCGACACCTTGAACGCGAAGGCCGCGTTGTTCGCGATCGAGGAAGAATTCGACGCGCGTGGTGCACGCCTGCCAGTGATGATCTCCGGCACGATCACCGATCGCTCGGGCCGCACCTTGTCCGGACAGACCGCCGAAGCGTTCTACGCATCGATCGTGCACGCGCGACCGATTTCGGTCGGATTGAACTGTGCTCTTGGAGCGAAAGAGCTGCGCCAGTACGTCGACGTGCTCGCGCAGATCGCGGACTGCCATGTCAGCGCGCATCCGAACGCCGGTCTGCCGAACGCGTTCGGCGAATACGACGAGACACCCGAGGACATGGCCGAACTGATCGGCGAGTTCGCGCGCAGTGGCCTGCTCAATCTGGTCGGCGGTTGCTGCGGCACGACACCGGCACATATCAAGGCGATTGCCGACGTGGTGGCCGGCGTTGCCCCGCGCATGCTGCCGATCTCAACCGCCAAAGCCGCCTGACACCACCCGCGTCGTCATTGCGGCGAGGGGCGCAATCCATTCTCGTGACGTCTCGAGAACACGATGGATTCCGCCCTTTGCCGCAATGGCGGCAAGAGACAAATCCGAAAATGACCGTCACCCGCCCCACCCGCCTCTCCGGCCTCGAAGCTCTGCTGATCACGCCCGAGCTGTTGTTCGTCAACGTCGGCGAGCGCACCAATGTCACCGGCAGCGCACAGTTCAAGAAGCTGATCAAGGAAGACCGCTACGCGGAGGCGGTGGCAGTCGCGCGGCAACAGGTCGAAAGCGGCGCGCAGATCCTCGACGTGAACATGGACGAGGGCCTGATCGACTCGGAAGCCGCGATGGTGCGCTTCCTCAACCTGATCGCCTCCGAGCCGGACATCGCACGCGTGCCGGTCATGGTCGATTCGTCGAAATGGAGCGTGATCGAAGCCGGCCTGCGCTGCCTGCAGGGCAAGGGCGTGGTCAACTCGATCTCGCTGAAGGAAGGAGAAGAAGTCTTTCTCGACCACGCCAGAAAGGTATTGCGCTACGGCGCCGCCGCGGTCGTGATGGCGTTCGACGAGCAAGGCCAGGCCGATACCTGCGCGCGCAAGGTCGAGATCTGCACGCGCGCCTACGCGCTGCTGACCGAACGCCTCGACTTTCCACCCGAGGACATCATCTTCGATCCGAACATCTTCGCGATCGCGACCGGCATCGAGGAACATGACAACTACGCCGTCGACTTCATCGAAGCGACGCGCCTGATCAAGCAGACCTTGCCGCATTGCCACGTGTCCGGTGGCGTGTCGAACGTGTCGTTCTCGTTCCGCGGCAACGAAACCGTGCGCCAGGCGATCCACGCGGTGTTCCTCTACCACGCGATCCGTGCGGGCATGGACATGGGCATCGTCAATGCCGGCGCATTGCCGATCGTCGACACCCTCGATCCGGAACTGCGCGAACGCGTCGAGGACGTCGTGCTGAATCGGCGCAAGGATTCGACCGAGCGCCTGCTCGAAATCGCCGAGCGCTACCGGGCGAAGAAAGGCGAACCCGTCGTCGAGAATCTCGCCTGGCGCGCCCTGCCTATCCGCGAACGCCTCGCGCATTCGCTCGTGCAAGGCATCGACACGTTTGCGGAAGTCGATGCCGAGGAAGCGCGCCAACTCAGCTCGCGTCCGCTCGACGTGATCGAGGGGCCGCTGATGGACGGCATGAACATCGTCGGCGACCTGTTCGGCGCGGGCAAGATGTTCCTGCCGCAGGTGGTGAAATCGGCGCGCGTGATGAAGAAGGCCGTCGCACACTTGCTGCCGTATATCGAAGCCGAAAAGCTGCGCACCGGCGATGTCGGCAAGTCGAACGGCAAGATCGTGATGGCGACGGTCAAGGGCGACGTGCACGACATCGGCAAGAACATCGTCGGCGTCGTGCTCCGCTGCAACAACTTCGACGTCATCGACCTCGGCGTGATGGTGCCGGCACAGAAGATCCTCGACACCGCGATCGCGGAAAAGGCCGACATGATCGGCCTGTCCGGATTGATCACGCCATCGCTGGAGGAAATGAGCCATGTCGCGCGCGAGATGCAGCGCCAGGATTTCCATCTGCCGTTGCTGATCGGCGGCGCGACAACCTCGCGAGCGCACACGGCACTGAAGATCGAGCCGCATTACAAATCGCCATGCGTGTGGGTCAAGGACGCCTCGCGCGCAGTCGGCGTGGCGCAATCGCTGATCTCGAAAGACTTGGTCGACGCGTTCATGGCGAAGATCCGCAGCGAATACGCCGAGATCCGCGAACGCCACAAGGACCGCGGCAACGCGAAGCGGCTCGTTTCGCTGGACAAGGCGCGCGCGCAACGCTTCGATGGCGATTGGGCGAACTACGCGCCGCCGGCGCCGATGAAGCCGGGCATCACGTCGTTCGACGACTATCCGCTGGCCGAACTGGTCGAGTACATCGACTGGACACCGTTCTTCAGCGCATGGGAACTGGCCGGAAAATTCCCCGCGATCCTCGACGACGAGATCGTCGGTGTGCAGGCGCGCGAGCTGTACAAGGATGCACGCGCGATGCTCGACAAGATCGTCGCGGAGAAATGGCTGAGGGCCAGCGGCGTGATCGGCTTCTGGCGTGCGAACGGCGTCGGTGACGACGTCGCATTGCAGCTTGACGACGGATCAGGCACGACGCTGCACTTCCTCCGCCAGCAAGTCGACAAACCAGTCGAGCGCCCCGATTTCTGCCTTGCCGATTTCATCGCACCGAAAGACTCGGGCCGCGAGGACTGGATCGGCGGCTTCGCGGTGACCGCCGGCCTCGGCATCGAGCCGCACCTCGAACTCTTCCTGAAAGACAACGATGACTACTCGGCGATCATCCTGAAGGCACTCGCCGATCGTCTCGCCGAAGCGTTCGCCGAGCGCATGCACGAACGCGTGCGTCGTGAGTTCTGGGGGTTCGCCAGCGACGAAACGCTCGCCAACGACGAGTTGATCGCAGAGAAGTACCGCGGCATACGCCCTGCTCCGGGTTACCCCGCGTGCCCGGACCACACCGAGAAGACCACGCTGTTCAACTTGCTCGATGCCACCAAGAACACCGGCATCGAACTCACCGAAGGCTTCGCGATGTACCCGGCCGCGGCGGTCTCCGGCTGGTATTTCTCGCACCCGCGCAGCCAGTATTTCGTCGTCGGCCGATTGAGCAAGGAGCAGGTCGAGGACTACGCAACGCGCAAGGGTTGGACGGTAACGGAGGCCGAGCGTTGGTTGGCAGCAAACCTCGACTACGACCCGGAATGAAGCCTAGTCGAGCGTTCTCGGGATGACGTTGTCGCGCTCGATCTCATTGATGAACTTGTAAGCAACGTTGCGTATGGAGGCAAACTCCGGGTCTTTCTCGGTGCCGATCCGGCCCATGTTGTAGACACCCGTGTTCGTCGAGTAGTCGTCGCGGTACTCATAGTGACGGACGAATATTCCGTTGATCCGAACATCTGCCTTCAGCGTGTGATATCCATTGACCGGCGCCGGAACCAGGAAAAGGGTTGCCGCGGATAGAATCTGCCCGGTCGCTTCCACACCGCCGGAATCCGAGCCGCGCTCCAGCGTCAAATCGATGACTACAGGGGAGTTCACCGACGAACCGAGCGCAACAAAGGCTCGAGTCTTCACCAGTTCTGCCTGGAGAAAGTCCAGCCGATTCTCGTAAAACCTGGCGACCGGCACGCGCGCGTTGAGGAGCAATCGAGCCGGTACAAACGGCACCATCACGTCTGTGCTGATCAGCTTTTCGACTTTCGACGGCGCACCGCTCGCGCACCCTTGCAGCATCAACCCCACTCCCGTCGCCAGCGCGAAAACGGTCCACCAACCCGCCGCTGCAAAGCGACGTACAGCGTGCATGAACTCCATGCTTTCCTCCCCGATGAAGCACTGATGCTGCGCTAGCTCGCATTCGCCTCGCGCTGCAGCCGATTGTCGCGGCGATGACGGATATCGACAACGAGGTTGTAGACCGACACGAATGCCGGAAACAGATTCGACATGACGCCGACCGAGTCGTTCTTGCCGAACGTGAAGTAGCTGACAAGCAGGGCGCTGCCAAACACCGACAACCACCAGAACGATTGCGGCATATGCACGCGCTTGAGCTTCTTCGTCGCGTACAACTGCACGAACCAGCGGCTCGTGAACAGGAACACGCCAAGGTAGCCGATGATCTTCCAGGGCGTGATCGTCACACCATGCAGGGTCAGCAGGACTTCGTTCATGAGATGGCTTGCATCAGGTCGACAGTGGGATTCGGCGCGCAGAATGTCTCACGGTCCTTTCGGGACCGTTTCGGGCGAAAGATTGGACGGCGACGGTTGCGGCCGCCTCACCCGAAAGGATCAGCGCGAGCGCGCCGCAAGCCAATCGTGGATCGCCGTCGGCACTTCGCGCTGGGCGCGACCGGAGACGTAGATGCCGATATGGCCGCCGCGGAAGGCGATCGGCGTGTAGTCCTCGGTGCCGACATGTTCGCCGAGCACGCGAGATGCCGCCGGCGGAACCAGATGGTCCTGCTCGGCGAACACGTTGAGGACCGGCATCGTGATGTTGCCGAGATGCACTTCCCGCTCGCCGATCTTCAGACCACCGTTGATGAGCTTGTTGCCCTGGTAGAAATCCTTGATGAACTGGCGAAACGCTTCACCGGCCTGATCAGGCGAATCGAAGATCCACTTCTCCATGCGCAGGAAATTCTCCATCTCGACCTTGTCGTCGAGGATGTCGACCAGCCCGATGTATTTCTGCTGGTTCAGACGCACCGGCTTCAACATCAGGTAGCACAGGTTCATCAGGTCAGCCGGCACGTTGCCGAGCGTGTCGACGAACAGGTCGACATCCATCGACTGCACCCAGTTCGACAGCATGTTGTCCGGCGTGCGGAAATCGACCGGCGTGACCATCGTGATCAGGTTCTTGACCTTGTCGGGATGCATCGCGGAGAAACACAGCGAGAACGCGCCGCCTTGGCAGATGCCGAGCAGGTTGATCTTCTTCACACCCGCGCGTTTCGCCACCGCATCGACCGAACGCGCGATGTAGCCGTTGATGTAGTCGTCGAGCGTCAGCCAGCGATCGGCGCCGTCCGGATAACCCCAATCGATCAGGTAGACGTCCTCGCCTTTGGCGAGCAGGTTCTTGACCAGCGAACGGTCGTCCTGCAGGTCGACCATATACGGCCGATTGACCAAGGCATAGACGATCAGGATCGGCACCTTCGCGGTCGGCGGATGTTCGCCCTTGAAGCGATACACGACGAGTTTGTCCTCGCGATAGACGACTTCTTTCTCGGTCACGCCGAAGTCGACGTCGTCCATCTCGCGCAGCGTCTTCAGTGCGGATGCGAGCTTGCGTTGGGTCGTCAGCGCCTCTTCGAGCGCCTTCGCCGGTTCGATCTTGATCGGGCCCATGATGCGTCCTCGTTGCGTGCTCAGCGCTTCTTCTTGCTGTTGCCGCGACGCTCACTATTTTCTGAGCGCCGCGATTCGGCCCGCTTCGTGCCAAGCGAGGCATTCGCGAACTTCGCGATGCGCGATGCGAAGTTGCCCGCCGCGACCGCCGCGACAGCGCGCTCCGGCGGTTTCGCTCGAGGCGCCTTCTTGCTCGCTGCCTTGCGCAGCGCGACCTTGGCTTCGCGCCGGGCGTGCACGGGTTTGGGCGCCGCGACAGCCGCCTCGGGACCACGCGGGGCGGCCTTCGATTTCGACTTTGGCGTCGCTGCCGCTGGTGTGGGACGCACTGTTTTCATGTCGGCCTTGAATGCAGCGAACTCCGCACGCAACGCCGCAACTTCATCGGCAAGGTCGTCAGCCATTGGTGCGCGGCGTTCACGAACCTCACGGCGCAGCACCTGCAGGCGCTCGCCGATACTGTTGATCTCGCTGCGCGTCGGCATGCCGAGGTCGGTGGCGACACGCTCGACCTCCTTCTGGATCTGCGAACGCACGCGCATCTGCGCATTGACCAGCGCGCCATAAACCTCGCGAAATTCCGACGACAGAGCAATCTCCGCATAGCCTTCTTCGGCTGCATCGACCCAAAGGTCATACAAGGCACGCAGCGATTCGATCTGACGACCCGGTTGCTCGCGCTCGGTCAACTTGCCTTCGAACAGCTCGAAACCGCGCTTGGCGGCCTTCAGCATCAGCGCGTTGTATTTGCCGGTCTGCTCCTGGTAGTCGACCCAAGCCAGCGCGGTCTTCTGATGGTGTTCCTGATACTCACGCAGCAGACCGAAGGCTGGCAAGTCCATCCACGCCTTCATCTCGGCCGTATCGAATTTCGGCGGTGTGCGCATCGACGACAGCGCGTTCATCCACGGCGCAAAACCCTGCTGTACTCCTTGCCATGACGGCATTGCCGATGTGCCAGCGAACGGATTGGCGCCTGGCATCGGACCCGCAAATCCCTGCTTCAGCAATTCGGCCCATGGCATGGCGCCGGCCTGTGTTGGTGCCGCGCCCAGCATTGACTGCATGAAGGCCGCGTAGCTCTTGGCACTGTCGAGCAGCCGATCCACCGTCTCGCTCTGGGCGGTGCCGACGCCGGCCAGGCGCGACCATTGCTCAAAGCTACCCTGCCACGGTGGCGGCGCGGCCGGCGGAACAGCTCCCGTGCCCGCTTGCGCGGCTTCCTGCCAAGCGCCCAGATACTGGCGCGAGAGCGCCTGCCACTGATTCATCCAATCGGGATATGGCGATTCGCCCACGACGCGTCCTCAGAATTGCCGATGCCGGCTTCATCATAACGCGACGCGATGACGTTACGGTGCGCGACGCACTGCCCGGAACGTCATGGGGTATCGCCCGCGCGGACTGCGCGGATCGGTGTCGAGCGATTGCGGGTGTACACGTGCACCGTCGCCGGCGGGACATTCAGCCAGGCGATTCCGGCGCGGCGCACGCCAAGACCGAGTTCGGCAAGCAGATCGCGCGGCAATGGATTGGTCGGGCTGTAGGTGAACTGGATCAATGGTTTGTCCGGCCCCAACACCGAGAACACTGCCTGCAGGATGCATTGCTGCAGCGTGCGCGGCATCGCCAGAAAACCAAGTCCGCTGACGACCGCATCGACACCGCCGCCGTCGGCGAACCCGGTGGATCGAACGATATTCGCAAGATCGCAGGCATCGCCATGCACGACATGCGACTGCGGAAACTGCTTCTGAAGAAGTGCATGCAGTTCCTCATTCAACTCGACCACCAGCAACTCGGACGGAGCGATGCCATGCTCGATCAACGCCCTCGTGAACACGCCAGTGCCCGCGCCGAGTTCGATGACACGGCGCGCACCCTGCGGAAGCTGGGCGACCATCTGCCACGCGAGCTGCTTGCTCGAGGGCGCCAGCGAGGCCATCGCGCGAGGGTTCTTCAGCCACTGGCGAAAAAACGTCCATGCCGCTGGCGGTCCGCTCGGGCTGGACATTCCGGATCGCCTGGATTCATCACTCATGCACGGACCACGTCGGAAACACAACGCGCCATCATAACCCGAGCGCAATGCCACGCTCGCGTGCCCGATGAGAAATTTCCGACTGCGGGACTCTTGAAAAAATGCCGCCACGGATGGCTTCTACCGGATTGGACGAGGACGGCGATCCGCACACCGGGATGCAGGCAGTCGGAGCAGCCCTCACAGACGAGTGCAAAGAAATTGACGGCCATGGAGGCTGCTTTTGGCATCGATGAGGACGGCAATCCGCGCATCGGCGACGCGGGACATGGAAGCTGCGCTCATCGAGAGGCACAAAAAAAGAAGCCCCGCGACGATCAGGGGAAATCGTCGCGGGGCGGAGACACTGGCGGCGGGGAAGGGGGAGGGGTGCGCCGCCAGCGCTGAGCGATGATCAGCGGCGGTAGTTGCCGCGATCGTAATAGGTTGCTCGATGTCCGCCGCCGTCGCGGTAGTGACCGCCATCCCGATAGCCGCGATCGGCATAGCCGCGGTAACCGCGGTCACGATAGCGCTCGGCGTAGTACCCGCGCCCGACCGGAGCGGAGTAATACACGCTCGAATAGGCCGGATAGCTGTAGTAGGAAGGTCCGTAGTACACCGGCGCGGCATAGTAGGACGGCGCGTAGTACGCGGCGTAGCCGCCGCCATAGTAGTTGCCGCCCCAACCGCAATGACGGCAGTCCGAATAACCGAGACTCACACCCGGGAAGCCGAGGTTGACGCCAATGCTCAGATGGCCGCGCGCACTCGCCGCCGGCGTCAGCGCAAATCCCGCTGCCACGAGCAAACCGAACACCGCCAGTCGAACCATGGTACGCATGTGTACGCCCTCCGAAATCACGGCTTGAATGGTGCGTTCGGACGGCTGAATCGCGACTGAAATTTTCCTCAGGAATGCGTTAACGAAACCATCGGTTCAGCAACGACGCAATTCATAACATCGATGTATGCGCGCATTGCGCTCGAAGTCGAACGGAATCGTCGCAGGGGTGATGTCGCGCACATCGAACATGGCCAGCAACTCCATGTTCATCACGAAGCGGCGCGAGTTGTTGGAAAACACGATCATCCCGCCGGGTGCGAGCCGCGCGCCGCACAGCGCCAGAAGCTCCGCATGGTCGCGCTGCACGTCGAAGTCGTCGGCGCGCTTGGAGTTCGAGAACGTCGGCGGATCGACGAACACGAGATCGTATTCGCCGTGGTCGTGGCGCAACCATTCAAGCGCGTCCGCCTGCACGAGCTGATGACGCTCGCCTCCGAAG
Source organism: Pseudomonadota bacterium (assembly GCA_023388255.1). GTDB lineage: Bacteria > Pseudomonadota > Gammaproteobacteria > Xanthomonadales > Rhodanobacteraceae > Dokdonella_A. The sequence goes on along the minus strand of JAEWGO010000011.1, from coordinate 117,881 downwards.
CCGTTCAACGTGAAGTTGCGCGCCGCCCATTCGAGATAGGTCGCCGACAGGTCAACACTGGTCGTCGTGCGCGCGCCGCCGGCTGCGGCATGCACGCTCGCGGTCGCGGTGTAGCAAAACAGGTTGAGGAAGCGCTTGCCCTGCGCTGCTTCGCGCAGCCGCGTACGCACCGGCCGGTGATCGAGGAACAGGCCGGTGTCGAGATAGTCGAACAGGTTCACGCGCAAGGTGAGACCACCCTCCTCCACGCGCAGGAATTCGTTGCGCTGGTCGAAGCGACCATACTTCGAGCCGCCCTTGGCCTTGTAGCGCGTTTTCACCGCAATGCGTTCGCGCGGCACGTCCAACGCGATACCTGCCGCATGCACGAGGTCGCGCAGGCGATCGCGCGCGACCTGCTCTGGGATGTCGGGCGGCGGCGCGTATTCCTGTACATGCAGCCAGGTTTGCGGAAATGCTTCGTTCTGCGGTGAGGAAACATCGCGGCCAGTCGCAGTATAGACATCGATCGCTGCGGCGTATTCGGGAATGTCCGCGTCGTAGGCGCGATAGCACGAGATGCCTTCGCGGGCGAGGCGCTTGCGCAGATGCTTGTGCGTCTTCGCGATGCGGTTCGCGACCGCCTGCGCGCCCTCCGACAGCGGCTTTTCGATGCGCTCGCGCGGTGCTTCCGGTGCGAGATTGAACATCAGAAGACGGCATTCCAGCGCACCGTTGAAGAGCACGTAACGCTTCTCGGCTCGCAGACCAAGCGCGTGGCCGAGTTCGTCATCGGAGACGATCACTGCGGCGCGCCAGTTGCTGAATTCCGAGCGCAGGCGATCGCCGAACGCGCGATACAACAGCGCCAGCCGATTGCGTTCGCCAAGGCGCTCGCCATAGGGGGGATTGCAAATGACCAGCCCGGGCGTGTCGCAACCGGCCGGCCGATGCAAATGCTCGGCCTGCTGCCGCGCGAGCTGCACGAAGCCAGCGACACCGGCCGCCTGCGCATTGCGCTTGGCTTCGTTCAGCACCTGCGGATCGTGGTCATAGCCGAAAAACCGTGGAGGCAGCGCGCGCAATCCGTTGTCGGCGCGCTCGCGCGCCTGCGCGAGCAGCGAATCCCACAATCGGGCATCGTGACCGCGCCAGCCGATAAAGCCGAAGTAGCCACGTTTCAGTCCGGGCGCGACGTCGGCTGCCATAAGCGCGCCTTCGATCAGCAAGGTTCCCGCGCCGCACATCGGATCGACCAATGCGCCGCCCGCCGCATGGATCGCCGGCCAGCCCGCGCGCAGCAACATCGCGCAGGCGAGGTTCTCCTTCAGTGGCGCCTCGCCCTGCCCCTGTCGCCAGCCGCGCCGATGCAACGGCATCCCGGCGAGATCAAGCGACAAGGTCGCGCGGTCGCGGTGCAAGCGGACGTTCAGACGGATAGACGGCTGTTCGACATCGATGCCGGGTCGCTCGCCGGTGCGCTCGCGGAACTGATCGACGATCGCATCCTTCGCTCGCAGCGCAATGTACTGCGTGTTCTTCAATGCAGCGCTGCTGCCGACCGCATCTATGGCGAAGGTGCCGTCCGGCGGCAGGTGCGTCGACCAGTCGACTGCTTGCGCGCCGGCATACAGCGCGTCCGCATCGGCCGCGTCGAATTCGGCAAGGCGCAAAAGGATGCGGCTTGCCAGCCGCGACCACAGGCAGGCGCGATAGGCAAGCTCCAGAGGGCCACTGAAATGCACTCCGGCCAGCGCCTCGCGTGCGTCGTCGGCACCGAGCGCACGCAGCTCGTCGCGCAACAGGAGTTCGAGCCCTTTCGGGCAGGTCGCAAAAAGCGTGAACATGTCAGTCGAGGTCCGCGAGGAAACGGCGGAACAGGTCCGCGCAATAGTCGACGTGTGCGCCGAGGCGGTGATCGTCGTCGACCAGATGCAGGGTCGCGGCGCGGCCGCGCGCGAAATCGATCGCGGCATCGACCGGGCAAAGCTCGTCGCGCCAACCGTGTACCAGAGTGGTCGCTACCGGCCCCGCCACGAATGCACGCGAATACCCCGGAATCCCGACCGGAAGCGCCAGCAGGAACAATCCCTCGCAGGTGCGTTCGATCGAGGCAAGTCCCGAGGTGAACGCACCCATGCTGGATCCCGCGAACACCACGCGGCCATGCCCGGGCGTATGCCCGAGAGCGCGTGCGACGCGGGCGTCGATCTCGCGCGGATCGCGCCGCGCGTCGAGATCGCGATAGTCCGGCCGTATTTCGGTCCAGCCGAGCGCCGTGGCGACCTCTGCGAGCGCGCTGACCTTGGCCGCCTGCGGCCCGCTTTCGAGACCGTGCGAGAGGATGACTGTGCCTTTCATTGGGGATTCGGGATCGAAGATTCGGAAAAGCATAGCCGGTCAGCGCCAGCACGGCGACGTGCGCTTCGCCGGCAGGTGGAAAACCTGTAGCCTTTCGCTTTGGCCATCTGCAATCTCCAACAAATGCCCGCCCTCGCCATCGACCACTGGCCCCTGCCCTACGAGGAACGCCTTGCCGCTCGCCCATCCGCGGCGATCGACCTCGTCGTGATCCACTGCACCGAGCTGCCGGACATGGCTATGGCACGCGAGTTCGGCGAGCGCATCCATTACGCCGGAACGCGAACTGGCAACAGCGGCCACTACTACATCGACCTCGACGGCAAGATATCCCGGTTCGTCGCCGACACGCGCGTCGCCAACCACACGTTCGGCTACAACCCGCGATCGATCGGCATCGAAATGGTCAACATGGGGCGCTATCCGCATTGGGGTGACAGTCGCCATCAGGCATTCACGGCGCCGTATACGGCCGCGCAGATCGCTTCGTTGCGTGAGCTGCTCGCGCAGTTGCGCACCGACCACGCGAACCTGCGCTGGATCGCCGGCCACGAAGACCTCGATCGCCGCCTCGAACCCGCGAAAGACGATGCCTCGATCCTGCTGCGTCGCCGGCAGGACCCCGGCCCGCTGTTCCCGTGGGCCGAGGTGATCGACGGCAGCGGCCTCGAACGGTTTTCGCCGGAACCGAGGGAACCATCGCACTAGCAAGCCGCCGCTATACTTGCGCGCCTTTTTCCAGTACCGGGCTCCCATGACTGCGTCTTCCGTCGCCGAACTGCTTTCCCTGCTCCAGCTCGAACGCATCGAGGACAACCTGTTCCGCGGCGAGAGCCGTGACATCGGCACGCGCTACGTGTTCGGCGGCCAGGTGCTCGGGCAGGCATTGTCGGCAGCGCAACAGACGGTCGACGCGGACCGCTCCGCACATTCGCTGCATGCCTATTTCCTGCGCGCCGGCGACATCGAACATCCGATCGTCTACAACGTGGAGCGAACGCGCGATGGCGGCAGCTTTTCGGTGCGTCGCGTGACGGCGATCCAGCACGGCCAGCCGATCTTCAATTTCTCGGCGTCGTTCCAGCTTCCCGAGGCAGGCGTTGAACACCAGTTGCCGATGCCGGCCGTGCCGCGACCCGACGACATCGAACCGACCGCGCCGCTGGCGCCCGAGGAACTGGCCAAGCTGCCACCGAAACTGCAACGCTGGTTCGGGCGATCCGGTCCGTTCGAGTTCCGCCACGTCTATCCGCGCGACGAGCTGAATCCACCCAAGCGCCCGCCGTTCCAGCAGGTCTGGTTCCGCCTGACCGAGCGAGTGCCGGACAACGCCGCGTTGCACCGCGCACTGCTGGCATACGCGTCAGACTTCCACCTGATTGGCACGACGATGTTCCCGCACGGCATCTCTTTCCTGCAGCGCAACGTGCAGGTCGCCAGTCTCGACCATGCGATGTGGTTCCATCGCCCGCTGCGCGTCGACGAATGGCTGCTGTATTCGTGCGACAGCCCGACCGCGCAAGGCGCACGCGGCCTCGCCCGCGGCATGATCTACAGCGAGGACGGACGTCTCGTCGCTTCGACCGCGCAGGAAGGCCTGGTGCGCCTGCGCCCCGAATCCGCCTGAACCCGCGTCACCAACCTTGTCCTGCTAACATCGCCGCATGCGCCAGATATATACATCCCCTCGCATGGAGAACATCCAGCGCGTCGTCGCCCTGATGGCCGAGCAAGGCATCGAGACCACCATCGGCAACCGTCGCTCGTATCAGGGCGCGGACTGGAAGAAGTTCAGCTACACCGCCAAGGGCGATCGCGATTCATGGCCGCAGGTTTCGGTCGTGCGCTCGGAGGACCAGACCCGCGCGCGGCAAGTCTTGCGCGATGCCGGGCTGGAACCGGCGGTCCGCTTTGCCGACGAACTCGCCGCGGCGCGTGGCACCGCTGATGTCATCAACCATCGGCGCTTGTCGATGCGCATCAAACTGGTCGTGCTCGCGCTGATCGGCGGCGTCGCGGTGCTGATTGCCTTGAAATTGCTGAACTGATGCGATCGACCGTGATCGCCGCCTCGACGACATTGTCGTAACATCCGGCTTGCCGGATTCGGGTGAATCCAAAAGCGGCCATCCTTGGCCGCATTTTTCAGTCAAGCCCACACCATCGCGCGATGCGTTCGGATGTCGTCCGCCTGTTCCAGACCTTGCCGCATGCCTGCGGCTATTTCGGCGACCGCACGGCGCAGAACATCGTCATCGACCCGAGCGCGCCGCAACTGCCGCAGATCTACGATCTTGCCGTGCAGCGTGGCTATCGACGCGCCGGCGGCCATGTCTACCATCCGCAATGCGTCGCCTGCCGCGCCTGCGTGGCCTGCCGCGTCCCTGTCGCGAGGTTCACGCCGGATCGCAGCCAGCGCCGCTGCCTCGCCCGCAATCGCGATCTCGATGTGCGCATCGTTCCACCCGTTTACAGCAGCGAATACTTCATGCTGTATCAGCGCTACCTGCGCATTCGCCATCGCGACGGCGGCATGGACGACGCGCGGCCGGAAGACTTCTCGCGCTTCCTTTATACCGCGTGGAGCCCGACACGCTTCATCGAATTCAGCAAGGGAAACCGACTGCTCGCGATCGCCGTCACCGACGTCTGTCCATCCGGATTTTCGGCCGTCTATACGTTCTTCGATCCCGAGGAAAGTGCGCGCAGCCTTGGCACATTCGCCATCCTGAGCCAGTTGCGCATTGCCGCCGAGCAGGACCTGCCGTACGTCTACCTCGGCTTCTGGATCGATGGGCATCCGAAGATGCATTACAAGACGCGCTATCGGCCACTGGAAGTGCTGCGCGAAGGAAACTGGCGCGAACTCGCGTAGCGGGACTCAGACGAAACCGATCTCGTGCTCGCCGTGCATCGACATGACGAGCTTGACCATCGACACCGGAAGCATGATCTCCAGTTCCAGCGATTCGCCCTGCGGCCCCTTGCCGAGCAGGGTCATGCCGAACAACGGGCCGGACGAATCAATCTCCGCACAGACGATATGCAACCCGCCTGCCGCGTCGCGCAGATACGGCTTGATCGGTTCGCCGAGCGACTCGAGTGCTTGCGGAAACAGGAACACCGCGTAGTTCGGGAGCGTGGCCATTGTGTCTCCGGCGGGGTGAAAGGGGCTGATCTCAGGATTCCACAATCAGGTGCGTCGCGGCGCGGACCGCCTTCGCGACCGCTGATTCGATGTCGACATCACGCGCCAGGGTGACGGCCATGCGCCGCTGACCGCGTACTTCCGGCTTGCCGAACAGGCGCAGCATCGTGTCGGGCTCGGTCAGTGCGGCGGCGACGCCGATATAGCGAGGGCGATCGCTGTTGCCACTCGCGAGCACCGCGCACGACGCGGACGGCCCGAGCTGCCGGATCGTCGGGATCGGCAAGCCGAGGATCGCACGCGCGTGCAGGGCGAATTCCGACAACTCCTGCGAGATCAACGTGACAAGACCGGTGTCGTGCGGCCGTGGGCTGACCTCGGAAAAGATCACTGCATCGCCCTTGACGAAGAATTCGACGCCGAACACACCACGCCCGCCGAGCGCGCCGGTGATCGCCTCGGCCTGGCGCTGCGCTTCGGCCAGCGCCCTCGCACTCATCGCCTGCGGTTGCCACGACTCGCGATAGTCGCCGTGCTCCTGCCGGTGTCCGATCGGTGCGCAAAAGCTCGTGCCGCCGACGTGGCGCACGGTGAGCTGGGTGATCTCGTAGTCGAAGTCGACGAAGCCCTCGACGATGCAGCGACCTTTTCCGGCGCGTCCACCGGACTGCGCATAGTCCCACGCCGCGTCGATCGCCGCCGCATCCCGTACCGTGCTCTGGCCCTTGCCGGAACTCGACATGACCGGCTTGATGACGAACGGCAGGCCGATTTGCGCAACGGCCGCTGCGTACTCCTCGCGCGTGTCGACGAAGCGATATGGCGAGGTCGGAAGCTCCAATTCCTCGGCTGCGAGGCGGCGGATGCCTTCGCGATCCATCGTCAACCACGCGGCGCGGGCGCTCGGAATCACGGCAAGGCCGCCCTGTTCGAGTTCGAGCAGGGTCGGCGTGTGGATAGCTTCGATCTCCGGCACGACGAAATCGGGTGTCTCCAGCGCGATGATGCGACGCAGCTCTGCCCCATCGAGCATGTTGATCACATGCGATCGGTGAGCGACCTGCATCGCCGGCGCGTTCGCGTAGCGGTCGACCGCGATCACCTCGACCGCGAATCGTTGCAGCTCGATCGCGACTTCCTTGCCGAGCTCGCCGGAGCCCAGCAGCAGAACGCGGATCGCGGTGTCGGTATGTGGCGTACCGAAGGGTTTCATGCGCGTCAAGCTCTCGGATCGGGGCGGCGATTGTAATGAAGGCGCCGCTCGATCGCGTGGTACCGGCGCAATCCGCGCGAGATTGGCACAATGGCGCCCCCAGAACCGGATCTGCGCATGCGCCGCTTTTGCTTCGCCGGGCTACTCGCCCTGCTCCTGCCCGCTTCCCTCGTGCACGCAGCGCCGCCGACGGACCAGTGGTTCACGGTGTTGCTCGACGGCCGCAAGATCGGCTCGTTCGAGTCCAAGCGCGAGGTCCGCGGCAAGCAGGTCGTGACGACGCAAACGCTCGACGTGGTGATCGAGCGCGCCGGTTCGCACGTCGCGCTCGGCAGCACGGAAAGCTCGACCGAAACGATTTCCGGCAAGCCGCTCGCGTTCAGCAGCGTGTCGCGCCTGTCCGGCAGCGAGTCGCGGGTCGATGGCACGCTGCACAACGGCATGCTCGACATCGCCACGCAGAACGCCGGCGTGAGCCAGCGTCGTCGCATGGCGTGGCCCGCAGGCGCGCTGCTGCCGGAAGGCCAGCGCCTCGCCGGCATGCGCGCGGGCCTTGCGGCGGGCACGCGCTACCGCACCTTGTCGTTCCAGCCATCGAGCCTCGATGCAACCGCGGTCGATAACGTCGTGCGTGCTGCGGAAGAGGTCGACCTGCCAGGCGGGCGCATGATGCTGAGTCCGGTCGAGCAGACCATCGCCTTCCCCGGCGCGCCGATGAAAACCCGCGCCTGGGTCGACAAGGACCAGACGATCCACCGTCTCGCGATGCCGCTGATGGGCGTGGAACTCACCCTGCTTGCCTGCGACCGCGACTGCGCGACCGCACCGAACCAGGGCAGCGACGTGTTCGAGCGCACCCTGATGCATTCGCCGCGCCCCTTGCTCTCGGGCGAACTCGCCGGCGCGATGCGCTACACCCTGACACCGCGCGGCGCAGGCGAAACCTTGTCGCTGCCGCAGACCGACGAACAACGCGTCGAGCGGCGCGGCGACGAATGGCTCGTCACGGTCGAGCGCAACGCGAAGGCGCGCGCCGAAGCGAAGCCCAAACCCGCCGACTTCAAGCCGAACGATTGGCTGCAGAGCAAGGCGCCGGAAATCGTACGCCTCGCGCAACGCGCCGCCGGCGACGCCAGCTCGCCGCGCGAGCGCATGCAGCGCATCGAGGCGTTCGTGCGCGGTTTCATCCGCACCAAGAATCTCGATGTCGGCTACGCCTCGGCGCTCGAAGTCGCGCGCAAGCCGGAGGGCGACTGCACTGAACACGCGGTGCTGGTCGCCGCGCTCGGGCGCTCGCTCGGTATTGCCACGCGCGTCGTCGATGGCCTTGCCTATGCGCCCGGATTCGCCGGCAAGGACCAGGTGTTCGTGCCGCACGCATGGGCGCAGGCCTGGGTCGACGACCGTTGGCAGAGCTTCGACGCCGCCCTGCCCGGCTTCGACGCCGGGCACATCGCGCTGTCGATCGGCGACGGTGATCCGTGGCGCTTCTATTCCGGTCTCGACATGCTCGGGCGCATCGATCTGCGCGAGGCCGAGTCGATCGGCGAATCGAAACGTTGAATCGCGCGCGGATCACGTCGCGGTCGCCAGCCGCGGCAAGCGTTCACGCATTTCCCGGCGCAGCAGAACCAAGCTGAGCAAGGCCTGCAACGTCACGGTGGCGACCGAGAGCAGCCACAGGTCACGCAGCTCGAATCGCGGCCACGATGCCATCCAGATCGCGGGCAGCACGAAGGTCAGCAAGCGGCTGGCGCTGCTGTACAGCGCCGGACGCGTGTTGCCGAGCGCCTGGAACAGGCCCGAGCAGGTGAAGATCAGGCCGGATGCGACGAAGTTCCACGCGATGATCTGCAGGAACTGCGCGGCCACCGCGACCACCTGCGCATCCGCGGTGAACGGCTGCACGAACCATTGCGGGCGCCACTGGCACATCAAGGTCAGCACCAGCATCAACGCGCTGCCGATCAGCGCGGCGACGTGGAAGCTCGCGCGCACGCGTTCCGGCCTGTTCGCGCCGACATTCTGACCAGCCAGCGGTGCAGTGGCGAACGCGATCGCCATCGCCGGCAGGAAGATTGCCTGCATCACGCGCATGCCGATGCCGTACCCGGCCTGCGCCTCGGCACCGAAGCCGCGGATGACCCAATAGACCACCGCCATGTAGACGAACATCAGCGCGAACTCGCCGCCCGGCGGCACGCCGATGCGCAGGATGCGCGCCCAGGTCGACCATTGCGGCCACATCCGCCGGCGTTCGAAGCCGACGAATTTTTCCAACCGCGCGAAGTAGACGATCATCAGTGCGACGCCGACTGCAATCGAGATCGAACTGGCCCAACCGGCGCCGGCGACACCGAAGGCACTGCCGGTCAGCCAGCCGGCAATCAGGATCGGCGCCAGCAATGCGTTCAGAAGAACGGTGACGATCTGCACCAGCATCGTCGGCTTGGCGATGCCGGTGCCGCGTAACGCGGAGCCAAGCGTCGCCAGCGCGAACTGCAATGCCAATCCGGGCAGGAATGCATGCAGGTAGGCGATGCCGGCCTCGGCCGTCGCGGCGTCGGCAGCGATCGCGCGCATGTAGGCGCCGGCGCCAGCGTAACCGCCGACCAGCACCAATGCGGCGCACGCCAGCGCCAGCGCGAGCCCCTGGTTGAACACGAGATTGGCGTCGCCGGCATCCTTGCGTCCGCTCGCATGCGCGATCAACGCCATCGTGCCGATCGCGAGCACCTGGGTCAGTGCCATTACGAGGAACTGCACGTTGCCGGCGGCGCCGACACCGGCGATCGCCGCTTCGCCGAGTTGCGCGACGAAATACAGGTCGATCAGGAAGTACAGCATCTGGAACAGCATGCCGATCGCGATCGGCAGCGCCAACACGATCAGATGACGGGCGATCGAACCCTCGGTCAGGTCACGCACGGGGAATCCTTGGTCGGGAAGTTGCTGGAACGTGGGTCAGCGCGGGTCGCCGGAACCTGGTGGATCGAAAGCCGGCGCGGCCAACCGCATGAGGTGGTCGCGTACGTCGACCGGCCATGTCTCGATGCAGCGTTCAAAAGCCACGCGATCGGATGCGAACAGGGAACGTGTCGCTTCCTCGAAGCCGACCGCATTGCCGGCGATCGCCGCCATGAAGCGGTATACCGATTCGCGCGCCTGGAGTTGCCGGTCGCGACCGGCGTGCTCGCGCCGCGCCTGTTCGACCAGTTTGCGCAACGCCACCGACGCGCCACCCGGCTGTGCGGCCAGCCAGTCCCAATGGCGCGGCAGCAAGGTCACTTCGCGCGAGGTGACGCCTAGCTTCGGGCGGCCCGGTCCACGCTTCGGCGTCGGCGCGACAACGTCATCGTTCGCCCCATTGTCGACGGGTGGATAACGCTGGCGAATGGCTTGCGCATTGCCGCGCAGATCGAGATCAATCGGCGCACCAGTGCGGTCATCGAAGACGAGCACCGTTTCGGATTCGCCGGCATCGAGTGCGGATTTCACGTCCATCGCGACTTCCGACAGGCTGCCGAAGGCGATCCGGCGCGAACTGGCGAACGCAGTGCAGGTGACTGGAAGCGTGTGGTCGTGCATGACCTTGCTGCGGTGAAAGAATACGGCGTTTAATTTACCCGGGTAAATATTAACCGTCAATATCATCCGGGTATTTTTGCAATCGGGTTCGCAACAGACAGACCTCCCACTTGTCGGTCCCTACATTCAACTTGAATATTTGATATCTATTTGATATCTTAATTTCAACTGCAGGAGGAGATGATCCATGAACGAGCGCAAGGCATATTCATTGGCCGGCATTCCGGTCGTACTGGTTTTCATCGTTGCCGCGATCGCGGCACTCGCATGGCTCGGCAGCGGCGTCCAGCAGCACGCGATTCCGCCGCAGAACATCGCCGCCCTGGTCGTCGTGATCGGCCTGATCGCGTTCCTCGCCAAAGGCCTGTTCCAGGTGCAACCGAATCAAGGCCAGGTCATGCAGCTGTTCGGACGCTATGCCGGTAGCGTGCGCGAAGAAGGCCTGCGCTGGACCAATCCGTTCTACAGCCGCCGCTCGCTCAGCTTGCGCGTGCGCAACTTCGAATCCGGCAAGCTCAAGGTCAACGACAGCGACGGCAATCCGATCGACGTCGCCGCCGTCGTCGTATGGCAAGTGGTCGATACCGCGGAAGCCGTGTTCTGCGTCGACAACTACGAAAACTTCGTGCAGATCCAGTCCGAGTCCGCGCTGCGCCAGATGGCGCAAAGCTATCCCTACGACGCGCACGATGCCGACAAGCCCTCGCTGCGCAGCCACGGCGACGAAGTCAACGCGCACCTGCGCAACGAGATCCAGACACGCCTCGGCAAGGCCGGGGTGAAGGTCGTCGAAGCGCGCATCAGCCACCTCGCCTATGCGCAGGAAATCGCCCAGGCGATGCTGCAGCGCCAACAGGCCGGCGCGATCGTCGCCGCGCGCGAGCGCATCGTCGAAGGCGCGGTCAGCATGGTCGAGATGGCGCTGTCCGAACTCGGCAAACGCGGCGTGGTCGAGCTCGACAACGAACGCCGCGCGGCGATGGTCAGCAACCTGCTAGTCGTGCTGTGCGGCGAGCGCGGCACGCAGCCGGTCGTCAACACCGGTACGTTGTACAACTGAGGAAGAACCATGATTGCCGTCTTCATCGTGATCCTCGTCGTCTGTGCCGGCGTGGCCTTTGCCGCCCGTCGCCGCTGACCGTTTCGGAACCGGAATGGCGGTCGATAAGAAAGCCTATCCGCTGCGCATCAGCGCACCGGTGCTCGACGCGGTGCAGCGCTGGGCAGACGACGAACTGCGCTCGGTCAATGCGCAGATCGAATACGTGTTGCGCGAGGCGCTGCGCAAGTCCGGGCGGCTGAAAGTCGCCGAAAAGACGGAACCGATCGAGGGCGATTCGACGTGAAATCCTCATTGCCGCAACTGCGCATCGCGCTGGTTCTCGGCGCCGCCAGCATCATCGCCACGGCGCTGCTGTTTCCGTATGTGCTCGCGCTCAAGCCTGGAGCACTGGCCGTCGCCAGCGCATCCATGCATCTGCCGCCATGGGCGATTGTCGCGCTGCAATCGCTGCAGAACGGCGTCCTCTACGGCCTGCTCGCCTGGGCGGGACTCAAACTCGGCGCGCCACTTGGACTCGGTGCGCCATGGCTCGGCGCGCAACTGTACGGCCGCGCGCGACCGGCGTCGTCCGGATGGCTGCGCGCCACCTTGCTCGGAATCGTTGCGGCACTTGTCGTGCTCGGCGCCATCGCCTTGTTCGGCGCCCCGATTGCAGATACCACGACGAAGTCGCATGCCTCATTCGCCTTCGCAGCGAAGGGCCTGCTGGCCTCGCCCTACGGTGCAATCGTCGAGGAAACAGGCTTGCGCGTCTTCGTGATGGGCCTGGCGGCGTGGCTATTGAGCCGCGCCTGCCGCGGCGAAGCGAAACCGTGGGTCATGCTCGCCGCGATCGCGTTTGCCGCGCTCGTGTTTGGTGCCGGCCATCTGCCGATGGCGGCGCAACTCGTACCGCTCACTGTCGGGGTCGTCGCGCGCGTGATCGCCTACAACGCGCTGGCCGGCCTCGTCTTCGGCTGGGTGTACTGGAAGCGCGGGCTCGAGCACGCGATGCTTGCGCATTTTTGCGCCGACCTGGTGCTGCACGTGGGCGCACCGCTGGCGGGGAGCTGACCGCGCATCGACGGCGCCGACAAGTCGCGCGCCGGCTCAGCGCAAATACAGATTTGCATGCTAGCTTGCACGGCACCGTTGCCAGAGACGCCGCCATGCCGATTCGCCTGTTCGCCCTGATCCTGCTGCTCGGTACCACCGTCGCCAGTGCCGCGCCGCCAAGCGAGAGCGCTCCGCCCGCGAGCGACAGCATCGACGTGGATGCGCTCGCGCGTGCGAAGGATGGCAAGCCTTCCGATCCTGCGCCTACATCGGACGCTGCGACCGAAGCCGCGACTTCCCCACAGACCGCAAGCGAAGCGCAGGCATCGGACACGACGGCACCACCATCCGAACGCGCGCCGGCAGACGAAGAAGGCGTCAGACACGCGCCACCGCTGGCCGTACCGTCCGCCGAGGCGATGGAAGAACGCCGCGCCGCCTCCGCCTGCGAAGCGCGCGCGAAGAGCCTGCTCGATGCCGCGCAGAAAGGCGACTACGGCACCGCCACGCGCGACTTCGATGCGAAGATGCGCAGCGCCCTGCCCGCTCCGAAGTTCAAGCAGGCATGGGAATCGTTGGCGCAGTTCGGTGCCTTGCAGGCGCGCGGCCAATCCCATCCGATCAAGGGCGAAGGATATATCGCCGTGACCGTTCCGCTGGTGTTCGAGAAAGCGAATCTGTACGCGCAGATCGCCTGCGGGAGCGACGGTTTGGTCGCCGGTTTCTACGTCAAGCCACTGGAAACGCCGCAGCCGTGAATCCTCGCGCTGGGCGACAAGGCGTGCGCCGCAGATGACCGTGGTATTGCCATCGGCGCCCGCCCGCTGCGACACCCTGCAGCGCCGCGCGATCCTGCTCGAAGCGGCGGCGCTCGGCGTACCCGCCGACCATGGTCGGGCACGCGGCTTGGCGCTGGTGCGCGAACCTGCCCAACTCGTCTTCATCGGCAATGACATCCATGCCCGCGCACAATGGCTGGCGCCACGCGCCGCGCGCGCGTTCGCACGCATGCGCGATGCGGCCGCGGCGAACGGAGTGGAATTGGAGCTTGTCTCCGCGTTCCGTTCCGCCGACTACCAGCTCGGTATCCTGAAACGCAAACTCGAACGCGGCCAGACCATCGCCGAGATCCTGCGTGTGAGCGCAGCGCCCGGTTACAGCGAACATCATTCCGGCCGCGCGCTCGACCTGACCACACCGGGATTCGCCGCATTGGAAGAAGAGTTCGAACGCTCTCCCGCATTCGCGTGGCTCGGCGCACATGCGCGCGCGTTCGGATTCACGCTGTCGTATCCACGCGGCAATCCGCATGCGATCGCCTACGAGCCGTGGCATTGGTGTTGGCACGCACGCAGAACTTGAAGCACCACTGCGAGGCGCCGAGGCTTGATGCATGCGGGAAGCCAGCCACGAAAGTTTCACGCCTTGAAGCCCTCCCCTTCAAGGGGAGGGCCTGGATGAGTCGGTGTCGAGACAAGCGCCTGTCAGCCAGCCGCGTCACCGCGGCGTGAACGTCACCGTCGAGCCGCTCTGCGCAATTGCGGCAGACGCCGCGATCGGCAGCGCGTGGTACTGGTTGGTCAGCCACAGCGGCAACTGGTCCGCGTAGAACGGGCTGCCCAGCACCGCCGAATTGCCGCCGGGGATCACCTCGCTGGCGCTGATCGTCGGCGACATCTCGCCGACGAAGCGGCGTGCCGAGCCGGAGCCGAACATGAAGTCGTTCGCGCCATCGCCGCGCAAGTTGTAGCTGCCAACGCTGACGGTTTCCCAGGCACCGCCGCGCGCGATTCCCGGTAGGCCGGCGGCGAGATCGGTGAAGCCGTAGGGGCTGCTCGCGCCGTTTTGACCCGGGATGCTGAACGGGCCGCCGAGCGGATGATCGAACACGATGCGGTGCAAACGGCCCCAGCGGTAGTCGGACAGGTCAGTCGAACTGCCGAACGCGGGCGCGTACTTGTCCGCACCGAGCGCGGAAAGTGATTGGAACAAGCTGTTCAACAACACGATGTCGCGCTTGGCACCGTCGTCGGCGACATTCGCGGTGTTGCCGTAAGACGAGAAGAACGACAGGCCGGAAGCGCTCTTGCCACCCAACGCATCGAAGTTGTCGAGCATGAACTTGAAGCCGGTGAACGCGAGACCGCTGCTGGGCAGATGGTCGCCGAGTCCGACCTTCTGCAATGTCGCGTCGATCGTGTTGCGCAGCGCGTAACTGCGCCAGGTCGCCCAGATCGTCGCGGCGACGCTGGCATCGACTTCGGCCTGCGCGGGCTGCGGCAATGCGAGTGGATTGTCGCCTGGATCGTAACCTTGCTGGATGCCGGTCGGCGTCGAGTAGTCCCACGCGCGCAGCCGAGTGATCGCCTCCTGCACGTTCGGGTATTGCGCAAGCGCCGCCAGTTCCCCGGGCGCACCGGGCGCGGTCGCGTGGTCATACGCCGCAAACAGATACGGCAACACCAGCTCCGCATCGAGCGCATGCGTATCGGCCTGCAAGGCCTGCATGTCCGCCGATGTGATTTTGTGCCCCGCTGCCTTGAACGCCTGGATCACGCGATCGATGCGGCCCATGCGGAAAGACGACGCGCCACCCCAGTCGAGGTAGTAGATGCCACCGCCGGGACGTTCCTGATTCAGCGCATTGTTGTCGAGCGAGAAGCCGATCGGATCGTTGTTCGCGTTCGCGAAGTAGCCCTGCGTCGGATTGATGACGAACGGCATCTCGTTCGCCGGCAGGATCTCGTACGGCGTCGCCTGATTCGGCTGTGGGTGTTGCGTCGGCATCCAGTCGTGCTTGAGCGCGCCGGAACCATCACGAATCAGCCACGGCGGAATACCGCCACCGGGTGCACCCATCGTCTGCAGATCGGTGCGTACCGGCGCCTCGGCGCTGGTGAAATAGGCGATGTTGCCGTCGACATCGGCGTAGGCGAAGTTCTGCGAACCGAAATCGAAATACGTCAGTGCCTGCTGGAACTCGTCGAGGTTGGACGCGCGGTTGATGCGGCGGAACGATTCGATTTCCTGTGTTGCGCCCCAGCCGGTATAGGCGATCGACAGGCCCTTGCCACTCGCCGCATCGATCTGCACGATCGGGCCGTCGTTGCGGCGCGGCACGATCACCGTGATCGCACCGTTCGTGTAGCCGATCGAGTTGTCGCGCACGACGTTGTCCGGCGTGCCATCGAGCTGATTCACGTAGAAGTTCTGGAATTCCCAGCGCACCGGCTCCTGCACGCCATCGTGCACGATCGCGACCGGCAGGCCGTAGCTGTCGAACGCAAGCGTTTCCTGGAACACGTCGGTGACGTCGAGCGAATTCGTCGTCGTGCCCCAGCACACGCGCTGGTTGCAGCCCTGGATCACGCCGGGCGCGCCGGGCACGGTCACGCCGGTGACGTCGAGCGGCTTCGCGTAGCGGCTGTCGGTCGACAACAGATGCTGTTCCGCGAACACCGGCGGCAACGACAGGCTGAGGTGCGGATCGTTCGACAGGATCGGCTTGCCGGACGCGGTCAGCGATCCACCGATCACCCATTCGTTGCTGCCGACCGGCGTATCGCGCCCGGCCAGCGCCTTGGCCAGCAGCGGATTGCCGCGCACGCGGTCGCGATATGCGCTGGCAAGCTTTACCGTGACCGGATCGATGCGGCCGAGAGCGGGGACGCTTGCACCTTTCGGCATTGCGGCCTGCGCCGCGGCGGCGCCCGGCACGAAATCCGGAATCGTCACGCGATCATCGGCTGGCGCCGTGCGATGCAGGTCACCGAAGAAAAGGTTGGTGCCGTTGAAACCGGCGGCTGCGCCGGCCTGCTGATAGGCACCGAGCTGGATCGTCGCATCGATGTCGAGATCGAACGAAAGCTGGAACGCCAATCCCTTGCCGACCGCTAGCGAATCGACCGGCGTCCATGCGTCGGCCTTGGTCAGATCGAGCGCGTGATATTCCGGCGGCAATGGATTCGTCGCCAGCCAGTAGTTCACGCCGGCCGCGTAGGCGGCCAGCCATCCGCGCGTATCGTCGGATGCCGCAGCCCAGCTCTTCTCGGCCGCACGACGCAGGCCGAGCGTGCGCGCTTGCACGTCGTTGGCCAGTTGCGACGGGCCGACCAGCGCGGCCAACGTGCCGCTGACGGATCGGCGGGTCAGATCCATCTCGAAGAAGCGGTACTGCGCGTGCGCATAACCCTGCAGGAACGCGGCATCGTTGTCGTTGCCGGCCTGGATCGTCTGCATGCCGCGCGCGTCGTACGAAATCTTGCCGGGGCCGATCAGGCCCGGCGCGACGAGGTTCTTCGCGAGCGCGGGAGCCGAGCAGCCCAACGCAAGGGCAACCGCCAGCGAAAGCGAGGACAGCGCGGCAACACCGCGCGAACGTGGATCACGTGACATGACTTTCCTCCCGGATGAGTGACGTTCCGCAGCGAAACGAACGTCCGTTTGAACCGCCCGATTATGCGGCGGCCATCACGTACCCGAAAGGAGAATCGTCATTGCGACGCAGCATCGCGCCACGCATGCCATGCGAGCGCCAGCCAGCCGACGATGAAGGCGATACCGCCGAACGGGGTGATCGCGCCGATGAGGCGCGGCGCACCCAAAGCGAGCGCATACAAGCTGCAACAGAACAGCACGAGACCGATCGCGAACGCGAATGCGGCAATGCCCAGTGACCGCGACGAACGAGAGCGCGCGAGCAGCCCCACCATCAACAGAGCAAGAACGTGCCAGAACTGGTATTCGACCGCGGTATGCCATGTGGCCAGCGCGCGTTCGTCGAGGATGCCGCGCAGCGCGTGCGCGCCGAAGGCGCCGAGCGCGACGGCCGCGGCGCCAGCGAGTGCTGCAGCCGTCAGGGCAAACCGGGCGGGGTTGGACGACATGATGGACTCGAGTGGGCGATGAAACGGTTTCATTGCGTTCGGGGGAGAACGCCCATAGAGCGGAATACTTGCAACGCATCTCGCTGGCGCCGAACCCTCCCCCTCTCCCGACGGGAGAGGGACTCGTCGTCCGTTGCGTCGAACGGATCTACTTTCCGTTCTTCGCCGCCTTCTTCGCCGCGTCTGCCGGCTTCTTGTCGTCCAGCGGCTTCAACAGATCTTCCGTCGACTTGTCGATGCTCGCGTACTTGTACGCCGGCAGCACGAAAGTCCAGCCATGGAACCGCGCGTTGAGATCGGCAACTTCCTTGTTCAGCGCGGCGAGACGGTTCTCGCGGTCCTTCGCCGTGTCGCTGACCGCGAGCGGCTTGACCGGCGCTTCGGCTGCCTCGCCTTTCGTGCCGTCCTTCTTCGCCGAATCCGCTGCGGCGCTGGCCACGTCGAAATCGGCTTTCGCCTTCGTCTGTGCGGCAGCGATGCCCTTGTCGGCCTGCTCGGCATCGAGCGAGGCGACGAATTGCGCTTCGTCCTTGCCGTCCTTCTGCCATGCGGTCACGTCGATGATCAAGCCATCGAACAAGCTGTAGCGTGCCTTCAGCGTCTTCGCGTCGGGCACGGAGTCCTTCGCCGGCACGATGTCGTCGAAGCGCAAGCCGGACAACGTCGAGGCAACGCCGTTCACGGTGAATTCGGCTCCGGCTTCACGGCCTTTCGGAATGTCGGCGAGTTTGAAGTTCGCATCGCTTTCGGCGTCCTTGCCAATACGCACGACGGAACCATCCGCGTGCGTGATCGCGACGGACCGGATGCGACTCGCCGCGATGTCGGCGAGATCCTTTTTCAGCCAGTCGGGAGCATTCTTCTCGACGGTCAACGCGCCAGACGCGAGCCAGCTCCGCGCATCGCCGACGCGGCGCACGAAGGTGCCCCCATGCGGATTCGCGTCTCCGACAATCAGCTTCAGAGGCTGCGCGAGACCATCGAGCTCGATCTGCACGCCCTTCGCATCCTTGTCGGCGACGTCGCCGACGCCGAGCAGTGCGTACTTGTCCTTGCTCGCGGTCTTCTGTTCGAGCAGCTTCGCATCGGCGAGCTTGAGCAGGAATTCGCGCACCTTGCCGGTATCGACCGCATAGCCTCCCTTCTCCGCAAGGCCCCAGCCGTTCGTGCCGCGTTCGAGCGTCGCGACGATCTTGCTGTTGGCGCCGGTCACGACGATCTTGCCGACGTCGTTGACGTGCTCGCGCAATTCCGGCGCCAGCCACGCGGATACCTCGCCGCCGCCTTCGCTGCGCGGCTTGTTCGCGTGGTTCAGCGCGATGGCCGCGACCAGCGCGATGAGCGCGGCCACGCCAAGTCCGATCAGGGTCTTGCGGTTCATGCGCGTTCTCCTTTCGCATGACGGCGACGCTGGCCGCGCCACCACGCGAACGCGAGTGCGGCCAAGGTCACCAGCAGCGGCATCAGCACGATGTTGACGATCTTCAGGCGCGTGCCGAGCGATTCGATTTCGGCATCGAGCTGGCGCCGCACCTGGCGCAGTTCCTTGCGGATTTCGAGCTTGCGCTTGAGGAAGTTGTCGAGTTCGGCCTTCTGCTCCGGCGACAGGATCTGCGCCTGATCCTGCGACTTGCCGCTCTGCAATTCGGTCAGTTTGCGCTCGGTGTCGGACAATTCCTTCTGCAACTCCTGTTCCTTGGCGCGGAAGCGCTCGTCGGCGCCGCGCTTGAGCGCTTCGACCGTCGTGAACGGGCGCTGCGACGTCGCTCGACCTCGGACCGAGATCAGGTCGCTGGAACCGGCCATGTTGTCGAGCGCGTTGACCGCGAAGTCGCCGTTGTTGGCAAACGCGTTCATGATCTGCTGGCCGAAGAACGGGCGGATCTGCACCCACATGCGATCGCTCAGGATATCGGTGTCGGCGACCAGCACGATCTGGCCGTTGGCATCCTTCGATTCCTGCAGCGAGCCGGAGTCCTTGCGCTCCGGGAACGCGGTCTTGAACTTGCCGGTCAGGCGCGCCGCAATCACGAACGGCGCGCCGGCCGGTTGATACCCATTGAGCAGCGTCGACGGATCGGCCAGCATGCGCAGCCGCTCGGACGGCACCGCCATTGCATCCGACGTGGTCTGGATCAGCGGCGTGAGTTTCTCGTCCTTGGCGTCCTTGGACAATTCGAAATATCCCGCCGACGACACATTGATCGTGTCAAGGTTCGCCGTGACCACATCGTCGTGGTTGAGATCGGCCTGGGTCAGGCCGAGGATCCCGGGGTGGCGCACCGGCGGCTGTCCTTCGCCGAGGCTGATCGGCAAGCCGCGCGCGCGATCGAGCACGACCTTCTTCGGGTCGTATTCGATGCCCCAGGCCTTGAACAGCTTCGGCAGGTCCGACGATTTGTCCGCCATCATCGCGGCCATCGGATTGTTCGGATCGGCACCGCTGTCGTCGAGTTCCGCGTTCGGATCGACGAACGCGAGCAGGTGGCCGCCGCGCAGCACGAACTGGTCGATCGCGTATTGCGCATCGTCCGACAACTGCTTGGGATGGACGACGACAAGCACGTCGATGTCCTTGTCGATCGCCTTCAAGGTCGCCGCATCGACGGGTTTCATGTCGAACAACTGCGCCCATTGCTGGTCGACCGCCCACGGCTGGCGCATCTGCCGTGTCTGCGGATCGAGGCCGGCCGCAATCGGCAGGCTCGACAGCAGTCCGACGACGGGTTTCTTCGGCGTTTCGAGTTCATGGATCAGCTTGGCGACGTCGTACTCGAGGAACGCTTCCTTGTCCGGCTGCAAGAACGGAATCGTGGCCTGCCCGTTGGTCGAGTTGGTGCCGGCGAGGCCGAAGAACACCTTGTCGCCGGCCGCCGACACCGGCACCGACTGCAAACCGAAGCCGGTCGCGCGGTCCTCGTCCTCGGAGAACGGCAGCGGGTCGATCACCTGCAATTTGAGCTTGCCGCCGGAGCGCGCGGCCATTTCCTGCAGCATCTCGCGCACACGTGTGAAGTACGTGCGCAACTGCGGCAGGTCCTGCGTGCCCTTGTCGGAATAGAACAGGTAAAGATTGATCGGTTCGTCGATCGATTCGATGATGTTCTTGGTGCCGTCGGACAGCGTGTACAGATGATTCTGCGTGAGATCGGCGCGCGCACCGCGGAACAGCACGTTCACCAGCAGAAGCACCGCGACGAACAGCACGGCCAGCACGAGCAGTGCGGTGCCGGAAAGCGCCTTGCGATTGAAAGTCATCACGGGTTCCCTCCTCAGGCCGCTTTCTTCATGTCGATGACGACTGCGGTGGCATACAGCCACGCACCGATCATCAGCACGAAATAGATCAGGTCACGCAGGTCGATCACGCCCTTGCTGATCGATGCGAAGTGCGTGAGGAAACTCAAGCCTGCAATCGCATCCACCACGGCTTGCGGCGCAATCGCACGGAAGAAGTCGAGCACCAGCGGAAAGCCGGCGAGCAGCAGCAGGAAACAGATCACAACGGTCAGGATAAACGCGACGACCTGGTTGCGGGTCGAGGCCGAAATGCACGAACCGATCGCGAGGAATGCGCCGGCCATCAGCAGCGAGCCGACATAGCTGGCGAAGATCACGCCGTTGTCCGGGTCGCCGAGGTAGTTGACCGTCAGCCAGATCGGGAACGTCAGCACCAGAGCGATTGCGATGAACGCCCACGCGGCAAGGAACTTGCCAAGCACCGCTTGCCACATAGTCACCGGCAAGGTCAGCAGCAGTTCGATCGTGCCGCTCTTGCGCTCTTCGGCCCACAGCCGCATCGACACCGCAGGCACCAGGAACAGATACAGCCACGGATGGAAATTGAAGAACGGCTGCAGGTCGGCTTGGCCGCGCTCGTAGAAATTGCCCAGATAGAACGTGAACGCGCCTGACAGCAACAAGAAGATCACGATGAACACATACGCGACCGGCGTCGCGAAATAGCTGCGCAGCTCGCGCTTGAAGATCGTCGATGTGCCACTCATGTCCGCGCCTCCTTGCCAGCAGCGCCCTGGGTGATCGTGCGGAACACCTCGTCGAGGCGCCCCGGCTCCAGCGCGAGCTCGCGCACGGTGACGCCCTGCGCCTTCAGTGCATCGCCAACGGCGACAAAGATCGAGCGCCCCGGTTTCGGGAATGCGGTGATGCGGTTGTCCTGCGGATCGACCTCGATCGCGGCGATGTCGGCGACGCGCGCGAGGGCATCCTTGGCATCCTGCAGGTTCGCCGCAGTCAGCGACACTGCCTGGTGATAGCGCGAACGCGCCTCGAGTTCGGATGGCGTCGCATCGGCGAGGATGCGCCCCGCCGCGATGATGATCGCGCGGTCGCACACGGCATGGACTTCCTCCAGCAGATGCGTGGAAATGATGATCGTCTTGTCGCGCGCCATCGAATTGATCAGCGTGCGTACTTCCTGTTTCTGGTTCGGATCGAGGCCGTCTGTCGGCTCGTCGAGGATCAGCACCTTGGGATCGTGCAGGATCGAACCGGCGAGTCCGACGCGGCGCTTGAAGCCCTTCGACAAGGTGTCGATCGGCTGTTCGAGCACGCGATCCAGATGCAGCCGTTCGACCGCGTCGTCGATGCGCTTGTAGCGCAACTCGCCCTTCAGCTCGCGCACGTCCGCGATGAATTCGAGGAACTCGCGCACGCTCATCTCGCCATAGCTGGGTGCGCCTTCGGGCAGATAGCCGAGCGCGCGCTTGGCCTCAAGCGGTCGTGCCTCGATGTCGAAGCCGGCGACCGTCGCTCCGCCCGAGGTCGGGCTGAGGAAGCCGGCCAGCATCTTCATCGTCGTCGACTTTCCGGCGCCATTCGGGCCGAGAAAGCCGAGCACCTGTCCGGGTTCGACCTTGAAACTGATCGCGTCCACGGCGGTGAAATCACCGTAGCGTTTGGTGAGTTGTCGGGTTTCGATCATCGTTGCACCTTTGCGAAATGCACGTTCTCCCACGGACCCGAAGTCGCGCGGGTGGATGTCCTTGCTGGAAGCGCCGCAGCGTGTTCCCGTCCGATCGGTCGGCTGGCGCCGAACGCCCTCCGGACAGGCTGGAACCGAAGCGCACCGAAAGATACCGCAAAGCCTGCGCAAAGTTCCCGACCGTCCATGCGCAGACACGCGCGCGACGCTATCCACCCAGTTCCGGCACGAAAGGCGGCGGATAGCGCCGACCAGGTCGCAGTGGACGAAAGCATGGCGCGTCGCGATAGAACTCCTGCGTCCCGCCATCGGCATGCCAGCCCGGGATTCCGACCAGCGGCAACGGCCGCGGTTGCTGCGGATCGGTGAGCAGGCGGCTGTCGCAAATCGCCATAGCAATGCACGCCTCGGCCTGCGGCCACTGCGCGATCGTCGAATGGACACCCGTGCAGCGTGCCGCGATTGCATCGGCATCGACCATCACCGCAATCGTCTTCGTCGTCGACAACGCTTCGCTGCCGATGAACTCGCGCTCGAGCAACGCGTGCCCGAACACGGTGACCGCAATGCGCCGGCCCCACGCTTCGCGTTCGCGCAGGAACAGGCCTGACCAATCGTGCGCATCCCACAACGCGATCAACTCCGGATCGGCACACCAGACGATCGCGCCGGCCTCGTCGAACTGGGTCATCGCGCATTGACCGCGCGTGCGCGTCTTCGGTCCGACCACCGCGATATCGGCAACCTGCCGCGCATTCAATGCACGCTTCAACTGCGGATGACGCAGCCAGATCAGCGCGTTGAAAAGATCGTGCCAGTTGCCCTCGCGTGTTGCGATCAGGCCGCGCTCGGCGATGCGCTGCTCGTAGTGCAATCGGTCCGCAAGCAGTTCCGGCGCCTGCGCGGCGAACGCAGGCCGCGCGATGCCGTCGGCATCAGTCGCGCGCCGACGCCAGATTTCAAGCAGCGCGCAGTCGGGCGATGCGGGCGGCAGCAACAGGTCCGCGAAGGGGCGCCAGTCGGAAAGTGGCGGCCGCGCAAGCCCCACCGTTCCGGCATGCGACGACAAGTCCAGGTCGGCGGGTGCGTGCATCGACCAGCCCTGCACCCATCAGGTCACGAGACGCCCGATCAGATCGTGCTCGTCGGTATGGATGATCTCGACGTCGACGAATTGCCCGGGCTTCAGTTTCTGGCCGTCGTCGATGCGCACGATGCCGTCGATCTCGGGCGCATCGGCCTTCGAGCGCGCGACCGCACCGTCTTCGTCAACCTCGTCGACCAGCACGGTCTGGCGCGTGCCGACCTTGCGCGCGAGGCGCGCGGCGGAAATCCCGGCTTGCGTTTCCATGAAGCGTTCGAGGCGTTCTTCCTTCAGCCATTCCGGCACCGGGTCCGGCAGCTCGTTCGCCTTTGCGCCATCGACCGGCGAATAGGTGAACGCGCCGACGCGATCGAGCTCGGCCTCGCGCAGGAAGTCCAGCAATTCCTCGAACTCGGCCTCGGTTTCGCCGGGGAAACCGACGATGAAGGTGCTGCGGATCGTCAGGTCCGGACACGCCTTGCGCCACGCCTGCACGCGCGCGAGCACCTTGTCGACCGCACCGGGGCGCTTCATCAGCTTCAGGATGCGCGGGCTCGCGTGCTGAAACGGGATGTCGAGGTACGGCAGAATGTTTCCGTCCGCCATCAGCGGAATCACGTCGTCGACATGCGGGTACGGATACACGTAATGCAGGCGCGTCCACACGCCGAGTTCGGCGAGGCCTTCACACAGGCCGTTCATGCGCGTCTGGTACGCCTTGCCGCGCCATTCGCGCTCGGCGTATTTCAGATCCACGCCGTAGGCGCTGGTGTCCTGCGAGACGACGAGCAATTCCTTCACGCCGCCCTTGACCAGTTTTTCGGCTTCGATCAGTACTTCATCGACTGGCCGCGAGACGAGGTCGCCGCGCATCGACGGGATGATGCAAAACGTGCAACGGTGGTTGCAGCCTTCGGAAATCTTCAGGTATGCGTAGTGCTTCGGCGTCAGTTTGATGCCTTGCGGCGGTACCAGATCGAGAAACGGATCGTGCTTGGGCGGCAGCGCGGCGTGCACCGCACTCATCACGCTGGCGTAATCCTGCGGTCCGGAAATCGAGAGGACGTCCGGATGTGCATCGCGGATCAGCTCGGCACGCTTGCCGAGGCAACCGGTCACGATGACCTTGCCGTTTTCCTCCAGCGCCTCGCCGATCGCGTCGAGCGATTCGGTCACCGCCGCGTCGATGAAGCCGCAGGTATTGACGACGACGACGTCGGCCGAATCGTAGTTCGGCACGATGTCGTAGCCTTCGACGCGCAACTGCGTGAGGATGCGTTCGGAATCGACGAGTGCTTTCGGACAGCCGAGGCTGACGAAGCCGACTTTGGGATTGCGGCGGGACATGGAGTTTCCGGATCGAGCAAACCGCATATTGTACTGCGTCGTCTGGACGACCGCAGGCCAGCCTGCCCGCGTGCAGTACCTGCTCGGCCATGCAGGTCGGGCTTCGGCCCGACGACGTGATCGCACCAATGTCGGGATGAATCCCGGCCAGCAGGCCTTGCAGGGTGGCGCCTCCCTCCGGGCAGGTCGGGCGTCAGCCCGACAACAGAGTCGCGGCAGCCCCATTTTTTGGCGCCCCGCCCTCGGCCGAGCCCTCGATCCAGCCCTACCAATTGCCAGGCGCGGCGCTTAGGCTTCGCTGTCCCTCATGCGGAGCGCCTCCATGGGCCAGCAGATCAATCTCAACACCTCGCGCATGCAGTGCATCGGCGCCTATCTCGCCAAGCCCGCCGGTACGCCGAAGGGCGGCATCGTCGTCGTGCAGGAAATCTTCGGCGTCAATGCGCACATGCGCGGCGTGGTCGACCGTTTCGCCGAACACGGCTACACGGCGATCGCGCCGGCATTCTTCGATCACGTCGAATCCGGCGCGGAACTTGGCTACGACCAGGCTGGCTACGAGCGCGGCCGGCAGTTGGTCGGCGAAATCCCGTTCGATCTCGCCGTCGAGGATGTCGCCAGCGCGGCCGAAGCCATCGCCTCGGCCGGCAGGATCGGTTGCGTCGGCTATTGCTGGGGCGGCACCGTCGCCCTGCTCGCCGCGATCCGGCTCGGCATGCCCGCGGTCGGCTACTACGGCGCGCGCAACGTGCGTTTCCTCGACGACCAGCCGCAGGCGCCGCTGATGCTCCACTTCGGCGAGAGCGATACGTCGATCCCGCCCGAGGCGATCGAAAAACAGCGCGCCGCGTGGCCGGAGGCGACCATCTGCACGTATCCGGCCGGGCATGCCTTCAATCGCGATGTCGATCCGAAAGCCTACGATGCAGCCAGTGCCACGCTCGCGCTGGATCGCACCTTGGCGTTCTTCGATCGCCATCTCGCGGCGACGCAGGCATGACGTTCGCCCTCGACCCGCGCCTCGCCGCGGACACGCACCCGATCGGCGAGCTGCCGCTGTCGCGCTTGCTGCTGATGGACGATGCGCGTTTCCCGTGGCTCATCCTGGTGCCGCGCATCGCCGGTGCGCGCGAGTTGATCGATCTCGACGAGGCCGACCGCCACAGCCTGCTGAGCGAAGTCAGTGCGGTCGGCCGCGCGCTGGAAAGCCTGCAGCGACCGGACAAGCTCAACATCGCCGCGCTCGGCAACATCGTGTCGCAACTGCACGTGCACGTGATCGCGCGCACCACCACCGACGCGGCGTGGCCGCAGCCGGTGTGGGGACACGGCGAACGTGTGGCCTACGACGCCGACGTGCGCGCGCAGCGCATCGCGCAGCTGCGCGATGCGCTGAAGACGATGTTGACCTGATGCCATCGCCCGGCGCGCGCGACTTCGCGATCGAGCCGCTCGGCGAAACCTGCCTGCTGCTGCGCTTCGGCGAGCGCATCGACGAAGCAACCAATGCGCGCGTGCATGCAGCAGCCGATCTGCTGCGGCTGGTGGAAATGCCCGGTATCGTCGATCTCGTCCCGGCCTACGCGACGCTCGCCCTGCACTACGACGCCGAGTTCTGGGCCGGACGTGACGGAACGCCGCCGTGGCGGCATCTCGCTGGCGCGCTGGACGCCGTGTTCGTGACGCCGCCGCCGCTCCGCGCGGAAGCACACGCACGCGTCGAGATCCCGGTCTGCTATGGCGACGCGCATGGCCCCGATCTCGGCGAGGTCGCCGCGCACGCAGGCCTCTCACACGACGAAGTGATCGCCCGCCACACAGCGGGCAGCTACCGCGTCGCCATGCTCGGCTTCGCGCCCGGATTTCCGTACCTGCTCGGCCTCGATCCCGCCTTGCACACGCCGCGCCGCGCCAACCCGCGCACGCGCGTACTGCGCGGCTCGGTCGCGATCGGCGGCGCGCAAACCGGCATCTACCCGGCCGAACTGCCGGGCGGCTGGCAGGTGATCGGCCGCACGCCGCTGGCGCTGTTCGAGGCGCAACGCGATCCGCCCTGCCTGCTCGCAGCCGGCGATCGCGTGCGCTTCCGCGCTATCGATGCCGACGAGTTCGAGCGGCTTTCCGGCACGTCCGCCACGTGAGCGTCGCGGTGCTCAAGCCCGGCTTGCTGACGACGCTGCAGGATCGCGGTCGCTTCGGCCACGCCGCGCTCGGCGTCGGCAGCGCCGGCGCGATGGACGAGGTGGCATTGCGTCTCGCCCATGCGCTGGTCGGCAACGACGATTCCTCGGCCGCGCTGGAAATCAGCGTGCTCGGCCCGCGCCTGCGCTTCGATTCGGACACGATCATCGCGCTGACCGGCGCGGAATTTCCCGCACGCCTCGATGGGCAGCCGATCGCGATGTGGCAGCCGCTCGAGGTACGTGCCGGCAGCGAACTCGACCTTGGCGCCGCGCGTCGTGGCGCACGAGGGTATCTTGCAGTGGCCGGCGGTTTTGCGGTCGACTCGGTACTCGACAGCCAGTCGACCGACGTCAATGCACGGCTCGGTCCGTTCGGCGGACGTCCGCTTCGCGCAGGCGACGTGCTCGATCTGGATGAAGTCCACGACGGACCCGGCGCCGACACGCGGACGAACGGACGCCATCCGCCATGGTCGCTCGATCCGCGCCCGTGGTTCGATGCGGATCCCGCGCGGCCGATCCGGCTGATCCGCGGCGCTCATTTCGATGCGCTGGACACCACGTCGCGCAAGGCGCTGTTCGATGCGGAATTCCGCATCGATACCGACTCCAACCGCGTCGGCTTTCGCCTTGATGGCCCGCGCCTCGCACTCGCCAGCACGCTGGAATTGGTCAGCGAGCCGACCGCTTTCGGCACCATGCAACTGCCGCCCTCCGGGCAACCGATCGTGCTGATGGCCGAGCATCCGCCGACCGGCGGCTATCCGCGCATCGCACAGGTCGCCGTGATCGACCTGCCACGGCTCGCGCAGCGCCGACCTGGCGACCATGTGCGCTTCCGCACAATCGGCCTCGACGAGTCGCAAACACGCTATCTTGCGCGTGAACGCGCTCTCGCCCGCCTCATCGACACCATTGCCGCCCGTTTAGCATGACCGAACGCAAATCCAGCCAGCCCGACCGCACCGAGGTAGCGAAGCGCGCATCGACGCGCATCGACCTCAACTGCGACATGGGCGAATCCTTCGGCGCGTGGACGATGGGCCAGGACACGGCCGTGCTCGCGCACGTCAGCTCGGCCAATATCGCCTGCGGTTTCCATGCCGGCGATCCGCAGACGATGCAACGCACGGTCGAACTCGCCGCGCAAGCGCACGTTGCGATCGGCGCCCATGTATCGCTGCCGGATCTCGTCGGCTTCGGCCGGCGCGAAATGCGCATTGGCGCGACCGACGCCTACACGATGACGCTGTACCAGATCGGCGCGTTGGCGGGCTTCGTGCGTGCCGCGGGTACGCGCCTGCGTCACGTGAAGCCGCACGGCGCGTTGTACACCATGGCCGCACGCGACGCTGCGCTGGCCGATGCGATCGCTCATGCCGTGCGCGATTTCGACAGCGCCTTGATCCTCGTCGGCCTCGCCGGCAGCGAACTGCCGCTTGCAGGCAGACGCGCCGGGCTCGCGGTCGCGCACGAGGCGTTCGCCGATCGCGCTTACGAGAACACCGGTTCGCTGGCCGCGCGCGGCGTCGCCGGCGCCGTCATCGAAGATGTCGACGCGGCCGTCGCACAAGCCTTGTCGATTGCCTGCGACGGAAAAGTCGTCACCCGCGACGGCAGCACGCTCACGCTGTGCGCCGACACGATCTGCGTGCATGGCGACCGCGCCGATGCCGGCCTGTTCGCGCAACGCCTGCGTGCGGCGCTCGAACAGACGGATCTCGCCGTTACGCCGCTCGGCAGCGGAGGCAGCGCATGAACTACTGGCCGCTGCTCGGCGTCGCGGTCGTCATCGTCGGCTTCGCGCTGCGTCGCAATCCCGCGCTGGTTGTCGTCGTCGCCGGTGTCGTCGGCGGTCTCGCCGCCGGCATGGGGCTAGGCGATCTGCTTGCCCTGCTCGGCAGTTCCTTCGTCGGCAACCGCGCGCTGCTGCTGATGGTGTTGACGCTGCCGGTGATCGGCCTGCTCGAACACTACGGCCTGCGCGAGCGAGCGCGCGACTGGATCGCGAGCTTTCGCGGACTCACCCTGGCGCGCTTCCTGATCAGCTACCTCGGCCTGCGCCAGTTGCTGTCAATGTTCGGCCTGATTGATCTCGCCGGCCACGCGCAGACCGTGCGACCGCTGGTCGCGCCGATGAGCGAAGCCGCGGCCGAGCGCAGTGCCGGCGCACTCGACGCGGACGAACGCCATCGCGTGGATGCGCTCGCCGCCGCGACCGACAACATCGGCCGTTTTTTCGGCGAGGACGTGTTCCTCGCATTCGGCGCGGTGCTGCTCATCCAGGGTTTCTACGCGCAGAACGGGATCGAGCTGGAACCGTTGCATATCGCTCTGTGGGCGTTGCCGACCGCGATCGCCGCGTTCGTCATCCACGCGTTGCGCGTGCTGCATTTCCAGCATCGTCTGGCCCGGCGCATGCGCGAACAGCGCATACGCGAAACGGAGCGCGCCGATGCTGAGGATTGAGCACATCTACTGGCTGCTCGGCGCATTCCTGTTTGTCGCCGCGCTGCTGAACCTGCGTGAACGCCGCTTCGCGATGGCTGGATTCTGGGCCATCCTCGCCTGCCCGTTCCTGTTCGGCGATGCGATCCTCGCGGCTCTCGCCGTCGGTACGCGCTGGCCGTCGCAGGCAATGGGCATCGGCGTGCTCGCACTCGGCGCGATGGCCGCGCGCGGCGGCATGCGCGCAACGATCGACGATGCCGAAGCGATCGCGGCGCGCCGAGCGGCGGCAAGCCGGCTCGGCAATCGCGTGTTCGGACCAGCTCTGGCGATTCCACTGGTCACGCTCGCGCTGGTGCTCGGCGCCAGCCATCTCGGCTGGAAGAACCAGCCGCTGATCGACGCGCAGCACGCGACCCTCATCGCGCTCGGGCTCGCCTGCACGATCGCTTTCGCCGCGGCATTGCGCGTGACGCGCGCAACGGTCGCGAGCGGACTCGGCGAAGGCCGCCGCCTGCTCGATGCGCTCGGCTGGGCCGTGCTGCTGCCGATGCTGCTGGCGACGCTCGGCAGCGTATTCGCGGCCACCGGTGTCGGCGACGCGATAGCCGCGATCGTCGGCGCGCTGATCCCGACCGACAACCGCCTCGCCTGTCTCGCCGCGTTCGCCCTCGGCATGGTGCTGTTCACCGTCATCATGGGCAACGCATTCGCCGCGTTCCCGGTCATGATGGCAGGCATCGGGTTACCGTTGCTGGTGCTGCGCCATGGCGCGGATGCGGCCGTGCTCGGATCGATCGGCATGCTGACCGGCTACTGCGGTACCTTGCTGACGCCGATGGCGGCGAACTTCAACATCGTGCCCGCGGTGCTGCTCGAATTGCCGGACCAGTACGGCGTGATCCGCGCACAGTTGCCGACCGCATTGGTATTGCTGGTCGTCAATCTGGTGCTGCTATGGGTGTTGGTATGGTGAGCGGCCGGACGCATGAAGCTTGCCATTGCGGCATCCCGGCTCCAATCGGAAGCGCCTTTCAACGGTACCGACCGCTGGTCATCCGACGTCTCCGATGAGTTCGACGAAGAAACTGGCTCCCGGCTCGCGCCGGGATGACGACGGCGAGAATTTCGTACTCCTCACTTCCATGTCCCATATACCAACCATCCTGCTGATCGGTTTCGAGCCTTTCGGTGGCGAACGCATCAATCCCTCACAGGAGATCGTGCGCGCACTCGATGGCGAAACGATCGCCGCGCATCGCATCGTCGGCGCGGTGCTGCCGGTCACGTTCGCCGCAACGCTACAGGCGTTGACACACCTGCTCGATCTGCACCGGCCTGCACTCGTGCTCGCGCTCGGCCAGGCCGGCGGGCGCAGCGAGATCTCGCTGGAACGGATCGCGGTGAACCTGATCGACGCGCGCATCGCGGACAACGATGGCATTCAGCCGATCGACGAGCCGATCATCGACGGCGCACCCGGCTCGTACTTCTCGTCATTGCCGGTCAAGGCGATCACGGCGCATCTCAACGCCCATGGCATTCCCGCGGCAACCTCGTTGAGCGCGGGAAGCTTCGTCTGCAACCAGGTGTTCTTCACGCTCGCGCACCTCATCGCGCGCGAGCACGCCGGCGCGCGCGGCGGATTCATGCACGTGCCGTGGCTGCCGCAGCAGGCGGCTCATCAACCTGGTCAGCCGAGCATGGCGCTCGATACGATGATCGCCGGCGTACGCATGGCGCTCGAATGCGCCATCACGACGCGGCACGACGCGCGCCTCGTCGGTGGCGCAGTCGCCTGAACGACTCGCGCGTCAGCAGCCTTTGCCCTTGTCCGGTTCGCGCGTGATTTCGAGAATCATCTCGCCGGTATCGGCATAGGGAAGGCGCACTTTCACCGCATCGGTGGCGTAGTAGAAGCCGCCCTGCGTCGGCGCCTTGACGGCTTCGCGCACTTCCGAATCGTAGGATTTTCCGACCATTTGGGCAGCCGTCGCCACTGCAAAGCGATGCACCTTGTCGAGTGTGACGCACCCGAGCAGGCGCGTGCGCCGGAATGGGCGGATATCCAGATGCAGCGGTTTGGCTTCGATCGTGTCGCGCACATCGTCGCCATCCCCGAACACGTACAGGAGCGGCTTGAACACCGCGTTGCCACGGCCCTTTTCGTTGCGCCGCGCTACCACCTGGACGCGCAATGCCGCGTGCTCGAACTCCTGCGGCAACTCGATGATGCGATAGCGACTCTTGCCTTTCGGGAAATCGCGCTCAGGCGCCTTCGCGTCGATGCGAAAACGCATCGGCTGGCCAGGCGACAACTCGATCTTGCCCTCGGCCGGCGCGTCGATCGTTGCAGGCGTGGCGCGATGCGATCCGAACAGGCGTTCTTTCCAGGTGGAGTAGGTTTCGCCGATCAGACTGAGCGGATTGGCCGCAGCGGTGACGGAACCCGCTGCAAGGGCAAGGACGACGGCGAAAGCCGCGAGACGAAAGGAAGGCATCTTCTGGAAAAAATGAAACGATGGACAGGGATGAACGAGCGGCATTGTCGACAGTGGGCGAATCGGCACCACCGGACGCGCAAGCAGGAAAGGAATCGTCCCGCCGGCGCGCCATTGCGCACCGGCAGGAGCGGTATCAATGTTCCGCGGGCTGGGTGGGTTGCTGCGCCGGCTGTTCGATTGGCGGAGCGGGCGGCGGCGTGGCGGGCAGATCGATCGGCTTCAGTTCCTTGCCGTCTTGTTCGAACGCTTTCAGCTGCAGCGTCCGCGCGATCGAACCGATCGACTTGCGCTGTTCGTCGCTGCCGCCGCGCTTGAGCACGACGCCGGTGAGATGGTCAGTGTCCTTGAGATCGCTGATGTAACCGAAAAGCTCGGCCTTGCCCATCGTGAAACCGTCGATCGAATACTTGTCGTTCCTGGTCGGCTGCACGATCGCATTTCCGTCGCGCACGTCCGAGCGCGCGAACGCGCCGACCGTCATCA
Source organism: Pseudomonadota bacterium (assembly GCA_023388255.1). GTDB lineage: Bacteria > Pseudomonadota > Gammaproteobacteria > Xanthomonadales > Rhodanobacteraceae > Dokdonella_A. Next base: position 85,614 of record JAEWGO010000011.1, on the reverse strand, counting down.
TCATTCCCAGCGCCAGCACGATGCCACGCATGACTGTCTTCATTGCCTTCTCCGTTCCGTATCAGTCTTTCTTCGGGGATTCGGCCTGTGCCGGCTCGCCATCCTTCACGACGGCCTGCAGCTCCGAGATCTCGCCGCCCTTTTCCTCGACGAAAGCCTTGAACTTCATCTGCAGTGCGATGCGTGCCAATGTGGTTTCATGCTCGGCCTTGATCTTCTGCTTTTCGCCGCGCTTGAGCAGCACACTCGACATCGGCAACGATTCTTCCTGGCGATAGCGGAACGCGCTCTGCAGGTCCTGCGAGGTCAACGGCGCGCCGTCGTAGTCGAACTGGCCGTCCTTGTCGGCAAGGATCGTCACGTCGAAACTGGCCGGAATGTTTGCAGCGCGCACGACGTCGTGCTTGGCACCACCGCGACCGCCGCAGGCAGCCAAGGTCAGCATCGCCAGCGCGAGCGCCGCACATTTCAAGGATGTTCCGATCGAAAGACTCCGCATGGTTCCGCCTGCTCCGGTGTATGCACGTGATCGCGAAGACTACCACCAGCCCGCATCAACGGCGCGACCGGCGTTGCCGGGGATTCACATCGAAAGGGGCTTGTCTCGGTCCGCCGCGCCTTCTCAGGCGTGCGGCAAGGTGACGCCGGTCTGGCCCATGTATTTGCCGCCACGATCCTTGTAACTGGTCTCGCATTCCTCGTCGGATTCGAGGAAGAGCATCTGCGCGACGCCTTCGTTGGCATAGATGCGCGCCGGCAACGTTGTCGTGTTCGAGAACTCGAGGGTCACGTGACCTTCCCACTCGGGTTCCAGCGGCGTCACGTTGACGATGATGCCGCAGCGCGCATACGTGCTCTTGCCGAGGCAGATCGTCAGCACCTTGCGCGGGATGCGGAAGTACTCGACCGTGCGTGCCAGCGCGAATGAATTGGGCGGAATGATGCAGACGTCGGATTTCACGTCGACGAAGCTGCGCTCGTCGAAGTTCTTCGGATCGACGATGGTCGAGTTGATGTTCGTGAACACCTTGAACTCGTCGGCGCAGCGCACGTCGTAGCCGTAACTCGACGTGCCGTACGAGATCAGGCGCTCGCCGCCATTGCGCTTTACCTGACCCGACACGAACGGCTCGATCATCTGCTGCTGCTCCGCCATGCGGCGGATCCATTTGTCGCTTTTGATGCTCATAAGACCGGGATTGGGGATACGGGATTGGAGATTCGGGAAAGCGGCGCCGACAACGGGAATGCGAGGTGGCGAACTGGCCGAGCATGCTCTATCCAATCCCCGATCTCGTATGCCCAATCCCGGCTCCTACGTATTCTGCACCACGATCTTGGGAAACGAGATCGCCTTGTTGCGCGCACGCAGCGCCAGCCGCGCGGATGTGTTGCGCGCGATCTCGCGATAGCGCGCGGCGAGATCGGAGTCGGGCATCGCGACGACGGTTGGCGTGCCGCCATCGGCCTGCTCGCGGATGCGCATGTCGAGCGGCAGCGAGCCTATCAACGGCACGCCGTACTGCTCGGCCATGCGTGCGCCGCCGCCCTCGCCGAAGATGTGTTCCTCGTGGCCGCAATTCGCGCAGACGTGCGTCGCCATGTTCTCGATGATGCCCAGCACCGGCACGTTGACCTTCTCGAACATCTTCAGCGCCTTCTTCGCGTCGAGCAGCGCGATGTCCTGCGGCGTCGTCACGATTACCGCGCCGGACACCGGAATGCGCTGGCACAAGGTCAGCTGGATGTCGCCGGTGCCCGGCGGCAGGTCGATGACGAGGTAATCGAGGTCGGACCAGTTGGTGTCGCCGAGCATCTGCTGCAACGCCTGCGTCGCCATCGGACCGCGCCAGATCATCGCGGTATCCTCCTCCACCATGAGGCCGATCGACATGGCCTGTATGCCGTGGCTGATCTTCGGCTCGATACGCTTGCCGTCCTTGGTGTCCGGCTTGCCTTCGAGACCGAGCATGCGCACCTGGCTCGGGCCGTAGATGTCGGCATCGAGTACGCCGACGCTGGCGCCTTCGGCCTTCAGCGCGAGCGCCAGGTTCGCAGCGACGGTGGATTTTCCGACCCCGCCCTTGCCCGAAGCGACCGCGATGACGTTCTTGACGCCCGGCAGCGGCGTAAGGCCGTGCTGTACCTCGTGCGCGAACACGCGACAGGACACGCTGACGGCGGCATGCGTGATCGCCGCGTCCGCTTCGAGTGCCTGCTTGATGGTGGCCGCGATCGCGGCCTGTGCCGACAACGCGGGATAGCCAAGCTGCACGTCCACCGACACATCTGCGCCGGACGCGCCGACGCCGCGCAGGGCACCGCTGGAAACAAGATCGATTCCACTGTGCGGATCGATCACGCCGGCCAGGATCTGCCTGGCCCGCGCCTCTGGGGATTCGGTCATGCCGGGGAAACGTCCACATGCGGGGGCGCACATTATGCCAGCCGAGAGGTCCGCTGCAGCGCGCCTTGACGCCCCCGCGCCGCAACGGCAAGTTGCGGGCATCGTCCACCCGCACGGAGACCGTACCATGCCATCCTGCAAACCCTTGCTGTTCGCGCTCGCGCTCACCCTCGGCACGCCGGTATTCGCCGCCGACCTCAGCCCGGCCGGCACCTGGACCACGATCGACGATGCCACCGGCAAACCGAAATCGATCGTCGAGATCGACGTCAGCGGCGACCAATTGACCGGCAAGGTGCTCGAAGTGCTGCAGTCCGAGCAAGGTCCGCATCCGATCTGCAAGGAATGCGACGGCGAGCGCAAGGACAAGCCGATCGAAGGCATGACGATCATCTGGGACATGAAGAAAGACGGCGAGAACTGGAGCGGCGGCACGATCCTCGATCCCAAGAGCGGCAAGACCTACGGCTGCAAGATCCATCTGGTCGAAGGCGGCAACAAGCTCGAGGTGCGCGGGTTCAAGGGTTTCTCGCTGCTCGGTCGCACGCAGGTGTGGGAACGCAAAGCCACGCCGTGACATCGCATTGAAGCCCTCCCCTTTTGCGGGGAGGGTTGCGTGGAGCTGCTGTCCGGATGCACACGCCCTCGCGCGTCGAACCGCCATGCCATAATTCCGCTTTGCAGCAGCGGACCCCTATTGAATGAGCGCGCCGGCCTCGAAACAGATCCTCGTCACCCACGCCCTGCCCTACGCGAACGGCCCGCTGCACATCGGCCATCTGCTCGGCTACATCCAGTCCGACGTGTGGGTGCGCGCGAAGCGCATGGCTGGCGACACCGTTCACTTCGTCGCCGCCGACGACGTGCACGGCACGCCGATCATGCTCGCCGCCGAGAAAGCCGGGCTGACGCCCGAGGAATACATAAAGGGCGTCTACGACAGCCATGTGCGCGACTTCGCCGACTTCGGCATCGCGCATGACTACTACTACACGACGCATTCGCCCGAGAACCGCGAACTCGCCGAGTTGGTCTACGCACGGCTCAAGGCCGGCGGCCATATCGCTGCGCGCTCGATCCGCCAACTCTACGACCCGGTGCGGCAGATGTTCCTGCCCGACCGCTACGTCAAGGGCATCTGCCCGAACTGCGGCACGCCGGACCAGTATGGCGACAACTGCGAGAACTGCGGCGCCACCTATGCGCCGACCGACCTCAAGGACCCGCGCTCGGTGCTGTCCGGCGCGACGCCGGAACTGCGCGATTCCGAGCACTACTTCTTCAAAGTCGGCGACTTCACCGACCTGCTCAGGGACTGGTTCGCCGGCAAGTTCACGCATGGCGAAGCCGTGATGCATCCATCGGTCGCGGCCAAGCTCCGCGAATGGCTCGACGCCGAGGGCGGCGTGCGCGATTGGGACATCTCGCGCGATGCGCCCTACTTCGGCTTCCCGATTCCCGACGCGCCGGGCAAGTTCTTCTATGTCTGGCTCGATGCGCCGATCGGCTACCTCGCCAGCTTCAAGAAGTATTGCTCCAGCGACGCCGGCGCGAAGAACGGCCTCACTCCGGCCTCGTTCGACGCCTTCATGCAGGCTGCCGATGCGAGCTTCGATGCGAACGCGGAAATGCATCATTTCCTTGGCAAGGACATCGTCAACTTCCACGGCCTGTTCTGGCCGGCGATGCTGAAAGGCGCGTCCTTGCGCACGCCGAATGCGCTGCACGTCAACGGCTACCTCACCGTCAACGGCGAGAAGATGTCGAAGTCGCGCGGCACTTTCGTGATGGCACGCACCTATCTCGATGCCGGCCTCGATCCCGATTACCTGCGCTACTACTTCGCGACGATGCTGACCGCCGCACCGATCGACCTCGACCTCGACCTCAAGGCATTCGAGGAACGCGTCAATTCGCATCTGGTCGGCAAGTGGGTCAACCTCGCCAGTCGCTGTGCCGGATTCGTGCACAAGTTCTTTGGCGGCAAGCTCGCCGCAACGTTGCCGCAAACCGAGCGCGCGATGTATGACGCCTCGGCGACGAAGCTCGCAGACTGCGCCGAGCTGTATCGCACCTGCGACTATGCGGGAGTGACGCGCCTTCTCGTCGAGGTCGCCGACGAGGCGAACGCCTATGTGGCAACCAAGGCGCCATGGCTGCTTGCCAAGGACGAGAGCAAGCGCGAGGAATTGCACGTCGTCTGCACGCTCGCGCTGAATTGGTTCCGCATGCTGTCGATCTGGCTTTATCCGATCGTTCCAGGAATCGCGCAAAGATCCAAGGCATTCCTCGGTGGCGTTTGGCAAGACTTCGCTGCCGCAAAGGAACCGGCGCTTGGAGCACTTCTGAATGATTTCGTGCCCCTCACTACACGCGTCGATCCGAAGAAAGTCGAGGCGATGATTGAAGCCTCCAAGGAATCCTTGAAGCCAGCCGACGACACTGCGGCTTCTCAAGCAGCCATGACACCATCGCCACCAAACCCTCTCCTTGAAGGAGGGGGTTTGAAAGCAAAGCAAAATCACGAATTCTCGATGCCCGACTCCAGCTCGATCATGTCCGCACTCATCACCATTGACGACTTCGCCAAACTCGACCTGCGCATCGGCAAGGTCGTCGCCTGCGGCTTCGTCGACGGTTCCGACAAGCTGCTGCGCTTCGAGCTCGACGCGGGCGAACTCGGCACGCGCCAGATCTTCTCCGGCATCCGCGCCGCCTACGCTGAACCGGAGAAGCTCGTCGGCCGCAGCGTCGTTTTCGTCGCCAACCTCGCGCCACGCAAGATGCGCTTCGGCGTGTCGGAGGGAATGATTCTCTCTGCCGGCAGCGGCGGCAGTGATTTGTTCCTGCTCGATGCGGACACCGGTGTCGCCGCCGGCATGCCGGTGAAATGACGCTGCGCCCGGGATGACACCGCGCCATCCCGGGCGAAACCCGCGCCAAGTCGAATTTGAGCGGCCATGACGGCGGCTACTATGATGACGTTTATCTCTGCCGCAGGAGCATGACATGAACATGCCGGAGTTCACGCTTGGCTGCTTCGTCCTCGCGCTCGCCTGTGCGACCCCATTGAGTGCGCACGCTTCCGATTTCGACGTCACTACGCCGCAAAGCAATATCGCAATCGCACCGGGCGGCTATGCGGATGTGCCGCTCACGTTCACGAACACCACGGCATCAGATTCGCCTGAGCTGATTCTGCGCATACCCGCGTTGCCATCGGCAGGCTACACCTATGTACAACGCTCGCAGTCGCCCGAATGTGGCCCGATGGAGAACAGCCCCGAACTGGCCGGCTGGAGCCAATTTCGTCTCATGCCGTTGCCCACCGGCGGGCAACGCACCTGCGTGATCCGCGTCATGCGCGATGCCAGCGCGATCGACAACCATGATACCAACTGGTTTCTGTCGCAGGGAAACGGCTCCGTCCATTTGCGCATCGGCAGCTTCGTCAACGTCGCGCTCTCCGCACAGCGCGTATCCGCGACGGTCGATGCCGCAGGTGTCGCACACAGTGTATTCCGATTGTCGGCGCACAATGCCGGCCCGATCGGCATCGGCAAACCTGCAGTGAGTCTGGGGCCGGTTTGCACCGGTGCGACCGTCGAGGTCGACACGAACCTGACAGGCGGTTGCGAAGCCGCGGAAATTCCCTGCGGATTCGTCGGCGGTCCCGGCCCCGCGGCGAACCTCCCCCCCGTCGCCTCCGGGGCGACACAGTCGTGTCTGGTGCGCCTGTCTGCTCAACGATCGCTCGATGGGGAAGTCCATGCGCTGCTGATCGACAGCCTGACCAACGCCGCGACGGGCGGCTGGGTCATGGATTCGGATGGCAACGACAACCGGGTGGACCTGACGGTGAACGGCAGCAATGCCAGCATGACCGTCGCCGCACCAACGGCATCACCATGGGCGCTCGCGCTGATGGCCATGCTGCTGCTCGCGGCGACCACCATCGTTCCATACACACGCCGATAGACAACGTCCAACGAGGTGCGCGCATCGCGTGCAAGCTCCGCGAGGCACGCCCGGGTTTCGTATAATTCCGGCCATGCAACCGGAAATCGCCATCGACACTGCCACCATCCACGAAGCCGGACCTCATCTCGCGGACCTGCCCGAGCGCATCGAGAACAACGGGAAAGCGACGATCCCGCACCACTACAAGCCAGCGCCACAACCGGCTCCGCTGCCTCGCTTCACGAAAGAACACGTGCGCGCGGCGGCACAGGACATCCGCACCATCGCTTGCGGCGTGCGCATGAAGGCAGTCGAACGGCCCGCGCTGGTTGCCGATGGCCACCGCTGACGCCGCCTGCATCGCGTTCGAGCGCCCGGTCGCTTCCGCGTTGTTTGCGCTGCTACACATTGCCGCCCTGCTGGAACCCGAATCGGTCCGCGCAACACTGTCGTGGCGCCGATGACCACCGCAGAGTCCATCAACGCGCTTCTCCCGCAGACGCAATGCACGCGCTGCGGCTATCCAGCCTGCCGCGCATATGCCGAAGCGATCGCGCGCGATGAGGCGGATATTGATCGCTGCCCGCCCGGCGGCGAAGAGGGCATTGCCGCGCTCGCGCGCCTGCTCGGCCGCGCGACCAAGCCGCTGGACCCGTCCTGCGGCATCGAGGCGCCACCGACTGTCGCTTTGATCGACGAGGACATCTGCATCGGCTGCACGAAATGCATCAGGGCTTGCCCGGTCGATGCGATCGTCGGAGCCGGCAAGCGCATGCATACGATCATCGCCGATGAATGCACCGGTTGCGGACTGTGCCTGCCGCCCTGCCCGGTCGATTGCATCGAACTTGTTCCGGTTGCGGACAAGCCACTCGCGCGGGCCGACGTGCTCGCGCTCGCAGCGCACGCGAAGGCGCGGTTCGATGATCGCAATGCGCGGCTGATGCGCGCGGGCAGCGAAAAGGCAGCGCGTTCGCGCGCCGGCGATACGGCGCCGTCGCAAGCCGCGCCTGTTCCGCCAGGCCGCCCAGGCGGGACGACCCTCCCGGGCGCCGCGCCCGTGCCGATCAGCCGCTCCGCCGTGCTCGAGGCGATCGCGCGCGGCCGTGCCCGCAAGCTCGAAGCGCGATGATCCGGACGACCGCGCACCACGCCTTGGCGGCGCGGCGGGGTTCTTCGATGGATTGATCGCGGATTGCTCTCGGCGTGGCCGCACCGCCGCGGCTGACCGCGGGATTTGTGCCAAAATGCGCAACCACTCCATTCTGAGGGGACGCCATGAATTGCCTATCACCTCGCCGCATTCTGCTTGGCTTGTGTGCCCTCGCCTTCGGATCCGGCAGCGCGGGCGCCATCACGCTCGACGCGCCGCCTTTCAACAATGTCGCGATCGAGGCCGGCGCGACGACGGAGATGGCGCTGGTCTTCCGCAACGACGAGCACGTCGCCTCCGACGACTACGAATTCGTCATCAGCACGCCGGTCGAAGGCTACTCGATGGAGATGGCCTCGGCTCCAGGCTGCGGCCCATTCCACCCGTATCCGCCGCGCGGCATCTGGAGTGCGTCCACGATCGGCGCTCTCGGCCCGGGCGAGTCGCGTACCTGCATGCTGCGCATCGCACGCGCGCCCACTGCGATCCACAACGGTTTCTTCAACGGAATGCTGGCCGGAACGTCCACCTGGATCAGCGTGACCGTCGGCACGTTCGTCGACATTGCATTGTCCGCGCGGCAGGAAGCGGCGAACCTCGATCCGGACGGCACGCTGCATGCGATCGTCCGCCTTCAGGCCAGCAACACCAGCGCGCTCGCCGTCGACGGCGTCGTGATGGGCCTGGGCCTCGTCTGCACCGGCAACGTCATCGCCGTAGACATGGACTTGCCCGGCGGCTGCGCGTCCGTCCAGGTCGACTGCGGTGCGCCGGCCGCCCGCTTCCCCGTCGTGACCGCGGGTGGCACGCAATCGTGCCTGGCCCGCTTTACCGTGCCGACGGGTGTCGATCCCACGGTCCAGGCGTTTCGTGCCGGTGAGTTGCGCAATGCGGCGACCGGCGGCTGGATCGTCGATTCCAATGCGGCCAATGACGAGCCCGTTATCGCGCTTTCGGCGCAAGGAGCTGCCATCGCGCAGGCGGCACCCGCGCTTTCGCCGTCCGCGGTCATCCTGTTGGCCTTGCTGTCCGCAGCGGTCGCCGCGATCGCGATGGCCCGACGCGACCGCGAGTTTGGATGAAACGCGAAAAAGTCGTCGAACTATTCCACCGCCTGCGCGAGCTGAATCCGCACCCGACCACCGAACTCGACTACACGACGCCGTTCGAGTTGCTCGTCGCGGTGACCTTGTCGGCGCAGGCGACCGACGTCGGCGTGAACAAGGCAACTAAAAAGCTGTTCCCTGTCGCGAATACGCCACGGGCCATCCTCGACCTCGGCGAGGATGGTTTGAAGACCTTCATCAGCACGATCGGCCTCTACAACGCGAAAGCGAAGAACGTCATCGCCACCTGCCGCATTCTCATCGAGCAACACGGCGGCGAAGTACCACGCTCGCGCGACGCGCTCGAAGCGCTGCCCGGCGTCGGCCGCAAGACCGCCAATGTCGTGCTGAACACCGCATTCGGCGAGCCGACGATTGCTGTCGACACTCACATCTTCCGCGTCGCCAACCGTACCGGCCTCGCGCCGGGGAAGAACGTGCGCATCGTCGAGGACAAGCTCGCCAAGGTCGTGCCGGCAGAGTTCCGCCAGGACGCCCATCACTGGCTGATCCTGCACGGGCGCTACGTCTGCAAGGCGCGCAAGCCGGAATGTCCTGGCTGCGTCATCAACGACCTGTGCGGCTACCGTCACAAGATCGCAACGCCCTGAAAGCCGCGTGCGTGCATACGCTGCGAGTGTTCCGCGTTAAATGATTGTTCTTTTGTCATCGAAGCGTAACAGCGCCGGGAGAGACTTCGCGCCAGTTTTCCGCCCCGCTTCGAGGACTCCCGATGAAACTGCGACATGCGATCGCCGCCGCGCTGTTCTGCGCGTTCGGCACCAACGCGATGGCCTATGACCTGCTCAACGATTGGCCGACCAAATACAAGACTGAAGGCGGCTACGAATACGGGTTCAAGGGCCTGTACCAGTACCAGTTCGAGAATTACTCGGGCGACGTCAGCAACCCGGCCACCGGCGCGGAAATCCTGCCTGACGTGAATGCATGGCGCCGCAAGGAATTCAACTTCTACGGCAAGACGCCGTGGGGTCTGGATTTCAACATCGGTTACGACTTCACCATCCGCGGTGGCGCACCATCGACCGGCTGGATCGACAATTTCGTTCGCTACAGCAACAAGGAATATGGCGAGTTCCGCGTCGGCCAGTTCAAGACGCCGGTCGGCTGGGAAGAAACAACCAGTTCCAGCGCGACCACGTTCCTCGAGCGCGCGCTGCCGGTACAGGCCGCGAACATGGGCCGTCGCATCGGCATCGACTGGACCTACACCGGTATCCCGAACTGGCTGCTCTACCTCGCCTATTTCGATGGCGGCGACCTCAACGGTGACAACGACGGCAGCGGTCCGGCCGCGCGCGTCGTCTGGAATCCGTTCAACCGCCAGCCCGGCGCCGGTTCGCGTGAAGAAGGCAATGTGCTGCACCTCGGCATCGCCGTTTCCCGCGAGAACCGCGACGCGACGACGGATGGCCGCGGCGTCGTCAGCAATCCCGCCGCCCGCTTCCGCGCGCGTCCGGAATCAGGCATGACCGGCACGCGCCTGGTCGACACCGGCAACCTCGCGTTCCCGGGCGACATCGATCGCCTCGGACTCGAGGCGGCATGGATCCATGGCCCGCTGCTGGTGCAGGGCGAATACCTGACCTTCAGCGCCAGCCCGCGCGGCAAACCGGACTACACCGGCTCCGGCTACTACGTGCAGGGTTCGTGGGTGCTGACCGGCGAGAGCCGTCCGTACAGCAAGGGCAATATCGGCAATGTCCGCCCGATCAACGATTTCGGCGCATTCGAAGTTGCGCTGCGCTACAGCCAGGTCGATCTCAACGACGGCTTGGTGTACGGCGGCAAGGAAAGCGACTGGACGATCGGTGCGAACTGGTATCTCGGCCAGCACGTCAAGTTCCAGGCCAACTACATCAAGGCCAGCAGCACCAAACGTTATGGCTCGCCGATCAATGGCGAAGCCGATGTCGATCCGAGCGTGCTCGAAGCCCGCGTGCAGATCTACTTCTGATCCAAACCTCGTCTCATTCAGTTCACTCTCCTTCGGGGCGCGCAAGCGCCCCGTTTTTTTTGCGATCCGTCCGCGGTCACCATGACGTTGCCGGGTTGCCTTCGCGTGGATGCAACGACTTCGGCTGGCCCGCTCGCGGCCACCCTTGGCCACGCTTTTCATCAGCAGCACATGGTTGACGGAGGTTGTACAGCGCCATTGGGTCCACACCACGGAGTCGCGACGACCTGACGAGGGTACGCACCTTCAATACCGTGGACGGGTGCTTACATCAGCACCAGCTCCTCGGCCGAAGTCGGATGGATCGCCACGGTCGCGTCGAGATCCGCCTTGCGTGCACCGAGCTTCAGCGCAACGGCGAAGCCCTGCAGGATTTCATCCGCCGCCACGCCGATCAGGTGGATGCCGACAACGCGCTCCTCGGCCCCGATGCAGACCAGCTTCATCCGCGTTCTTTCCTCACTCTGCGCCAACGCACCGAGCATCGGCCGAAAACCGGCGCGATATACCTTGACGGCGTCGCCGTGACGCTCGCGCGCCGCTTCCTCGGAAAGCCCGACGGTTCCGATCGGCGGATGTGCGAACACCACACTCGGGATGTTCGCGTAGTCGAGCTTGGCATCCGCGCAGCCTCCGAATAGGCGATCGGCGAGCTGGCGCGAGGCAGCGATCGCGACGGGCGTCAGCGCCATGCGTCCGGTCACGTCGCCCACCGCATGCACGCCGGCCACATTCGTGTCCTGCCATTCGTCGGTAACGACGTGGCCGGCCGCATCGAGTGTGACGCCGATCGATTCCAGACCAATCCCGGTCGTGTTCGGAGAACGTCCCGTTGCCCAGATCAACTCGTCGAAACCGCGCACCGCGTCGCCATTCGAGAACTGCAACGCGTAGCCATCCGCTTCCTTCATCGCCGCGACCGGCTGGCTGTCGAACGCGATCGCGATGCCGCGGCCGCGCATCGCCTGCGCCAGCGCATCGCCGAGATCGTGGTCGAACGACCGCAGCAGGCGCGAACCGCGCGCGAACAATGCAACCTCGGCTCCGAGTGCGCGCAGCACGCCAGCCAGTTCGATCGCGATATAGCCGCTGCCAACAATCGCGACGCGGCGCGGACACGCGCGCAGGGCAAAGAACCCATCCGAATCGATGCCGAGTTCGGCACCGGGAAGCGACAGCCGCTGCGGCCGCGCGCCGGTCGCCACCAGCACATGCGCGGCCTCCAGCTCGCGTTCGCCGATGGCGATGCGATGGGCGGCGAGGAAATGCCCGCGCCCGCTCAACAACGTGATGCCTAGCTCGTCGAAGCGGCGCCGATAGCTCGCGTGGATGTTTGCAATGTAGCGATCGCGGCGCGCGATGAAGGCAGGCCAGTCGAGCGCGCCGGGCATGACGTCGAAACCGACCTCGCGCGCGAGCCGCTGCGCGTCGGCCAGTTCCGCGGCAAGCCACATCGCCTTTTTTGGCACGCAGCCAACATTGACGCAGGTGCCGCCGATCACGCCGGACTCGAGTACCGCCACGCGCGCACCGAGGCGCGCGGCGCGGATCGCCATCGCGATACCGCCGGAGCCGGCACCCAGCACGGCCAGGTCGAAGCGCTCGCCCGTCATTCTCGTGTTCCTCGGTTTGATTCAGCAGGAAAAACCCGGATGCGGGCGTCTACGGCGTCGCGGCAACCGATGATGCCGCGGCGATCGGCATCGACAACGCGCTCGGATGCGCAGCATCGTGGTACAGGGTCACGGTGACCGTACGCGCATCCTCGCCGGATTCGCCGGCTACCGTGCCCCCGCTGTTGTAGTTCTTCTCCGCGTACATCGAGTTCACCGGACCGATTACAAGGCGCAGTCGACTGCCCTTGCCAATGCGCCGCGCGACGAAGCTGAAGTGCTCGAAGTCGTAGCGTTCGACCGATCCGGGTTTCACCAGGTTCGCCTCGCGTGGATTCATGCGATATCGCGCGCGCAGCGCATCGCTCGCAAGGTACACGCTGCCGCCGTCGGGCTTGATCTCATAGACGCCAACTGCGATGTCGGTGTCTGGCCGGTCGAGCGCGATCCACGCCGAAAGCTTGAAGAAGCCGGCGATATCGACGTCCTGCGCAAACGGCGGCGAGTGGTAGAACAGGGCCGTGCCGGATGCCATCACCGCGCCGCGCTGGTCGGTCAGGCCGTTCGGCGAATCCTCCTGCTCCCACGCGATGGAAGAAGTGTCGAGTGGATCGTAGACATAGCGATCCGGCTTGCCGCGGCCGGGCTTGGTGGCCGAAAGATCGCCCGAGGCGAATACGTCGTTCGCGCGTGCGGCGACCGAATCGAGAAACCATGCCTTGCGTCCTGCGGTCACCGCGTCGAGCGTCGACGCGTAGCGCCACGCTTCCTCGCCGGTGACGTAGAACGCAACCTTGTCCTTCAGGAACGCGGGCTTTTCGCCATCCTTCATCGTCCAGTCGTACCACGCCTTGTGCAGTGCGTTCATGTCGAGCAGCGCGGCCTTTCCGAATGTCAGGCCGCCGACATCGGCCTTCGGCGTGCGCGTGCCGGCGTGGTCCCACGGCCCGACGATCAGGTAGTGCCTTGCCGTTGCCGCGGCCGAACCGTAGCGCATGTGTTCGCCGTAATAGGCGAGCGCGCCGGGCTGGTCGCCATCGTACTGGCCGGTGATGCTGAGGATCGGCAACGCGAGGCGCGCATATTGCTCCGGCGTCGGGCTGAAGCTGTCCCAGTACGCGTCCTGCATCGGATGCGAGATCCAGGTCTGGAATATCGGCGAAGGATTGCCGATATAGGAATCAAGTTCGCGGAACGGCGCGTGCGCCTCGTACCAGCACCGGAATTGCGCGCTCCAGAATGCGCTGTCGCCGAAGATCGCTTCCTGTGCGGTGCGTCCGCTGACAAAGGTCAGCCACTGCGTATCATAGGAATAGAACATGTTGTGCGACATCGGATAATCGACGCCGGGTTTCGGCGAGGCGACCGGCACGATCGTCGCGAGGTGCGGCGGAAACTCCTTCGCGCTCGCCCACTGGTCGTAACCAGCGTAGGAACCTCCCCACATCGTCACCTTGCCGTTGCAATACGGCTGCGCGGCAAGCCATTCGACGACGTCGTGACCGTCCTTCGCCTCCTGCAGCATCGGCGTGAACTTGCCTTCCGAATTGCCGCGACCGCGCGCATCTACGCCGAGGAAGACGTAGCCATGCGCAGCGAAATACGTGCCGCGCTCGTGGTAGCTCTGCGCGATGTACGGAGTCAGCGTGAATACGCACGGCAGCGCACCTTGTTGCGCGCGCGGCTTGTAGACGGTCGCGTTGAGGCGCACACCGTCACGCATCGGGATCTTCGCGCCCCACTGGAACTCGACTGGCGCAGCGTCCTCCGCTGCCTGGACGGGAGTGATGGAACAGGCGCCGAACGCGCACAGCGCGGCCAGCAGATGATGTCGTTGCAACATGATTCTCCCTTGGCGCACGCATTGTGGGCGCACGCATTCCCGAAACCGAAACGGATCCCGCTGGACGAGCTGTCATTCGCCGGCCGAAAGCCTTGCCGCAGGCGCTGCACTATCCGAACCGCGCGACGGAAAAAGGCACGATGTCGATCGATGGCGATTTTCCGCTGACGATTTCGCCGACCAGCATCCCGGTGCCCGCCGACATCGTCACACCGAGCATGCCGTGACCAGTCGCGAGCACGAGGTTGTCGATGCCGGGCGCGCGCCCGATGACGGGCAAATCGTCCGGCGTCATCGGCCTCCAGCCGTACCATTCCTCGACCACGCGCGGGCCTTGCGGCTCATGCAGGAACTGCTCGGCACCACGCTTGAGCGCATCGAGGCGCGCGCGATTGAGGCGGCTGTCGTAGCCGGAAAATTCCATCGTGCTGCCGAGGCGATAGCCGGAGCCCCACGCCGTCACGCAGACGCTCGGCTCCTTCAGCGTCATCGGAATGCGTGGGCAACGATCCGGCCGGGTGTAGGTGATCGAGTAGCCCTTGCCAGGCTGGATCGGCAGGCGAATGCCGAGTTGCCGCGCCAAGGTCGGCGACCACGAACCCAGCGCGAGCACGACGTCGCGACCGCCGAACTCGCCGTTCGACGCAATCACCTTGGCGATGCGCGCACCCTCGCGCTCGATGCGTTCGACGCGCGCATGCTCGACGACGACGCCGCCTTTGGCACGCACGACGCGCGCCAGCTCGGCCACATAGCGATCCGGTCGCAGTTGCGCATCGCCCGGATGGAACAAGGCGCCGGCGACGCCGGGTTTCAAGGCGGGCTCGCAAGCCAGGGTCGCCTGCGCATCGAGCACATCGGCGACCAGCCCGACGCTGGCAAGCCGTTCCTGCAGCACGCAGGCCTGCTCGAAATGACGCGCTTCGCCGAACACGTTCATCGTGCCGAGCGCTTCGAACTCGCAATCGAGGCCTTCCTTGTGCACCAGCTCCTCGATCAGCGCGCGCGAACGCAGCAGCAATGGCGTCTTCGCCTTCACTGCCTGATCGAATGCTTGCCAGTTGCAGCGCCCGGCGAACGTGGCAAGCCAGCGCAGCAGTGCCGGATCGAGGCTCGGCTTGATGTGCAGCGGCGCATCCGCCTTGAACAGCCAGCGCAGCGCGGTGCCGAGCACGCCGGGCGTCGCCAGCGGCGCCGCATGGCTCGGTGTCAGCGTACCGCAGTTGCCATGCGAACTGCCGCAACCGACCGTGCCCTGTTCGAGCACGGTCACGCTGCGTCCGGCTTCGAGCAGGAACCAGGCACAGGCCAGCCCTACTACGCCGCCGCCGAGAATCAGCACATCCGATGTCCGTGTCGTCATGCGGCGATTGTACGATGCCGCCGCAACGCGACCGCTCAGCCCGCGCCGGTTTTCGCCGCGTAGGCGTCGAGCACGCGCGCCGAATAGACCAGCGCCGCGCCGGCATTCAACGCAACCGCGACGCCGAGCGCTTCGGTGACTTCCTCGCGCGTTGCGCCAGCCTTGACCGCCGCATCCGCGTGCACGGTGATGCAACCGTCGCAGCGCGTCGTCACCGCCACTGCCAGCGCGATCAGCTCGCGCGTCTTCGCATCAAGGTGATTGGTCTTGGCACCTGCACCACTCAGGGTCGCATAGCCCTTGACCGTATCCGGACTCAAGCCACCGATTTCACCGATGCGCTGCATCAGCTGGGTTTGATAGGTATTCCAGTCGTACATCATGACGCTGCCTCCTCGGTGGGAAGTTGCATGCTGCCCGGACACCGCGGTCTTTCCAAGCGCTCATCACTCCATTCAAGCTGGCATCAAATCTGCATTGCTCCATGGCGCACCCACGGCAACGGATTCCGCCATGAAAATCTCGACCAACGAAGCACTGCTCGCACTGCGCGCCCCGAACTCCGGTTGGCTGGCCGCGTTGATCTGCGCTCTCGACGAAGCGTTGCAGGACGAGGAATTCGGCGAATCGCAGCGCAAGCTGCTGCGTGGACTGATCGACATGGGCCATGTGCCGCGCCCGGTCGCAATCGCCGCCAACGTCAGGCTGGCACAGTTCGAAAACACCCTGACGGACCTGCACGCCGCGCTCGCAACGCCGTCCGGCGAGACGCCGGCGGTCGCCTCGGCGCGTCCAAAACTGACACTTTGTGGCGGAACCGCGCTCAGCGCCTGACGCCGGAACCGTGACATCCGGGCGATTGACACGCCGCGCGGGCTCGGCGACCGTCGCGCGGATGAGCTTTTTCCCGCACCGCCTCGCCCTTGCACTGTTCGTGCTCCTGATCGCCGCCTGCGGCTCCACGCCGCACCGCGCGCAACCGCCGCTGATCGCCGGCACGCCGCGCGCGGATGCCGCCAACGCGGTGCTGTTTCGCGCGATCGCGCTGGTCGGCACACCGTACCACTGGGGCGGCAATACGCCACAGGGCGGATTCGACTGCAGCGGACTGGTCGGCTACGTGTTCCGTGATGCGGCTGGTGTAAACCTTCCGCGCACCTCGGCCGACATGAGTGAACTGGGGAAGCGCAAACTGGCAGGCGATTCTCTGCAGTCAGGCGACTTGGTGTTCTTCGCCGATGGCCGTCGCGTCAGCCATGTCGGCATCTACGTCGGCGAACGTCGCTTCGTGCACGCGCCGAACAGTGGCGGCACCGTCCGCCTCGACAGCCTTGACGGTGCCTGGTGGCGCGAACATTTCGTCTACGGCAAGCGCGTGCTCGATTGATCGGGAATGGAGAATCGGGAGCGGAAAATGGGAAATGACAGGGCAAAGCGCCCTTCACGACTCCCCATTCCCGACTCCCTGCTCGCCACCCTCAGTGCTCGTGCCCACCCGCGCCGTGCGCATGGCGATGCGCAATCTCTTCTTCCGAGGCATCGCGGATATCGGTGATCTCGACATCGAAAGCGAGCGTCTTGCCGGCCAGTGGATGATTGAGGTCAACGTCGATCACGCTGGAACCCACCTTCAGCACCACCACCATGCGTGGACCGCTTTCCTTCGTCTGCAGTACCGTGGCCATGCCTGGCTGCAGGTTTTCCGGGTGCTGGAAATACTTCTTCGGTACGCGCTGGATGAAATCCGCGCGACGCTCGCCGTAACCTTCGGCTGGCGCGACGCTGACCTCGAAACGGTCGCCGACGGCGTGCCCGATCAGCGCTTGTTCCAGACCCGGGATGATATTGCCGTGGCCGATCAGCACGGTCAGCGGCTCGCCGCGTTCGCGCGACGAGTCGACCGGCGCATCGCCGCCGTCGCTGACGCTGTAATGAAACGAGACGACCTTGTTCGCTTCGACGTTCACCATGGACTCCGGGCTGAAAAGCGCGCGAGCCTAGCAGCTTGTCGGCGCCGCGTCATTCCATCGCTCCCGCGCCGAACTTCGCTCCGCGCGCTTCCGGCCCGAGCGCGGTGACGAGCGCGAGCAACAGCGCCACTGCGGCGATGAACGTCGCCATCGCGAACGCATAGTCGCCGCCGCGCTGCGCGGCGACCCAGCTCAGGAACGGCGCGGTGAACGAGGCCAGCAGATTGCCGCCCTGATACGCAAAACCGGGCAAGGTCGCGCGCACGGCGTCCGGCGACAGCTCGTTCAGGTGCACCGGCACCACGCCCCAGGCGCCCTGCACCATCACCTGCAACAGGAACACGCCGAGCGCGAGCAGCACGACCGAACCGCCGTAGGCCCACAACGGCACCATCGGCAAGGCCAGCAACGCGGCGACGATGATCGCCCGACGGCGTCCTGCGCGTTCGGACCAGGCTCCAAAGAACAGGCCACCGACGATCGCGCCGAGGTTCAGCGTGATCGTCAGCCATGCGACGGTCTGCGTGTCGAAGTGGTGCTGTTCCTTCAGGAAGGTCGGATACAGGTCCTGCGAGCCGTGGCTGAACATGTTGAATGCCATCATCAGCACAACCAGATAGGCGAACAGCTTCCAGCGGCCGCGCATTGTCTCGAACAAGCCCGGTCGCGGTTTCGCCGGATCGGCGGCCGCACTCACCCACACCGGCGATTCCGGCACGTGACGACGGATGTACAGCACCAGCAGCGCCGGCAGCACGCCGATCGCGAACATGCCGCGCCAGCCGATGTGGTCGAACAGCAGCAGGTAACAGAGACCGCCCAACAGATAGCCGGCCGCGTATCCTTCCTGCAGCAGTCCGGATACCGCTCCGCGCGCCTTGGCCGGGATCGACTCCATCGCCAGCGACGCGCCAATACCCCACTCGCCACCCATCGCGATGCCGAACAGGGCGCGCACCACCAACAACGCAGCCAGCGATGGCGCCAGCGCCGATGCCGCCTCAAGCACGGCGAACAGGATGATGTCGGCCATCAGCACCGGCCGCCGCCCATAGCGGTCGGCAAGCCAGCCAAAGACATAGGCGCCGAGCGGCCGCATCGCGAGCGTCAGGGTCAGCGAGAACGCGACCTCGGTTGCGCCGACCTTGAAGTCGCGCGCGATCTCGGGAATGACGAAGACCAGCAGGAAGTAGTCGAACGCATCCAGCGTCCAACCGAGGAAGCTCGCCAGCACGACTTTACGCTGGGGTCCATCGAGTTCGCGCAGCACGGAGAGAAACGCCACGATCCGCGATCCTTGGCGGATGTTCGCATCCGCGACGGGTTGGCCGACGACACGGCAGGCTAGCACAGCGATCATGGTCCCGATGTCCCTGTCGAATGCACGAACACGAAATGGCGTACGCTGCATCGGCGATTCCCGGCAGTCGCGCCTTTCTTCGCCGGCCTCGTGCCGCAGGAACCGTATGCAGACCCAGGACGACCGAGCCATCGCCCAGCGCATCGCCGCTCGCTTCAAGCGGCCCTGGCATCGCGACTATGCGCGCAACAAGCTGCGCTTCGATCCTGCCTATGCCACGGTGGCGGCACTCCTTGGCGACAACGACGTGCCGCTGCTCGACATCGGCTGCGGCCTCGGCCTGCTCGGTTTCCACCTGCGCGAACACGGCTACCGCGCCGGCTATCGAGGCGTCGACTTCGACACGGCGAAGATCGCCGAGGCGCGCCGCATCGCCGCCGATCTGGACGATGATCTCCTCTTCGACGACGGCGACGCGAACGCACTGCCCTCGTTTTCCGGCAATGTCGTCTTGCTCGATGTGCTTCATTATCTGCCGGCCACGCAACAACAGCGCCTGCTGCGCGAGGCCGCCGCCCGGGTTTCGCCAGGCGCGTTTCTGGCCATCCGCAACGTGTTGCGCGAGCGCGGATGGCGTTTCCCCGCGACCATCGTCGAGGAGCATTTCCTCTATGCGATCCGCTGGATGCGCAGTCCCGCGCGTCATTACCCCGAACGCGCCGAGATCGAAACGCCGCTGCTGGCTGCCGGCCTGGAAGTTGATGTGCGCCCGCTTTGGGGCCGCACGCCGTTCAACAGTTTCCTGATCGTCGCACGGCGCAAGCGCGCTCGGACATAGCAGCCTCGTCGGATGACCTGCAACGGTGTTTCAGGCAGAAACATCCGCCCGAGCACATGGGCGTTTCCGCGACGTCCGCCGCATGCGTGCATGCAGCTTGACGCGCAGCTCAGCGAGATCGCGCGCGCGGCCCGTGCGATCCTGCGTGTGCGCCTGCCGCTCGCGGAACTCGCAGAATTCGTCGTAAGCCTTGCGCACACGGCGCTGCCGGCGCAGCAGCAATTCGAGCATGATCGCATCGTCGAGCAGGCCGATGACTTCGATGTCATCGGGAATCAGGTCGTCCGGATCGCTGAAATATGCCAATGTTGCGACGATGTCGGCGCGTTCCGGATCGGTCAGCGCCCAGGTTTCGTCCTCGAGCATCACGATCAGCCGCTGCACTTCGACCAGCCGCTTGCGCACATAGGCAGGCGCGCTGCCGGCGCACAGGTGATCGAGCGCATATTTCGCGGCGTCGATGATCTCGACTTCCTCGGCGCAATCGGCGCTGCGTCGCGTACGCGCGAGCGCCGCGTGGAAGCGTTCGATGTCGTCGGGTTCGAGTTCGAAAGTGATGCGCATGGCGGCCGCGAAGCGTAGTCCCCGGACGACGAATGGTCAAAGCTTGGCTGCGCAACGGCGCGGCATCCTCGCGACGCATGCCGACGCGAGGACAAATTGGCCCGCGCGCGTCGAAATGCATCTCGGACCCGCTGGGAAATGACGACACCGGAATGATTTTTGCAATCCGGCGATATGCTCATTCCACAGAAGACGCAGCACGCTCGCGCCGGAACCCGTATCGTTATCGTTTGGCCGCCGTAGCCGTACACTGGCCCGCTCACGATTGCGCAGCACACAGCGAACCGCATGCCCGAACTGACCCATCTGCAACGCCTCGAAGCCGAGAGCATCGATATCCTGCGCGAAGCCGTCGCCGAAACCGAGCGGCCGGTCATGCTGTATTCGATCGGCAAGGACAGCTCGGTGATGTTGCACCTTGCGCGCAAGGCGTTCTTCCCCTCGCGGCCGCCGTTTCCGCTGCTGCACGTGGACACGACCTGGAAATTCCGCGCAATGTACGCGTTCCGCGACCGCATGGCGGCCGAGTCCGGCATGACTCTTCTGGTGCACCGGAACGCGGAAGCCGAGCGTCTCGGCATCAATCCGTTCGAACATGGTTCGTCGCTGCATACTGACTTGTGGAAGACGCAGGGGCTGCGCCAGGCACTCGATCAGCACGGCTTCGACCTCGCCTTCGGCGGCGCGCGCCGCGACGAGGAAAAGTCGCGCGCGAAGGAACGCGTGTTTTCGTTCCGCTCGGCCCAGCATCGCTGGGATCCGAAGAACCAGCGCCCGGAACTCTGGCGCCTCTACAACGCGCGCAAGAATCCCGGCGAAAGCATCCGCGTGTTCCCGCTGTCGAACTGGACCGAACTCGACATCTGGCAATACATTCTCGCCGAGGACATCCCGATCGTGCCGCTGTATCTCGCTGCCGAGCGTCCGATCGTCGAGCGCGACGGTCAATTGGTGATGGTCGATGACGAACGCTTTCCGCTGCGCGACGGCGAGAAACCGACCCTGCGCAAGGTGCGCTTCCGCACGCTCGGCTGCTATCCGCTGACCGGCGCGATCGAATCGGAGGCCGACACGCTGCCCGCGATCATCCGCGAGATGCGTGCTAGCCGGAGCAGCGAGCGCCAAGGGCGCCTGATCGACCACGACGCCAGCGCGTCGATGGAGAAGAAGAAAGCGGAAGGGTATTTCTGATGAACGCCGCGGCCACGCACCACGAAACGAGTCTCGACGGCATCGACGCGCACGAAGGCAAGAGCCTGCTGCGCTTCCTCACCTGCGGCAGCGTCGACGACGGCAAGAGCACCCTGATCGGGCGGCTGCTGTACGAAACGCACGCCTTGTTCGACGACCAGCTGACGGCACTCGAAGGCGATTCGCGCCGCTTCGGCACGCAGGGCGACGCACTCGATTTCGCCTTGCTCGTCGACGGCCTCGGCGCCGAGCGCGAACAAGGCATCACGATCGACGTCGCCTACCGTTTCTTCGCTACCGACACGCGAAAATTCATCGTTGCCGACACGCCCGGGCACGAGCAGTACACGCGCAACATGGCAACCGGCGCATCGACCGCCGACCTCGCCGTGATCCTCGTCGATGCACGCAAGGGCGTGCTGACCCAGACGCGCCGGCACGGCTATCTCGTCGCGCTGCTCGGTATCCGCCACGTCGTGCTCGCGGTGAACAAGCTCGACATGGTCGACTGGTCGCAGGACATCTTCGAGACGATCGATCGCGACTATCGCGCGTTTGCCGCGAAGCTCGGCATCGATCATCTGGTCAGCATCCCGCTGTCCGCGCTGCACGGCGACAACATCACCAAGCCTGGCGTGCACACGCCGTGGTACTCCGGACCGACCCTGCTGCAACACCTCGAAAGCGTCGACGTCGGTACGCACGCCGATAGCGGTCCGCTGCGCATGCCGGTGCAATGGGTGAATCGGCCGAATCTGGATTTCCGCGGCTTTTCCGGCCGCCTGCTCGGCGGTCGCGTACGCCCCGGCGACGCCGTACGCGTGCTGCCGTCGGGCCGCCAATCGACGGTCGCGCGCATCGTCACGTTCGACGGCGATCTCGCCGAGGCGCGCAATGGCCAGTCGATCACGCTCACGCTCACCGACGAAATCGACATCAGCCGCGGTGACGTGATCTGCGCCGCCGACGATCCACCCGGCCTGGCCGATCAGTTCGAAGCCACGCTGGCATGGATGGCCGATGCGCCGATGCTGCCGGGGCGGCCCTACCTGGTGAAACTCGGCGCGAGCACGATCGGCGCCACGTTCGGGCAGCCCAAGTACGTGGTCGACGTGAACAGCCTCGACCACCTCGCCGCGAAGACGCTGCAACTCAACGAGATCGGCGTCTGCAACCTCACGCTTGATCATGCCGCCGCATTCGACGCCTATGCGCAGAACCGCGACATGGGCAGCTTCATCGTCATCGATCGCTTCACCAACCAGACTGTCGGTGCAGGCATGCTGCGCTTCGCGCTGCGTCGCTCGCAGAACATCCACTGGCAGGCGGTCGAGGTCGACAAGCAGGCGCGTGCGCGCCAGAACGGCCACAAGCCGTGCGTGCTGTGGCTGACAGGCCTCTCCGGCAGCGGCAAGTCGACAATCGCGAACATCGTCGAACGGCAGCTGCATGCGCTCGGCGCGCGCACCTACCTGCTCGACGGCGACAACGTGCGCCACGGCCTCAGCAAGGACCTCGGCTTCACCGATGCCGACCGCGTCGAGAACATCCGGCGCATCGGCGAGGTCGCCAGGCTCATGGTCGATGCGGGACTCATCGTGATCACCGCCTTCATCTCGCCGTTCCGCTCGGAACGCCAGCTGGCGCGCAGCATGGTCGAGGCCGGCGAGTTCATCGAGGTATTCGTCGACACCCCACTCGACGTCGTCGAACGACGCGACCCGAAGGGCCTGTACCGCAAGGCGCGCAAGGGCGAGCTGCGCAACTTCACCGGCATCGACTCGCCCTATGAAACGCCGCAGGCGCCAGACCTGCACATCGAGACGATGAAGACGAACCCGGAGGACGCAGCCTCATCGATCGTCGAACTACTCGTGCGGCACGGCGTGGTGCGCGAACCGGGATAGTGGATTCGCGCCACCCGCGCGTCGATGGTCCAATCGCCTGCGAGCGGCTACCATCGCGGCGCACTGCCCGGGTGGCGAAATCGGTATACGCAAGAGACTTAAAATCTCTCGACCGCAAGGTCATGCGGGTTCAAGTCCCGCCCCGGGCACCATCTGGACGCACCGTCCGCACGCCGGTCACGGCAGACATGCGTTCCACCCAAGCGCGCAATGCCGGCAGCCTAGTTGCCGAGCAGCCTCTTCGCGCAGCCCTCCGTGACCCTCGCGGACTTTTCGAGCAACGGGCTCCCATCCAGCTGGTCGCCATCCATGCGCATGAGTTCGCCCATCTGCTCGGCGCTCATGATCTTCTCCAGGCCATCGGCCTGGCAGCCGCAGACGACGGCGACTCCTTTCAACTGATCGGTGGACGCGCCCGGCTGCATGAACTTCGCGGCACACCCGACGATCACCATATCGCGCATTTTCCGTGGCCACGGATTGGGCGATTGGGCTGCGAGCCCCACGGACAACAGCATTGCCGAAACGATCATCGTTGTGCTCCGTTCGTGCGCGCGAGATCCTGCAAGCTTGCATGATTCACCGCAGACGAACCATGCAGCGTGTCAGGTCCTGCGCATGCAGATCGCCCCGCGACTCCAACGCAGCTCAAGCCTTTCGACGCAATGCGCACATGGACGCGCATCGGCCTCACATGCAAATCACCTTGCAACGTGGCTGAACGGCAGGCACAAAAAACCTCGCCAGTGGCGAGGTCGATGAACGTCTCTAGGCGTCGTGCAGAAAATATCGCCCCGGAAAACCGGGGCCTTGTCTGCAATCTGGAGCGGGAAACGAGACTCGAACTCGCGACCCCGACCTTGGCAAGGTCGTGCTCTACCAACTGAGCTATTCCCGCATCATGAGACGTCGATGGACGTCGCACTTCAAACAAGGCCTGGGTCGGAATCGAACCGGCGTACACGGCTTTGCAGGCCGCTGCATGACCACTCTGCCACCAGGCCGGTGACTTGCCGCAATCGCGCCTGTTCCGTGGCGCATCAGCGATTCGCATTCCGGGCGAATCATCACGAGATGCAGAAAAACAAAACCCCGGCGTACCGGGGCTTCGTCTGCAATCTGGAGCGGGAAACGAGACTCGAACTCGCGACCCCGACCTTGGCAAGGTCGTGCTCTACCAACTGAGCTATTCCCGCGTGGGAGGCGCATATTACGGTTTGGAGCGCAGGAGTCAATCCCCAGTTTGCATCAACGCGAAAATTCATTCGAAATTTCCGCGCTCGAGCCCCCGAAAAATCTCTTCAGCGCTGCTGCCGAAGGATCGGCCACGCCGCGCGGACATACTGCAGGCCCGACCAGATCGTCAGCACGGCCGCGACGACGAGCAGCGTTTCGCCGATGTAGAACGGACGCAGGCTTTCGAGGTCGTGCTGGTATAGCAGCACGACGATCGCGATGATCTGCATCGTCGTCTTCACCTTGCCGATCGTCGCCACGCGCACGGTCGCGCGCGCACCGATCTCGGCCATCCACTCGCGCAACGCCGATATGCTGATCTCGCGCCCGACGATCACGGCGCTGGTTACGGCCATCAACGCGGTGTTGTTCTCCTGCACGAGCAGGAACAGCGTGACCGCGACCATCAGTTTGTCCGCAACCGGATCGAGAAACGCACCGAACGCCGATCCCATGTCGTAGCGCCGCGCGACCCAGCCATCGAGCCAGTCGGTAAGCGCAGCCGCGATGAAGACGGCCGCAGCCGCGATGTTGGCTCCATGGAACGGCGAATAGAAAACGACCACCATGACTGGCAGCAGCAGGATGCGGAACAACGTCAACGCGGTCGGGATCGTGATCTGCATCGGTTTCCTGTTTTTTTGGTCATCCGTGGAACGTCGCATAAATGCGTTCGGCCAACTCTCGACTGATTCCTTTCACCAGCATGAGTTCCTCGACGCCGGCTTTGGAAAGGCCGCCGAGCCCCCCGAAATGCCGGAGCAGAGAAGAACGCCTGCGTGCGCCGACACCTGCGATCTCATCGAGACTGCTCGCTTCGCGCGCCTTCTCGCGGCGGCCGCGATGGCCGGTAATCGCGAAACGGTGCGCTTCGTCGCGCACTGCCTGGATCAGGTGAGACGCCAGCGAATCCGGCCCCGGCCAAAGAGTGCGGCCGCTGCGCCCGAGGATCAAGGTCTCGTCGCCGGCGCGGCGCGCTTCGCCCTTGGCCACTCCGACAATCGGCACACCCTCGATGCCGAGTTCGTTGAGCACGTCGAGCGCCTGCTGCGTCTGACCGGTGCCGCCGTCGATCAGCAGGATGTCCGGCAGCTTGCCCTCGCCTGCCTGGATACGCTTGTAGCGCCGCTCGAGCGCCTGGCGCATCGCGGCGTAGTCGTCTCCCCCCGTTATGCCGCTGATATTGAAGCGACGGTATTGCGATTTCTCGGGGCCTTCAGGGCCAAACACGACACACGAGGCAACTGTTGCCTCACCCATCGTGTGGCTGATGTCGAAGCACTCGATACGCTGTGGCGTCTCGTCGAGGCCGAGCAGGTCGCGCAACGCCTCGAAACGTGCAAGCAGGGTCTGCCGACTGGCAAGGCGCGCAGCCAGCGCGGCTTCCGCATTGCGCCGCGCGAGATCGAGGAAACGCGCGCGATCGCTGCGCACGCTCGACTTGATCTCGATGCCGTGACCACAACGCTCGGCCAGCGCTTCGGCGAGTGGAGCAGCATCTTCCGGCGCGTGACTGACGATCAGCTCGGCGGGTACCGGACGTTCGAGGTAGTACTGCGCGATGAACGCACCGAGGATCGCCGCCTCGTCGGCCGAGCCGGCCAGGCGCGGGAAGAAATCGCGTGAACCGAGGCTGACCCCATTGCGGAAGAACAGCACGCTGACGCAGGCGATGCCGCCGCGGATCGCGCAGGCGATCACGTCCATGTCCGCGCTCGCGCCCTGCACGTAGTGGTTTGCCTGCACGCGCTTGACCGCGGCGATCTGGTCGCGGATCTGCGCGGCGCGCTCGAACGCCAGCGCAGCGCTGGCGCGCTCCATCGATGCAACCAGTTCGTCCATCACCACGCCACCGCGGCCATCGAGGAACATCTCGGCGTGGCGCACGTTGTCGGCATAGTCGGGAATCGATACCAGGCCGACGCACGGCGCGGTGCAGCGGTTGATCTGGTGCTGCAGGCACGGGCGCGAGCGATTCCTGAAATAGCTGTCCTCGCAGTTGCGGATCTTGAACAGCTTCTGGATCAGGTCGAGGCTCTCACGCACCGCGCCGGCGCTCGGAAACGGTCCGAAATACCGCCCAGCGGCCGAACGCGCGCCACGATGGAACGCCAAACGCGGGAAGTCGCCGGCAGTCAGATGAATGTATGGGTAACTCTTGTCGTCGCGCAGCACGATGTTGTAGCGCGGCTTCAGCGACTTGATCAGTTGCGCTTCGAGCAGCAACGCCTCGGCCTCGGTGCGAGTGACCGTGGTTTCCATGCGCGCGATCTGGCCGACCATCGCGGCGATGCGCGGGTCCATCTTCGGCTTCAGGAAATAGCTGCCGACGCGCTTCTTGAGATTGCCGGCCTTGCCGACGTAGAGCAGCTCGTCGCGCGCGCTGAACATGCGGTAGACGCCCGGCGAGCCGGTCAGCGTGCTGACGAATACCTTGCCGTCGAACGGAGGAAGGGACGGAGACGATTCCTGCATGCGGGAATGATAAACCGCCGGCTCGCCACAGCGCTGGTTCAGTGCGGCCGCAGGCGCGCGGCCACTGCGTCGAAGAATGCGCCGTCTATCTCGGCGCGTACCGGCACGCACCACAGGCGCGCATCGGCGAAGCGCGTGCACTTGATCGCATCCTTTTCGGTCATCAGAACCGGCACCTCGTCACCGAAGGCGAGATCGGCCGCAGCGAACGCATGATGGTCCGCGAACGCGTGCGGTATCACCTCGATGCCGTGCGCACGCAAGCCGTCGAAGAAGCGCCCGGGATTGCCGATCCCGGCGACCGCATGCACGTGTTGCCCTGCGAACGATTCCAGTGAGCGCACCCCGTTGCCGCCAACCGACACGGCGACACCGCCGAGCAGACGCATCGCAACCTCGCCGGCCTGCGCGGCGCCGCCGTTGCAGACACGGAAAGCAACTTGGTCCAGCCGCGCGAGCGGCTCGCGCAACGGCCCGGCCGGCAGCAGGCGGCCGTTGCCGAAACGGCGCTGGCCGTCGATGACGCAGATCTCAACGTCGCGCGCGAGCGACGGATTCTGCAGGCCATCGTCGGCGATCACCATGTCGACGCCGGACGACGCCAGCAACGCCGCCGTACGCGCGCGATCACGCCCGACCGCGACGGCGACACCGCCACGCTTGCGGATCAGGCATGGCTCATCGCCGACGCGTTCAGGCTGCGGCAGATCATCGAGCAGGATCGGTTCGCGCTGCGTGCCGCCATAGCCGCGACTGACCACGCCAGGCTTGAATCCGCGCGCGCGCATTGCCTCGACCAGCGCAAGGACCAGCGGTGTCTTGCCACTGCCGCCAGCGGTCAGGTTGCCGACAAGGACGACCGGCACGGCCAATCGTTGCGGCTTGCGCCAGCCGAGTCGGTATGGAAGCAAATGCAACGCGCGCAACGCGCGGTACACCGGCACCAGTGCACGCAGCCAGAGCGGCACCTTGGCGCCGTCGTACCAGATGCGTTCGATGCGGTAGCCCATGCCGCGCCCTCAGGCGTGCTGCAACGCGCGCGCGCGGCGTGATGGCTGCGCAGGCTTCATTGCGCGCCGTCCCGGAACTGCATGCGATGCAGCGCCGCGTAGTGGCCGGCGTGCGCAAGCAATGCCGCGTGCGTGCCCTGCTCCACGATCTCGCCGCGATCGAGCACGACGATCTGGTCGGCGTGCTCGACAGTCGACAATCGATGCGCAATGACGATGACCGTGCGGTCGCGCATCAGGCGCTTCAGCGCATCCTGGATCAGGCGCTCGGATTCACTGTCGAGCGCGCTGGTCGCCTCGTCGAGAATCAGGATCGGCGCGTCCTTCAGCAGTGCGCGCGCGATCGCGATGCGCTGGCGCTGGCCGCCCGAGAGCAACGCCCCGCCCTCGCCGGCACGGCTGTGGATGCCGTCCGGCAATTGGTGGATGAATTCCATCGCGTTGGCGGCCTCGGCAGCAGCGATGATGTCCGCCTCGCTGGCCCCTGCGAGCGCACCATAGGCAATGTTGCGCGCGATGCTGTCGTCGAACAGCGTGACACTTTGCCCAACCCACGAAATCTGCCGACGCAGGCTCTCCAGCGTGTAGTCGCCGAGCGGGTGGTCGTCGATCAGCACGCAGCCAGTAGTCGGCTCGTGGAAGCGCGGAATCAGGTTGACCAAGGTCGACTTGCCGCTGCCCGAGCGGCCGACCAACGCGGTCACGCTGCCGCGCGGGCAGGTCAGGTTCACGCCGCGCAAGGCCGGCTTGGCGGCATCGGTGTAGCGCATCTGCACGTCGCGGAATTCCAGCGCGCGCTCGAATGCGGCCAGCTCGACGCGGCCGTTGTCCTGCTCCGGCGGCGTGTCGATCAGCGTGAACAATTCGTCCGCCGCGGCGAGGCCGCGCTGCAGGTTCGCCTGTACCGTCGTCAGGCGCTTCAGCGACGGCAGGATGCCACCCATGGCGAGGATCAACGCGGTGAACGTGCCCGGGGTCAGAGTTGCCAGCATGGCCGGACGCGTCGCGAAGTAGATGATCAGCGCCAGCGAAATCGCGGCGATCAGCTGCACGAACGAACTCGCCAGCCCGTTTGTCGAGGCAACCTTGAGCGACAACCCCCGCGTCAATTCGGAAATGGCATTGAAACGCTCGGATTCGTAATGTTGGCCACCGAATACCTTGACCTCGCGGTTCGCGCCGACCGCTTCCTCGACCACGCCGGTGACCGTGCCCATCGAGCCCTGGATGCGGCCGCTGATGCGGCGGTAACGACGGCCAACGTAGACCACCAGCGCGCCGACCAGCGGCACCATGATCAGCAACACCAGAGTCAGCTGCACGCTGTAGTAGAGCATCACGCCGACGTAGAAGATCACGCTGAGGCCGTCGACGACGGCGATCTTGACCGCCTCGACCGACGCCTGCGCGACCTGCTCGGCCGTGTAGGTAATGCGCGCAATCTGGTGTCCGGATGATTCGCGATCGAAGAATGCAGTCGGCAGGCGCAGGTAGTGGTCGAACACCTGCTGGCGCAATTGCTGCACGACGCCTCGCCCGATGTAGGCTGAACCGTAGTCCGTCAGGTACATCGCGATGCTGCGCACGAGGAAGATCGCGACGATGATGAACGGCATCCACAAGATCCATACTGGATCGCGCGACAGGAACAGGTTGTCGAGCATCGGCTTGATCGTGCCGGCAAACAGGCCCATGCAGCCCGCGTCCACGACCATGCCCGTCACCGCGACAAGGGCGATCGGCCAGTAACGACGCGCATAGCCGAGCAACCTGGCGTAGATGGCCAGCCCGGACCGCGCGGCTGCCGGCGCCGAAGTCACTTCGCGCCCGCGGGCCGCGCCTGCGTTGTCGCGATCGACAGCCGCGTGAAGCCGAGTTCGCCGAGCGCGTCCATCGCGGTGACGACGGCCTGGTGCGGCGTCATCGCATCGGCGCGCAGCATCACGGGGCGGTCGCGGTCTGTGCCGGCGAAACGCGCGATCGCCTCCTTCAGCGAATCGAGGCCGGGATTTAGAACCTCGTTGTTGTCGATGAAGTAGTGGCCGTCGCGGTCGATCATCACGGTCAATGCGTCGCGTTGCTCGGTCTGCTCGGATGACTCGGCCTGAGGCAATGTGACCTGCATGCGCGCATTCTGCACGAAGGTGGTGGTCAACACGAAGAACATCAGCAAGGTCAGCAGCACGTCGATCAGCGAGATCACATTGATCTCGAAATCGTCCTCGCGACGAGCGGACGCGATGCGCATGTCAGACCGCCGCGCGTGCGACGCGCACGCCCGCTGCGGAAACCGGCGCGGCTTCGGCAGTCGCGGTCAGCTCATCGGTGAGCAGGAACACCTGCCGCTCCATCTCGACCACGAGGCCGGACACGCGGCTGCGGAAATAGCGATGGAACACGTAGGCCGGAATCGCGACGCACAGGCCTGCGGCCGTGCAGACCAATGCCTCGCCGATGCCGCCGGCCATCTTCAACGGATCGCCGACACCGCTGACCATGACCGAGAAGAACATGCGGATCAGGCCGAACACGGTGCCGAGCAGGCCGAGGAGCGGCGAGATCAGCGCGATCGTGCCGAGCGTGTTGAGGAAACGTTCGAGCCGGTGCACGACGTGGCGACCGGTGTCCTCGACGC
Source organism: Pseudomonadota bacterium (assembly GCA_023388255.1). Classification (GTDB taxonomy): domain Bacteria; phylum Pseudomonadota; class Gammaproteobacteria; order Xanthomonadales; family Rhodanobacteraceae; genus Dokdonella_A. Next base: position 55,065 of record JAEWGO010000011.1, on the reverse strand, counting down.
GCTCCTTGATGATTTCGCGCGGGCGGTTGCGCACGCTGAGCGCCGCAGCCAGCAGCTCGCCAAGCGGCGAATTGGTGCCGAGCGAACGCAAATGCTCCGGATCGAGCGTGCGCGTGCGTGCCCATTCGCGCACCTCGTCGCCGAGGCCCGGCGGCACCACGGCCTTGCGACGCAGGCTCCAGAAACGTTCGAGAATGATCGCCAGTGCGATCGCCGAGCACAGCAGGATCGGCAGCATCGCCCAGCTGCCGGCCATCAGGATTTCCAGCACGATTCCACCCTTCACATACGGTTGCGAGCAGCGCGCATCATAGCAGCGCGCTCCACATCGTCTGTGCAATGCGTTGCAGACGGACTCGGACTATTCGCGCCAATAGCGGTGCCAGCGATCGCGTTCGCGCGATTCGATGCGCGGCGGCGCATCGGCCGGAAACGCGATCGCCAGTGCGCCGGCATCGGCGGTGTTCGACAAGGCAATTCCCGCATTGGCGTAGCGCTGCACGACCAGCGGATGCGGATGGCCGAAACGGCTGCGCCAGCCGGCCGAGACCAGCGCGAACGCCGGATGTAGTTCATCGAGAAACGCCGCTCCGGACGAAGTACGGCTGCCGTGATGCGGCACCACCAGCACCACCGGCGCTCCCGGCTCGACCTTCGCCGCGACCTCAGGTTCGACGCGGCTGCTGATGTCGCCGGTCAGCAACAGGCGACCGCCCGTCCCTTCGACCAGCAGCACGCAGGAACGATCGTTGCCTTTCGCCGGCGCGTCGCCGTCCAACATCGCCTCAGCGGGATTCAGCACGCGGAATCGCACGCCGTCCCATTCCCATGCCTGCCCGGTCCGGCACTGCGCCGAAGGCAACTCGATGCGTGCCGGCTCGCCTGCATAGCGGCGCGCTTCCGGGTACGCGCGCGCGACTGCCGGCGCTCCGCCGGCATGGTCATTGTCGCCGTGGCTGACCATCAGCACATCGAGCCGGCCAATGCCGAGCGCGCGCAAGGTGGGCAGAACCGCAGCCTCGCCGAGATCGAAATCGGACGGGAAGCGGGCGCCGGCATCGAACAGCAGCGCGTGCTCGCGTGTGCGCACGAACACCGACAAGCCCTGACCCACGTCGATCACGGTCGCCTCGAATGCGCCGTGGGCCGGCGACGGGTGCGACGGCCACAGCAAGGGCAGGAACAGCAACAGGCCGAGCGCCCGCGCCGGCGTGCCGCGCGGCAAGAACAACCATGCCGCGCCTACTGTTGCCATCAGGAGGGCCCATGGCGCGACTTCCGGCAGATACCAGTGCGCGCCGGGCCACGTCGCCATGCGTTCAAGCAGCCACCACTGCGCATGCGAAAGCCAGCCGGCGACAACCAACAGCGGCGTTGCCAATGCGGGCATCGCCAACAAGGCAAGGATGCCGAGCAGGCACAGCGGCACGATCACGAAGCTGATCAGGGGTACCGCGATCAGGTTCGACAGCGCGCCGACCAGCGAGGCCTCGCCGAAGAACCACACCGACAGCGGCAGCAGCGACACCGTCATCACCAGCTGGCCAACGCTGAGTTCGCGCAGGAAGCCCAGGAATCCGCGCCCGCGCGTCAGGCACAACATCAGGAACGCGACACCGACGAACGACAGCCAGAAGCCCGGCGCCAAGGTCGCGAGCGGGTCAAATACGAGAATCGCCAGCAGCGCCAGCGCGAGCGAATGCGGGGCACTGTTCGCGCGCCGCCCGAAGCGGGTCAATGTGACCACGCCGATCATCGCGACCGTGCGCACGGTCGGCAGACTGCCGCCGGCGAGAAGGCCGTACAGCGCTGCGGTCGCGAATGCGGCGGGTGCCTGCGCGACCGGGAACGCAATGCGCAGGCCGACCCGCGGCCACAACCACCACAGCAGGCGGATCGCGAGTACACCGAAGGCCGCCGCAACACCGACATGAAACCCGGAAATCGCGATCAGGTGCGGAATGCCGTTCGCGCGCGCGACCTCCCAGTCGGTCTGGTCGAGTCCGCGCGTATCGCCGACCGAAAATGCCTGCAGCAAGGTCGCGTCGTGCGGATCGGCAACACGTTCGGCGATGCCGCGCGACAGCGCGTCGCGCAAGCGGTCGACGCAGAAGCGTTGCTCACCGACGCGCTCGGCGGTGTCGGTGTCGCGCACGTATCCGACCGCGACGATACCGCGCTCCAATGCCTGTCGTTCGGAGTCGAACCCGCCGCGATTGACGAGTCCGCGCGGCCGTTTCAGGCGTGCGCGCAGTTGCCAGCGCGTGCAAGCGGCCAAGGTGTCGGGCGCGTCGTCGTACCACGACAAGCGCACGCGACCGTGCAATGGCAGCACCGCGCCGTCGAGTTCGGCTCGCTCGATGCGCAACACGAATCGTGTTGCATCCGCGCGTTGCAGCGGCAGCGCGTCGACGACGCCTTCAATTTCGATGTCGCGCCCTTCCAGCTCGCGCGGCAGGCGCGCTTCGAGCGCGATGTCGGCGCGGAACGCGCACCAGACGAATCCAAGCAGGACACAGGCCGGCAAGCGCAGGCGCGCATGTGCCATCGCGACACAAGCGGGCAATGCCAACAGCACGTCCAGCCAGCGCGGCGGCAGCACCGGCAGCGCTTGGACCATGAGCACTCCGAGCAGCAACGCAAGTGCCATCGCGGCACCGATCGTAACTCCCCGCTTCGATGCTGTCGGCTCCATGCCCAAGACATCCCGCCGTATCCAACCTGCCCTGAATGCCCTTCCCCACGACAAAGGAAAGAGCCCTGTGACGATGATGCCCGCGCAACGGCCGTATTACGCGTCGGGGCCTGCTTCCGGCCTTCGCCATCAAGGCGGGAAGGACTCGATCCCCTTACACGGCCGTATTCAACGTTCCGCCGGAGAGCTCCAGGATGCGGTCGGCTCGCGCGGCGAGCCGCGGATCGTGCGTGACCAGCACCAGCGCGGTGCCGATCTCGCGATTGAGTTCGAGCATCAGGTCGTACACCTGCGAAGCATTCTTCTCGTCGAGATTTCCGGTCGGTTCGTCACCAAGCACGCAGGCCGGCCTTGTGACCAAGGCGCGCGCGACCGCGCAGCGTTGGCGTTCGCCGCCGGACAGTTCGCCGGGTTTGTGCTCGAGCCGTGCGCCGAGCCCGACACGTTCGAGCAACGCCATCGCGCGCTGGCGCGCCTCTCCGATCGCCGTACCGCAGATCAACAGCGGCATGCAGACGTTCTCTATCGCGGTGAATTCCGGCAGCAGGTGATGGAACTGATAGATGAAACCGAGCGAGCGGTTGCGCAAGTCCCCGCGAGCGCGATCGGACAGTTTCGACATCGCCTGCCCTTCGACGACAACCTCGCCGGTGGTCGGTGCGTCGAGCCCGCCGAGGATGTGCAGCAGCGTGCTCTTGCCGGTGCCGGACGCACCGATGATCGCGACCGATTCGCCGCGGCGCACCTCCAGGCTCACCTCACCGAGCACCTCGGTGCGCAGGCTGCCTTCCTGATAGGTCTTGGCGATCTTGTCGGCGCTGAGAACGATGTCATTCATGGAAGCATCTATCGTAAATAGCGAACGGTGCACGATGAGAAGGAAACCCGCACAACCTCCGAACCGTTCGTATCGAGGTAGCGAAGCGCGAAAGCCCGCGAGCGCCCGAGGTCGCGCAGATCGCCGTTCGATACCTCAGCTCCATCGATGTCCTTTCGCAGGCATGGCTATTCATAGCGCAGCGCCGCCGCCGGATCGGTCTTCGCCGCGCGCCGCGCCGGATACAGTGTGGCCAGCGTGCAAAAAACGAACGCCGTGATCGTGATCCAGATGACGTCGGGCCAGTGCAGGTCACTCGGCAGCTCGCTGATGTAGTAGACATCGGGCGACAGGAAAGTCACGTGGAAGGTCTGCTCGATCCAGTGCACGATCGCGGACAGATTCAGCGACAGCAGCACGCCGAACAGGACGCCCAGTGCGATGCCGAGCGTGCCGACGAGCACGCCCTGCACCATGAACGTGCCCATGATGCTGCGCGGACTCTGGCCGAGCGTGCGCAGGATCGCGATATCGGCCTGCTTGTCCTGCACCAGCATGACCAAGGTGGAAACCAGATTGAACGCCGCGACCGCCACGATCAGCGAGAGGATCAGGAACATCACCTTCTTCTCCATCGCCACCGCCTTGAAGAAATTGCTGTGACCCTGCATCCAGTCAGTGATGCGGTAGTACTGGCTACCCAGCGTGCGCGCCAGATCGCGGCCGATCGGATACGCCTGGAACATGTCGTCGAGCTTGAGACGGATGCCCGTCGGGCCGTCGAGCCGGTACAAGGTCTCGGCATCGTGCATGTTCACCAGTGCAAGGCCGGAGTCGTATTCCTGCATGCCGACCTCGAACACGCCCACCACGGTAAAGCGCTTCATGCGCGGTATCGCGCCGATCGGCGTCGCGCTGAATTCCGGCGCGAACACGGTGACGCGGTCGCCGACATCGACACCGAGCGTCATCGCCAGTTCGCTGCCAAGCACGATGCCGAACGTACCGGCGACGAGGTCATCGAGCTTGCCCTTGCGCATGTGCTGGTCGACGTCGGATACCTTCGGCTCAAGGTCCGGCATCACGCCGCGGATGATGGCGCCACTGACACGCGTGCCCTGCAGCATCGCCTGACGTTCGACATAGGGTGCCGCACCGAGCACGTGCGGGTTCGCATCCGCCAGCTTGAGCGCAGCCGGCCAGTCGCGCACGGTCTCGTCGACGCCCTCGATGGTCGCGTGCGAGACCATGCCGAGGATGCGCTCCTTCAGTTCCTTGTCGAAGCCGTTCATCACCGAGATCACCGTGATCAGCGCGGTCACGCCGACCGCGATGCCGAGGATCGACACCAGCGAGATGAACGAAATGAAGTGATTGCGCCGCTTGGCGCGCGTGTAGCGCAGGCCGATGAAGACTTCGAGAGGGCGGAACATGCGGACGTCGATTCCTTGTCGGGCAGCCACGGCATGACTGCGACCGCGAACCGCGGCGAGAGTGCCGCAAGCGCTGCGCGCCGGCAAGCGAGAAACGCTATGCGGCCTGTACGACTTCGGCGCGCGAGAGCAGCACGATCAGCCGACGGCGTGTGCCGGCGTCGAGATTGTCCGGCGCCAGCAGTGCATGAAAGCGTGCCCGCGATGCATGGCGGAATCCGAGCACGAGCAGCACGCCGAGATGCGCATGCGATTCGAGCAGCGCAGGGAGTTCTGCTCCGTCCGCATCGACCAGCATCCAGCCGGATGCACGGAATGCGACGCGCCGGATTGGTGGCTGCCAGAAGCGCCGCAGCACCAGCGCGGCAAACATCAGCGCCGCCAGCGACAGCGATGCGCCAGCGACCGGCGGCAAACCGCTCAGCCATGGAGCCAGAACCGCACAGACACTCACCAAGACTGCCGCAGCGCCGATCCAGCGCGACGGGCGGTAGTCAAACGCGATGGTAGGCGCGGATTTCATCGATGATCGCGGCGAAGCGTGGATCGCTCGGCACGAGATGGCCGGTCAACCAGTCCCACAGATCCGGGTCGGGGCAATCGAGCAAGGCATCGAAGTCGGCACGCCGTCCGGCGTCGGCCAGCGGATAGCGATCATCCAGCCACCAACCGAGCATCGCATCGAGCTCGCGCGTGCCGCGACGAGCACGCCAGCGCAGGCGCGCTTCCACGCTCATCGCCACAGGTGCCAGACGAGCCAGCCCCACAGCGCCCAGAGCACGAAGCCACCGGCAGCATAAGCCCGAAAACGGTGCATGACCCGGTTGTAGCTGCACTGGATCAGGCTGTGCAGCACGCGCAAGGCGACGAACAACCATGCCAGCACCAGCGCCGGCAGGTCGACCGCGCCGATCGCAAAGGCGATGCCGAGCGCCGCGTAGAACAACACCGGAAGCTCGAACAGGTTGCGGAAGTTGTCCGCGACACGCGTATCGACAAAGCGCTGCGCGGCTTGCGACGAGGTCGCAACCGCTTGCGGGTGGATGCGCAGGCGGCGCATCTCTCCGACACGCACGAAGAACATGCGGATCCAAACGACGAACGTCAGCAGCGCAAGCGCGACGGCCGGCCAGAAAATCGCGCGCGCGTCCATCGGCACGTGCCTCAGACCACGCGTTCGGCGATGAGCTTCTTCGTCTCGGCGATCGCCTTGGCCGGATTCAGGCCTTTCGGGCAGGTCCGAGCGCAATTCATGATCGTGTGGCAGCGATACAGCTTGAACGGATCCTCGAGTTCATCGAGGCGTGCGCCCGTGTCTTCGTCGCGCGAGTCGACGATCCACCGGTACGCCTGCAGCAGCACCGCGGGCCCGAGGTAGCGGTCGCTGTTCCACCAGTAACTCGGACACGAAGTCGTGCAGCAGGCACACAGGATACATTCGTAGAGGCCGTCGAGCTTGGCGCGATCCTCCTTCGACTGCAGCCGCTCCCGATCCGGTGGCGGCGGCGTCTCGGTGCGGATCCACGGCTTGATCGACGCGTACTGGGCGTAGAAATGCGTGAGGTCGGGCACCAGATCCTTGACCACCGCCATGTGCGGCAGCGGATTGATCTTGACGTCACCGGAAGCACAATCGGCGATCGCCTTGGTGCAGGCCAGCGTGTTGGTGCCGTCGATGTTCATCGCGCACGAACCGCAGATGCCCTCGCGGCAGGAACGGCGGAACGTCAACGTCGGATCGATCTCGTTCTTGATCTTGATCAGAGCGTCGAGAACCATCGGCCCGCAGGTCGACATGTCGATGTCGTAGGTATCGACGCGCGGATTCTCGCCGTCGTCCGGACTCCAGCGGTAAACGCGGAAGGTGCGGAGGTTCTTTGCTTCCGCCTTGGCCGGAAAATGCTTGCCCGCCTTGATCTTGGAGTTCTTGGGTAACGTAAATTCAGCCACGTTTGCCTCGACTATCGACTTCGAACCGCGTGTCTGCGCGGGATACCTGCACTTTCATGGCGCGCTTCCGCGCAAACGGGAAGCACGGCACACGAAATGGCGTTCGTCAGTACACCCGCTTCTTCGGCGGTACCGGTTCCACGTCCGTCGTCAGCGTGCTCATGTGCACCGGCCGGAAATCGAACGCGCACCTGCCCTTGTCATCGACGTTCACCAGCGTGTGCTTCATCCAGTTCGCGTCGTCGCGATCCGGGAAATCCTCGCGCGCGTGCGCACCGCGACTTTCGTGGCGTTGTTCAGCCGAGTTGATCGTGGCAACCGCGTTGTAGAGCAGGTTCTGCAGTTCCAGCGTCTCGATGAGATCGGAATTCCACACCAGTGAACGGTCGGACACGCGCACGTCCTCGAACGAGGCGAACACCTTGTCCATCTTCGCGCAGCCTTCCTGCAACGTCTGGGCGGTGCGGAACACGGCGGCATCGGCCTGCATCGTCTTCTGCATCGACATGCGGATCTCGGCAGTCGGCGTGGAACCACTCGCATGGCGCAAGCGATCGAGATTGCCGAGTGCCTTGTCGCAGATCGATGCCGGCAGGTCCTTGTGCGACTGGCCCGGCTTGATCGTCGCCTGGCAGCGCTGCGCGACCGCGCGGCCAAACACGACGAGGTCGAGCAGCGAGTTCGAACCGAGGCGGTTTGCGCCATGCACCGATACGCAGGCGGCTTCACCGATCGCGTACAGGCCCGGCACGATGGCGTCCGGATCGTTGCCGACCTTGCGCACGACCTCGCCATGGTAGTTGGTCGGAATGCCGCCCATGTTGTAGTGCACGGTCGGTATCACGGGGATCGGCTGCTTGGTCACGTCCACGCCGGCGAAAATGCGCGCGGATTCGGAAATGCCCGGCAGCTTCTCGTGCAGCACGTCGGCGCCGAGATGCATCAGGTTCAGGTTGATGTGGTCCTGATGCTCGCCGACGCCGCGGCCTTCGCGGATCTCGATCGTCATCGAGCGCGAGACGACGTCGCGCGAGGCGAGATCCTTCGCGTTCGGCGCATAGCGCTCCATGAATCGCTCGCCCTTCGAGTTCGTCAGATATCCGCCCTCGCCGCGCGAACCCTCGGTGATCAGGCAGCCCGAACCATAAATGCCGGTCGGATGGAACTGCACGAACTCCATATCCTGCATCGGCAGGCCGGCGCGCAACGCGAGTCCACCGCCGTCGCCGGTACAAGTGTGCGCGGAGGTCGCGCTGAAATACGCACGGCCGTAGCCTCCTGTCGCGAGCACTACGCCGTGCGAGCGGAACAGGTGCAGCGTGCCTTCGCTCATGTCGAGCGCGAGCACGCCGCGGCAGACGCCTTCCTCGTCGAAGATCAAATCCAGCGCGAAGTATTCGATGAAGAAACGCGCGTCGTGCTTGAGCGATTGCTGGTACAGCGTGTGCAGGATGGCGTGGCCGGTGCGGTCGGCCGCGGCACAGGTACGTTGTGCGACGCCTTTGCCGTAATCCGTAGTCATGCCGCCGAACGGACGCTGGTAGATCTTGCCTTCGTCGGTGCGCGAGAACGGCACGCCGTAGTGCTCGAGTTCGATGATCGCGGCGGCCGCCTCCTTGCACATGTACTCGATCGCGTCCTGGTCGCCGAGCCAGTCCGAACCCTTGATCGTGTCGTAGAAGTGGAAACGCCAGTCGTCAGGCCCCATGTTGCCGAGCGCAGCCGAGATGCCACCTTGCGCGGCAACTGTGTGCGAACGCGTGGGAAACACCTTCGTGATGCAAGCGGTCGACAAGCCGGTTGCTGCGAGGCCGAAGGTAGCGCGAAGGCCCGCGCCACCTGCGCCGACGACGACGATGTCGACCTTGTGCTCCTGGATCTTGTAGCTTTCCATTCGTCAGCCTTGGAGTGCGATACGGATCACCGCAAGCACACTGGCCGCGGCACCGAGGAAACAGAGGAACTTCACCGCGATCTGCGATACCAGCGCAAGTCCCGGTGTATGCACGTAATCCTCGATCACGACTTGCAGACCCAGCTGCGCGTGCCAGAACAACGCAACGACGAACGAGAGCATCAGCACCGAATTGCACGGCTGCGCGATCAACGCATGCGCACCGAGATAGTCGAGGTGCAACAAGTCGAGCACAGTCCAAACGAACCAGAAGGCAAGCATTGCGAGAGCGACCGCGGTCACCCGCTGCACGATGAAATGGTGCGCACCGGATTTGGCAGAGCCAAGCCCCAGCGCGATCTTCAGCGGGGTACGGAATTTCGTGTTGTTCATGCTGCACCTCCGCGCATGACGACACAGGCCCAGACCAGCGCCGTCAGCACGAAACTGCCAGTGCAGACGATCCAACCGTTGCGCACGAACTGCGTCGGCAGATAGCCCGCGCCTGTGTCCTGCAGCAGATGACGGATGCCGTTGAGCAGGTGGAACGACAGCGCCCAGGTCCAGCCGAACAACAACACGGTGCCGATCCACGATCCGCAGAACGCGGCGACCTTGGCATACGCATCCGGGCCGGAGGCCAATGCGAGCAATGCGACGACGAGCAGAATCGACCCCGCCGCCAGCGCGATGCCGGTGGCACGATGCAGGATCGAAGTGACCATCTGGATCTGCCAGCGGTAGATCGAGAGGTGCGGCGAAAGAGGTCGCGCGGTGGCTGGCATGGCTGGCTCGTGCTGACGTTGGTGGTGCCGCTGCCATACTCCGCGCCGACGCGCAGAACGGCATCAAAAATCGATGCAGCGGCCGTTCTTTTCCCAATCCCCGTAGCGCGTCGGATCAAGCTCCGGTGCGCGCGCCGCGTCATCGCCCGCAGGCTTCGCCGGTACGTCCACCGGAACACCCGGCGCGGTTGGCGTCGTCGGTTCTGCGATGGCGGGAAGTCTGGATTCGGACATGGTGCGATGCGGCGCAAAGGTTAAACCCAGTCGCGCATGGACACAACCACGACGATGGCCACACCGGCGCTTTCGAGGTGCGCCTGGAAGCCACCCGCGAACGGTTGCCGCGCTCGGCGATGCTAGAGTGCCGCTCCGAATCTCGCTATCCATATCCCATGCCAACTCCGCTTTGCGCTGCCGAGCTGCTCGTTCTCCAAGGCGCCGACGCCTCCGCGTTCGCGCACGCGCAATTCTGCAGCGACGTGAACTCGCTCGCGCTCGGCGACTGGCAATGGAGCGCATGGCTCGACGCGCAGGGCCGCGTGCGCAATTTCTTCGCGTTGCTGCGCGCGGAACCATCGACACTGTTCGCCTGGCTACCGCTTGGTGGCGCCGACACGATGCGCGCGGAACTCGCGCGCTACGTGATGCGCGCCGCCGTGAAGCTCGAAACGCGAAGCTGGATGTTGCACACGCTTGAAGCTGCCGAGCTGACGCAGATGCCGAAGCCGCATCAGGTCATCGTTCACGCGGAAGGCGTTGCCTTGATGCAACCCGGCACGCCGGATCGAGTTGCGTGGCTCGCTCCGACAACGGATGCGTTTCCGGATACCGAAGCACTGCACCGTTGGCGACTCGCCGACATCGAGAACGGACTGCCATTGCTCGCCCCCGAACTTGCCGGCGAGTTCGTTGCGCAGGCGCTCGATCTTGAACGCGTCGGCGCGATCGCTTTCAACAAAGGCTGCTATCCGGGGCAGGAAATCGTCGCACGCCTTCACTTTCGCGGCGGCAACAAGTATCGGCCGCATCGACTGCGCATCCACGCAGCGCAGGCACCCCAAGGCACGGCAATCGTCGACGACACCGGCAGAAGCATTGGCCGGATTCTGTACGGCGTCACCACCGCCGCGAACGAAAGCGTTGCACTTGCCGTGCTGTCGCGTCTGCAAGCGCTCGAGTCCGGCTGTTCGACCGCCACAGGGGAAACAGTGGAGGAATTGATAAAGTGAATACGTATACTTGTACCGTACGCATCACCAACAGCCTTCAACGAAAAACCGCAACAAGCACGATCAGAGGCTTGCTTACGGGAAACTGAACGAAGTTCCCCCATTCAGCGACACGCGCGCCTCGATCGCGTAGTCTTCTCCAACGCCCTGCTCAGTCAGGGCGTTTTTGTGTACGTCGAATCATCATGATCGCGCCGCAGTCGAACGGACGCCGCGATCGATGCCGCTGCAACGGAGCAGCGGCACGCTGTATCGATGTCGGGACGACTGCCGGGGTGGCAGACGCAACCGACGCAGGCGTTGTCCAGCGCGGATCTTTTCGCGCGCACGTCACAGCTTTCAATCACATCGATGGTGGGCACCAACGGCGCAATCGAGCGCGTCGTGCGGAATTCGCGGCGGACGCATCTCGCTCTCACGCGAAGTTCGCGCCGCGTGTCGCGCCATCGTGAATGAGAAGAGGTGGTAGCACGATGAAACTTGCATTCCTTCTGTGGCTCGCTTCAAGCCTGCCGCAGCCGATGTCGGACGAAGTGTGTCTGGCGACGACGGTATACCTCGAAGCGCGCAGCGAATCGCAGGTGGGGCAGATGGCAGTCGCCGAGGTGGCGATGCGCCGCCGCGAAACAGGTCGCTGGGGCAGCAGCGTATGCGACGTGGTACGGGCACCGGGACAGTTCGCCACGTCGACGACGAACGCGAACTACATGCTGAGCAATCCGGGCGCGTGGCGCAGGGCATGGCAGGTCGCCGATCGTGCAATCGCGATGTGGACGTTGCCGCGCGAGCAGCGCAAGTTCGTGGTACCGGATGCGGACCACTTCGTGTTGGCGGAATCGTCGTATCCGGGATGGATCAAGGGACCGCCGCTGGCGACGATCGGCGCGCACAATTTCTACAGGATCAACTAGCGCGATCCGCGCAGGATCGTGCGGACCAAGTCGAGTTGTACGGGTCCGCGCAGCGCGTTCTCGGATGGTTTGGCGGCGGCGATCCTTGGCCACGCTTCTGGATCGGACGCAAAAAGCAAACGGCGGAAGCTCACGCTTCCGCCGTTTGCTTTTCCAAATTCGCAATCGCCGCGATCAGCGCATGCGCACCACACGATTGTCGCGGATCATCACTCGGTCACCAGGACGCAGATCGTTGTTGTCCCACTGCGTCACCGTGGCGTAGCGGCCGTCGTCGAGCCTTACGCTGAACTGCCATGCAGGACGGTCGCCGTTGTCGTTCGAATTGCGCTCGATCGCGTTTCCGGCGAAGCCGCCTGCCACCGCGCCAGCTACCGTCGTTGCGGTGCGTCCGCGGCCATGACCCAAGGTATTGCCGAGCACACCACCGATGATCGCGCCGAGCACGGCGCCACCGCCCCCGGTGGAATTCTCGCGCACGTAGACACGGCCGACATCCTCGATCACGCCGCACGTCTGGCAGTGGCGCGCTGAACGATAAGGAGCAGGCTGATAGCCGTATTGCGCGCGCGGCGGCGTGGCGACACATCCCGCCATTGCCACCAGCGTGGCACCCATCAACGCGATCGGAACGAACTTGCTTTTCATCATGCCTTTCCTTTTGGTCGGAATGGTGGCCATGGTGCCCCGTCCCGGCTAAAGAGTCGATGAATGAGGGAACTTCGGCGAACGGCCCGCGCATGGACTACGATTGGCCCGGTGACGGAGGGTGCGCGATGCAACCGGACAACGTGTCGATCGAAGACTTGCGCGAACTCGATGCCGATGGCGCTGCAGCGCAGCTGGCTCCTCTTCCCGACGAAACCGTAGCGACACTCCTGCGTGGGCTCGGCCCCGGCCGCGCCGTAGCGGTTCTAGATCGCTTCGGCGTCGAGCGCCGCCGTCGTATCGCGCATGCGGCCGGACAAGGAGATGACGGCCAATGGCTGAAGGGACAACACTGGCCGGAAGGTTCGATCGGCCGCCTGATGGAACCGGCGCCCGCCGTGTTCGCGCCCACCGCCAGCGTGGCCGAGGTGGTCGCCACGCTTAGGCCGATCGTTTCGCGCACCTTGGTCACCTACGTCTTCGTGGTGGACACGAATCACCGCCTGACCGGGCTGGTCGCATTCCGCGAACTCGTTTTCGCGCGGCCGGAGCAGGTCCTGGCGGACATCATGGTCGCACGCCCGTTCGCGCTGCGGCCGGACACCGAAGTCATCGCCGCGATGCGCGAAGTCGTGCATCGCCACTATCCGGTGTATCCGGTGTGTGATGACGAAGGCCACCTGCTCGGACTTGTGCGCGGCGCCGTGCTGTTCGAAGAACAGGCATTCGAGATCAGCGCGCAAGCCGGCGCGATGGTCGGCGTCGAAAAGGAGGAACGCCTCGCGACACCGTGGCCGCGCAGCCTGCGCTTTCGCAATCCTTGGCTGCAGGTCAACCTGTTGACGACGTTCATCACTGCAACCGTGGTCGGCTCGTTCCAGGAGACGATCAATCACGTCGTACTGCTCGCGGTGTTCCTGCCGGTGCTGTCGGATCAATGCAACAACACCGGCAGCCAAGCGCTCGCGGTCACCCTGCGTGGCATCACGTTCGGTGAACTGAAACCCGACCGGGGCTTGTTGCTGCTGGCGAAGGAAGCGTGGCTCGGGTTCCTCAATGGCGCATTGACCGGTCTTGTCGCCGCACTCGCGATGTTCGCGCTGGCCCGCTATCAAGCGCATCCGCAAGCGCTGATGCTCGCGGCGATCACGTTCGCGGCGCTGACCGGCAGTTGCGTGCTGGCCGGCATCGTCGGTGCCGGCGTGCCGCAGATACTCAAACGCCTCGGCGCCGATCCGGCAACCGCATCGAGCATCTTCCTGACCAAGGCCACCGACGTCGCCAGCCTCGGCCTGTTCCTCGGTCTCGCTACGTGGTTGATCGCCCGCTGACGCCATCGCATGCAATGGCCGCGCTCGTAGTCAGGCGGTAACCTCCTCCCGATGTCCTCCGCCATTTTTCGCTTCGGCGCTTATCACATCGACCGCCTCACGCGCGAGCTTCACCACAATGGCGCGCTGATGCCGCTGTCGGCGAAGGTGTTCGACTGCCTCGCCTACCTGATCGAACACCGCGATCGCGCGGTTGGTCGCGATGAGCTGATCGCAGCGGTCTGGGGCCGCGCCGACGTCAGCGACGACGTACTCGCGCAAACATTGCTGCGAGCCCGCCGCGCGGTCGGCGACACCGGCAACGAACAACATGCGATACGCACGATCCCCCGCTTCGGCTATCGATGGGTGCAACCGGTCGATATCGTTGAAGTGGCAGGCACTGCCCTACCGATGCCGGACGCTGCGGACAATGCCGGCGGAAGTACGATGGCAACGCAAACGCCTCCCCTCGCTGCCGAGACGACACCGCGGCATCGAAGAACGATCATCATCGCGGCCATTGCCGCATGCGTCTTGCTCGCCGCCGCGCTCACCCAGACCATGCGCCACCACATCACCGAGCGGGCACCAGTCCCGGTCGACACTGCGGGTACCCGGCGCGCCTTGCTGGTGTTGCCCGTCGCAGTATCCGGCGAGGCGCATGATGCTGCCTGGATTCGCCTCGGCGCGATGGACTACATCGCCGCGCGCCTGCGCAATGACGCGGCTCTGGCAGTGGTGCCGAGTTCGCAGACGCTGGCTCTGGTCGCACATGGCGATACAGAGGAAACGCCGGATGCCGGCGAACTGCATCGCCTCGAACTCGCCACGCACGCGGCATGGATCATCGCACCGCGCGCGCATTTTTCCGCGCAACGCTGGCACGTCAGTCTCGACGTCTATCATGGCAGCGGCGGCAGTGTTTACGAAGCCGAAGACATCAATCCACTCGATGCCGCGGCGCTGGCCACCGCACGCTTCCTCGCCAGCCTCGGCATGGCATCCACGACTCCAATTGCCGATGTCGCGCCAGAGGCTGAGCTGGTGCAACGCATCGATGCCGCGATGCTCGCCGGCGATCTCGACGAAGCGCGCCGCCTCGTCAACGATGCCTCCGCCATCCTGCGTGAAGCGCCTGACGTTGCCGTGCGAATGGGCCAGATCGCGTTCCGCGCCGGTCGCATCGATGAAGCCGAGGCGCTGTTCGCACCGTTGGCGCAGGATGCTCCCTCGCGCACAGCAGGCGTGCGCGCGCAGGCGCAGATGGGACTCGGCGCCGTCGCCGTGCGCCACCGTGATTTCGCTGCCGCGACGCGCGACTACGCCTCCGCGATCGAAACGTTGCAACAACCCGGGGTACAGTCCGACCCGATGCTGCTCGGCAACGCCTATATGGGCCGCGGTGTCGCCAGCGGCGCGCAAGGCCAGCTGGACGCGGCGCTAGGCGACCTCGGGCGCGCCCGCATCGAGCTGGAGCGCGCCGGCGATCGCATCGGCGCGGCCGGCGTCGACACCAATCTCGGCATCATCGACGGCAATCGCGGCCGCTACGCCGAAGCGGAAGCCGCATTCGATCGCGCGGTCGTGACGTTCAAACGCTTCGGTGTGCGCGACAATCTCGCCGCCAGCCTGCTCGGCAAGACAGGCGCGCAACTGGCGCTGGTCGATCACACCGGTGCGCTGGAAAGCAGTGCACAGGCGTCGGAACTGGCCGCGCATCTGGAAAACCCGATTCTGGTCGGGCGCATCGCCGCGAGTCGGGTACGCGCCCTGCTCGCCGTCGGGCAACTCGACGAAGCCGGTCGCGTGCTCGACGACATCCCCGCCAACTCGGACGGTGGCGCCGAAGCCGAACGCGATGTGCTGCGCGGCGCGCTGCTGCTCGAACGCGGAGATGCGGTCGCCGCCGCTGGCGCCGCACGAACATTGGTCGCACGCATCGCCAAGCAGCCGGCTTGGGGAGGCACCTCGACATCCGATGCGGCCTGGTTGCTGCTCGAAGCGAGCCGGCGCAGCCATCGCATCACCGATGCAGCCTCGGCGCTGGCGATCCTGCGCACCGAGCCGGCTGCCGCGACTGATCGCGATCGCCCCTATCTGCTCGAATTGCTGCAGGCGGAACTCGCTGCCTCGCGCGGAGAAAGCACGGCCGCAGACCACTTCCGCGCGGCACTGGATGCCGCCGACCTCAATGGCGCACCTTCGGTACTGGTGCGCTGCGGCATCGCCTATATCCGCTATCTGACCGCGTCGCGTCGATTCGAGGAAGCAAGCGCGCTGGTCGGCCGGCTCGCGCCCTATGCCGAGCGCGACTATGGCGTCGCGCGCGCTACCGCCGCGCTCCACGCTGCGCGCGGCGACCGACCGCTGGCTGAAGGCGCGATGACGCAGGCGCGCGCGCTGGCCGGTGAACGGGACCTCCAGCAAGCGTGGTAAACCGCTGATCGCAGCGGCAATTCAGACCGATGTCAGCGCGATGTCAGGGCGGCATCACGCTTCAATCGCCTTGCGTTCAAGCGGCAGACTGAAGTTCAGCGCAGGCTGTCGCCATGCTTCGTCGCCTGCTGCCCGCCCTGATCGTTGTGTCGCCGCTCGCCTCGGCGGCGCCGGCTTTCATCGGCCTCGATGCGCCGGGCAGTCAACTCAGTGCGCTGTCGCGTGACGGCAGCGTCGCGGTGGGCAGCATCACTGGAGCTGCCAGCGGTGGCTTCCGCTGGCAGGCAGGGCACGTCACATTGCTGCGCGAGGCCGTTTCGGCCCGCGCGATTTCCGCCTCCGGTCGCTATCTCGCCGGTTCCTCGCTCGATCTCGCGCAACGCGAGGTGGCCACCTGGTGGGACGCCGACGGCAACCCGCACCGCATGCCATCCCTGCCGGGCGCCAGTGGCGGCGTGCTCGGCATGGCCACCGGCATCACCGATGAACCGCGCGTGGTCGGCATGACGCTGACCGCCGACAATCGCAGCGCCGCGTTTTCGTGGCAACCGCCGCATCCCGCCAATCTGTTGCCGGTCGAGGCCGGCGCAAGCGCGCGCGCCAGCGGCATCGATGCCGACGGCGCCTGCGTCTATGGCTGGATCGAGCATGCCGGCGCGCCACGTCGCGCGGCGATCTGGGATGGCGCAACGAGCGCGCACCCGCCGACCATCGGCGCGCCCGGCGAGGCGCTGGGAGCGAGTCGCGACTGCGAGGTACTGGTCGGCTTCCAGCGCGACGACAATGGCAGCAGCGGCGGCTGGCGCTGGAGTGCCGGGCGCGGTGTCGCCGCGCTGATCGGCGACGACACCCACGGCGCACAGATCAACGCCAGCGACGATGCCGGCACCGTTCTGGCCGGCAGTCTAGGCAATGGCAACCGACGCGTCGCCGCAATATGGTCGGCCGCGACCGGCTTGCTGCCGCTGGACAGCTTCCTGCAGCAGCGTGCCGTCGCGCTTCCAACCGATTGGACACTCGTCGCAGCGACCGCGGTCAGCGGCGACGGTCGCCGCATTGGCGGGTGGGGCCAGCATGCCGGCCATTTCGATTCCTTCATCGTCGAATTGCCCGCCATGGGCGGCTCGACGCCTGACGTCCCCCAAGGAGAACCCGAGCGATGACTTGCCTGAAGAAAACGCGTATTTCCGTCACGGTTGCCACTGCGGCGCTGGCCCTTTCCGGTTCGTTTGCCGCGCACGCACAGTGGTCGACGGACCCGACCAACAACCTGGTCGTTTCCGATATCGCCGGCGGAAATACGCAACCGAAGATGGTGCCGACGCCAGACGGCGGCTTCTACGTGAGTTGGTTCGACAACCTTGCGAACGGATTCGATGTCCATCTGCAGCGCCTCGATGCGAACGGCAATGAACTGTGGGCGCACAACGGCATTGTCGTCGCCGACCGCGCCTACAGCTTCACCTATGACTACGGCCTCGGCGTCGATGGCGAAGGCAATGCCTATCTCTCCTACAACTGCTGTGAAAACGGCTCTGCCGACGAACACATTGCCGTGAGTAAAGTCACCCCGGCCGGCACACTCGCGTGGGGCGCCAGCGGCATCGATGTCTCGACCGCTACCGAGGCCGTCTACAACACCTACGTGACCACCGACGATGACGGCGACATCATCGTTGCATGGTCGGCCGACAGCGGCGTGCGCGCGCAGAAGCTCGATCCGGAGGGAAGCCTGCTGTGGGCCGCCGACGGCGTGCTGATCGACAAGCCGGCGGGTTTGAAGCTGCTCGGCGGCGTACGGGCCGGCAGCGACGGCAATGCGATCGTTTCGTGGAGCAACCAGGCCGGTTCGTCTCGCATCCTGACCGCGCAGAAGCTCGCTGGCAGCGATGGCGCACCGATGTGGAACGGAGGCACCGGCGTACGCGTGTTCGGTCAAGGCAATCTTCAGGCCGGCTACTACCCGCCATTCATCGCCGACGGCTCCGGCGGCGGCGTGTTCTGGGACTATGACTACAGCGGCGGCATGTTCGTACCGCGCGCCCAGCATCTCGACGCCAACGGCAACCCGCTGCTCGGCGCCAACGGCGTGCTCGGCACCACCGACGCGACGCAGGACCACGTCGCGACCAGCGCCAGCTACGATGCCGCCAGCGGCGACATTTATCTGGTCTGGAACGACACGTATGTCGCCGACCAGCAGGCCTTCGACGGCGTCTCGGCGCAGCGCATCGACGCCAGCGGCAACCGCGCCTGGGGCGACACCGGCAAGGTGCTGGTGGTGCCGGTCAACTCGACCGACAGCACCCATGCGATCTCGCAGCTGCTCGCCCTGCCCGCACCCGGCGGTTTCATCGCCAGCTGGGTGACCGGCGCGATCCCGGCCGCCGATCAGCCGATCACCGCCGCGCGCGTCGATGCCGCCGGCGACTACGTCTGGTCGATGCCGGACGTGGACGTCAAGACGTCCGGCTACACCGGCCGCACGGTCGGCGCGGTCAGCACTACCGGCTTCGTCGCCTACGCCTGGCAGGATGGCGACGATGGCGCCGGCGTCTCGACGATCCGCGCGCAGAACCTGAACCTCGACGGCACGCTCGGCGCCACGAATTCCGACCTGATCTTCAAGGACGGTTTCGACGGCAATTGATGGTCCTGCGCCGATCGGAATGCCGGTCGGCGCGTATTTCAGGACCGCCGCCCGCGCAGAGGCCGTCGATCGCGCACGTGACCGCGCCGGACCCGCGCGTTACGCTCTCGGGAATGACCCGCCCCACCTACCGTTTCGGCGAATACCGCATCGACCTGTCCGCGCGCGAACTGCACGGCGCGGGCGGTCTCGTGACGCTGTCGCCCAAGGTGTTCGACTGCCTCGCCTATCTGATCGAGCATCGCGACCGCGCGGTCGGCCGCGATGAAATCATCGCCGCGGTCTGGGGCAAGGTCGACGTCACCGATACCCTGCTCGGCCAGACCGTGCTGAAGGCGCGCCGCGCGATCGGCGATACCGGCGGCGAGCAGAATGCGATCCGCACTATTCCACGTTTCGGTTATCGCTGGATCGCCGAGCTGGCGACGGAAGCCGAGACGGAGGAGCGCGGCGCTGACATCCCGCAACCCGCGCCCGCGCCCGCTCCTTCGCCCGCCATCCTGCCGAACGCTACTGTGGAACTGAAATCTGCCGCGCCCGTTGCGCCGATCCGGGTTTCACCTGCTCCGCGTCTCCTGCGCATCACTATCCTGGTCTCGCTTGCGCTGCTCACGGCTGCGTTGATCGGCTATCTCCGGCATGGACAAGCCCCACCTCAAACGAAAGCCCCCGACGCAACGACGGAAAAAACGCAGAACGATGCGATCGCGGTGCTGCCGGTTGCGGTCGATGCCAGCGAGGAATGGGGCTGGCTACGCCTCGGCCTGATGGATCTGGTCGGCTCGCGCCTGCGCCGTGGCGGCCAGACCGTCGTGCCGAGCGACAACGTGGTCGCCTCGACCCGCGCCGAGAGCGCCAGCAACACGAGCGCCGAGGCGAAGCCCTCCGACCTCGATCCCTCGATCGCGATCCGCGAACGCACGGGAGCGCGTTATGTCGTCATCCAGACCATCGCGCGCACAGGCCAACAATGGCAAATAGGGCTCGAACTGATCGGGCCGGATGGCCATCGCGAGCAATTGCAAACACAAGGCGACGACCCGATCGAAACGGCGCGAGCCGCCGCCGACCGCCTGCTTGTCCTTCTCGGCAAATCGCCACTGCCCGAAGACGACAGAAAGACCGAACTGTCCTTGACTGAACTGGTGCAACGGATCGAAGCGGCCTTGCTCGCCGACGATTTCGCCAGCGCGCGCCATCTGATCGAGGCGGCACCTGCAACGCAGCGTGATTCGCCGATCGTGCGACTGCGGTTGGCGCAGATCGACTTTCGCAGCGGCAATGCCGATGCGGCGCAGGCAAGCCTGCAGACGCTGCTTGCGCAGGTTCCGGCCGAACCCGATCCGGTGCTGCGGGCGCGCATCCTGCACACACTCGCCGCCATCGCGGTCCGCGACGCGCGCAGCGCCGATGCAGTCCGTCTGCTGGAGGAGGCGATCCGGCTGACCGAGATGCGCAAGGAACCCGGCGTGCTCGGGAAGAGCTATGCCGGACTGGGCAGTGCGCTGCGCGATCTGCATCGCTTTGACGAATCGGCCGATGCGCTGGCACGCGCCCGTGTTGCTCTGACTCTGGCCGGTGACACGCTGGCGCTGGTCATGGTGGACGACAATGAGGCGTTGCTCGACAACGCGCGCGGCCGCCCGGCCGACGCATTGCCGCCGCTGCAGCGTGCGGCCGACACGCTACGCCGTTTCGGCATCGTCAACGACCTCGCACTGGTCGTGTCGGCGCAGATCGACACGAACCTGCTGCTGCTGGATCCTGTCGCAGCGTTGAAGGTTGCCGACGCCTTTCTGCCGCAGCGCCCGCTGATCACCAATCCGCGCGGACGCAACAGCTTCGACCTGCGTCATGCGCGCGCGCTCGCGGCGGTGGGGCGGCTCGGCGATGCGCGCGCCATGCTCGGCGAGATCGCCAATTCTCCGGTGGCCGCACAACAGGCCGGTGTCCTGGGTGTCGTCGCTTACGAGCAGGCTGCACTCGATCTCGCCAGCGGACACACCGACACGGCGGCCGCTTCAGCACGCAGCGCCCTGCAACAGTTGCAGCAAACCGACCAGGCCGATGCGCGCGCCGACGTCTGGCTGCTCTTCATTCGCGCATTGCGCGCCGCAGGCCAGCTCTCCGAAGCTCGCGAGCAGGTGTCTCAGTTCGGACAGTGGGCACGCGCCAATCCGGGCGTACCGAGGGCGAGCCTGCTGGCATTGCTGTCCGAAGCCGAGCAGGCCTGGAGCGAACACCGCCACGAAGACGCTTGGCGCGCCTACGCCGCCGTTCTGGACCAAGTCGAGCAGCGCGGCGTGCCTGAGGACGTCGCGACCGTGATCACATCGTATGGCAGTGCCCTCATCACCGACAACGATCTGCCCCGCGCCGCCGTCGTGGTCGGGCGCGCGGCGCGCTGGTCCGAGCAAAGCTTCGATTGCGCCGTACTGCAGGCGCGTCTGTACCGGGCGTTGCACGAGCCGGAAGCCTGGAAAGCGGCATTGACGCACGCACGCGCGCTGGCTGGAGAGCGCGCGATTCCGGCCTCCGCCAGCGCGTCGATGTCGGCGCTGAGCCCCGATGCAGGCTGAATCGCATTTCGTTGCCTGCGGAAGTCGCTGTTCGCCAGCGCCTGCAATCGACATCCACTGCCACCGAATTCCTGCCGCGATGCGCCGCCGTCAGGCTCGCCACGCATGCGCCGCTTCCGTGACCGCGACGCTTGCGCGCACTGGCACGTCTGGTTGAGTTGCCGGACACGCCAGACACGACGTGCGCCGGTGCTCCCGGAGGAAGCCGCATGCCCGCTTTCCGTCCTTCGCTTCCGAGCTGGCCACGCAGCGCCGCGATCGGCCCATACCCGTACGCGGCTTCCGCTTGTCGTCTCCCGTGGTATCCGCAGCCCCGTATGGAGGGCTTCCAATGAACACGCGTCAGCACAACCGTTTCCGCACACCACAGCATGCCTTCGTCGCGCTGGGCGCTGCCCTCACCTGCGCGCTTTGCCCGGCGATCGCCCGGGCGGATGATTCCGGCGATCGGCCGACGCCTCGCCATCGCGACATCCTGATCGCGGACCAGTTCAACAATCGGGTCATCGAGGTCGACCCACGCACCCACGGCGTTGTCTGGCAGTTCGGCGACGGCTCCGATAAGCCTGGACCGCACAGCATCGTCGGCGTCAACGATGCCGAGCGCATCGCCTCGTTCACGCTCATCTCCGGTACCGGCATCCCGGCGGCGACACCACCACTGCCGGGTTGCTCGGATGCCGTGAACGGATGCCCCGACAACCGCGTGCTGCTGGTCGACCATCGCGGTCGCATCGTCTGGCAATACGGCCAAGGCGGCGTCACCGGTGCCGGCGCGAACGAACTGAACACTCCGGTGCACGCGCTGTTCCTGTCGCGCTTCGGCGGCCATTTCGGGCCGTTCGTGATGATCACCGACCAGGGCAACCAGCGCGTCATCGTGGTCAATTTCCGGCATGACATCGTATGGCAATACGGCACCACCGGCGTTCCCGGCGATGGAGCGGACCAGCTCAGCAATCCGAACAGCGCCGAGCTTCTCGACAACGGTCACGTGCTGATCGCCGACGAAAGCAACAATCGCGTGATCGAGGTGGACAACGGCAAGAACATCGTCGCCACATTCACCGAAGGCGGCACGTTGAGCGGTGCCGCGTTCGCGAGCCGGCTGCGCAACGGCGATACGCTGATCACCGATTCCAACAACAACCGCATCGTCGAAGTGGACTCCGTCGACACCATCGTCTGGCAATACGCGACGAACACCGACCCCGGCAGCAATCCAAACCCGCTGCCGACGCGTGCGGTGCGACTGCACAACGGCGATACGCTGATCAGCGACCAGCTCAACGAACGTGTCATCGAGGTCACGCCGACCTTCCATATAGCGTTCGCGCAGGGTGCGCTCGATATGCCCGGCAACGTCAGCAACCAGCTCAACTGCCCATATGACGCAAAAGTCATCGGCGACTTCACCGGCATGACGCCACCGTTCGATTTCCACAACTGAGTAGCGCACGGAAGGCGAGCCGCCGAACATGTGCAGAGATGGACGCCCGGCCGAATGATCGATCCGCGGCCCTCGACTGCCCTCTGCATGGATCCCTGCTTCGGCTTCACTACGACGGCTGCCGCGCAAGCTTTTGCGCGGCAGCCCGGTCTCTTGCGACGCAGTCGGACGCCGCACTGCAACAAGCGCCCAAGCACTGTGATTGCAGGCGTCAAAGAAGAAGGCATGCTTTACCGGCGCAGTGCATAACAACGCGTTCAGCGAAAACAACATACCGTTCGCATCACAACAGCCGGACCACCGGCGAACCCCCGCCGGGCCATCCACCCGGCTCACTCACGGAGATCACTCCAATGTCCAGCAAGATCGGCAATACCCTCGGCGTCGCCATCGGCGCGGCATTCATCGGATCGATTTCGCTCAGCCAGCTGGCCGCGGCAAGCCCGGCGTTCCAGATCGGCGATCTCTCTTCCGGTTACATGTTGGCGGCGGCGGCCGAAGGAAAATGCGGCGAAGGCAAGTGCGGTGTCGCCAAGCTCGACAAGGACGGCGACGGCAAGGTGTCGATGGCGGAAGCCAAGGCCGGCGGCTTCAGCGAAAGCCAGGTAAAGCATTGGGACAAGGACAACGACGGCTCGCTCGACGCCAACGAACTCGCGTCCATGCACGCCATCATGGACAAGGCCCATGCGGGCAAGAAAGGCGCCGAGGGTTCCTGTGGCGGCGACAAGAAAGACAAAGGCGCGGAAGGCTCCTGCGGTGGCGACATGAAAGGCAAGGGTGCGGAAGGCTCCTGCGGCGGCATGAACGGCTGATCGCGATGCCGGCGAGTCCGCACCCGTTGCCGTCCGGTGCAGGACTCGGTCTGCGGCGGGCCCTGTTGGGCCCGCTGCAGTCAATCGTCGATGGCCAACGCGCCGATGCAGCGATCGATTTCTTCGAAATCGCGCCGGAGAACTGGATCGGCGTCGGTGGTTCGCTGGGACGCCAACTGCGCGCGTTGACCGAGCGCCACCCATTCGTCTGCCACGGCCTGTCGCTGTCGCTGGGCGGCCCTGCTCCACTCGATGAAACCCTGCTCGCGCGCGTGCGCCACCTGCTCGACACGCACGGCATCGCGATCTATTCCGAGCATCTGTCGTGGTGCGCCGATGACGGCCATCTGTACGACCTGATGCCGATCCCGTTCACCGAGGAAGCCGTGCATTGGGTCGCCGCCCGCATCCGTAACACGCAGGACATCCTCGGCCAGCGCATCGCGGTCGAGAATGCCTCGTACTACGCGGCGCCGGGACAGCAGCTGCGCGAGATCGACTTCATCAACGCAGTGCTCGCCGAGGCCGACTGCGATCTGCTGCTCGACGTCAACAACATCCATGTCAACAGCGTGAACCACGGCTACGACGCGAATGCGTTCCTCGATGCGTTGCCCAGTGAACGCGTGTCGTACATGCACATCGCCGGACACTATGTCGAAGCACCGGACTTGTTGGTCGACACGCATGGCGCGCCGGTCATCGACCCGGTCTGGCAACTGCTCGCGCGCGCCTATCGCAACTTCGGCGTGCGGCCGACCCTGGTCGAGCGCGACTTCAACTTCCCGCCACTGGCCGAATTGATCGCCGAAGTCGAAACGATCCGCGCGATCCAGTCCGAGCACGCAAGGTTCAATCTCAATGTCCGCAGCGCCTGAGCGCACGCCGACACAGGCGCTGCAGGATGCGTTCGCCGCGCATATCCGCGATCCGCAGCACGCGCCCGCGCCGGCCGGCATCGAAGCGCGGCGCATGGCGATCTATACCGAACTGTTCTTCAACAACATCGAAAGCCTGCTCGCGGCGAACTTCCCGATCATCCGCAGTCTTTGCGATACGACCGCGTGGCGCCGACTCGTGCGCGATTTCTACCGCGAGCATCGCTCGCACACGCCGCTGTTCACCGAGATCGCTCGCGAGTTCATCCGGCATCTGCAGCAGCGCGCGGAATCGGGCCGCGGCGATCCGCCGTTCCTGCCCGAACTCGCGCACTACGAATGGAGCGAGCTGGCGCTTGCGCTCGACGAGCACGACATCGACGCGGTTCCGCACGATCCGTACGGCGACGTGCTGGAAGGCGTGCCGCTGGTATCGCCGCTTGCACGCGTGCTCGCGTATCGCTTTCCCGTGCAGCACATCAGCCCCGACTTCCGCCCGGATGCGCCGGCGCCGCAACCCGTGCTGATCCTGCTCGTGCGCGATCGCGTCGACCACGTGCGCTTCCTCGAAATCGATCCTTTGACCGCGCTGCTGCTGGAACGCCTTGAGGCAAATCGCGCCGACACAGGACAAGCCTGCATCGATGCCTTGTTGCGCGAGCTTGGCCGCGACGACGACGTGCTGCGCGCGTCGGGCGTCGCGATCCTGCGGCACCTGCATGAGCGCGACGCGATCATCGGCACGCGAGTCTGAAGCGCTGCGCTTCAAGCCGTCGATTTCACCAGCAGGTGCTTGGCCAATGCCCCTTGCCAGCGTCCGATACCGCGCGCCAGATGAAGCATGCCGAACAGCAGGAACACGCCGAGCGCGAACGCCAGCGGCAGTGCGATCAAGGGCGGCAGGAATACGTCGCCATCCCAGTAGAAGCCGCCGTCGAACACGCCGTACTGCGCCAGCATCATCAGAATCGGCGCGGCCATCAGGGCGAGCGAAACCGATACGCCGGTCACCGCCACCGTGAAGTAGACGATGCCGAGCGGCAACATCAGCAGCATGTAGAGCAGGGTCGACCAGGTGCGCGGATCGGTGAACATTTCCGCGATGCGCTGGCGCACCGTCGTGCCGCGGCTCGCATACACCGGACGCCGCGGCATGCGTTCACCGAGCATGACCTCGATGAGGCGGCCCTCGACCAGCGCCAGTACGCGCACCGTGCCGAAGAACAGCACCGTGAACGCGATGCCGAAGATCAGGATCGACAAGCCAATCGACAACGAGATGCCGGTCACCGCCCAGGTGAAGTAGAACACGCCGGTCGCCAGCGACAACAGCATGTAGAACAAGGCTGCGTAAGCGCGCGGATCGGCGGCGATGCCGAAATAGCGGCCCAGCGCGCTCTTGCGCCGCGGCGGCGGTGGCGAGCGCAAGGCCTGCTCGACCTGTTGCTCGGTGTCGACGTAGATCGCGGCGACCTCGGACGGCGCGCCATAGCTGTTGGCGATCTTCGCCAAGGTTTCTGCTTCGCTTTGGCCCGGATGGTCGGCGAGTTCGGAACGCAGATGGTCCTCGGCGTCATACAGCGCATCCTGGAGCAGCGCCGGATCGGCACCGCGCAGGGCCGCGCGCAACTGGTCCAGGTATTCGGCGATCGTGCGGGGTGCAGGCGTGCTCATGAGGACGTTTCCTCCAATACGGTATTCACGAAATCGCGGGTCGTGCTCCAGGCATAGCGCCACTCCTCCAGCACGCGGCGCCCGAGCGGCGTGATGCGGTAGTAGCGCCGCGGCGGGCCGGCCACCGACGGTTCCACCTCGCTTGCGAGCAGGCCGGCCGCGTCGAGGCTGCGCAACACCGGGTACAGCGCGCTCTGCTTGCCACTGAGGACGCCCTCGCCGGTTTCCTCAAGCTGCTTGGCGATCTGATAGCCGTACATCGGCTTCTTGGCGCGCGCCAGCACCGCGAGCAGCACCAGCGACACGATGCCGGCACTCAGCTCCTTGTGGAACTTCCATAGATGGGATTCGGTATCGACCATCGCCCCTGACCTTCACTTGCCTGTAGGCATGTGTCGATCATAGTGTTGAGTTGATACTAGTACATGCGCCGGAAGTCATGCCACGCCGATACGGCACACGCAGCAGACTGATGCACGTGCGGCCAGCGAGAATCCAACGGAAGTGCGGCGCGTCTAGCGCCGATCAGCAACGAGCGAAGCGCGCGCGTCGCCTGCAAAGCGCGCGGTGACGGGAGTCGCGAAGAAAGCCATACCGACAACGAAGGTGAAGGTGATCTGGTAGATCGAATTCGCCACGTTCTCGACCGGCGACGACACGACGATGCCGGAAACTGCAAGCAGCACGAGCGGCAAGAACATCGCGAACGGAAGCAGCCAGCGCGCCGGCCACAGGAAGAAAAAAGATCCGGCCAGCGCAATGACCTCGGCAGCGAGTACGCCGTACCAGAATGCCGTCAACGAATCGCCATCGATCAAGGCGCGGTAGCCAATTCACTCGACAGCGGCTTCACTTCCTGCCGGAGAAAGTTCGTTCGTCTTATAGGAGAGAAACCACGACGCCACGCGCGCAATCAAAGCGACCACGACCAACGTACGAACATTCTCGACCGTCCTTGCGTGCGTCACTCGGCTCTGATGCGGCGTCATTGTGCCCGCTCGCTCCACTTTGCCACGCGACCGTCGCGATCGAACTCGACACTGCCGCCGGAGTCGTCCGGGAAATACATGACATCGCCGAACACTCCGGCCTTGACCTTGCCCGGCACGCCGAGCAGTGCCTTGACCTGGCTCCAGGTCATGCCGATGCGCAGCGACGACCAGTTGTTGCGGTCCTGCCAGCGCGGCGCGGGCGGCGGTACCGCGACCGGTGCGGGCGCAGGCGGGGCGACGACCGGCGCAGGAACGGACGCAGGCGCCTGGGGCGCATGGCGCTCAAGCTCGGCGTTCTTCTGTTCGAGATCGGAAACGCGCTTCTCCAGCGCGCGCAGGCGGGCTTCGATCGTGCTGTCGGGTGGCGGCGCCGCGGTTGCCGCCATGCCGCTCGACATCACCGCGACGACCACGGCCATCCCCAACCCTCCGATGCGCGACATACGTGATCTCCTCGCCTGCAGGTTTTTGTCATCGCGGTCGCGATGCGGTTTGACAGCCCACCACATTCTAGCGCCACGCCATCAGCCGCGATCAAGCACGCGGAACCTCAATCCGTCACAGCGTTGGCTCGCTCCGCGTCATCGGCATCTTCGGCGTCGGCGACGAACCGACCCTGCCCGTCGAGTTCGGCGAACAGGCCGCCGAGCGCCACGAGTTCGTCGTAGCGCCCCTGCTCGACCAGCTCGCCGTCCTTCAGCACGAGGATGACGTCGGCATTGCGCACGGTCGACAGGCGATGCGCGATCACGAACGTGGTGCGGTTTTGCGTGAGCTTGTTCAGCGCGCGCTGGATGCGCGCTTCGGTCGCGTTGTCGAGCGCGCTGGTCGCTTCGTCGAGGATCAGGATCGGTGCGTCCTTCAGCATCGCGCGCGCGATAGACAGACGCTGGCGCTCGCCGCCGGACAGCGACCGCCCGCGTTCGGCCACCAGCGTCGCGTAGCCTTCCGGTTTGACGACGACGAAGTTGTGCGCCTCGGCGGCTTGCGCGGCGGCCTCGATTTCCGCGTCGGTCGCATCGGGTTTGCCGATGCGCAGGTTGTCGGCGATCGAGCGGTAGAACAGGCCCGGGTCCTGGAACACAACCGCGATGTGCTCGCGCAGGTTATGCAGGCCGACGCTACGCACGTCGATGCCGTCGATCGTGATGCGGCCTTCGCTCGGATCGTAGGCGCGATAGAGCAGGCTGAGCGCCGTCGTCTTGCCGGCGCCGGTCGGCCCGACGATCGCGGCGGTGCCTCCGGCCGGAACGCGGAAACTCAGGTGCTTCAACGCCGGATGCGAAGCGTCGTAGCCGAACGAGACGTTGTCGAACACCACTTCGCCACGCACGTCGGCCGGCAGGTTCGGTGCACCGGGTTGCTCCTGCAACACGCCGGGCGTGTCGAGCACGGCGAAGAAATCACCGAGCGAATGGGTCTGGAAGAACAGTCCGGAAATGAATCCGGCGAATTGTTCCATGCGCCCGATCAGCATCATCGCGAAGCCGACGAAGCTGACGATTTGGCCA
Organism: Pseudomonadota bacterium; assembly: GCA_023388255.1. Classification (GTDB taxonomy): domain Bacteria; phylum Pseudomonadota; class Gammaproteobacteria; order Xanthomonadales; family Rhodanobacteraceae; genus Dokdonella_A. The sequence goes on along the minus strand of JAEWGO010000011.1, from coordinate 26,405 downwards.
ACACTGACCTCGCCCTTGCCGTTGAGCGTGGTGCCGAGCGCGAAGATCGCGACGATCGTGAGCGTGCTGGCGGCCCGGTTGGCGACTGCCAGCCACGCCCAACCGCGCAGCACCGGATACTGCGCGGTCAGCACTTTCCTCACCATGCTGTTGATCGCGCCGACCTCGGCCGAGATGCGCGAGAAGCTCTGCACGACCATGACGTTGCCGAACACGTCGCCGACACGCTCGGATATCTGATGGTGCAACTGCTCGACCTCGCCCTGCGCCGCGTGCGTCTTTCGCATCGCGATCGCGTTGAACACAGCGAAGCTGACCATCAGCACAATCATCAGCACCGCGAGCTTCCAGTTCATGTGCAGCGCCAGCGGCACCATCACGATGATCGACAGTGCAGTCGCCAGGTGGTCGCGGAAGAAGCCGAGCCACAACTGGAACAGGTTGCTGCTGCCCGAATGCATGATGCGCAGCAGGCGGCCGGTGTGGTGGCGACCGTGAAACGACAGCGGCAGGCCGATCGAATGCTCGAAGAACTGTGCGATCACGGCGAGCCGGCGTCGATGCGCGAGCCGGTCCGCGTGCAGCGATACCAATACGCTCGCAGCGACGCCGGCAAAGCCGATGCCGGCCCACCAGCCGATGAAGCGCCAGGCATCGCCGTGCCCCTTCGCGGCGAGCGCATCGACGACGCGGCCGAACAGCCAGGGCTCGAGGAAGTACACGCCGGCCAGTGCAAGGTTGGCGAGCACCAGCACGATCGCCAACTTCCTTTCCGGCGCCAGCAACGCGATGACGCGGCAGTAGATGCGCAGAATCGGCACGCGGGCCCCCACCCGAGGAAAGCGCGCATGCTAGCAAAGCCTGCGTTGGCGATTGCATAACATCGTGACGGCTATGATCGACCGATCCGCCGACTGCCCTGGAGGTTCCGCCGATGATCCGCCGACTTGCCGCCCTCGCCTTCCTGCTCGTTCTCGCCGGGTGCGCGACCGCACCGCGCGGTGGCCCCGGAGAAACGCCATCGACGGCCCCGGTCGTTCCCGGCAGCCGCTACGAAGCCGAAACCGGGCGCGACCCTGCCACCATCGCCCAGATGCGCGCGGCTCCGGCGCCAGCCAGTCCGGAGCTCGAACCGGGAAAGACGCAAGCCGGCGACCATGGCCGCCAGACTGCGCGCGGCTATGTGCATATCGGTACCGGCTACTTTCCGGACACGCGCGGCGATGCGCAATCGATACGCGACGAGGCGATCCGGCAAGGCCAAGCCGTCGGCGCGGACCGCGTCCTGCTCTACGCACCCACGGCTGATGCACCCACGCGCGACTGGATCGCGACCTACTACGTGCACTTCCAGTTACCGTTCGGCGCGACCTTCCGCGATCTCGGCAGCGAGGAACGCGCGACGCTCGGCGCCGACGGCGGCGTCGCGCTCGGTTCGGTCATCAACGGCACGCCCGCGTCGCGCGCGAACCTGATGGCCGGCGATATCGTGTTGAAGTGCGATGGCAAGCCGATTGCCGATCGCGCGGGTTTCCAGACCCTGCTGAAAGCCCGCGCGGGTCGATCGGTGACGTTGACGATCGTGCGCAACGGCGAGACGCTGCAGCGCATCGTGCGCCTCGGCGTGATGGCGGGGAATGCGCGCGAATGACGAAAACGACAACGGCGGGCACAAGGCCCGCCGTCGTCTTTGAAACCGCAAGGGCGACGCGCGAGGCGACGCCCTTCGACACCCGCCTGGATCAGGCCGCGCCGGTTTCCTCATCGACCGCCTTCATCGACAGGCGGATGCGGCCCTGCTTGTCGACTTCGAGCACCTTGACCTTGACGATATCGCCTTCCTTTAGCTTGTCGGAGACCTTCTCGACGCGCTCGTTGGAGATCTGCGACACGTGCACCAGACCGTCCTTGCCCGGCATGATCGTGACGAATGCGCCGAAGTCCATCAGCTTGGCGACCTTGCCCTCGTAGATGCGGCCCGGCTCGACGTCCGAGACGATCTGCTCGATGCGCTTCTTCGCCGCATCGCCCGCTTCGCGGTTGACCGAGGCGATGACGACGGTGCCGTCGTCGCCGATGTCGATCGTCGCACCGGTTTCCTCGGTGATCGAGCGGATCGTGGTGCCGCCCTTGCCGATGACTTCGCGGATCTTGTCCGGATGGATCTTCATGGTGATCAGGCGCGGCGCGTACTCGCTCATCTCGGTGCGCGAAGCGGTAATGACCTTGCCCATTTCGCCGAGGATGTGCAGACGGCCCTTCTGGGCCTGCGCCAGCGCGACCTTCATGATCTCCTCGGTGATGCCGTCGATCTTGATGTCCATTTGCAGCGCGCTGATGCCATCGGCAGAACCGGCCACCTTGAAGTCCATGTCGCCGAGGTGATCCTCGTCGCCAAGGATGTCGGACAACACGACGAAGTTCTCGCCCTCCTTGACCAGGCCCATCGCGATGCCGGCAACCGGCGACTTCAGCGGCACGCCCGCGTCCATCATGGCCAGAGACGAACCGCATACCGACGCCATCGACGAAGAGCCGTTCGACTCGGTGATCTCGGAGACCACGCGCACGACATACGGGAACGCTTCCATCGTCGGCTTGACCGCCTGCACGCCGCGCTTGGCGAGGCGGCCGTGGCCGATCTCGCGGCGCTTCGGCGCACCGAAGCGACCGGCCTCACCGACCGAGAACGGCGGGAAGTTGTAGTGGAACAGGAACGGATCCTTCGACTCGCCTTCCGGCGCGTCGATGATCTGCGCATCGCGCGCGGTGCCCAGCGTGACGACGACCAGCGCCTGCGTCTCGCCGCGCGTGAAAAGCGCCGAGCCATGCGTACGCGGCAACACGCCGACGCGCACCGTGATCGGGCGCACGTCGTCGAGCTGACGTCCGTCGATGCGCACCTTGGTCGCCAGAACACTGTCGCGCAACGTGTGGTATTCGAGTTCGCCGAACTCCTTGGACAGTTCCGCCGCGCTCCAGCCTTCGGCTTCGATGCGACCGGCGAGGCCCTTCAGCACGTCCTGCTTGATCGCGGAAATCGCGTCGCGGCGCTGCAGCTTGTCGCGGATCTGGAACGCGCCGACGAGCTGGTTGCCGACCGCTTCCTTGAGCGCGGCGATCGCGGCAGCGTTCTTCTCCGGCGCGGTCCACGACGAGGGCTTGGTGCCGGCTTCGACGGTCAGCTCGTTGATCGCGTTGATGACGTGCTGCAACTGCTTGTGGCCGAACGTCACGGCACCGAGCATCACTTCCTCGCTGAGCAGCTTGGCCTCGGATTCGACCATCAGCACGGCGTTCGAGGTGCCGGCAACGACGAGGTCGAGGTCGGAGGTCTTCAGTTCGGTCGCGGTCGGGTTCAGCAGATACTGGCCGTTCACGTAGCCGACGCGCGCAGCGCCGATCGGGCCCTTGAACGGGATGCCGGCGAGGCTCAGCGCGGCCGAGGCACCGATCATCGCAACGATGTCGCCGTCGATTTCCGGATCCAGCGAAACGACCTGCGCGATGACCTGCACTTCGTTCTTGTATTCCTCCGGGAACAGCGGACGCACCGGACGATCGATGAGGCGCGAGGTGAGCGTTTCCTTCTCGGTCGGACGACCTTCGCGCTTGAAGAAACCGCCCGGGATGCGGCCGGCGGAGTAGAACTTCTCGACATAGTCGACGGTGAGCGGGAAGAAATCCTGCCCTTCCTTCGCCTTTGCCGCGGCGACTGCCGTGACCAGCACGACCGTGCCGCCCATGCTGGCGAGAACGGCGCCGGACGCCTGGCGGGCGACTTCGCCCGTCTCCAGCGTCACCGTGTGATTACCGTACTGGAATGACTTGGTTACTTTCGCCACGTTGGTTGTCCTGTCTGAAAAAGCGCGCTCCCCATGGATCGCGCTTTTGTTGCTTCATTTGAAAAGTGCAGCCAAGGATGGCTGGTCTGGAATTGCATGCAGCGTGAAGCGAGTCCGCCCATGAAGCGGCTCATGGTGCCGCGTTCATGGGCGAACGGAAAAATTACCTGCGAAGTCCCAGACGCTCAATGAGCGTCTTGTAGCGCTCGCTGTCCTTCTTCTTCAGGTAGGCCAGCAGGCTGCGGCGCTGGTTGACCATCTTCAGCAGGCCGCGGCGGGAATGATGGTCCTTGCCGTGATCGGCAAAATGCTTGGACAGGTGTTCGATGCGCGCGGACAGCAACGCAACCTGGACTTCCGGCGAGCCGGTGTCGTTCGCAACGCGACCGAAGTCGGTGATGATCTTGGAGGTCTGTTCAACGGAAAGCGACATGATGGATACCTTTTGCTGGAACGTACGGCGCGGTTCGGCCTGTCGAAAGCGCGATCCGCGTTAAGGGAGGTGCTTCAAAAAGCCGCTTATTGTAACCGGTTTCGGGACCCCGAGGGTGACTGGAACCCAACCATCGCCGGCTCGTCCACGCTGAACAAGCCTTGGCCTCCACGGCACTCAGCCGTCCGCAAGGGCCTTGCCGCTGCTGAATCCCCGCACTGGACGCAGACGACCGCCGCCGATCTCGGCAAGCGCCACCGCATGGCCATCCGCATCCAGAACCACGCACGATCCGGACGGCCCGGACCACTCGATGAGCTGCCCCTGGCGCAGGCGCACCACCTGGTCGGCGTCGAATCGCACCTGCGGATATCCAGCCAGGCCCCGCTCCAAAGGCAGCAGCAAGGCGTCGAGCGCGGCCGGACCAGCGGACTCGACAACCCTCGCCAGGTCTTCCAGCGTATGCATGCGCGGCTCGACGAAAGGCTCGACCCAGAGTCGACGCAGCGCGGTCAGGTGGGCGCCGCAACCGAGTGCCTCACCGAGGTCGCGAACGAGGCTGCGCACATAGGTGCCGGAACCGCATTCCACATGCAGCCGCAGATATCCGCCATCACGCCCGAGCAGTTCATAGCGGAACACCTCGACCTCGCGCGGCGGCGCCACCACGTCCTCGCCGCGGCGCGCGCGCCGGTACAGCGGCTCGCCGGCCTGCTTGAGCGCCGAATAGATCGGCGGAACCTGCGTGATCTGCCCGGTCAACGACGCCAGCACGGCGCGGATGGCAGCGTCGTCCAGCTCCGGCACCGGACGCTCCAGAACGACCTCGCCATCGGCGTCGTCAGTCGTGGTCGTCGCGCCGAGCCGTGCCTCGGCCGCATAGGCCTTGCGCGAACCGAGCAGCAGGCCGGCGATCTTGGTCGCCTCGCCGAAACAGATCGGCAGCAGACCGGTCGCGAGCGGGTCGAGGCTGCCGGTATGGCCGCCCTTCTCGGCGGCGAACAGCTGGCGCGCGCTCTGCAACGCCGCGTTGGAACTCAGACCTTGCGGCTTGTCGAGCAGCAGAATGCCGCGCACGTCGCGCCAGGCGATGCTCGGCTTCGGACCGCGTTGTTTTTTCCGCACAGGTTTCGATCGGCAGACATGCGACATTGCCCGCGCATTTTACCGTGCGGGCCGCTCAGTGCCGCCCGCCGCTGTATGCGAGAAACAGGAAAAGCCCGACGATCATCGCGATCGCGACCAGTCCGCGCACGATCCAGTGCACCTGCCCCGCCAGCAACCATGTCGTCGCGACCTTGCCGCCAGTCCTGGCGATGTCGGCGGCGTTGCCGCCATGGATCGCGTGATCGCCGTGCGCCAGCGCGGCGATTGGATATCCGCAGCCGGGACAGACGGGCGCTTTGTCGGACACTTCTCGCACGCATTCGGGGCAGTTCATCAAGGCCATGGCGGGCTCCTTCCATTGTTCACGAGGCGGCGGCGCGAAGCACGATTTCGACGCGGCGGTTCTTTTGCCGGCCATCGGGATCGTCGCTTCCGTCGGCATGCACATTCGGCGCGAGCGGCTGCCTCTCGCCGAAGCCACGCACTTGGAACGCGCGCGGCTTCGTCTTGTCGCGTTCGGCCAAATAGCGATGCACGCTCTCGGCGCGGCGCAGCGAGGCGGCCGAGCTGTCGACGGTGTCACTATTCGCGATTTCAGTCGCGACCGTCGCCGCGCAGCAGGGATTCGATTCGCTCGCCCTTGTCGACCGAATCGTCGTAGCGGAAGCGCAGCTCCGGCACGCGGCGGAGCTTCATCGTGCGCGAAAGCTCGCGGCGGAACTCCTTCGCCAGATCGTTCAAACCCGAGACCGCTTCCTTCGCGGTCTCGCCGAGCAGGGCCGTGACATAGATCGTCGCCGAATCGAGATCCTTGGTGACTTCAACCTCCGACACGCTGACCGACGGCAATGCATGCTCGCGCACGGCCGCGTGCACGAGCAGCGCGATCTCGCGGCGAAGCTCGGCGGAAACACGGTCGGAGCGGGTGAAGGACTTGGCGGGCATGGCGAAAAATTCGGAATTTGAAATTGGAGATTCGTGAGAAGGCGGCAGCGACGATCCGGGATCAGGAACAATGCTGCTTCAGCAAATCCCCAATCCCGAACCCCGTTCCTACAACGTACGCGCCACTTCGATGCGCTCGAAGCACTCGATCTGGTCGCCAGCCTTGACGTCGTTGTACTGCTTGACGCCAATGCCGCACTCCATGCCGTTGCGCACTTCCTCGACGTTCTCCTTGAAGCGGCGCAGCGATTCGAGCTCGCCCTGGAAGATAACCGTGTTGTCGCGCAACACGCGGATCGGCTTGTGGCGCTTGACCATGCCCTCGATGACCATGCAGCCGGCCACCGCACCGAACTTCGACGAGCGGAACACATCGCGCACTTGCGCCGTGCCGATGATCTCCTCGCGTACTTCCATGCCGAGCAGTCCGGTCGCGACCTGCTTCACCTGGTCGATCACGTCGTAAATGATCGAGAAGTAGCGCAGGTCGAGGTTGTTCGAATCGATGATGCGTCGTGCCGATGCGTCCGCACGCACGTTGAAGCCAATGATGACAGCCTTCGACGCGGCGGCCAGCGTGGCATCGGATTCGGTGATGCCGCCGACGCCGGAAGCAATCACGTTGACCTTGATCGCATCCGTCGTGATCGCGGTCAGCGATTCGCGCAACGCCTCGGCCGAACCCTGCACGTCCGCCTTGACGACGAGGTTCAGCGAAAGCTGGCCTTCGCCCTGGCCCATCTGCGCCAGGATGTCTTCCATACGGTTGCCGGCCTGCTTGACCAGGCGCGTCTCGCGACGCTTGTGCTGGCGCTGCTGCGCTACGTCCTTGGCCAGGCGCTCGTCGGCGACGACGACGAAATCGTCACCCGCCTGCGGCACGCCGGAAAGGCCAAGCACCTGCACCGGAATCGACGGACCGGCCGACTCGACCTGCTTGCCCGCCTCGTCGAACAGCGCGCGCACGCGGCCATACTCGATGCCGCAAACGAGGAAGTCGCCCTTCTTCAGCAAACCTTGCTGAACCAGCACGCTCGCTACCGGTCCGCGCCCCTTGTCGAGGCTGGATTCGATCACCGCACCGCTGGCGCGACCGTCCGGCACGGCCTTGAGGTCCATGACCTCGGCCTGCACCGAAATCGCATCGAGCAGGTTGTCCACACCTTCGCCGGTCTTCGCCGACACCGGCACGAACTGCACGTCGCCGCCCCATTCTTCCGGCACGACCTCGTGCTGGACGAGGCCCTGCTTGAGGTTGTCCGGGTTGGCTTCCGGCTTGTCCATCTTGTTCATCGCGACGATCAGCGGCACCTTGGCGGCACGCGCATGCTGGATCGCCTCGATCGTCTGCGGCATCACGCCGTCGTCGGCAGCGACGACCAGCACGACAATGTCGGTCGACTGCGCGCCGCGTGCGCGCATCGACGAGAACGCGGCATGGCCAGGCGTGTCGAGGAAGGTGATGACACCCTTCGGCGTGTCGACGTGATACGCACCGATATGCTGGGTGATGCCGCCGGCTTCACCCGAAGCGACCTTGGTGCGACGGATGTAGTCGAGCAAGGACGTCTTGCCATGGTCGACATGCCCCATGATCGTGACCACCGGCGGACGCGTGGCCCGCTCGCCCTCGATCTGCTGCGAGAGCAACGTGTTCTCGGCGCTGGTGTCCTCGGCCGCGACGACCTTGTGACCCAGCTCTTCGGCAACCAGCACCGCGGTATCGTGGTCGATCGCCTGATTGATCGTCACCATTACTCCCATCTTGAACAACGTCTTGACGATGTCGGCGCCCTTGATCGCGAGTTTCTGCGCGAGGTCGGCAACTGTGATCGATTCGCCCACCGAAATCTCGCGCACCACGGGCGCCATCGGACGCGAGAACGCGTGCGACGAGCCCGAACGCGATTGTTCGACGATGCGGGGCTTGGGCCGCTTGCGACCGGTACGGCGGGCGGCGCCTTCCTGCGACAGATGCAGTTCGTTACCGAAATAACGTGGCGCGCCGGCATCGCCGCCACCGCCCTCATCGCGCATGCGATGCGAACCGTGCTTGGGCTTGGCGCGGTGCGCGGCATTGTCGACTGGCGCCGCTTCACGGGCACGTTCGGGGCGCGCAGCACGATCGGCCTCGCGCACCGGAGCGGCCGGAGCAGCCGGCGTGGCCTCCTTCGCGCCCGCCTCGGCGCTCGGCTCCGCCGGCGCAGCGGCTTCCTCGGCGCTCTTGCGCCTTTCCTCTTCCGCGGCGGCGCGGCGCGCCTCATCGGCGGCACGCTGCTTGGCTTCTTCTTCCTGACGACGGCGCTCGGCCTCCACGCGCGTCTGTTCCTCGGCCTCGCGCTTGAGCTGCGATTCGCCGAGCTTGCGGATCGCGTCCTCGCGTTCCGGATCGACCTGCGCCTGCGCCTCTTCTTCCATCGCGCTGCGCTTGACGTAGGTGCGCTTCTGGCGCACCTCGACATTGACGGTCTTCGCGGTGGCGCCGCGCTGGCCGGGAACGACGGTGATTTCGCTGACCGTGCGTCGCTTCAACGTGATCTGGCGCGGCGAAGACGTGGCCTCGACCGGCGCCTCCTCCTTCTTGCCGTGTGTACGGCGCAGGAACCCCAGCAGCTTCACCTTCTCGGTGCTGCTGATGACCTGTTCCGGATCGGAAAATTTCATGCCCGCCTCGCCGAGCTGGGCAAGCAACTTGTCGATCGGCGTACCGAGGACCTTGGCCAATTGTTTGATCGTGACGTCCGACATCGATTTGGTACTCCTCGGCCCTGCGACGCTTGTGCGTCCTTCCGCGACCCTGCGCACCAGCGGTCGTGCTGCCTTCAACATTTCACGGCGGTCCGCGCCACGCGCGGTTGCCGCCGCCCCGCAATGCGGGGAATGCGACCTCGTGTTATGAGGTCGCGGTTTCGCGTGCCGCCATGATCAGATTCGAAGCACGATCCTCGTCGATGCCTTCCAGTCCGAGTTCCATGAACTCGTCGGTGGCAAGGTCGGCGAGGTTCTCGCGCGTGATGATCCCGTGCGAGGCCAGTTCGTAGGCAAGGCTCTCATCCATGCCTTCGACGGCCAGCAGATCCTGCGCTGGCTGGTTCTCGTCAATGCCCTCTTCCACTGCCAACGCATCGGTAAGCAGCGCATCGCGCGCACGCGCACGCAGCTCCTCGACGATGTCCTCGTCGAAGCCCTCGATGCCGAGCAGCTCCGCAGTCGGAACGTAGGCGATTTCCTCGACCGTCGAGAAGCCTTCCTGCACGAGGATCTGCGCGATTTCGGCGTCTACTTCGAGCTTGCCGATGAACAGTTCGCGCGCAGCTTCCTGCTCGGCTTCGCTCTTCTGCCGCACCTGGTCGGCGGTCATCACGTTGAGCTGCCAACCCGACAGCTTGCTCGCAAGACGCACATTCTGGCCGCCACGACCGATCGCCTGGGACAGTTTGTCCTCGGCGACTGCGATATCCATCGAGTGCTTTTCCTCGTCGACGATGATCGACTGCACTTCTGCCGGCGCCATCGCGTTGATGACGAACTGCGCCGCGCTGTCGTTCCACAGCACGATGTCGATGCGCTCGCCGTTCAATTCGTTCGACACCGCCTGCACACGCGAACCGCGCATGCCGATGCAGGCGCCGATCGGATCGGTGCGATGGTCATGCGCGAGCACGGCGATCTTGGCACGGTCGCCCGGATCGCGCGCGCAGGCCTTGATCTCGACCAGGCCCTGGCCGACTTCCGGCACTTCGAGCTTGAACAATTCCATCATCAGTTCCGGTGCGGTACGCGAGACGAACAGCTGCGGCCCGCGCGGTTCCGAACGCACTTCATACAGATAGCCGCGCAGGCGATCGCCGGCGCGCACCGCTTCGCGCGGAATCGCGCGGTCACGCGGCACGAAAGCTTCAGCGTTGCCGCCGAGATCGAGGAACACGCTGCCGCGTTCGACGCGCTTGACGATGCCGGTGATCAGCTCGCCGACGCGATCCTTGTATGCATCCACGACCAGCGCCCGCTCGGCTTCGCGCACGCGCTGCACGATGACCTGTTTGGCCGCCTGCGCCGAGATGCGGCCGAAATCCGGATTTTCGATCGACTGCTCGACGAAACCGCCGACATCGGTGCCGGGAGCCTCATCCATCGCATCCATCAATCGGATCATGCGATCCGGTGATTCCATGACGACGTCATCCGGCACCACTTCCCAGCGTCGGAACGTTTCATAGTCGCCGGTATCGCGGTCGATCGAGACACGTACCGACACATCCTCCTCGGCGTACCGCTTCTTCGCGGCGGACGCGAGCGCGGCTTCCATCGCCTCGAAAATAACGCCCCTCGACACGCCTTTCTCGTTGGCGACCGCATCGACGACCAGCAGCAAGTCTTTACTCATATCCAGCTCCTTCACAACCGCCGGGGCGGCCGGAATGACTCCAATGATCCGGTTCCTCGATCCAGCGTCCGCTTGGACACGTGGATCTCGTACATGCACTTCGTTTCGGTCCCGCTAACTCTTTTTCCTGCGCCGCGCCGGCAGCTCCAGCCCCTTCGGCTCGGGCTTCGCCGGCGCGAGACCCAACGCCGCATAGTCCGGCACCAGGCGCGCCTTGGCGATGTTCGCATGCGCGATTTCCACCGGCGTGCCGTCCTGATCGATCGTGATGCGTTCGCCGTCGACGGAACGGATCGCCCCCTGGAAGCGGCGGCGGCCGTCGAGCGGCAGATTCACCGTGATCTTGGCCTGCTCACCGAGGAAGCGCGCGAAATGCTCCAGCGTGAACAGCGGCCGCTCCAACCCCGGCGACGACACTTCCAGCGTATAGCGGCCGGCGACCGGATCGTTGACGTCGAGCAGCGCGGAAATCTCGCGGCTGGCCCGTTCGCAGTCATCGATCGTGATGCCGCGCTCCGGCTCGTCGATGTATACGCGCAGCAGGCTGCCGCCCGCGCTCGTGCTGAATTCGATGCCGACGAGCTCGAGTCCGAGATCGGCGATGGCAGGTGCCAGAAGTTCGTTGAGTTCCATGGACAGTGATTACCTCTGCAATCGTCCCGATCGCCAAGGGCGAAGCGCCGCCCAAAGTGCGGGCACTTTCCGAAAAGCAAAATCCGGAAACAAAAAATGGGCACGAGGCCCATTCCGTAGTTCGCCGTTGTGTCGCATCCAACATCGGCGAGCTGCCCGAGGGCAGCCGGCGCGTCCTGCGCCTTACCTCATGCGTTCGTCCCTGATCGCGGCAGCTCTAGCGGTCCATCCATGGCCGCCGTTTCAAGATTCAGAAAAAAGGCCGCTATAGAGCGGCCTTTTTCCCTAGACCTCGATGGTAGCGGGGGCAGGATTTGAACCTGCGACCTTCGGGTTATGAGCCCGACGAGCTGCCAGACTGCTCCACCCCGCACCGAGCTGCGCAGTCTAACGGGAGTGTCGATTCCCCGCAAGATGCAAACAGACTTTTTCGCACACTTTCTTCAACACATCCGACGTGACCGCGCGCATCGAGGCACGCGCTGCCGACATGCTACTGCACGCTGAACGCGCGATTGCACAGATCCAGCAGCGGGCCCCACGTGAGACCGAGTACCAGCAAGGCAAGCCCGTTGATGGACAATGCCCAACGGAACGAGCGGTCACCCGGCAGCAACAGCGGCGTGTCGTCCTGCGGTGCATCGAAGTACATGACCTTGACCACGCGCAGGTAGTAGTAGATGCCGACGATCGCGAACACGATCGCGACGATCGCGAGCCAGAGCTGGCCGGCGTCGATGACCGCCTTCAGCACCATGAGTTTTGCGAAGAAGCCGAACAGCGGCGGCACGCCGGCAAGCGAGAACATCGCGATCGCCATGACACCGGCATACCACGGATTGCGTTGGTTGAGGCCCTTGAAGTCGTCGATCTCCTCGGCCTCGAAGCCGACGCGCGCGAGCAGCATGATCATGCCGAATGCGACCGCGGCCATCAGCGCATAGCTGATCATGTAGAACATCGCGGCGGCAAAACCGGTCGGCGTGCCATTGACGAAGCCGAGCAGCAGGAAGCCGATGTGCGAGATCGTCGAGTACGCGAGCATGCGCTTGAGGTTCGTCTGCGCGATCGCGAATACGTTGCCGATCGCCAGCGAAAGCACCGCGAGCACGCTCAGCATCAAGGTCCAATGCTCGTGCATTCCACCCATTGCGCCTTCGAGCAGGCGATACGTCATGCCGAATGCGGCGAGCTTGGAGGCCGAACCGACGAACAAGGTGACGCCGGTTGGCGCGCCCTGGTAGACGTCCGGCAGCCACATGTGGAACGGTGCGGCGCCGAGCTTGAACGCCGCGCCGACCACGAGGAACACGAGACCGAACGCGAGCAGCACGCGATGCGGGCTGCCCGCCGAGAAATCGGCGACCGCGTGGATCTTGGCGAGATCCAATGTGCCGGTCGCGCCATAGATCATCGACATGCCGTACAGCAATAGTCCCGAAGCCAGCGCGCCAAGCACGAAATACTTGATAGCGGCTTCCGAGGAAACCGAGGAATCCCGATTGAGCGCGACCAGCGCGTACGAGCTCAGCGTCAGCAATTCCAGTCCGAGATAGACCGTCACGAGGCTGCCGGCCGAAACCAGCAGCATCATGCCGATCGTCGCAAACAGCAGCAGCAGGTAGAACTCGCCGATGAACAGCTTGCGGTCGCGCAGGTAGTCGCGGCTGTAGATCATCACGAGGCCGGTCGTCAACAAAACGAACAGCTTCAGCACGGTCGCCACGCCGTCGCGCAGGAACATGCCATTGAACGCCGAAATGCCCTGCCCCGTTGCCGGCGCATCGCGCCAGACCAGCGCGCCAGCAAGAACCAGCGCCAGCAGCGACAGCCAATGCGTGACATTGCGCTGAGTCGGTTTCAGGAACAGGTCGACGAGCAGGATGAGACACGTCGCGCCGAGCAATACCAGCTCGGGAAGCACGACGAGGAGATCGTTGGGATTGAAGCTGAATTCGATCATGTCGTGTGACTCACGCCTTCGCCAGGCCGAGCTGCTGCACGAGCTGCAGCACCGCGGGTTCCATCAGGTCGGTCAGCGGCTTGGGATACACGCCGACAGCAAGTACCGCCACCGCGAACGCGCCGAGCACGATCCATTCGCGCGCATCGAGGTCTTTCATCTTCTCGACCTTGTCGTTGCCGACTTCGCCGAAGATCACGCGCTTGACCAGCCACAAGGTGTATGCGGCGCCGATGATCAGCGTGAACGCGGCGACGAGTGCGATCAGCGGGCTGTCCTGGAACGCGGCCAGGATCACCATGAATTCGCCGACGAAACCGCTGGTGCCGGGCAGGCCGCAGTTGGCCATCGCGAACAGCACCATGAACGCCGCGAACCATGGCATCGAGTTGGCGACGCCGCCGTAGTCCTTGATCATGCGCGTGTGCAAGCGGTCGTACATGACGCCGATGCACGAGAACATCGCGCCGGAAACGAAACCGTGCGAGATCATCTGCACCATCGCGCCCTGCACCGCCAGGCGCGCGCCGAGCGGGTTGCCGTGCGTGCGCACCAGCGCCAGCGCGATGAAGATGCCGAGCGTCACGAAACCCATGTGGGCGATCGACGAATACGCGATCAGCTTCTTCATGTCTTCCTGCACCAGCGCGACATAGCCGATGTAGACGATCGCGATCAGCGACATCGCGATCACCACCCAGGCATATTCCTGCGACGCGTCCGGCGCGATCGGCAGCGAGAAGCGGATGAAACCGTAACCGCCCACCTTCAGCATGATCGCGGCCAGGATGACCGAGCCGCCGGTCGGTGCCTCGACGTGCGCGTCCGGTAGCCAGGTATGCACCGGCCACATCGGCACCTTGATCGCGAAGCCGGCGAGGAAGGCGAAGAACAGCCACGCCTGCTCCTTCGTGCTGAGTCCTGCGTGCGCGAACGCGGCCAGCGAGAACTCGCCGGTCTTCATGTGCAGGTAGATCAGCGCGATCAGCATGAAGATCGAGCCGAGGAACGTGTAGATGAAAAACTTCAGCGTGGCGTAGACGCGGCGCGGGCCGCCCCAGATACCGATGATGATGAACATCGGGATCAGCATCGCTTCGAAAAACACGTAGAACAGCAGCGCGTCGGTGGTCGCGAACACGCCGATCAGCAGGCCTTCGAGCGCGAGCATCGCCGCCATGTACTGCGACACGCGCTTCTCGATCGGTCCCCATGAGCCGATGATCACGAGCACGCTGGTGAACGCGGTCAGCACGATCAAGGCAATCGATATGCCGTCGACGCCGAGCGCGTAGTTCGCCTTCAGCGCGGCGATCCACTCGTGGCTTTCGGCGAACTGTATGGCGGGGCCGGCCGGCTGGTAGCCGGTCCAGAGCGGGATCGACAGCACGAAGGTCGCCAGCGCGACGGCCAGCGACAGCCAGCGTGCCGCGTTCGGCTGTCGCCCGGCGGCGAGCACGACGACGGCGCCGACAATCGGCAGCCAGATCAGGAGACTGAGAAGATGCGAAACGGGCATGGTCGGGTTCGGTCCTGAGTCGATCAAAGCGCCGCGTGTTTGACGACCCACCACACGCCGCCGAGCAGCGCGATCAGGCCGAGAATCATCGCGAAGGCGTAGTGGTAGAGGTAGCCCGATTGCAGCCAGCGTACCGTCGCGGACGTGCGGGTCACCACGGCCGCGGAGCCGTTGACGAGGACGCCATCGATCAGGCCGGCGTCGCCGCCCCTCCACAGACCGCGACCGAGCGCGACGCCGCCACGGGCGAACACGGCTTGGTAGAGTTCGTCTACCCAGTACTTGTTGACGAGCACGGTGTAGATCGGGCGCAGCGCGCTCTTGAAACGCGCGGTGACGCCCGGGTTGAACAGCCAGATCCAGGTCGCGACCGCGAAACCGGCCAGCGCCGGCCAGAACGGCGACGACGGCACGAAGCTGTGCAGCACCATCGCGAGCGGACCGTGGAACTCATGGCCGAGTTCGCCGAGCACGTCGTTGGCTTCCTTGACGCGGATCGCACCGCCGAACCAGCCGCCAAACACCATCGGCCCGACTGTGAACCAGCCGACCAGCACAGACGGGATCGCCAGCAGCACGAGCGGCAAGGTGATGACCCACGGCGACTCGTGCGGCGCGTGCGCCAGATGCCCTGGTTCATGATGACCATGGTCGTCGTGCCCATGGCCGTGGTGCGCGTCGACGACGAAGCGCTCCTTGCCGTGGAACGTCTTGTA
This sequence comes from Pseudomonadota bacterium, assembly GCA_023388255.1. GTDB lineage: Bacteria > Pseudomonadota > Gammaproteobacteria > Xanthomonadales > Rhodanobacteraceae > Dokdonella_A. The sequence goes on along the minus strand of JAEWGO010000011.1, from coordinate 10,857 downwards.
AAGCAGGCGGAAGCTGTACAGCGCCGTGACGAATACGCCCGCATAGACGCAGAAATACGCGTAACCCGAACCCCAGCGATGCGATTCGCCGACCGCCTCGATGATCGCGTCCTTCGAAAAGAAACCGGCGAAGCCCGGCGCACCCGCCAGCGCAAGCGAGCCGAGCCACATCGTGATCCAGGTGATCGGCATGTATTTCTTCAGGCCGCCCATGTGGCGCATGTCCTGCTCGTGGTGCATCGCGACGATGACCGAGCCGGCGCCGAGGAACAGCAGCGCCTTGAAGAACGCATGCGTCATCAGGTGATAGACGCCACCAGCATACGCGGACACGCCGAGCGCTACCGTCATATAGCCGAGCTGCGACAAGGTCGAATATGCGACCACGCGCTTGATGTCGTTCTGCACGATGCCGATCAGGCCGGTGAACAACGCGGTGGTCGCGCCGATGACCAGCACGAACGACAGCGCGGTTTCGGAAAGCTCGAACAGCGGCGACATGCGTGCGACCATGAAGATGCCGGCGGTCACCATCGTCGCCGCGTGGATCAGCGCGGAGATCGGCGTCGGGCCTTCCATCGAGTCCGGCAGCCACACGTGCAGCGGTACCTGCGCCGACTTGCCCATCGCACCGACGAACAGGCAGATGCAGACGATCGTCGCGATCGACCACGGGTGGCCGGCGAAAACCTCGTAGGTTTTCGTTGCCATGCCCGGATCAAGCGCGGCGATGAATACCTGCGCATAGTCGAGCGAACCGAACCAGAACAGCACGCCGGCGATGCCGAGGATGAAGCCGAAATCGCCGACGCGATTGACGAGGAACGCCTTCAGGTTCGCAAAAATCGCGCTTGGGCGCTTGAACCAGAAACCGATCAACAGGTACGAAACGAGACCGACCGCTTCCCAGCCGAAGAACAGCTGCAGGAAATTGTTGCTCATCACCAGCATCAACATCGAAAACGTGAACAGCGCGATGTAGCTGAAGAAGCGCGAAAAACCGTCGTCGTCGGCCATGTAGCCGATCGTGTAGACGTGCACCATCAGCGAAACGAAGGTCACCACGACCATCATCATCGCGGTCAGGCGATCGACCATGAAACCTACGTGCGCACCGAACGCACCGACCTGGAACCAGGTATAGAGATTCTGGTTGAACGTGCCCGCGCCGCCCCAGACCAGCTGGTAGAGCACAAGGAACGACAGGGCGCAGGACAAGGCCACACCGGCGATCGTGATGCCGGCAGCGGCCGCGCGCGGAATCCGGTTGCGGAACAGGCCGGCGATGGCCGCACCAAACAGCGGTGCGAGCACGATGACGAGAAGAAGGGTTTTCGAGAGAACCATCGTTTAGCCCTTCAAACTGTCGATTTCTGCGACGTTGATCGTGGCGCGGTTGCGGAACAGCACGATCAGGATCGCCAGGCCGATCGCCGCCTCGGCCGCGGCGACGGTGAGGATGAAGAACACGAACACCTGTCCGGACGGGTCGCCGAGGTAGCGCGAGAACGCCACGAAATTCGTGTTGACCGCGAGGAGCATCAACTCGATGCACATCAGCAACGTGATGACGTTCTTGCGGTTGATGAAGATGCCGGCGACCGCGATGCAGAACAGGATCGCGCCAAGGGTCAGGTAGTGGGCGAGCGTGATCATGGCGTGGGCGACTCCGGCTTCGCGGCAACGGGCGTTTCGGCAGCCATCTTCACCACGCGGATGCGATCGCGTGGATCGACGCGCACCTGACGCGCGGGATTCTGCGTTTTCGTGCCCGCGCGATGACGCAGGGCCAACGGTATCGCGGCGACGATGGCGACCGTCAGGATCAGCGCGGCGATCTCGAACGGCAGCAGGAACTGGCTGAACAACGCCGTCGCGAGCCATTCCGTGTTCGACAACCCCGCAGCAGCCGCGGGATTGGCCGGTGGCGCGATCTGCATCGAGCGCACGCCGATCAGCGCCAGCATTTCAATCAGCATGACGACGGCCACCACCAGACCGACCGGCAGCGCTCGGATGAAGCCTTCGCGCATGGGATCGAGGTCGAGATCGAGCATCATCACGACGAACAGGAACAGCACCATGACCGCGCCGACGTATACCAGCACGAGCACGATCGCAAGGAATTCCGCGTCTGCGAGCAGCCAGGTGCAGGCGGTCGAAAAGAACGTCAGCACGAGGCAGAGCGCGGCATGCACCGGGCTGCGCATGGAGATCACGGCCAGCGCCGCGCCGACGGTGATCGCGGCGAAGACGTAGAAACAGATCAGTTGGAAAGTCATGCGATCACCCGCGCCGACGGAACTTCAGGTCGTGTATTCATCATCGGAACGCCGCATCCTGAGCGCGATCGGCGGCGATCTGCTGCTCGAAACGATCGCCAATCGCCAGCAATTGCGACTTGGTCACGATGTTCTCGCCGCGCTTCTCGAAGTGGTATTCGTGGATGCTGGTTTCGACGATCGAATCGACCGGACAGCTTTCCTCGCAGAACCCGCAGTAGATGCACTTGAACAGGTCGATGTCGTAGCGCGTCGTGCGGCGCGTGCCGTCCTCGCGCGGCGCGGAGTCGATCGTGATCGCCAGCGCCGGGCACACCGCCTCGCACAGCTTGCACGCGATGCAGCGCTCCTCGCCGTTCGGATAGCGGCGCAGCGCATGCAGGCCGCGGAAGCGATTCGACTTCGGAATATGTTCCATCGGATAGCGCACCGTGTATTTCGGGCGCCACAGGTACTTGAGCGTAAGCCACAGGCCGGAAAGCAGTTCCAGCAGGAGGAGACTCTTGAAATAAGTCGCGACTCGATTCATTGCCGATATGCCTCAGGCGCCCGCCGTGACCCAGCCGAAATACTTCATGCAAGCCGCCACGAACACCCACACGATCGTGATCGGAATGAAGACCTTCCAGCCGAGCCGCATGATCTGGTCGTAGCGGTAACGCGGAAACGTTGCGCGGAACCAGATGAACGCGGTCGCGAAAAAGAATGCCTTGGCGCACAGCCACCACCAGCCCGGTTCGCCGAGCGGACCCCATGACGCCGGGAACGGCGACAGCCAGCCGCCGAGGAAAAGGATCGGCGCCAGGAACGATATCAGGATCATGTTCGCGTATTCGGTCAGGAAGAACACCGCGAACGGCGCCCCCGAATACTCGACGTGGAAGCCGGCAACGATTTCCGATTCACCCTCGGCGACGTCGAACGGCGCGCGGTTCGTCTCGGCGACGCCGGACACGAAATAGATGACGAACATCGGCAGCAATGGCAGCCAGAACCAGTCGAACAGGCCCTTGCCGCCCGCCTGCGCATTGACGATGTCGGACAGGTTCAGGCTGCCGGCGAGGATCAGCACGCTGACCAGCGAGAAGCCCATCGCGATCTCGTACGACACCGTCTGCGCCGCCGCGCGCATCGCGCCGAGCATCGCGTAACGCGAGTTCGAGGCCCAGCCGGCGAGAATGATGCCGTACACGCCCATGGAGGTCATCGCAAGCAGGAACAAGAGGCCCGCGTTCGCGTCCGACCACGCCTTGTGGCTCGCGAACGGGAGCACCGCCCACGCCGCAAAGCCCGGAATGAGTGCCCACAGCGGCGCGAGCAGGAACAGCTTCCTGTTTGCCTTGGCCGGATAGATGACTTCCTTCAGCAGCAGTTTGAACACGTCGGCGAAGGTCTGCGCGAGACCCAGCGGACCGATCTTGCTGGGCCCGAGGCGCACATGCATCCAGCCGATGACCTTGCGCTCCCACCACACGTACATCGCCACAGCGATGATCAGCGGCAACATCGGGAACAGGAACAGGCTGACCGCCATCGTCAGCGTCGGGAACGTGGTGGCACACCACTGATAGGCGTCGATGATCCAGTTCATGTCGTCGTTACGCCTTCACGATGTCGAGGGCGGCGCCATACGGCGGCAGGCTTGAAGTCGCGGAATGCCCGGCCTCGATCCACGCGCCACCACGCGGTACGCGCGTGGAGAGCTCGACCGGCAACTCGACGCCGGAGACCTTGGCGCTTGCGCCATGGCCGAGACCGAGCGCCAGCGCATCCTCCGGATGCAAGGTGACGCAGGCAGCGCGCGAAAGCGGATGCGCCTGCAACGCCGGCGAGCGACGCAACACCGCGTCGGTGCGGTAAATCGCGGTGGTCGTGATGCGCGAGAACGCGTTGCCGATCGACGCACGCGCCGCAAGCTGGCTCGACGCGGCAGGCGGCGTCGCCGCGGTTGCAGCCATCTGTGCACGCACTTCGTCGATTTCGGTGAAGCCGAATCCGTCCAGCGCCAGCGCAGAACCGAGCGCACGCAAGACCTTCCAACCTGGCCGCGCGTCGCCCGGCGGCTTGGCCGCGGCGACCAGCGTCTGCGTGCGGCCATCGAGGTTCGTGTAGCTGCCGTCGATTTCCGGCGGCAGACCGATCGGCAACACCGCATGCGCAGTGCGCTTGACGCCGGCACAGGCATACGCGCCGACGTAAACGTGGAAATCCGCCGTGCTGCGCGCATGGTCGTACGCGGCCGGAGCGCTCATGTCCTGTGAACCGGCGTGATAGACGATCAACTGCTTCGGCGACTTCGCCAACATCGCTGCTGCGTCGCGACCGTCCTTGCGCGGCAAGACGCCGGCGCGGGCGAGGCCGACCGCATTCGCACCCGATGGAATCTCGTTGTAGGCGGAGTTCGTCGCCTTGGCGATGAAGCGCGCGGCGGCACGCAGCCACGACGCGGCGGGATGCTGCACGGCCGATTCGCCGAAGATCACGAGCGACGCGTCCGATTCGGCGAGCTGCTTGAACAACGCCTGCGTCGCCGCGTCGATCTTCAGTCCCGCGATCGCCTGCGCCAGCGCCGAGGATTCCGGCTGTTGCCCCGAGTCGTTCGCGGCCGTCGCCAGCGCGAACAGCGCATCGACCATGGCATTGGGTGCGGCAATGGTCTTGCCGGCGAGCTCGAAGTTGAATTCGAAGTCGACCGGATTGATCGCATGCACCTTCGCACCGCCCTTCACGGCCTTGCGGATGCGATGGTTGAGCAAAGGAATCTCGTGGCGCGGATTGCAGCCGACGAGCAGGATCGCCTGCGCCTTCTCGATTTCGGCGACCGGCATCTCGAACGGCATCGCGGCCGGGGCATCCGCAAAATCCAGCGTACGCAGGCGATGGTCGACATGACCGCTGCCGAGGCCGTGCAACAGCTGCGCGAGCAAATGCCCTTCCTCGTTCGAGGTCAGCGGCGCGACCAGTGCTCCGACGTCGCCGCGCGCCTCGCGCAGGTGATCGGCGACGAAAGCGAGCGCTTCGGCCCAGCTCGTCTCGACCAATTCGCCGTTCTTGCGGATCATCGGCTTTGTCGCGCGATCCGCCGCGCGCAGGCCGTCATTCGAATAACGGTCGCGATCGGACAGCCAGCATTCGTTGATCGCCTCGTTGTCGCGCGGCACCGCGCGCAGCACTTCCCCGCGGCGCGTGTGCAGCCACAGGTTCGAGCCGAGCGCATCGTGGTAACCGATCGATTCGCGTGCGATCAATTCCCAAGCGCGCGCCTTGAAGCGGAACGGCTTGTTCGTCAACGCGCCCACCGGGCATACGTCGATGACATTGCCGGACAGTTCGCTCATCAGCGGTTTGCCAACGTAGGTGCCGATCTGCAGGCGTTCGCCGCGCTCCATGCCGCCAAGCTCATAGGTGCCGGCGACATCGGCCATCACGCGCACGCAGCGCGTGCACTGGATGCAACGCGTCATCTCGGTCTCGACCAGCGGGCCGAGGTCCTCGTCGGCGATCACGCGCTTCTTCTCGACGAAACGGCTGACCGAACGGCCATAGCCCATGGACAGATCCTGCAGCTCGCACTCGCCGCCCTGGTCACAGATCGGGCAGTCGAGCGGATGATTGATCAGCAGGAACTCCATCACGTTGCGCTGTGCGGACAACGCGCGCTGCGACTGCGTCTGGATCTTCATGCCGTCGGCGACCGGCGTCGCGCAAGCCGGCTGCGGCTTCGGCATCGGCCGGCCACCCATCTCGACCTCGACCATGCACATGCGGCAGTTCGCAGCGATCGGCAGCTTCTCGTGGTAGCAGAAACGCGGAATCGCGATGCCGGCCTTGTCGGCGGCAGCAATGATCATCGAGTTCTTCGGCACGACCATCGACTGGCCGTCTATCTCGATCGTGACGTGGTCCGGTGGCACACCAGGGGCGGCAGGCTGCGCACTCATGCGGCAACTCCCAGCTTCTTGTCGACGATCGAATGGCCGTTCTTGACGAAATATTCGAACTCGTGCCAGTAGTGACGCAGGAAGCCTTGCACCGGCCACGCTGCGGCTTCGCCGAACGCGCAGATGGTGTGGCCTTCGATCTGGCCGGCAGCAGCCTTGAGCGTGTCGAGGTCGCCGAGTTCGGCCTTGCCGTCGACGATGCGCGTCAGCATGCGGTACATCCAGCCGGTGCCCTCGCGACACGGCGTGCATTGGCCACAACTTTCCTTGAAATAGAACTGGCTGATGCGGCGGCAGGCGCGCACCATGCAGGTGGTCTCGTCCATCACGATGACCGCGCCCGAACCAAGGCCGGAACCGGCCTTCTGGATCGCGTCGTAATCCATCGTCAGTTCCATCATTGTCGCCGCGGGCAGCACCGGCATCGACGAACCACCCGGGATCACGGCCTTCAGCTGATGGCCGTTGCGCACGCCGCCAGCCATCTCGAGCAGGTCCTTGAACGAGGTGCCGAGACGGATCTCGTAGTTGCCCGGCTTGTTGACGTGGCCGGACACCGAGAAGATCTTCGGGCCACCATTGTTGGGCTTGCCGAGATTGAGGAACCAGTCGGCGCCCTTGGTCAGGATCGCCGGCACCGACGCATAGGTCTCGGTGTTGTTGATCGTGGTCGGTTTGCCATACAGGCCGAAATTGGCCGGAAACGGCGGCTTGAAGCGCGGCTGGCCCTTCTTGCCTTCGAGTGATTCCATCAGCGCGGTTTCTTCGCCACAGATGTATGCACCCGCGCCGAGCGCATTGTGGATATCAACGTCGATGCCCGAGCCCTGGATGTTTCTGCCGAGCAGACCCGCCGCGTACGCATCCTTCAGCGCCTGCTCGATGTGCTCGAACGGCTCATGATGGAATTCGCCGCGCAGGTAGTTGTAGGCGACGGTCGAACCGGTCGCATAGCAGGCGATCGCGAGTCCTTCGACGACCGCGTGCGGATTGAAACGCAGGATGTCGCGATCCTTGCAGGTACCGGGCTCAGACTCATCCGAGTTGCACAGGATGTATTTCTGCATCGTGCCTTTCGGCATGAACGACCACTTCAGCCCGGTCGGGAAGCCGGCGCCGCCGCGTCCGCGCAAGCCGCTCTTTTTCAGCTCGTCGACGATCGTGGCCGGATCGGGCTTCTCGGCGAGGATCTTCTTCCACGCCTTGTAGCCGTCGACCTTCAGATAGTTGTCCAGCGTCCACGGCTGCTCGAAATGCAGCGTCGTGTAGACGACCTGGTGTTCCTGCGGTGCTGGACCAAAAGCCATAACGTGTTCCGCGAATGCCTGATGTTTGCCTTGACGGCGTCTTGTTTCTTGCGGTTTCGCAAAAACCTACTTCAACTCGTCGAGAATCTGGTCGACCTTCTGGATCGTCAGCTTCTCGTGATAGTGCCCGTTCACGACCATCATCGGCGCGCCGCAGCATGCAGCCAGACACTCCTCTTCCTTCTTGAGGTAGATGCGTCCGTCCGCGCTGCTCTCGCCCAGCTTGATGCCGTACTTCTCCTCGCAATGGCGCACGATGTCCTCGGCGCCGTTGAGCCAGCACGAGATGTTCGTGCAGATCGCCACATTGTTGCGCGCGACCGGCGTGGTCTCGAACATCGAGTAGAACGTCGCGACCTCGTAACCCCACACCTGCGGCAGGCCGAGATATCGGGTAACCGCGGTGATCAATTCGTCGGTCAGGTGGCCGCCATTCTGTTCCTGAGCGGCCCACAGCCCCTGGATCAGCGCCGAACGCTTGCGGTCCGGCGGGAACTTCGCAACCCAGTGGTCGATGTGATCGCGCGTGTGCGCGTTGAGCGCAACCTGCGGATCGACGTCCCTGACCTCTTCGTATGTACCGGTCGCCTTCATCGATCCACCTCACCAAACACGACGTCATAGGTACCGATCATCGCGACGACGTCGGGCAGCATGTGGCCGCGCACGATCGCATCCATCGACGACAGGTGCGCGAAGCTCGGCGCGCGGCAATGCAGGCGGAACGGCTTGTTGGCTCCGTCCGACACCAGGTAGATGCCGAACTCGCCCTTCGGCGCCTCGACCGCGGCGTAACTCTCGCCGGCCGGCACGCAATAGCCTTCGGTGAACAGTTTGAAGTGATGGATCAGCGCTTCCATGTCGTCTTTCATCTCGACACGCGAAGGCGGCGCCACCTTGAAATTGCGCACCATCACCGGACCGGGGTTCTTGCGCAGCCAGTCGACACACTGCTTGATGATGCGATTGGACTGGCGCATCTCCTCGACGCGCACGAGGTAACGATCGTAGCAATCGCCCTTCACGCCGACCGGGATGTCAAAATCGACCTCGGCATACTTCGCATACGGCTGCTTCTTGCGCAGATCCCACTCGATGCCGGAACCGCGCAACATCGGGCCGGACATGCCCCATGCGAGCGCCTGCTCGGGCGGAATGATGCCGATATCGACAGTGCGCTGTTTCCAGATGCGGTTGCCGGTCAACAGCGTTTCGTATTCGTCGACGCGGCGAGGGAAATCGGCCGTGAACGCATCGAGGAAATCGAGCATCGAACCGCCCCGCCACTCGTTCAGGCGTTCGAGGTCCTTGCCCTTGTGCCACTTCGATTCGTTGTAGGTCGGCATCTTCTCCGGCAGGTCGCGGTAGACGCCGCCAGGGCGGTAATAGGTCGCGTGCATGCGCGCGCCAGAGACCGCCTCGTAGCAGTCCATCAGCTCTTCGCGCTCGCGGAACGCATACAGGAACACCGCCATCGCGCCGAGATCGAGACCGTTCGAGCCGAGCCACATCAGGTGGTTCAGGATGCGCGTGATCTCGTCGAACATCGTGCGGATCCACTGCGCACGCTCGGGCACCTCGACGCCGAGCAGGTTCTCGATCGCACGCACGTAGGCGTGCTCGTTGCACATCATCGAGACGTAGTCGAGCCGATCCATGTAGCCGATCGACTGGTTGAACGGCTTGGACTCCGCCAGCTTCTCGGTCGCTCGATGCAGCAGGCCGATATGCGGATCGGCGCGCACGATAGTCTCGCCGTCCATCTCCAGCACCAGGCGCAGCACGCCGTGCGCAGCCGGATGCTGCGGGCCGAAGTTCATCGTGTAGTTCTTGATTTCCTGCATTACTTGGCGCCTCCGATCTTGCGCTCGGCATCCGCCTGTTCGTAGCGCGAGTCGTCGCGGATCGTGCGCGGCACCAGCACGCGCGGCTCGACCGAGGTGACCGGCTCGTATACGACGCGCTTCTTTTCGGGGTCGTAACGCACTTCGACGTTGCCGATCAGCGGGAAATCCTTGCGGAACGGATGGCCGACGAAACCGTAGTCGGTGAGGATACGACGCAGATCGGGATGACCTTCGAACACGATGCCGTAGAGATCGAACGCCTCGCGCTCGAACCAGTCCACCGCCGGCCAGATACCGATCAGCGACGGCAGCCCCGGCAGGTCGTCGTCGGCGCAATGAGCGCGCAGGCGCAGGCGGCGGTTGTGTTTGACCGACAGCAAGTGCACGACGACGCCGAAGCGATGCGGAATGTCGGGATGGAGAGGACGCTGCGCCCAACCGAAGCGCCCTGGCCCGGCATTTCCCTCGACCCCGCGCGAAAAGCCCGTGGATGAAACGTCGGTCGTATCCCACTCGGTCAGGCCGTAGGAGAGATAGTCGACGCCGCACAGGTCCATCGCCAGCTCGAAATGCAGGTCCGCGTCATCGCGCAGCACGCTCGCGACGGCCAGCCAGTTTTCCGGCAGCACCTCGATCGTGGTTTCGCCTCGCGACTCGTCGAGGCGCGCCAGCTTCTGGCCGAGCTTCGCTTCGAGTTTCTGCACGAATTGTGATTTGGCTTCAGTCATCGCTCTAATCACTGCTCAAATTCGCATACGTCCCTGTAGCGGCCTGCGTTCGGCATCCCGCCTCACCTAGTTCGCCGCTGCCGATGCCATTCAAGGTGTCGGGAAAGCGCCGCTCTCTTGATCTCAGCGCGCGATCGTGTTGGTGCGGCGGATCTTCTTCTGCAACTGCAGGATGCCGTGGATCAGCGCTTCCGCCGTCGGCGGGCAACCCGGCACGTAGATGTCCACCGGCACGATGCGGTCGCAGCCGCGCACCACCGAATACGAGTAATGGTAGTAGCCGCCGCCGTTGGCGCAGCTGCCCATCGAGATCACCCACTTCGGGTCGGGCATCTGGTCGTAGACCTTGCGCAGCGCCGGGGCCATCTTGTTGACCAGGGTGCCGGCGACGATCATCACGTCCGACTGGCGCGGCGACGGGCGGAACACCACGCCGTAGCGGTCCAGGTCCAGGCGCGCGGCGCCGGCGTGCATCATTTCGACAGCGCAGCAGGCCAGGCCGAACGTCATCGGCCACATCGAGCCGGTGCGCGCCCAGTTGACCAGGGCATCGACACTGGTGGTGACGTAACCCTTTTCCAGCAGCGGGTTGTCGCCCTCGGGCCGCAGGATGTCCTCGACCCGTGCCTCGGGCATCGGGTTGGTCATCAGGCGGTCGATGGTTTGGATCACTCCCATTCGAGAGCTCCCTTCTTCCAGACGTAGATGAAGCCGAGGAACAGCATCCCCACGAACAGGCCCATGGTGACCAG
>JAEWGO010000007.1 GCA_023388255.1 Pseudomonadota bacterium | reverse complement strand
TTCGGACAGGGCCAGCGCCCAGGCGCGGAGGCGGTCGAGCGGTTGCTGGTTCTTCTGCGCGAGCTTGGCGCTGCGCAGCACGGCACGGGCGCCGTGGATGAGCAGCATGCGCAGGTAGACATCGCCGCGCTTGGTCACGCGGCCGAGACGTCGGACCTTGCCGCTGGAATGCTCGCGCGGGGTGAGGCCGAGCGAGCTGGCGAAGTGGCGCCCCGACGGGAAGCGGTCGAACGCGCCGACCGAGGCGCTCAGTGCGGTGGCGGTGATCAGGCCGATACCGCCGGCGCGTTGCAGACGCTGGCTGCGCAGGTCGGCCTCGGCGAAGGGCGTGTCATAGATTTTGTGTAGACGGGTCCCAGGCAGGAGATTGCCCAATGTCAGTCACTTCGCCCCGGTGCAGGCACCCGCGCTGTTCAATGCCGTCGCGCTGCAATTTCTTGACGGCGAACCAAAGAAGGGGCAATGAAAGGGGCTTCAACAGTTCAACTGTTCAACAGTGATGACCTCAATCACTTCCGATCTTCTCGTCAGTAACGCATGAGTTAATGACAATGAGGCCCAGCAATTCATTCAAGCCGAAACCGCTTTGCAGCGCGGCTTAATTCAGGAGTCAACTTATGCGCTCGCTCCTAATCCTTACGCTGGCCACGCTGTCCGGCTGCGCGGCCGTCATTCCAGTTTCAGTCACGTCGTCGCCAAATACGGCTTCGCTCTCACTGCGAGACGCCGCAGGAAGGCCCTTTGGAGAGTCGGATGGCATTTGGCGCGTGGATGAGTATCGATTCAAAACGCCACGAACCCACGTTTATATATCCTCCGGGAAACACTCGGTCGCCTATCAGTGCCCTCATGCCATGTCGTGGGACGACTGGGTTTCTCTTCAACATGAATTTGAAGCGGGTAGGCGCTACGAAATGGTTTGCGAACCGAAAGGCGACATCGTGGAAGCCGTTGTCCACCTCGTGCCGAAGTGACCTGCCCCGCCTTTCAGGGCCAAGGTGATCCAAGTAGAGTTCGCCAGGCGAAGAAGAAGTCGACCACACACCGAAGCGGGGACGACCCCGCCGCTCGACGATACTCCGGGGACGGCCCCGCATTGCGGAGCAACGCCATGAACTGGCTCATCCTCGTACTCGCCGGCCTGTTCGAAATTGGCTGGGCGATCGGCCTCAAATACACGGAAGGTTTCAGCCGGCTGTGGCCAAGCGTCGGTACGGTAGCGGCAATGATGATCAGCCTCGGTCTGCTCGGCGTGGCGATGAAGACGTTGCCGGTCGGTACCGCCTACGCGGTGTGGGTCGGCGTCGGCGCGGTCGGCACCGTGATCCTCGGCATCGTGCTGCTCGGCGAGCCGGCCAATCCGTGGCGCCTCGTCAGCGTCGCATTGATCGTCGCCGGTATCGTCGGCCTGAAGCTGGCCAGCGCGACCTGACGCTGCGCGTCAGGATTTCCCGAACGGATTGCGAAATTTGCGCAGCAATGACGACGGTGCCGGCTGGCCGTCGTCGCGGCGCGCCCGTGGCTGCCATTCGATCAGCCCGATCGCGTCGTAGGCATTGACGACGTCGAACACGTCTGCCATCGGCGCGCCGCTCGCGGCGGCGATCTCATGCAGGCGCAGCGGCTGCAGCAATGCCGTTGCAACACGGAAATAGCGGCCGAGATCGCGGTCGATTTCGACCCACTGGACGAGCCGGTACGTGCCGCCAGGATCCAGATGCCGCGCAAGCTGGCCGCCCGAATGCAACAGCACATGCAACCAGATGAGGCGCGAATACGGTTGCGCTGGCACGTTCGTGCGCAGTGCGGACAATTCCGCGCTGGTCAGCGATTCCCAATCGCACATGCGCCAACGCGCTCGACAGTAAGCTTCGAGCGCGGCTTGCCCGGAGCTGATGTGCGCCACCTTGTTCTTCGGGTCCAGCACCAGTGGCGCGACACCGGGCAGCGTGAAGCGAGCGGGCATGCGCAGCAGATCCCGATCCAGATAGGCGCGGATATCGTGCGGCGTGGTGTCGGCGAGCAGGCCGTCGCTGGTCGTGCGTGCGCGGGCGCGCGCCGCATCCACCGGCATGCGCGGTGGCGCGACGGCATGACCAAGCCCGGCTTCGGGCAGCGGCATGGTCGGCGCGCGCAACTCGACCGGACGCGGTCGGAGCAAATCGTCGAGGCCGCGCGCGGCGATTTCGCCGGCCACCGAAGCGGCAGCCTGTCCGCCCTCGTCGCCGAGGTCGCGCGTGTAGAAATCATTGGTGTTCGCACCAATCGCAGGCGCCGCCTGGGCGCTGGCCGCGCGGTTCAACACGTCGCGCAGGTTGGCCGTGCGCAAGGGCCGCGACAGGATCAGGTCCGCATCGTCGACTGTGCTGTCGGAAAAGACCGCAAAGCGCACCCCGGTGGTCTGGGCGCGCGCGCGCGCCATCTGGCCGGCGAACGAGTGGGGGTCGACGATCAGCAGGTCGGCACCCTCTTCGTCGCCGAGGCGCCATTCGTGGTCGAGACCGGCGATGCCTTTGCGCATCAGCAGACGCAGATGCGCGGATTCTTCATCGGAAACGCCGATCACGGCGAGGATCCTTGGACGGCTCACGGGTTGGCAGCACTCGAGGGGCGAGCCCGCATCCTACGTTGCGATGGCGACATGCTTCAACGTGCTGCCGCTGCCGTACCGGACCTATGCCTTGCGCGCGGTCTTCTTCGCGCTTTTCGCGACCTTCTTGGCGGCACTCGCGGCAGGTGGCTTGCGCTTGGGCTTGAGCATCGTGCCGAGGCATTTCGGTGCGCCGCAGTGGCAGGCCCATATCGCCTTCAGGCGCGGCGTGAGGCGCTCCTCCAGAACGATGCCATAGTCGTAGGTGAGCTCCTCGCCGGCGCGCAGCGCGCGCAGCGATTCGATCAGCACACGATCCTTGCGGCGGTCGCCACCGGGGTCTTCTTCGAGCAGCGCGCGGCAGTTCGGCTTGCAGCTGTAGTTGATCCAGCGCGCGATGTTGCCTTCGCTGTTGGCGTCGAGCACGTACTTGTCGTTCAGCGTGAACAGGAACGTATGGCCGGTGTCGCTGGTGTCCGCGTACAGGCGATCAGCCTGCGCGTGGGTCAGGAGCTTGCCGCGGTATTCGATCAGCTCGGTTCCCTTCGGGATGTCGACCAGGGCGAAGACGCCATTGCCATGGATCGGCGAGCGACGGGCGGCGATGCGTTTGGGCATGGGAAACCGGCGGCAGTGGAAAACGGGGCGCGCATCATATCGCGTTCGCGCCGAACGGCAGCACCCGCGGGCGCCCTCGCGGGCGGGAATCTGCTAGTTTGCGCGGGCGCGAATGCCGCGCGAAAGGGATCGCTCCGCCATGCCGCGCCTCCGCATCGCCCTGCTCCTCACCGGCCTGTTCGCCCTGTGTTTCGCCGACGCCGCGCTGGCCAGACATCAAGGCTCGTCGAAGAAGGCACGTCAGCAAGACAATGCGACGGTCGGCAAGTACGACTATTACGTGATGGCGCTGTCATGGTCGCCAACGTACTGCCAGACGCATCCGGACGAAGAAGAACAATGCGGCCGCAAGGGCTACGGTTTCGTGCTGCACGGCCTGTGGCCGCAGTACGAGAACGGCGGCGGTCCGCAGCGCTGCATCAGCAGCGACCGGCCCGACCGCGGCACGATCTCCGCGACCTTGCCGTTCATGCCGAGCAAGCGCCTGATCAACCACGAATGGTTCGCGCATGGCGCCTGCACCGGGCTCGATCCGCAGCACTACTTCCAGACCGCCGATCGCGCGTTCGCCGCACTGCGCGTGCCGGAAGAACTGAAGGCCCCCGCGCAGGATTTGCAGATGGGCGCTGACGACCTGCGCAGCGCGCTGAAGCGCGCAAACCCCGGATTGGCCGACAACATGATGAGCCTGCATTGCAGTCAGGGCGATCTGGTGGAAGTGCGCGTGTGCCTCGACAAGGATCTCGGCTTGCGCGCCTGTGGCGGACGCATGCGCACCGGCTGCCCGGTGTCGGCGCCGTTCACGATCCCCGCCGCGAAGTAGCGCGGCGCGCACGATGGCGCAACTTCGCCCGCAACTGCGCGGACTGGTTTCCAAGCTCGCGCTGTTCTACGTGCTGCTGTCACTGCCGACTCTCGTCGTGGTCGAGTCGGCGATCCTGATCCACGAGTTCCATCGCTTCATGAACGGCATTGGCGCCGGCAGCCTCGACCGCGCAGCCGAGGACGGCGCTGCCGACCTCGTCGCGCAGTGGCCGCACTTGCGCGGAGCGAACGGCGAAGACGCCGCCGCGCTGGACATGTGGCTGGATGCGTGGGTGCTGCGCCTGCAGCAGCCTCGCGGCGGACTGACGCCGGACGAATCCTACGTGCTGCTCGAACTGGCCGACGCGCCGCTCGCTGCGGCGATCCTTGCGCCCGACCTGCACGAGCTGGCGCATTCGAGCGGCGATGGCCACTGGACGGCCGAACTGCCGAGCGCAACGGAAGGCGAGCGCGTGAGGGCGGCATCGGGAGTGAGTGCGGTCGCGCTGGCCGGCAGCGAGTCGCCGTTCAAGGTACGGCGCACGCTCGCGCCGTTGCGCACGGCGTCCGGCGAACTGCTTGGCCTGCTGTTCATCGAACTGCGCGTGCCGCCGCCGTGGCACCGGTTGCCGCTTGATTCCATTTTCGAGTCGCCGACCGTGCTCGCGTTCCTGATCGTTTTCGGCATCGCCTCGTCGATCTTCCTCGCAGCCTGGGTCACGCGCCGCCTGAACCGGATCGCTCGCGCGGCAACCGCGTGGAGCCGCGGCGATTTTTCCGATCGCATCGACGACCGTTCGCGCGATGAGCTTGGCAGCCTGTCGTCGCTGCTCGACCGCATGGCAC
This sequence comes from Pseudomonadota bacterium, assembly GCA_023388255.1. Taxonomy (GTDB): domain Bacteria; phylum Pseudomonadota; class Gammaproteobacteria; order Xanthomonadales; family Rhodanobacteraceae; genus Dokdonella_A. The sequence continues at coordinate 435,402 of JAEWGO010000007.1, read as the reverse complement.
TCGACCTGCGCGGCCTGCTGCGCTCGCGCGCGCAGCTGGCGACGTTGGCCGAGCGCCAGCGCCTCGCACGCGATCTGCACGACACCGTGAAGCAGAAGGCCTTCGCACTGAACCTGCAACTCGCCACCGCCCGCCGGGTGCTCGCCGACGCACCCGGCGCGGAGCGCCTCGAACCGGCCCAGCGGCTGACCCAGCAGATCCAGCAGGAACTGGCGCAGATTCTCGACGAGATGCGTGCGTCCGACGCCGAACTGCCGTTCGCCGAGCGTGTGCGCACGCGCGCGAACGAGTGGTCGCACACCAGCGGCATGACGCTCGCGTTCGATCTCGACGACATGCCGCCGCTGCCGGCGCCGCTGGAGGAATCGCTGCTGCGCATCGTCGACGAGGCGCTCTCGAACGTGCTGCGCCACAGTGGCGCGACCCGCGTGGAACTGGCTCTCCGCCGCGAGGCGGAACGCGTGCGCCTGTCGATCGGCGACAATGGCCGTGGCGCACCGGACGAACCGAGCGCGGGCATGGGTCTGCGCAACATGCGCGAACGCGCCTACGCGCTTCCCGGTGGCCGCTTCGAGTTCGATGCGATGGCCGGCCGCGGTTCGCGCGTCGTCGTGGATTTCCTTGCAGCAGAGATTTCGAGCCGATGAATACTCCAATCCGCATCGTCATCGCCGACGACCATGTGCTGGTCCGCCAGGGTATCCGCGCGTTTCTCGAAACGCATGCGGACCTTTCGATCGTCGGCGAAGCCGAGGATGCCGGCGGAGCTACCGCCCTGTGCGCCGAGCATCGGCCGAACGTGGCGCTGGTCGACCTGGTCATGCCCGGCGGCGGCATCGAGGCGACGCGCTCGATCCGCGCGGCAAGCCCGCAGACGCAGGTCGTGCTGCTGACCTCGTTCGAGGATGCGCAGCAGATTGTCGCGGCGGTTCAGGCCGGCGCATTGTCGTGCCTGCTCAAGGACGTCGACGCGGATGCACTCGCCGACACCATCCGCAAGGCCGCGCGCGGTGAAGCGATGCTGCATCCGCGCGTCGCCGCTCGGTTGATGGAAGCGCTGCGGCACGGCTCGGAACCCGGCAGCGAAGTGCTCGAGACGCTCAGCCAGCGCGAGCGCGAGGTACTGGCGCTGATGGCCGAGGGCCTCAGCAACCTCAGCATCGCCGAGCGCCTCGGCATCGGCGAGAAGACCGTGAAGACGCACGTCAGCAACGTGCTCGGCAAACTCAACGTCAGCGACCGCACACAGGCCGCGGTGTATGCGTGGAAGAGCGGGTTGAAGCAGCGCCCGCGATAGCCACGCGCATCGCGATGCCGGGTCAGCGCATGACAGCGCTCTCGAAATTGTCGGCGAATATCGCATCCACGGCATCGCAGGCACCGTCCGCATCGTGACGCAACACGTAGGCATCATTGCTGGTGCCTGCGAAAAGCGTACCGGCGATGGATGTCCATCCCTGCGGGCCGCCGCTTGAAATCATGTGGAAATAGCGATCGCCGAAGTCGATGGATCGGCACGGAAGAAGCTGCGCATCGAACTCGGCGACACCCGCACCGATGTGCCCCTGGAAGTCGATGAAACGCGTGCTGTTCACCAGCACGCGTCCGTTCGCCGTGCGCACCAGGCGACGCGGATCGCCATCGACCGGTGCCGGGACGTCCTGCGCGAGCTCTCCGCTCGCAGAATCGAGGCGTTGCAACCGGTAACTCCCCGCGCCCTCCGGTTGCACGGCCAGCACGGCATCGCCGGTCGCGTCGAGCACGAGGCCAACGGCCTCTGCGCCGAACCGCGGGTCGAGCAGGTTGACCATGCGTTGCGTCCACAACCGCGCCCCATCCGGAGCGAGCTTCCAGACCTGCGCCTGCATGGCGCCGAAGGGGTTCTGCAGCGCGCCCTGCGCCAACAGGTTGCCGCCGCCATCCAGCGCGAGAAACAGACGGCGGTTGAACGTGCCGCCATCGAGCGTACCCAGTTCGCGATCATGGAAGACGACCTGTCCGCCCGCGTCGAAACGCACGACGAGATAGCCGCCGGTCAACATGTCGCCCGCAACGCCGACGACGGCGCCGCCGTCAGCGGTGGCCAGGATGTCCTCGACCTGCAGATCTTCCGTACCCGGCGACCAGCGCCAGTCCGGCAGCCGTTCTCCGTCGAGCGCATGGCGGCCAATCACGATGTCGCTGCCGTCGATCACGGGAACCAGCACGTCGCCATCGGCACCGACTGCAAGCTGCCTGGTTCCGGCGGAGATCCGGCCGGCGCGTGTATCGTCTTCCCAGACGACATCGCCGCTGTCGCCGTCATAGACACGCACGCGCACCGTCGGCCCGAACGCGTCGACGACAGCGACGTTGGCATCGGGCAACAGTTCCATGCCGCGATCCGTCGAACCGGGGCGCTCGCGCAGCCAGACGAATGCACCGCCTTCGTCGAAACGAGCCAGCGCCGTATGCGACATGCCGTCGTGGCCGACATTCAGCAGCGCGAACACGCGCCCATCGTCGGCGATACGCACATCAACCGGGTTCACGTCACGCGGACTGGGCGCGTATGTCCACGATCCTGTCCACGACGGCATCCATTGCGCGACAGCCGGGGAAGTCGCCAACGCGGCGCACAGCAGGAAACCGGCTCGGACGATGATCATGTCGCACTCTCCGTCGCAATGGATACGACCATCTACGCAATCGGGAGCCGCAAATCCTCAATCATCCGCGGGATCGGGCAGCAACGACTTCCCGAACACATGCTGTGTCTTGCGGCGCGCATAACCGGCACGTTCATGGAAGCGATGGGCGCGTTCGCGCTCGATGCGACTGCGCACGCGCACGCCGGCCGCGCCGTGGGCATGCGCCCAGCACTCGGCCGCGTGCAGCAGTTTCGCCCCGACACCCCGATTGCGCGCGGATTGGGCGACGACGAAACCGAGGATCTCGGCGACATCGTTGTCGAGCAGGTGCGCCTGCATCGCGACATGGATCCAGCCGACGACGACACCTTCCGCGTTCTCGACGACCAGCACGCGGCCCACGGCTTGTGCCTCGATCGCGGCGAGCCGCGCGACGACCTGCTGGCGCGTGGCCGGATAACCCAAGTCGCCGCACAACGCGGCGAGTGCGGGTGCGTCGTAGTTGCGCGCGTTGCGGATCGTCGCCATCGCCTGCCCTCCGTGATCGTCGGGGCAGGCTAGCGCGCGGATCGGAACGAAACGAGGCTCGGCAATGGCAGGAATCGGGCACGACCGGCCGCTCATCGCGACCGGCCAATGTGCCAGATCGTCAATCGCAGCAGCCGTCGCCGCCCTTGACGGTATGTGCGTGGCTTGCCGCGACCCCCTGCGTCAAACCCTTGCCACTGGCGACGTAATGATCGGCGACGACCTGTGCAACGCACATCGACATGCGCTTGCCGGTCGGGATGTGCAGGAACTCGTTCGGGCCGTGCGCGTTCGAGTGCGGACCGAGCACGCCGGTGATCAGGAACTGCGCACCGGGGAACTTCTCGCCGAGCATGCCCATGAACGGGATCGAGCCGCCCTCGCCGTTGTAGGCCACCGGCGCGCCGAAGAACTGCTTCGAGGCCGCATCGACGGAATGCTCCAGCCACGACGCCAGCGCTGGTGCTTCCCAGCCGCTGCCGGCCTTCTCGACCTCGAACGTGACCTTGGCGCCATATGGCGGATCGCTTTCGAGCAGGCGCTTGAGAAACTCGCCCCCCTTGGCCGCGTTCAGCGTCGGCGGCACGCGCAAGGACAGCTTTACCGCGGTGTACGGGCGCAGCACGTTGCCGGCCGAATCGAGCGCCGGCAGACCGCCGATGCCGGTCACCGACAGCGCCGGGCGCCAGGTGCGGTTGAGCACGAGTTCGGCCAGATCCGCGTCCATCGGCTGCATGCCGTCGACCAGCGGGAATTTCGAATACACCGCATCGCCGAGGATCTCGGCCGTGCGTCTGGCCTGCGCGACGCGCTGCGCAGGGATTTCCACGTGCAGCTCCTGCGGCAGGATCTTGCCACTGGCTTCATCCTCCAACCGCGACAACACCTTGCGCAGGATGCGGAAGCTCGACGCGACCACGCCTGACGCGTCGCCCGAATGCACACCTTCCTCCAGCACCTTCACGGTCAGGTTGCCGCCGGTCAGGCCGCGCAGGCTTGTCGTCAGCCAGAGCTGGTCGTAGTTGCCGCAGCCCGAATCCAGGCACACGATCAGCGAGGGCTTGCCGATGCGCGCGGCGAGATGGTCGACGTAGTACGGCAGGTCGTAGCTGCCCGATTCCTCGCAGGCCTCGATCATCACCACGCAGCGCGCATGCGGGATGTTCTGCGCCTGCAGCGCCAGGATCGCCGCCAGCGAGCCGAAGATCGCATAGCCATCGTCGGCACCGCCGCGGCCGTACAGCTTGTCGCCTTCCAGCACCGGCTTCCACGGACCGAGGTGATCTGCCCAGCCGGTCATCTCCGGCTGCTTGTCGAGGTGACCGTACAGCAGGACGGTGTCCGTGCTGGACGCGTCGGTGCCGGGGATTTCGATGAAGATCAGCGGCGTGCGATCGGGCAGGCGCACCACTTCGAGCTGCATGCCCGGAATCGGCTGCGATTTCGCCCATGCCGCCATCAGCGCGACTGCGTCGTCCATGTAACCATGGCTGACCCAGTCGGCGTCGAACATCGGCGACTTGTTCGGAATCTTGATGTATTCGGTCAGCTGCGGAACGATCTGTTCGTCCCACATGCCGCCAACAAATCCGCTGAGTGCCTTCGAATCCATGGTCTGCCTGCCGTCTGTATGCACGCCATCGGCGCAAGAAGCGGGATTCTAGCGCGCGCGTCGCGGCATGACCCGTGTAGGAAATTTCCTACGTGTCGCCGCGCGGCATTCCTACGTCCGCATGCGACGCCCATCCCTGCCGTCGTCTTCGACGCATTTCTAGAATGCCGTCATTCGCGCACACCTGCGCAATGAACCCAATCGCCGTCCATGCGCACGATCCTTCGCATCCTGTTCTCTCTCTCAATCGCCTTGGCGCTGCCGTCTCTGGTCGAGGCGCAAGTCGACATCAACCACGCCGACGCCAAGACACTCGCCCAATCGCTGATCGGCGTCGGACTGGTCAAGGCCGAAGCCATCGTCGCATACCGCGACGAACACGGTCCGTTCAGCCGTGCCGAAGATCTCGGCAAGGTCAAGGGCATCGGCGCGAAAACCATCAATGCGAATCGCGACGCGATCGTCATCGTCAACGCATCCAGCGAAGCCACGCAGGAAAGCATCCCGCGCGCACGCCTTTAGGCAGCGCCCGCTGGCAGCGCGACATATCGCCACATGCCCGATCGCCCCGGGCCGCCGCGCCCGCGCGTGCTAGACTCGCGGCCCGCCGAAGGGCGGTGCACGCATGATCCTCCCCCGATATCACATCGGCCCGTCGCATATCACGGGCGCAGGGCAAGGCTTGTTTCTCGACGAGCCCGTTTTGCGTGGGCGCGTGATCACCGCACCGGACGACATTCCGCGCGTGTACGGTTTTCCCGAAATCCTCGCCCGGCCCGATGCCGCCGACCTGCTGCCGGCTACCGTCCGCTGGTTCGAGGACCGCTACACCGTTACGCCGGAATGGCCTGACGAGTGCTACATCAATCACGCGTTCCGACCGACCGGACTCTGGCATCTCGGCTTCGTGTTCGCTGCGGAAGACCTCGCCGCGGGCACGGAAATCACGGTCGACTATCGCCATCTGCTCGCGCCAGGACAGGAAGAGGACTTCCGCGATTCGGCCAGTGGCGAGCCCATCGTCGGCTTCACCTGGATCGAGAGCCTGCGCGCATCGACCCATGCGCTCGCTGCACTGGTCGCCTGAGCGCTCCTGATTACCTGACCGCTGATGATCGAAATCCCCCAACTGGAAACCGAACGGCTGCGGCTGACCGCGTTCGGCGATCGCCATTTCGAGGCTTACGCTTCGATGCTTGCCGATGCCAGCAGCACGCGCTTTGTCGGCGACGGCGAACCACTCGATCGCATGAACGCGTGGCGTTCGATGGCGATGCTGCTCGGCCATTGGGCGCTGCGCGGCTACGGCATGTGGGCGGTGGAACTGAAGGAAACCGGCGAATTCATCGGCCGTGTCGGCCTGCACCATCCGGAAGGCTGGCCCGATCTCGAACTCGGCTGGATGCTGCTGCCCGAGCAGCGCCGCCACGGCTACGCGACCGAAGCCGGCCGCGCTGCGCTCGACTTCGCGTTCAACCAGTTGAAGGCGCTGCGTGCGATCAGCCTGATCCGCGTCGAGAACAGCGCCTCCGAGCGCGTCGCGCGTCGTCTCGGCGGCCGTCAGGCAACCACGATCGACTTTCTCGGCAGTTCCACCCTCGTCTACATCTATCATCCGCCCGACATCGACGATTGATCGAGCGAAGGAAGATGCGATGCGCCTGATCCCGGCCCGAGAGACGCGCCGCGAACGCTGGAAGAATGACGGCGGCTGGACCACCGAGCTGGCTCGCAGCGCCGATGCGGGCGCCGACTTCCGCTGGCGCGTCAGCATCGCCGAGATCGAAAGCGACGGCCCGTTCTCGGCGTTTCCCGGAATCGAACGCGACCTGCTTCTGCTCGACGGCGGCGGCATCGAACTCGACATTGGCGACGCTCCGCCGTTGCATCTGCGACAGCGCTTCGAGCGCGTGCATTTCGCAGGCGAGGCCAAGGTCGAATGCCGCTTGCTCGCAGGCCCGACGCGCGACTTCAACGTGATGGTGCGTCGCGAGGCGGTGCAGGCCGAGGTCGTCGCACGCCCGCTGGTCGGTTCGATGCTGATCTTCGCCGAACCCGGTGTCGAATGGTTCATGCACGTTCTCACCGGCCACGCCGACGCACGCTGCTCGGGCAATGAACTCACGCTCGTCGCCGGCGATTCGCTGCATCTGGATTTCCGCAGCACGGGTCGCGGACGCGTGGTACTCGACGGCGGTGGCGAAATCGTATTGACGAAATTGGCGGCGATCGCCACCTGATCGGTCGCGCGAATCAGGTGTCGCGCATGATCGCGGCGCGCGCGCGCATCTGCGAGCCGATATCGCGAAGGGGGCCATGTGGCGATGCGGCAAGCTCGCCGCCGAGTTTTTCCAGGAACGCCGGCGTGCCGCTTTGGGCCGCGCGCTGCAACCACTCCGTCGCCGCATCCACGTGTCCCTGCTGCGCAAGAATCGCCGCGTAGCTGGCTTGCCCGCGGAAATCGCCGGCATGCGCGGCGCGTCGATACCAGTCGAGCGCGGCCACCGCATTGCATTCGACTTGCCAGCCTTCCTCGTAGTGGCGCCCAACCAGGTTCATCGACTTCGCGTGACCGAGTTCCGCTGCGCGCCGATACAGCGCAAACGCCTGCGCACGGTCCTCGCGCACACCACGGCCGGTCGCGAGCAGGTTCGCGAGGTTGTACATGCCCCAATCCAGCCCCTGCGCCGCGGCCTTGCGATACCACGCGGCAGCCAATTCCGCATTCGGCGACGTGCCCTGCCCCAGTTCGTGGCAGCGGCCGACCATGTTCATTGCGAGCACATGGCCACTGTTGGCCGCGAGCGTGTACCAGTGCAGACCTTCGGCCATGTTTCGCGGCACGCCGCGGCCTTCGCAGTGCATCTGCGCATGCAAGGCCTGCGCCTCGACGTCGCCGTTCCTCGCCGCCGTGCGGAGCGACTCCAGTGCGCCCGCCTGATCAGCGAGCAGACGCCGGGCAAAGCCGTCGCGATCGAACGCGACCGCAGCTTGCGCTTCAGACATCGGACCATTCGCGCAACAGGTTGTGATACACGCCGGTCAGGCGCACCAGCTCGGATGCATCCGGCAGCTTTGACGTCAGCGACTGGATCGTCACATCGAGATCGAAGAGCATGCGTCGCTGCGCGTCCGATCGGACAAAACTCTGGATCCAGAAAAACGATGCGATTCGTGCTCCGCGCGTGACCGGACGCACCTCATGCAGGCTCGAACCCGGATACAGCACCAGATCGCCGGCCGGCAGCTTCACGCTGTGCGAGCCGAAAGTGTCCTCGATGACGAGTTCACCGCCGTCATAGCTGTCGGGATCGCACAGGAACAAGGTCGCGGACAGATCCGTGCGCACGGGTTCGGCCGGTGTCGTCAGGCGGTCGTAACGGATCGCATTGTCGACATGCGAGCCGAACGACTGGCCGCCGTCGTAGCGGTTGAACAGCGGCGGATAGATTCGCCGCGGCAACGCACCGGCGAAGAACGTCGGATGGCGGCCGACTGCATCGAGGATCAGCGCGCCGAGTTCGCGTGCGACCGGATCGGTTTCAATCATCTGCCGGTTGTCCTTCGCGCGGGCGGACTGGTAACCCGCCGTGATGCGGCCATCCGCCCATGCCCCGTTGTCGAGGCGCTTCCGGCAGTGGGCGAGCTGGCTCGCATCGAGCACGTTTTGCACATGCAGCAGCATTTCAGTCCCTCGCCATCTCGATGCCCAGCGTCCCGACGCCTTGCTTTTCGGCAAGGGCGTCGACGCATTGCAGATTTCAGAACTTGTAGCTCGCCGACACGATCGCCGCGCGTCCGGCCGCCTCGCTCGCAAAGTGCGTCGGATACGCCTTCGTGTAGTAGGTCTTGTCGGTCAGGTTCTGCAGATTCAGTCGCAGGTTGAAACGGTCGTTGACCTTCCACATCGCCATCGCATCGAAGCGCCAGTACGACGGCACGCCGACTTTCGTGATCAGATGATCGGACGAGCTGACGCGGTAGGCGCCGGCGACATCGTCGACGAAGAATGCGCCGCCCCCGAAGCTGAACGCCGATGTCGCCTGCCACGTCGTCCACAGGCTGAAACTGTTCTTCGGCGTGTTCGCCAGCGGTGAACCGTTGAGCGGGTTCGGCTGGCCGTTGGTGAAACCGCCATCGACCAGCTTGCTCTTCATGAACGCGTAGCCGGCGAACACGTTCCACGTTTCGGTGATGTTGCCGGAGGCGGACAACTCGACGCCGCGCACGCGGGTCTTGCCGATGTTTGCGTAGGTGCCATCCGCATCGAGCTGGCGCGCGTTGGACTTCTGCGTCTCGAACACGTCGGCGCTGAGCGAGAGGCGATCGCCGAACACGTTCCACTTCACGCCGAGTTCGAGGTTGCGGCTCTTCTCCGGATCAAGATCCTGCATGCTGATCGGATTGGTGTCGCTGCCTTCACCGAGGAAGCTGCCAGGCGGTGTCGCCGAGGTCGCGTACGAGAAGTACACGCTGGTCTGCTCGACCGGCTTCCAGACCACACCGGCCTGCCAGCTCCAGACCCCTGAAGTTTCCCGATGATTCGCGGTGACAGTCGGGCCTGTGTATCCGCGCGGGCAGATCATGCCCGGCAGATCCGGGCAGTACGTCACCGGCGCTTCCGTCGAGAAACGGTCGTAGCGGGCGCCGAGATTGACCAGCCACTGATCGGTCAGATGGATCGTATCGAGCGCGTACAGCGCCTGCGTGTTCGAGGTCGTACGGATCGGCTTGTTCGCTCGCGTGATCGCTCCCGGCGTGAAGACGCCGTTGACGATCGTGCCGGGAACCCACGGATCGTTCGGATTCGGATCGGACAGGCTGGTGCAGTTCCAGTACGACTGCGCGCCCGGACCGAGCTGCCCGCAGGCGACCGCGGCGCTGAGGTTGGGCACCACGTAGGTATCACGCGTGGCCTTTTCGTTGGCGAGTTCGAGTCCCGCATTGAAGTCGTTCTTGAACGAACCGACGTTGAACGAACCGGACAGGTCGCTCTGGTTCACCGCGGTGACCGTGTTGCCGGCGCGTGTGTTGGCGCGGCGCCAGACCTCGCCGTGGGCGACGTTGCCCTGGCTGTCGTCCGGCTGGGTCAGGATGTAGTCCTGGCGCGAGCGACCGTAGCGCGTGGTGTTGCGGAACGCGAAGCCGTTGTCGAAGTCGTGGCGCAGTTGCACGGTACCGATGTCGGTTTGTGTCTTGCGGAAGTCGCGATCGACCAGTCCGTAAAACGCATCTCGGTTGCCGCCGTTGGTCGGTTCGACCAGACGCACTCCGGCGGGCGTGTTGCCGGCACCGTAGAGGTACGGGATGCCCGGGTCCGGCATGTCGTCGGTCTTGAGGTGGTAGAAGCCGAGGGTCAACGACGTCGGCGAATTCAGTCCGAACGTAAACGACGGCGCGAAACCGAAACGGCGCGAGTGGACTTCGTCGCGACCGGCGACGCCGGCATCGTGGCCCATCAGGTTGACGCGCAGCGCTGCGTTGTCGCCGATCATCACGTTGCTGTCGACCGTCGCGCGCTTGTAGTCGGCCGTGCCGACGTCGAGTCCGAAGCTCGTGAAGTTGCCGACCATCGGGTTCTTGCTGACCAGGTTGATGCTGCCGCCACCGTTGGAGCGGCCGCTGTAGACCGAATCCGGCCCCTTCACGACTTCGATCTGCTGGATGTCGAACGTCTCGCGCGACTGCGCGCCGACGTCGCGCACGCCGTCGACGAAGACCGAGTTCTGCGCGTCGAAACCTCGCAGATAGGGCCGATCACCCTGCGGATTGCCGCCCTCGCCGGCGCCGAACGTGATGCCGGGCACCACGCGCAATGCATCGACCAGATCGACCGCACCCATGTCGTTGATCAGCGTTTCGGGCACCACGGTGACCGCGCGCGGCGTGTCGAGCAGCGGCGCCGTGAACTTCGGCGAGGCCGGCTGCTGCTGGTACTGGCCTTCGACCTTGACGCTGTCGAGCTGGTTGACATGGCCCACATCGGGACTGGTGGAATCAGGTGCCGCATCCGCAGCCGTTTCCGCCAGAACGGGCGCCGCGACGGAAACGAATGCTGTGCCGATTGCAGTGGCTAGCAGACGCTTCGGCGTTGCCTGGCTGGACGTGATGAACGGGGTGGACGACATGGTTCTTCCTTTGCTCGATGAATACGTGAACCGTCCCGCGAGGCGATGAGACACCGCTGCGACAGCGCGCCGGAACAAGGCACGCGCGGAGCGGGAAGCGATCAGCGGAGGCAGCCGGAAATGCTACAGTTAATGAGAACCATTCGCAACACTAATATCGTCCCGTATCACCGCCGGCCTCGTCACGTGTCCGCCTTCACTCCGTCCCGAGCAATGCGCATCGCGCACATGACAATGTCCGCGCGCCATGTCGCACGGCACCCGGACGCACACCTCAATACACGTCGCGCCGATACCGCCCTTCGGCCTGCAGACGTTCGACCTGCGCCACACCGAGCGCATCGACCAGCACCGCATGCACGCCCGGCGCCATGCCTTCGAGGCTGCCGCAGACGTGGATCGCCGCACCGTTGCCGACCCAGTCGCGCAGCAGCGGCGCGGCTGCGGCGAGGCGATCCTGCACGTAGATTCGCCCAGCCTGGTCGCGTGAGAACGCGAGGTCGACGCGCTCGATGAAACCCTGCGCCGACCAATGTTCAACGTCAGCGCGATAGTGGAAATCGCAGGCGGTGTTGCGCTCGCCGAACAGCAGCCAATTGCGTCGGCGATTCGCCGCGATGCGTTCCTTCAGCAGCGCGCGCAAGCCGGCGATGCCGCTGCCGTTGCCGATCAGGATCAGCGGGCGATCATCGTTTGGCGCATGGAAGTTCGTGTTCGTGCGCACGCGCAGCGCGATCGCCTCGCCAATGCGCGCATGTTCGGTCAGCCAGCCCGAACCCAGACCCGGCATTCCATCCGCCTGCTGCATGCGGCGCACGAGCAGATGGATCGCGCGATCGGCCGGAATCGACGCGATCGAGTATTCGCGATGCGGCAACGCACGCAACCGGTCGACCAGCGCTTGCGGCGTGACAGCGGCGCGCCCGCCTGCGTCGGGCCACGCGCTGCGCGCGAGCCAATCGCGCAGCGTGCGTTCCTCGCCGTCCTTCGCGATCCGCGTCGCGCCGTCCAGCCCGAGCGCCCGCAGCCTGCGCTCGACCGCCGCCGGCGCGTGGCACGGGCCGACCTCGACCAGGTCACCGGCGCGCCAGTGCGGCAGCGCGCCCTCCGGCTCGAGCTCCAGATGGAAGCACGCGCCACCGACGCTGCCGGGATTGGTTTCGTGGCGGGCGCGCAGCCGCCAGTGTTCGTAGCGCGGCGGTGTCCAGTCGGGCAGATCGGTGCGGCCGGCGAGCAGGCCGACGTGGTGCTGCCAATGCCGCAACGCGCCGTCGTCGCCATCGTCGACCTCGACCGCATCGAACAGCGGCGTCGCGCCGGCGTGTTGCAGCCAGGCATCGAGGCGGCGACCGAAGGCGCAGAAATTCGCATAGCTGCGGTCGCCGAGCGAAAGCAGTCCGTATTGCAAGCCGGCCAGATCGGGCATCTGCTCGAACACGCGCAGGAACGCCGCGGCCGAATCCGGCGCGTCGCCTTCGCCAGTGGTGCTGGCGATGAACAATGCGCGCCGCAGCTGCGCAAGTTCGGCCCGCTCGACACGGCCGAGCGATTCGAGCTGCACCGAGACGCCGGCCGCGCGCAACGATGCGGCGGTCCGTGTCGCGAGGCTTTCGGCAAAACCGGTCTGGCTGGCGTGGACGATCCAGACGGCATCGTGCTGCGCCGAGCCGCCGCTGGCGTTGGCCGCGCGAATGCGCCGATACGCCCATGCACACAGGCCTGCGTATGCAGCGAGAAGCGCGCACACTGACACACCGCGTGCAAACGGCGGCGGCGTCCACGCCGGCCAACCATGCAGCGAGCCCAACCATGCGGCGAGCGCAGCCAGCGCGACCAGCGCGGCGACCTGGCCGAGCGTGCCGCCATCCGCGCGCCCGCGACGCTTCGTCGACCTGCTCACCGAGTACCCGACACTGCGGCGAAGGCCGGTGATGCGCGCTCTTCGAAGCGCTCGCCGTCGTGCACGATCATCAGCACGGCCAGATCGTGGCGGCGCGCATACTCCATCCCCTGCTCCGGCCCGAGCACCATCATCGCAGTGCCGATCGAATCGGCATGCATGCAGTCGTCGGCGATCGTGGTGACCGAGGCGATGCGATGCTCGACCGGTCGTCCCGTGCGCGGGTCGATGTGGTGCGAATAGAACGCTCCGCCATCCTCGAAGAAATGGCGGTAGTCGCCCGACGTCGCGATCGATTGCTCGCGCAGGGTCACGACGCGTTCGACTTCATCCGCCGCGACGACTGCGCCCACCGCGGCGCCGGGCTTCTCGATGCCGACCTGCCAGTCGCCACCGTCAGGCCGGCGCCCATGTGCGCGCAGCTCGCCGCTGATGTCGACAAGGTAGCTGGTGACGCCACTGCGCCCGAGATAGCGCGCGATCTGGTCGGTGCCGAAGCCCTTCGCGACCGATGACAAGTCCACGTAGACACCGCCGGGCTGGCGCGCACGACGGTGCGCCGGATCGAGCTCGATGCTGTTCCAGCCAACGCGCGCGCGCGCAGCGGCGATGTCCGCTTCCGCCGGCACTTCATGCCGATGCGCCCCCGGACCGAACCCCCACAGGTTCACCAGCGGGCCGACGGTCGGGTCGTAGGCTCCGTCGGTGTCCTTCGCCAGCGACAACGCATACGAAAGCACGTCGAAGAAATCCGCCGGCAAGAGCTGCCACGTGCCGGCGGCGGCTCGATTGAAACGGCTGAGGTCGGAATCCGCCTCGTACGTGCTCATCTGCGCGACGACGCGATCGACCTCGCCCTGGATGCCCTTTTGCAACGCCTGCGCGCTCGCGCCCGCCGGCACGACGAGCTTCACCGTCCACGTCGTGCCCATCGTCGGCCCACGCAGCGTGACCAGCGCCGGCGGCCGGGCACAGGTGGCCAGCACGCTGCACGCGAGCAACGCGCAGGCGCACAGCGCGCGGCGCGTTGCCCTGCGCAGATTCAACATGGTGTGCCTACGGTTCCGCACGAACGCAGCACGGATGCGAGTCTCATGGCAACGATGTGGGGGGCGCCCGCTACGTACGGCGATCACGGAAACGGCGTGCCGCGGTTACTGCGGCAGCACTTCCAGCGTCGCCACATAGCTGAGGCGGCGCTCCGTCGCCTTCGCCACGGTCGGCTTCTGCTTGTCGAGCGAGGCGCTGAGCCAGTACAGGCCCGCGCTCGGCCAGGTGACTGCAAACTCGCCGGCGGCGTTCGTCGTGACGGCGATCTCGTCGGGCCGGTCGCGATAGCGCGTGCCGCCGGGAATCACCGTCACCTTCAGATCCTTTGCCGGCTTGCCGTCGACAAGGAAACGGAACGTCGCCGCCTCGCCGACGTACAAGTCATTCGGCGCGGTGACCGGCACGAGTTCGAGGCCCTTGTTGGCCGGCTTGAGCGCGGTGTCGTTCGGTTTGCCGAGCGTGACGAAGGTGTTCACGCTGCCCTGCGCCTCGGCAATCTGCAGGTCCTTTGCACCGGCCGGAATCTCGCCCAGCTTTTCGACACTGCCGCGCCAGCGCTTCTTCTCGCCTTTCGCATCGACATAGTTCGCGAACAGACCCGCGGTCGCGATCGACACGCGATAGGTGCCCGGCTTCGTCAGGTGCAGGTCGAACGTGCTGCGCCACTTGCCGGTGTGCGGGTTCTCGGCCGCGACGGGCGCGCCATCGGGGCCGGTGATCGCGAGCTGGTCGAGCGCGATCGCGTGGTGATTGAAATAGAACAGGTCGTTCGACACCGCGGCGTCGAACGTGACCCACGCATCGGCAGTGTCCGACAGCACCGTCGTCGACGGCACCAGGAACATCTTGTGCGCGGAAGCGGCGAGCGGCAGGCAGGCGAAGGCCACCGCAGCGGTCCATTTCAGCAGGTTGTTCATCGGATTCTCCATGGAGGGCAAGCGGGTCTGGCGGCGCGAACGGTGCGCGCGGATCAGGGATCGAGATCGAAGCGCACCGCGCCGATTTCGTGTTCGCCCTGCGCGGACAGGTGTTCGGACGACGCGGGCGGCCATGTGAACGGCAGGCTCACCAGCTCGTGGCCGCCCACTTCGCGTGCGACTTCGACGACCAGCTTGTAGCTGCCGGCCGCGAGCGTGGACAGCGGCGCCTTGTCGCCGGCGAACTTCAATTGATGCTGGCCGGCCGGGCGCGTCGCGCCGCTGACGCCGTCGATCGGCAGGGTCTGCTCGCGCCCGCTGCGGCGCCACCACTGGCGCAGGTCGGACAGCCACTTGGAACCGGGTTCGGCCTTGCCGGACTTCGCATCCTTGCCGTCCTTGTTCTGGTACCAGACGGCGAGATTGGCGGCGACGCTGCGATCCTCGCGCTCGATCCACACCGCCACATACGGGCGGTGATACTCGGAAACCTCCATCTTCGGCAGCTCCAGCGTCAGCTGCGCGTTGGCGGCGAAGGCCGCACGCGCCGCCAGCGCGGCGGCGAGAACGAAAGCGTGGCGGAGCATGCGAAACCTCGTCAATGGATGAACAGCAGGATGATCAGCAGCGGCAGCAGCAGCCCCAGCCCGACCATCGGCCAGGTCGTCGGGCGTTGCCGTCCGTGCAGCCAGAGCAACAGCAGGCCGGTCAACGAAAACAGCAGGCAGGCCAGCGCGAACAGGTCGATGAACCAAGCCCACAAGGCGCCGGTATTGCGTCCCTTGTGCAGGTCGTTGAGCCACGCGATCCAGCCGCGATCGGTGACTTCCCACGTCGCTTCGCCGCGGTCGGCATCGATGCTGACCCAGGCATCGCCACCCGGCCGCGGCAGCGACAGGTAGATCTCGCCATCCGACCATTCCGCGTCCTTGTGCGCCGCGTCGATGCGCCATTGTCCGCGCAGCCAGTCCGCCAGCGGCGGCGGCAGCGGCGCATGACCCTTGTGCGGTGCGGCCTCCGCGATCGATGCCAGCAGCGCCCTCGGAACCGTCGCCGTCTGCGTGACGACGGCGGGTCTGGCCTCGATCTGGCCGGCATGGTTCAGCGTGATGCCGGTAATGCTGAACATCAGGATCGCGGCCAGGCTGATCGCGGCACTGATCCAGTGCCATTGATGCAACGTCTTCAGCCACCAGGCGCGCCGTTTCGGGTCGACCATCCGGGCGCTGTGCGCCATTTCGTTCATCGAGGCCCCTGCCCGCCGCGCGCGACGACCGGCGTCTGCGCGGCATGTCCCGGAGCGGCCGACCATCCGATGAACCCGCGCAGGCGAAACAGGAGGCGCCGCAGCGGCACACGCTTGGGGAGCAACGGCATCGGTGGTTCGTGGCCTCTTGCGAAGCGGCGGATTCGATCACAAATGCGAATCATTCGCAACCATGACCGGCACACCGATCACCCCGCGACGCGGGCCGCGCCGGCCTGCACGCCCCTGCGATCAGCGCGCGCGACGGCCGCGCAAACCGTGAAGCAGCAGCGGCACGGCCAGCACAAGCCCGACCAGCCAGTGCGCGAGCGCCACGATCTCGTGCACCCGATCGCCACCGGCGTAGTAGAGGAGATAGCCGCTGAGCACGAGTACCGCGGTGAAGACGCTCAGCACGATGCCACTCGGCCGGCGTCGCGATTTCCAGCCCGGCACCAGGTGGATCGCCCACAACAGGCTGATCAGCCACAGGCTCGCGAACGCCGCCGCGCCGTGCAGGCACAGGCACCACGCTTCCAGCGGGTGCGGCATTGCGCCGAACTCGCCGACCTGTTGCAGGAAGTAGTGGAACACCAGCCAGCCAATGCCGCTGATCCAGAGCAGGCCGAACACCGCATACACCAGCCTCTCGCGCCGTGGCGACAGCCGCGCCCGCACCGGCGCCGGCTACGCGGACGGATGGAAACGGCGGCACTTCATGAACAGCCGAGCATGCGCCAGCCGCGCTACGATTCGATCGGCACCATCGCGCCACTACCCCGGCAGCGCACTAGAATGCGCCGATGCGAATCCTCGTCATCGAAGACGACGCCGCCATCGCCGACGCGATCGGCGCAGCCCTGACAAATGCCGGACATGCGGTCGATCGCCTGGCGAGCGGGCGCCAGGCCGACACGGCCCTGCGCGACCACCCGTACGACCTGATCGTGCTCGACCTCGGCCTGCCCGAGGTCGACGGCATCGAACTGCTGCGCCGCCTGCGCACGCGCGCCGACGCCGTGCCGGTGCTGGTCGCCACCGCGCGCGAAGAGCTGGAGGAACGCGTGCGCGCGCTCGATCTCGGCGCCGACGACTATCTCGTCAAACCCTTTGCGCTGCGCGAGTTCGAGGCACGCGTGCGTGCGCTGCTGCGCCGGCGCACGACCCAGGGCGTGCCGGAAATGCAGCTCGCGCGCCTGCGCATCGACCTGCCGCGCCGGCGCGCGCATCTCGACGACACGCCGCTCGAGCTGACCCCGCGCGAATTCGGCCTGCTCGAAGCGCTCGCGGCACGGCGCGACCGCGTGATGAGCCGCGAGCAACTGATCGACGCGCTGTGCAGCTGGGATACCACCTTGACCGACAACGGGCTCGACATCGCCGTCTATCGCCTGCGCCGCAAGCTCGAAGGCAGCGGCGTGCGCATCCGCACCGTGCGCGGCCTCGGCTACCTGCTGGAAACCGGCGATGCCTGAACCGTCCGCTGCTGCCGCCTCCGCGCATGCGCTCTGATCCGCCCAGCCTGCGCCGACGCCTGCTGACCATCCTCGCGGCGCCGATGGCGCTGGCCTGGCTTGGCAGCGGCGTGCTGATCTACGTGCTCGCATTACACTACGCGAACATCAACTACGACCGCTCCCTGCTCGACAGCGCGCGCGCGCTGGAACGCATGATCCGCAGCGATTCGGGCCACCAGGAACTGAGTCCGCAGGTGCGCATCCTGATGGAGTACGACTCCAGCGATCCGAGCTACTACGCCGTACGCAGCCTGCGCCACGGCGTGCTGGCGTCGAACCTCGACCTGCCATTGCCGACGCCCGCACCCACGGTCGGCACCACGCCACGGCTCGATTCGATCACGCTGGGCGGCCGCCAACTGCGTGTCGCCTCGATCGCGATCGCCGACGACGAATCCGGCGATGCGATCGTCATCTCGGTGGCCGAAACCTTGCGCGAACGCCACGCGCTAGCCCGCGAGATCCTGATAGGCACCTTGCCGATCGTGCTGCTGCTGATTGCGTTCGTGCTGGTGCTGGTGTGGGTTGGCGTCAGCCGTGGCCTGCGCCTGCTTGATCCGCTGACCGCACAGATCGCCGCGCGGCGCGCGCGCGACCTGTCCGCGCTGGACGACAATGAAGTCCCGGTGGAAATCCGTCCGCTGACGCAGACCATCGACGCGCTCTTCGCACGCCTGCGCGATCTGCTCGACCTGCAGGAACGTTTCATCGCCGACGCCGCGCACCAGTTGCGCACGCCACTCGCCGGCCTGCGCCTGCAGGCCGAACGCGCGCTCGCCGATCCGCGCCCGGAAAGCGTGCGCGACGCGCTGTTCCACGTCGAGCGCCTGTCCGCCGGCGCCGGCCGCGCGGCCGGCCAGTTGCTCGCGCTCGCTCGTGCACAAACCTCGAACGACGACGACGCGCCGGCCTGCACGGTCGACCTCGCGCGCATCGCTCGCGACTATGTCAGCGAGCGCGTGCCGGATGCGCTCGCTGCGCGCATCGACCTCGGCTACGAAGGCCCGACCCATGGCGCGCTTGTCGCCGGCGACGCGGTCATGTTGCGCGAAGCGCTGGTCAACCTGATCGACAACGCATTGAACTATGCCGGCGAACACGGCACCGTCACCGTCGCGATTGCGCAGGAATCGGGCACGGTTGCACTGGCGGTCGAGGACTCCGGCCCCGGCGTCGCCGAGGAATGGTGGCCACGCCTCGGCGAACGTTTCTTCCGCCCGCCCGGTAGCCGGCGCGAAGGCTCGGGCCTCGGCCTCGCGATCGTGCGGCGCATCGCCGACCGTCATGCCGCCGCGGTGACCTTCGATCGCGGCCGCGACGCACTCGGCCTGCGCGTGAGCTTGCGCTTTGGCGCATTGCCGCCAAGCGATGCTCAGCGGTCGTCGCGCGTGTAGACGACGCCGCCCTCGACCTTGACCGGAAACTTCACGGTCGGCTCGTACGCCGGCGCGCACAACGCGGCACCGGTGCGGATGTCGAAACGCGCGCCGTGACGAGGACACTCGACCTCGTGGCCTTCGACGATGCCGCCGGTCAATTCGCCACCATCGTGCGTGCAGACATCTTCGATGGCGTAGAACTCGCCGTCGATGTTGAACACCGCGATCGGCGTATCGCCGTCGTAAACGCTGCGGTATTCGCCGGGCAGCAGTTCGGCGGTCGCACAGACGCAGACCCAGTCAGTCATGCCTGTGCTCCGCTCACAGCGCTTTCACCAGCAACTCGAAACGAAGATCGTCGCGCTTCGGGATTCCGAACCGCTCGTCGCCATAGGGAAACGGCTTGTACCGGCCGGTGCGCCGGTAGCCGCGCCGCTCGTACCACGCGATCAATTCGTCGCGAACCGAGATCACCGTCATCTGCATCTCGCCGCACGCCCATTCTTCGCGCGCGATGCGTTCGGCCTCGGCCAGCATCGCGCGGCCGACGCCGCCGCCCTGCTGCTGCGGCTGCACCGAGAACATGCCGAAATAGGCCGCATCCCCCTGCTGCTCGACATGCGCGCAGGCCAGCAATTCGCCGTTCGCTTCGGCCAGCAGCACGCGATTGCCCGGCTTGCCGAGCAAAGCGGCGACACCTTCCGCATCGGTGCGCTGGCCATCGAGCATGTCGGCCTCGGTGGTCCAGCCCTTGCGGCTGCTGTCGCCGCGATACGCCGATTCGACCAGCGCGACGATCGCGCCGACATCGGCCGGCCGCGCCTCGCGGAACACGAATCGGAGCGGTGCAATGGTGGCGTTCATGCGGACTCCGGTTCGGTGGTCGCGCGCGCCACGCCGTCGAGCGCGGCACGCAACGTGGCCAATGGTAGCAAGGCGCATTTGCGCCGCGAGGGGTAAGCCTTCAACGCGCACAGCGCGTTCAGCGCGCCGAGCGCGGTGTCCTCGATGCCGTCTTCGATCGCGCGCTCGAAGCGCGCTGCCAGCGCCGCGATATCCTCGCGCGCAAGGCCGGCAACCTGCTCGCAGAGCATCGATGCAGTGGCCGTCGCGATGGCACAGGCCTCGCCTGAAAATCCCAGGTCGACGATGCGTGCATCGACGCAACGCACCTCGATGCGCAGCGAATCGCCGCACATCGGATTGGCCCCATCGGCCGCATGCGTGCACGACGCCAGCGCGCCGCGATGGCGCGGCGCGCGGTAATGATCGAGCACGAGTTGCTGATAGAGCGCCGCTGCGGACATGCGCCGGCGTCTCAGGCGAGCAGCTTGCGCACCTTGTCGATCGCCGCAACGAAACGGTCGACTTCGGCACGCGTGTTGTAGATCGACAGCGACGCGCGCACGGTCGCCGGCACGCCGTAGAACTGCATCAGCGGATGCGCGCAATGATGGCCCGAGCGCACCGCGATGCCTTCGTGGTCGAGCAAGGTCGCGAGGTCATGTGCATGTGCGCCATCGATCAGGAACGAAATCACCGCCGCCTTGTGTGCGGCCGTGCCGATCAGGCGCAAACCGCGCACCGATTGCAGCGCGTCGGTCGCATAGGCGAGCAAGGCCTGTTCATGCGCGGCGATGCGATCGCGGCCAATGGATTGCACATAGTCGATCGCCGCACCAAGGCCGACGAAGCCGGCGATGTTCGGCGTGCCGGCCTCAAAACGGTGCGGCGGATCGGCGAACGTGGTCTTGTCGAAACGTACCTCGCGAATCATCTCGCCGCCGCCGAAGAACGGCGGCATCTCGCGCAGGATCTCCTTGCGCGCCCACAACGCGCCGGTGCCGGTCGGGCCGAACAGCTTGTGCCCGGTCAGCGCGTAGAAATCGCAACCGAGCGCGCGCAGATCGACCGGCATGTGCGGCGCGGCCTGCGATCCGTCGACCAGCAACGGAATGCCGCGCTTGCGCGTCGCGCGCGAAAGCTCGGCGATCGGATTGATCGTGCCGAGCACGTTCGAAACGTGCGTGACCGCGGCGAGCTTCACGCCCGGCGTCAGCGCATCGACGAAGGCATCGACGATCAGCTCGCCACGCTCGCTGATCGGCGCGACCTTGAGCTTGGCGCCGGTGCGCTCGCACACGAGCTGCCACGGCACGATGTTCGCGTGGTGTTCCATCGTCGTGACAAGGATCTCGTCGCCGGGTTGGAGGCGCGGCATCGCCCAGCTGTACGCGACGAGATTGATCGCCTGCGTGGTGCCGCTGGTCAGCACGATCTCGTCGCGTGACGGTGCGTTGAGGAAGCGCGCGAGCTTGTCGCGCGCGCCCTCGTAGGCGCTGGTCGCTTCCTCGCCGAGCTGGTGCACGGCGCGCGAGACATTCGCGTTGTGCCGGCGATAGAAATCGTCGACCGCCTCGATCACCGCGTTCGGTTTCTGCGCGGTATTCGCGTTGTCGAAATAGATCAGCGGCTTGTCGTGCACGGTGCGCGAAAGCAGCGGGAAATCCGCGCGGATGCGTTCGACGTCGAGCGGAACGGGGATCGCCGATGCGAGCGGGTTCGTGTCAGGCGCATTCATGTCAGGCGTCCGTCGTCAACGGCAGGCGCGCGGCGAGGCGCGCGTCCATGTGTTCGCGCAACGCGGCGGGGGCGATTTCACTCAACGCCGCGCTGCAGAATGCAGTCACCAGCATGCGCCGCGCGGTTTCCAGCGGCAGCCCGCGCGAGCGCAGGTAGAACAGCGCGCGTTCGTCGAGCTGCCCGACGGTCGCGCCGTGCGCGGCCTTCACTTCGTCCGCGTGGATTTCCAGCACCGGCTGCGTGTCGATCTCCGCTTGCGCGGACAGCAGCAGGTTCTTGTTGCTGAGCTGCGCGTCGGCGCCATCGGCCCCTTCCGCGATCGTGATCGCGCCATGGAACACGCCGCGCGAGCGCTGGTCGGCGACGCCGCGCCAGACGATGTCGCAAGCGGTATCGCGCGCGTCGTGGCGCACGTCGAGATGCGTGTCCGCGTGCTGGCGACCATGCAGCGCGAATACGCCGCGGGACCACAGGCGTGCGCCACGTCCGGCGAGTTCGACGCGGATATCGTGGCGCGTCATCTGCGCGCCAATCTCCAGCGTGTGCGCCGACAGCAGCGCTTCCTGTTCAAGTCGAAAAGTGCCGCGCCGGATCAAGGTCGCCGTCTCGCTCGCATCCTGCACCTGCACGAGGTTGAGCCGCGCATGCGCGGCCAGCGCATAGTCGGCGACCAGATTGCCGAGATGCGCACCAGCGCCGAGATGATGCTCGATCAGCTGCAGCGACGCCCCTTCGCCGAGTTCGACGCGCAGACGCGCCGCCCAGACGAATTCGGCTTCGGTCGGCGTACCGGCGAAAACCAGATGCAGCGGTTCGGCGACACGCACGCTCGTGGCGACGCGCAACACGACGCCTTCCGCTACCAGCGCGGTGTTCATGCGCACGAACGCATCGGCGTCAGTCGTGGCGGTGACGTCCAGCATCCATGCGAGGACGTCGGGGCGCTCGGCCAGAACGATCATCTCGACACCGGCCAGCGCGCGCCGATCCGACAGATCGGGGCGAAAGACGCCGTTGACGAACACCAGGCGCGGCCCCTCAATCTCCGGCAATGCGATCGTCGCTGCATCCACGGCACGTGTCCCCGCAGCGGCATCGCCATCGACGAGCCTGCGCTGGTCGAGCGCGCGAAGGCTGGTGTACTTCCAACCCTCGTTGCGCGCGCCGGGCAGGCCGTCGCGACGCAACGCGGCAATCGCGTCGCGACGCACGGTGGAAGCATCCGCGGCGCGCCCGGCAAAGATGGAATCGAGCAACGCACTGGCCATCTCAGGCGGCTCCGGCATGGTTGTGCTGCGGCACATGGCGCCCGGCGATCCAGGCATAGCCGTGTTCCTCCAGCGCATGCGCAAGTGTCTTGTCGCCGCTCTCGACGATGCACCCGTCGGCGAGCACGTGCACGACGTCGGGCACGATGTAGTCGAGCAAGCGCTGGTAGTGCGTGATGACCAGGAACGCACGCGCCGGATCGCGCATCGCGTTGACGCCATCGGCCACCATCTTCAGCGCATCGATATCGAGGCCCGAATCGGTTTCGTCGAGGACCGCCAGCTTCGGCTCGAGCAACGCCATCTGGAAAATCTCGTTGCGCTTCTTCTCGCCGCCCGAGAATCCTTCGTTGACCGCGCGGTGCAGCAGTTCGTCCTTGAGATGCAGCACGGCGAGTTTCTCGCGCACTTTCTTCAGGAACTGCATCGAGTCCAGTTCGGGTTCACCGCGGTACTTCCGCTGCGCATTCAGCGCCGCGCGCAGGAAATACGTATTGTTCACGCCCGGGATTTCCACCGGATACTGGAACGCGAGGAACATGCCTTCGGCGGCGCGTTGCTCCGGTTCGAGTTCGAGCAGATTGCGACCGTTGTACTCGATCGTGCCGGCGGTAACCTCGTAGCCTTCGCGCCCGGCCAGCACGTTGCCGAGCGTCGACTTGCCGGCGCCGTTCGGACCCATGATCGCGTGGACTTCACCGGCCTTCACTTCGAGCGACAGGCCCTTGAGGATTTCCTTGCCTGCGACGCGGGCGTGGAGATTGTCGATCTTCAACATGTTCGAATCCGTTGCGTAAGTTGTAAGGCGGCCGTCAGCCCACCATGCCGTGCCGATCGGGACCGAAGCCACTACGTGTCGAGCCGCCTCTGGCTGCGGCGCAGCACGACGTGCGTAAAAGGTTGCTCGCGACCCACTGGTGTCAGGTGCACATCGCGACTTTCGGCGATTCTTTCAAAGTACGACGCGAACGCCGCCGCCAATCCATCGGCGTCATAGCGCTGGACAGGCAGATCGCTGCAGCGCTCTGGACCATCCATTGCGAAGGTCGCGATCACGGCGTGGCCGCCCGGGCGTACCGCCCGTGCGACCGCCGCGACGTATCGCTCGCGATCCATGGCTTCGGTCAGGAAATGGAACACTGCTCGGTCATGCCAAAGTGCGTAACCCGCTTCCGGCAACTCAGCCTCGATCACGTCGCCGACGATCCAGTGTACGCACTCGCCCGCCTGCCCGACTCTATGCCGCGCCTCGGCCAGCGCAGTCCCGGAAAGATCGATCACGGTGATGTCGCGGAATCCGCGCATCAGCAAATCATCGACCAGCGTCGCACGACCGCCGCCGGCATCGAGCAATGGCGCATCCGGCGGCAGCGCAAGCGCATCGATCAGGCGCAACGATTCGTCCAGATGCGCACGAAACCAACTGGTTTGCGTCTCGCTCTTGCCGCGATACGCGTTTTCCCAGTGCTCTTGCCGCGACGCGCTCATCCGACCGCGCCCTCCAGGCTCACTTCCAGCAACTTCTTCGCCTCGACCGCGAACTCCATCGGCAGTTCGCGGAACACCTGCTTGCAGAAGCCGTCGACGATCATCGATACGGCGTCTTCCTCGCCGATGCCGCGGCTGCGGCAATAAAACAACTGATCGTCGGAGATCTTCGAAGTGGTCGCCTCGTGCTCGACGATCGCGCCGGGGTTCTTCACTTCGATGTAAGGGAACGTGTGCGCGCCGCAGCGTTTGCCGATCAGCAGCGAATCGCATTGGGTGTGGTTGCGCGCGCCTTCCGCGCCCTTCTCGACCTTGACCAGGCCGCGATAGGTGTTCTGGCCGCGCCCGGCGCTGATGCCCTTGGAGACGATCTTCGACTTCGTGTTGCGGCCGATGTGGATCATCTTGGTGCCGGTATCGGCCTGCTGGCGATGGTGCGTCAGCGCGACCGAGTTGAATTCGCCAACCGAATCGTCGCCGCGCAGCACGCAGCTCGGATACTTCCAGGTGATCGCCGAGCCCGTCTCGACCTGCGTCCAGGAAATCTTCGAGCGCACGCCGCGGCAGTCACCGCGTTTGGTCACGAAGTTGTAGATGCCGCCGACGCCGTTCTCGTCGCCCGGATACCAGTTCTGCACGGTCGAATACTTGATGCTCGCGTCATCGAGCGCGACAAGCTCGACGACTGCCGCGTGCAACTGGTTCTCATCGCGCATCGGCGCGGTGCAGCCTTCGAGGTAGGACACGCTGGCGCCTTCCTCGGCGATCAGCAAGGTGCGTTCGAACTGGCCGGTGTCGCGCGCGTTGATGCGGAAATACGTGCTCAACTCCATCGGACAGCGCACGCCTTTCGGCACGAACACGAACGAACCGTCCGAGAACACGGCCGAGTTCAAAGCAGCGAAGTAGTTGTCGCCTGCCGGCACGACGCTGCCGAGGTATCTCTGCACGAGTTCGGGATACTCGCGCACGGCTTCGGACATCGAGCAGAAGATCACGCCGACCGCAGCCAGCTCCTTGCGAAACGTGGTGCCGACCGAGACCGAATCGAATACCGCATCGACCGCGACACCGGCCAGGCGCGCGCGTTCGTGCAGCGGCACGCCGAGCTTGTCGTAGGTTTCGAGCAGTTTCGGATCGACGTCGGCGAGCGACTTCGGCCGGTTTTTCGGCTGAGAGAAATAACTGATCGCCTGGAAGTCGATCGGATCGATCTGCAGCTTGGCCCAATGCGGCGGTGTCATGGTCAGCCAGTGGCGATAGGCCTTCAGACGCCACTCGGTCATCCATTCCGGTTCGTTCTTGCGCGCCGAGATCGCGCGCACGGTGCCCTCGTCGAGGCCCGGCGGCAGGCTCTCGCTCTCGATGTCGGTGACGAAACCGGCGTCATAGCGGCGGTTCAGCGCAGCCTCGACCGCCTCGTTGCCGGGGGCAACGGGCGCATGGATGCGTTCGCGCGATTCGCTGTCGATTTCGGTCTGGGTGGTCATCGGGTTGCCTGGAAGGGAATTCATGCGATCGCGACACGCAACGGAATCGCCATGCCGCGTTTCGGCGGCGGCTTGACCATGTCGGCCAAGGTCACGCTTTCGAGCGCGCCGGCGATCGCCTGGTTGATGCGCTGCCAGTTCACGCGCACGCCGCAATGCGATTCGTGATCGCACGAGCCCGCATGTGCACTGCATTCGGTCATGCCGATCGGGCCTTCCATCGCGGTCACGATGTCGGCGATCGTCACGAGCTCCGGCGCGCGCGCGAGCCGGTAGCCGCCGTTGATGCCGCGCGTCGACACGACAAGTCCGGCCTGTGCGAGCTGCTTGAGCAGTTTGCTGACGGTCGGCCCCTCCAGCCGCGCGCGTTCGGCCAGCACCTGCGCGCTGAGCACGTCGTCGCCACCGGTGACGAGGCAGGTCATCACGACGGTCGCATAGTCGGTGAGTTTGCTGACGCGAAGCATGGCGGCGGGGGTTCGCGGAACGCGAAGCGGCTAAACAGGACTGAAATAGTACTGTTTTGGATGGAAGCGCGTCAAATCAGGCTTCGCGGGGATCAGCGGTGGCCGGCGGCGACGTCGGCCAGCAGGTTGCGCAATGGCGCAATCGCATTCGCCACGGCAAGTCCGGCGCCACGCACGGCGGCAATCGGCGGCCATGCGTTGCCGAACACGCGCTCGATCGCATCGAGTCCATGCGCGGCCAGGGTGCTCTCGCTGCGCCGCTCGCGGTCGTAGCGGCGCAATACATGCGCCGCGCCGATGTCGCTGCCGCGCTCACGCGCACCGCGCAAGGTGCGGCGCAGGCAGCCGACGTCGCGAAATCCGAGGTTCATGCCCTGCCCGGCCAGCGGATGCACGAGATGTGCGGCATCGCCGGCCAGCACGCAGCGGCCGGCGACATAGCGGTCGGCGAGGCGCAGCCGCAGCGGGAACGCTGCGCGCCGTGTGCTCGCGGTGATCGCGCCGAGCCGGAAATCGAATGCGCAGCCGAGTTCGGTACGGAACGCGGCATCGTCCAGCGCGAGCACGCGCGCGGCTTCCGCATCCGGCAACGACCACACGATCGAGCAGCGACCGTCGCCGAGTGGCAGGAACGCGAGCGGGCCGCCGGGCTGGAAGCGCTGCCAGGCCGTGCCTTCGTGCGGACGTTCGGTCGTGACATGCGCGACGATCGCGCGCTGGCCGTAATCGCGGCCAGCGAACGCGATGCCGAGCTGAGTACGCACGGATGACTCCACACCTTCCGCTGCAATCAACAGCTTCGCGCGCAGGCGCGTGCCGTCGGCAAGCGCCGCGGTCACGCCGTCCGCGGCATTCTCGATGCCGGATACTTCAGTCGGACAACACACGCGAACCAACGGCTCGGTCGCAAGCGCCCGCCATAACCCATGCTGGATCAGCTTGTTCTCGACGATCCAGCCGAGCGCCGCGGCGCCGCGTTCGGCTGCGTCAAAATGGAGCTCGCCGGGCGCGAGTGCGTCCCACACCCGCATGTGGCGATACGGCCCGATGCGCGCGCCGGCGATCGCCGGCCACACGCCGATATCGCCGAGCAGGTCGCGCGCATCCGGCGCGAGCGCGACGACGCGCAGATCGACGTCGTCTTCCGCGCACCACGGCGCCGGTTCGCGCGCCTCAACCAGCGCCACCTCGAAACCATCCCGCGCCAGCGCCAGCGCCAGCGCGCCGCCGACCGCACCGGCGCCGACGACGATCGCGTCGAACTCTCCGCGCCGGCTCATCGCAGCAACCCCAAGCCCGGCACGTTGCCGCGCAAGCCCATGCCGCGCAGCGCAAAACGGCGCTTCAACGGCGCGATGCGGTCGAGTGCGTGGAAGCCGAGCGAACGCGCCAGGCGCAACGGCAGGAAATCGTTGCCCATCAGACGCACGAGGTCGTCGCTGAACGAAGTCGTCGCAACGCGATCGGGCGCGCGCAATTCGACGTGCTGCGCAAGCAATGTCTCGGCGCCGGGATCGGCATTCGCGATGGCGGCTTCGCGCAGCAGTTCTGCCAGGGTCAACGCATCGCGCAGACCGAGATTGAACCCTTGCGCACCGATCGGATGCACCGTCTGCGCGGCATTGCCGACCAGCACCGTGCGCGGCGCAGACGTACGCGCGGCGAGCAGGCGCGCGAGAGGATAGGGTTTGCGCTGGCCCGGACGCGAGAAGCGTCCCGCGCGCCAGCCGAAGCGTTCGTGCACGAGCGCGATGAAAGCACTGTCGTCGAGCGCTGCGACGCGTTCCGCGTCGACTGTCGGCACCGTCAACACGACGCCGGCGCGGCGCTCGCCGAGCGGCAACAATGCGACCGGCCCGGAATCGGTGAAGCGTTCGAATGCGACGCCACCCAATGGCTTGTCGACGGTCAACGTGGTGACGAACGCCGATTGCGCATAGTCGTGGCGGACCGCATCGATGCCCGACGCATGGCGCACGAACGATGCGGTGCCATCGGCACCGACCAGCAGGCGCGTGCGCACGTCGCGCGTCGTCTCGCCGCTGCGCAGCGTGACCTCGACCGCATCGCCACCCGCTTCGATCGCCACAGCCTGCGCCGGCGCGATGCGCACCAATCCGGCGCAACGATCGAGACGACGCAGCAACGCGTTGCCGAGCTCGCGCGCGGCCAGCACCGCACCGAACGCCGGCAAGCCGAGCTCGGCGGCGTCCATGCGCACCGCGCCGAAATCGCCGCGGCGGCTGACGTGGATGCGGCTGATCGGGGTCGTCGGCGTGGTGGCATCGAGTACGCCGAGCGCTTCGAGGGCGTTCACGCTGACGCGTGCGAGCGCCAGGTTGCGCTCGTCGTAGCTCGGCTGCAGGTCGACGCGCGGCGGCGCCGCTTCGGCCAGGGCGACGTGCAGGCCGGCGCCGTCGAGCGCGATCGCCAAGCTCGCGCCGACCAGGCCGCCGCCGATGATGAGGACGTCACAGGTTTCGTTCACGTCGCGATCATAGCGGTGGTACCCGTGGTGCGGCAGTCCCTTGCGACGATACGCGCGGCCCGGCACGGTTCGGCTAAACTAGCGGTTCGCTCCGTCGGACCCGAATCATGCACAACGCCCAGCCCCCTCTTTCGACGACCCTGCGCGCAGGCATCTTCCTGATTCTCGCCCTGGTCATGCTCGCGACCCGCGTCAATCATTTCGCGGCGTTGCCGGACGCTTCGTGGGCGGTGTTCTTCGTCGCCGGGTTTTACCTGCGCGGCTCGGCGAAATGGGCGTTCCCGGCACTGATGGCGCTCGCGGTGCTGATCGACTTCTTCGTGATCACCGGCCAGGGCACGAGCTTCTGGAGCCACTACTGCGTGTCGCCGGCGTACTGGTTCCTGCTGCCGAGCTACGGCGCGTTGTGGTTCGGCGGTTCGTGGCTGCGTGACGGCCACGCCGGCCTGCAGACACGCGAACTGGCGCGCCTGATCGGCAGCGCGGTGGTCGCGGCCAGCGTCTGCTATCTGGTGTCGAACGGCAGCTTCTACTGGATCAGCGACAGCGTGCCGGCGCGCAGCTTCGCCGGCTGGATGCAGAACCTCGGCGACTGGTATGTGCCGTACCTGCGCACGACCTTGATGTACGTCGGTGTTGCCGCGGCGTTGCACGTGGCGACGGTCCTCGCGGCGGAATCGCTGGCCGGGGACACGACGCGCGCTCGCGCGCATCGCTGACCGCGGATGCCACCCGCCCTTGATGGGAAGGGCTTACAACCATGGGCAACCGCCTCTCCAAGATCTACACCCGCACCGGCGACGATGGCACGACCGGACTCGGTGACGGCACGCGCGTGGCGAAGGATTCGGCACGCGTGGCCGCGTACGGCACCGTCGACGAACTGAACAGCGCGATCGGCATCGTGCTCGCCTGCGAACTTCCGGCGCGCGTGACCGATGTACTGA
The DNA here is from genome assembly GCA_023388255.1 of Pseudomonadota bacterium. GTDB lineage: Bacteria > Pseudomonadota > Gammaproteobacteria > Xanthomonadales > Rhodanobacteraceae > Dokdonella_A. The sequence continues at coordinate 405,764 of JAEWGO010000007.1, read as the reverse complement.
CCCAGGTGCAGCACGACCTGTTCGACCTCGGCGGCGAACTGTGCATTCCCGGCATGGCGATGGTCCACGCGGCCGACATCGATCGGCTCGAACACACACTCGACGCATTCAACGAAGACCTGCCGCCGCTCAAGGATTTCATCCTGCCCGGCGGCGGCTTGGCCGCGGCGCACTGCCATCTGGCGCGCACGATCTGCCGCCGCGCGGAGCGCGAGGCGGTGACCTTGGCCCGCCACGACACGGTGCGCGCGGAAGCGGTGCGCTATCTCAACCGGTTGTCCGACCTGCTGTTCGTGCTGGCACGCGTGCTGGCGCGGGCATCCGGTCACGGCGAAGTGCTGTGGCAGCACGAGCGGCGCAAGCGCCCCGCTGCGGAATGACCGCGGCCGAGGCGCTGGCATTCATCGAGCGGCACGGTATCGTGCTTGAGTCCGGTCGCCACGACGGTATCCCGTCGCTGGCCGAGGCGATCGCCGGAGCACCGATCCGCGGCAACTGGTGGGCGCACCCTCAAGGACGCATCATCTTCGCTGTCACGCGTGCCGTGCGCGCGGCGCCCGAGGTGCTCGTCTGCCGGCTCGTCGACGGAAAGATCAGCTTCGTGCACCAACGCCTGTGGCCTGCGCTGGTGCGGATCGCGGACCGCCTTGCACCGATGCGGCTGGCGCGACTGCACGAACGCCACACCGAACGCGGCGCGCATCGGGTCGAGGAAACGCCGTTTCCCGACTGGCTGGACACGCGCACGATCGCGGCGGCTCGGCGATGGGACGCTGCAGCAGCGCTGGCCGCTTTCGAAGGGCTGTCGATGCATACGACGACGGCATCATGACGATCGCGCTGTATACGCATCCGAGTTGCCTCGAACACGATCCGGGCCCGCAGCATCCGGAGTCGCCCTCGCGCCTCGCCGCGGTGCTCGAAGCGCTCGACGATCCGCAATTCGCGCTGCTCGACCGCATCGACGCACCGCATGCGACGCGCGAGCAACTCGCGCGCGTGCATCGGGTCGACTTCATCGAGGACATCCTCGACTACGCGCCGAGCGATGACCTGCGCCGTCTCGATGCCGACACCGCGATGTCGCGCGGATCGGCCGAGGCCGCATTGCGTGCCGCCGGCGCGGTCTGCGCGGCCGTCGATGGCGCGATCACCGGCTGGAACCGGCGCGCATTCTGCGCGGTTCGACCGCCCGGCCACCACGCGACGCCAGCAGCCGCGATGGGCTTTTGCCTGTTCAACAATGTCGCGGTCGGCGCCGCGCATGCGATCGCGCGGCATGGGCTGCAGCGCATCGCGATCGTCGATTTCGACGTGCACCACGGCAATGGCACGCAGGACATCTTCTGGGCCGATCCGCGCGTGCTGTACGCGTCCACGCACCAATGGCCGCTGTATCCGGGCACCGGCGCGCGCGGCGAGAACGGCGTGGGCAACATCGTCAACGCGCCCCTGCCGGCGGGCGCCGCCTCCGCCGAGTTCCGCGCGGCCTGTATCGACATCGTGCTGCCGGCACTGGAGGCATTCCAGCCGCAACTGCTGATGATCTCGGCCGGATTCGATGCGCATCGGCTCGATCCACTGGCCGACCTCGCGCTGGACACCAACGACTACCGCTGGATCACACAGCGGCTCGTGGACCTCGCCCAGCGCCATTCGCGCGGGCGCGTCGTGTCGACGCTCGAAGGCGGCTACAGCCTGACTGCGCTCGCCGAATGCAGCGCCGCGCACGTCGCTGCGCTGATGGGCTGAACCACGCTGGCAGGCCGTCCGGCGACGCGGGTTTGCCGCGCGTCGGCAGTTTCGGCAAGCTAGCGGCCCTCGCTTCGCAAAGAAACGACTCCGTGCCGCCGATCCCCGCTCCCGCAAGACCGCGCTGCTGCCTTGCGCTCGCCATCCTTCTTGCCCTGCCGGCTGCCGCCGAAGCGGCGGGCGACGCACCTGCCTGTCCGGTTGGCGTGTTCAAATGCCCCAAGAAGCCGGCCAGCTGGGAGATGTGCCGCAAGAACGACCTGCTCGACTTCTACGTGCCCGGCCTGCCAACCGAGGGCGACCGCAACAGCGTTGCGCGCGCCGCCAGCGCGCTCAAGGTGCACAGCCCGGATGGAACGCACTACGTGCTGGAGGAGCACGCGCAGATCAAGCAGCTCGACCTGCTGCTGCGCGCGGACAAGCTGACCTACGACACCGAGACCACCGACTACTCGGCCGAAGGCAATGTGCGCTACCAGGACCGCAGCCTGCTGCTGTCGGCCGATCGCGCGAAGGGCAACAACGACCTCGACCGCTGCACGCTCGAAGGCGTCCGCTACCAGCTGCTCGGATCGCGCGGCAACGGCGTGGCACAGGTCGCGGTAATGGACGACGTCGACCACGCGCGCATGACCGGCGCGACCTATTCGACCTGCGACGTCTCCGACCAGCAATGGGCGTTCCAGGCGCGCGAGATGGACCTCGACCGCGCCGAGGGCGTCGGCCGCGGCCGCGACATCACGTTCCGCGTGCACAACGTGCCGGTGCTGTGGCTGCCGTATGCGCGTTTCCCGCTCGACGACCGCCGCCTCAGCGGCTTCCTGTATCCGAATGTCGGCTACAGCAACCGGCGCGGTTTCGATCTGACCCTGCCGTACTACCTGAACCTCGCGCCGAACTACGATGCCACGCTGTTCCCGCGCCTGATGAGCGACCGCGGCGTCATGTTAGGCGCCGAATTCCGCTACCTGACCGACCACAGCACCGGCTCGTTCAATTTCGAGGCGATCCCGCACGACAGCAACGTCAAGGATGAGCAAAGCCAGTACGGCGAGCAACTGCCCAGCAGCCGCTGGTGGTACCAGTGGAAGGACACCACCTCGATCAGCGCCAACTGGTCGGCCGCGGTCAACATCAACCGTGTCTCCGACGATCGCTATTTCGAGGATTTCGGCCGCGGGCTATATAGCGCGGCGGTCAGCTTCCTGCCGTCCAGTGCCTACGTCTACGGCCACGGCGACTGGTGGAACGCGAGCTTTGGCGGCGACAGCAACCAGATCACCGACCCGACCCTCGGCAAGCAGTTCGAGCCGTACCGGCGCCTGCCACGCGCGACGTTCGACGCCGAGAAGTCCTTTCTCGGCGATCTCACTGCCGGCGTGAATTCCGAGTTCATCGCCTTCGGCAAGAGCGCGTATTCGCAGCTCGACTCCGGTGGCCTGAGCAACCAGATCCATCCGCTCGAAGGCCAGCGCCTCGACGTATTCCCGTATCTCGCCTACCCGATCGAGACCTCGGCGTACTTCATCCGCCCGCAGATCGGCTATCGCTACACGACCTACGACCTGTCGCACCTGGATGCGACGCAGAATCCGTTGCTGAGCCGGACCAGTCCGAGCCGCGGCGTGCCGATCTTCAGCCTCGACACCGGGCTGGTGTTCGAGCGCAGCCTGAGGTTCGGCGACGAATCGTGGACACAGACGCTGGAACCGCGCGCGTACTACCTGCGCGTACCGTATCGCGACCAGACCGACCTGCCGCTGTTCGACACGCAGGAGATCCCGTTCAGTTTCGGCGAACTGTTCCGCACCAACCGTTTCGTCGGCGCCGATCGCCAGATGGATGCGAACAACCTGTCGCTGGCGCTGACCACACGTTTCCTCGAGAACGACACCGGCGAGGAACGCATTTCGGCCAGCCTCGGCCAGATCCACTATTTCGACGACCAGCGCGTGCAGGTGCCCGGACCCGCGCCGACCTATCTGCCGGTGCCGACGACCTATTCCGGCTCGGCCTATGCCGGCGAGATCGACCTGCACCTGTCGGACCGCTGGCGCATCGTGCTCGACCAGCAATGGAACCCGAACACGCACCGCACCGACCTCTCGACCTTCTCGGTGCAGAACCGTTTCGGCAGCGACGGCATCGTCAACCTGTCGTATCGCTACCGCCGCGACTTCCTCGAACAGGTCGACCTGTCCGCGGCAATTCCGCTGACGCCGACCTGGCGCCTGATCGGACGCGAGAACTATGCGCTGAAGGACCCGCTCGCCGCACCGACCGATCCGAACGGCACCGGCGGCCGCACACTGGAACGCTTCCTCGGCGTCGAACACGACACCTGCTGCGTCACCTGGCGCGTACTCGCACGACGCTGGATCCACGACGTCGAGGGCGAGTCCGACAATGCGATCTATTTCGAGATCGAATTCAAGGGTGTCGGCTCGCTCGGTCAGAAAACGGACACCTTCCTGCGCCGTGGTATCCTCGGCTATCAATAGGCTGCGGGGTATAGGTCCCTGTCTGCCGCGGTCTGCGCGTAGCTGAATCCACGTTCAGGCCGCTTGTTTTCCGCCGCGACGCAAGCGGGCGAACCGATCGCAAAACTCCCTGTCCAAGGTGCCCCGCGCACCGAAATCTCCGGAATCCCCATGAAACAGCTTTTCATTGGCCTTGTATTCGCGCTGGTCGTGTTCGCAACGCTGCAGCATGCGTCGGCACAGGCGGCCGCGGCGCCGGCGAGTGCCGCCACGCCGATCGACGGCATCGTCGCAGTCGTCGACGACGACGTCGTGCTGCAGAGCGAACTCGACCGCCAGGTCGCCACGGTCACGCAGCAGTTCGCAAACAACCCGCAGCAACTGCCGCCGCACGACGTGCTCGAACGCCAGCTGCTCGATCGTCTGATCATGCAGAAGCTGCAGGTCGCGCGCGCCGATTCGACCGGCGTCAAGGTATCCGATGCCGACATCGACCAGGCGCTCGGTCGCATCGCGCAGCAGAACAAGCTTGACGTCAGCCAGATGCGCGGCGCGATCGAGCAGCAGGGTCTGGACTACAACCAGTTCCGCAGGAACGTGCGCGACCAGCTGGTCGTGCAGCGCCTGCGCCAGCGCGTGGCGCAGAGCCGCGTGCAGATCAGCGATGCGGAAATCGACAGCCTGGTCAAGAACGGCAACCTCAACCGCGGCCAGGTGCATCTGGGCTACATCGTCATCAACGTGCCGGACGGCGCCACCCCGGATCAGATCGACGCCGTGCATGCCAAGGCCGACGAGGCTAAGAAGCAGATCGACGGCGGAATGGATTTCGCGGCGGCGGCGATCCGCTACTCGAACGCCGAAAGCGCGCTGCAGGGCGGCGACCTCGGCTGGCGCAATCGCGACGAACTGCCGCCGGCGCTGCTCGATGCCGCCGACAAGCTCCAGGAAGGCCAGGTTTCCGAACCGCTGCGCGGTCCGAACGGGTTCCATATCATCAAGCTGCTCGGCAAGCGCGATGCCGGCGCCGAAGTCGTGCCGGAATTCCACGCACGTCACATCCTCATCAAGACATCCGAACTCGTTTCCAGCGATCAGGCGCATGCGCTGGCCGAGAAGGAGCGGGCGCGCGTCGCCGCTGGCGAGGACTTCGAAAAGGTCGCCAAGGAGACCTCGCAGGACGACACCACCGCGCGCCTCGGCGGCGATCTCGGCTGGTTCCCGCTCGACGGTTACGGCCAGAAGGTCGCCGAAGTACTGAAGGGCATGAAGGTCGGCGACATCTCGCAACCGTTCCAGACCGACCTTGGCTGGCACGTGATGCAGCTCGTCGACACACGCAGCACCGACAAGTCCGGCGAAATGCAGCGCGACCAGGCCAAGAACATCCTGTTCCAGCGCAAGGCCGATGACGAGTACGAAAGCTTCCTGCGTCAGATGCGCAGCGAAGCCTATGTCGAGATCCGCCTGCCCGGCGGCGACATCGAGCCGAAGGCGAGCGGGTCCGCCGGCTCACCGTGACACCTGGTCCGCGCCGCGCGCCAATTCGGGCGCGCCGGCGCGGGCGCATTCCGCGGACCTCGCATTGACGACAGCACCCACGCCGTTGTTGCCGCGCCTTGCGCTGACTCCCGGCGAACCCGCCGGCATAGGTCCGGAGCTGATCGCACGGCTCGCGGCCAGCGATTTCCCGGCCGACCTTGTCGCGATTGCCGATCCTTCCCTGCTTGCTGCCGCGGCGCACGCCATCGGCGTTGCGTTGCACGTTTCCGACTACGATCCGGTCGTCGGCGTCGCGAGGCGCAAACCCGGCGAACTGCGCGTCGCCACGTTGCCGCTGCAGGCGCCGGTCATTGCGGGAGCGCTCGACCCACGCAACGCCACGTACGTGCTCGCCACGCTCAAGCGCGCCGCCGACGGCGCGACCAGCGGCGAGTTCGACGCGATCGTCACCGCACCGGTGCACAAGGGCGTCATCAACGACGCGGGTATCCTGTTCACCGGCCACACCGAATTCTTCGCGCAGCGCGCCGGCTGCGAGGTCGTGATGATGCTGACCGCGCCGCACGGCGGCCGCGCCGGCAGTGGCGCCCTGCGCGTCGCGCTGGCGACCACGCACCTGCCACTCGCTGCGGTGCCGGCGGCGATCACGCGCACCGGCATCGTGCGCACGTCACGCATCCTGCTGCATGACCTGATCGCGCATTTCGGCATCGCCGCGCCGTGCGTCGCGGTACTCGGGCTCAATCCGCATGCCGGCGAAGGTGGCCATCTCGGGCGCGAGGAGATCGACCAGATCGCTCCGGCAATTGCCGAGCTGCGCGCGGCCGGCTTCGACGTGCACGGCCCGATTCCCGCCGACACCGCCTTCGTGCCGAGCCAACTCGAACGCTACGACGCGGTGCTCGCGATGTACCACGACCAGGGATTGCCGGTGCTCAAACACGCCGGTTTCGGCCATGCGGTCAACGTCACGCTCGGCCTGCCGTACATCCGCACGTCGGTCGACCACGGCACCGCGCTCGATCTTGCCGGCAGCGGAACCGCCGATGCGAGCAGCCTGTTCGCCGCCGCGCAACTCGCGCTCGATCTCGCCGCGCACCGCCGCGCATGACCCTTGTCGCCACGCGGGCGATTCATGCGTCCGCTCGAACACTGCGCAAAAATGCCTTCAAGGTCGCACCGCGCCAACGCGCGCGATGCAGCACCAACGCGAGCGTTCTTGTCAGCGGCAGAAACGGCGTCCTCAGAACGACCAGACGACCGGCCGCGACGGCATCCGCAATCGCCGCCTGCGGCAGGCAGGCGATGCCGAGTCCTGCGATCACCGCCTGCTTGATCGCCTCGCTCTGGCCGAGCTCGAGCGCGACATCGAGCGGACCGAGCACATCGCGGCTGGCATCTTCGAAGATTGAGCGGGTGGCCGAACCGGATTCGCGCAGGATCCAGCGCTGCCCGATCAGGTCAGCTGCATGCAGGAGCTTGCGCCTCGCAAGCGGATGGTCGGCGCGCACGCACACCTTGAGTTCGTCCTTGCGCCAGTCGACCAGCTCGACGTCCTCATGCACGAGCGGCCCTTCGATGCAGCCGATGTCGAGGCTGAAATCGAGTACGCCGGCGAGGATCTCGGCGCTGTTGGCGACGCGCAGGCTCAGCTTCACCTGTGGATGCGCGGCGACGAAGCCGCCGAGCAGTTCACCGACCAGATAGTTGCCGATCGTGTTGCTGGCGCCAACCGCCAGCGATCCGCTCGGCTCGGCGGCAGTCGCGCCAGCGCCAAACTCGCGCAGGCGCTCGACGATCTCCCGCGCACGGGGCAGCAGTTCGCGGCCATGCGCGTTGAGATGCAGGCGTTGCAGATGACGGTCGAACAACGGCGCGCCAAGCAGTCGCTCCAGCTCGGCCAGCGCCATGCTCGCCGCCGGCTGGGTCAAGCCAAGCTGCTCCGCCGCCGCGCGCACGCTGCCGGCGGCAACGATCGTGGCGAACACTTCGAGCTGGCGCGGGCTGATCGCTATCATAATTAGTAATTATAATGCATATGCTTATTATCGATTATCTTTATCATCAAGACTGACCGAGCATGGCGGCACTCCAACTTGCCATGCCCGCCATGCCCACGTTCGTTACCCGCCTGCCCGGCCTCGTCTTCGCGCTTGCACTCGGACTAATCGGATTCGCCCTCGCCAATGTGCCGGCACTCTCGCACCTGCAGCTTTCGGCACTGACCCTCGCGATCGTCCTCGGCATGCTGGTTGGCAATCTGGCCGGCTCGCACATTCCGGCGGGATTTGCACCCGGCATCGCGTATTCGCAACGCACGCTGCTGCGCGCCGGTGTGGTGCTGTACGGGCTGCGCATCAGCTTCCAGCAGATTGCCGCGATCGGCCCCGGCGCGCTTTTGCTCGATTGCGTGATCGTCGCCAGCACGCTCGGCCTCGGCCTGTGGGTCGGCCGGCGCTGGCTCGGACTCGACCGCGACACAGCACTGCTGACCGCCTGCGGCAGCGCGATATGCGGCGCCGCCGCGGTGCTCGCGACCGAACGCCTGCTCAAACCCGACCCCAGCAAGGTCGCGATCGCAGTGGCCAGCGTCGTGCTGTTCGGCACGCTGAACATCTTCCTGTATCCGTACTTGCACGCGCATCTCGCGCTGTCGCCTGGCAGCTTCGGCATCTATACCGGCGCGACCGTGCACGAGGTCGCGCAGGTCGTCGCGATCGGCAACGCGATCGGCCCGGAGACGACGGACACGGCCGTGATCGTCAAACTGACCCGCGTGCTGCTGCTGGTGCCGTTCCTGTTCCTGCTTGGCGGCTGGCAAGCGCGCCAAGGCGGTGCACGCGGCGCGATCAGCATCCCGTGGTTCGCGCTCGCGTTCGTTGGCGTGTGCGCGCTGAACTCGATCGTCACGCTGCCCGTCGCCGTGCGCGCACGCCTGCTCGACCTCGACACCTTGCTGCTGGCGACCGCGATGGCCGCACTCGGACTCGAAACACGCTTCTCGCGCTTGCGCGCCCTCGGCCCGAAACCGCTGCTGCTCGCGCTGGTGCTGTTCGGCTGGCTCAGCATCGGCGGATACTGGTTGACGCGCTGGATGGTCGGATAGCCACTCACATCTCGGGAGCCGCTGATTGACCGCGGTCGAAGGGGTTGAGACCATCCGCCCACCGGGCTCTCCGAGGGGGAAACATGGACGTCATGTCACGCATCCGCATGGCTACGCTCGCTTTTCTGGTCGGCGCCTGCCCGACGGTCCACGGCGCCTTGGTTACTGTCCCGCGCTTTGTCGAGATCGGTCATGACGTGGCGTCGTTCGATTCCACCGCACGCGGGCGCTTCGCCCGCGCCGACGTCGACGGCGACGGCCTGCCGGATCTTGTTTTCAGCGGAATGTCCGGCAGTCCGATCCTGTTTGCATTAGGCAGGCGGGCAGACGGAAGCATCGGACTCAAGCAAGCGAAAATCGTGGCTGATGATGGCAACCTTGCCCGTATCCTTGCATGGTCGACCGCGGGCACAACCCACATCTTTTCGATCGCCGACAATGGCAGCGTGCGCGAATATCGCGATTGGCCGATGGTCGAACAACGCCAATTCAACGTCGCGACGGGCGTGGTGGCAGCAGCGATCGGTGATGTCGACGCGGATGGCAACGACGATCTGCTTGTCCTGACCCAAACCGGTCTTCACGCGTATTCAGTGGCGAGCGGCCAGGAAGAATGGAGCTACGCCGTCGCAGGAGCAACCGATCTCGCACTGGCGCAACTCGACGCCGACCCGGCACTTGAGATCATCCTCGGCGGCATCGCGCCTGGTCTGGTGCTTGATGGCGCGACACGTGCAACTGACTGGCAATACGTCGATGGTTTCGGCGTCCAGCTCGCCACGGGCGCCTTGAGCGCTGGCGGCGGAGTCCAGTGGGTTGGCGCGGCAGGCTGGTCGCAGTTCACGATCTTCCGCGCGTCGCCGTGGTCGCCGCTATGGAGCGGCATCGCCGCACAGGACATCGGCGCGATCGCCACGGCCAATCTCGACAACAATGGTCGCGACGTCATCCTTCTCGGCGATGGGCAGTGGGGCGCTGTGCACGTCTATGACAGCAGCACGCATCAGGAGCGCCTCAACATCGCAAACAGCGGTTGGGGCATCAATGCCGTGGCCAGCGCCGATCTCGATGGCGACGGTATCCCGGAGATCGTGTTCGCAACGGCGCAAGCCTCCTTCAGCAATTCATCCTTGCTCACCATCGCGGACAGCCGCAGCGGCGTCGTGAAATGGCAGCTCGCGCCATCCAGTGGTGCATACATACCGACCAGCCTGGGTGACATCGACGGCGACGGTCGCGAGGAACTCGTGGCAGCAGCGACCGGCGGCTCGCCCGCTTCCATCGCCGTATTCGACGCTCAAACCGGCGCAGTGAAATGGAACAGCCCGGCCTTCATCGGCAACGCCAACGATCCTTTTTACATCAGCACGGCCAGCATCAAGCTGGTACCGCATGCGACCACGCCGGGCATGGACATCGTCCTGGCGGGAACCTCGATCTACGACGGCAGGATCGTGGTGGTCGACGGCACCGACATGAGCGTAAAGCTGCAGATCGGGACTTATGCAAGCGGCCCGATGCAATCGCGCACGATCGTGGATCTCGCGCTGCTCGACTACAACGGTGATGGCGTGAAGGACTATGCCGTCGCCACGCAACCGGTCACGACGGGCGCAAACGGCGCACTGCTGCAGGTATTTTCCGGCACGGACGGGCAACTGCTGTGGAACTCCGTTGCGATGGGCAACGGGTTTGCCGGAATCAATGGCGTGCTGATCGCGAATGCGCGCGGAAACTCTTCCGACAGCGAGCTGGTCGCCGTTCTGCCCAATAGCCTGCGCGCCTACAACAGCCGGACGCAACTGCTCGATTGGGTGCTCGCGGCAACCTGCGATGGTGCTGCATACATCCACAATGGCAGCAACGGCCCCGAGATCGCGGTATTCCTGCAGAGTGGCGCGGTGACATTCTACGACGCATCAACGCAGGCCTATCTGCGCAGCTTCGCGCTGCCGGCGCCCTTGCGCGCCGTCACCGCGCTGGATGGAAACGTGCATACGCTCGTCGTGTCGACCGGTGATGCGCTTGCGTTGGTTGACGGCGTCGACGGCACGGTACGCGCAACCACCGACTATCTCGGCCCAGATCCCGCGCTCGGCAACCAGTTGGCGACGGCACGGATGAGCGACTCGCTCTGGCATGTCGCCGTCGGCAGCCAGGCGGCGCTGTATCGCCATCGCCTCGAACTGAGCGAACAGATTTTCGCGGATTCGTTCGAAGGCCACTGAAGGCATCGGCGAATCCGCAATCGCCCGCCAACAAACGTCTGCGGACCCGCCGGGCGATCCGTTACGATGTACGGATGCACGACGACCGCCACATCCACAAGAAACGCTTCGGCCAGCACTTCCTGCACGACGCCTCGATCCTGCGCCGCATCGTGCAGGCGATCGCGCCGAAAGCTGGCGACCGCGTCGTCGAGATCGGCCCCGGCGACGGCGCACTGACCTTGCCGCTGCTGCGCGAACTCGGCCGGCTGACCGTGATCGAGCTCGACCGCGACCTGATCCCGCGCCTGCGCGCGGCCGCGGCAGGCGTCGGCGAACTGGAGATCGTCAATGCCGACGTGCTCGGCGTCGACCTCGGCGCACTCGCGCAAGGCACGCCGCTGCGCGTGGTCGGCAACCTGCCGTACAACATTTCCTCGCCGATCCTGTTCCATTGCATCGACCACATCGATGCGATCCGCGACATGCACTTCATGCTGCAAAAAGAAGTCGTCGAGCGCATGGCCGCGGCGCCGGGCAGCAAGGTCTATGGCCGTCTGTCGGTGATGCTGCAGCTCGCCTGCCGTGTCGAACCGCTGCTCGACGTGCCACCAGGCGCGTTCCGGCCACCACCGAAGGTCGATTCGGCGGTCGTGCGACTGACGCCATTGCCGCCGGAGCGGCGTCCGCAGGTCGAAGCGGCGACCATCGCGCGCGTGGTCAAGGCCGCGTTCGGCCAGCGCCGCAAGACGCTGTCGAATGCGTTGCGCGATGTCATGCCGGTCGAATCGATCGAAGCCGCGGGTATCGATCCGCGCACGCGCGCGGAGCAGCTGGCGCCGGCGCAATTCGTCGCGCTGGCGAAACTGGTCAGCGCCGCCACCTCGCCGTCACCGGCCACTTGAAGTGACGCGTCTGCGCGATCCGCGCTTGCCGCCACGCCCCGCGTCCCGGAAAATCACGTCATGAGCGGCAAGAAGCCTTACGACATCACGATCTCGGTCGACACGCGGTTCCTCGACGACCAGTCGACGCCAACGGACAACCGGTACGCGTTCGCCTACACGATCACGATCGCCAATCATGGCACGGTCGGCGCACGTCTGTTGTCGCGCCACTGGGTCATCACGGACGGCAACGGCAAGGTGCGCGAGGTACGCGGCGACGGTGTCGTCGGCGAGCAGCCGTGGGTGCGTCCCGGCGACGACTACGAGTACACCTCCGGCGCCGTGCTGGAAACCTCGCTCGGCACGATGCGCGGCAGCTACCAGATGGTCGCCGACGACGGCACGCAGTTCGATGCGCATATCCCGGCCTTCGTGCTGTCGGTGCCGAGGACGCTGCACTGATGGCAACCTGGGCCATCGGTGACATCCAGGGTTGCCACGACGAACTTGCCCGCCTGATCGACAAGCTCCGCTTCGATCCGGCCCGCGACGCACTGTGGTTCTGCGGCGATCTCGTCAACCGCGGCGGCCAGTCGCTTGCCGTGCTGCGGCTGGTCAAGTCGCTCGGCGAGCGCGCCGTCGTCGCGCTTGGCAACCACGATCTTTCGCTGCTGGCGATCTCCGAGCGCAAGCGCGAGGACCAGGCGCGCGTGAATGCGGAATTGCGCGAGGTCTTGTTCGCGCCGGACCGCGAAGATCTGCTTGGATGGCTGCGCAGCCGCAGCCTGCTGCACGTCGACCGCGAGCTTGGCTTCGCGATGGTGCACGCGGGATTGTTCCCGCGCTGGACGATCGATCAGGCGATCGCCGAAGCACGCGAGATCGAGGACAAGCTGCGCAGCGACGGCTACCGCCGCCTGCTCAAGCAAATGTTCGGCAACAAGCCCGACCTGTGGACCCCGAAACTTCGCGGCATCGACCGCTGGCGCGCCGGCATCAACGTGTTCACGCGCATGCGCTATTGCGACGTGCGCGGTCGCATCTCGTTCGCCGACAAGGGCACGCCCGGCACGCAGCGACCCGGCCTGTACCCCTGGTACGAGGTTCCCGGCCATGTGAAACGCGACCTGCGCGTCGTCTGCGGCCACTGGTCCACGCTTGGCCGCTTCACCGGCCTCGGCATCCACGCGATCGACACCGGCTGCGTCTGGGGCGGATCGCTGACGGCGCTGCGCCTGGACAGCGAGGAACCGGAGTTCGTCGCCATCAAGTCCGATCGCAAGCCGGTGGCGGGGAAGGAGCAGGACTGATTCGAAAAGGTCGGCGGAGGCGAGATGAAGCTCAAACTGGCGTTAGCTGCAACGATCGGCCTGCTGGCCGGCATCCTGGGCGGCGGTTACGTCAGCTTCGCGACGTCGCAGTGGTTCGCGGGAGTACTGTTTTCGTCGCAACTGGAAACGCGATTCATCGATCACGTCGTACTGTTGAAGCTGCTCGATGAAGGCAAGATCGAATCCGCTCGGCAGATGCTGCTCTCCAACGTGCAGTCGGATACGATCGTCGTCGGCTCCATCGACCTTCCCGATTTTCCCGATGCCGCTATCGGAGCGACGAGACGACGCCTGCTGCGCTTCGCACGACAATCGGGAGAATTGAAAGCCGTGCGCGAGGACACTACCGAACTCGGCCAGGAGGCTGCCGCAACACGCAAGCGAATTCCACCGGAAGGCTGATCGGATGCCCGGAGCTGACGCCTGCATATCGACCTTCTCGACGCGAAAAAGCAGCTGCAGCAACGGGTGGAAATGGCGCCTGGAGCCGATGACGCGCCACTAGGCTCGGCGCACGTAGTCGACGAAATCCATCGCGAACTCGTGCTTCGCATCGGCAGCGTGATGCCTGCGCGCGGTCTCGCTCCATTCGCGCGCATCGAAGCGCGGGAAATGCGCATCGGCATCCGCGGCCTGCGTGTCGATCCAGGTCAGATGCAGATGCGTCGCGTGCGGTAGCGCCAGCGCGTAGACCTCGCCGCCACCGATCACGGCGAGTTCGCACGTGTCTCTCGCGGCCTCGATCGCTTCATCGAGCGAATGCACGACGACCTGCCCGTCGTAGGAAGCCACGTCACCGCGCGTCAGCACCAGGTTCGCGCGGCCGGGCAATGCGCGGCCGATCGCCAGCGCGGTCTTGCGCCCCATCAGCACCGGCTTGCCGAGCGTGAGCGCCTTGAAACGCTTCAAGTCATCCGGCAGATGCCACGGCATTGCGCCGTCGCGGCCAATCGCGTGGTTGCGGTCGAGCGCGGCGATGAGGCTGATCTGCATGACCGAATTGTCGCAGCCACGACGAATCGTGTCAGCCTCGGCGCACGCGCGCGCTGCGCGAACCCCGAAGATCGGAGCGAATCCGGTTCGTCCGCGAGCACCGCGACGGCATGTGCGGAAAGACACCCTGACCTTGCGCACTGCGTCGCGACGGCATCATCCAGCAATCTCGGAGACACGCCGAAGAACGAGGGCACCCGAAATGCGATACGTGCTGCTTCAGCTGCTCCTGCCGATGGCCGCGACACATGCCGCGACGATCCCGACCCGCTTCGAAGCCGATCGTGTATTCGCTACACCGACCACGACCACGGGCGAGACGTTGCGCCTGTATACGGACACCGGCGGCGGCGCGAACCTGCTCTGCCGCAACGTCGCGCGGCGTCTGGGGCTTCGTGTCGAGACGCTGCCGCCGAACGAGAAACTGGCCTCCGAACTCGGCGACGACCTCGGCCGGGCGACGTTGCCACCGTCCCGGCCCGATGCCGGCATCCCGGCCAACCAGGACGGCGATGCGAGCTTCCTCGTCCACGACTGCGCGAAAGTGGGCAAGGGACTCGGCGAAGGGTTGCTGAGCCAGCACTGGTTCGCCGGCCGCACCTGGACATGGGACTATCCCGCCCAGCGCCTGTCGCTCGAAAACGCGAACTGGACACCCGCATCGGGCGCCCGATCCGTGCCGCTCGGCTTCAGGCGTGCCGAGGCCGACAGCCCCGCGTTCCACATGCCGCGCATCGTCGTGCGCATCGACGGCAAGCCCATCGACATGCTGCTCGATACCGGCGCCACCGGTGCACCGACGCGGCAAGCGCTCGTCGCGCAACCGACGCCTGCGCCGGTGAACGGCGTGCGCGCAACCAGCTTCATCACGAAAAGCACACTGGACACTTGGCATGCCGCACACCCGGAATGGATCGTCGTCGACAAAGCCGACGACCTGTTCGCACCGAAATTCATTGCCCGCGCGATTCGCGTGCCACACGTCGACATCGCCGGCAGCACGATCGGGCCGGTATGGTTCACCGAGCGCCCGGATGCGGCGTTCCGCGCGATGATGTCGTCGATGACCGACCGGCCGGTCGAAGGCGCACTCGGCGGCAACGCCCTCGCCCACTTCCGCATGACACTCGACTACGCGCAGGCACTCGCATATTTCGAGTGCCTGCGCGATTGCGCCGCTACACCGCCACCGGCGCCTTGATCGGCGGATGCGGCACGTAGCCCTCGATCGCGACGTCCACGTAGCGGAAATCGAAGATCGAACGCACGTCGGGGTTCAGCACGAGCTTCGGCAATGGCCGCGGCTCGCGCGACAATTGTTCGCGCGCCTGTTCGAAATGGTTCGAGTACAGATGGGCATCGCCTAGCGTGTGCACGAAATCGCCCGGATCGAGTCCGCAGACCTGCGCGACCATCTGCGTCAGCAGCGCGTAGCTGGCGATGTTGAACGGCACGCCGAGGAAGATGTCGCCGGAGCGCTGGTACAACTGGCACGAAAGCTTGCCGCCGGCAACGTAGAACTGGAACATCGTGTGGCACGGCTGCAGCGCCATCTTCGGCAGGTCGGCGACGTTCCACGCGCTGACGATGAGACGGCGCGAATCGGGATTGCGTTTGATCTCGTCGACGACCCAGGCAATCTGGTCGATCGTGCGTCCGTCCGGGCTTTCCCATGTCCGCCATTGCTTGCCGTAGACCGGGCCGAGTTCGCCGTCAGCATCGGCCCATTCGTCCCAGATCGAGACGCCGTTGTCCTTGAGATAGGCGATGTTCGTCTCGCCGCGCAGGAACCAGATCAACTCGTGCACGATCGACTTCAGGTGCAGCTTCTTCGTCGTGACCAGCGGAAAACCCTGCGCGAGATCGAAGCGCATCTGCCAGCCGAACACAGAACGCGTGCCGGTACCGGTGCGGTCGGACTTCTCCGTGCCGTGTTCGAGGACGTGACGCAGCAGATCGAGATAGGGACTCATGATGACGGCTCTGAAGCCCTCTCCTTCAAGGGGAAGGTTTGGGCGGGGATGGCATTCCGCTGGCTATTTCCTGCGGCGCCGGCGCCAAGGTCGGCGCGCGCCGCGAGAGCCACAGCAGGAACACGCCGACCACAATCAGCGGGATCGACAGGATCTGCCCCATCGTCACCCAGTCCAGCGCGAGGAATCCCAATTGCACATCCGGCTCGCGCACGAACTCGACGCCAAAACGGAAGATGCCGTACAGCAGCGCGAACAAACCCGACACCGCGTAGCGCGGCCGCGGCTTGCGCGAATAGAACCACAGCACCGTGAACAGCACGACGCCTTCGAGCGCGAACTCGTACAACTGCGACGGATGCCGTGCCTCATTGTTCAACTGACCGGCCAAATACATCCGGTACAGCTCGTCCTTGGTCCTGCCGAGCGACTCCAGCGCGCGCGGAAAGATCATGCCCCATGCCACATCGGTATGCCGGCCCCACAATTCGCCGCCGATGAAATTGCCGAGCCGACCGAGGCCGAGGCCGATCGGCACCAATGGCGCGACGAAGTCGATTGCATCGAAGAAATTGAGCTTGTGCCGGCGCGTCCAGATCAAGCCGGCGGTCAGCACCCCGAGCAAGCCGCCGTGGAACGACATGCCGCCTTCCCACACGCGGATCAGGCTGAGCGGATGCGCGATCAACTCGGCCGTGTCGTAGAACACCATGTAGCCGATGCGCCCGCCGAGGATCACGCCGAGCATCAGGTAGAAACACAGGTCCGAGAACTGGTCATGCGTGACCGGCAATCGACCCGCGGCGCGCCGGCGCTGGCCGAGCCACCACGCGATGCCGAAGCCGAGCAGGTACATGATGCCGTACCAATGGATCTGCACGGGGCCGAGCGAAAGCGCGATCGGATTGATGTCGACGTAGTAGGGCGTCACGAGAGGTATCGTCGGCAAAGCGGACGTCCATTGTGCCCGTTCCGCGTGCATCGGCCCAGTCGAACGGCACGGCCCTGCGACCGGGATTGCGCCCGGCTGACCCTGTCTCAGCCTTCCTTGGGTAACCACATGGCCGTCGGATCTCGTGTTCCCCGTGAGAAACACGAGATCAAGGTGTAGCCACCGCTGCGATTGTCTCAGCCGGCGCCGCAATGACGTGGCGCAGCCACCTACGCCGGCAACACCCGACAGACAAACCCCTTGAGGTAGTCCGTCTCCGGAATCGCCGGATGCACCGGATGATCCGGCGCCTGCTGCAGCGCGACCAGCATCTGCACCTGACGATCCAGGTGGCGCGCGCCCTGCTGCACGCCGTCGAGCAGCGCGGCGCGCGGCATGTGGTGCGAGCACGAGCAGGTGACGAGGATGCCGTCCTTCGCCAGCACCTGCATGCCGAGTTCGTTGAGACGCCGGTACGCGAGGCTGCCTTCCTTGAAATCCTTCTTGCGCTTGATGAACGCGGGCGGATCGAGGATCACGACATCGAAATGTTCGCGCGCTTCGCGCAAAGCCTTGAGGTGATCGAACGCATCGGCGCGCAACGCAGTCACGCGATCGGACAACCCGTTGCGTTCCGCATTGCGAGCGATGCCCTCGACCGCCGCGGCGGACGCATCGACGCAGACGACTTCGCTGGCGCCGAACGCGGCTGCGCTCAAGCCCCAGCCACCGAGATAGCTGAACATGTCGAGCACGCGCTTGCCCTTGACGAACCGTGCGAGCGCTTCGCGATTCTCGCGCTGGTCGTAGAACCAGCCGGTCTTCTGGCCGCCGACCGGATCGATGCCGAACGTCAACGCGCCTTCGCGCGCGACCACTTCGCCGCCGTACTCGCCATGGCCGAGGTCGGCATAGCTGGGCAAGTGCTCCATCGCGCGCGAGCCGGCATCGTTCTTCCACCACAGCTGGCGCGGTTTCAGCACCTTTACGATCGCCTCGGTGATTTCATCCTTCAGCCGCTCCATGCCCGCCGTCGCGATCTGGCCGACGACGACGTCGCCGAAGCGGTCGAGCACGAGACCCGGCAAGCCATCGGATTCGCCGAACACGAGGCGATAGTACGGCTGCGCATATAACCGCTCGCGCAACGCAAGCGCGACATTGAGCCGATGCACGAACAACGAACGATCCAGCGCATGATCGAGTCCGCGCGCGACCAGCCGCGCCGCGATCAACGAATTCGGATTCACATACCCGACGCCGAGCGGCTTGCCGCGATGATCGACGATCGCGCAGACGTCGCCCGGTTCGAAACCGGAGAGCGGCGAACGCGCGACATCGACCTCGTTCGAGAACACCCACAGATGCCCCGCGCGCAAACGTGCATCCTCGCCGCGCTTGAGGTACAGGGCCGGATATTCGATGGATTCGCTCACGTCATGCACTCACGCTTTGGGCGCGCACGGTAGCGCGTGGCCGGGCGTGCCACAACCCGGAGCGTACACTCGCCACATGCCCAACCATCTCGCCACCGAAACCAGCCCCTACCTGCGCCAGCATGCCGACAACCCGGTCGACTGGTGGCCATGGTCCGACGACGCCCTCGCGACCGCGCGCCGCGAGAACAAGCCGATCCTGCTGTCGATCGGCTATTCCGCCTGCCACTGGTGCCACGTGATGGCGCACGAGAGTTTCGAGGACGCGGCGACCGCCGCGCTGATGAACACTCTGTTCGTCAACATCAAGGTCGATCGCGAGGAACGGCCCGACATCGACAAGGTCTACCAGCTCGCGCATCAGGCGCTAGCGCGTCGCGGCGGTGGATGGCCGTTGACGATGTTCCTGACGCCGGACGATCTGCTGCCTTTTTACGCCGGCACCTACTTTCCGAAAACACCGCGCCACAACATGCCGGCCTTCGCGCAGGTGCTCCAGGGCGTGCGACGCTGGTTCGACGAGAAGCCCGACGAGGTGCGCGCGCAAAACAGCTCTCTCGCCGGCTTCCTCGCCGAGCACGGCCGCGATGCCGCACACGCGGATGCGCTCGACGACGCGCCGATCCGCCTCGCGCTCGAGCGCATCGCCGGCAGCTTCGACGAGGAGAATGGCGGTCGCGCCGGCGCGCCCAAGTTTCCGCATGCAAGCGAAATCGAATTGCTGCTGCACCATTCGCGCGACCCACACGCGACAACGCGCACGATGGCGTACCTGACATTGGAGCGCATGGCGTTACGCGGGCTCGACGATCATCTCGGCGGCGGCTTCTTCCGCTACTGCGTCGATGCGCGCTGGGAAATTCCGCACTTCGAAAAAATGCTGTACGACAACGCGCAGCTGCTGCCGCTCTATGCCGAGGCGGCCATCATGCTCGACGCGCCCGACTTCGCCAGACCCGCCGAAGCCTGCGCCGAGTGGGTGGCGCGCGAAATGATCGCGCCCAGCGGTGGATTTTACAGCGCGCTCGATGCCGATTCGGAAGGCGAAGAAGGCCGCTACTACCTTTGGCAGCGTGACGAAATCCACGCGCTGCTCGACGCCGACGAGTTTGCCGTCGTCGCGCTGCGCTACGGCCTCGATCTCGCGCCGAACTTCGAAAACGAAGCGTGGCATCTGGTGGTCGCGTCCCGGTTCGACGAGATTGCCGCACGCCTGTCGCTCGCCACGGCGGATGTTCGACGACACCTCGGCAACGCGATCGGCAAGTTGCTCGCCGCGCGCAACCGGCGCACGCGCCCGGCACTCGACGACAAGATACTGACCGCCTGGAACGCGCTGATGATCGGCGGCGTGGCGCGGAGCGCGCGCGTGCATCCGGATCGTCCGCTGCTTGCCGAAGCCGAACGCGCGCTCGACTTCCTGCATGCAAACCTGTGGCGCGACCATCGCCTGTTCGCCTGCCATGCCGATGGCATCGCGAAGTTTCCGGCCTACCTCGATGACCACGCTTTCCTGCTCGACGCCCTGCTGGCGATGCTGCAACTGCGCTGGAACCGCCGCGACCTCGACTGGGCCATCGCCCTCGCCGACACCCTGCTCGACCGCTTCGAAGACCACGAGCACGGCGGCTTCTTCTTCACCGCCCACGACGCCGAAGCGCTGCCGCAGCGCCCGAAACCGTGGATGGACGAATCGCTCCCCTCCGGCAACGGCATCGCCGCCCGCGCACTGTTGAAACTCGGCCACCTGCTCGGCGAGACGCGCTACCTCGACGCCGCCGAACGCACCCTGCGCGCCGCGTGGCCGACGTTGTCGCAATATCCGGAGGGCTGCTGCAGTCTGCTGCTGGCGCTGGACGAGTTCCTGCGGCCACGCACGCATGTCGTGCTGCGGGTGGATGAGGATGAGGCCGGACGATGGCGGGATGTGCTCGACAACACCGGTGGGGCATTGGTCGATGTCTACAGTATTCCCCCGACGGCGTCGCCGCTACCCATGACGCTCGGCGCCCAAGCTCACCGCGCCGGAGGTATCGCCTATGTTTGTCGCGGAACGCAATGCTTGCCTCCCGCAACCACACCGGATGCGCTCGACCTCGCTTGAAACGACTCTGCAGATCATGTCGAGCAACTGAAAGCGGTCCGTGGCGAAATAGTTGCGCATGGAACCCTCCGTTTGGGGAGAGTTTGCAGAAATCCTCGGAATCACCCTAAGGGAAGGAACCAATTGCTGCCGCAAAAAAGATGCACTACAGCTACAACAACACCGGTCGATCCGGAAGCTCGTCGCGATTCGGCGTGCCGTCGGACGGGAAATGCCGCACGAGGATCGCGGTGATCGCGTCGACGCCGGCGACGGCGCCGGCCTGGTAGTCGCCCTTTGCGAAACGCGCCTGCATCAGTGCGCAGACCTTTCCCCATTCGTCCTCGGCCACTTTCGCGGCTATGCCGCGGTCGGCAACGATTTCGATCGCGTGTTCGGCGAGCAGCATATAGACCAGCACGCCTGTGTTGTGTTCGGTGTTCCACACGCGCAGGCGCGCGAATACCTCGCAAGCGCGCTCGCGCACGCTGCGCGAGCTGAACGCTTCACCGAGCGGCAGGCTGCCTTCGACGGCGAACACGATCTCGCCGCGATGGCGATGTTCACTGGCGGCGATCGCGTGCTGGATCGCGTCGAGCGTGGCCGGCGGGAAGTGCCGTTTGGCGGATGAGAGGTCGAACAGGTGTCGAGTCCAGCGCATGTCACCAGCTCCCCGAGGCGCCGCCGCCGGAAAATCCGCCGCTGGAGCCGCCACTGAATCCACCGCCGCCAAACCCGCCGCCACCGAAACCGCCACCTCCGCCGCCGAACCCGCCCCAGCCTCCGCGGTTGGCGAATCCCCCGCCTCCGCCGCCGCCGAGCAGGCCGAAGAACAGGCCGAGCACGCCGACGCCGATGCCGATCGGCAGCAGGCCGCTGACGAGCCAGCCGACGAGGCCGCTGCCGGCGCCGACCACGCCCGCGCGGGGCACCGTGGAAACGCCAACGAACAGGCCGCGCAAGAACAACGCGGTGAACCATGCAGCGACGAGCGCGGGCATCAGGCGGTCGCCGCCGCCATTGTCGCGGTCGTCGGTCAACGGCGGCGGCAGCGGTTCGTCGTTGACGAGCTTGGTTATCGCACCGACGGCATCCTGGATGCCGCCGTAGTAGTCGTTGGCGCGGAACTTCGGCGTGATGTATTCGCGGATGATGCGCGCCGCGGCCGCATCCGGAATCGCGCCTTCGAGATCCTGGCCGACCTCGATGCGCACGCGATGATCGTTCTTGGCGACGATCAGCAGCACGCCGTCGTGCGTCTTGCCGTCGCTGCGCGACAGCTTCCAGACATCGGTGACGCGGATGCTGTACTGCGCGATGTCCTCGGGTGCGGTGGTCGGCACCAGCAACACGGCGAAGCGCGATCCCTTGCTCTTTTCAAGCGCTTCAAGCTCGCCTTCGAGCGTCTGCTTTTGTTGCGCGTCGAGTGTGCCGGTGAGATCGGTGACGCGCGGCCCGAAGGGCGGGATCGGCTGCAGATCGCCTTCGGCCGCGGCGACGGCGAACGCGAAGGCGCAGCCTGCGAACAGCATGAGCAGGGCGCGGATCATCGCGTCAACGCCCGCACGTAGCAATTCACGCCGCCGCGCGCCCATGCATCAAAACGCAGGCGGGACGAAGCCGCCCCTTCACGCAATGCGTCGGGATGGACAACGGACGTCATGCCGCGAGCCGTCGTCACGGAACGCTCAATGCGCCGGCTGCGGTTGCTGCGGCGGCTGCGCAGGCGGCGCCGAGGGCTTGTCGAAATTGACGGTCGGCGCGGTCGAGATCTGCTTCTCGTTGTCGACCGTGAAGTTCGCCTTGGGCTTGTATCCGAAGATCATCGCGGTGAGATTGTTCGGGAACGAGCGCACGAACACGTTGTAGTCCTGCACCGCCTGGATGTAGCGGTTGCGCGCCACGGTCACGCGGTTTTCGGTGCCTTCGAGCTGCGCCTGCAGGTTCTGGAACAGGCCATCGGCCTTCAGCGTCGGATAGTTCTCCGACACTGCCATCAGCCGCGACAACGCGCTGGACAATTCGCCCTGCGCCTGCTGGAACGCCTTCATCTTGTTCTCGTCGGAAAGGTCGTCCGCACTCAGCGTGATCTTGCCGACCTGCGCGCGCGCCTCGGTGACCTTGGTGAAGACCTCTTCCTCGTGCGTCGCGTAGCCCTTCACGGTGTTGACGAGGTTCGGCACCAGATCGGCGCGGCGCTGGTACTGGTTGACGACCTCGGACCACGCCGCCTTGACGCCTTCGTCCTTCGACTGGATCGAGTTGTAACCGCAGCCGCTGAGCAGCGTGACCAGCAGCAGCATGGAGAGCCAATGAATCGCGCGCATGTTTCCTCCCGTTGACGACAGCGTGGCGTGGCCGTACCCGCGCACTCTGCGACTTGCGCGAACGCCGCGCAAGTTGAGAAATGAATCATGACCGGCAGCGGGCCATCGCCGCGGCGTACCGGGTGCGCGGCCCCTCGTTCAGGACTTGGTACGGGCGCGCCGGCGTCGCTTTGCCAACAGGTTCAGCGCTTCCACCGCTGCCGAGAACGCCATCGCGAAGTACAGGTAGGCGCGCTGGATATGCACACCGAGGCCGTCGCACAGCAAGGCCACGCCGACCAGGATGATGAACGCGAGCGCGAGCATCTTGATCGTCGGATGATTGTCGATGAATTCGCCGATCGGGTCGGCGATGAAGATCATCACCAGCACGGCGAGAATGATCGCAGCGATCATGACCGGCAGGATGTTGATCATGCCGACCGCGGTGATGACCGAGTCGAGCGAGAACACGATGTCGATCAGCGCGATCTGCGCGATGACCAGCGCAAAGCTCGCCGATGCGTGGCCGCCGCCAGGAGACTCGTCTTCTCCGCCGAGCGCATCACGGATCTCCATGACGCCCTTGACGACGAGGAAGATGCCGCCGCCGATCAGCACGAGATCGCGCACGGAAATGATCTGCCCGAACATCCAGAACAGGCCGGCGGTGCGGTCGTCCATGCGCGCCAGATGCGCAAGCGAGAGCAGCAGCAGGATGCGCGTGATGCAGGCAAACACCAGACCGATGCGGCGTGCGCTGGAACGGCGCTCCTGCGGCAAACGGCTGACTGCTATGGAGATGAAAACGAGGTTGTCGACGCCGAGCACGATCTCGAGCGTGGACAAGGTCAGCAGGGCGATCCAGGTTTGCGGGTCAGTGAGCAGATCCAACCGTCAATCTCCTCCGGACAGCCCGGGCACGACTGCTTGATGATTCCCGCGATCAGGGACGATCGCCGAAGCACAATATCAGGCCCCAGCACAACGCAACGTTGAACATCAGTAACAGCACCGCAGCCGAGCCCATGTCCTTGGCGCGGCCAGCCAGTTCATGGAACTCCGGGCTGGCCTTGTCGACGACTGCCTCGATCGCGGAGTTCAACAGTTCCGCCGACAGCACCAGCAGCAGGCTGCCGACTAGGATCGCCTTCTCGACCGCGCCGTGGCCAAGCCACAGGCCGAGCGGGAACATCACCACGAACAGATAGCCTTCGAGGCGGAACGAGGCCTCATGGCGCCATGCCGCACGCAGGCCCTTCATCGACCATTGCCAGGCGCGCAATATCTGGCGCGGACCGCGCGATTCGGTACTCGGCATATCCCCTTCCCCTTGTCGTGCTCAGCCGCCGCGACGGCGGGAAAAAACCGCGCGGCTGCGCAAAATCCGGGCGACTGGCGCGCTGGCGGAACGGCTCGGCGACGGAATCGGCATGCGCGGACAGGGCTGGAAAAAGGGCTCGCTATGATGCCATAAAGCACCCTTCCGCTTGCTCCGAGGAATACCCACGATGAATCGCCGCCTGCTGGGCGCGGTCGCTGCCATCAGCGCACTGCTGATGGCCATTGGCCTGCTGGTCGTGGACCGGCCGCTGGCCGAATGGGTACGCGCCAGCGGTCTCGAACAGGCGCGCGTGTTCGCCGACGGTCTGGCCGTGCTCGATACGCTGACCGGCATGCACGTGTGGTACTGGCTCGCCGGCGGCGTCGCGCTTGCGATCGGCATGGGTGGCTTGGCGTGGCAGCGCACGGCACGCTGGCCGCGCGCACTGCTCGCGGCCGCTCTCGTGCAATACCTGTGCATCGGCACGATGATGCTCGGCAAGTCCCATTTCGGGCGCCTGCGCCCGCAGCAGGTGCTCGACGGCGGCGACTGGGCGCACCTGTGGTTCGCCGGCGGCGGCTCGTTCCCGTCCGGACATTCGGCGTTCTATTTCGGACTGCTGCTGCCGCTGGCTGCGGCCTGCCCGATCCGCTGGCTGCGCGCGCTGCTGCTGACGATCCCGCTGTACGCGGTGCTCGCGCGCGTCGACCTGGCCAAGCATTTCCTGTCGGACGTGTCGGCTTCGGCGCTGATGGCCGCGCTGTATGCGCTGCTGCTGGCGACGCTGGCGCGGCGCTGGTTGCCGGCGCCATACATGCGCTGAGCCGCCGCGACGAACACCTCGTCGCTGAAGCGACGGCGCAATGTGCGTTCGCACACGCGCCGGCGCGACGCTTGCGCTACGCTCAACCGGTTTTATTACTTTCCACGGATTTACTTCGATGAACGCCCAGCCTGCCCGCCCCAACCAGACCCGCTCGTTTTCCACCATCTTCCTCATAGAGCTGTGGGAGCGCTTCGGCTATTACGGCATGGCCGCGATCTTCATCCTGTTCATGGTCGAGAAGATCGGGTTTGCGGACGTCAAGGCAAACCTCGTCTGGGGTGCGTTCACCGGCCTCGTCTATGCAGCACCCGCGATCGGCGGCTGGATCGGCGACCACGTGCTCGGCACGCGCCGCACCTTGCCGATCGGAGCGGCGATCCTCGCGCTGGGTTACCTCATGCTCGGCATCCCGAGCGATGACCTCAAGCTGTTCTATCTGTCGATGGGCGTCATCGTCGTCGGCAACGGCCTGTTCAAGGCCAACGCGGCAAACATGGTCCGCCGCATCTACGAGGGCGACGACGCCAAGATCGACAGCGCGTTCACGCTCTACTACATGGCGGTCAACGTCGGCTCGACTGTGTCCATGCTGCTGACGCCGTGGATCAAGGATCACTACGGCTGGCACGCCGGCTTCACCGTGTGTTGCGCCGGTCTTGTGCTCGGGATGATCAACTACATGCTGATGATCCGCTCGCTGAAGGGCATCGGCTCGCCGCCCGACGAAATGCCGGTGCGCTGGGACCGCCTCGCGATGGTCCTCGGCGTCGGAGCCGTGTCGGTCTTCGCCGTCTCCTTCCTGGTGCAGCATCAGGAGATTTCAGACTACACGATGTGGGTCGCCGGCCTCGTCGTGCTCGGCATTTTCGTCTACATGATGGTCGCCGGCTCCAGTGGCGAACGCGCCGGCCTGCTCGCGGCGCTCGTGCTGATGGTCGAGACGTTGCTGTTCTTCATCTTCTACGGCCAGATGTCGACCTCGCTGACCTTGTTCGCGCTGCGCAACGTCGATCTCGACCAGCACCTGTTCGGCATGACGCTGTGGACATGGTCACCGGGTCAGTACCAGGCGCTGAATCCGATCTGGATCATGCTGCTGTCGCCGATCCTCGCCTGGGCTTACACGCACTACGGCAAACAGGGTCGCGACCTGCACATCGCCACCAAGTTCGCACTCGGCTTCGTCGTCGTCGCGCTCGGCTTCTTCATCTTCGGCATCAGCGGCGCCACCGCCGTCGCCGGCAAGGTGTCGTCGTGGTACATGATCTGGGGCTACGGCTTCTACTCGCTCGGCGAATTGCTCGTCAGCGGCCTCGGACTCGCGGTGATGGCGCGCTACGTGCCGGCGCGCATGGGCGGCTTCATGATGGGTGCGTATTTCGTCGCCACCGGCATCTCGCAGTACGCGGCGAGCAAGGTCGCCAACCTCGCCAGCATTCCCGAAAACCTGACCGACCCGCTGCAGAGCCTGTCGATCTACACGAGCCTGTTCACCAAACTCGGCTTCGTCGCCGTCGGCGGAACCGTGCTCGCGTTCCTGCTGTTGCCGCTGATGAAAAAGCTCTCGGCCACGCACAGCGCGCAGGACGCAGCCAAGTCCGGCGCTGCGGGCGGCCTGCGCACGGTGACCGCGGAGGAATGAACCGCGCGATGCGGAATCAGCTGCCGCCCGACACGGTTTCGCCGTCGGCGGCGGCCAGTTCCGCACGCACATCGTCGTAGGAAAGCAGCTGTTCGCGGATCCAGTCCTGCGTGTCCGGTCCGAACAGCGCCTCGAATTTCTGCGCGGCGGGAATCAGCCTGCCGCTGACCGCCGCCTGTTTCCACGGCTCCCGTTCCAGCCGCGCGACGCGCTTCACTGCGCCATCGCGCGGCTGCGCCGGCGCCACGCCGATGAACTCGCACAGCCGCGCATATTCGCCGTCGAAGTCGCGCACCAGATCCTCGTAGAATACGGCGCAGTGGTTGTCCAGGCCCGCGTATTCGCGGTGCGCGGCAACCGCGGCGTTCCAGCATGCGACCCACCAGGGGATGCTCTCGCAGAAGACATTGCCGTCGCCGATGCCGGCATAGCGCAATGACGCTTCGATCGCGGAAGCCACAACATCCTCGCCCCGGCGCAACAGATGGATGAAGCGCGCCTGCGGCAGATAGCGCTGGATCACGTCGAGATAGAACACGTGGTTGGGCGTCTTCTCCAGCCACACGCTGCAGTGGTGGTCGCGCGCCGCCGCATCGAGCATGCCGGCAAACTCGCCGACATACCCGGACAGACCCAGATGCAGCCCCGGCACCGCCGCTCGGCCAAGATCGCGCGCGATCGCACGCAACGCGCGGCGCGCGCGACGCTGTACTCGCAGGTACTCGCGGCCACGTTGCTCGCGTGCGGCCACCGCGCGATCGAATCCCGTCACGAGGTGGCCGACACGCCCGGGCAAGGTTCGTTCGAAGAACGCGGTCTCGGGCAGCGAAAGGATATCCGGATGCTTCGACAACGCTGCCTGCAGGAACGTCGTGCCGGACCGCGGACAGCCGACCAGGAAAGTGCTGCGCGCCTGCGTCGACGAGCCTCGCTCGCGCAGGCTCATTGCCGCATCGCGTGCCGGATTTCGTCTACACGCCTGCACGCTGCCGCCGGATTCCGCCATTCGCTTCACTGCGCGGCCTTCGCGACGAGCGCCATGCAACCGGACGCTCGCGGGTAGCGGGCGCAAGGATTCCGGGCACGATCGAATGGATTGAAAGCGTGCATGCGGAACTCCGATTTCAGGGGCCTTTGAAGCTAACAGCGGAACTCCGCATGGGTTGTCGGGATTGTCCAAATTGATGTAAACGCCGTGCGGCGCCGAACGCACATGAGCGTAAAGCTGTGCAAAGTCCAGCAAGTACCCGAAAAGACGCGATTCCGCGCCAATGCGCGGCGCTATGCTTGGCACATGAGCCGCTACCGCATCCTGCTCGCCGACGATGACGTGGAACTCGCGCAGTTGTTGCGCGATTTCCTGGCACGAGAAGGTTTTGACGTCGTGCTCGCCCACAATGCCGACGACGCGATCGCCGCGGCGCGCGCCGAAACCTTCGACGCGCTCGTGCTCGACGTGATGATGCCGGGCCGCTCCGGCCTCGATGCATTGCGCGAGCTGCGCCGCGAATCGGCCTTGCCGGTGCTGATGCTGACCGCGCTCGGCGAAGACATCGACCGCATCCTCGGCCTCGAACTCGGCGCCGACGACTACATCCCCAAACCCTGCAACCCGCGCGAACTCGCCGCGCGGCTGCGTGCGGTACTGCGCCGCGCGCGCGGCGAAGGCGCCGAAACCCTGACCGACCTGCGCAACGGCCCGATCTGGCTGCGGGCCGCTTCGCGCAGCGTCAGCGTCGGCGACAGACCGGTCACGTTGACCGCAACCGAATTCGACCTGCTCGTGCTGCTGCTGCGCGAGGCCGGTCGCGTGGTCAGCAAGGAACGCATTTCGCAGACCGTGCTCGGCCGCGCGCTCGGTCCGTTCGACCGTTCGATCGACGTGCACGTCTCCAACCTGCGCCGCAAGCTCGGCGACGCGCCGGATGGTACCTCGCCGATCACCACGATCCATCGCAGCGGCTACCTGTTGCGCCAGCTCGAAGAAAGCGCGTGAACGCCACGCCGACCCGCGCATCGCGTTGCGCCGCAATGCAGGCCCTCCCATGATGCGCGGATTGTTCTGGCGCATCTTCGCCGCGTTCTGGATCGCGACGGTGTTCGTGCTGCTCGCGTTCGCCTGGATCACCACCAGCAACTTCGAGAAGGAAAAGATTCCCGGCCTCGACATCACGCGCCTGCAGGCGTCGATGGACGACCTGCTCGGCCGCACCGGCCGCGAGCTTCGCCACGAGGGCGAACCGGCCACCCGCAACTGGCTGCGCACCGCCTCCCGCTTCGGTCCGATCGCCGTGTACGTGTTCGCGCCGGATGGCCATGAACTGCTCGATCGCAGCGTTTCACCGGCAATCAGCGATGCCGTCGCCGAGGTCCGCGAGAAAGCCGCCTCGGATGATCGCGCCACCTACAGCCAGGATCGCGTCCGCTCGCGCGCCGTGCGCAGCCGAGACGGCAATGTCTACGTGACGGTCGCAACCTTGGAGGGCACGTTCTTCTCGCGCCTGCTGTCGCGCCGGCCGCGCACGTTCTGGACCAATATCGGCATCGCGATGGTCGTCAGCGCATTGTTCAGCCTGCTGCTCGCCGGCTACGTCGCGGTGCCTTTGCAACGCATCCGCGCCAGCACGCGGCGCTTCGCCGAAGGCGACCTCGATGCGCGCGTGGGCCGGCTGCGCTTCGGACGCAGCGCCGAGGTTGCGGCGCTCGCTGCCGAGTTCGACGGCATGGCCGAGCGCATCAAGGCGTTGATCGACAGTCACCGCCGGCTGGTGCGCGACGTTTCGCACGAACTGCGCTCGCCGCTGGCACGCCAGCGCGTCGCGCTCGAACTGGCCCGCGGCGGCGACGCGAAGCAGGTCAACGCCTCGCTCGACCGCATCGAATGCGAATCGGACCGACTCGAGGCAATGTTGGCCCAGGCATTGGAACTGTCGCGTCTGGAAACCGCCACGCGTGCCGACCAGGACCATGTCGCGCTTGACACGCTGCTCGACGACGTCATCACCAATGCAGACTACGAAGGCGCTCCGCGTGGCCGCAAGGTGGTGCTGGCCGAATGCGAACGACTGCAGCTGACCGGTTCGCACGCGGCGCTCTACAGCGCATTCGAGAACGTGATCCGCAACGCGCTCGCTTACACCGCCGACGGCAGCACGGTCAGCGTGCGCCTGCTGCGCAACGGGCGCGACGCCGAGATCAGCGTGCGTGACCGTGGCCCCGGTGTCCCGCCACGGGAGCTGGTGCGCATCTTCGAGCCGTTCTATCGCACCGACAGCGCGCGCACGCGTTCGAGCGGGGGCACCGGCCTCGGCCTCGCCATCGCGCGGCGCGCGATTGAACGTCATGGCGGCACCATCGTCGCGAGCAACATCGATGGAGGCGGCCTCGACGTGACGATCCGCCTGCCGCTGAAACCGACCGCACGCGCCGACGCCTGAGCACGCCGTCGCCGCCGACGCGGTGGCACAATCGCGCGATGACTGCCCCTATCGCCGTGCGCCGCGGCTTTTTCAACCGCGCCCGCGAACTCACCGAAACCCTTGCCTGGTTGCGGCTGTGCGCCGTATCCGGCCAGGCATTGACCGTTGCCGTCGTCGCATTCGTGCTCGGCATCGCGATTCCGGTCGTACCGCTTGCCAGCGGCATCGCGGTACTCGCCGCGTTCGCGTTGTTCGCGTTCTGGCGACTGCGCCAGCCATGGCCGATGAGCCTCGCCGAAGCATTCGGCCATGTCGCGATCGACATCGGCGTGCTGGGCTGGCTGCTGTACTTCTCGGGAGGTGCGACCAATCCGTTCGTTTCGCTGCTGGTGATGCCGATCGCGCTCGCCGCGGCGGCGCTGCCGCTGCGCTACGTAGTCGCGGTCGCACTGCTCGCGGCCGCGTGCTACCTGCTGCTGATGCCGCTGCACGTGGCATTGCCACCGCAGCATATCGCCGGCACCGGCGACTTCAACCTGCACGTGGCCGGCATGGCGATCAACTTCGTGGTGACCGCGGCGGTGCTTGCGTTCTTCATCGCACGCCTCGCGCGCACGCTGCGCGAACGCGAGGCCGACGTGCAGTACGAACGCGAACGCGCGCTGCGCGACGAGGGCATCCTCGCCATCGCCACGCAGGCTGCCGGCACCGCGCATGAACTCAACACGCCGTTGTCGACGATCCGCACCCTGCTCGGCGAATTGCAGCGCGAGCAGCCGGCCGGCAGCGCACTCGCGCAGGATCTGGCATTGCTCGCGGGGCAGGCCGAGCGCTGCCGCGACATCCTGCGCGAACTCGTCGCGGTCGGCAGCCGCCAGCTTTCCGGCGTCGCGCAGCCGCTCGCGCTGCCGCGCTTCGTCGACGACTGCGAGCATCAGTTCAACCTGTTGCGTCCCGAAGTGGAGCTGCAGGTCACGCTCGATGACGATGCGCAAACACGCGTCATCAAAGCGGTGCCGAGCCTGCGTCACGCGCTGATCAACCTGCTCAGCAACGGCGCCGATGCATCGCTGGCGGCCGGCAGGCCGCTGGTCGAACTGCATGTCGTCGTGCGCGGCGACCTCGTCGAGTTCGGCGTGCGCGACCACGGCGGCGGCATCGCGCCGGGCGGCGGCGCTGCGTTCCAGACCAGCAAGCGCGATGGCCTGGGCCTCGGCCTCGCACTCGCCCATGCCACCGCCGAACGCCTCGGCGGCGAACTCACCGCGCACGTTCCCGGCAACGGCGGCCTGCTGCAACGATTGCGCGTGCCGCTCGCCGCAGACGACAATGCCCTCCCATGAACACCTCCGAAAGCCCCCGCCGCGTAATCCTGATCGACGACGACAACATATTCACCGCCGTGCTCGCGCGCGCGCTCGGCGCGCGCGGATTCACCGTCGACACCGCCGCAGATGGCCAGCGCGCGCTGGCGCTGATCCGCGAGCATGCCCCGCATTTCGCGGTACTCGACCTCAAGCTCGGTGCGGAGAACGGCCTCACGCTGATCCCGCAACTGCTCGCTGCGCAGCCGAGCTTGCGCATCCTGCTGCTGACCGGCTACGCATCGATCGCGACCGCGGTCGAAGCGATCAAGCGCGGCGCACACGACTATCTCGCCAAACCGGTCGATGCGGACCAGGTCGTGCAGGCACTGCTCGGCGACGGCAGCGAGCATGCCGAGGCGACGCAGCTGCCCACGCACGCGCCGCCGCTGAAGCGGCTGGAATGGGAACACATCCAGCGCATGCTCGCCGAATGCGACGGCAACATCTCGGAAGCCGCACGCCGCCTCGGCCTGCATCGCCGCACCTTGCAACGCAAGCTGTCGAAACGGCCGGTGCGTGAATCAGGCAGCACCCCGCCACGTTGAAACGCGCGCATTGGGTCCAAGGAATCTCTGAAAGTGTCGCCATCCCGGCGGCTTTCAGCAGACGAACGACTGGTCAAGCCGGGATGCAGCCCCATCGCAAGTGATTGAAAAGACGGATTCCGGCCTTCGCCGGAAGGATGAGCTTGGGGTCAATCAAAGGTTCCCTGCCCAGTCGGCGCCGTACCGCGCGGCGGCCGCACCATCGCATCGAGCAGGCGATCGAGCATTGCCACCGAATCCGCGCAACGGCCGCCGTGCACTGGCGAAGTCTGGATGATCGTGCTGCGTGGCGCGGTCAGCCAGCGGAAACGCTCGCGTGCCGGCAATCGCCCGATCGGTCCCGCCGCTTCACCGCCGGCGCAGATCGCGGCGAACGCGGCGAGATGGCTGCGCACCATGTCCAGATCAAGCGCCGGATCGAGCGCACGCAAGCGTGCCTCGTCGACTTCGATGCGCGCTTCGAGGTGGTCGCTGGTCTTGCACGACAGCACCACGCCGACATTGACGAACTCGCCGCGCTCGACGCGCGGCACGACGCGGATCAGCGCGTAGTCATACACGTGCACGGATCGCCTCCTCCACGAACGCATGCGGCGCCTCGATGCGTCGGCTCAGGTAGCGCGCATAGGCCTCGCGGTGTTCGTCGGCGCTCGCGAACGGCGCGTCGCCGCCGAGCCATGAGGACGGGATCAGCGCAACGATGCGCTCGATCGTCTCGCGCGTGACCCGCGCGCTCAGGCGCGCATCGGCCTCGCGCAGCGCGGACGCGAACGGCAGCAGCACATGGTCCTTGATGCGCGCGAACGGATTGGCAGCGCGTTCCAGGTAGCCGTCCCAATCGTGGTGGAAATACAGCGCCGCACCGTGGTCGATCAGCCACAGCTTGCGATGCCAGACCAGAAGATTGGTGTTGCGCGCGGTGCGGTCGACGTTGCTGACGAACGCGTCGAACCAGACGATCGCGGAAGCCAGTTCCGCATCCGGCTGCTCGACCACCGGATCGAACGTGACCGAGCCCGGCAGGTAGTCGAGCGCGAGATTGAGGCCATCGCTGGCGCGGATCAGATGCTGGATCTCCGGGTCCGGCTCGGTGCGCGCGAGCTCGGCATCCAATTCGACGAACACGATCTCCGGTACCGGCAATCCGAGCGCTCGCGCCAGCTCGCCGGCGACGAGTTCGGCGATCAGCGCCTTCGCGCCCTGCCCCGCGCCGCGGAACTTGAGCACGTACAGGCCGTCGTCCTCGGCCTCGACGATCGCCGGCAGCGAGCCGCCTTCGCGCAGCGGAGTGACGTAACGGGTGGCGGCGATGGTTCTCATGGGGAAAGGATACGGCATCGTGGTGGCTCGACCGACCACCGAGAGCATCGCGGCTGCCGCCACTCACACGAGAGTGCCTTGGTGCACCGACAGGCGGATCTCCTGTTCTTTGTGGGAGTGGCGGCAACCGCGATGCTCTTCGACCCGCTCTCAGAGCCACGCCGCATCCCAGAACGGATAGTCGCCGACGCGCGCACACAGGCCGGCTCGTATCGGATTGCAGACGACATAGCGCGCGATCGCCGCGAGGTCCTTGTCGCGGCGGACCGCATGGTCGTGGAATCCGGCCGACCAGACACGGATGCGTCGACCTGTGGCGAATCCGATCGCACACGCGGACACCGCCTTCACCCGGGCAATCAGCGTTTGACAGCGATTCGCAGCCGGCGAGTTCGACGAGCCCGTGCCAATGGTCGGGCATGAGTACCCAGCAGCGCAGCGTCGATGCGCGCCACAGGCGAGCTTCGGTGAGCGAGCGCGCGGCGACCATCGCGAGGCCGGTATCGGCGAACAGCCGTATGCGTTCGCGTGTCGTGAACGTAACGAGTTAGGTGCGCCCCGCTTCGGAACGTCGCCCCCGGCGCAAGGCGACGCTGCCTCGGGAAGGAAAGCAGGTAATGTCCATGCGCACGGCTTCGCGACACGGAAGGCGGCTCGATAGCGCCAGGCAACGAGGCCGCGTGTAGGAAGTCGGAGCAAGAGCATCGCGGCTACCGCCGCTCCCACAACAGCAGCCAGCGGTCAGAGGCTTGTGGGAGGGACTTCAGTCCCGATGCTTTTGCGCGGTCAACACCCCCCCAACTCTCCCCTTGAAGGGCAGGGCTTTGCAAGCAGCGTCGGGACCGAAGTCCCTCCCACAACAGCGCACACTCCTGTGGGAGCGGCGGAAGCCGCGATGCTTCTCAGTCCCTGAGCAACGCCACATGCACCTTGCCATCGCGATCGATCCAGCCGCGATACATGCCGTCGGTGTTGAACGGCATCGCGATGTTGCCGTCGGCATCGAGCGCAATCACGCCGCCGTCGCCGCCGAGTTTCGGGATCACGTCCATGACGACGTCCTTGGCCGCTTCGGCGATCGGCTTCTTCGCGTATTCGACGCGCGCGCAGATGTCGTGCGCGGCGACGGCGCGGATGTAGTACTCGCCCCAGCCGGTCGCGGAAACCGCGCAGTGCGCGTTCGCGTAGGTGCCGGCGCCGATGACGGGCGAATCGCCGATACGGCCCCAACGCTTGTTGGTCATGCCGCCGGTCGAGGTCGCCGCGGCGAGGTGGCCGGCGCTGTCGAGCGCGACCGCGCCGACGGTGCCGTAATGGATCATGCGGCCCTGCACCGAAGCCTGTTTCTTCCGTTCGGCGTTCAGCGCTTCCTGCAGTTGCTGCCAGCGTTCCTCGGTGCGGAAATATTTCGGATCGATCAGTTCGATGCCGACCGTCTTCGCGAACGCCTCGGCGCCATCGCCGGCGAGGAACACATGCGGCGATTTCTCCATCACCGCGCGCGCAAGCAGCACCGGATTCCTGACGCGATGCACGCCGGCGATCGCGCCGGCGCGCAGGGTCGCGCCATCCATGATCGCGGCGTCGAGTTCGTTCCTGCCGTCATGCGTGAACACGGCGCCCTTGCCGGCATTGAAGCGCGGCGAGTCTTCGAGCACGAGGATCGCCTTCGTCACGGCATCGAGGCTGGTTCCACCACGTTTCAACACCGCGTTGCCGGCGTTGAGCGCCGCTTCGAGATCGGCGCGGACGAGTTTTTCCTTTTCCGGCGTGAGGCTGGATTTGATCACGCCGGCGCCGCCGTGGATTGCCAATACAGGCACAACCGCCTGTACGGGTAGTGCACACACCGACAATACGAATGCAGCGGCGGCGAACAAGCGCATCGGACGATCTCCTCGACAGGCAAGCCGTGAGTATAGAGCGCGCACTGAGTGCGCTCCTGCCGGCAATGCATGCGGGCGACACATGAAAAAGGAGGGACCGAAGTCCCCCCTTGCCGGCATTTCGACGTAACAAACGTCTACTTGGCAGCCGGTGCCTCTTCCTTCAAGCCACGCTGTTCGAGCAACGGCTCGACGCTCGGATCGCGGCCACGGAAGTCACGGTACATCTTCGCCATGTCCTCGGTGCTGCCGCGCGAGAGCACCATGTCGCGGAAGCGCTGACCGTTCGCGGCGGTCATGCCGCCGTGCTCGCGGAACCAGTAGAACGCGTCGTGATCGAGCACTTCGCTCCACAGGTACGCGTAGTAACCGGCCGCGTAGCCGCCACCCCAGATGTGCGAGAAATACGAGGTGCGGTAGCGCGGCGGCACTTCATACAGATCGACCTTGAAGCGCTTCAGCGATTCCTTCTCGAACGCGTCGACATCCTTCTTCGCATCATTGGCCGGCAACGTATGCCAAGCCATGTCGAGCAACGCGGCAGCAAGGTACTCGGTCGTCGCGAAGCCCTGGTCGAACGTGCGCGTCTTCTTGATCTTGTCGACCAGTTCGGTCGGCATCGGCGCGCCGGTCTGGTAGTGCTTGGCGTAGTTCGCGAACACCTTCGGATCGCTCGCCCAGTGCTCGTTGAACTGCGAAGGAAACTCGACGAAATCGCGCGGCACGTTGGCGCCGGACAGGGTCGGATACTTCACGTTCGAGAACATGCCATGCAGCGCGTGGCCGAACTCGTGGAACATCGTCGTCACGTCGTCGAAGCTGATCAGCGCCGGCTGACCAGCGGACGGCTTGGTGAAGTTGCAGACGTTGTAGACGACGGGCTTGGTGCCGAGCAGGCCGGACTGGCCGACAAGGTTGTCCATCCACGCACCGCCGCGCTTGCTGTCGCGTTTCCAGTAGTCGGCGTAGAACAGCGCGAGCGAGGTGCCATCCTTGTCGAACACTTCAAACACGCGCACGTCCGGCTCCCACACGGGGATGTCCTTGCGCTCCTTGAACGTGATTCCGTACATCTGGTTGGCGGCATAGAAAACGCCATCGTGCAGCACGCGATCAATCTCGAAATACGGCTTGATCTGCGCCTCGTCGAGGTCATAGTCGGCCTTGCGCACCTGCTCGGCGTAGAACTGCCAGTCCCACGGCGCGAGCTTGAAACCGCCATTGTTCTTGTCGATCAGCGCCTGCATCTTGGCCGCTTCGCCATGCGCCTTGGCGGTCGCCGCCGGCACCATGTCGGTCATCAGCTTCTCGGCCGCCTGCGGCGTCTTCGCCATCTGGTCGGCAAGCGTATACGCGGCGTAGTTCGGATAGCCGAGCAGCTTGGCGCGCTCGGCGCGCAGCACCGCGAGGCGCTGCACGGTCGCACGCGTGTCGTTGGCGTCGCCGTGCTCGGCGCGTTCGGTCGAAGCCTTGAACAGCTTCTCGCGCAGCGCACGATTCTCCAGCGATGACTGCGCCGGCTGTTGCGTGGTGTTCTGCAAGGTGATCGCGTATTTTCCGTCCAGCTTGCGCGACTTGGCCGCATCGGCCGCAGCCGCAACGTCCGCAGCGGAATAACCCGCGAGTTCGGCCTTGTCCGACACGATCACCGCACCGGCGTTGCTTGCCGCCAGCAGCTTGTTGCCGAAGGCGGTGGTCAGCGTGGATTCTTCCTTGTTCAGCGCGCGCAGCTTTGCCTTGTCGGCATCGCCGAGCTGGGCTCCGGCGCGCACGAAGTTGCGGTAGTAGCGGTCGAGCAGCTCGCCCTGCTCGCCTTCGAGGCCAAGCTTGTCGCGCGAGTCAAACAGCGTCTTCACGCGCTGGAACAGCTTGGCATCGAGGTAGATCGCATCCTGGTGCTCGGCGAACTTCGGCGCGACGGCGACCTCGACCTTCTGCAAGGTGTCGTTCGTATCGGCACCGGTGACCGCACCGAAGACCGCGCCGACGCGGGCGAGCAATTGCCCGGAACGCTCCATCGCCTCGATCGTGTTGGCGAAGGTCGGCGCATCCTTCTGCGCGGCGATCTTCTTCATCTCGGCAAGCTGCTCGCGCATGCCCGCTTCGATCGCCGGCTGATAGTCGGCGTCCTTGATCTTGTTGAATGGCGGCGCATGGAACGGCAGCGCACTGGCTGTCGCAAAGGGATTGCTTGCAGACAGCACCGCCGTGTCCTTCGCCGACGCAGCCGATGCGCCGATCACCATGCCAACAGTACCGAAAAGGGCCAGATTCATCGCGGTTGCCAATACACGTGAGCGGATCATGGGAAGGAGATTCCTCGCCAATGGGAAGAAGAGCCATGCGCAGCAAAGATCGCCGCGCCTGACCGTGAGCCCGACACACTAGCCAATGCGGGGTCTGGCGGCCATGTGCCGTTTGGCCCGGATAGCCGCATCGGGCGCCGATCTGCCGATGCGGCCTGGGCGTCCCCGACGACTCAGCGCAGGTCGCGCAGCACCGGCTCCAGCACGGTCCAGACGTTGGCCAGCACTTTCGGCTGTGCCGCCGCGTTGGGATGCAGGCCATCATCCTGCATGAGATCGGGATCAAGCGCGACACCATCGAGCAGGAACGGCAGCAGCGGCACGTTGAATTCGTCGGCGAGGCCCCGATACATCGTACGCAGGCCGTCGCGGTATTGCGGTCCGTAGTTGACCGGCAGCTCGATGCCAACCAGCACGGCGCGCGCCTTGGCGTCGCGGATGGCGTCGAGGATCTTCGCGAGGTTGGCGCGCGCTTCGGCCAAGGGCAGTCCGCGCAGGCCGTCGTTGGCGCCGAGTTCGACCACGACCAGCGCAGGATGCGTATCGGCGAGCAGCCTGGGCAAGCGGGCGAGTCCACCGGCCGTGGTTTCGCCGCTGATGCTCGCGTTGACGACGATGCGTGGCGGCTGCGCGGCTTCAAGGCGCTGACCGAGCAGGCTGACCCAGCCGTCCTTGAGCGCAATGCCATGCGCGGCGGACAGCGAATCACCTAGCACCAGGATCGGGGCCGCCGAAGTCGGCGCCGGCGCGGCAACCGCAGCAAACGTGGCGAATGACAGCAACCCGACCAGCAGCAAAAGGAAACGACGAAGCATGAGCGAGCGCACCGAAATCGCATTGAGTGCCGCCGAGATTAGCAAAGTCGTCGACGGGCCGGATGGACGCCTGACCATCCTCGACGGCGTCGGACTCGAGGTCGCGCGCGCAGACAGCCTTGCCATTGTCGGCGCATCGGGCTCGGGCAAGACCACGCTGCTTGGTCTGCTCGCCGGCCTCGATCGCCCCAGCCACGGCACCATCACGCTTGCCGGCCAGCGCCTCGACACGCTCGACGAGGAAGCGCGAGCGCGCCTGCGCCGACGCCTCGTCGGCTTCGTGTTCCAGAGTTTTCACTTGCTGCCGGCGTTGAACGCCGAGGAAAACGTGATGCTGCCGCTCGACCTCGAAGGCCGCGACGACGCGCGCGAGCGCGCCGCCGAGGCGCTGGCGCGCGTCGGCCTCGATGCGCGCCGGCACCATTATCCGCATCAATTGTCGGGCGGCGAGCAGCAGCGCGTCGCACTCGCGCGCGCGTTCGTGCACGGCCCGGCGATCCTGTTTGCGGACGAACCGACCGGCAACCTTGATCAGCGCACCGGCAGTGTCGTCGGCGACCTCTTGTTCGCGCTGAACCGCGAACACGCGACCACCCTGGTCATGGTGACCCACGACGAACGCCTCGCCGCGCGCTGCGCACGCAGCCTGCACCTGCGCCAGGGCCGCATCGTCGAGGCCACCGCGTGAAGCCGCTGACGTTCGCTGCGCGCAGCCTGCGTCGCGATTTCCGCCACGCCGAACTCGCCACGTTGGCAGCGGCATTGGTGCTCGCCGTCGCGGCGCTGGCTGCGGTCGCCACGCTCGCCAACCGCGTCGAACGCGCGATTGTCGCGTCGGCGGCGGAACTGATCGGCGGCGATCTCGGCATCACCGCGTCCAAGGCGCTGCCGCCGAAGTTCGCGCAGGAAGCCGTGCAGCGGGGCCTCGCCACCAATCGCCTCGCGGATTTCCCGAGCGTCGTCTTCGCCGGCGAGCGCAGCAGGCTCGCCGATGTGCGCGCCAGCGACTCCGCATTCCCGCTGCGTGGCGCGCTCGCCATCCTCGATGCGGGCGGCCGCGAGCATGCAGCGCATGCTCCGCCAGCTGGCACCGTCTATGCCGACCATGCGGCATTGGCCGCGCTCGACATCGGCGTCGGCGCGATCGTGCAGCTTGGCGGCCGCGACCTCGTCGTCGGCGGCGAGATCGCCAAATCGCCTGACGCCGGCAACGTGTTCCGCATCGCGCCGCGCGTGCTCATGAACATCGCCGACGCCGAGGCGAGCGGCCTCGTCGGCGTCGGCAGCCGTGCGCGCCATCGACTGCTGCTGTCCGGCGATGAGCGCGCGATCGCGGCATTCGCCGCATGGGCCAAGCCGCAGTTGCCGGACGGCGCCGAGATCACCACCGTCGAGGATGCGCAGCAGAACCTGCGCACCGCGTTCGAGCGCGGTGACAGTTTCCTGCGCCTCGCCGCACTGCTCGCCGCATTGCTCTCCGGCGTCGCCATCGCCCTCGCCGCGCAGCGTTTCGCACGGCGCAAGGTCGACGAAGTGGCCCTGCTGCGCTGCCTCGGCGCGAGCCGTGGCGAAATCCTTGCCGCGCTGATGCTCGAACTCGCCCTGCTCGCGGTGCCGGCCTGCCTGATCGGCCTCGCGCTCGGTCTCGTGCTGCAGCAGATCGTGCTCGGTCTCGCCAGTGGTCTGTTGCCGGGCACGCCGCCGTCGTTGCCGTGGGGGCCACCGCTTGCCGCGTTCGCGGTAGGACTCGCAGTGCTGTTCGGATTCGCGTTGCCGCCGCTGCTGCGCCTGCGCGACGTCGAACCGATGCGCGTGTTCCGCCAGGAAATGACCCCGCGCGTTCGCCGCTTCGATGCGCTGTATCTGCTGCCGCTGATCGTCGGCGCCGTGCTGATCGGCGTCGGCGCCGGCAACTTGCGCCTCGCGGCGACGCTTGGCGCCGGCTTCGCCGGCGTCGCGCTGGCGACCTTGCTGCTCGGGCTGGTACTGCTGTGGCTCGTGCGCCTCGTCGCGAACCGGCTGCGCGGTGCGGCACGTTTCGGCCTCGCCAACCTGGCGCGCCGGCGCGCGTTGACCCTGCTGCAGGCCGGTGCGCTCGCGCTGAGCCTGACCGCACTCGCGGTGCTTGCCGTGGTCGGCCCTTTCCTGCTGCAACGCTGGCGCGCCGAATTGCCGGGCGACACGCCGAACTGGTTCATGATCAACCTGCAGACCGATCAACGCGCCGAAGTCGAAAAACAATTGCGCGCGCTCGGCGCGGGCAATCTCAACCTGTTGCCGCTCGCGGTCGGCAAGCTCGTCGCGATCAATGGCAAGGCACCGAACCCCGACGACTATGTCGACAAGCGCGCCGCCGGCTGGATCAACGGCGAAACGCGCGTGAGCTGGAGCGACGCATTGCCGGCCGCCAATACATTGCTCGAAGGACATTGGTTCGACGCCGAGGTCACCAAGCCGGAGCTTTCGATCGATCGCATGTGGGCGGACATGTTCCACCTCAAACTCGGCGACACCTTGACCTTGCGCAGCGGCGAGAAGGAAATCGTCGCCACCATCAGCAGCATCCGCGGGGTCGACTGGGATTCGTTCCGCGCGAACTTCTTCCTGATGCTCGATCCCAAAAGCGGCGCCGAACTGCCGCACAGCTTCGTCGCCAGCTTCCACTTCGACGGCGCACGCGGCAACGCGCTGTCGGGGTTGTCGCGCAACTATCCGAATGTGTCGCTGATCGACCTCAACGCGATCCTCGACCGGGTCCGTGACATCATCGCCCAGGTCACGCATGCAGTCGCCTGGGTGCTCGGCTTCAGCCTGCTCGCCGGCGTGCTGGTGCTGCTCGCGGCGCTCGCATCGACGGCCGACGAACGGCGTATCGAGACAGCGCTGCTGCGCACGCTCGGCGCGCATTCGCGCCAGCTCAATGTCGCCGTGCTCGGCGAGTTCGCGGTGCTCGGACTGCTTGCCGGCACGATCGCGGTGGTCGGCGCCAGCGCGATCGGCGCCGTGCTGGCGCGCCAGGTGTTCCGCATGCCCGACTTCTGGCCGCCGCTCGCGCCGCTTGCGCTGGTCGTGCTGAGTGCCGCGCTGATCGTCGCGATCGCCGGCTGGATCGGCACTCTGCGCATCGCGCGCACCTCGCCGATGCAGGTGCTGCGGCGCGGCTGACGAGACTTGCCTGCACGATGCCGGCAGCCGCGAAACGCCCACATGGCGAGGTTGCAGCTACCATTC
The DNA here is from genome assembly GCA_023388255.1 of Pseudomonadota bacterium. Classification (GTDB taxonomy): domain Bacteria; phylum Pseudomonadota; class Gammaproteobacteria; order Xanthomonadales; family Rhodanobacteraceae; genus Dokdonella_A. The sequence continues at coordinate 364,095 of JAEWGO010000007.1, read as the reverse complement.
GCCGACTTCGCCCAAGGGCCGCCCCGATGTGGAACTACCTGACGCCGATCCTGCTGCTGGTCGGCTCGAACGTGTTCATGACCTTCGCCTGGTACGGCCATCTCAAGTTCACGAACCGCCCACTGCTGCTGGTCATCCTCGTCAGCTGGGGCATCGCGTTCTTCGAGTATTGCCTGCAGGTGCCGGCCAACCGCTACGGCTTCGCCGTCTACAACCCAGCGCAACTGAAGGCAATCCAGGAAATCATCACGCTGTGCGTGTTCGCCGTGTTCTCGGTGCTCTATCTCGGCACGGCGATACGCTGGAACCATCTGGTCGGTTTCGCGCTGCTCGTCGCGGCCGCGTTCTTCATCTTCAAGGAATAGCGCATGCGTCCCACCGGATTTGCCCTGCGCATCGCCGCGTGCGCGCTGCCGCTGCTGGCCGCCGCGTGTGCGACACCGACGCGCGCACCAGAGGCAACCTCGCAGGAGGTTCGCGTCGAGCGCATCGACAAGGCGTTCGATATCGACCGCGGCATCACGCGCGTCGCGATCGACAATCCGTGGGGCGAAATCAACGTCCGCAATCGCGACGAACGCGAGGTCGGCATCCACGCGGTGATCCAGCGCATGCCACCGCACTACGCGCGAGCGACGCTGAATCCGCGACGCGACGGTGACACGTTGCACGTCGAGGTCGCGTTCGAGAATGCAGCCGCCACGCCGCGTCCGGGCCGTATCGACATGGCGATCTACCTGCCGGCCGATCTTGCACTGGTGCTGCGCACGCGCGGCGACCGCATCTCGGCGAAGAAGCGCGCCGGTGCAATCGAGGCAACGACCGATTCCGGCGCGATCCTCGTCTCCACGCGCGGCCGCCTGCTGCTGCGCACGCAATCGGGGCAAGTGCGCGCGAATGCACTCGGCTCCAGCTGGTCCGGCGAAAGCCGCATCGACAGCGACAGCGGCCGGCTGATCGTTGGCGTGCCGACGTTCGGCGACATCGTCGTCGACGCTGAAACGGGCGGTCATCTCGGCACGAACTTCGGCCTCAGCGTGCATCCGGCCGACGGCGGCCGCAGCTCCGCTCACGCACGATACGGACAGGGCATCTCGCCGCTGCGCATGCGCAGCCGCACCGGCGAGATCGTGCTTGAACAGCTGATCCGCCTGAGGGACGATAGCGTCAGCCCTGACGACGACGATTGATTCGTCGCACAGGCCGAACCGTGGATGGCTGTCCGATCGACGGTCCTAGTCCAGATTTGCCTCCTTCCGGAAGACGATCGATGCCGCTCCCCCGCATGTTGCTGGTCGCCGCCTTTGTTGCAGCGAGCTTCGTTTCGCGTGTGCAAGCCGATGAAATTCCCGTCCAGCGTGGCGCCGACTACGTCAGCCAACCTGCCATTCCGGAGCAGTTCTTCCTCGATGCGCGCACGCGTCCGATTGTTCCGGCATGGCACCCCGGCGACCTGATCCGGGAGATTCCGCGCCAGTTCCATGGCGAGGAGGAACGCCAGAACCACCCGTCCGAACCGGTCAATCCGGTGCTGCCAGGCGCCGATTTCCTGATCGCGCTGCAACGCGCCGAACGCGCACCCGTCACACCGGATGCATTCACCACGCCACTGGTGAACGTGGCCGGGCAGGATTATTCCGCGGTATTCCCCCCGGATCCGTCCGGCGATGTCGGCGGCGGGTTCTACCTGCAGGCGATCAATGGCAGCGGCGGCGCGCTCTACAAGATCTACAAGACCAGCGACGGCAGTGTCGCGGCGGGTCCGTTCAACATGGACAACCTCGGCAGCGGTGGCGTCTGCGCCAGCGGCAACGGCGATGGCGTGGTCGTGTTCGACCAGCTGGCGCAACGCTGGCTGCTGACCGAGTTCTCCAGTTCGGGCAACAACCTCTGCGTGTACCTCAGCGCAACCGACAATCCGGTCGCGACCACCTGGTCGCGCTACGTGTTCAGCACGCCGACCTTCCCGGATTATCCGAAATACGGCGTCTGGCCGGATGCGTACTACGTCGGCGCGAACGAGGGTCCAGCCGTCTACGCACTCGATCGCGCCAAGATGCTCGCCGGCCAACCGGCGACACTGCAGCGCAAGACCGTCCCGGCCTTGGGCGGCCTCGGCTTCCAGATGCTGCTGTCCGCCTCCGTCAACGGCACGACGCCGCCGGACGCGGGTGCGCCCGGGATCTTCGCGCGCCAGAACGACGACGAGCGCAACAGCCCGGGCAGCAACGATCCGACCCAGGACTTCATCGAGCTGTTCACCTACAAGGTGGACTGGACCACGCCGGCGAACACCACCCTGACCGGTCCGATCCGCATCGGCGAGGCGGAGTTCGATTCGAAGTTCACGGTCGGCAGCGGTTTCGGGGCGATCAACCAGCCGGGCACGACGAAGAAGCTCGACCCGTTGCTCGAAGTCATGATGTTCCCGTTCCACTACCGCAATTTCGGCGATCACGAATCGCTGGTCGGCAACCACGTCACGCAGATCCAGAGCGGCAACATCGCCGGCATCCGCTGGTTCGAGCTGCGTCGCACCGGCGGCAACGCAGGCACGTGGTCGATGTATCAGCAAGGCACCTACGCACCGGCCGATACCGGCGGCCAGATCAGCCGCTGGATGGGTGCGACCGGCATGGACCGGAGCGGCAACATCGCGCTCGCCTACAGCGTCGCGCGCGCGGCGCCGGCCGTGTATCCGGGTCTGCGCTATACCGGCCGCCTCGCCAGCGATCCACCGGGCGTGATGACGGCGGCGGAAACCAGCATCGCCGAGGGCGGCAGTTCGCAGACCAACTTCGACCGCTGGGGCGACTACTTCCAGATCGGCGTGGATCCGGCTGACGGCTGCACGTTCTGGTTCACCGGCATGTACGAGCCCCCCGGCGGAAAATGGACGACGCGCATCGCCTCGTTCCGCTTCGACAGTTGCGGCAGCACGCAAGGCAGCTTCACCATGACCGCCACGAACCTCGACCAGCGCGTGTGCGCGGCGACTTCCAGCGCGGCGAACCTGCAGCCGGTCACGCTCACGATCGCGCCGGTCAACGGTTTCGCCGATCCGGTGACGATGAGTTTCGCCGCACCGGGGCTGCCGACCGGGTTTGCCGGCAGCTTCACGGTGAATCCGGTGGCGCCGCCGGCGACGACGACCGTGGCCAATCTCGACGTCAGCAACGCCGCCGGCGCCGGCACGCACAGCGTGGTCCTTCGCGGCAGCGCGAACGGAGTCGACCACGACGTCACACTCGATGTCGGCGTGGTCACGCAGGCGCCCGCGCAAGTCGCGCTGACCGCGCCGGCGAACAACGCGACCGGCCAACCCGCGCAACCGGTATTCAGCTGGGCCGCATCGCAGCAGGTCGAAAACTACCGGATCGACATCGCGACCGACGCCAAGTTCGCCAACACGATCCTGTCGCAGACCTTGCCGGGCGGCTCGACCTCGTTCCAGCCGACCGCCGCATTGCCGGCCGGCACGCAGCTGTACTGGCGCGTGACAGCGACGAACCTGTGCGGCAGCGCCGCGCCGGCGACCGTGTTCACATTCACGACGCAGGGCATCGGCGCGCCATTGATCGGCGTCAGCCCCAGCTCGCTCGGTGCCAGCATCGTCGCCGGGCAAGGCACCAGCACGACGCTCGTGGTCGCCAACAGCGGCAGCGCCGACCTTACCTGGAATCTCGACACCGCCGCCTTCAATTGCGCGGCTCCTGGTTCGGTGACATGGCTCTCGGCCACGCCGGCGAACGGCACGATCCACGCCGGAGACCCGGCAACCAGTGTCACGGTGAGCTTGAATGCCGCCAGCCTCGCCGCGGGCACCTACAGCGCGAATATCTGCATGCACAGCAACGACAGCACGCATGCGCTTGTCGCGGTTCCGGTCTCGCTGACGGTGACGCCTGCGGCGATCCTGCCCTGCAGTGCCGCCGACGAAATCTTCTGCGATGGCTTCGACGGCAGCGGCAGCGGCCTCGCGCAGACGAATGACGCCGGCGCTGTCGCGCGCCCTTCGGTCGCGAATGCGTTTCCGTGGGATGGCACCGTGACGCGCCATCTGCGTCGCCTGGCCGCGAACGCGGCGATGCCCGTTTCGACACGGCTCGGCGCCGGCTGATCACCACCGCCATTGGGCCGCGTTGTCGTGCCGCCGCACGATCGACGCGGCCCGCGGTTCGCCCGTTTCGTCCATTTCGCCCGCTGCTGAGCACCATCCGCTCGGGCGGGACGCCCACGCGCGACTAACGATGCATGCAGGCGATCCGCTTGGGCGACAGGCAGCGCCGCGTTCATATTTCTTCTGGCATGCTGCGCGCGCGCTTCCATCCGGAACGCGGCAGTCCATCAAATCCTGTCAAGGAGAAGTGAAATGAAAGCTGTGTTCATGTCACTGGCAAGTCTGGGATTCCTCATCGCCCTGAGCGCCCATGCGCAAGCGCCCGCCACCGCGCCCGCAGGCACCACCGGCCTATGCAAGGACGGCAGCTACTATTCCGGCGAAACCAAGAAAGGCGCCTGCCGCGGCCATCAGGGTGTGAAGGAGTGGTACGGTGCCGCGACTGCGGCATCGACCGGAACCGCCGCGACGGAAACGAAGGCGTCACGCCGCAAATCCAGGGCCGACACCGAAACCGCGGCTGCGGCTCCCGCTGCGGCGTCCCCGGCAACGGCACCCGCTGGCTCGACCGGCCTGTGCAAGGATGGCACCTACTATTCCGGCGCCGAGAAGAAGGGTGCCTGCCGCGGCCACAAGGGCGTGAAGGAATGGTACGGCGCGACGAGCGCGGCATCGCCCGCTTCGGCTGCGATGCCAGCCCACACGACCGCCCCGACCGCGACGATGCCTCCTGCCGCCATGCCGGCGTCACCCGCACCCGCTGCCGCACCCGCAATGCCGAGCCGCAGCACCGCTCCCACCGCAATGGCGCCGGAATCGCGGACCGCCGCGCCCGGCGGCGGCGCCGGCAAGGTGTGGGTCAACACCGAGTCGAAGGTCTACCACTGCGCGGACGACCGCTACTATGGCAAGACCAAGCAAGGCGAATACATGTCCGAGGCGGATGCGATCGCCAAGGGCGCACATGCTTCGCACGGCAAGGCCTGCGCGAAGTAACTTCGCCGAATTCGCATCAGCTGCATGGCAAGGCCCGCGCGACTCGAACGCGCGGGCCTTTTCGTTTCGGCTGTTGCGCGCGCCGCTGGATCAGCCGGATGCCGGGACGATCGGCTGGACGAAAATCGCCGTCATTCGAATCCGTCGTAGAAGATCAGGTCCAGGGTCGCGCCGACCTCGACCGCTCCGCTGTCGCAACCCGCGCCAAACGGACGTCCGCCGCCGCGCTGGTCGGCCGGAATCCGGCATTGCGCGTTGGGGATGTGATTGATCGCTGGATTGCCCGCCGCCGGCAGCATCGTCTGCGTCGGGCCACCGTTGCTGACCAGCGCTCCCATCGTCAGCGTCTGGTTGATCAGGTCGCCGGGGCCGGTGAATACGCCGCCGCAACCGGTACCGTTGCTGAGATTGTAGCCGCCGGTCGCAAGCACGCCGTCGCAGTTGCCGGTGGTGTTGGCGCTCACGATCGAGCGCGAGATCGTCAGCGTGCCGCTGGAACTGCCCTCGTTGTAGAGCCCGGCGCCATAAGTGCCACTGTTGCCGACGATGGTCGCATGAGTGACGACGCTGTCGCCGCTGCCGTTCTGGAAGATCGCGCCACCGCCGGAACCGGCGATGTTGGCATTGAAGGTCGAATTGACCACGTTCATCGCCGCTGAGCTGAAGATGGCGCCGCCATTGCGTTGCGCACCGTTGCCGTTGAAGGTGCTTGCGCTGACGCGCAGGAAATCGCCTGAATGGTTGATGGCGCCGCCATCCTTGCCGCTGCCGTTGGCGAGGTTGCCGCTGAACGTGCTGCCCTGCACGACAAGGGTGCCGTAGTTCACGACCGCGCTGTCTGTCGAGACATTGTTCAACACGCGCACGCGATCGAGGGTGAGCGTGCCGAAGTTCTCCAACGGATGCGCCGCGCCCATCACGCCATGCTGCACGGTGATGCGGCGCAGGATCACCGCCGAACTGGCATGGCACTGGAACAGGGGCGTCGCATTGCCACCATCGAGCGTGATGGCGCCGCCGCCGTCGATGGTGACGGCATGTGCGATCTGCTTGTAGTTGGAGAAAGCGATCGTCGCTGTGCCGCAATTGAACGTGAGCGTTCCACCGCCGCTGCCGTCGACGGTGGCGAGTGCGGCATCGAAGCCGCTCTCGTTGCAGGTGGGCGGCGAGACGACGGCGTTCGCCGCCAGCGCATCGTGCAAACTCAGCGGGACTGCGAACAGGGCGATGACCGCGGTGCGCAACATGGACTTTCTCCCGTCTGGCGTGGATTGTGCACGCGGCGCAAGTACGCCAACGCGCGGGCTGATCACTTCCAGCAAACGTGAAAAGACGGCGGAATGCGACATCGGATGCCGCCCCACACCATCGGCGCCATGCGGCGCGGCGCGCACGAAGCGCTGGATGCCGCTCAGCGGAGCCGCTTTTCCTCGGCCTTGGCGGCGTCCCACAACGCATCCTGCTCGCCCAGCGGTTTGCCGGCAAGCGCTTCGCCGCGCTCCGCAGCCAGCGTTTCCATGCGCCGGAAGCGACGCTCGAACTTCGCATTCGCGTGGCGCAGTGCCTGCGAAACATCGACCTTCGCATGCCGCGCGAGGTTGACGCAGACGAACAGCACATCGCCGATCTCGTCGGTCAGGCGTGCGGCGTCGGAGCCATTCGCGAACTCGGCACGCACCTCGTCGATTTCCTCGTGCAGCTTGTCGAACACCGGATTCACGTCGGGCCAGTCGAAGCCGACCCGCGCCGCCTTCTTCTGCAGCTTCAGCGCGCGTTGCCATTCCGGCGTGCCGCGCGAAATCCCTGCGAGCGCGCTGCTGTCTTCGTCGCCCTGCGCCGCGCGTTCGCCCGCCTTCAGTTCTTCCCAGTTGGCGAGCTGGGCGTCGGCCGACGCGGCGACTTCGACATCGCCGAACACATGCGGATGGCGCCGGATCATCTTGTCGCAGATCGCGGCGACGACATCGTCGAACGCGAAATGCCCGGCTTCCTCGGCCATGCGCGCATGGAAAACGACTTGCAGCAGCAAGTCGCCGAGTTCGTCGCGCAGATGCGCGTAGTCGCGTCGATCGATCGCATCGGCGACTTCGTAAGCTTCCTCGATCGTGTACGGCGCGATCGTTTCGAAGGTCTGTTCGACGTCCCACGGGCAACCGTGATCGCGATCGCGCAGGCGCGCCATGATGACGAGGAGGTCGGCGATGGCGAGGCTCGGGGATACGGTCATGGGATGGAGTCGATCAATGCGAGAAGCGAGACGTAGAGGTGAAACGTAAAAGCACGCGATCTCGTCACCCCGGCGCAGGCCGGGGTCCAGTTTCTTCGACGAACACCTGAAAAACTGGATCCCGGCCTGCGCCGGGATGACGGACCTTCAAGCATGACCCAGCGTCACGCCATGTCTCACGTCTCACGCCAACAACGCCGACCAGTCCGCGTCGCGATCGCCGACTGCGAAGAAATCCGGATTGAGCAGCGAATCGCGCGTGTTGTAGCGGAACGGCCGTCCGGCAAAATCGAGCACCGCGCCGCCGGCCTGTTCGAGCACGCACTGGCCGGCTGCCGTATCCCATTCGGAAGTCGGGCCGAGGCGCAGATACAGATCCGCTTCGGCGGCGGCGATGCGCACGAACTTCAGCGAGGAACCAAGCGGCAGCTTCGCGCAAGGACCGAGCCGCGCGAGCAGGTCGGTTTCGTGTTCGGACGCGTGCGAACGACTGCCGGCGACCAGCAGCGGCGATCCGCGGCGGCGCGTGCGCACGTGTCGCGACTTGCCGTCCGCATCGGTCAACCAGGCACCGCCGCCTTCCCAGGCGCAGGCGAGTTCGCCGGTGACCGGCGTCTGCACGACGCCGAGTAGCGGACGATGGTCGTCGATCAGCGCGATGTTCACGGTGAACTCGCCGTTGCGTTTGACGAACTCGCGCGTGCCGTCGAGCGGATCGACCAGCCAGTAGCGCGTCCAGCGCGAACGCTCGCTCCATGCGATGTCGGCCGATTCCTCCGACAGCACCGGCAGCTCCGGCGCCAGTTCGTGCAAACCGGCGACGATCACGCGATGCGCGGCGAGATCGGCCGCGGTCAGCGGCGAGTGGTCGTCCTTGTGCTCGACCGCGAAATCGGAGCCGTACACGTCGAGGATTGCCGCCGCCGCGCGCCTGGCGATGTCGCCGGCGCCGCGCGCGAGACGTTCGAGGTTGGCGCTCATCGCTGCGGCCTGTAGCGGCCGGCGAGGTATTCGCGCGCGATGAACAGCGCGGCGATCGAGCGGCCGTCGGTCACGTCCGGCTCGGCGAGCAGCAGATGCAGTTGCGACAGCTTCCATGGCACGACTTCGAGCGGCTCCGGTTCGTCGCCGACGAGGCGCTCGGGATAGAGCTGCCGCGCGATGACGACATGCGCCATCGCGCTCATGTAGGCCGGCGAGACCGACAGGTTGGCGAGCACATGCAGCTCGCGCGCACCGAATCCGACCTCTTCCTTCAATTCGCGATCGGCGCCCTGCTCGACGGTTTCGCCGTGATCGAGCCGCCCCCTCGGCAGGCCGAGTTCGTAGCGATCGATGCCGACCGCGTACTCGCGCACCAGCAGCACGGTGTCGTCGTCGCGCATCGGCACGATGATCACGGCACCGCGGCCCGAGCCTTTCAGGCGCTCGAAGGTGCGGCGTTCGCCGTTGGAGAACTCGAGGTCCACTTCCTCGGCGTGCAGGAACAGGCTGGCGTCGGCCGTGCGCGTCGCGTGGATGACAGGTGGCTTGGGCATGCCGCGATTGTAGCGCGCGAGGCTGGCGATGCCGTGACGGATGCGCGACGGGCTTGCGCCGCGACGGCTCAGCCGGCGGAGGCGAACATCGCCAACGCCTGCGCATGCAGGGCCGGTGCGCCGGCGAGCGCGCTGCGTGTGTCGAGGCCAATCGCGGCGCCGGCGAGGTCGGTGAAGACGCCACCGGCTTCGCGCACGATCACCACCAGCGGCGCGATATCGAGGATGTTGAGGTCGGATTCGATGACCAGATCGATCGCACCACGCGCGAGCAGGTGGTAGTGCAGGAAGTCGCCATAGCCACGGATGCGGCCCACGCCGCGCACGAGATCGGCATAGACATTCCAGCGCGCCGGCGAGGACGCCAGCGATTTCAAGTTGCCGGTCGAAATTGCGGCCTTCGGGCCAAATTCGGTCGCGTCGGAAACCGCGATGCGCCGTACCTCGCCATCGCGCATGCGCAGGAACGTACCACCACCACGCACGGCCCAGGCGCGTTCGCCATATTCGCCCGCGGCCGACACGCCGAGCACGAGTTCGCCGGCATGCATCAGCGCGATTTGCGTCGAGAACATCGGATAGCCGCGCACGAAGGCCTTGGTGCCGTCGATCGGATCGATCAGCCAGAGGAAATCGCCGTCGCCCTCACGGCCTTCTTCTTCGCCGAAGAAGGCATGCCTCGGAAACTCGGCGCGCAAAACGCGCTTGATCGCGGCTTCCGCCTCGCGATCGGCTTCGGTCACCGGCGTCGCGTCGGCTTTGGTGTCGACCGAAAAGTCCTGCGCACGATAACGCGGCGCGATCAACGCCTCAGCCGCGTCCGCCGCGCGCTGCGCGGCGGAGAGCGCCTGCGCGAGGAAATCGGCGGCCATGCTCAAAAGACCTTCAGGCTCTGGCTATGGACCTGCAATCGGGTCGAGCCATCCGGCTGCGATTCGCCGACGTGGCGCAACATTTCGGCGACATTGGCGTTGTCGTTGCGCGCGCGCAAAGTCGCCAGCGCGTCGAACGCCCCGATGCGAACGGTGAACGTGCCGTCGATCACCAGATCGCCGCTGCCGTCGTCGCGCACGCTGCCAGCGACGCTGCCATCCGCTTGAGACGCGAATTCCGCCAGCACGTCGGGCAGGCGCGTCTCGGCATCGGTCGCCACGCCGGCGTGGCTCCAGCGCGCATTGCCATGCACGTCGCTGAGCCGGGTCTGCGCCAGCACCGCCTGCGTGACGACGCCGCTGACCGTGCCGAGCAGTTTCATGCCGTCGGCATCGAACAGCGGCGCCAGCAGTTCGGCCGGCACGCTGAAGCGCAGGTCGCGCGCTTCGATGCGGCCGCCGCCACGTTCGATTTCGCCGGCGACGTCGACATCGGCGCCCTTCAGCCGCACGTCCGCGACGAAGCGGCCGCCGAGCAACGGCATCTTCTGCGCATGCCAGTCGACCTCGCCGAGATCGCGGCCGAACACGCTGACGCCGTCGGCGTGGCCTTCCCACGCGGTTCCGCGCAGGCCACTCAATGCAACCGGCCCGAGATAGCGGCTGCCGAAGCGATAGCCGACCTCGGCCGGCAATCGCCACAGATACAGGCCACCCGCGATAGTGGCGAACGCGAGCGCCACAAGAATGATCTTCAAGAATCGCATCGTCTTTCTTCAGTACGTCAGGATTGCAGTCGACCGTTCTAGCGCGCCGCCGTTTCCGCGCGCAACCCGGGGCAAACCCGAACCGCGCGCAGAACACGTATCGCATGCGCCATGTTGGCATCGTGTTCGCGAATCGTTCGCCATGCTGCGTTCATGGCGCATCCTGCAAGGTCACGCGCGCATTGACGAGACCGATGCCATCGGCGCGGTCCGCGGAAAGATCGTTCGCCTCGACGCCGTAGTTGCGCGACAAGCCTTCCAGCCATGCAACCAGTGGATCGAATCCCACCGCCTCGAAGCTGACGCGGACGCCGCGCGCACCGACCGGCTCGACTCGCCGCAGCGCGCGTTCCAGCCCCTCGCCGCGCGCCGTCGCATCCGCCAGCGCCAGCAGCGAACGACCTTGTCGATCCGCGCGCGAACGCGTGCCGGTCGCACGCAGTCGTTCGACCTCGGCGGCGCCGACGCGCAAGGCGGCCAGATCGTGCTGCTGTTCGTCGACCTGACGCTGCAGGTCCGCGCGCTTCAATGCCAGCGGATGCCAGACCAATGCCCAACCCAGCAGCAGCACGGCCAGCGGCGCGCCGACGGCAAGCATGCGTCGCTCGTTCGGCGCCAGCGCGTTCCAGCGCGCGGTGATCATGGCGCGACTCCGCGCGGCGTGCCGCCTTCGATGCGGATGCGCCCATCGACGCCGTCGGTGCCGGAGTTTGCGGCAGTCACCTCGGCCTTGATGCCGGGCACCGCCGCCAGCTGTTCGCGCACGCTGTCGAGCGATGCGACGTCCGGCGCGCGCAGCGCGAGCTCGAGGATGCCGTTGCGGTATTCCATGCCGCGCGTCTGGATGCGCGTGACGCCGGCGAGCACCGGTCCGATGTCAGCCAGCACGCGCAGCAGTCCGCCGGAATCAGCGCCGCCCTGCATGCGTTCGAGCCGCCCGCGCAGCAATTGTTGCGGACTGAGGCGCGAGAGTTGCGCGGCATCGATGTCCGGAAACGCGCTGCGCAACATGTCCTGCGCCTGCGCGTCCATCCGTGCCGATGCGCGCGACAGGCGCAGCACATCGACACCGAGCCCGGCGATCGCGAGCACGATGCATGCGGCAGCGAGGACGCCCGCGACGCGCCACCAGTGCACGTCGCGCGCGCGACGACGACGCGGCGCGAACTCGCCTTCGAGCAGGTTCAGCGGTGGCGTCGCCAGTCCTCCGGCGAGCCAGGCGAGCGGATCGCGCTGGCGTTCGTGATAGGCCGCGACCGGCGCCTGCAAGGCCAGCGGCGGCGCAGCACGGAAATCGTGCACCGACAGCGGCGTCGATTCATTGCCACGTATCTGCGCCAGCCATCCCGGCAGTTCGCCCAGGCTGCATGCGAACGCGGACCACGGCGCCAGCCGCACGATCGCGCGGGTGTCCTCGACCAGCACGCCGGCCTGCTCCGGCGTCGGCGGCAATGCCAGTGATTCCGGCAGCAGCACATCAGGATGAATACCCGCACTGGCGAGTCGTTCGAGCCAGCCGCGCAAGGTCGCACGCGCGACGACGGCGACGCCGACATGGCCGTCCACGCTGCGCGATGCGGCAAAGTGCAATTCCTCCGCCGGCGCCAGCAACTGGTCCTCGATCGCGTACGGCAATGCCTGCAGCAATTGCGTGCGATTGCGCGCGGCAAGTTGCGTGGTGGATAGCAGCACGTCCTCGGTCGGCACCAGTACGACGATCTCGTCGGCCGCTCCAAGCACGTCGGCCGGCGGCGTCCCGGCGACCGCTGCCGCGCGCACGGCGCCGGACGCGCGCAGCCAGCTCAGGCTGCCGTCGTGGGCGAGGCGCAACAACAGGCGATCGGACATGTCGAACGAGAGACCCAGGTGGCGTGAAACCCGCCGATTGTAGTCGACTTCGCCGCGCCGGATTGCGCCTCAGTGCGGCGTTGCGAGCAGCGGATTCGGCATCCCGTCGCCGCCACGGCTGCGCTCGATCACGATGCCACCTGCGCGCTGGATCAGGCTGTAGAACGTGATCGGGATGGCGTCGAGCACGATGTCGCCGCGAGCCAGGAAGTAGTCGCTCTCGATCGTCAGCAATGGCGAACCCGCCAGCGTCGGGTCGCCCGCATCGGCCGCGAACAGCGTGGAATCCGCGTAGTTGGCCTGGCCGTTGTTCCACAGTTTCTCGGCGACCGGCTGCGGGATGCCGCTGGCTCCAAGGCTCTGCAACACCGGCACGCTCGCGGTATTGACGTTGATCTTCGTTCCCGACGGCAGCGCGCAGACATACGGCGCAAGCCGTGCGTAGACGTCGCTGCTCACGCCGCTGACGAGGCGCAACTCGGACACGTGCGCGAAGTTGCGCTGCGCGGCGCGATACGGCACCGGCTGGGCGAGATAGATGTTGTCGGATGTTCCCGACGTGCCCGGATCGAGCCAGTCCTCGATCGCGCTGGCGAGATGAGGATCGACACCACGTACGGTGAGCAGGCGCGTGAACATGCTCCTCCAATCGCTCCGATGCGCAATGCCGGGCGCGAGGTTGTTGAGGTTGAAGCAGCCATTGAGGTCGCGCATCGTCGCGCTGATCAGGCCGCCCGGCACTTCCTGCGGCGGCAGCGGCGTCGCCCAGGTACTAGCATTCGTATCGGGCTTTTTGTCCTGCGTCGCGATCAGCACTTGCACGGCGTACAGATCCAGTCCCTGCGCGTACGCCTCGGCCTGTTCCGCGCGCAGCAGGTTGCGCGTGCGCGCGAGCGCGAGCTCGCCGCGATCGAGCAAGGCTGCGACGAGGATCACCGCGAGTGCGACGACGAGCAGCGCGACGAGCAGTGCGACGCCACGCTGGCGTCGTGGTGCGAGGGGTTTGCGAACACCCTTCACGGACTCGATCCTTGTGGCAGTGCCGGCACGGCTTGCGGCAGCGACGACGGCAATTCGACCACGCGCCGGATCTCGCCGAGTTCCGCCACCGTGAAGCGGAACTCGACCGCGCGCGGCAAGCCGCATGCCCCCATACCATCAGGCGGCCATGCCGCGCGCCATGTGCCATCGCAGCCGAAATAGCGCAGCCTCCAGCTGCCGACATGATCGAGCAGGTTCGACGTGACGGGCGCGGAATTCGGCGCCCGATCCAGCGCCGCAAAGCGACCGCGCCGCAGCGAACCGTTGTCCATCGCATACACGACACGTTCGAGATTGCTGCGCGGCTCGGCCAGCGGATTGGCGACGCCGAGCCGGGTCAGCTCGATCGCGTCCGCCGATCCCATCAGCGCGGGCAGCCGATTGCCGTCGTTACCGCGCACTGGCCGCGCGACAGCCTGACGCAGATCGCGTTCGAGCGTGGATACCGCACGCGTCAGCGCTGCGAAGCGATCCTGCTGCGCCGCCAGCGCTGCACGCGTGCGCGCAACCTGGCCGAGGCCGCCGTAAGCGGCCGCGGCCAGCGCAGCGAACACGGCCAGCGCGACGAGCAGTTCGATCAGGGAAAAGCCCTCGAGCTTCCTCATGTCCCCGTGAACCCGCTCAACGCCGCCGATGGCGCGTTCGCCTCGCCGATGAACACGCGGATATCGATGCGGCGGATTTGCGGCACCGGCGTCGCCTTCACTTCGCGCTCCCAGCGCCAGCCGTGGCCGGCGAATTCCAGCTTGCCGTCGCTGCTTCCGGTCGCCGGGAGCGTGCTTGCGAGGCGCGTTTCGGCGAGCACGTTCGCAGCGACCCAGCCGGCGAGGCTGCGTTCGCGCAGCGCGTCGAAACTCTGCACCTGCACGCTTGCGGCTCGCACGAGGGCGAGCAAGGCGATCGCGATGACCGCAAGCGCGATCAGGACCTCGATCAGGGTGAAGCCACGTCCGCGTTTCATGGCGAGGCGGCAACGCGTTCGATCTTCACTTCGCCATTGTCGGCGCCGTCGAGCCGGTAGCGCGGCGCATCGGCGAGCGCGAGCGTCAGCGAGAACGGCGTCAGCTCGCCGGAGGAGAAGCAGATCAGTTGCGGCGCATCCGTCGTCGGCGTCGCCAGTCCAAGCACGCGGCCCTCGCGCACGAGGTCGGCATGCAGACCTGCCGGCCAGCGCCGCGGACGCAATTCGTCGCCCTTCGGAAACTGGCTCCACGCGTCGCCATCGAGCCGTCTGAACGCATAGCCGTCCATATCCACCCGCACGCCAATTTCGCGCCCGCTCAATTCCGCCTCGCTGCAAGCGTGCCCGAGCAATGCCTGGAAGCGTTCGGCCGCGTTCGCGACCTGCCGCTCGGCGGTGCCGCCAACCGCGATCACGAGCGCCGCCGCGAGGATGCCGACGATGACGACGACGACGAGCAGTTCGATCAGGGTGAAGCCGGTGTGGCGCCGGGAATCGGGAATCGGGAATCGGGAAGAGCAATTGTCCTCATGCACGAGCGCGGGCCGCTTTTCCATGATTCCCTGGCCCCTGTTCCCGGCTCATTCCCAGTTGCCGACGTCCGCCGCCTCGCCGTCGCCGCCGGGCTTGCCGTCGGCGCCGAAACTGTAGACATCGATCTCGCCGTGCTGGCCGGGGCGCTGGTATTGGTAAGGATGGCCCCACGGGTCCTTTGGCGCGCGATCGAGGTATGGGCCTTTCCAGTTCGGCGCGTCCGGCTGGCCGCTCGGCTTGCTCGCGAGCGCGTCGAGGCCCTGCTCGCTGCTCGGATACGAGAAGTTGTCGAGCTTGTACAGGCTGAGCGCGGTGACGATGTTCTGGATGTCCTGCTTCGCGCGCGTCACGCGCGCTTCGCCCGGCCGCTCCATCACGCGCGGCACGACGATCGCGGCGAGGATGCCGAGGATCACGACGACGACGAGGATCTCGATCAGCGTGAAGCCGCGTGGGAGCCGGGAATCGGCAATGGGAAAGCGGGAATCGGAAAGACGGCGCATGGCAAGACTTGTGCGGAGACGGGAGCGGCCCGGATGATAGCAGGGCCATGTCATCCAACTCCGCCAACCTTGCCACGCGCGACCTCGCCGTCGTGTGGCACCCGTGCACGCAGATGCACGATCACGAATCCTTGCCGATGCTGCCGATCGCGAGCGCCGAAGGCGCCTGGCTGACCGGTCACGACGGCAGGCGTTATCTCGATGCCGTAAGCTCATGGTGGACTTGCCTGCTCGGCCATCGCCACCCGCGCATTGTCGCCGCACTGAAGGACCAGCTCGATCGTCTCGACCACGTGATGCTGGCCGGCTTCACGCACGAACCCGCAATCGAACTTGCGGAAGAGCTCGTGCGGATCACGCCGACCGGACTCGAACGCGTGTTCTACGCCGACAACGGTTCCAGCGCGATCGAGGTCGCGCTGAAGCTCAGCTTCCATTACTGGCGCAACCTCGGCCACGGCGAACGCACGCGCTTCATCGCGCTGACCGGCGGCTACCACGGCGAGACGCTCGGCGCGCTGTCGGTGACCGACGTCGCGCTGTATCGCGAGACGTACGCGCCACTGCTGCTGCAGCCGATCTTCGCGCCATCGCCGGACGCCTACGAAAGCGAGCCGGGCGAAAGCGCGGCCGGTTGCGCCGCGCGCCGACTCGGCAAATTGCGTGCGCTGCTCGAGCGGCATGCGCACGAAACCTGCGCGATCATCGTCGAACCGCTGGTGCAATGCGCCGGCGGCATGCGCATGTACGACGCGAGCTACCTGGCCGGCCTGCGCGCGCTGTGCGACGAGTTCGACATCCACCTGATCGCCGACGAGATCGCGGTCGGCTTCGGCCGCACTGGCACCTTGTTTGCCTGCGAGCAAGGCGGCATCGCGCCGGATTTCCTGTGCCTGTCGAAAGGACTCACCGGCGGCACCTTGCCGTTGTCGGCGGTGCTGACGACGCGCCGCGTCTACGATGCGTTCTATGCGGAGTATTCGGCGGGCAAGGCCTTCCTGCATTCGCACAGCTACACCGGCAATCCGATCGCGTGTCGCGCCGCGCTGGCGACCTTGTCGGTGCTGCGCGACGAGCCCGTGCTTGAGCGCAACCGCGCGCTCGCCGCGCACCTGGCGACACGGCTCGCGCCACTGCGCGACCATCCGCATGTCGCCGACGTACGCCAGACCGGCATGATCGCGGCGGTCGAACTCGTGAAGGACAAGCGCACGCACGAACCGTTTCCCGCCGCCGAACGCCGCGGCCTGCGCGTGTATCGCCACGGCCTCGAACGCGGCGCCGTGCTGCGCCCGCTCGGCAACATCGTCTATTTCATGCCGCCGTACTGCATCACGCCGGACGAGATCGATTTCATGGTCGCGGTCGCGGCGGAGGGCATCGCACGCGCCGTCGCTTGAGCGCCGGGAGCGCGGACGGTATCGGCGAAGAACTCGAGACCAGCAGCTGCCGGACAGCCCGGCATGCAGGCGCACGCCAGCGCAAGAACGCAGACAACGAGCCCGAATTCGATCCGCTCGAATCGCATGGATAGCATCCCACGTGCCATTGCGGCGTGGACGCTGGCACAGGTCGCGATCCCGATCGTGGATTGGCTCTGGATTCCACCGCTGTCGCTGCGCACAATCGAAAACTGTCCGCGTCATGGAGGCCTCTCGTGCGCATCCCCCGCATCTACGTCCCGCTACCGCTTCAGCCGGGCCGCGATGTCGATCTGCCGGCGCAGGCCGGCGAGCATCTCGCACGCGTGCTGCGGCTCGAACGCGGCCATCCGCTGCGCCTGTTCAACGGCAACGGCGGGGAATACACCGGCGAGATCGCGTCGCTGGCCAAGCGTGCAGTGAGCGCGCGCGTGCTCGAAGCGGTCCCCGCCGCCGATCGCGAAAGTCCGCTGTGCATCACGCTCGGTCAAGGCATCGCGCGCGGCGAGAAGATGGACTGGATCCTGCAGAAGGCGACCGAACTCGGCGTCGCGCGGATCGTGCCGCTGATCACCGACCGCACCGAGGTCAGGCTCGATGCCGAACGGGCCGAGAAGCGGCTCATGCACTGGCGTGCGGTGATCGCATCCGCCTGCGAACAATGCGGTCGCAACCGCCTGCCCGAGCTGCACGAACCGCTGCGGCTGGCGGACTGGGCCGCGGCGATCGCCACCGAACCGGGACTGCGCCTTGCGCTCGATCCGCACGGCAACGCCAGCGCGCGCAACCTGACGATCGAGGACAGCGCGACGCTTGCGGTCGGTCCAGAGGGTGGCCTGTCGGAGCACGATCTCGTCACCTTGCAGCAGGCGGGCTTCCGCGGGCTGCGCCTCGGCCCGCGCATCCTGCGCACGGAAACCGCCGGACTCGCGGCGCTGGCGGCATTGCAGGCGCTGCACGGCGATCTGTAGCGCGAGCGCGTTTCGAAACGGCGCAAGCGCATGCGGCAGGACGCGCGTGCGCCAGCGCTCGACCCGCCACACCACCGGGCGCGCGATGTCCGCACCCGGCTCGCGCGCGCGCCACGAAGATTGACGCGCCACCTATTGTGGCCGGCGACCCCGAGCGCCTATCGTGTTGCGCCAGCGTCGCAGTGGCGCTTGCCGAACGTATTGCGAGCGCGGGCGCTCGCGACTTCCACGCGGAGAATCAGCCATGCGCATCAGGGTCGGCAGCATCGTCGCGGCAGCGGTCGCGTTCTGCACAAACCCTCTGGCTCATGCGGCAGGCGACGCGGCGGCGGGCAAGACCGCGTTCGCCAACCAGTGCGCGGCCTGCCACACGACCGTGATCGGCAAGAACGGCTTCGGGCCGTCGCTCGCCGGCGTGGTCGGGCGCAGCTCGGGATCGCTCCCCGGCTACACCTATTCCGCGGCAATGGCGAACTCGCATCTGACTTGGGACGCGGCCACGATCGACGCGTTCATCACCAACTCGATCGCGAAGGTGCCGGGCACCTCGATGCCGGTGCAGATCGCCGACGCGGCGACACGCGCGAACATCGTCGCCTATCTGCAGACTCTTGGCGCGACACCAGCGACTGCAGCGGCACCTGCGCCGAAAGCACCGGCTCCGCTTCCGGCCGGCCCGACCGGCGACGAATTGCTGAAAGCCGCGAACAACACGCATGACTGGCTGCACGCGGCCAAGGACTACGCCGGCCAGCGCTATGTCGCGCTCGACCAGATCAACGCGACGAACGCGCACACTTTGCGCGCGGCGTGCATCTACCGCTCGACGACGACCGGTTCGTTCCAGTCGAGTCCGCTGGTCTACAAGGGAACGATGTACTTCACGGTCGACAACGTCACGATCGCGATCGACGCCTCGACCTGCCGCGAGAAGTGGACGAATACATGGGAGATGAAATCCACGCCGCTGTCGAAGTCGAACCGCGGCGGCGCGATCGCCGACGGCCGCTTCGTGCGTGGCACTCCGGACGGCTATCTGATCGCACTCAACATGGCGGACGGTTCGGTCGTGTGGAGCCGGCAGATCGCCGATCCCGCGCACAGCCAGTACCTGTCGATGCCGCCGCTGATCGTCGGCGACCTGGTCATCTACGGGCCTGCCGGCGCCGACTGGGGTGCGAAGAACTGGATCGGCGCATTTAGGCTCGCCAACGGCGAGCCCGTGTGGAAGTTCAACCTGATACCCGATGCCGGCGAGCCGGGCGCGGATTCGTGGAAAGACCCGGCCTCGCGCGACCACGGCGGCGGCAGCCTGTGGACCCCGCTCTCGCTCGATGCGGGCAAGGGCGTGCTGTACGTGCCGGTCGGCAATCCCGCACCCGATTTCTACGGCCAGGCGCGGCCCGGCGACAATCTCTATACCGATTCACTGGTCGCGCTCGACGTGAAAACCGGAAAACTGCTCTGGTACAAACAGTTTGTGCCGAACGACGTCAACGACCGCGACCTCTCGCAGGTCAGTCCGCTGTTCAGCGCCACCGTGAACGGCAAGGCGCGCAATCTTGTCACCGTCAGCGGCAAGGATGGCCTGCTGCGCGTGCTCGACCGCGATACGCACGAGTCCCTCTACGAACTGCCGATCACCACGCGCACCGGCTGGGACGAGAAGCCGAGCGTCGAAGGCGCGCATGGCTGCCCCGGCCTGCTCGGCGGCATGGAATGGAATGGCCCGGCCTACAGCCCGGCGGCGAAGACGCTGTATGTCGCGAGCGTCGACTGGTGCGGCACCTTCACGCGCCTGCCCGATCCACCCGCATACACGCAGAACGCGCACTACTACGGCGGCTCGGTCACGCCCGATCCACGCGACCAGGCGCGCGGCTGGCTGCGCGCGATCGATGCCACCAGCGGCAAGGAACGCTGGGTGCAGAAGTGGCCGACGCCGCTCGTCGCCGGCGTTACCGCGACGCGCGGTGGCGTGTTGTTCACCGGCGACCTCGACAACAACTTCCTCGCGATCGACGCCGCCAGCGGCAAGACGCTGTACACGTTCAACACCGGCGGCTCGATCGGCGGCGGCGTGCTGAGCTACGCCATCGACGGCAAGCAGTACGTCGCCACGACGTCCGGCGTCGTCTCGGGATTCTTCGGCGGCAGCGGCAGCGCTACGATCGTGGTGTTCGCGCTGCCGTGATGCAGCGCACCGCGCATCCCGCTCAGGCAGCGAGGATGCGCGACATCCAATAGGCCTGGTAGGCCAGGTGCAGCAGCGCGAGTACGAGATGCGTGCGCCGCTTCACCGAGCAACATGCCACGACGCACAGCACGATGCCGGCCGGCACCTGCACTACATAGGCCGCGCTCAGGCGGTTCCAGTGCTCCTCGCCCTTGATCATCGTGTCGATCGCATCGAACACGAAGGTGACCGCGAGCAGTCCGAAAAACCATAACCTGCGCCGGATGAAGTACGCCTCATAGCCGCCGTACTCGTCGATGCTGTCGGGAAACAGCAGCGCCGCCAGCAGATAGAGGGTGATCGTGTAGCCGATCAGGAACACGAACGTGCCGAAGCTCCAGATCCGGATCTGCGAGAGCGCGAATTCCCACCACCAGAACAGGATCAACTCGACCAGGATCGACACCGCCCAGAGCAGATGCACGGCCGACAGGCGGTAGCGACCGGGATGCTGCACCAGCCCCGCGAATCCGGTCAGCAGCTTCGACATCGCCAGACCCAGCACGATGCCCATCACGACGCGGATGTGCGGGAAGAGTTCCTGGCCCATCGACGACGTCATGCAATGCTCCCCTGAGAATCACTTGCGCCCGCGCGTCGCGCCAAGCGTGCCGATTGGGCACGCGCCGTCTCGTCCCTGCATCGGACGAGGGCTGCTCCCGCGACCCGGCAGATCGGACTTCCCCAGTCACGAAGCCTACCGCAAGGTATCGGTCCGATGCGCGCGATCCGCGGTCACGGCGCGAGCGCCCCTGCTGCAGGCACTGCGTACGGCCCGCAACCCTGCACGCGTGCCGACGCACACAAGCCGCGCCATGCGCGCCGGCTGCCGTTACCATCGCCCATCGTGGTCATCGTGAAGACACGCACCTCAAGGCGGGGCATCGATCCATCTTGCATCAGTTCCTGTTCGACGAATTCCGGCTCGACCCAGCGCGGCGCGAATTGTGGCGCGGCGACGAACGGCTGGCCCTGCCGCCAAAAGCGTTCGACTGCATCGCCTATCTGGTCGAGCACCGCACGCGTGCGGTCGGCCGCGACGAGCTGATCGCAGCGGTCTGGGGCCGCAGCCAAGTCAGCGACAACCTGCTTGATCAGGTCATGCTGCGCGCACGGCGCACGCTCGGCGATACCGACGAGACCCGTCGCATGATCCGCACGGTGCCGCGCTTCGGCTATGCATGGGTGGCGACGACCGAACTCGTGGACGAACGTACTGAAACGTCCGCGACGGTTTCGTCCGGCGCCGCGGCGACCACGTCCGCACCCACGGAATCCTCCGCGCCGTCCGTGCGCGCGCGGCCGCAACCATGGTGGCCATTCGCCCTTGCACTCGCCGTCGCGGCGATCGCGCTTGTCGCTGGCGCGTTGCTGTGGAAGCCACCGGCGCCGCAGCACGCGCCGGCAGCGGCGCGCGGACGCGTGATGCAGACGAACCTCGCCTTGCTGCTGCCGGTAGCGATCGACGCGGACGCCAAGTACGCCTGGGCGCGACTCGGCGCAATGGAGCTGATCGCCGATCGCCTGCGCAGCGCCGGCCAGGCAATGGTGCCGAGCGACAACGTGATCGCACTCGCCCGCAACTTGCGCAACGGCAATCCGGATGCAGGGGAACTGCAATCCATGGCCGATGCCTCGGCGGCCGGGCTCGTGCTGCGGGCGAAAGCGTCGCTGTCGGCGGGATACTGGCGCGTGACGGTGCAGAGCCTCCGCGGAAGAACGCCCCCGTTGCTGGCCGAAGGCGAGGCGCGCGACCTGCTCGAAGCGGCCCAGGCCGCGGCCGATCGCACGGCGCGCGTGCTCGGCCTGACCCCGCCGCACGATGGCGATCTGCTGTCTCCGCGCGACCGCGCGCTCGGCGGCCTGCTGCAGCAAGTCGAAGCCGCGATGCTCGCCGACCAACCCGACACCGCGCGCGCGCTGCTCGACACGCTCGACGCCGAGCAGGCCGCGCGCGCGGACGTGCGTTTCCGCCGCGCCGGCATCGATTTTCGCAGCGGTCACCTCGATACGGCCGAGCACGCGTTCGAGGATCTGCTGACGTCGACCTCGGCAATGGACGATCCGCTGCTACGCGCACGCGTGCTGAACGGCCTCGGCAACATCGCGCTGCGCCGCGACGATTATCCTGCCGTCGTCAGCCGCGCGGACGCCGTCGTCGACCTGCTAGGCACTGCCACACCGTCGCCCGAACTCGGCCGCGCGCTGACCGGCCGGGCGATCGCGCGCAGCGCACAATTCCAGTTCGATTCCGCAGTGGCCGACTTCGCGCAGGCGCGCGTCGTCCTTGAAAGCGTCGGCGATCGCCTCGGCCTTGCGCGCGTCGATGCGAATCTCGGCATCCTCGAAGCGCGCCGCGACCGCTACGCCGAAGCACTGCCCCAGCTCGACGCCGGGGCCGACCAGCTGGCGAATTTCCATGATCTGACCAGCGAGCTGTTCGCCCGCGTGGCGGCGGCTTACTCGCACCTCGCTCTGCTCGATCCGGCGGCGGCACTGACCGACGAGGCGCGCTTGCGCGAACTGGTCGAACGCGAGCCGAATCCGCAGTGGAAACGCTACGCGCTGCTGGCGCGCACCGACGTGCTGGCCGCGAACGGACGCCTGGGCGAGGCGAACGGCTTGCTGCAAGGTGTACTCATCGATGCGGCAGCAGCCAAGGACAACGCCCTGTTCGGCTCGGCGCGGATCATCGCGGCGCGCGCGGCATGGGTCAGCGGCGATGCCGCCGGCGCCTCGCGCACCGTCGGCGAGGTGCTGAAAACGTCCTGGCAGGCGGAAACGCCGCGCGAGCAGGCCAGCGCATGGCTGACCCTCGTGCGTGCGCAGATCGCATTGCAGGACGCGCTGTCGGCAAACGCCAGCGTGAGCGCGATGACCGCATGGGCCGAGCGCGATGGGGCGCCCGTCGCGCGCTTGCATGCGCGGCTCGCACACGCCGAGCAAGCGGCTGCGGGAGGCGCACGCGGGGAGGCCGACGCGGATTTCGCCGCGGCCCTCGCGCAAGCCGACGCCTTGCGCGTTCCCGCCGACGTCCTCGAAGTCAGCAGCGCCTACACGCAGGCGCTGTTGGCGCGCGGCGACCTTGCGCGTGCCGGACCGGTCGCGGCGCGCGTGGCGGCATGGGCGGCGCAGAGCTATGACGCCGCATTGCTGCAGGTGCGTCTGTACCACGCAATGGGGCAGGTCGAACCGTGGCGCAACGCGCTCGATCGCGCACGTCACTTGGCCGGCGAGCGCGTCGTGCCGGTCATCCTGACGCAAGAACCGGAGCCTGCCAACACGCGCTAAGGCGTTGTCATCGCAAGAATTAAGGCGAAACAAAGGCCACGCAAAGGCTGCGCGAATGCGTGGCGCGACCGCACTCGTCTAGCCTGTGCCATCGCCGTATCCAACGGCGCGCCCACCGCGTCGACGGTGGGGCTGGATCCGGCAGAGGAATGGGGAACGCCATGACACACGCTGCACCGTCCGCACACGCGCGCTCGCGCCGCGGACTCTCGGGAATCGTCGCGCGCTGGTCGAACGCACTCGCATCGTATCGCCGCGGCACCGATGGTCTGGCCCCGCGCAAGCTCTGCTCGCAGTCGCTGGGCATCGCCCTGCTGGTATTCGCGAGTGGCGTGTCCGCGGCCGGCGGTATTGTCAGGACGCCCGTTGCGCATCTGCAGATCGGCGGCGGCGCTGGCGCCACGCCCGGACAGAGCACGCTCGGCGTCGACATCGCGTCATCGCTGTATCGGCAGCTCGCGTCCGGTGGCCGCCGCGATTTCGCGATCGAGTTCCGCGAACGCGCCGACCTGTCGGCAGCACGCACGCTCGATTGGAATGCGCGCGGCCGCTACGTCTACGAGCGCCTGCGCCAGACTGCGCAGCGCAGCCAGGCCGGCGTGCAGCGCTTGCTCGCTCAGCGCGGCGCGAGCTTCCACAACCTGTGGATCAAGAACGCGATCCTCGTCGAGCAGGGCGACATCGGAACGCTGCAGGCGGCAGCCGGCTTTGCCGAAGTCGCGCGCATCCGCGAACTGCCGAAGGCCACACTGATCAAGCCGGAACATCCGGCCGTCGCCGCGCGAGCTGCCGGCAGTGGCGGCGTCGCCGACAACATCGGCTGGGTCGGCGCCGACCGCGTCTGGGACGACGGCACCACGGGCGATGGCGTCACCGTCGGCATCATCGACGATGGCGTGTTCTACCGGCACGAAGCCGTCGTCAACCAGTATCGCGGCAATCTCGGCAGCGGCGGCTTCCAGCACGACTACAACTGGTATGCGCCGACGATGCAGGACTCCGAGCCGAACGGCTCGCAGGGCGAGGGACACGGCACCCACGTTACCGGCACGATCGTCGGCGACAACCGTTCGACCGATCCCGCGCAGCGCCAGCGCATCGGCATGGCGCCCGGCGCGACGTGGATCGCCTGCCTCGGCTTGCCAATGAAGGGCAGCGACTTCGCGTTGCCGGCCTGCGGGCAGTTCATGCTGGCGCCGACGCGCACCGATGGCAGCGATCCCGATCCCGATCGCCGGCCGCAGGTCGTCAACAATTCCTGGGGCAACTCGGGCCTGTGCAACGGCAGCGCCGACGACTTCTACCGCGACATCGTCGAAGCCTGGGTCGCCGCCGGCATCTTTCCGGTATTCGCCACCGGCAATGCGTCCAACTGCGGACTGCCGGAGCCGCCCGGATTGTCCACGGTGACCAGCCCGGCCTCGCTCGGCAGCGCGTTCGCGGTCGGTTCGACCGGCAATCACGACGGACAATACGCGCCGCACTCGCTATGGGGACCGAGCCTGGAAGCAAGTCCGGGCCTGCCCGATTACCCGGATCCTCGTGGATACCCGACACTGAAGCCGCAAGTCGTCGCGCCCGGCGTCGACATCCGCTCGGCGATCGACGGCGGCAATGGCTACGCGACGATGACCGGCACTTCGATGTCGGCGCCGCACCTCAGCGGCCTCGTCGCGCTCATGCTCGAAGCCGGCGAATGCCTTCGCGGCGAGTACGCAACGCTCGGCGGCCTGATCATGCAGAACGCCCGACCGATCGACTACGCCAGCGGCGGCGAGCCGGCACCCGGCCTCGGCAACGTGCCCAACTATGCAACCGGCTGGGGCGAGATCGACGCGCCGCGCGCAGTCGACGCCGCGGCGCATGCCTGCGGACCGCAGGGCTTCATCCGCGGCAAGGTCACCACGTCCTCGGGCGCGCCGATCGGCGGTGCGGCGATCGAGATCTTCGTCGACGATTCCGTACGCATCTATCAGGCGACCAGTGCCGCCGATGGCAGCTACGTCCGGCGTCTGCCGGTCGACGGCGGCAGCGGCTACACGGTGCGCGTCTCGGCCTACGGCTATCTGCCGGCCAATGAAGCGGGCGTGCCGGTGCAGGTCGACGCGACGACGCGTCACGACGTCCAACTCGCCACCGCGGCGACCTACAAGATCAGCGGCCGCATCACCGACGCCGCGACAGGCTGGCCGCTGCACGCGAAGATCGCGATCGGCAGCGGCTTCCCCTCGGGTTCGATCTGGAGCGATCCGCTCACCGGCATGTATTCCGTGCGCCTGCCGGAAGGCCGCGCCTATCGCTTCGACGTCGGCAGCGATATCGTCGGCTACCAGCCGGCCGCCCGTGAACTCGCATCGATCAGCGGCAGTCGCGCACAGGATTTCGCGCTCGTCGCCGATCCGGTCGCCTGCACGGCGCCGGGCTATGCCTACACGACGACGCTGCTGACCGAGGACTTCGAGAACAACGGATCGGCGCCTCCGGTCGGCTGGAGCGTGTCGAGTGCGGGACTCGGCTGGCTGTTCGGCGACAGCACGAACCTGTCCGCCCCGATCCTCGCCTTTCCGGAACATGGCCGTTTTGCCGCCGCGAACGACGAACTCGGCGCCGGCGACGGCTGGGACAACGACGGCCGCGTTGACTACTTGCAGTTGCCCGCAGCAAACCTCGCCGCACTCATCCATCCGGTGCTGCGCTACCGCAGCTATCGGGTCGACGCCGGCAAGGCGCTGGTCGAAGCCAGCGTCGACGGTGGCACCAGCTGGTCCGCACTCGGCACGCCGAAGATCACGAATGTGCTCGAAGGCTGGACCGATGAAGTGGTCGATCTGTCGAGCGTCGCCGTCGCAAATGCACGCCTGCGCTTTCATTCCGACGATGGCACCACCGACGAATTCAGCACCGGCGTCGGCGGCTGGGGGGTCGACGACGTCGCGATCCAGGGCACCTGCAGCGCACCGGCGAGCGGCGGCCTCATCGTCGGCCACGTGCGCGATGCAAATACCGGCGCCGGCCTGAACGGAGCCGCGGTACGCGTCGCCGCGGGCACGCCGACAGCCACCGCGAGCAGCGCCGATCCCGGCGTCGGCGACGGATTCTTCGCGCTGCATGCGCCCGCCGGCACCCCCAGCGTGAGCGCCGATCGCGGCAGCCAGCCGGCCGGCTACGGCGATACATCGGCGACGCCGAACGTGGAGAACGGCGCCGCCGTACTGGTCGACCTCGCGCTGCCGGCCGGTCGCCTGCGCCTGTATCCGGCAGGACCTGCGGCCAGCGTCGAACTCGGGACGACCGCGACGGTGCCGTTCAAGGTCGGCAACAGCGGCACCTTGCCGCTGAACTTCGGCTTCGAAGGCGTCGCCGTCGAGGAGCATTTCGAAGGCGCGACGTTCCCGCCGGATGGATGGAGCATCGAGAACGCCGGCGACGGCTGCGGCTGGATCGCGCTCGATCCGAGCCGCTTCGCGAACACTGCCGGTGGCGACGGCGGCGCGGCAATGGTCGATCCCTACCCATGCTGGGATGGTGCCGATTCGGACACGAAGCTGATCTCGCCGCGGCTTGATCTCAGCACGAGCCATACCGCGTCGATGGGCTTCTTCCTGTCGCTGTTCGACGGCGCCGACAGCTTTCCGCGCCTGAACGTGGA
This sequence comes from Pseudomonadota bacterium, assembly GCA_023388255.1. GTDB lineage: Bacteria > Pseudomonadota > Gammaproteobacteria > Xanthomonadales > Rhodanobacteraceae > Dokdonella_A. The sequence goes on along the minus strand of JAEWGO010000007.1, from coordinate 337,120 downwards.
TGCGTCCGGTGACGGCGGCACGACCTGGACCACCGTGTACAGCGAGACACACGACAACAGCGGCGGCGGGCTGGGCGCACCGATCGAACTCGATCTCAGTGCCTTCACCGGCGCGAGCGACGCGCGCGTGCGCTTCCACTACACGGCGACGCCACCGTGGGGCTTCGTCATCGTCGACCAGGTCCACCTGTTCAACACGATCAGCGCCAGCGCGATGCTGCATCTGGCCCCCGACTACGGCACGCTCGCCGTCGGCGAGAGCCGCACGCTCGATGCGACGTTCGATGCGCGCAACGTGAGTCAGCCGGGCGTCTACACCTTGCCGATCCGCGTGGCCGAGGACACCCCCTACGCGTGGCCGTTCGGCGACGTCGAAGCGACGATGACGGTGACCGCACCGGCCAGCTACGGCTCGCTCGCCGGCCATGTTCAGAGCCTCGGCTATTGCGAGGCGAATCCGGCCGCGCTGGCCGGCGCCGCAATCACGATCCATGGCACCGGCGGACAGACCTACACGACGACAAGCGCGATCGATGGCAGCTACCGCTATTGGATCGAAGCAGCACAAGGACCGTTCACGGTGACCGTCGATGCAGCCGATCACCAGTCCGTGACGCAGCCGTTCGCGCTCGCCGCGGGTGCCGAAACCGCCGCCGACTTCAGCCTGCGCCCGCTGCAGGCCTGCCTGTCGACCGATCCGGCGACACTCGCAATGACGGTTGTTTCCGGACAGACGGCGCAACTCGCATTCGACCTGCTCAACACCGGTGCGGCACCCGCCGACTGGACCCTGCGCAGCGGCGGCGACCCGGCCGTGCTGTCGCGCGTTCCGCTCGCGCAGACGACGAACCCGCTGCCCGCGCAGAATGTCAGCTTCGGCTGCGTCGATCCGAACACCGGTTATTCACTCGAGAACCGCTACCTGCGCCGCTTCGATCTCGCTGAACGAGGCATGCCGATCCAGGAGACGACAATCGGCGGCATCAGCTTCGCGATCGATTCGGCGACATCCTCGACCGGCTCGCAACCGATCACCGTGCGCGTCCACGCGCTTGACGGCGATCTCGCACTGGGGCACCTGCGCTTGCTCGCCGAGAAGACCGTCGACGTCGTCGACGGCACGCTCGAACGCATGCGAGTCGCCTTCGACCAGCCGGTGCAGGTCGCCGGCGACAGCGTGCTTGTTGCCGAGATCTTCGTGTCGAACGGACTCGGCGGCGGCAATGCGTTCTATCCCGGCGGCAACCGCGATGGCGAAACGGCATCGGCCTACTGGGCCGCGCGCGACTGCGGCGCCAGTGAGCCGATCGCATTCGCCGATGCCGGGCTCGACTGGATCAACCTGATCCTCGAGATCGACACGCTTGCCAGCGATCCATGCGGCGCCGACGCGACGCCGGTCGACTGGCTCGCTGTCTCCGCCTCCGGCGGCCAGCTCGGTGCCGACGCGGGCGTGCCGCTGCAGGCGACGTTCAGTGCCGGCACCCGCGCCGACGGCGACTATCACGGCTCGATGTGCGCAGCACCCGGACGCACGCCAACCAGCCCGGTGGCGATTGCGGTGACAATGCACGTCGGGAATGCCGGCGACTTGATCTTCGCCAACGGCTTCGATTGACGAAACGCACGCCGGACGCGCGTTCGAACTTCCCTGCAGTCGGGTTCGAACGCGTGAAGGCGGCAGCCGATTCGCGGCTGTCGCCGGCGGCCATCGCGCGAACGAACCCACGATGAGGCATGGCCGAGTTCGCCTCCGCGGGCATCGGCGAGCGACACGATGGCGTCCGCACGCCGTCTTCGCGCAAGACGGGCGCGAAGGGCATGCGCCGACGTCGCGATACGCCAAAGCGGCTCGTCGCGATCACCTTGACGCGCACACGGCGAAGATCATGCGCGACGTCGCGAGCGCAGCGGCGGGTCCGTTTCATTGACGCTATCGGCATGGATCGCCATGCATCCGTCGCAGCGACGCCGCAATACACACCTTGCCGAAGATGCGCCGTGCGCAGCCCTGTCCACGACCGATGGCTCCATCCGGCAGGCGCATGCGTGGCGGCTGCCCCGGGAACCGTGCGCGAACGGCAGCAGGCGCCTTGCGTCAGGACAATTTACGATATATCGTAAGACTGTTACTTACGATATATCTGGAGAACATCCATGCATCTGCATCACCTGTTTGCACACCTGCGCGAACATCGCGGCCCGTTCTCGCACGAACACCACGCCGGCGGCCGCGGCGGCTTTTTCGGTGGCCGCGAACGCGGGCACGGCGGCTCGCCGTTCGAGGACTTCGACGGACTGCGCGGCGGCCGCGGCGGTGGCCGCATGTTCGGCAGCGGTGACCTCAAGCTGCTGCTGCTGTCGCTGATCGAGCAGCAGCCGCGGCACGGCTATGAACTGATCCGCATCATCGAGGAAATGTTCGAAGGCCAGTACACGCCGAGTCCCGGCGCGGTCTACCCGACCCTGACCATGCTCGAGGAAATGGGGCATGCCGAAGTCGATGCCGACACCGGCGGCAAGAAGCGCTACGCGATCACCGATACCGGCGTCGCATTCCTGGCGGAGAACCGCGAGCAACTGGATGCCCTGAACGAGCGCCTGCAGGCGACTGCGAAACGAATGTCGCGCATGGCCGCACCGATGGCGATCCGCAAGGCGATGCATGCGCTGAAGTTCGCGCTGATGGCGCACCACCGCAACTGGGACGCAGCGGAAACCAAACGCGTGATCGCGATTCTCGAAAAGGCCGCCGCGGACATCACCCGCGAAGCGAAGTGAGCGGTGAAGCGCCATGGTGACCGGCCTCGGCTGGCGCCATGGCGCACCTCGTCCAACGACAGGCCATTCCATGGGCAAACCCGATGAGGGCGTGCGCCTTCGCCACCCGATCGCGCCGCGCACCTTGACCGTGGCGCACGTCACCCGCGTCACTCCGCGGAATGGACATCGTTGCCCGTGACTTCCGCCCATTTCCCTCCACGTGCAAAACCATGCACTCTCCGGTTTTGCATTGCAGAGACCGCCCACGATGAAGCGATCGAGAACCGCCGCACTGGTGATGATGGGCGCGGCACCGCTGCTGCTCACCGCCTGCGACAACGAGACGACACGCGAAGGCCTGTACACATCGGTCGAGGCCTGCGTCGCACAGACCAACGACAGCTATACCTGCAAGCAGGCATTCGACCAGGCGAGCAAGCAGGCCGAGGCCAGCAGCCCGCGCTATGCGTCGCGTGAGGAATGCATCGCCGCACACGGCGCCGACCAGTGCCAGCAACGCAGCGACAGCAGCGGCCACTCCTTCTTCATGCCATTCATGACCGGCTTCCTGATGTCGCAGATGCTGCGCGGCGGACAACCGGCAGGCTTGTCCGCCGCGCCGGCCTATCGCGACGGCGCCGGCAACTGGCAGCGTCCGGCGGCTACGCCCACCGGCGGCATCTATCGCAATGGCGGCACGGCCTCGACCGCAATGGTGCCGGTCACGGCCAAGCCGAATGTCGCGCCGACCGTCACGCGCGGCGGGTTCGGCTCGTCCGGCAATTCGCGCAGCAGCAGCGGCGGCTAATGCGTCGCATCGCGACACAGGCGCGTGCGAGCTGGCGCGAGCGCGCGCAGGAAGCCGGCTTCGCGTTCCACACGATCGACGGAAGCCCGTACTGGGACGAGACCGCGTACTACGCGTTCACCCTGCGCCAGATCGAGGACGACATCGAGGCGCCGACCGAGGAACTGCACGCGATGGCGCTCGACCTGCTCGACGACATCGTCGGCAACGAACAGCGTTTGCGCCAGCTCGATATCCCCGAAGCATTCTGGGACCTGATCGTGCGTAGCTGGCGCGAACGCCAACCGCATCTGTACGGGCGCATGGACTTCGCCTACGACGGCAGCGGCCCGGCCAAGCTTTACGAATTCAACTACGACACACCGACGTCGCTGTATGAAGCGGCGTTCTTCCAGTGGCAATGGCTGGACGACTTGCAGCGCAACGGCCGTCTGCCCACCGGCACCGACCAGTACAACTCGATCCAGGAGGCGCTGGTCGAGGCCTTCGCCACGATCGCCGCGCGACTGCCACGACCGTTCCATTTCGCCGCGGTGCGCGACTCGGTCGAGGACCAGGGCACGATCGACTACCTGCGCGATTGCGCGATCCAGGCCGGCATCGATTGCGGCAAGCTCGCGATCGAGGACATCGGCATCAGCGCGGACGGCCGCTACACCGACCTCGACGATATCGCGATCGGCACGTTGTTCAAGCTGTATCCGCTCGAAGACCTGTTCCGCGAAGCCTTCGGCCGCTACCTGCCCGACTCCGGCCTGCTGCTGATCGAGCCGCCGTGGAAAGCCCTGCTCAGTAACAAGGGCATCCTGCCGATATTGTGGCAGAAACACGAAGGCCACCCGAACCTGCTGCCGGCGTTCTTCGACGATGGCTACGGCGAACTCCCCGCCGGCTGGGTCACCAAACCCCTGCATTCGCGCGAAGGCGCCAACATCGACATGCGCCTGCCGGACGGCACGCGCGTGCAATCGGACGGCCCGTACCGTGGCCCTTGCATCCGCCAGGCATTCCATCCTCTGGCGCGCTTCGACGGACGCAGCGCGCTGCTCGGAAGCTGGGTCGTCGGCGACCGCGCCTGCGGTCTCGGCATCCGCGAGGACGATTCGCTGATCACGAAAGACACCGCACGCTTCGTGCCACATGTGATTGCGGAACAGGCCCGAGCCACGCTGATCGCCTGAGCAGCTGAAGGATCGTGGCTCGGCGCATGACTGCGCGTGGGAAGAACGATAGGCAGCGGGTTGCGGGCCCAGTCGCCGTCACCGCCTCGTACCGGGAGCCAGCGGCGGGACCTGGCTCGACATCGGCGCCGGCGGTGTCGATGGGGCAGCGGCCACCGTGGCGGCGGTGGCGAGCGCGAGATGGGCTTCGTAGCGCTCCAGCACGTCGTCGATCACCTGCTGCCGGGTCAGTCCCATCAGGTCGTAGCCGCCGGAGCCGGACTGGGTGAACACCTCCAGCCGGTAGTAGACGTCGGTGTCGCGCGACATCTTGCCGCTGAAGGTCGGCACCGGCGCCTCGACGACGGCGACCTGATAGAGGAAGGCGTAGGGTGACTCCATCGCCACGCGCAGCAGCGGCCCCGGGATGCCGCCGGCGCCGGCCACGTCGCCGCGCTCGACCTCGTACCCTTCCTTGCCGAACTCGGCGGCAACCTCGTCCAGCGCCGGCCGCACCGTGCGCTCGAGATAGCGGCCGACCTCCCGCCGCGACGGGAACGCCAGCATCCGCCCCAGCCGCTGCTTCCAGGAACGTTCCGGCACGTGGCCGCCGCCCGGGGCGATCGACGACCGCCGCAGCACCTGGCCCTCACGCTCGGCGCGCTCCATGCGCAGCGCCTTGTGGAAGGACGCCATCACCAGATACGCGATGATCGTCACCGGCAGCGCGAAGATCAGCGTCGCGTACTCCATCGTCAGCACGCCGCCGGCCAGCAGCATCGCCACGGTGAGCACGGCGGTGAGCACGGCCCAGAAGATGCGCAGCCACTTTGGTCCGTCCTGTGCGGGGTCCGGGATCGACGTGGAGAAGTTCGACATCACCATCGCTCCCGAATTCGCGCTGGTGAGGTAGAACAGCAGCCCCGACAGGGTCGCCAGGCAGATGAGCAGGAACGCGCCGGGAAACATCTCCAGCAGCGCATACCAGCCGCGCTCGGGGCTGCGCACTGCAAGTTCGGCGAACGCCTTGTTGCCTTGCAGAACCTGGTAGAGCGCCGAGTTGCCGAACAGCGAAACGATGATGAAGTCGCACACGACCGGTACGGTGATCGCCGCGATCACGAATTCACGCAGCGTGCGCCCGCGCGAAATGCGCGCGAGGAAGACGCCGACGAACGGCCCCCAGGCCAGCCAGAAGGCCCAGAAGAACAGCGTCCAGCGGCCCATCCACTCGCTGCTGCCGGGGTGGTAGGCGAAGGTCTGCAGCATGCGTGCGGGGAGCGTGACCAGGAAGCGGCCGATGTTCGCGACCAGGGCGTTCAGCAGGAAGGCGGTCTGCCCGGCGATGAGGATGAACGCCATCATCGCCAGCGCGCTCCACAGGTTCAGCTCGGAAATCCAGCGGATGCCGCGGTCAACGCCGGAGGTGGTGGCGGCGATGGTCAGGACCACCGCGCCGATGACCAGCGCGATCTGCAGCGTGAGACCGGGTTCCAGGCCGAAGATGCGCGCAAAGCCGATCGCCAGCAGGACCACGCCGATGCCCATCGAGGTGGCGACGCCGAACACCGTGCCGACCAGCGAGATGATGCTGATGCCATCGCCCAGGGCCCCGCGCATGCGTTTGCCGAACAGCGGAAAGAGCGCCGCGCGAATCGACAGCGGCATGTTCCAGCGATAGGCGAAATAGCCCATCGCCATGCCCAGCAGCGCATACACCGCCCAGCCGGCAATGCCGTAATGGAACATCGTCCACACCACCGCGTCCTGCAACGCCGCGGGGGTGCCGCCGTCGCCGGTGGGCGGATGCAGGTACTGCACGACCGGACCGGTGACCGAGAAGAACAGCAGGTCGATGCCGACGCCGGCCGCGAACAGCATCGCCACCCAGGTCGCCAGTTTGTAGCGCGGCCGCGAATGGTCGGGCCCGAGCCGCACATCGCCCTCCCGCGAGAGCGCGACCCACAGCACGAAGCCGCTCACCAGCGCCATCGTCAGCACGTAGTACCAGCCCAGGTTTGTCGCGATCCAGTCGACGCTCCGGCTCATCGTCGTGCGCGCGTGATCGGGCCGGAAGATGGCCCACATCGAGAAGGCCAGGATCACCGCCGACGAAACCACCAGCACGCGCCAGCTGATTTGCGTCCCATGGTCCTTGATCAGCTCCTGCGGACCCTTGCCAAGATCGCTGCGCGACACCGGCGCGCCGTCGTCGTCCGCGCGCTTGTCCCGGCGTTGCGAGCCGCCGAAGCGGCTGCGCTCCAGCGGAGCATGCGATGCCACGCCCGGCGCCGGCGGATCGGCCTGGGCCGCTTGCAGGCGTTCCGGATCGCGCGGCTCAGTCGCCATGATTCAGTGTGGAGTCCCCGAAGCTTGCCGGCAGGCCTGACGGAAACTTCCGGCTGCCGCTTGTTCAAGCGTGCCATGCGTCCATCGGCGTCCCGTGATCGAACACAGATGGGCGATCACGCCGGCTTAGGGTAACGCGTACCGGCACGCAGCGTGGCCTCGGGATGATCGCGTGAGCGGTACAACCGACGGGCTGCGGGCGGCGAAGGCGTTGACGCCGCGCATACGCGGGTGCCGGCCCGAGGCGGAGCACGCCCGAACGGTCCGGGGTTGTTCCCGGGCCTGCCGACCGCTATTATTCATGCATGAATAATTCATTCATGAACGAATTGGCGAATCCATGATCGATTTTGAACGCGCGTTTGAGGCCACCGAACAACGGCTGGCGGTCACCTGCGGCCGCTATCCGGCGTTCGCGCGCGAGCCGGCCGTGCTGGTGCGGCTGGTGAAGCTGGTGCACAAGCGCATCCAGGACAGTTCCAACGGCCTGTTGCGCCCGCTCGGCATCAACGATGCGCAATACAACCTGCTGATGATGCTCTACGGCACCGAGGGCTATGCGATGAATCCGTCGCAGCTGGCCGAGGCCTCCGGCGAGAAGCCGGCGAACCTGACGCGCCTGACCGACGAGTTGTGCGATAGGCAACTGGTCAAGCGCACGGCCGATCCCGGCGATCGGCGCAAGCTGACGTTGACGCTTACCGAGCAGGGCATGGCCACGATAGAAAGCCTGCTGCCCGACATCGGCGCTTTCCTGGAGCAGCAGGTCGAGGAGCTGCAGCCACGCGAGAGGCTGCAGCTGGAAAAGCTGCTCAAGAAATTGCTTGGCGGCCCCGCGCCGGCCGCGCGGCGTGGATCCGCCAGACAACGCGCTGGAGCGACGCGCGCCAGCGCCGATGAAGCCGCTTCGGCGCGCTAGCCGACGATCGCGATCGGGCGCATCGTTTGCTCCCGCCGCGCAGCCCGGCGTGCGCGACTGCGACTGGCGGCCCATCTCCATTACCCAGAGGAAATCAGCCATGTTCGATGCAAGCAATTTTCGCGTGGAAGGCCAGGTGGCCGTGGTCACCGGCGCCGGCGCCGGGATTGGCCAGGCGATTGCCGAGACGCTGGCGGCGGCCGGCGCGGCGGTGGTGGTGAGTGACCGCGACGCGCAGGCGGCCAGCACCGTCACCGACGCGATCGTCGCGGCCGGCGGCAACGCGGCCAGCATTCCCTGCGACGTGACGAAGGAAGACGATCTCGCGCGCCTGGTCAGCGACACGGTGGCGAAGTTCGGCAAGCTCACCGTGCTGGTCAGCAATGCCGGTGGCGGCGGACCGAAGCCGTTCGACATGCCGATGGCGGATTTCCGCCGCGCCTTCGACCTCAACGTGTTCTCGCTGTTCCGCCTCGCCCAGCTGGCGGCGCCGGAAATGGCCAAGGCCGGCGGCGGCGCGATCCTCGCGATCACCTCGATGGCCGGCGAGAACAAGAACAAGCGCATGGCCTCCTACGGCGCCTCGAAGGCGGCGACCAATCACCTGATCCGCAACATCGCCTTCGACCTCGGGCCGATGGGCATCCGCATCAACGGCATCGCGCCGGGCGCGACGCGCACCGCGGCGCTGGAGTCGGTGCTGAACGACGACATCGAGAAGGCCATGCTCATGCATACGCCGATCCACCGGCTCGGCGAGCCGCAGGACATGGCCAACGCCGCGCTGTTCCTGTGTTCGCCGGCGGCGGCCTGGATCAGCGGGCAGATCCTGACCGTGTCGGGTGGCGGCGTGCAGGAACTGGACTGATCGAAGGAGCACACCATGAACAAGCTGATCGCTGCAGTTGTTGCGTCAACGTTGCTGTCCGGCGCCTCGGTACGTGCGGCGCAGGCGCCGTTGTCCGCGCCGGCCTCGAACCCGAACACGCTGGGCTGGATGCAGGGTTTCCCGCCGCCGAAGGACAAGACGATCCGCTTCACCGACGCGGATTATTTCGCGTTTCCGAAGCTGCGCTGGACGGTCTGCCACTTCCGCGAACTGATGCCGACCGCCGGCGTGCGCAACGGCACGACGGGCGAAAGCGCGTTGCCGGTGGCGCTCGATCCGGCGCTCGACGCGGTGACGTTCATGCCACTGGGTGGCACCCAGCCGATGACCTGGAAGGCGGCGTTCGACGCCAACTACAGCGATGGCGTGCTGGTGCTGCACCGCGGCCGCATCGTGTACGAGCGCTACGACGGCTGCCTCGGCCCGCACACCCTGCATGGCGCGATGTCGGTCACCAAGAGCATCACCGGCTTGCTCGGCGAAGCTTTGGTGGCCGATGGCAAGCTGGACGAAACGGCGCTGGTTGGCACGCTGATTCCGGAACTCAAGCGCAGCGCCTTTGGCGATGCCACCGTGCGCGAAGTGATGGACATGACCACCGCGCTCGACTATTCCGAGGACTACGCCGATCCGAAGGCCGAGGTCTGGACCTATGCCAAGGCCGGCAGCCCGTTGCCGGTGCCCGCGGGCTACACCGGACCGCACAGCTATTTCGAATTCCTGGAGACAGTGAAGAAGAAGGGCACGCACGGCGAGGCGTTCGGCTACAAGACGGTCAACGCCGATGTGCTCGGCTGGCTGATTGCGCGCACCACCACCAAGTCGGTGGCCCAGGATCTGGCCGACACGATCTGGACCAGGATCGGCGCCGGGCGCGAGGCGTTCTACACGGTCGACTCGATCGGCACGCCGTTCGCCGGCGGCGGCTTCAACGCTACGCTGCGCGACATGGCGCGGCTGGGCCAGCTGGTGCTCGACGAGGGGCGCTGGCATGGCGAGCAGCTCATTCCGGCCGACGCGATCAGGCGCATCCGCGAGGGCGGCAGCAAGGCGGCGTTCGCCAAGGCCGGTTACAAGACGCTGCCGGGCTGGAGCTACCGCGGCATGTGGTGGGTCAGCAACGACGATCACGGCGCGTTCGCCGCGCGCGGCGTGCACGGCCAGACCATCTGGGTCGACCCGAAGGCGCAGATGGTGATCGTGCGCTTCGCCTCGAATCCAGTCGCCGCGAACGCGGCCAGCGACCCCACCTCGCTGCCTGCCTATCGCGCCGTCGCCGACTACCTGATGGCGCACGACGGCGCAGCGCGCTGACCCCCGGGACCCGCGTCGGAGCATCCCTCGCGCGCGGTGGTGCTGAACCCGTTGCGGCAGGCCGGACCGGGGTCCGGCCTGCACATGTTCCAACCTGTCAGGCAAATGCAGAAAGGGCACGGGGGAACTATTCGTTTGAATCGCGTCACTTTCCTGCACTCGGTCGCGACGACTTGGCCCCTCAACCTCGCGCCCGGCGCCGACAACGTCGCGCGCGCGAAAGCCCATGACGAATGGCCGCCTTGCGAGCGGAGACCTCGCCGCGACCCGCTCACGCATTCGGCAGGAGCGAGCATTGGGCAGCCTGCGCTTCCACGCCATAGTCACGAGACGCTCAACCGTCCAGTCACCGTGCGGTCGCACGAGCGACCGCGCAAGATTGCCGGCGGCCTCGGAGAACCGATGATTTCGAGCACTGATTCAAACGGACAATTGTTCCGTCGCCTTTTCCGGTCCCCGCCTGGAAGGCCGCAGCTCCCTGCTTGACAGCCGGGTCGTCGGCCATCGCGCCTGCGACCGCGGCATCAGCGAGGACGATTCGCGGCTGATGCCGCGGTCGTGGCCGAGGAACGCGGCATGCAGGTCGCCCAGCGGCTTGAGGGATGGCCAAGCGCCCGAATGCCGATGCAGTTCGGGCGCTATTGCTTCATTGCAACGGGATCAGGGTTCGAAGCCGCTCGCGAAAATCTTGTCGCGCACGAGACGCGTGATCACATGGTCGGAGTCCGGCACCGGGAAGTTGAAATCCCACAGGCGGAATCCGGCAACAAGGATGCGGTCCTGCGCATCGGCGAGGATCGAGGTCGGGCGTCCTCCCGGCGACACTTGCGAGGGATATTCGATCGACACCGTGGCGGTCGGACCATTGCCCGCTGCATCGAACTGCGCGATCGACTGCAGCATGTCCGGACTGTAGGGGTTGGGAAGAATGCCGCTCGATGCCATCGAAACAACCAAGTCGCCATTCGACCGAACGGCCAGGTCCAGCACTTCGGTATTCAAGCCGAGGTTGATGCTGTTGACGCCGTTGATGCCGAAGCCGGCCGTCGGCGTTCCGTCCGGCTCCAACGACGCCAGCAGCACGTTGGTGAGCGTGTTGAAGAATTCATCGTCGTGGTTCGCATCGCCCGCGGCGATGATCTTGCCGTCATCCTGCACGTGGATCGCGCGCACCGAAACGCCGTCGAAATGCACACCCGTGTCGAACGAAAACCACGCGTAACCGCTGTTGCCGAATGCCGGGTTGAGCGCGCCTGAAGTCGGATCGAACGCCAGCAAGTAACCGTCGCTGCCCTGGTTGTTGTTGTTCTGCGCCGAGCCGCCGACAAGTATGTCGCCATTGCCGGCGAAGGCGGCGGCATAGGCGAAGTCGTAGCCGTCCGGATAGTGGTCCGGGTTGAACACCTCGGTGCCCGGCAACGGTCCGCTGCCGTCGCCGAATGTCGGGTCGAGCGCGCCGGTGGCGGCGTCGAGCTTCGCGATTCCGATCGCGCTGCTGTGGCCATTGACCCCGCCGGGATCGGTGTTGCCGATCATGTACAGCTTGCCGTCGCGATGGAGGATACGTGCCGCGCTGCTGTTGAAGCCCGGCGCGTTCAACGCGATCGTCACGGTGCCGCTGTCGCCGAAGCCGGCGCACGGCGTGCCGTCGATCCCGACACAGGCGACGCCGACGATGCCCAGCCCCGGCGTGTCCAGGTAATGGGTGCCGGCGAGGTAGAACCGGCCATCCGCGAGGATCACGTCATTGATCAAGCTGACGCCGGTCGGTGCCAGCAGTTTTCCGCCGGCGCCGTACGAGGTGTCGAGCTTGCCGTTGGCATCGAGCTTGGAAATCGCGAACCGGTCGGCGTCCGCGTCGGTGCGGTGGAAACCGGCCAGCCAGAACCCGCCATCGGCGGCGGCAATCACGCGCACGGCCTCGTCCCAGGTGCCGCCGTCGTCGTTGTAGTTGACGACCGTGTAGCCGGCTTCGTCCCCGAAACCGGTATCGAGCGTCAGATCGGTGCCGATCGAGATGCCAACGGCGTCATGCGGCGCGGAAGGAATGGCGGAAAATGCCGGGATATTGACGAAGAGCGCGGCGATCACGCCGATCGCTATTGGAAATCTACGCATGACGGGCCTCGGGATGATGTGGCGGCAGCAGCGTTCGAACGGCCGTTGTCCGGCATCGTGCAAAGCGCTGTCCAGAACCACCGATCCTAGGTGCCGGGAAAAGAAAGCGTCAACGCGAAAAAGCGGCCAATTTCCGCCGTGGCGGGATTTGGCCACTCGCGTTCTGGTCGGTCGCCATGTTGATGTGCGCAGTGATCTGGACGCTTGAGCGCCGGCAACGCAACGGCTCCGCAAGCATCAAGGTTTTTCGTGCAAGGCGCCGGCAGATACGGTCCGCAGGGCCGCCTGCCAGCCGGCTTGGAAGCGCGTCCGCGCCCCGAGCTGCCTGGTCAGCTCGAGCAGCCTGCGCTCCAGCGTTCGTGCGGAAATGTCGAGCTCCTGCGAAATCGACTTGTCGTTCATGCCCGCGGCAAGCAGCGACACCAAGCGATCCATGTCGATCGAGCGGCGAACCTTGTCCGATATCTGCACCGCCACCGAAGCGGTTCCGAACGGCGTCGCGCGCTCCCACAGAATCTCGAACAGCTCGCAAAGGGCATCGAGCAGCAGGGATGGCCGTAACAGAAGCGCGATGTCGCTGACTTGTTCGAGGGTCAGCGGAATCAGCGCCGTTCGATGGTCGGCGATCACCATCTTCATCGGCAGGTTCACGAGGACGCGGGTGTTCTCGCCCTCCTCCACTTCCCGGCGCAACGATTCGGCCTTGCCTGGCACGTCGAGTATCGAGGGATCGATGATGTTCCGAAGCACCACGCCCCGCCCCATTGCCTGCTGCTGGACATTGGAATAGCCGAACGTGGGGCTGTTCACGTAGGGCGCGCGTTCCAGACAAAGAATCTCGCGATGCGCCGTGCGGTGCATATGCTGGAACATGTGCGATATCGCTTCGCGCCCCGTGATGATCTCGACGGGTCGCTCATCGATCCGCGCCTGCCGCGCTTTGGATTGCCAACGCTGGGCGATGACGCGGGCGCGCTGCAGTTCCTCCTGCTTTCTCGTCGTGAGCAGATCCAGCGCCATCTCGGGCGGCGTCGGAAGATATCGCGGCGTTCGCTCGGGAAAGCAGTTCGCCATGCCCTTGGTTTCGAGGGCTTTCAGAATGTGCGCCGCGCGCCGCGCCGACCAGCGCGCTTCTCGCGCCACGTCCGGCGCGGTGCTGCCCGGATGGGCCAGAAGAAACTCGTAGGCCTGCTGTTCCTCGAGGGAAACGCCAAGCACCGACAGCGGGGATTCGTCTTTCATGGGTCTCGTCGATTCGCGGCGGCGCCAATGCCGATTCGCGCACCCGCACGGGCCGCCGCTCGATACTAGCCCAGCGGTTCGCGTGGTGACGATGACAACGCCGCGTCGATGCGCGGAGAGATGAAGAGCCGAAGGAGAACAAAGAACGGTCGAGTTTCGATCCAGCGGCCGACGCCCTTGCGGTGATCCATCCGCATGACTGGAAAGAATGGGTGATGGAGAGTCCACACTTTCAGGAGAGATCGCCACCTCAAGCGGGTGTCGCCGTAACGCCACATTGTCAGCCGTCCAGTCACCGTGTGGCCGCGTGGGCGAGCACGCGAGATTGCCGGCGTGCTCGGCGAACCGATGATTCCGAGCACTGATTCTAACGGATGGTTCCTCCATCACCTTTTCCGAGCTCCCGCTCTGCTCAAGCGAAAGAGGGTATCTCGGCCGGCACCCGGACCTGTCGACCAGAACCATCGTCCCTGATACGCGACACGCCCGCCTCCGGCGCGCAAACGAAAATCGAGGGTGGCAGCCGACCGGACCCGGCCTGCTCGCCGATCTCGAACAGTTGCAGCTTTCCGATGCCTGACCGCGCATGGCGCAGACGCCGCAGATCCGCACCTGCAGCGCGAAGGTTCAACAAAGATCTTCGATCCCGATCCAGACGGCCCGTGTCCAGACAGCCCGTACGCCCCCGCGTCGGCCCGCTTCGTCCGCTGCTGGACCGTCCCGCGCATCGCCGGGGCGCCGCGACAATCGCCGCCGAATCGTTCGCGAACCGACAACGAATGCGTCCTGGCGCCTTCTGGCCCAGATTCGTGGAACCGGCAGACACCGCTCCGCGCCTGCCCATCCATCCACGAACCCGAGGCCTCCGACTCCATGAAGAAGGTTGTTTCCCTATGGCTGCTCGTCCTGTTCGGCGTCGCCGACGTGGGCCATGCGGCATCGTCCGGCGCCGGCGAGCTTCCGCTGGCAGGTGTGCACGGCGGCGCCCTGCAGGACCCCGTGATCGCGGGCAACTTCGTCCACATCCCGAGCGGGCGCATCGTCACGACCTGGGACTACAGCGACCCAGCCGCTCCGGCCATGGTCGCGAGCACGGCACTGACCCCCGCCAGCGGCGTGATCCGCGGACTCACCCGCTGGGGCGACTACCTCTATGCGAGCTGGCAGGCCGGCGATGACACCGGAGGCGTGGCCGTCTACTCGTTGCGCGATCCTGCCCGTCCGGAGCTCGTCAACGAGTTTTCGGACTACGCCCCGAGCATGAAGAATCTGTGGACCCTGGCCGCCGCGAAGGGATACCTCTATCTGTTCGACGCCGAGAACGGCATCTACTACGGCGACCTCGGCCCGGATCCGCTGCACCCGACCTTCCAGCGCCTGCTGCGCACGCCGATTCCCTATTCGCGCAGTCAGGTGGACGGCGACTACCTGTATGTCAGCGGCACCACGATCAACTCCGACCCGTTTCACATCTGTTCGATCATCGACCTGAGGACGCCCGCGGCACCTGCCCTCCTTGCCAGCGACTGCGGCAACGGCAACCAGCCCGAGCACTTCCGCAGCCGCATCCAGTCGCCCTATGCGGCGGTTTTCGGCCTCAAGTTCAACCTGTACGACATTTCCGAGCCGGCGGCCCCGCAAATGCTCGGCAGCATCGACACCGATCCGGCGACCGATGGCTTCATCGCCGGCAACTACGCCTACAGCCTCGGTTTCGCCGAGATCGCGATTCACGACATCAGCAACCCGATGGCACCCGAGACGATCGGCTACTCGCCGGTGTCGACACTGGGAGCCGATTCGGTCACGCCGCTCGACGGCGGTGCGCTCGTGCTGACGAGTACCGACCGCTTCATCCGCCTCGATGTCGCAAAGACGCCGATCGACCCGATCGAAGCCAGTGTCGCGACTCCGACCGGCGGCATCGTGCCGCGCGACATCGCGCTGGTGAACAACAAGGCGCTGATCCTGCAGGAGAACTACGGCCTCAGCACGGCCGACCAGGCGACGCTCGCGCCGCTCGACCGCTTCGAGGCATCCCTTCCGCAGGCGCTCAACCAGCGCGACTTCGAACAGTTCGCCGTCGATGGCGAACGCGCCTATCTCGCCGCCTGGGGCTATGGCTTGATCGTCGTCGAACTCTCGTTCGCTCGTCCGTTCGAACTCGGACGCCTCGAGTTTCCGGGGGTGTCGAGCGTCGCGGCGCGCGGGAACTACGTCTACCTCGGCACCACGACCGGAGGCGGCGTCCTGCAAGTCGTCGACGTGTCGGTGCCGGAGAAGCCGACCCTGCGCGGCTCGCTCACGGTACCGGGCATCAACCGGCTGCAGGTGCATGGCTCCTTCGTGTACGCCGCCGACGAGCTGTCCGGCGTGCATGTCTTCGATGTCAGCAATCCGGACGCTCCGGTGCAGGTCACCGTCTGGAACGACGGCTGCGCGAACGCCGGCGGCTATTCCGCCCAGGACATCGAACTGAACGATGCGGGCACGCTCGCCGCGGTGGGCTGTCCGACCGGATTGCAGTTGCTCGACCTGTCGCGCCCGGGCAGCCCCACCCGCGTCGGCGGGCATGCGGCCACGTCCGCGTGGGCGACACCGCGTGTCGCGATCAAGGGCAACCGCGCCTGGTACGCGGATGCCGACGGCCTCAAGGCGTTCGACATCACCTCGCCTTCCTCGCCCGTCCAGGTCGGCGCGGCCGATCTTGCCTCGCTCGTCCCGCGGCGCCTGCGCGCGACCGGCGACGGCCGCGTATTCGCCTTCGGCAATGTCACCGGCATGCATGTGTTCGGCCAGATCGAGTCGGCCGATCGCATTTTCGCCGACGGCTTCGACGAAGGTTCCGGCAAACGCATGCTGGCCACTGACGGCGCGTTCGAATCCCTGCACCGCCACGCGACGCAGGGGAGCAACTTCACCCCACCGCGCGTGATGGTCGACAACATACCGCCGACTCCCGCGACGCCCTAGTCGCTCGCTTCGGACGGCGTGCGCACGAAGTGCACGCCGCCACGATCGACGCTCCACGCCCGTGCGGACATGTCCGCGCCGGCACCACGCTTGCGCACTACCAAGCCACGAGGTTTCCATGAACAACACCCTGATGCAGGTCGCCGCATGGCGTACCGTCGCCATGCTCTGCGCGACATGCGCTCCAGCTTCCGCCTGGGCCGTAAGCGACGAAATCATCCAGTTCGACGGTTTCGACGGCTGCGACCCCGTCCAGGCGACCATCGGTGCGGAAGGCGGTACCGTGCGCCTGTGCGGCGCCCAGTTGTCGGTGCCACCCGGCACCGTTTCGCAACCTTCGCTGTTCGGCATCGAACGCCTGAGCGAGCCGCCGCCGATCCCCTTCGACATGGAGCTCGCCGGAGCAGCGTTCCGCTTCACGTCGGACGCCTCGTCGCTCGCAACACGCGTGAGCGTGCGCGTGCCTCGCGGCGACGATCGTCGCGGCGGCCTCGCCGTTTTCGCTCCCGACGAAAATGCCCTGGTCCTGATCGAGGCCTGCCAGACCAGTTCGACCGGCGTCCAGCAATTCGTCAACGGACTTGGCACGTTCGCCGCCATCCGCTACGTCGGCGAACTGCCGGAGAACACGCTCGGCCTCGGCGATGGCACGGTGACGACGACGATGAGCGGCACGGTCCGCGAGTTCGATCTCGATCGCCCCGGCCACAATTTCGCGGTTTACCAGGACCTGCCGGACGGCAGCCGCCAAGTGCTGGTCAATGCGATGAACGAACTCAGGGACGGTCAGTTCGATTTCGTGCGCCTGGATCTGGTCACGAACGCAGCAACGGGCAGCGGCGGCCTGGCCCAGATATCGGTGCTCGGCACGACCAGTGGAAGCTTCATCGAGGGCATCCTCGGCACGGCCAGCATCACGTTCGGCGATCTGAGCGACGGCCGGGTCCGGGCGCACATCCAAGCCACCCTCGCATCCGGCCCGACCAGCGTCCCGTTTGAAGCAACGCTGGACGTGGGCGTCGAGCGCTTCATCTTCCCACCCGAGCTGAGTTGCCCCAAAAACCCGTGAGCCTCGCCATCATTCCTGGTCGCGACCGCACGCGGTCGCGACTGGGGCATGCGTTGCGCAAATGCGCTAGCGCGCCGATGTATATCGGACGGAAGACATGCCCTTGCACGAGGCGTTGGTAAGGACGAGCATGGATCTCGGCCACGGCGATGGGACGGACGGCTGCTACACCGACCTCGACGACGCCGTGATCGGCACCCTGTTCAAACTCTATCCGCTCGAGGACCTGTTCCGCGACGACTTCGGTCGCTACCTGCCCGACTCCGGCCTGCTGCTGATTCAGCAACAAGGGCATCCTGCCGATGCTGTGGCAAAAGCACGAAGGCCACCCGAACCTGCTGCCGGCATTCTTCGACGACGGCTACGGCCAGCTGCCCGCCGGCTGGGTCACCAAGCCGCTGCATTCGCGCGAAGGCGCCAACATCGACATGTGCCTGCCGGACGGCTCGCGCGTGCAATCGGACGGCCCCTACCGCGGCCCGTGCATCCGCCAAGCGTTCCACCCGCTCGCCCGCTTCGATGGCCGCAGCGCCCTGCTCGGCAGCTGGGTCGTCGGCGACCGCGCCTGCGGCCTCGGCATCCGCGAGGACGACTCGCTGATCACGAAAGACACCGCGCGCTTCGTGCCGCATGCGATCGTGGCGGAGGAACGCGGCGTGCTGGTTGCCTAGCGATCCGGGAGCAGCCGCTCAGCGAAGGGTAGACCGCGATCAAGGTCTTGATCGAGACCAAGGGCGGACTGCCGCGGCTGACCACCATGCTCGATCCGGCGCGGGCGCCAGCGCAGCGTGATCGAGGAGAAAGTGCCGACAATGCTACGAAGCTAGACCAGAGCTCGAGTTTTGCACGAGTTTTGCGAGTTTTGTACGTGCGCCAATCCTTGAAGCTACGGCCCGGCTTCGCCTCGCGGACCTTCGAACTTCCCCTCGCAGTTGCTTCCAGGGCGCGCTCAATTCTGAAGCACACAACTGTCCGCTTCACCCCCCAAATCCATCACGGAACACCGTGTCGGTGAGTCGTGCAATGAAGCGGAATGCACCGGACTCACTGCCTGCGCCAATCAACCATGCACCACCGCCGAGATCGTCCACGGCAAGCTGATTGCTCTCGCCGAGTCCGTTGCCTATGGAATCGGACGACGCAAGCACGGTGCCGTCAGCGCGATCGACGATCAGGAGGCGACCGTCGGCGGCGACGACCAACCGCTCACCCGTCAACGCACGCACCGCACTGACGGCTATCCCGATGTCGAATTGGCGCAGAAGGGTTCGCGTTGCGGAATCGTAGAAGCGAAGCTGCGACCCGGCAAAAACGACGAACTCGTTCGGACGGTCGTTCGCATTGAGCAGTGTCGCCCCATCCGCAGCCCCCTGCAGACTCCAGGCATGCGCGTGCGTCAGCGCATCGTAGGCCTCGATCGAGGACGGCAGAACCGCAGCAACCAATGACCTTTGCTGCTGACCAAATCGTCCCGCCATCACCCCACGGCAGTGTTCGAAATTCGCGCCCATTCCAAGCGACTGCCATTGCTGGCTGCCGTCAGAGATCGAGAACACCATGAGGCCAATAGGTTCGTTGCCGCCGAAGCCCTTGTTCGTGCACGCCACGATCTCATCGTTGCCGTCACCATCGAGATCGAAGGTAGACAAGTGACTTACAGAGTAATCGTGAAGCGGGTTGTCGCCAACCGGCCCCAGCTGCCAGAGCACGTCATGACTGACGCCGTCGATCGCAATGAGCTGTCCACTACCCGCGTCGGAACCAGCGACGACGATGAGCGGAGCGTGGTTCGCCCGGTGGGCGGTTCGCATGGCAAACGGCGTGAATGCATACGGACTCGGAACGTTCCAGACCTCCGGCGGCGATCGCCATTGCTGCGTCCCGTTCATGGCGTCAAGCTGGACGACCACGGATCGCGTGTAGAGGGTTCCCTGCGAGACGTAGACGAACTCGTGTTGACCGTTGCCGTCCAGATCCCCAAACGCAACCGAGGCGTACGGGCCAGGTTGCGCGTTGTCCCATTTCCAGAGCGTCGCTCCATCGCGTCCGTCGACCAGTTGGAAGACTTCGCCATCAGCGCCTCCGGCATCTCCAGAGCTGAAGGCGATCGCGGGCAAGCCTTTTCCATCAATATCCACGGTAGCAAGCGCCCGGATGCCCCATCCCTCATGCGGCACGCTGAACCGGACCTGCCGCGTGAGCGCGTCATAAACGCTGACACGGCCCCATTGCGAGTCGCCCACGACGATTTCATCGAATCCGTCGTGGTCGAGATCAGCGGCTGTGAGTCCCGCGGGGGCGGAGTCGTGCGCGAGACTCCATGCGAGGGCATACGGGGCGCTTTGGAACACACTGATACTCCGCGCTACCAGCGCGAATTGCGTGCCTCCATCGGCTTGGAATCGCCCGCTTGCCAGGCAACAACCATAGTAGCCATCGTCGTATGACCAATCGATGGCCCGGGTCGCACCATCGATGACACGGATCGAATTTCCATCGACGATGATCTCGAGTGCCGGATCGGCGTCCATCTGCTTGAGCAGAATGCTGCTTCCCCCGTTATGCGGCATCGTCCAGCGCAGGGCGCCACTTGCAAGATCGTAGACGCGGATCAGGTTCACGCTATCACCGGCAACAGTGACCAGTTCTTCTTTTCCGTCGCCGTCGATATCACCGATGGCAAATGGGGGAAATCCCGAACTCTCCAGCTGGATCGCACGCAGCTGCCGAAGCGGCCAACCGGCGAACTCCCGCAGAATGCCGTCGTGGCCCAGCACGAACAGATGCGGCGCACCGTTGACCCGATGCGGCAGCAACCGCTGAAAATATTCGCTCGGCAGCAGGACGCTTTGTTTGACGCCAATGCCTTCCGCGGTTCGCCCGATGACCAGGAACATGGCAGTGCCGTTCGATGCTGGAACGACAATGTCTTCCTTGCCGTCGCCATCGAAGTCGGCCACCGCGAACCCGCCCATCCCCGGATACTTCAAGCCCGGGATCGTTCGACCGAGCTCGTCCATGGATGGCACATCGGCCCGCAACGGGAAAGCCGAGAACATCAATATGCCGTAAAGGACCGCGCACACACTCCTTCGAAACGTTTTCATCCCTCAAGCAGCTCCGTCCCCATGAATCATCCGTACATTGTTGCCATCAGGCCCCAGTGAAACGCAAAAACCCTACTTGAAAATCTCCTTGTTCTTCGCGTAGCCGATCGCCTGCTGGCGCGTGACGAGGCCGCGCTTGACCATGTCCTGCAGGCATTGGTCGAGGGTCTGCATGCCGTACTGGCTGCCGGTCTGGATCGCCGAATACATCTGCGCAACCTTGTCCTCGCGGATCAGGTTCCGGATCGCCGGGATGCCAACCATGATCTCGTGCGCGGCGACGCGCCCGCCGCCGACTTTCTTCAGCAGCGACTGCGAGATCACCGCGCGCAACGATTCGGACAGCATCGAGCGCACCATCGGCTTTTCGCCGGCCGGGAACACGTCGATGATGCGGTCGACGGTCTTCGCAGCGGAGCTGGTGTGCAGGGTCGCGAACACCAGGTGACCGGTCTCGGCGGCGGTCAGCGCGAGACGGATCGTTTCGAGGTCGCGCAACTCGCCGACGAGGATGTAGTCGGGGTCTTCGCGCAACGCCGATCGCAGCGCCTCGTTGAAGCCGTGCGTGTCTCGGTGCACTTCGCGCTGGTTGATCAGGCACTTCTGCGAGGTGTGCACGAACTCGATCGGGTCTTCGACCGAGAGGATGTGGCCGTACTCGTTCTTGTTGACGTGATCGACCATCGCCGCGAGCGTGGTCGACTTGCCGGAGCCGGTCGGTCCGGTGACGAGGATCAGGCCCTGTGGTTGTTCGATCAACTCCTTGAAGATGCGCGGCGCGCCCAGGTCTTCGAGTGTCAGCACCTCGGACGGAATCGTGCGGAACACCGCACCGGCGCCGCGGTTCTGGTTGAACGCGTTGACGCGGAAGCGCGCGAGACTCGGGATTTCGAACGAGAAGTCGACTTCGAGGAATTCCTCGTAGTCGCGGCGCTGCTTGTCCGACATGATGTCGTAGATCAGCGCATGGATCTGCTTGTGATCGAATGCCTGGATGTTGATGCGTCGCACGTCGCCGTCGACGCGGATCATCGGTGGAAGGCCGGCCGAAAGATGCAAGTCGGATGCTTTGTTCTTGACCGAAAACGCCAGCAGCTCGGCGATATCCATGGCTCTCCCCTCGGACGCGAAGCGCCGCAGAGGCGCCGGATTGCGGCAGTATAGCCGGGTCAAAACGAGACAATGCGCGGCCTTGCGATGAATTTCTGCGAAACAGCCTACCGTTCCGTCATCGACCGCATCGACGCCGCACGACGCGCCGCCGGACGTACCGACGCCGTGAGTTTGCTGGCAGTGTCGAAGACGAAGCCGGCCACTGCGCTGCGATCACTTGCGAACTGCGGCCAGCACGCGTTCGGCGAGAACTATGTACAGGAAGCGCTGGCCAAGCAGCGCGAACTCGATGATGTCGCGATCGAATGGCATCTGATCGGACCACTGCAATCGAACAAGTGCCGCGAAGTCGCGACCCATTTCGACTGGCTTCAAAGCCTGGACCGCGCAAAGCTGGTGGAGCCGCTGTCGCGTTTCCGCCCTCTCGATCGCGCGCCGTTGAACGTGCTGATCCAGGTCAACATCGACGACGAGGAGAGCAAGTCAGGCTGCGCACCGGACGAACTCGCGAGGTTGGCGGAAGCGGTCGCCAACGCGCCGAACCTGCGGCTGCGCGGGCTGATGGCGATCCCGTCGCCTGCACCTGACCTCGACCGCCGCCGCGATGCGTTCCGCCGCATGCGCGCCTTGTTCGATGCGCTGCGCACGACGCGTGCGAACGTCGATACCTTGTCGATGGGCATGTCCGACGATTTCGCGTTGGCGATTGCCGAAGGCGCAACGATGGTGCGCATGGGGACTGCGTTGTTCGGCGCGCGCCTTGCTCCCGATCACGCGAGAGGGCTGGGCTGAGGAAAGACCGGGGGCGTCGCCACACGCGCCCTCACTCGCGCCTGCAGATCACCTCTCTGGCTCGCGGGAGGTGACCTGCATGTACGCAACGATCGTGCCCGAGGGAATCGCCGCCGGCACGAGGCGCAATGCGCGCTTGTTATGCTTGCCGGCAACACCGGAAAACGCAAATGACGATGCCATCGAATCACCCCTCACGAACCAGCCATACCGGCCTGACCACGGCCTTCATCGGCGGCGGCAACATGGCGCGCAGCCTGATCGGCGCAATGGCGCGCGGCGGCGCGGACACTCGCGCGATTGCGGTCGCCGAACCGAACATGGACCTGCGCGATGCGCTTGCACGCGACTTCGACGTGGCCGTGCATGACACCGCCGCCGCGGCGGCGCGGGGTGCCGACGTGCTGGTGCTGGCGGTCAAGCCGCAAGTGATGAAGGCGGTGTGTGCCGATCTCGCGCCGATCGTCGCCACGACGAAGCCATTGGCGATCTCGATCGCGGCCGGCATCCGCATCGCGCAGTTGAGCGCCTGGTTCGGCACCGACCTGCCGATCGTGCGCGCAATGCCGAACACGCCGGCACTGATCGGTGCCGGAGCAACCGGAATGATCGCGAGCGCGTCGACGAGTGCTGCGCAACGTGCGCAGGCCGAGGCGATCCTCGGCGCGGCTGGACGCGCGGTCTGGATCGAACGCGAAGAACTGATGGACACCGTGACTGCATTGTCCGGTTCCGGACCAGCGTACTTCTTCCTGCTGGTCGAGGCGCTCGAGGACGCCGCGGTCGCGCAGGGATTGCCGCGCGAGATCGCGCGCGCGCTGGCAACGCAGACCTGCCTTGGCGCCGGGCGCATGCTGGTCGAGGATGGCGAAGCGCCGGCGATCTTGCGCGAGCGCGTGACCTCGCCGGGTGGCACGACAGCGGCGGCGCTCGATGCGTTCGCCGTCGGCGACCTGCGCGGACTCGTTGCGCGGGCCGTTGCGGCGGCGACGCGGCGGGGTGGCGAGTTGTCGGAGCAGCATTCCTGAGCCGAGAGCGGCCGCAACCGCAACACGATCCCGCTTCCTCAACTTCAGCGGACTCGGGGCCGCCTCTGGAAGTGCACTGGAGGCACCGCCTGCGCGACCCGCACGTCAACGGTACGGGCCGCGAAGGCATCGCGCCCGTACAATCCACTACGACAACCGACAAGCGACCAACATCGATGGGCTACTTCGCCAACGCCGGACAGATCCTGATCAACTTCGCATTCGGTGCGGTGATCGCGCTGGTTGTTCTGCGTGTGCTGCTGCAGTGCGTGCGCGCGAACTTCTACAACCCGGTCTGCCAGTTCCTGTACAAGGTCACCAACCCGGTGCTGATGCCGCTGCGCAAGGTGATTCCGGCGTGGCGCAACCTCGACATCGCCGCGATCGGGCTAGCGTGGTTGCTCACCGCTATCAAGCTGGCACTGCTGTATGCGCTGGCCGGACAGAGCCTCGGCGTACTCGGCCTGGTCGTGATGGCGTTCGCCGATCTCGGTGATTTCGTGCTGATGCTGTATTTCGGCCTGATCCTCGCGCGCGTGCTGGTCAGTTTCATCAGCGTCGACCGTGCCAATCCGATCGTGCCGCTGATCTACCAGCTGACCGAACCCGTGCTGAGGCCGATTCGCCGCTTCATCCCTTCGATCGCCGGACTCGACCTTTCGCCAATGATCGCTTGGCTGGTGGTCATGCTCGCGCGTGCGCTGCTGGTCGGACCGCTGCTCGATTTCGGCATGCATCTGGCGCAGGGCGTCTGAAGCATTCGCGGGAACTCCAGGCCAACCGCGGTTCAGGGCCGACGACGCGCCCAGTCCACGATCACTCGATGCAGCGCATCGAGGCCATCGAACAATGCCGCCGGGCCCGGTTGCAGGATGATCGGCGACTTGATCTCGTGCAGCTCGCCATCGCGCACCGCCGGGATCGCCTCCCAACCGGCGCGCATCGCGACACGGTCGGGCCGGAACTTCTTGCCGCACCACGAACCGAACACGATGTCCGGCGCTCGTCGCACGACTTCGCCCGCATCGGCAAGGATGCGATCGCGCGCCAGCGACTTTTCGGCACGCTCGGGAAACACATCGTCGCCACCGGCGACGCGTACCAGCTCGGCGACCCACTGGATGCCACTGATCAACGGCTCGTCCCACTCCTCGAAATACACGCGCGGCCTGCGCGGCAGCGCGGCTGCGGCGCGCTCCACCTCCGTCAGATGCGCCTGCGCGCGCTGCGCGTAGGCTTCCGCGCGTTCGTGCGCGCCGACCAATGCGCCGAGTCGACGGATGTAGTCAAGGATGCCGGCGACGCTGCGATGGTTGCTGATCCAGACCTCGACACCGGCCTTGACCAGGTCGCGCGCGATGTCGGCCTGGATGTCGGAGAAACCGACGACGAAATCCGGCTGCAGTTTCAATATCTCGTCGATCTTCGCGCTGGTGAACGCGGAAACCTTCGGCTTTTCCTTGCGCGCCCGCGCCGGACGAACCGTGAAGCCGGAGATGCCGACGATACGATCCTGTTCGCCGAGCGCATACAGCACCTCGGTCGGCTCTTCGGTCAGGCAGATGATGCGTTGGGGGCCCATGGATGAATGCGAGATCCTGGAGGTGGAGGTGCGACGAACAAGCAAGAATTCACAAGGTCGCAACGCGTTTCGCCTCATGTTTCGCGTCTTTGGCCACGAAACTTCGCTGTTCACCTCTCCCGCTTGCGCGAGAGGGAGAAGAGCTCAACCCCTCACGTCTCACGGATACACCATCCCCCGACTCCATACGCCGCCTTCGCGCCGATACAACTGTCGCTCGTGCAGGCGGAAGTCCGCGCCGTACCAGAACTCGATGCGATCCGGCTCGACCACGAATCCGCCCCAGTGCGGCGGTCGCGGCACCGGAGCATCGGCAAAACGCCGCTCGACCTCGGTGAGGCGCGCCTCGAACTCGGCGCGATCTGCCAACGGTTGCGATTGCAACGATGCCCACGCACCGAGCTGGCTGCCGCGCGCGCGAGTCGCGAAATACGCATCCGATTCCTGCGCCGACAGCCGTTCGACCGCCCCTTCGATGCGCACCTGCACGCCGCCGCCGAGCAGTTTCCAGTGAAAGCACAGCGCCGCACGCGGGCGCGCCGCAAGTTGCGCGCCTTTCGCGCTGTCGTAGTTGGTGAAGAAGCGGAAGCCGCGCTCGTCGACGCCTTTCAGCAGCACGATGCGTGCGGACACGCGATCGCCCTCGCCCGGCGTCGCCAGCGTCATCGCTGTCGGCTCCGGATCGCCGCTGGTTTGGGCCTGCGCCAGCAGGTCGCGGAAGGTGGCGAGCGCCTCCTGATAGAGTGCGCTCGATTCGGTATCTGCGGACAGGTTCGTCATGGCGCGCGATGCTAGCACGCAGCCGGGCTACGCCCCGACGGAGGTCGATTCCATCCTGGATGGCTTGCTGCGGCAGCGCTCCGTGCATGTGCGCGGACGTCCCTGGATCGTCGGCCTGTCGGGATTGCAGGGCAGCGGCAAGAGCACGCTGTCCGACCAGCTCGCGACGGCCGCCAATGCGCGCGGCATCGGCAGTCGCGTGCTCGCGCTGGACGATTTCTATCTCGGCCGCCGCGCCCGCTTGCGGCTCTCACGCAGCGCACATCCGCTGCTGGGGACGCGCGGAGTGCCGGGCACGCATGATTCCGCGTTGCTTGGCCATGTGCTCGACGGATTGGCCGACGCAAACACACGACATCCCGTGTGCATCCCACGCTTCGACAAGGGTCGTGACACGCGACTTCCACCTTCGCGCTGGCGCCTCGTCGATCGATCGCCACAATTGGTGATCCTCGAAGGCTGGTGCGTCGGCGTGCCGGCCGAGGCTGCGCGCGCGTTGGCAACGCCGCTCAACGCACTCGAACGCGATGAGGATCGCGATGGCCGCTGGCGGCGCTGGGTGAATGCGCGACTCGGCGCGGAATATGCTGCGTTGTGGCGCAGGCTCGATCGCCTGGTCATGCTCGAGGCGCCGGGCTTCGCCGTCGTGACGCGCTGGCGCGACGAGCAGGAATGCGCCTTGCGCCGACGCCGCGCACCACAGGCAATGAACGCAACCGCGCTGCAGCGATTCCTGATGCACTACGAGAGGCTCAGTCGGCATGCGCTGCGCGTGCTGCCTGCGCTCGCGGACTTGCGCGTCCAGCTGCGACCGGATCGCACCGTGCAGGACATCGTTGCGCGCTGAACGACGCGCCGCTCAGATCTCTTCGGGCGCCTGCGTCGCGCGCTGCATCACTCCGACGAACTGCTCCAGGTTGAGCGGTTTGGTCAGATAGTAGTCCGCGCCGGCGCGCAACGAAGCGTTGCGCGCTTCCATTGTGGACGTCGCCGACAGCATCACGATGCGCCCGTGATAGCCGTGCGAGCGTAACTGGAACACCGCGGCGTTGCCGGACAGGCCCGGCAGTTGCACGTCGATCAGCAGCACGTCCGGTGCCTGCCGCGTCGCCGCCTCGATCGCCGCGGTCGCGTTGTCGACCACGCTGACATGGAAGCCGAGGTCTTCGAGCAAGGCTTCCATCAGCAATGCGATGTCCGGATCGTCGTCGACGACGAGTGCACTGCGTCCGGCGAGACTCGCCGGCGCACCGGTATGCGCACCGACCGCATCGATGCGCGCGAGCGGCGGCAGCTCGACGCGGAAGCGGCTGCCGCGCCCCTGCTCCGATTCGAGCTCGAGCGTGCCATGCATCTGTTCGATCAACCGACGCACGATGCTGAGTCCGAGCCCAGCGCCTTTGCGGCCGGACTGACCGCCATGGTTGAACGGTTTGAACACACGCTCGCGGTAGTCGGGCGGAATGCCGATGCCGCTGTCGCTGACGTCGACGCGCAGGCGTCCGCCGCTCCAGCGCACGTCGATGCCGATTTCGCCCCGCACGGTGTAACGCACCGCGTTCGACAAGAGGTTGATCGCGACCTGGCGCAGGCGCACTTCATCGAACAGCGCGGGCGCTGCGTCGTCGAGCACCAGATGAGTGCGGAATGCGATCCGCTTGTCCTCGGCCAGCGGCCGGAACATCGCCTCAAGATCCCCGAGCAATGCGGCCAGGTCGACCACGACCGGATTCAGCAGCGCATTGCCCGATTCTCCACGACCATATTCGAGCAGGTTCTCGGCAAGCGTGAACAAGTAGGTCGCATTGCGACGGATCGCATGCAGCGCCGGCACCGACCGTTCACCATCGCCGAGGCGGCGTTCGAGCAGGTGCAGATAGCCGAAGATCGAAGTCAGTGGTGTGCGGAACTCGTGGCTGAGCGTGGCGATCAGCGCGGTCTTCAGCGCATCCGCCTCCTCCAGTTCGGCGCGCTGGCGCTGCAGCTCGGTGCGGATCTCCTGCAGACGCCCGATCGCCTGCGACTTCGCATGGCTGGTGATCACGGCTTCGTTGCCGAGCTGCTGCTGCACGCGCTGGCGTGAACGCTCGTCTTCCGCATCGAGCAGCAGCACGCGGAATCCGTCGCCGTCGGCGATCAGATGCACATGCGCACTACGACCATTGGCGAGTTCGACGAACGGCAGATCCTGGTTCGCATCAAGCGGCAAGCCGACGAAAAGATCCTGCAGCTCGCGTACGCCGCTGGCCGGATCGGCGGCATCGATGCCGTAGTGCGCGGCGTCGCCCTGCACGTCGCGCAAGCGCCAATCGGCGTCCAGCCCGAGCACGAGCGGGCGCATGCGAACGCGGGTCAGCTCGCGCAAGTAGGCGTCGATCACCCCGGGCAGCATGCCTTCCGTACTCACGGCGCGAGCCTTTCCGCGAGATCGGCGAACGCAGCCTCGACGCCATCGCCGGAGAGCGCACTGGTCTCGAACACCGGCAGGCTGCGGCGCAGCTCGGCCAATGTCGATGGCATGACTTCCCAGCGTTCGACCAGGTCGATCTTGTTCACGGCCAGCGCGACGAGCGCATCCGGCAAGGTGCTGCGCGATTGCATCAGCAGGTTCAGCGCCGATGCGAGCGTGCTCTCGCGCGTGCCGTCGGCAACCAGCAGCAGCGCCGACGCGCCGCGCAGGTAGTGCGCACCGAGCGCGTCGAGCCCACTGCGTCCGGCGATGTCCCATACCACCAGTTTCAGCGGATCACGCCCGGGCAGCGCGACTTCCTTGCTGTCGACCTTGACGCCGACCGTGGTCAGGTATTTTTCCGAGAACGTGCTGCGCACGAAGCGCGCGACAAGGCTGGTCTTGCCGACACCGAAGTCGCCGAGCAGGCAGACCTTGTGGCTTTGCGCGCTCATTGCGCGAGCGGTCGCACGGTCATGCGCAGCCATGCGCTGCGCCGATTCGCGCCGGGCCCATCCGCGCCCGGCGTGGTGTCGACTCCGACGTCCGGAACGCCGCGTATGGCCAATGTGCGCCCAAGCCATCGCGCACGCTGCGCGCGCACGCGCTCATTCGTCGCTGCGCTGCCGGTTTCGTCGTTGCTGCCGATGGCGACGAATGCGACCTCGACTCGCGCCGTCGCCGCGAGCGAACGCGCACGCTGCACCGCGCGCACGATCTCGTCGACCACCACAGCGCCGCCCGGTGCCATCTCATCTCCGTCGCCGAACGGCACCTGCAGTGTCTCAAGGCGCCTGGCGAGCGCCTCGCCCTCCGCACGCGCTTTGGCGACGGCGTCTCCCGTTGGCGTCAGTGCGATCTCGCTGCGCGCGACACCGGCGATCCAGTCGGCGCGTTCGCGCACGGACGCGATCCACGCATCGGGCGCGCTGCCATCGAGATCGAGCACGCCATTGGACACCCGCAGCCGCACACCGGAAGGCGGCGCAAGCAGGCGCGCCGCGCGCCGCGCGACGACCGCATCGTCACCGGAAACGTAGCCGCGCAGATCAAGCACTGGTTTCACCTCTCCAAGATCGACCCCGACAAGCAGCGGCGTCAATGCTAGGGCGTCCGGATCAAGCAGGCCATGCACGATCAATGCGCGCCACGGCGTGCTGTCGATGCCGGTCAGCACGAAACCGGGATGCGCCACCAGCTGCGCGCGCAGCGCGTCGACGCGCCCATGCCAGCGTTCGCGTCCGGCGACGAACCACGCCAGCGCGACAAGCGCCGCCAGAACCAGCACGAACGGCCAGCGCGACGGCGCACGCGGCGCCGGTGTCGTGCCGGCCGTCGCATCGCGCAGCAGCACCATCGGCTGCAGCCGTTCGTGCCAGATCGCATGGTTTTCCGCAGACCGCAATTCCGTCGTCGGCGTGTTACCCCATTGCGCGTGGATTTCCTCGATCCGCTGTTCGAGCAGGGCGCGCAGTTCCGCCGGAGGCACGCCGCGCATGAAGCAGGCGAGGTTCGCGCGCGGGCCTGGCACGACCCAAACCAGGTGTTCGCCGACGCTCATCGACTCCAATGCGCCACCACTGCCATCGCCGACCGAATCGCCGACAAAGTCGCCGAGCGCGGTCAGCATGCCGGCGATGGCATCCGCATCGAGCGCAGCCAGGCCTTCGGCCGACTCGTGCTGCAGTACGAGCCCGCTTCCGCGCTCGATCAGGAACACGTGGTCGATACCGTAGGCAAGCCGGTGCTTGAGCACGATCTGCGCATACGGCACGCCGCAACGCCAGGCCTCGATGCGCCACTTCAGTCCGCGGGGCGAAAAACTGCTCTCGATCGCGCCGTTGAGGTCGGCGACGAGGTTGCGCAACGCCTCGGCGATCGACTTGCGGATCAATGGCCCGATGATCGGGAACAGCGCGTCGATCAGCGGTTGACGATTGCGCTGCACGGCCGTGCCGAGCGAACGCGCGAGCGGTTCGGCCAACGCCCGCGAGAGACGCTCGGTCGAGCGCTCGTCGCGCACGGCCTCCAGCGCGCCGGTCAGGCGTTGCGGTAGATCGGCCTGCGCGGATTCCAGGTGTGCGATGCGTGCACGCGCCGCGTCCAGCTCGCGGCGTTCGTCGTCGAGCAGCAACGCGCGCAAGCGTTCGAGATCGCCGCTGGCGGCAGGGGCTTCAGGAATCGTCGCCAAGACGTCCACCGGCGATTCGCCAACGGCGGCCCGCTCGGTCACGGCCGGCTCGGCCGCAGCCATCCCATGTACTTGCGGCTCGTTCCATGCCCGCCCGGATCCGGAGGTCGCCACGGCGCGGTAAGCGCCTACTTCGGCAGCGGAAGGTCGAAATCGCCCTTCAGTCGCAGCGCGAACTCGGCCAACAGCGCGGCCAGATCCTCCCGCCCGACCTTCTCAGCGCGCAGTTCGGCGCTCGAACGCGACAATGCGGATTCGGTCTCGCCAGCGCGCGCGCTGGTCGCACTGCGCAGATCCGCCAGTGCGTCGCGCAGACGCTCGTCGCTCGCCGCGAGTTCCTGGCCGACACCTTCGAGTGCCTTGTTGACCTCACCGCGCGCGGTGCGCGCAGCCTGCTGCACGCGCGATTCGAGATCGTCGACGGCGCTGTTGCGATCCTGGATTTCCTGGCGCAGCAGCTTGCCGAGCTTTTCGAGCTGGTCGTCGATGCGCTTGTCGATCTGCGCCAAACGCTTGTCCTGATTCTCGGCGAGGCGCAC
Source organism: Pseudomonadota bacterium (assembly GCA_023388255.1). GTDB lineage: Bacteria > Pseudomonadota > Gammaproteobacteria > Xanthomonadales > Rhodanobacteraceae > Dokdonella_A. The sequence continues at coordinate 305,935 of JAEWGO010000007.1, read as the reverse complement.
GAGCTCGGCTTCGAGGCGCTGATTCAGCTCCTGGAAGCGCCGCTCGTAATCGCGCATCTGTCCACCGAACAGGATGTCGCGGATCTGGTCGACGTTGCGGTCGGCAGCGCCATCCGCGGCCGGCTTCTTGGGATCAGCCATCACATTGCTCCTCGTGTTCTGCATGCGCGGCGGCGCGGTCCGACGCTCGCCCGAAGCCGCGCGCTTGCGCGCGATGGCCTTCTTCTTGTTGCTGGAAAGGGTTTTCTTCGCAGTCGCCATGCCCGTGCCCACCCGACATCAACTGCGCACTGCATTCTCGCATCCCCGCCCCGGTGCGTGCGCGGTCCGGGGCGCGGCGATCACGTCTGTTCCAGCCGATATCCGTGCTGGTAGATCGCGGTCAATCGCCAGCCGTTCTCGCCGCTGAGCTCGAGCTTCTTGCGCAGGCGGCTGATATGCGTATCGACGGTACGGGTCGAAACCGCCGCACCGAGGTTCCATACGTTGTGCAGCAGCGCATCGCGGCTGATGATGCGGCCGTGGCGACGGAACAGGAAATTGGCGAGGTCGAATTCGCGCTGGGTGAGCTCGATCTCGCGACCGTCGACGCTGATGCGGCGACGCTTGCCATCGATCGAATACGGCTGCATGTCGAGCGAATCGCCGGCATCGTTGTCGCCGACGTGGCGACGCAGCACGGCACTCACGCGCGCGATCAGCTCGCGCTGCTTGGGCGGCTTGACGACGTAGTCGTCGCCACCGCTGGCGAGGCCCTGCACCATGTCGTCCTCGGCATCGCGCGCGGTCAGGAAGATCACCGGCAAAGTGCTGTTCGCAGACGAGCGGATCGTTGCGATGACGTCGATGCCGGTACCGTCGGGCAACATCCAGTCAAGAAGCAGCAGATCGACGGCCTCGCCACCCTGCCGGCGGCGGAATTCACCGGCATTGCGGAACACGCGCACGGCGTACCCGGCACCTTCGAGCCAGCTCGCGACAAGTGCGGCCATGTCCTGATCGTCTTCCAGCAGCCCGACAACCAGACCGAGTTTGCTCATGGTGCTCCCGTATGCGCCGACACGGAGATCGCGCTGCGCGACTTCCTGTCAATCCACAATGAAATTGATGCGCATATTGACGCGCCATTCCGTGATGGTTCCATCATCGCCAGTGGACACCTTGATTTCGTTGACCCAGGCGCCGCGGATGTTCTTGACAGTCTGGGAGACTTTCGTCAATCCCTTCTGGACGGCGTCCTCGATTCCCTTCGGGGACGAGCTGCTGAGTTCGATTACCTTGGCAACGGACATGGCAGGCACTCCTTCACGAAAAATCACGAGGCACTATAGCAAAGCGCACGTGGCGGGAAACAGCGGCGATTCCTCTGTCGGAAATCCGGCTTTCGACACGTTGCGAATGCGCTCCCGCCGCTGGTTGCAGTACGGGTTGCGCATGACGCCAGAAGCGGCGCATGTCAGCCGCACATTGACTCGCGCATGCCGCCCCAAAACCCTCCGCGTCCATTCGACCAAAGCCTAGTGCAGCGCGGCTTGACCGCTCTGGTGCATCGGCACAGGCTTCGACGCAGGCGCGTACACATGGGAGGTCTCATGGATTCGGTCGTTGGCAAGGCGGGCTGGTTCGTGCTCGCACTCATAGGCGCGTTCTGTCTCGGCACGATCGCCCTGCACCGTGGCGAAACGATCAACGCGATCTGGCTGGTCGCCGCGGCGACCGCGATCTTCCTCGTCGCACACCGGTTCTACGGGCGCTTCATCGCCGACAGGGCGCTCGGCATCGATCCGACCCGCGCGACGCCGGCGGTGCGTCGCAACGACGGCCTCGACTACGTGCCGACCGATCGCTGGGTCGTGTTCGGCCACCACTTCGCCGCGATCGCCGGCGCCGGACCTCTGGTCGGCCCGGTGCTCGCAGCGCAGATGGGCTACTTGCCCGGCACCCTGTGGATCCTGATCGGCGTGGTGCTGGCCGGCGCAGTGCAGGACTTCATGATCCTGTTCCTGTCGCTGCGCCGCGACGGCCGCTCGCTCGGCGAGATGGTGCGCGCGGAAATGGGGCCGGCCGCGGGCGTCATCGCGATGATCGGCATCCTGATGATCATGTTCATCATCCTCGCCGTGCTGGCGCTGGTCGTCGTGAAGGCGTTGACCAACAGCCCATGGGGCACGTTCACGGTCGCCATGACGATCCCGATCGCGCTGCTGATGGGCATCTATCTGCGCTACTTGCGGCCCGGCAAGGTCCTAGAGGTGTCGATCATCGGCCTCGTCCTGTTGCTGCTGTCGATCTGGCTCGGCGGCGTCGTCGCGGCTGATCCATCGTGGCATCCGGTGTTCACGTTCGACGGCAAGGCGCTGGCATGGATGCTGATCGCCTACGGCTTCTGCGCTTCGGTGGTACCGGTTTGGCTGCTGCTGGCGCCGCGCGACTACCTCAGCACCTTCCTCAAGATCGGCACGATCCTGCTGCTCGCGGTCGGCATCGTGTTCGCGATGCCGGACCTGAAGATGCCGGCATTGACCAAGTTCATCGACGGCTCCGGCCCGGTGTTCGCCGGATCGCTGTTCCCGTTCCTGTTCATCACGATCGCCTGCGGCGCGGTGTCCGGCTGGCATTCGCTGATTTCCTCCGGCACCACGCCAAAGCTGCTTGCCAACGAGCGCGAGGCGCGCCTGGTCGGCTATGGCGCGATGCTGATGGAGGCGTTCGTCGCGATCATGGCGCTGATCGCCGCCTGCGTGCTGCAGCCGGGCGTGTATTTCGCGATGAACGCGCCGGCCGCGTTGATCGGCACGAGTGTCGACACCGCTGCGCAGGCGATCAGCCAGTGGGGTTTCATCGTCACGCCGGACGTGCTCGCGCAGACCGCCAAGGACATCGGAGAAACAACGATCCTGTCGCGTGCCGGCGGTGCGCCGACGCTCGCGGTCGGCATGGCGCAGATCCTCCACAGCCTCATCTCCGGCGAAGGCATGATGGCGTTCTGGTACCACTACGCGATCCTGTTCGAGGCGCTGTTCATCCTGACCACGGTCGATGCCGGCACGCGCGTCGGCCGCTTCATGATCCAGGAACTCGCCGGCCTCGCCGTGCCCGCGCTGAAAAAGACCGAATCATGGGCCGCGAACCTCATCGCCACCGCGCTCTGCGTCGCCTGTTGGGGCTATTTCCTGTATCAAGGCGTGGTCGACCCGCTCGGCGGCATCAATACCTTGTGGCCGCTGTTCGGCATCGCCAACCAGATGCTGGCGGCGATCGCGCTGACCCTCGCCTGCGTCTGCCTGATCAAGATGAAACGCGACAAGTACCTGTGGATTCCGCTGCTGCCGACCGTGTGGCTGGTAATCTGCACGCTGACAGCCGGCTGGCAGAAGGTGTTCAGCGACGACGTCAAGCTCAGCTTCGTCGCGCATGCGCGCAAGTTCTCCGGCGCGCTCGATGCCGGCCAGATACTGGCGCCGGCAAAGACGCTCGACGACATGCGCCGCATCGTGTTCAACGACTATGTCGATGCAGCCTTGTCGACGATCTTCATGCTGCTGGTCGTCGCGGTGATCGGCTTCGGCCTGCGCGCGGCGCTCGCCGCCCGCCGCTCGGCCGCGCCGACCGCGCAGGAAACGCCGTACGTCGCGCTCGCCGGGCAGTCATGACGCGGTGATCTCCACACCGGGTTCCGTGCCAGCGTGCGCACGGAACCCGGCGGCGGCGCCTTGACGCCGTCGACTGCGAACCCGCACGCTGCGCGCATGACGCCGACCTTGCTGCGCAACGCCAGACTCTTCGCTCCCGAATCGCTGGGGATGCACCATCTGCTGCTCGGTGGCGGTCGCATCCTGTGGATCGGCACGGAGACGATCGATCTTCCGGCCACGCTCGCGGCGGCGACGATCGACCTCGAAGGCCGGCGCCTGATTCCCGGCCTCATCGATGGTCACGTGCACGTCACCGGCGGTGGTGGCGAAGCCGGTTTCAGCACGCGTGTGCCGCCGCTCGGCCTTTCACGCTTCACACGCTCCGGCATCACCACTGTGGTCGGCCTGCTCGGCACCGACGACGTCGCGCGCGGTCCGCGCGAACTGCTGGCAACGCTGTACGCGTTGCGCGAGGAAGGCCTGTCGGCGTTTGGCTTCACCGGCGGCTATCACTTGCCGCCGGCAACACTGACCGGCAGCGTGCGCAGTGATCTCGTTTTCCTCGACGCCTTGATCGGCGTCGGCGAGGTCGCGTTGAGCGATCATCGATCGAGCCAGCCGACGTTCGAGGAACTGATCCGGCTCGCCTCCGAAGCGCACGTCGCCGGCCTCATGACCGGCAAGGCTGGCGTGCTGCACCTGCATCTGGGCGACGGCCCGCGCGGGCTCGACCTCGTGCGGCGCGCGCTGGACGAAACGGAACTGCCGCCACGCGTGTTCCACCCGACCCATGTGAACCGGCGCAAGGCGCTGTTCGAGGAAGCGCTCGACCTCGCGCAACGCGGAAGCGCGATCGACATCACCGCGTTCCCGGTCGAGGACGGCGAGGACGCCTGGAGCGCTGCGGATGCGCTGGTCCGCCATCTCGACAGCGGCGTGCCGGCCGAACGCGTGACGATCAGCTCGGATGCCGGCGGCTGCCTGCCCTGCTTCGATGCCGATGGCCACGTCTCGCACATGGACGTCGGCGAAGCCGGCGCGCTGCTGCAAACCCTCGGCGAACTCGTCATGCGCGGCGTGCCGCTGGAACGCGCGCTGCCCGCGTTCACGAGCAATCCGGCGCGCCTGCTGCGGCTCGCGCGCAAGGGACGCATCGCGGTCGGTGCCGACGCGGACCTGGTCGCACTCGACGACGCCGGCACTGCGCATGACGTGATCGTCGGAGGCGTCGTGCACGTGCGCGGCGGCCAGGTCGAACGCAGCGGCACGTTCGAATCGCTCAAGTGAACCTCCACGCTGTCGGCTCGCGGCATTGCGAGTCGACAGCCGTCCGTGTACAGATGACCCACCCCTCGAAGAGTGAGACTCAGGCACATGTGTCCCAGCAAGGTCCGCGACGGTACCGAGCGCGGCTGGATCGTCCCGATCGGCGGTGCCGAGGAAAAACAGAATGACGCGCGCATCCTCGAGCGATTCGTCAGCCTGTGTGGCGGCGCCGACGCCGACATCGTCGTGATCCCGACCGCGAGCCAGCTCGCAGACACCGGTTCACGCTATGAACACATCTTTTCCGAACTCGGTGCCGGCCGTGTCACTGCGCTCGATTTCGACACGCGCCGCGACGCCGAGGAACGCAACCGCCTGCAGCGCATCGAGCAGGCCAGCGGCATCTTCTTCACCGGCGGCAACCAGTTGCGCATCGCGACGATGCTCGGCGGCACCCCGATCGCGCAGCTGATCCGCGCGCGCAACGCCGACGGCGTGCATGTCGGCGGCACCAGCGCCGGCGCCAGCATCCTCAGCGAACACATGATCGCGTTCGGCAAGGAAGGCGGCTCGCCGACCGCGGCCAGCGTGCGTCTGGCGCCGGGACTCGGCCTCACCAATCGCTTCGTGATCGACCAGCATTTCCGCCAACGCGACCGCCTCGGCCGCCTGCTCGCAGCGCTCGCCTACAACCCGTTCGCAGTCGGCATCGGCCTCGACGAGGACACCGCCGCCTTTATCCGTCCCGACAACGTGCTCGAAGTCGAGGGCAGCGGCGCGGTCACCGTCGTCGATGCCGGCGAGCTGCAGTTCTCGTCGATGGATCAGGCCAGCGAGAACGACCCTGTCTGTCTGCTCGGCCTGAAGATCCACATTCTTGTCGCAGGCGCCACCTTCAACCTGCAGACGCGGCACGCGTCGGCCGGTTCGCTCGCGATTTCCAAACAGACGCATTGACCACGGCGGCACCGGGTTCGCCCGCGCGCGCCGAACAACGCTCATTCAAGGGGAGATTCAGATGCGCATACTCGACCGTTCCGTTTTCGTCGGCCCTTCGCTGTATGCGCATTTCCCGGTCATCCGGCTCGAACTCGATCTCGGCGAACTGGAAAACTGGCCGACCGCGAAACTCGGCGGTGACTTCATCGACGGCCTCGTCGCCGCGTTGCCGGGCCTCGCCGAACATGGCTGTTCGTATCGCGAACCCGGCGGCTTCATACGCCGCATGCGCGAAGGCGAAGGTACCTGGCTCGGCCACGTGCTCGAACATGTCGCGATCGAGCTGCAGAACGTCGCCGGCGAGGACGTCACCTTCGGCAAGACGCGCAGCGCCGACAAGCCCGGCGTGTATTCGGTGGTCTACGAATACGCCCAGCGCGAGGAAGGCATCGCTGCCGGCGAACTCGCGCTGCGCCTGCTCAACTCGCTGCTGCCTGAGCAGCTGCGCACGCGCGGCAGCGTGCCCGACGACTGGCAATGGCCGCTCGCGCGCGACGAATTCATCCGCTATGCGCAGCGCCGCGCGCTCGGTCCCTCAACCGCATCGCTGGTGCGCGCCGCCGACGAGCGCGGCATTCCGTGGCTGCGTTTGAACGACCAGTCGCTGGTGCAGCTCGGCCATGGCAAGTATCAGCAGCGCATCCAGGCAACAGTGACCGGCAAGACGCCGCACATCGCGGTCGAGCTCGCCAGCGACAAGGAAGAGACCAACAAGATCCTCGCCTCGCTCGGCCTGCCGGTACCGAAGCAGGAACTCGTACAGAACGAGGAAGGCGCGTTGCGTGCCGCGCGTCGGCTCGGCTTCCCGGTCGTGACCAAACCATACAACGGCAACCACGGGCGCGGCATCTCGATCCGCCTCATGAACGACGACGAAGTGCGTGCAGGTTTCGCCGCCGCGCGCGAGCATTCGCGTTCGGTCATCGTCGAGAACTTCGTCGACGGCGACGATCACCGTCTGCTCGTCGTCAACGGCGAACTGGTCGCCGCGACCAGGCGCACGCCGGGCCATGTCGTCGGCGATGGAGCGAGCTCGATCGCACACCTGGTCGACATCGTGAACGCCGATCCACGCCGTGGTGTCGGCCACGAAAAGGTGCTGACCAGGATCCAGCTCGACCGCGAAGCCGAGATGATGATGGAGCGCGCTGGCCATACTGCCGAATCCATCCCTCAGGCCGACGAGATCGTCTACCTGCGCTCGACTGCGAACCTGTCGACCGGCGGCACCGCGACCGATGTCACCGACATCATCCATCCGGACAACCGCGACATGGCCGTGCGGGCGATCCGCGCGATCGGCCTCGACGTCGGCGGCGTCGACTTCCTGTCGCCGAACATCGCCGAAAGCTACAAGGCGGTCGGCGGCGGCATCTGCGAGGTCAACGCTGCACCGGGCTTCCGCATGCACGTCAGCCCGAGCGAAGGCACGCCGCGCGATGCGGCCGGACCGGTCATCGACATGCTGTTTCCTGTCGGCTCGCCGGCGCGCGTGCCGATTGCCGCGATCACCGGCACCAACGGCAAGACCACCACCGCGCGCATGCTCGCGCACATCACCAAGATGGCCGGCTACACGCCGGGCCTGACAACCACCGACGGCGTCTACATCGACGGCCAGCGCACGGTCGAGGGCGACATGACCGGCCCTGTGTCGGCGCGCATGGTGCTGTCCGATCCGCACATCGACATCGCCGTGCTCGAAACCGCACGTGGCGGCCTTCTGCGCGCCGGCATGGGCGTGCGCCACGTCAATGTCGGCGCGGTGCTGAACATCCAGTCCGACCATCTCGGCATGAAGGGCATCGACACGCTCGACCAGCTCGCCGAAGTCAAGCGCATCGTGGTCGAGATCGCGCAGGACTGCGCAGTGCTCAATGCCGACGACGAGAACGTGCTGCGAATGTCCGGTTACACCGATGCGAAGGTCATCTGCTACGTGACGATGAATCCGTCGCACGCGCTGGTGCGCGAGCACGTGCGCGCGGGTGGCCGCGCCTGCGCGCTCGAAGCCGGTGTCAACGGCACCATGATCACGCTGTACGACAAGGGCAGCCATATCCCCCTGCTGTGGACGCATTTGATCCCCGCCACGCTCGAAGGCCGCGCCTTGCACAACGTGCAGAACGCGATGTTCGCCGCGGCGACCGCGTACGCGCTCGGCATCAAGCTCGATGCGATCCGCCACGGACTGCGCACGTTCGACACCACGTTCTTCCAGGCGCCGGGCCGCATGAACGTGTACAGCGAGCATCCGTTCAAGGTGCTGTTCGACTACGGCCACAACGCACACGCGGTATCGGTGATGGCCGACCTTGCGCAGCGGCTCGACGTGAGCGGCCGACGCATCGTCGTGCTCGCCGGCCCCGGCGATCGCCGCGACGAGGATCTGGTCGCGATCGCCGATGCAGTCGCCGGACGTTTCGACCACTACATCTGTCGTCGCGACGACTCCCTGCGTGGCCGCGATGGTGACGAGGTGCCGCGCATCATCGCGCGCGCACTGGTTGCCGCCGGCGTGTCGAAGGACGCAATCGCCGAGATCCCCGACGAGCAGGAAGCAATCGACGCGGCACTGCGCATGGGCCAGCCTGGCGACCTGCTGCTGGTGTTCGCCGATGCATTGGTCCGTTCGTGGAAGCAGATCATCAAGTTCCGCCCCGAGGGCGCCACGGAGATGCCGGCATCGCCTCCGGTCGCCGTGCCAACGGGGGTCGCCGAGGCGATCTTCGACGAGTCCAGCTTCGCTTCGCTCGGCGGCGTTGTGCGCGACGAACGCGGCATCCACCTGTCGCGGGAGAGCGACGACTGAACACCGAGCCGGTTTTCCTGCCATTCGACGATTCGCGCCGCCTGACCGGATACAACCTGTACTTCGCCGATGTCGGCGCGGTACTCGAAACCATCGGCGTCGAGGTCGGCGAAGCCCTGCTCGGCGAATGGGGCGCGCGCGTCCGGCGCATGCGCGCCGCGCTCGGCTGGCCCGACGCGGCCGTCGTTGCGCGCGTGCATGCGAGCGGTGCCTCGCTTGCGTTTGCCGCGCCGCTCGACCAATTGCTCACGGCAACCGACGTCAACGAATGGGCACTACTCGGCACTCTCCGCGAGCCGCGCGTGTTCCACGCGCCGGGACATCCGGCGGCGTGGGACGAAGATTCCGCGCTGCACACGTTGCGCGCGTTCGCGCGCGCGCAAGGAAATCCCGAACTGGTCGAACTCGTGCACGCGGCGTGGTCGCGCGGGCTGACCACATTGGTCGACGACGACACACTGTCGTTTGGCGTCGGCCGCGGTTCGCGCACATGGACGCTGACATCGCTGCCGACACCCGCACAGATCGACTGGCATGCCCTGCACGACGCGCCGATCGCGCTGGTGACGGGATCCAACGGCAAGACCACGACGACACGCCTGCTCGCGGCATTCGCGCGCGCACACGGATGGCGCACCGCCTTCACCTGCACCGACGGCGTGTTCGTGGATGCGAACGCACTCGCCGCGGGCGACTACTCCGGGCCGACCGGCGCGCGTACCGCGGTACGCGCGCCGGATGTAGACGCGGCGATCCTCGAAACCGCGCGCGGCGGACTGCTGCGTCGAGGACTCGCCGTTCAGCACGCGGATGTCGCGGTTGTCACGAATATCAGCGACGACCACTTCGGCGAATATGGCGTGCATGACCTCGACGATCTGGCTGCGGTCAAGCTGACGGTCGCGCGCGCGCTCGGCACCGACGGCACGCTGGTGCTGAACGCCGACGATGCCTGTCTTGTCCGTCACGCCGATCATCTCGATGTCCCGTTGGCGTGGTTCTCGCTCGATGCGGACATGCCGTTGCTGCAAGCCCATCGTGTGCGCGGCGGCGCGACCTGCGGCGTACGCGATGGGCACATGCACCTGCAACACGGCGCCGAGGATCACGATCTGGGCGCGATCGACGCGATGCCGCTCAGCTTCAGGGGCGCCGCGCGCTACAACATCGCCAACATCGCTGCCGCGACGCTCACTGCGAACGCGCTCGGAATCGCACCGGCCACGTTGCGCGACGTGCTTGCGCGTTTCGGCGGCGTACGCGACGACAACCCCGGTCGCCTGCAGCATTGGCTGCTTGCCGGCGTCGCCGTGTTCGTCGACTACGCGCACAATCCCGATGGCCTGCACGGTTTGCTCGACGTGGCGACGCGTGCGCGCAACGGCAGGCTCGGGTTGCTGCTCGGTCAGGCCGGCAATCGCGAGGATGCAGAAATCCGCGAACTGGCTGCGGTCGCCGCGGATTTCCGGCCGGATTTCGTCGTGTTGAAGGACATCGGCGGCATGCTGCGTGGTCGCGCACCCGGCGACGTGCCTGCCCTGCTGCGCGACGAACTCGCGCGATACGAGGTGCGCGAACCACACGTCGCCGAATGCCTCGACGAATACGAAGCCGTGCGCGACCTGCTGACTTGGGCGCGCAAAGGCGACACGCTGGTGCTGCCGATCCACGGCAGCGAGGTCAAGCCGAAGATCGTCGCGCTGCTTGATGCGTTGCAGGCGCAGGGATGGCATGCAGGGACGCCGCTGCCAGCTGCGTGAACGACGTCGCCGGACGGTCGCGCTTTGTCGTCAGCAGCAGCGTCCGCCACCGCCGCGATAGCGCGCCTGCTGGCGCTCGTTGAAGAACTCCGCGTAACTCGGAATCGGGCGCTCGGGATGATGCGCGCGCAGGTGCGCGACATAGGTGTCGTAGTCGGGCACGCCGATGATGCGGCGACCGAGGCGCACCGCGTCATGCCAGAATGTCTTTAACCTGGAAGGCATGGTCCGGTTTCCTTCATCGCCGTGCATGCGTGCATCGTCCGCCTCCGGCAACCGCGACGCAAGCGCATCGCGTGGAGCCCGCACATCGAAAACTGCTACCTTCCCCAGCCTGACTTCGAGAGGACGATGACCATGCATATCCACGTCGCGCTGATGCCCTTGCTTGCGCTGATCGCCGGCATCCTGATCCTGATCGCGCCGCGCCTGCTGAACTACGTCGTCGCGCTATACCTGATCGCGATCGGACTGATCGGCCTGTTGCCGATGCTGCGACTCGGGTGAACCGTGCATGGCGGGGGATCAAGCGCGATGCGCGCGCCGGTTCACGCATCGCCACACAGGTTCACGTGATACCGCGGCGAGTCCTGCTATAAATACCGCATGATGGTTGTCCGCGCCGGCCAATTCGTGTTCCGCCGAACCGGCGCCCGCAGCCTTCGCGCGGCATCGGCATTGGTGCTTTCGTTGTTCGCGAGCGCGGCGATGGCCGGCCATATCAGCGCCACGGTCGACGGCCTCGACGATCCGCTGAGAGCCGCGGTCATCGCAGCGGTCGAAGTCGCGCAGTATGGTGATCGCGACGTCACCGCGGCGCAGGCGCGACGCCTGTACGAACATGCCGAGGCGCAGGTACAGGCCGCGCTGGAACCCTATGGCTATTACAACGCCAAGGTGCAGGGCGAGCTGAAGGAAAGCTCTGGCAACTACGTGGCCGTACTGCACGTCACGCCCGGCGAACCGGTCAAGGTCGGCACACTCGACATACGTCTCGACGGCGACGCCGATGGCCAGAAGGCGGTGCGTCAGGCCGTCGCCGGGTTCATGCCGGCCAGGGGGCGACCGCTCGACAGCACGGCTTACGAACGAAGCAAGGCGACCTTGCAGGCCGCGCTTTTCGGCAGCGGCTATCTCGATGCGGAACTGGTGACGCATCAGATCGAAGTGACGCGGTCGGCCAACACGGCCGATATCCACCTCGCCTGGAAGGTCGGGCCGCGCTATCGCCTCGGCACGACCTCGTTCGAGGGCGGCCAGTTTCCAGACGCGTTCATGACGCGCTACATCCCGTGGAACGAGGGCGATTTCTACACGCAGGACAAGTTGCTCGCGTTCCAGCAGCGCCTGATCGACGCCGACTATTTCTCGATCGCGCAGGTGCAGCCGGACACCGAAAACGCACACGACGGCATCGTGCCGGTCAAGGTCATGCTGGCGCCTGCCAAGCGAACGATCTACACCGGCGGCGTGTTCATCGGTACCGACACCGGCCCCGGCGTGCGCGGCGGCGTCGAACGGCGCTGGATCAACGCGCGCGGCCACAAGCTGAAGTTCGAGACGATCATCGCGCAACGCCTGAAAACCGCCTCCGCGCTGTATCAGATCCCGCTCGGCGGCCCGAACAACCACAGCCTGAACTTTGGCGCGAATTACCGCGACGAGGACACCGACACCAGCACTTCGAAGACGCTCGGCCTCGCGGCGACCGATTCGGCGATCTGGCGCGGCTGGACACACACGCTCGGCCTCAAGTTCCTGACCGGCGATTTCGACGTCGCCAACATCAAGGGCAGCACGACCCTGCTCTATCCGGAAATCTCGCTCGCGCGCAAGCAGGCCGACGATCCGATGTTCGTGCGCCGCGGCTATTCCCTGACCGTCGCTGCGCGCGCCGGCAAGGAAGGCCTGCTCTCCGATACCAGCTTCGCCCAGGTTACCGCCGATGCGAAGTGGATCCGCGGTCTCGGCGAGAACTCGCGCTTCATCGCGCGCGGTTCGTTCGGCGCGACGCAGACCGGCGATTTCGGCAAGCTGCCGCCGGAACTGCGCTTCTTCGCCGGCGGCGACCGCTCGATCCGCGGCTACGCGTTCCAGACCGTCGGCACGCCATTGCCGGCGGACGAAATCCCGACCGCACTGGCGAACTGCGCGGCGCATCCGAAGCGGACCTGCAAGAACCTCGTCATCGGCGGCAAGAACCTGCTCGTCGCCAGCGCCGAGTACGAGTACTACTTCAAGCCGAACTGGGGCGTGGCGACCTTCGTCGACAGCGGCGATGCGTTCACGAGTTTCGGCGACTACAAGCAGAAGACCGGCGTTGGCTTCGGCGTGCGCTGGCGCTCGCCGGTCGGCATGGTGCGCGCCGACCTCGGCTTCCCGCTCAACAAGGGACCCGACGACAGCGCGGTCGAACTGCATATCGTGATCGGGCCGGATCTATGACCACGCATGACGCCAAAGACCGCCGCTCGCATGGTCGGCGCAGCGGCAAACCCATCGCCACCCGAGCGCTCTCCTTGAGGGGAAGGACTTCGGGGTTTGCATTGCAACGCTTCCTGAAATGGCTCGGCATCGCAATCGCCGTGCTGCTGGTGATCGTGGGCGCAGCGTTGTGCTGGCTGCTCGGCAGCGAGTCCGGCGCGCGCTTCGCATTGGCGCGCGCGATCGGCGCGACCGACGGCAAGCTGGTCGTCGAGAAATCCAGCGGCCGCCTCGCCGGCCCGCTCACGCTCGAAGGCGTGCGCTGGCACGATGTCGCGAACGGCGTCGATGCGAAGGTCGGCCATGTGCGTGTCGACCTCAAGCCGCTGGAACTGCTTGCCAGGCGCGTGCATGTCACCAGTCTCGACATCGACCACGTCGACGTCGCATTGACCACGGTGGCGCCGAAGCCGGAGACGCCGTCGGAGCCGTTCTCGCTGCGCGCGCCGATCGACATCGCGCTCGATGCGTTTGCGCTGAAGCAGGCGGCGATCACACAGGATGGCAAACCGGTGTTCGCGGTCGACAGCCTCGATGTCGGCGGCGCCTGGACACGCAACGGCGCGCTGGTGAAAACGCTGAAGCTGCGCGCGCCGGACGGCAGGGTGGATCTTTCCGGCACGGTGTCTGCACTCGCCGGCTATCCGGGCAATGGCGAGACGAGTTTCCAGTGGAAGGTTGGCGATGTCGCCTACGCCGGCCATCTCAAGGCGAACGGCGATGGCAAGCAGGCGCAGCTCGAACTCGTGCTCGGCGAACCGACCGCGGCGACGGTCAATGCAACGCTGACGCAGTCGAGCGAGTTTCCATGGACCGCGAAGGTCGAGGTGCCGCGCTTCGATCCCAAGCGCGTGCAGAAAGAGTCCACGCTGACCGCGCTCGCGCTGAACCTGCAAGGCTCCGGCGACAAGAATCACGGCGCGCTGAACGGCGAAGTTGCCGTCAACGACCATCGCGTGCAGCTCGAACCATTGCGCTACGCGCTGGCAGGGCAGACGCTGAAGATCGAAGCGCTGACGCTGAAGAGCCACGAAGCGGCCGGCACCTTGACTGCGAATGGCGACATCCAGCTCGATGCGAAACCGGTGTCGGCAAATCTCGCATTGGACTGGCAAGGCGTCGAGCTTCCCGCCGATCTCGCCGGACAAACTCTCGCGACGCACGGCACGGTCCGCGCAAACGGCAGCGCCGAAACCTTCCACGCCGACGGCGAGCTGTCGATCGGACCGCCCGGCCAGCTTGCCGACCTCGCGCTCGATCTCGACGGCACACCGGAAGCGATCGCACTGAAGCGTCTTGCACTGAAGCAGGCGAACGGCGGTCTCGACGCACAGGGCACGGTAAAGCTGAAACCCGCGATCGGCTGGCAACTCACGGCCAAGGCGAACCGGCTCGATCCCGGCGCGTTCGCGGCCGAGTGGCCCGGCGCGCTCGATTTCGACCTCGCCACCGACGGCACCCTGACCGACAACGGCCCGGATGCGACGATCAAACTCGACAAGCTCGGCGGCAGCCTGCGCAAGCGGCCGGTCTCCGGCAACGCGGACCTGAAACTCAAGCCCGGCCATGTCGTCGACGGCACGCTTGCGCTCGCTTCCGGCAAGAGCCGTGTCGACGTGCTCGGCCGCGGCGGCAACCAGACCGACGCGACGATAAAGCTCGCGATTGCCTCGCTCGGCGACTGGTTGCCGGACACCGCGGGCGCGCTGAACGGCGAGTTCCGTGCGCAGGGCACATGGCCGAAGCTTGCCGTGAACGGCCAGGCGCACGGCGCGCAGATCGCCTCCGGCGGCACGCAGATTGGCACGCTCGATCTCGCCGCGAACATCGCCAGCATCGACCCGCCGCAGGGCACGCTGAACCTGAAGGCGGCCAGGCTCGCCAGCGGCAACCTCGTCTTCGACACAGTGACCCTCGACGGCAGCGGCAACCTGCAGGCGCACGAGGCGACGCTCGACGCACACGGCTCGCCGCTCGGCCTCAAGCTCGCGCTGTCCGGCAGCGCCAAGGACGACGGCCGCTGGAACGGCATGCTGAAGACGCTCGACGTCGCGATCAAGGACGCGCCGCCGCTCGCGCTCGAACAACCCGCGCAGCTCGCGTGGAACGGCAAGCAGTTCAGTGCGACGGAAACCTGCCTCGCCGGCGGCGGACCGAAACTCTGCGTTTCCGGCAACGGCGGCGCCGACGGTTCCGCCTCGGCGCGCTACCGCATCGAGCAACTGCCGCTCGCGCTGCTGACGAAACTCTCGGCGCCGGAAGCGCCATTCAAGGCCGACGGCATCATCGCCGGCCACGGCGACATCCAGCGTGCCGCCAACGGCGCATTGAACGGCAACGCGACGATCACCTCGGACAAGGGCAGCGTCGCCTATCCGGACAATGCGAACCAGCCCTTGCTCGCCTACACCGGCCTTGCGCTCGATGCGACCTTGTCGCCGCAATCGACGCACGCGACCCTGCGCGCCGCACTCGACCACGACGGCAAGCTCGCCGGCGACGTCACGCTTGCCGGCGCGCCCGGTGCGGCGCAAGCACTGTCGGGTCGCATCGATGTCGCGCTCAACAGCCTCGCGTTCGTCGAGCTGCTGACGCCCGAGGTCGCCAACATGAAAGGCCGGCTCGCGGCGAACTACACGATCGCCGGCACCACGTCCGCGCCGCAGTTGAACGGCGCAGTCACGCTGAAGGACTTCGCAACCGAAGTGCCGTCGGCCGGACTCAAGCTGCACGACGGCGACATCACGGTGCGTGCGACCGATGCCGAGCATTTCACCCTCGACGGCACGCTGAAGTCCGGCGACGGCACGTTGACCTTGTCCGGCGCCGGCGGCGTCGGCGCCACCGCGCCGCTGAAGGCGACGATCAAGGGCGACAACTTCCTCGCCGCCGATATCCCGGCCGCGAAGGTCGTGATATCGCCGGACCTGACGATCGAGCGCAGCGCCGAGAACATCAGGGTCGGCGGCAGCATCGGCATTCCGAAAACCGATGTCGACCTCGCCAAACTGCCCGGTGGCGGCGTCGCCAAGACCTCGCCGGACGTCGTCATCGTCGATGCCGAGCAGCCGGCGCCGGGCAAGCCGCTGCCGGTGATCGTCGCGGTCACGGTCAAGCTCGGCAGGGACGTCAAGCTCGCCGGCATGGGGCTGGACGGCTCGGTCCGCGGCCAGTTGCAGATCGACCAGCGTCCGGGCCGACCGGCCACCGGCACCGGCACGCTGAACGTCGGCGGCACCTACAAGGCCTACGGCCAGGACCTGAAGATCGAAACCGGGCGCCTGCTGTTCGCCGGCACCGCACTCGACAACCCCGGTCTCGATATCCGCGCCGTACGCTCGATCCTCGGCGCCTCCGGCGGCCAAGGCGACGACACCATCACCGCCGGTCTGCAAGTGCGCGGCACCGCGCTGGTGCCGGTCCTCACCGTGTTCTCCAATCCCGCGATGGAGCAGTCCGAAGCGCTGTCGTACCTGATCACCGGCAAGCCGCTGTCCGGCCTCAAGAGCGGCGAAGGCGACATGCTCGGCAGCGCCGCGCGCGCGCTCGGCAGCGCTGGCGGCGACCTGCTCGCGAAAGGCATCGGCGCGCGCATGGGCGTCGATGCGGGCGTCTCCGACAACACCGCGCTGGGCGGCGCCGCGTTCACGGTCGGCAAGTACCTCTCGCCAAAGCTCTACCTGAGCTACGGCGTCGGCCTGTTCACGCCGGGCGAAGTCATCACGTTGCGCTACCTGTTCAATCGGCGATTCAATTTCGAGGCGCAGAACGCCAGCACTGGCAATCGCGCCGGCATCAACTACCGTTACGAACATTGAACACAGTCGACGAACGCGAACTCGAAGCGCACCTGGAACAGAGCTGGCGCACGAACGCCGCAGCTTGGACACACGCTGTGCGCGGGCAGCGCATCGCCAGCCGGCGCGCCGGCACCGATGCGGCGATCGTTGCCGCCGTGCTGGCGACGCGGGCGAAACGCGTGCTCGATCTCGGCTGCGGCGAAGGCTGGCTCGCACGTGCACTCGCCGCGCACGGCTGCGAGGTGGTCGGCGTCGATGGCAGCCCGGAGCTGATCGCCGCCGCAAACGAACTCGGCGGCGCACGCTTCGAATGCGCGAGCTACATCGAGATCACCGCGTGCGTTGCGGAATTCGGCCGCTTCGATGCGGTGGTCTGCAACTTCGCGCTGCTCGGCGCAGACCTGGGCGAACCACTGCGCGCGGCATATGCCTTGCTGCAAGCGGACGGCCATCTGCTCGTGCAGACCGTGCATTCGTGGATAGCCTGCGGCGACGAGGCCTATGTCGATGGATGGCGCAACGAAACCTTCACCACGTTCGGCGACGAATTCCGCGCGCCGATGCCATGGTACTTCCGCACGCTCGGCAACTGGGCCGAGACCATCACCGCCGCCGGCTTCCGCATCGAACGCTGGCTCGAACCGCTCGACCATGCCAGTGGCCGGCCGCTTTCGCTGCTGATCGAGGCGACACCGATCGTGCAGTGAACTCCGCGACTCCGAGCGAGTCAGATTGGAAGTCATGCTGCTCCGCACCGAGAACCTGAACGACGATCTCGCCGGCGACGAAGGGCGCACGCTCGCAGCCGACCTCTGCCTGCACATCTTCACCGCTTCCGCGGCGCTGGTCGGCGTGTGCCTGACCGTGATCGGGCTGATCCGCGTGGTCGTTGCAACCACGAGGATCGGCACCGTCGCCGACGATCTGCTCGCCGCCGATGCGATGCTATTCATGCTCGCCTGCCTGCTCGCCTACTGGGCGCTGCGCGCCCGCAGCATGCGGCGCATGCATCGTCTCGAACGCCTCGCCGACGTCATCTTCCTGGTCGCATTGCTGCTGATGACCGTCGTCTGCGGTGTCATCACGTGGGCGATCTTGTAGGCGCCGCCCCATCCGCAGGCGATCTCCGGCCTTTGCGATCCTCATCGGTCGCCGTGTGCCGATCTCCCACGATGACCGGATGCAATCGCTCTCCGTCGGAGCGGGCAGCTTGGCCCGCAACTTTTCTTCTAGACTGACGCAATCTCCTGCCCGGAATCCCGCGTGACCTCGACCACCTCCCGCAGCGCCGCGCTGCGTCGCTTCACCTCCAGCGCGCTCGGCAACGACGCGATTGCCATCGAACCGGCCTCTGCCGACGCAAGCTTCCGCAGCTACTGGCGTGTCGACAGCGCGCAAGGGTCGCGCATCGTCATGGACGCGCCACCGGACAAGGAAAACATCGAACCCTGGCTCGACATCGGCGCGCGCCTGCAGGCGGCAGGTCTGCACGTGCCGGAGGTGTTTGCGGTCGATCGTGAGCAGGGCTTCATCCTGATGGAAGACCTCGGCTCGCGCGCCTATCTACCGGAGTTGAACGACGCCAGCGCGGGCACGCTCTACGGCGACGCACTCGACGCGCTGCTACGCATGCAGACGAAGGTCGATCCGACCGGCCTGCCGGTGTTCGACGAAGTGTTCCTGACGATGGAACTGGAGCTGATGCCGGAATGGTTCCTGCGCCGGCACCTCGGCCGCGACATCGCCTGCGAGGAATGGGACGTCATCGAACTCGCGTTCATGCGCTTGATCGCAGCCGCGCGCGGGCAACCACAGACATTCATGCATCGGGACTATCACAGCCGCAATCTCATGGTCGCCCCCCACGATGGCACCCTGCGCAACCCTGGCATCATCGACTTCCAAGGCGCAATGATCGGGCCGGTTACCTACGACCTTGCCTCCCTTTTGCGCGATTGCTACATCGAATGGGATGCCGAGCGTGTCGAGGGCTGGCTCGAAAGCCATCGCCGGCAACTCGTGCACGCGCGCCTGATCGACTCGCACACCGATGCCGCGCGTTTCCGACGCTGGTTCGACCTGACCGGACTGCAACGGCACATCAAGGTGCTCGGCATCTTCTGCCGCCTCTGCTATCGCGACGGCAAGACGCACTATCTAGCCGACCTGCCGCTGGTCTGGCGCTACGTGATGACGGTCGCGCGCGGCTACGCCGACCTCGCGCCGCTGGCCGAACTGCTCGAACGCGCGCTCGGCGAGCGCGACATCACGCAACCGCGAACCGAGGTGGCGTGATGGTCCGCCGCGCAATGATCTTTGCCGCCGGCCGCGGCGAACGCATGCGGCCATTGACCGATGTCACGCCCAAGCCACTGCTGCGCATCGGCGGCAAGCTGCTGATCGAGCATCACCTCGAAAAGCTCGCCGCGCTCGGCATCGACGAAGTCGTCATCAACGTCTCGCACCTCGCCGAACAGTTTCCGGCCGCGCTCGGCAACGGTGCACGTTGGAACCTGCACATCCGCTACAGCGACGAAGGCCCGGAACCGCTCGAAACCGGCGGCGGTATCCGCCGCGCATTGCCACTGCTCGGAGGCGAACCCTTCATCGCGGTCAGCGCCGACATCGTCAGCGACTACGACTACGCGTGCCTGCCACGCGAACCCGATGGCCTCGCCCATCTCGTGATGGTGCCGAATCCGGACTTCCATCCGCGCGGCGATTTCTTCCTCGACGACACGCGTCTCAACGATGAAGGCGCCGGCGAACGCCTGACCTTCGGCAACATCGGCGTGTACCGGCCGGAACTCGTCGCGAACGAACCGGATGGCCGCTTCAAACTGCTGCCCATGTATCAGCGTGCGATGCGCGAATCGCGCCTTTCCGGCGAACGCCATGACGGCTTCTGGTGCAATATCGGTACGCCGGCGCAGTTGGCGGAGGCCGAGGAAACGCAACTGCGCGCGTTCGATCATCACGCATGAAGCGCAGGCCATGCATTCCGTTCGCCCCGAGGCATCAGGGGCGATCCTTGCGAGCGCTCACATGACAGCGGCCGCACTTCGACGTATCGGAGTGAACTGTCAACCGACCTGAAAGCCGGCCCTTCGGTCGGAGCGAAGCGTCCTGTTCCGATTCCCCGCATCGTTCCCTCTCCCGCAAGCGGGAGAGGGAACGTCGAGCATGCGCCGAAGTGCGTTCGGCGCATGGATACGCGGCCTACAACGGCGGCAGCTCTTCGAATCCATCCGCGAAGATGATGTCCAGCAGCATGACCTGCGTCGCCACCTGCATCGCCGCGTTGAAGTTGCCGTCGCCGCTCTGGTTCGCCGCGATGATGCACGCGCCGGCGGCCACCATCGTCACCGTGGTGCCGTTCACTTCGCACACGTCCGCAGTGAGCGAGCCATAGGCAATGGCACGGCCCGAATTGGGCTTGGCGCTGCTGGCCTCCGGCGCGATGGCGAAGGTGCTACCTGGCTCGAACAACAAGCTCGGTTCGGTCTGCGGCGGGAAGGTGAGGGTCTGGTTGGCCTTGGCAATGACGAGAGATTGTTCGACCTGCGGCGCCGCGTGCCAGGCGGTGTTGCCCGGCTGGTCGGCGGTGAGCATGCAGGTACCGGCGGAAACGATGGAAACCGTTGCTCCGCTCACCGTGCATACGTCGGGTGTCGTCGAGCCGTAGACCACGTCGAGTCCGGAACTGGCGGTCGCCGGCGGATTGATGGCAAATGTCCCGCCGGGGCTGTAGGTCTGTCCGGCTTGCGGATCGAAGGTGATGCTCTGGTCGCCCATCGGCGTGACGCTGTTGCTGGGGGCGGAAGCAGCACCCGAACCCACGCCGTTAGTGGCCGACACGGTGCAGGTATAGGCCGTGCCGTTGGCGAGCCCGGCTACCGTGATCGGTGATGCGGCGCCCGGCGCGCTGACATTGTTCGTGCCATCGGTACAGGTGGCGGTATAGCCGGAGATGGCATCGCCGCCATCGTTGGCGGGGTCGGCCCAGCTCACGTCGATGTACGAATCGCCCGCGACGGCACCGACACCGGTGGGCGCGTCGGGCACCGTGGCAGCCACCGTGATCGAGTAGGACCTGGAACCGGCGCAACCGCTGGCGTCAGAAACCGTCACGGTGAAATTGAAGGTGCCGAGGGCGGTGGGTGTACCGGAAATGATGCCGTCCGCGGCCAGCGTCAGTCCGGAAGGCAGGGCACCCGCCGTCACCGCGTAAGCAGGAGCTCCGAGTGCGCCGGTTTGGCTGAGGGACTGGCTGTAGAGCTGGGCCCAGCTTGCGCTGGGCAGCGTGGTCGGATCGATCGTCAGCGCGGGGCAGACGTAGGGCGTGTACACCGCGTTGTCGATGCCGATGTAGTCGGAAAACGATCCAAGGGATCCGGCGCCGGTCACGAAATAGCGGAACGCCAGGCGACCCGAGGTGGGCGCGGGAAGCCCGGACATCGTAATGGTGTATTGCGTCCACACCTGGGGATAGACGTTGGCCACCAGAGTGGGATTGATCGACAACATCAGCGTCGTGAAGTCGCCCACCGCAGTAGCACCTGTACCCACGTTCGTGCTCGCGCCGTTCGTGCTCAGGCGCACTTCGAGACGATCGGGATAGTCGGTCTGCCCGGCCCCAATGGTCGGCTTGCGGGTATAGAACTGGAAGACGTCACCGTTGCGGAACGTTCTGTTCGGCGCCATCAGCCAGTTGCTGATGGTGCCGGTACTCCCGGTGCTGTTGAAATTGACCCCGATATAGGAATTCGCCGCCCCGTTGTACGCGTCGAAGGGACCGGGTGTCGGGGTGGCGGTCGTGGCAGTGCCCTGGAACCAGCTGATCGAGCCCACTGGAGTGCTGTTGTTCTGAATGAACCAGCCATTGCCCGCGAGCAAGGTAATGTCGTCGAAGTTTTCTACGAACGACTGGGCACACGCCGACGCGGACGCTCCCGCGACAAGAATGGATGTGGCGACGCGAAAGAACGTCGTGCGCATGCTTCGCCCCTCCGCGATCGGAAGGCGCGATGCGATGTGTTTCGGAACAACGGATATGGTTGACACGATGACGATCCCCCCATGATTAACTTTCCAATTGTATACACAATGCGCCAAATCGGCCGCTGACCCGGGCGTGCAGAATCGCCCACTGGAAATCGAGCGGGCTACGCCGGAGCGCGCCCCGTGCCTGACTTCAGGACAGGACACGCTTCGGCATATCCCGGCGCCCGTTGCCCCGCGGATGGTTGCGAGGATCGCCGTTCGATAGCTCGAAGCGAACGGAGGGCTCGTCGAAGCCCATGCGAGCGCTGCTCCGCGCGTGCAATTGGAAACCGGGCGACCAACGCAGCGGCGCACCCCGACCGCCCCTCTCGACAATCGCTGACGTGACGCGGTCGCGCACAGGGTGCGCTCCCGCAAGGCAAGGACGCGGGCCCCTCAGAGTCGGTCGTAGTGCGTGATCGCGTTCAGCAGCAGCGCGTAGTTGCCGATCGTCATCCCACGCCAGACCGGATTGTTCGCGAACAACAGCACGTGACCCTGGCCATAGCGAGCATCGACGACGGCCGCGTGCTCGGCCATTTCCTTCCCGTTGTCGAGCAGACCGGAGAGCAGCAGATGGTCGGTGTCGGCCCAGCGCACGATCACCTTCGGACGCATCGCCGGCGGAATCACGTTGGGGTTGTTGCGCTCCTGGTCGACATTGAGCGGCAGCGCCTGCCACGGCTTTGCGGAGGGCAGCAGCGGCGGAGCGTCGAACGCGCGGCCTTCGGGCACGTCCTCGTCGTGCAGGCCGCCACGGCCCGTCGGGCGCTTGTAGTCCTTCGCGTTCGGCAGGCCATGATCGCCGCCGACGAGGTTGCTCACTCGGAACGACATGCCTTCCGCGCTGTACATCGCGAACGACTTGTCGTAGCCGCGTGCGACGGGGCTGTCGTCGGCGACACGCACCGCGCCAAGGATGCTGCCGACGACGCGCAGCGACTTCGTCGGTGTCACCGATACCCCCGGTGCGAGACCCATGTCGATCGCGAACTCGGCGGTGTCTTCGGACGTGACGAGCAAGCCGCCGTCGGCGACAAAGCGCTTGAGGTTGTCGACACCGCTCGCGCCGAGGCCGGGACGCATGTCGTCGGTCGAGTCGATGAGGCCGAGATTCGGCGTCAGCGCGGTCTTCTTCCAGGGCAGTGCATTGCCGTACATCGGCAGGCCGTCGACGATCTGGCGCGAGTTGCGCGCGCCGGTCGGGCCGAACAGGATCACGTCGTACTTGCCGCGCAGTTTCGATTGCCTTGCAACGTCCTGCGTGCTGATGTAGCTGTATTTCACGCCGAGCTTGTCGAGCGCCTGGCGCCACCAGCCCTCGGTCTGCGTCGACAGCCAGGTGTGCATGATCGCTATGCGCGGCATCTTGCCTTCGACACCCAGCGACGCCGGCTCGAAACGCGGCGTATCGATCGCTTCGATGCGCTGCATGGGCACGTCGAGGACGGTCGCATCGGAGACGCGTGCGACGTCGACGCCGAAGCTGTCGCCGAGCGACCAGCCGGTGTCGTCGTACGGATGCTTCTGCGGATCGTCGGGCGCCCAGTACTGGCGGTCGAGCAGCGTATCGGCGATGCGCGAATACGGCTGGTCCATGCGAACGATGAAACTGCCGGCCGGGAACTGACGCGCGATGCGCTTGGGCTGCTCGGGTTCGTGCTTGTCGGTCTTCTCCTCGCCCGTCGCCTTCTTCACGTCGAGCACCGGAACCTCGGCGGTGAACGCACGATCGGCGCGGCTGATCTCCACGTGCTGCAAACGCAATACGCGCAGCAGCTCTGCCTGCGCGCCCTTGTGCGCGTCGTCGGCGCTCAGCACGTAGGCGGCAGGGCCGTTGGTCTTCGGCTTCTCGATCGAACGCTTGCCCTTGAGCCAGAAGTTGCGCATGAACGTGGCGCGGTTCTGCACGAAATAGTCGAGCGCAGTGAGCAGGCCGGTCTGCTGGTAGTTGTTGTTGTTGCGCTGCGACCAGAGCACTTTGGGCAGCGGCGGATTCGGGCGATACCAGGTGCGCTCGTATTGGCCCGGCGAGAGGATGCGCTCGACCGTGTCGGCGCCGGCGTTGCCGAAGGTTTCGTACAGACGGCTGATGCCGTTGTGCATGGCCGCCATGAACATCATGTAGCCCGGGCTCCAGGTATCGAACCCGCCATGCGTGAACACGCCGGGCAGGCCGAGCTTGGTCAACTGCTCGACGTTGTTCCAGCCGATCTGCTGCCATTCGTTGACGAGGATCGGATCGATCCACGCGTTGTACGGGCCGTCGCCGACCGTGTTGTCATAGAGGAACGGCACCGACTCGTGCAGGTCGTGCAGCACCAGCGCGTGCCAGCCAAGGTAGGTGTCGAGCACGTTGCGGCTGAGGTTCAGGGTCAGCGCCATCGCGTCACGGTTGTTGTCGTGCGCGACGTAGTGGCCCCAGTAGACCAGGCGCGGATACTGCTTGCCGGGATTGGCCTTGTGCCAGCGGTAGAGGTCGACCATGCGATCGCGGCCATCGACCTCGACCACCGGTGTGATCAGCGTGACTACCTGCGAGCGGATCTTCTTGATGTACGGCGCGTCGTCGACTGCGAGGCGGTAGGCGAGCTCCATCAGCGCGGTCGGCGCGCCGGTTTCGGTCGAATGCATCGTGCCGGTGATGTAGTAGACCGGCGTGGTCTGCGCGATCAGCGCATCGGCTTTCGCATCGTCGAGCCCAAGCGTGCGCGGATCGGCGAGCTGCGCGAGACGCGCGCGATTCGCATCGAGATCGTCGAGCAGCTTCTCGTCGGCGACCGCGACCGCAATCATCTCGCGGCCTTCCTCGCTGCGGCCGGCGCTGACCACGCGCACGCGCGGCGACGCCGCGGCAAGCAGGCGGAAGTAGCGATACACATCGGCCGAATACGGCAGCATGTCCGGCGCACCGGCGACGTCGCCCAGCACTTTCTCCGGCGTCGGCACTGTCGGCGATGCCGGCAGATAGTCGGTCAGCGGCGTGTTGAATTGCTTGTCGGTGGTGTACTTGGCGATCTTCGCGGTGTATGCCGCATCGACCGGCTGCGCCGGATCGCGCGCGTAGGCGTCACCGGCGTGCGCCGCTGGACTCCCGCCCGTCATTGCGATGGCCGCCATGGCGGCCAGTATCCGTCCGTACATTCGCGCACCCCTGATCATTGCGAAACCTCGAAGATAGCCGAGGCTCGAGTTTCGGCAACTGTGCCATGCGGCATGGTCGGCACGCCCGGCGCCTCAATCGATCAGCGTACGCAGGAACGGCACCGTCACGCGCCGCTTCGCCGCGAGCGAGGCGCGGTCGATGCGGTCGAGCAGATCGAGCAGGGTCGCGAGGTCGCGCTTGCGACGCGTGAACAGCCAGTCGAGCGCCGCTTCGTCGAGTTCGATGCCGCGATCGCGGGCGCGCGTGCGCAGCAAGGTGCGGCGCTCGGTTTCGTCGAGCGGTTTCAGTGCGATCTGGGTGCAGGCGGACAGGCGCGAGACGAGGTCCGGCAGGCCGATGCCGAGTTGCGCAGGCGGGGCGCTCGCGGCGAACAGCAACGCGGTCTGTTCGGCACGACAGCGATTGTAGAGGTCGAACAACGCATGCTCGGCCTCGCGATCGCCGGCGATCGCATCCAGATCGTCGAGCGCGAGCAGATCGCTGCCGCCGAGTCCGCGGATCGCCTCGGCGCGGCGCGTGGCCAGCGTGGCCATCGACAGGTATTGCGCGCGGCGGCCTTCGACGCTGGCGGTGGCGCAGGTCGCGATCAACAGGTGCGTGCGGCCGCTGCCGTTGGCGCCGGCGAGGTAGAGCCATGCGGATTCAGTACCACCCGCGAGCGCGCGCAGCAGATCGATCGCGACGCGGTTCGGTCCGGCAATGAAATGCTCGAAACGCTGGTGCGCCGGCCAACGCAATGCGAGCGGCAATTGTCCGCTCATGGTTCTGTCGACGGTGGGCCGGCGTCCGGCGCAGCGCGCTCGACGGCAACGACATCGGCTGCGGCAACTTCAGCGATCGGTGTGCCGGCGACGACGATCAGCGCCTCTTCCGTCGCCGTCGTCGTGTACAGGTCGCTACGCGTATAGCGCTGGTAGGCGTAGCGCAGCAGCACCATGACGACCGACGCGACCGGCAGCGCGAGCAGGATGCCGAGGAAGCCGAACAGCTCGCCGCCGGCCAGCACCGCGAAGATCACCGCGACCGGATGCAGGCCGATCTTCTCGCCGACCAGGCGCGGCACCAGCACATAGCCTTCCAGCGTCTGCCCGACCACGAACACGCCGAGCACGAGCAGCACGTGGTACCAGTCCTGGTACTGCACGAGTGCGGCGATCACGCCCATGACGACGCCGGTAATCGCGCCGAGGTACGGTACGAAGCTGATCAATCCGGCGATCATGCCGATCAGCGGACCGACGCTGACGCCGACCAGCCACAGGCCGGCACCGTAGAACACGCCGAGCGCGACCATCACGCTGAGCTGGCCGCGCAGGAACGCGCCGAGCACTTCGTCGGACTCACGCGACAGGCGCGACACGACCGGTTCGATCGAACGCGGGATCAAGGCGTGGATGCGTTCGACCAGCACATCCCAGTCGCGCAGCAGGTAGAACGCAACGACCGGGATCATGACCAGGTTCAGCGTCCAGCCGACCACGGCCATGCCGGATTTGGACACCTTGCCGATCACGGTTGCGGCGAATCCGCCGGCTTCCTTCCAGTTGGCCTGCAGCGCACCGATGATCTTCTGCGTATCGAGCACGTCCGGCGAGATGCCGAAACGCGCTTCCAGCCACGGCGCCGCGCGGGTCTGCAGCCAGTCGATCCAGATCGGCAACTGGGTCAGGAACGCGCTGATCTGGCGTTCGATGAAGGGCACCAGCACGAGCACGACCGCAATGACGACGATCGTGACGACGAGAAAAACGAGGCTGACCGCGATGCCGCGGCTCATCCAGCGTTCGAGGCGATCGACGATCGGATCGGCGAGATAGGCGAACAACGCGGCGGCGACGAAAGGCATCAGCACCGGCGACAACAGGTAGACGATCGCGCCGATCGCCAGCAACAGCAGCAACGCTTGCCAGCGCAGGTCGAGGCGGTGGTCGACGCGGGAATCGTTCATCGGTTCTTGTCCAGGGGTCGGGGCGCGCGGCGCGCACGTGCGCCCCACACGACCACGTAATGCAGGCCGCTGGCGAGCGTGAAGGCTGCGGTGATCGCGATCATGCCCGAACGCAACGACTCGGGAACGTCGATCCAATGCGACAGGCGCAGCAGTTCGGCCAGCACGTAGAGGATCTGGATCGCGGTCGTCAGCTTCGACAGGCGGCTCGGCGCCGCGTCGAAACGTCCGACCAACGCATGGTAGGCGATCGCGCCGAGTACGATGACGAAATCGCGCCCGACCACCAATGCCGCGAGCCAGAACGGCAGTTCGCCTGCCAGCGCCAGCGAGATGAACGCCGCGGTCAGCAGCAATTTGTCGGCGATCGGATCGAGCATGCCGCCGATCCAGCTCTGCCAGCCGAAGTGCTTGGCTAGGAAGCCGTCGACGGCATCGCTCAAGCCCGCGATCGCCGCGACCAGCAATGCATCGCTGTAGCGACCGGCGCCAATCAGCCAGCACAGCGGCAGCACCAGCAGGATGCGCAGCGCAGTGATCAGGTTGGGCAGATGGCGCAGCATCGGCGCCGTTCGTCAGGGAATCAGCGCGAGTGTCGCGTCGACTCCCTCGCCTTTTGCCGCATCGGCGATGCCGAGCGTGCGTTCGATGCCGACTGCTTCGAGGAAATGCGCAAGGTCGGTGGCCAACGACAGTTTCACCAGCATGCCGTCGCCGCGCGCCTGCATCGGCTGCGCGCTGCGCACGAAGTTGCTCTTGCCCAGATAGGCGATCACGCGCGCGTAGTCGTCGGCATTGCGGATGCCGCCGATCCATACGGTGGCCTCGCTCGGCGTTTCGGTTTGCGCCGCTGCGTCCGCACCATTGGCGCCGACACCCAATCGCTGCAGCAACTTGTCGACGGCCGCGCTGTCGAACTGCGCGACCAGCGTCATCTTCGCCGCGTCGTCGCCGGAATTGCGCCGATACTGGTACTGCAGCACATAGCGTTCGGCGTTGCCGAGCGCCCTGGCGACGTCCGGGCGCGCCGGCAGCGCGCTGTCGCCGGTCTGTGCGGCGACGACGCTCGCCAGCGCCACCTTCAGCGCCTCGACGCGATCGTCGTCGGACTGCGAATTGACCGGCGCTTCGCCGACATACGTGCCCGGCGCCGCCTGCGCCATCGACGAGAGCAGCAGCAGGACGAGCCCGAACACGCGCAAGCAGACAGGAAATCGCACTTTCGTCATCCATTGCGTCAGGGTGGCCTCAAGTCTAGAGGCGCGCGCAGTCATGGGCTAGGGCCTGATGCCGCCGTGCACGATCGTTTGCACCCTGGCCCACCACCGATTTCTCGCCGCTGTCGACAGCTACATCCGATTCCGATGCGAAATCCCCGCTTTGCTATCATTCGCGCCCCCGCGAACCGCCCGGCTGCCATGTCCACTGACCAAGAAGCCCTCAGTTACCGTGCCGCCGGCGTCGACATCGACGCAGGCAACGAAGTCGTCGAGCGAATCAAACCGCTAGTCAGGCGCACATTCCGCCCCGAAGTCATGGCTGGACTCGGCGGCTTCGGCGCGCTGTTCGAACTCGGCGGCCGCTACCGCGATCCGGTGCTGGTCTCGGGCACCGATGGCGTCGGCACCAAGCTGAAACTGGCGCAGCAACTCGGCCGCCACGACACGATCGGCATCGACCTGGTCGGCATGTGCGTCAACGACGTGCTCGTGCAGGGCGCCGAATCGCTGTTCTTCCTCGACTATTTCGCGACCGGCAAACTGGATGTCGAGACCACGGTCTCCGTCGTCGGCGGCATCGCCAAGGGCTGCGAACTGGCCGGCTGCGCGCTGATCGGCGGCGAAACCGCCGAGATGCCGGACATGTATCCGCCCGGCGAGTACGATCTCGCCGGCTTCTGCGTCGGCGCGGTCGAGAAATCCGCGCTGATCGATGGTTCGCGCATCAAGGCCGGCGATGCGATCATCGGCATCGCGTCGAGCGGGCCGCACTCGAACGGCTACTCGCTGATCCGCAAGATCGTCGAACGCGCGGGCATCACGCCCGACAACGGTGGCTTCGACCTCGATCTCGGCGGCGTCAGCCTCGCCGATGCGCTGATGGCGCCGACCACGATCTACGTCAAGCCAATCCTGAAACTGCTCGCCGGCGATCGCGGTCAGGCCGCGGCTCCAGGGCCGCAGCCGTCGATCCACGGCATGGCGCACATCACCGGCGGCGGCCTGAGGGAAAACATCATCCGCGTCGTGCCGGACGGTCTCGGCATCACGCTCGACCGATCCGCGTGGAAACTCCCGCCGGTGTTCGACTGGCTGCAGCGCGAAGGCAACGTTGCGCGCGACGAAATGCTGCGCACATTCAATTGCGGCATCGGCTACGTGCTGATCGTGCAGCAGGGTCAGGTGGGCCTCACGCTCGATGCACTCGAAACACTCGGCCTGACCGCATGGACGATCGGCGCGATCGAGGCGGCGCAAGGCGAAGAACGCGTGCGGATCGCGTGAGATCGACGCTCGCGGGTCGACCCTCTTGAACGCTCGTCATCCCGATGTCTTCCGCATCGCTGTCCTCGCCTCCGGCCGCGGCTCGAATCTGCAAGCGTTGATCGATGCGCGCGATGAAGGTCGCTTGCCGGCCGAGATCGCGCTGGTCGCGAGCGACAAGGCGCACGCACATGCGTTGCGCCGCGCCGAGGATGTCGGCATCGCCACGCTCGCACTCGATCCGAAGGCCTATGCGCAACGCGCGGCCTTCGATGCGGAGTTGTTCGCGCGAGTCGCGGCGAGCCAGCCGGACCTGATCGTGCTGGCCGGCTTCATGCGCATCCTGTCGTCCGAGGTGTTGGCGCCGTGGGCCGGTCGCATCATCAACATCCATCCCTCGCTGCTGCCGAAATACCGCGGCCTGCACACGCACCAGCGCGCGCTCGATGCGGGCGATGCCGTGCACGGCGCGAGCGTGCATTTCGTCACCGCCGAACTCGATGGCGGACCGACGATCGCGCAGGCGGAGATTCCCGTGCGCGCTGGCGACACGCCGGACGCGCTGGCCGAACGCTTGCTGGAAAAGGAACATCGTTTGCTGGTCGCCAGCGTCGCATTGATCGCAGCCGGTCGCATTGCGCTGACCGATGCTGGCGTGCTGCACGAAGGCGCTCCGCTCGCTGCGCCACTGCGCCTCGACGCCGACGGCACGCTCGCGCGCCGCGCGTGAAGCGCGGTTCAGGCGCGCGCGGCGACACTCGCCGGCATCCACGCTGGGACTCCGCCCGATGAAAATCCTGTTCACCGCCCTCGCCCTGAATCTTTGCGCACTCTCCCCGGCCCATGCAGCCGACAGCGCAATCAAACCGTTCCACGCCGAATACGCGACCCTGCGCAACGGCAGCGAACTCGGTCGCACCTCGCTCGACCTGAGCGACAACGGCGACGGCAGCTGGACGCTGCGCAGCGAAACGAAGGGCACGTCGGGCCTCGCCAAGATCGCCGGCATCCACATCGTCGAAACCTCGCGCTTCCGCTGGAAGGATGGCCGGCCCGAAGCGCTCGCCTATGACTACAAACAGGACGGCGCGTTCAAGAAGCGTACGCGCCACGCCGATTTCGACTGGAGCGCGAACGAAGTCCGCGTGCGCGAGGGCGATGGCGATTTCCGCTACGCGACCACGCCGGGCCTCATCGACCGCCAGGCCGTCACGCTCGCGATCGCCAGCGACCTCGTGCACGGCGCGACCGCGTTCGACTACAAGGTCGCGGTCAAGGACCGCATCGAGGACATGCGCTACACGCGCGGCGCGACCGAAACGCTGAAAGTCCCGGCCGGCGAGTTCAAGGCGCTGCTGATGCAGCGCGACGGCGAACCCGGCACCGACCGCAAGCGCGTTGCGCGCAGCTGGTTCGCCGAATCGCTGGGCTGGCTGCCGGTGCAGATCGAGCAGACCGAGAAAAAGGGCGATACGGTGACGTTGCAGCTGATTTCGTCCGACCGTCGGTAGCCTGACTGAGCGCAGCGATGCCCAGCACGGGGCGCGCACTATTGGGTTCGCTGGCGCACCCCAGCCTGCGGCGCTTCGAAAGCAACTGTCTTCAGCAGCATTCTTCTTCACGACACCAGGAGCATCGGGGCTGAAGCCCCTCCCACAACAGCACGCCCCCGCTGGAGCAGATAGAGCCGCGATGCTTTTTGCTTTCGAATTACCAACAATGAAGCCGCACCTGCGGGATCGCACGGGAATCGCGCAGGTTTCGCATCAGGCAGGCAAACGGCGGATATGCGCGCCAAGTCCGCCGAGCTTTTCCTCGATATTCTCGTAGCCGCGATCGATGTGGTAGATGCGGTCGATCGTGGTGTCGCCGCTGGCGACGAGGCCGGCCAGCACGAGAGACGCGGACGCGCGCAGGTCGGTCGCCATCATCGGCGCGCCGGACATCTTCTCGACGCCCTTGATGATCGCCGCGTTACCTTCGATCTGGATGTCGGCGCCGAGGCGCTGCAGCTCGAGCGCGTGCATGAAGCGGTTCTCGAACACCGTTTCGGTGATGATGCCGACGCCTTCGGCGACGCAGTTGAGCGCGGTGAACTGCGCCTGCATGTCGGTCGGGAACGCCGGATACGGCGCGGTCGTGATGTTGACGGCCTTCGGGCGACGGCCGCGCATGTCGAGTTCGATCCAGTCGTCGCCGGTGTTGATGTGCGCGCCGGCGTCCTCGAGTTTGGCCAGCACCGCATCGAGCGTCTTCGGACGCGCATGCTTGGTCATGACCTTGCCGCCGGTGATCGCGCCGGCAACGAGGAACGTGCCGGTTTCGATGCGGTCCGGCAGTACTTCATAGCTGGTGCCCGACAGGCGTTCAACGCCTTCGATGACCAGGGTCGCGGTGCCCGCGCCTTCGATCTTCGCGCCCATCGCATTGAGACAGTTGGCGAGGTCGACGACTTCCGGCTCCTGCGCCGCGTTCTCGATCACCGTGGTGCCGTGCGCGAGCGCGGCCGCCATCATCAGGTTCTCGGTGCCGGTCACGGTGACGAGATCGAGGTTGATGCGCGCGCCCTTCAGGCGCTTCGCTTTCGCCTTGATGTAGCCGTTCTCGACAGTGACGTCGGCGCCGAGCGCCTGCAGCCCCTTCAAATGCAGATCGACCGGCCGCGAGCCGATCGCGCAGCCGCCCGGCAGCGACACGATCGCCTCGCCGAACCGCGCGACCAGCGGGCCGAGCACGAGGATCGACGCGCGCATCGTCTTGACGAGGTCGTATGGCGCGAAATAGTTCTTCGCCGGGCGCGGATCGACGTGGATCTTCATGCGCTCGTCGATGACCAGTTCAACGCCCATCTGGCCGAGCAGTTCCATCGTCGTCGTCACGTCGTGCAGGTGCGGCACGTTGCCGATCGTGACCGGTCCGTCGGCGAGCAGGCAGGCGGCCAGGATCGGCAATACCGCGTTCTTCGCGCCGGATACCCAGACGTCCCCGTTGAGCGGTTGCCCGCCGTTGATAACAATCTTTGCCACGCTGTCTCCTCGCAATGGACCATCCATGGTGCGTTCTCGCGTCGCCATTCCTGGCTTGCCGGCACGCCGCTTGATGTGCGCCTCAACGCAGATCAAGAAAGCATCCGCGCGCCACCATTCAACCTTCTCTCTATGTGGCCGCCATCCATGGACCTGGAACTTCCTTTGCCTGGATGAAAAAAGGAATGCGGCACGTCCCTTGTACCCCGCAAAGGGGTTTTTTGGTGCTACTGGCTGCGTGCGGCTTCTTCAGGTGTCAGCGTCCGCAGCGACAGCGCATGGATCGCGCCGCCCATCAGCTCGCCGAGCGTCGCATACACCATGCGATGCCGCGCCAGCGGCAGCTTGCCGGCGAACGCCGGGCTGACCACCAGCGCCTCGAAATGCACGCCGTCCGGGCCATGCACTTCGACTTTCGCGTCGGGCATGCCCTGCTGGATCAGATTGTGCACGGTGATGGTGTCCATTTTCTGCGTTTCCCGGGTGTTGGCGAGGATTTCACGAGCCGGGGCGGGATCGGTCGCAGCTGCGACGCTGGCGCCGCCCGGCCCGTCTGAAGGCTTGGTCGCGGGCGCAATCCCGCTGGTGAAGCGGCTACAATGAGGCGGCGCATGGTACTCAAAATCCTGCAACAGCGCAGAAAACATGATGTTCCGGACTTCCCCGAGCCGCTTACGTACTTTGCAGCGATGAATGCCCAGATCCTTCCGAATGCGCGACCCATGAGCAATCCGCTGCTCGACGCGAACACGCTGGCGCGCAGCGCGCGCACCGTCATTGCGATCGAAGTGCGCGCGATCGAGGCGTTGCAGGGCCGCATCGACGCGAGCTTCCTGCGCGCCTGCCAGCTGATGTTCGAATGCCCGGGCCGCGTCATCGTTTCCGGCATGGGCAAGTCCGGCCACATTGCGCGCAAGATCGCCGCGACCCTGGCCTCGACCGGCACGCCGGCGTTCTTCGTGCATCCGGGCGAAGCCAGCCACGGCGACCTCGGCATGATCACGCAGAAGGACGTCGTGCTCGCGCTGTCGAACTCCGGCGAAACCGACGAACTGCTGACGATCTTGCCGCTGATCAAGCGCCAGGGCATCCCGCTGATCGCGATGAGCGGCAACGCGGAATCGTCGCTGGCGCGATTGTCCGACGTGCACCTGGATACCAGCGTGCCGGCCGAAGCCTGCCCGCTCGGGCTGGCGCCGACGTCGAGCACGACCGCGGCGCTGGTCATGGGCGATGCGCTGGCGATCGCGCTGCTCGAAGCGCGCGGCTTCACCGACGAGGACTTCGCGCGCTCGCATCCGGCCGGCAGCCTCGGCCGCCAGTTGCTGCTGAAGATCAGCGACATCATGCACACGAACGGGCAGATCCCGACGGTTGGTCCCGAGGTCACGTTGACCGAGGCGCTGGTCGAGATGACCCGCAAGGGCCTCGGCATGACCGCGATCGTCGACGAGGCGCAGCACCTGATCGGCGTGTTCACCGACGGCGACCTGCGCCGCGCGGTCGACGACGACGACATCGACCTGCGCACGACAACGGTCACGCGCCTTATGACCGCGCAGCCCAAGACGATCACCGCCGACAAGCTGGCGGTCGAAGCCGCGCAGCTGATGGAAGCGCACAAGATTCATGCGCTGTTGGTGGTCGATGCGGACAATCGCGTGGTTGGCGCGTTGAACATCCACGATTTGTTGCGCGCACGAGTGGTGTGAAATGGAAATTCAACCTGCGCAAGTTCGCCCGTCCGTCAAGCCGCGACCGCGAATCATGGCGGGGACTCAAGTTCGGCTTGTGCGGCGTTGCAGTCGCCATGAGTTCTACTGCGATTGGATTTTTCCTGCCCACTGAATTCCGCCCGATTACTACAGCGCTTTTCTGGATAGGTTTTCTTATGAACTTCGCGGGCTTCTTGGTGCACATCTTGGAATCACTCGACGCACGTGGCGGCTAACCGCATGCTTCCAGCCGACCTTCCAGCCGACATCCGCGAACGCGCATCACGCATCAAGCTCGCCGTGTTCGACGTCGACGGCGTGTTGACCGACGGCAAGCTCTGGTACACCGCCGACGGCCACGAGCTGAAGGCGTTCAACGCCCACGACGGTCTCGGCCTGAAGCGCCTGCTCGCCAACGGCGTCGAGGTCGCGATCATCACGGCGCGGCTCAGCCACGTCGTCACCGAGCGCATGGCCGAGCTCGGCGTTGCCCATGTCTACCAGGACCAGAAGGACAAGCGCGCCTGCCTCGAACGCCTGCTGCATGCGCTGCGGCTCGGCGGCGACCAGGTCGCCTACACCGGCGACGATCTGCCCGATCTCGCTGCGATGCAGACCGTCGGCCTGTCGATCGCGGTCGCCAACGCGCATCACTGGGTACGCGAACACGCGCACTGGCGCACACGCCTCGGTGGCGGCTGCGGTGCGGTGCGCGAGGTCAGCGACCTGATCCTCGCGAGCCAAGGCAAGGCCGAGGCCGAACTCGCCACGTTCCTGCGCTGAAGCCTGATTTCCGATGGATCGTCGCTATTGGCTGCTCGTCGTCGTGCTCGCGCTGGTCGCGATCGGCACGGAACTGCTGGTGTGGATCGGGCGCGATCGCACGAACGAGCAGACGTTCGCCGGACCGCCGCGTTCGGACTACACGCTGACCGATTTCACGATGGACGCGCTCGACTCCACCGGCAAACGCACGTTCCAGATCAGCGGCCCGCATCTGGCGCGACGCGGCGATGACGGCTCGGTGTTCGTGACGACGCCGGATTACCTGCTCGTCGATGGCGGCGGCCATCCCTGGAAAGGCACGTCCGACGCGGCCTGGGTCAACAAGGAAGGCACCGTCATGAAGCTGCAGGGGCATGTCGAAATGCACCGCCAACCAGGCGACGACGGCAAGCCGGTCGATATCGTGACCACGGACCTGACGACCT
The DNA here is from genome assembly GCA_023388255.1 of Pseudomonadota bacterium. Taxonomy (GTDB): domain Bacteria; phylum Pseudomonadota; class Gammaproteobacteria; order Xanthomonadales; family Rhodanobacteraceae; genus Dokdonella_A. The sequence continues at coordinate 270,587 of JAEWGO010000007.1, read as the reverse complement.
GGCCGAAGGACAAGAAAATGGAAACCGCCGCGCTGGCGACGATCACGCAACCCGGCTCTATACTCAGCGGAATCGGCATGCGCGGCGATCTCAATGACAAAACACTGGAGCTGTTGTCCGATGTCCACTCGACCCTGCAAGCCAAGACCGCTGCGCGCAAATCCAGAAAATAGCGCGATGCGGCTTGCGCTGTTGCTCGCCCTCGCCGCGGCCGCACCCGGCGCGCTCGCGCTGAGCACGGATCGCCAGCAGACGATGACGACGAAGTCGGACTACACCAAGGTCGTGCAGGCCAGCGCGAACGCAGCTGGTTCGGCCTACCTGCGCGGCAACGTGCAGATCGTGCAAGGCTCGATGAAGGCGAAAGGAGCCGAGGCGACGATCCACCAGCATCCGGACGGCGCGAAGAATGCGCAAGGCGAAGACGTTTCCGGCAGCATCCAGCGCATCGTGCTGGTCGGCAAGCAGGCGCATATCGAGCAGCAGCAGGACAACGGCGCCGGCCTGATGACCGCCGATGCCGACAAGATCGACTTCGACAGCGACACCGGCATCGCCGTGCTGACCGGCAGCGTCAAAGTCGTGCAGCAGGGCCGCGGCACGTTCAACGGCGAGCGCATGACCTACAACACGAACACCGGCGAGATGGAAAGCGCGGATACCGTTTCGCATACGCCGATCACGATGACGTTCGAGCCGAAGAAGAAGCCGGCGACCAAGCCGACGGCGACCGAACAGAAGCCGGCCGACGCCGCGCCAGCGAAGAAGGATGGCGCAACGGACGGCCAACCCTGATGCTGGCCGCTTCCGGGCTGCGCAAGAGTTTCCGTGGTCGCGCCGTCGTGCGCGACTTCGAGTTCTCGCTCGACCAGGGCGAAATCGTCGGCCTGCTCGGTCCGAACGGCGCCGGCAAGACGACCTGCTTCTACATGGTGGTCGGCCTGATCGCCGCAGACGCCGGCACGATCCGCATCGACGACCGCGACGTCACCGCACTGCCGATGCATGCGCGGGCGCGGCTCGGCGTCGGCTATCTGCCGCAGGAAGCCTCGGTGTTCCGACGCCTCAGTGTCGCCGACAACATCCTCGCGATCCTCGAATTGCGCGACGACCTCGACCACGCCGGCCGCCAGAACGAACTCGACGCGCTCATCGACGATTTGCAGATCGGCCACATCGCCGGCCAGAAGGGTGTCAGCCTGTCCGGCGGCGAGCGCCGCCGCGTCGAGATCGCACGCGCACTGGCGGCGAAACCGCGCTTCATGCTGCTCGACGAACCGTTCGCCGGTATCGACCCGATCTCGGTCATCGATATCCAGCGCATCGTGCGCCAGCTCAAGTCGCGCGGCATCGGCATCCTGATTACCGACCACAATGTGCGCGAGACGCTAGGCATCTGCGAACGCGCCTACATCATGAGCGAAGGCGCCGTACTCGCGCAGGGCACGCCGGCCGACATCCTCGCCAACGAGCAGGTGCGCGAAGTCTACCTCGGCCACGAATTCCGCATGTAGCTGGCCCTGCGGCGAAAAGCCGGGGGCGCGCGCGCCATACCGCGGAACGCTGATTTGGCGACGACAACGGATGCCGCGCGCATTCCCGGCGACGCAATCCACATTTTCACGCCGTCAAGCCCTGCCCCCCGTCGTCCTTTGGCGCTAGGATGGCTGCAAACGGGACTTGGCACGCTTTCGGCATGAAACCCGCTCTTCAATTCCGCCTCAGCCAGTCTCTGGCGCTGACACCGCAGCTGCAGCAGGCGATCCGGCTGCTGCAGCTGTCGCAGCTGGAGCTGGAGCTGGAGCTGAACACCGCGCTGGAATCCAACCCGTTGCTCGACATGACCGACGGCGAAACCGCCGAGGCCGAGGAATCCGAAGGCGTCGACAGCGCGGAGGAGATCGCCGCCGCCGCCGAAACGGCCGCCAGCGAGGCACAGGCCAACTCCACCGAGGCCGAGGAACAGCCGCTCGATCTCACCTTCGACCGCACCGAATACCGCGGCACGGCGCTCGACGAAGACGGCATGGAGCAGCAGGACGCCGAGGTCGAAGACCTGCGCGACCACCTGTTGTGGCAGCTCAACCTGACGCCGATGTCCGCGCGCGATCGCGCGATCGGCACGGCGATCATCGAGGCGGTCGACGACGACGGCTATCTGGCCGAAACCGACGAGGCGCTGTGCGCAGCGCTGGTACCGGTCTTTGCGGTCGGCACCGCGGAAATCGAATCGGTGCGCCGCCGCGTGCAGCAGTTCGATCCGATTGGCGTGGCCAGCCGCTCCTTGCGTGAATGCCTCGGCGTGCAACTCGACGTGTTTGCGATGGAAACGCCCGGCCTCGCGCTCGCCAAGCTGCTCGTCGCCGAACATCTCGAAGCGCTGGCGCGGCAGGACCGCACGCGCCTGTGCCAGCGTCTGCATTCGACCGAGACCGAGTTCGAGGTCGCGCTCGCACTGATCCGCTCGCTCACGCCCAAACCCGGCGCCGGCCACGCCAGCGCGCCGGCCGAATACGTATCGCCGGATGCATACGTGCGCAAGGTCGGCGGCCGCTGGCAGGTCACGCTCGCACCGGGCTGCCAGCCGCGCCTGGGCATCAACGAGCATTACGCCGGGCTGATCGCGAAAGCGCGCCGCGACGACGCGAATTACCTGAAGGGCCAGTTGCAGGAAGCGCGCTGGCTGATCAAGAGCCTGAAGACACGGGCGGAGACGATGCTGAAAGTCGCCACCTCGATCGTGCGCGCGCAGGAAGCATTCCTTGAATTCGGTGCCGAAGCGATGCGCCCGCTGGTGCTCAAGGACGTCGCCGACGAAATCGGCATGCACGAGTCGACGGTCAGCCGCGTGACCACGCGCAAGTTCCTGCATACGCCGCGCGGCACGTTCGAGTTCAAGTATTTCTTCTCCAGCGGCGTTTCCACCGTCGATGGCGGCGCGGCATCGGCCACCGCGATCCAGGCGATGATCAAGAAGCTCATCGGCGAGGAGCAGGCGATCCGCCCGCTATCCGATCAAGGGTTGGCAGCCGAGCTGAACCGGCGCGGCATCAACGTCGCGCGGCGCACGGTCGCGAAGTACCGCGAAGCGCTCAATATTCCTTCATCCAACGATCGCAGCAGGCTCGGCTGATGTCCGCCCTGCGTGCGACTCCATGCACCACCACGATCAGCCGCGCAAGCGGCCGGAGGGAACGCCGCCAGCGATTGTTTGTCGAAAGCATTGGAGTCCCTGCATCCACGCAGCGGGCATTCAAACCGGGGCCGGCCATATCCGGGTCCCATCAGAAGGAGTCAATCATGCAGATCAACGTCAAAGGTCATCAGGTCGAAGTCACTGCCGCGCTGCACGACTACGCCGTGGGCAAGTTCGAGCGCGTCACGCGCTTGTTCGACCAGCTGCATGAAGTCACCATCGTGCTCAGTGTCGAGAGACTCCTGCACAAGGCCGAGATCACCTTGCTGCTTTCCGGCAAAACCCTCCACGCGGATGCGACCGCAGTCGACATGTACGCAGCAATCGACGTACTGGTCGACAAGGTCGAAACGCAACTGCGCAAGCACAAGGAAAAGCGCAGCGACCACCACGCCGAGGCGGTACGTTCGGCTCGCTATAGTTGACCGTTGATTCTTTCGCGCGAGATCCCGTACCCGCCATGCGCTTTCTTGATTTGCTGCCCGCAGCGCGGGTACGGACCGGCCTTGTCGCCCGCGACAAGGCCGAACTCGTCGGCCAGCTCGCCGAACTGCTCGGCGAAGCTGGCGACGTCTCCGTCGTACGCGATGCGATTGCCGCGCGCGAACGCCTCGGCAGCACCGGGCTCGGTCTCGGCGTGGCGATTCCGCACGGCCGAAGTCCCGCAATCGGCGAGGCGCGCGCCGCTTTTGTGCGGCTCGCCGATGCAGTCGACTTCGGTGCCGACGACGGTCGCAAAGTCGACCTGGTTGCCGCGCTGATCGTCCCGGCGCATTTCACCGACCAGCACCTGCGCCTGCTGGCCGAGCTGGCCGAGCTGTTTTCCGACACCGCCATCACCACTGCACTGCGCGCCGCGCCGGATGCGACGGCGCTGCACCAACTTCTGCGGGACAGTCTCAAGACCGGCGACTGACGCGACGCGCCACTTTCACGACGCGCCACGCACCGCGGCACTGCCTTTGCGCGCCGGGCCCCATCGCGGCAGCGGGCGATCGGTGTGACGCCGACGCCGTCTCCCCGTACACTGCGCAGGTTCTCTCCCAGCATCTCTGCAACCGTCGCCCGTGGTCTCCAGCCCCCAGCCCCGACTCCGATGGACCGCCTGACCGCCCGCCAGCTTTTCGATGCCGTCGGCGAGCGCCTTGCGCTGCGCTGGGTGGCCGGCCAGCGCGGCGAGAGCCGCGCGATCGAGACCGGCGACACGCAGGAGCGGCGGCCGTCGCTGGTCGGCTACCTCAACATCATCTATCCGAACAAGGTGCAGATCATCGGCACCGAGGAACTCAACTACCTCGACAGCCTCGATTCGCGCCAGCGCTGGGAAACGGTCGAGAAGATCGTCGCGTATCACCCGACCGCGCTGCTGGTGACCAAGGACCAGGCTGTGCCGGCCGACTTGCGCCAGGCCGCCGAGGAATCGAACACGCCGCTCTGGCACAGCCCCAAGCGCGGCCACGAGCTGCTGACTTATCTGCAATACCAGCTCGCCCGCTCGCTTGCGCGCCAACTCACCCTGCACGGCGTGCTGATGGAAATCTACTCGATCGGCGTGCTGATCACCGGCGAAAGCGGTACTGGCAAAAGCGAACTCGCGCTGGAACTGATCACGCGCGGCCACCGTCTGGTCGCCGACGACGCGCCGGAATTCACGCTGATCGCACCCGACGTGATCGACGGCAACTGTCCCGACATGCTGCGCGACCTGCTCGAAGTGCGTGGACTCGGCGTGCTCAACGTGCGCGACATGTTCGGCCAGACAGCAGTAAAGCCGTCCAAATACCTGCGCCTGATCGTGCATCTGAAACCGCAGAAGCTCGATGCGCCGGGCGATGCGATGATTCGCCTGACCGGCGACGTCGGCTATCGCGAGATCCTCGACGTGCAGGTGCCGCAGATCATCATTCCGGTCGCCCCCGGCCGCAATATCGCAGTGCTCGCCGAGGCCGCCGTGCGCAGCCACATGCTCAAGACCAAGGGTTTCGACCCGGCCCAGACTTTCATCGACCGCCAGGCGCATCAGATGCGCCGCCTGCCGCCATGGTAGACAGCTCCGAACACGCGGCGGGAATCGCCGTCGAACCCGACCAGCTGACCATTGTCAGCGGCCTGTCCGGTTCCGGAAAGACGGTTGCCCTGCGCACGCTCGAAGACCTCGGCTACTACTGCGTCGACAACCTGCCGGCCGCACTGATGCCGGCGTTCGTTCAGGCGATCTCGCATGGCCCGAACGGCGTGCGGCACAAGCTTGCCGTCGGCGTCGACGTGCGCAACCCGGCCGAAAACCTCAATCGCCTGCCGGCGATCCTCGCCGAGCTCGCGCAGTCGAACATCAGCTACCGGCTGGTGTTCCTCGACACGCGCGACGAGGTGCTGATCAAGCGCTATTCCGAAACGCGGCGGCGCCACCCGCTGTCGGTCAGCGGCATCGGCCTCGCTGGCGCGATTGCCGAGGAACGCCGCCTGCTGAAACCGATGCTGGCGATCGCCGACCGCGTCATCGACACCAGCGATATCAACGTGCACCAGTTGCGCCGCCGCGTCATCACCGAAATGGGGCTGACCGCCGGCGCGATGACCTTGATGTTCGAGTCGTTCGCCTACCGCCGTGGCGTGCCGACCGACGCCGATTTCGTGTTCGACGCACGCTGCCTGCCGAACCCGCACTGGGACGCCAGGCTGCGCCCGTTGTCCGGCAAGGACGCACCGGTGCGCGAATGGCTCGACCAACAGCCCGACGTCGCCCGCTTCGCGGCCGACCTGGGCGCGTTCCTCGACACCTGGCTGCCGCGCTTCGAGACGGACGGCCGCAGCTATGTGACGATCTGCATCGGCTGCACCGGTGGTCGCCACCGCTCCGTATACCTGGCCGAACAATTGGCGGAACATTTCCGCCCGCGCTATGCGCAGTTGATGACGTACCACCGCGAGATGGAATGATGAAAGACGTGATTCGTGATTCGGGATTGGTGATTCGAAAGAGCAACATCACGCGCCTGCCCGCGCGAGGCATGCCTTCGCGCTTTTCACCCATCACCCATCACTCATCACCCATCACCGCGTGCAGGGCACGCCCATGACCGTCGGCGTGCTCCTGATGACGCACGAAGCGATGGGAGCTGCGCTCGTCGGCGCCGCGCGACATGTGCTCGGCCGCTTGCCTCTGCCGATCGACGTGCAAGAGGTCGCGGCGAACGCGGATCCGGAGCAGATGCTGCGCACAGCCGCGGCCAACGCGCGAGATCTCGACCACGGTGACGGCGTGCTGGTGCTTTCCGACCTCTACGGCGCGACTCCGTGCAACATCGCCCAGCGCCTGCCGGATCTCGGTGTCCGCATGCATTGCGTCTCCGGATTGAACCTGCCGATGTTGCTGCGTGTCCTGAACTATCCGGAACAATCGCTCGACGAACTCGCGCAGACGGCAGCCAACGGCGGACGCGGAGGCATCGTCGTCGACAGCCCTTGAAATGACGGGACCGCGGGCGCAGGAATGCAAGCCGGACAGCCGCCCGACGGCCCGCGATTCCAAATCCCTCAGCCCGCACAGGATCATCATGCTCGAAAGGGAAATCACGATCAGCAACAAGCTCGGCCTGCACGCGCGCGCGTCCGCCAAGCTCGTGCAGGCCCTGCACGGATTCCAGTCGAGCGCCTTCATCGCTTGCCGCGGCAAGGAGGTCAACGCGAAGAGCATCATGGGCGTGATGATGCTCGCTGCCGGACTGGGCTCACCGATCAAGCTGCGCACCGACGGCCCCGACGAGGAAGCCGCGATGACGACGATGGTCGACCTGTTCGAGCGCAAGTTCGACGAAGGGCAGTAGGATGTCGCCAACCGGCCGGCGCAACGCCGTGGCGGCTGCAACAACCGGTAAACGGCAACGGAGGCCAGGAGACGCGTGCGACTCGTATTGACCGGCGGTGGTGCGTCGCGCGGAATGGCGCTCGGCCGTGCTCGCCTTGAACAACCGCGCCGCTACCTGGTCGACGAGCGCCCGCTCGGCGAGGACGAAATCGAAGCCGAGATCGATCGCCTGAAGCGCGCCATCGTCAGCGCGCGCGACGAACTGAATGTCCTGCGCGAGAAGCTGCACGGCACGATGGCGCGCGAAGTCGCCGAATTCATCGACGCACACAGCCTGATGCTGGCCGATCGCGAACTGACCACGGGTGTGCACGAACTGATTCGCGTCGGCCGCTATCGTGCCAGCGCCGCGCTGAAGATGCAGCGCGACCGTCTCGTCGCCGTGTTCGAGGCGATGGATGACCCCTACTTGCGCAGTCGCAAGGAAGACATCGAACACGTCATCGCGCGCGTGCAGGCGGGCCTGATGCGCGAATCGAGCCACGAGGAACGCAAGCTGGCCTCGCGCGTCGGCGAGATCCTGATCAGCGACACGGTGTCGCCATCCGAGCTGGTGCCGCTGGCCGAGCGCGGCGTGCTCGGCGTCGTGTTGTGCTCTGGCAGCCAGGTCTCGCACAGCGCGATCCTCGCGCGATCGCTGCATCTGCCGATGATCGTTGCCGCGCACGAAGCCTTGTCGCGCATCCAGGACGACGACCTCGTGCTGATCGACGGCGAGCACGGCGAAGTCGTCGTCCACCCGACTGCGCAGGACCTCGCCCGCTACCGCGTCTGGCAACGCGAAGCCGCACAACAGGGCAAGCGCCTCGCGCTGCTGCGCGATGCAGACACGCGCACGCGCGATGGCGTGCCGATCGCGCTGTATGCGAACGCCGAATCGCCCGCCGACGTCGCCCACGCTCGCGCGCTGGGCGCGGCCGGCGTCGGCCTGTATCGCACCGAATTCCTGTTCCTGCAACGCAAGGAGCTGCCGGGCGAGGAGGAGCAGTTCCTCGCCTACCGCGATCTCGTGCTTGGGATGGAGGGGCGACCGGTCACGATCCGCACGCTCGATCTCGGCGCCGACAAAGCCGGCTCCAGCGGCCTCGCGCTCGACGACGAGGAAAACCCCGCACTCGGCGTGCGCGGCGTTCGCCTTTCCTTGCGCGAACCGCAGGTGCTGACGATCCAGCTGCGCGCGATCCTGCGCGCATCGGCGTACGGCCCGGTGCGCATATTGGTGCCGATGGTGACCGCCGCCGAGGAAATGGCCGGCGTGCGCCGCATGCTCAACGAATCCATCCGCGATCTGCACTCGGCCGGCTACGAGATCGCGCACAACGTCGAGCTCGGCGCGATGATCGAGGTGCCGGCGGCCGCGCTCGCGCTGTCGGGCATGATCCGCATGGTCGACTTCATCGCGATCGGCACCAACGACCTCGTCCAGTACACGCTCGCGGTCGACCGCAACAACGACCACCTCGCCCATCTCTACGATCCGCTGCACCCGGCCGTGCTCAAGCTGCTGGCGCAGACGATCGCGACCGCGCGCAGGGCCAAGCGCCGCGTCAAGCTCTGCGGCGAGATGGCCGGCGACAAACGCTATACCGCACTGCTGATCGCGCTCGGCCTGACCGACTTCAGCATGCACCCAGCTGCGATGCTGGAAGTGCGCGAAACCATCAACGCGCTCGACCGCAGCGTGCTGCTCGGGCACACGCAGGCCCTGCTGCGGGCGCCGACGCGCGAGCGCATACGCCGCGTGATGGAGCGAATGAACAGCTGATGCCGATTGTGCGTCGCATGGCGGCGTCGCCACGCCGTGATTCCCGCCCCGGCGCATGCCGCCGTCGGCTTCGCGCATGGCATCATCCACGCCATGAGCACGATCACCCTCGACGATTGCATCAATGCGCGCGTCACCGTCGACGCCGACCGCCACGCCGCCGCGTTCGCGCGCCGCGAGCCGTTCCGCCATGTCGTCATCGACGATTTCCTCGCTGCGGACTACGCCGCCGCGCTGCTGGCGAACTTTCCGCCGTTCGAACGCGGCAACGCGCGCAATGAAGCCGGCGAACTCGGCGGCAAATCGACCGTCGAACGCATCCGCGAACTCGGCGCGCCGTATGCGAAGCTCGATACGCTGGTCCAGTCACGCGCCTTTCTCGATCTGGTCGGGCGCCTTACCGGCATCCCGGGCCTGCTCTACGATCCGTACTACTTCGGCGGCGGCACGCACGAGAATCGCAACGGCCAGGAGCTCGACCCGCACGTCGACTTCAACCGCCACCCACGCGAGAACTGGCATCGCCGGCTCAACCTGATCGTCTACCTCAACCCCGTGTGGGACGCAGCCTGGGGCGGCGCACTGGAACTGCATTCCGACCCGCGCTCGCGCGACAACCGCGTCGATCTGGTCGTGCCGCTGTTCAACCGCTGTGTAGTCTTCGAAACAACCGAATCGTCGTGGCACGGCTTCAACCGCATCGCGCTGCCGGCCGATCGCCGCGATCTCTCGCGCAAATCAATCGCACTGTATTTCTACACGAAGGACCGCCCGGCCGAGGAACTCGCCGACACGCACTCGACGATCTACGTCGACCGCCCGCTGCCGGAACATTTCCGCGCTGGCGCGACGCTCAGCGAAGCGGACGTGGAAGAACTGCGCGTGCTGCTGGCGCGGCGCGACCAGCACAACCTGCGGCTGTATCGCGACGTCACGTACCTGACGAAGGAACTCGCTGCACTGCGCGCCGCCCTTCTCGCCGGCAAACTCGGCCGACTGCACTATCTGGCGACGCGGGCGATGGCGCGAATGCGCCGCTAAGGAAGCCACGGCGGCAACAACGCATCGCAGCACATCGCGCTACCGACGCACGCGCCCCGTCGTTGTTCCCGCGCAGGCGGGAACCGAGCGCGTTGTTTCGCTAGTGTTTGAGCGCGACGCTGACGATGCGGTACGCGAGCGCGCGCTCGTCGCCCGAGTTGCCATCCGCCGCCGGCGTCCACGTGCGGTCCGCGCGCAGGTTCAGCGCAACATCCTCGCCTTCGCGCGCGCGCAGCGGCAGCGACACGCGCGTGAGCGCGCCTGCCCGCAACGACTGCGTAAAACTCTTGCCGGCCAGTTCGATCCGCACCTGCGGGTCAGCTCCGATTTGCGGCGGCGACCAGAGTTCGAGTTCCAGCCCACTGGTTGGCTTCGTCGGCACGAAGCGCGCCGCGACCTCGATGCCGGCCCAACCATCCGGCCAGAGGCCCTGTGCACCCTGCGGTTGCGTCGCGTAGCCCTGCAATTCCAGCCGCTGCGCGCCGCGCGCGTCCGCCAGCGCATGTTCGAGCGCGACGATCTGCGCGCCAAACTGCTTCTCGCGATCGTAGAGATAGCGCAACTGCGTGCGCAGGCGGCTGAAGCGGCGCGTCAAGTCGCCCACGGCGCCGTCGTCGAGCACGTGTCCCGCCGCGATTCCGGTCGGCATCGACTCAGGCACGTAGATCGTCGCGTGCGGCGGCGCCGTCTGTGCGGCCGGACGCTCGCGCGTGTACAGGTAGATCGCGAACGACTTGCGCGACAACTGCGCCGCGTCGACCGGCAGAGTGATCTGCGAAAAGCCGTGCCACGACGACTCGGTCGTCTCGAAGATCGCGCAGAGATTGAACAGCGGCGATATGCACTCGACGCGATCGGCCGCGGCGTTCCACGGATCGGAATGCAACTCCAGCTCGCCGCCCCAGGTCGAGTCCCAGCGCGGGTTGAGATACACGATCAGGTTCAGGCGACGATGCGCCTTCGTGCGCGGGTGATAGTTGAAGTCGACGTGCGCATCGAGTCCTTGGCCATCGCGATTCTCGTGCGTGCCCCCGCCGATGTAGTCGGGGTCGTAAAGCAGATCCGGGATGCCGGTCACGCGCGAAACGAAACCGAGAAACTCCGGCGTCTGCAGGTAGCGATCCAACTCGCCGTAGGCAGCGGAGATATCGCGCACGTCCATGCGCACGGCCTTGCCGCCGACCTCGCCCATTTCGTTCAGCGCGTGGCGCGCCTCGAAGCTCGGGAAATCCGCGAGCAATCGCTCGCACAGGGATCGATCGAGGAAATCCGGGATGGCCACATGCCGGAATGGTCGTGCCGCCGAGAACGCCTGCGCGATCGCGTCGGCCCGCTGGAGAATGTCTTGGTTGATCGACACGGGCAGTCCATCGGCGAAAAGGGCGGATTATACGAGCGCGTCGGGCCGCCGAGGCTCCGTCAGCCGATCGGCAGTTCGTGAAACGACCTGCGCTGTATCATCCGCGCATGCCCAATCTTCTCCGCGCATCCGGCACGCCATCGGACTCCCTCGCGCAGCGCGTTTCCGCGACCGTTCGCTGACGCAGGCCGCCGATGCTGTTCAACTCCGTCCATTTCATCGTCTTCTTCATTGTCGTACTCGCGCTGAACCAGCCGCTGCGGCGCTGGCCGGTGGCGCAGAAGCTGATGCTGCTTGCGGCCAGCTACTACTTCTACGGCCAGTGGGAATGGCACTACCTGTTCCTGGTCTGGTTCTCGACGATCGTCGACTACCTGATCGGCCTGCGCATGCCGCGCACCGCGCATCCGCGCCGGCTGGTCGTGCTCAGCGTGATCATCAACCTTGGCTTCCTCGCAATATTCAAATATGCGAACTGGCTGATCGACACCTTCAATGCCGGTGCGGCCGTGGCCGGCAGCGCATGGCACATCACGCCGATCGACCTGCTGCTGCCGGTCGGCATCTCGTTCTACACGTTCCAGAGCCTGTCCTACACGATCGACGTCTATCGCGGCGAACTTCCGCCGCGCAAGAACCTGCTCGACTATGCGCTCGCGGTCGCGTTCTTCCCGCAGATCGAAGCCGGACCGATCGTGCGTGCGCGCGAGTTCCTCGCCGAACTCGATGGCGAGCAGCGCGTCGACTTCGCCGACGTCAAGCGCGCGCTCGTGCTGATCGCATTCGGCTACGTCAAGAAAATGGTGTTCGCCGACAATCTCGCGCTGATTGCCGATCCAGTATTCAACGCACCAGCCAGCCACGGCTTCTGGGACAGCCTGTTCGCGGTGTACGCGTTCGCATTCCAGATCTATTGCGATTTCTCCGGCTACACCGACATCGCGATCGGCTGCGCGCTGCTGCTCGGCATCCGCTTCCCGAAGAACTTCAACTACCCGTATGCGGCGCAAAGCATCCAGGACTTCTGGCGGCGCTGGCACATGACCTTGTCGCGCTGGCTGCGCGACTACCTGTACATCCCGCTCGGCGGCAACCGCAAAGGCGACGTACGCACCTACGCGAACCTGATGATGACGATGCTGCTCGGTGGCCTGTGGCACGGCGCGAGCTGGAACTTCGTGATCTGGGGCGGATTGCACGGCGGCTATCTCGCGTTCGAGCGCGCCGTGCTCGGGCGGCTGCGCTGGTGGAATGCCGACAACCTCGGTGCGCGCGCGTTGCGCGTACTCGTGACCTTCCATCTCGTCTGCCTCGCCTGGGTGTTCTTCCGCGCGCGCGACTTTTCGCAGAGCCACGCGATGCTCGCCAACCTCGCACAGCCGTCACTGACAGCCTTCAAAACCGATGCGCACGGCGGCACCGCGCTGCTGATCGGCGCCTTGCTCGTCGCGCAATGGCTCGGTGCGTGGCTGCATTACAAGGATCGCCTCGCCGAGGATCGCGGACCGCTGTTCGCACTCGCGATCACCGCCGCGATCGTCGCGGTGATCGTGTTCGCGCCGGCGCAGACCGCGCCGTTCATCTACTTCCAGTTCTGACCATGTTGCGCAAGCTGCTCATCCTCATCGCCCCACTCGCGCTTGTCGTGCTGCTCGACGCGGTGTTCGCGTTGGGCGTCTGGGAACCGATGGCGCAACCGGCGAGCCATGCCGGCACCAGCGTGCGCCTGAAGCGGATGCTGCGCGACCCGTCGCTGCCGCGCATCGACTACGTGACACTCGGCAGCTCGCGCCCGGAATACGGTCTCGACCACGCCATGCTCGCCGCTGCCGCGAAGCGATCCGGCCGCGTGCATGCGAACCTTTCGATGCCCGGATCACACTGGATGACGGTCGGCATCCTCACGCGCTGGCTCGAAGATGAGCAACCGGAAGTGCGCGGCGGCATCGTCGCGCTGTCGATCGGCGACCTCTCCGCGCCCGGCAACGGCAGCTACGAGCTCGGTATCGTGCAACCGTTCCGGCGTTTCGCCGACATTCCATGGATCACCGAACACGTGCCGTTCAACCGTGGCGACATCTCCACGTATGGAGATTACTCGGCGCTGTTCGAATGGCGCACGGATATCCAGGAGCTTGTGCGCAATCCGCTGGCACGGTGGCGTTCGATAACGTGGTGGGGCGCCAATCGCGATTCGCCGGAATATCTGTTCAACAACCCGGAATCACACGGCGACATGTGTGCATTCGGCGTCGACACGCTGGCTGCCTGCGACAAAGTGGAAGCGTCGACCGATCCGGCGCAGGACGGCCTCAAGCGCCAGTGCAAGGAGCTGCGCGGCTTCGCCGCGAATCGCGCGGATTTCAGCGCGATGGCGCAACAGAACCCGCTACCCGATTTCATGCGCAAGACGCGCGACCTGGTCCAGCAACAACTGCGCGCGACACGCTGGCCGCAACCGCCGGTGGTCGTTCTGATGCCGATGCCGCGCATCTGGACGCGCGACCTGCTCGGTCACGGACTGCACGAATGGGCACTGTCGATCCTGCAGCCGCTCGTCGCGGAAGGCCGCATCCGCCTGATCGACGCAACCGCATTCTTCGATACCGATGTCGCCGGCGACTGCAACATGTTCTTCGACTTCTACCATCAGAATGCGAGCGGGCGCGAACGCTTCACGCAGTGGTTGCTGCCGCAGATTGAATCCGGCTTGTACGCTCAGCCTGCGGATACCAGCCAGCCTCCTGCGGAACTTCACTAATCATCGACCAGTCGTACACCGCACAACGCCGGGCTGCCCGCCCATGGCGCCCCTGATGGAACAGGAATCGCCATGCCGAACGTCGCGCAGGATCGTCGCCGGGCTTTCGCCCTGTTTCTGTTTGTTGCGGTGCTGCTTCAGCTTCCGCTGGTCCTGAATCGCGGCTACTTCAACCATGACGAGCTGCAATGGCTCTGGCTGAGCGATACCGATACCTGGCAGCAGGTGCCGTGGGTCGCGTTGGGCGCGTTGGATGCATTCCAGTATCGGCCGCTGACCTTCAACCTGTGGCTGGCGTTCGCCCATCTGTTCGGCTATGTGCCGATGGCCATGCACGCGACATGGGTACTGATCGGCCTCTGCAATGCCTGCCTTCTGCGCTCATGCGCACTGCGACTGGGCGCACTGCCAGTCCATGCCGGCAGTGCGGCGATCGTCTTCCTGCTGTCGCCATATGTCGTCTACACGCATGCATGGATAGGCACGCTGGCAGACCTGCTGTTTCTGATGTTCGCGCTGCTCGGCGTCGTGTGGCTCTGCAGGGCAAGAAAGGCCGACAGCGCTTCCTTTTCCGAATACGCCAAGGATGCGGCTCCGATTGCCGTCCTGACGACGCTGGCGCTGCTCAGCAAGGAAGCGGCCGTCACGTTCCCGCTGCTGTTGCTTTGCGCGTGGCCCATCCGGCATCGACGCGTGTTCGTTCCGGTCGCTACCAGCGCATGCGTCGTGGCGGTCTACCTGATCCTGCGCGTGGGCGTCATCCTGTTCGCGCCCCGCTTGCCCGGCGGCTATACGTGGAACCTTGCCAACATCCCGACGAGGCTGACCGAGTACTCGCTGTTCCCGTTCTACCGGCATGGCTTCGAGATCGCAGGCTTCGATATCCATCGCCTCAGCGCGATCGCGCTGCCGCTACTGGCAGCCTCCATGGTGATAGCAGCGGTCGCGAGCACGGGCCTGCGCAGATGCTTTTTCCTCGCGCTCGGCTGGGCTGCGTTTCTCGGACCGATTCTGATCCTGGACAGCCACTCGAACATCTACGCCTACGTCGCCACCGCATTCGCGTGCGCCTATCTCGCAGTCACCGCACGGCAGATGAAGTCCTGGGCGAAGTGCCTGCTGGCTCTCCCGATCGTCCTGGTGATCAGCCACGGCCTGTATGTCGGCCATCGGATGCTGCACATCGGCAGCATGCAGCAACATCTCTATGCCGACCTGCAACCGCTGCTGGTCACCGCGACGGCCGACGCGCCGTTGCGAATCCGCGCCATGCAATCCAGCGATGACTTCGTCGTCCGACGTCTTCTCCATGCGATTCCGAGCTATCACCGCGTACCGCTGGCCGAGCGGGTGAAGGTCATCCAACACGATGCGAAGCCACAGGAACCTCCAACCCAATTGATGAAGCCGAGCGGCAGGCTGATACCTGCGGCAGCGTTGTCCGCACAAGGCGGCGAGTGACCTTGCGCAAGCCAGCCCTCTCCTGCCTGGCGCATTGCAAAGGACGGCAACGACCTGACACATGCCCCATGGCATCATGCGAACTCCCCTGAATCCTGACCATCCGATGCTGCTCGATCGTCTCATTGGGCCGCGTTGTCGCACCTGCGGGCATCGCGCGCGACTAAATCGACTCGGCGATGTCGCTCCGACCCAGCCGGGCTCGTTCCACACTCAGCGCTTCGAACTCGTCCATTGCGCGCGCTGTGACGTCGTCTACCTCGATCCACCGCCTACGCGGGGCGATCTGCGCGCGCTGTATGAAGAAGCCGAGCAGTTCACCGATGCGCACTACACCGACCCCGATCGCGTCGCACGCACCCTCGATTACTACGCCGGTGCCGTGCGCAAACTTGACCTGCTGCCAGCACCGGGGGAGCGCATGCTCGAAATCGGCGCCGGTCTCGCCTGGGTTGCGCGGGCCTGCAAACAGGTCGAGCCGGGGGTAACGACGATGGCCCAGGATGTCAGCGCTGAATGCGCCTCGGTTTGCACCTGGGTCGATCATTATCACGTGGGCGCCCTCGCCACACTCGACAGCACGGAACGCTTCCGACTCGCGTCGATGACCCATGTCATCGAGCATCTGGTCGATCCGGAAGCCATGCTCGGCGAGGTGTCGGCGCGCCTCGTCTCCGGCGGAAAACTGTTCATCACCGCACCGTTCCGCCCGAATGACTGGAAGCCGGGGGACGGCATCGGCAAGTGGCGTACCTATTCATATCTGCACGTGCCTGCGCACGTCACCTACTTCTCGCGCGCTTGGTTCAAACAGGTCGCGCATCGCCACGATCTTCGCGTCACGCATTGGGACGCCAGCCACGAAGACGGGCAGGCATTCGAACTTGTACTCGAAAGAACGCGATGAACGGGATTTCCGGAAACCAAATGCCCCCCCACCCGGATGCCTCGCAGATGGAAGTCACGGAAGCATCGCGGATGGATCTCGGCAGCTACAGTGACGCCTCGACAGCCCAGCGCAAACAGCGCTGGTTTACCCTCGCCGACGGCCTCGCACAAAAGCGGGACAACTTCCTGCTGCTGCGATTTCTCGCTGCCGCGATGGTGATCTACGGCCACGGCTATGCCATGGCCGTGCATGCGCCCGAAGCGTCCGACATCTTCACGCGGATGGGCTGGAAGAGTTATTCCGGAACGATCGGCGTCGACCTGTTTTTCGTGATCAGCGGGTTCCTCGTCACCGGAAGCTTCCTGCGCCGAAGGAATGTCATCGCCTTCGTCTGGGCGCGCGCGTTGCGGCTGGTGCCCGCCTACGCGGTCTGCATGATCCTGAGCGCGTTCGTGCTCGGTGCGATCTACAGCCAGCTGCCGCTGTCCGAATACCTGCATCACCCGGATACACGGGGCTATGTACTGACGAACATGAAGTTCGGTACGGACCTGCACTGGGACCTGCCTGGGGTATTCGTCGACAACCCACGGCGCAGCACGGTCAACGGGTCGATATGGACATTGCCGGTCGAAGTCCGCATGTACCTGTGGCTGACCGTCATCGGCGCACTCGGCCTTCTGTTCCGACGCAGCATCGCGACGTTGGTGATCATCGCGTTGCTGCTGGCCGGATGGACGATGCCTGACCGTATCCCGCTGCTGCCGATCCAGAGTTTCCTGCGCCTCGGCGCGATGTTCGCGGTCGGCGTGCTCTGCTACGTCCATCGCGCCTGGATTCCGGCGAGCGGCGTTCTGGTTGCGCTGCTCGTGGCCGCCTGTTGGGTTCTCCATGACACGGCGGCGTACCCGATCGCCTTCGCACTTGCCGAGGCGGGCTTTGTATTCTGGTTCGCTTATCGCCTGCCTTGGCACGGTTTCAATCGCGTAGAGGACTGCTCGTACGGCATGTACCTGTGGGGATTCCCGATGCAGCAGGTGATTGCATATCACATGCCTGCGGCCACGCCACTGATGAATGCGGCACTCAGCCTGCCGCTTGCCATCGCGCTCGGCTTTGTTTCCTGGCACCTGATCGAGAAGCCGACGCTTTCGGCGAAGAATTGGCCTACGCTACTGAACCGTCTGCGGCTGCGAGCCAGGTCGAGTTGATCGACTCAGCGCGGTCGATCGCGCTGCTCCGCCAACGTCAACGCCACCTTGTCGCGCAGGTACACCGGCAACGCCTGTTCCGGCGCGACGCCAAGGCCCGCACGCGCCAGCGGCGCCGCGAGGCAAGCGACATCGACGGCAAGCGGATAGCGTTCGCCATCGGCCCAGCGCGGTGGCGCCGGCAAGCGCGCGGCGAGCGCATCGGCGTAAGTCGCCCAGCCGCTGCCGATCACGTTCCACGATGCCGCCGCGGGCAACACCAGCGCATCCGCGACACTCACCGATTCCGCGCCGATCGGTACGACCAGCCCGTCGTCGCCGCGTCGGAACGTGCCGGCATAGATCTCGCCCATGCGCGCATCGATCACGGCGAGGATCGCGGCATCGTCTTCCGGCGCCTGCATCGCCAGAGCCGCCAGCGACGACACCGGCACAACCGGGATATCCAGCGCCAGCGCGATGCCTTGCGCGGCTGAAATGGCAAGCCGGACGCCGGTGAACGCGCCCGGCCCACAACCGACCGCGATCGCGTCGAGCGCACGGCGCGCGAGACCCGCCTCGGCCAGCACGTCGTCGCACATCGACAGCAGCAACTCGGCATGGCGGCGCGGTGCGAATTCGCTGCGCGCGACAAGGCGGTCGCCGCTCAACAGCGCGGCGGAACAGGTTTCGGTGGCAGTCTCGAGCGCGAGCAGGTTCATGGCCGCAAGTGTAGCTGCCGCGCCTCGAACGGGCATCGCCATCCGTCTGCGTGCGTGCCGCCACGCGTCTTGACGTCGAGCGAATGGCTGCAGTGGTAGGCTCGGGCCGCCAGACGTGGTCAACAACGCGAGGACGACACGATGAATCCGATCGGCGAGCGCTTGCTGTGGTTCGTGCTGGGGCTGGGCGTCGGCTGGCTATCCGGCTGGCTGGTATTCGGCTTTGCTCGCAGGAAGCCTGCTGCTGTAGCGGCGCCACCGGTCACGGCAGCACCCGCCTCATCGACCATCGCGACGACGCGCACTTCCGAGATAGCAGCCGATTCGCCGGACGTGGTCGCCTCGTCGCGCATCATCGATGTCGGTGCGGCGCGCGCCGCCGGCTTCAACATGAAACACGCCGACGACCTCACCGTGATCGAAGGCATCGGCCCGAAGATCGAAGAGCTGTTTCGCGCGAGCGGCGTCTCCAGCCTCGTTCAGATCGCCTGCCTCGGTGTCGACGACATGCTCGACATCCTCGAACGGGGCGGCCCGAGCTTCCGCCTCGCCAATCCGGACACGTGGGCACAACAGGCATCGCTGGCCGCGGAGAACCGCTGGAAAGACCTCAAGCGGATGCAGGACGACATGATCGGCAGCGGGCCGCCGGACAGCGCGTGATCGATCGTCCGTCGCGATACGCGGCGGCGAGATGGGAAAGCCGGAGACATATCTCCGTCATACCGCTGCGAACGCCCTGCGTGCATCGCCTGCTCCGTCGCTACGGACACGACGCACGGCGACATACGCTTGATGTGCAATTGAGAGATATGGGCCGTGATGGGATCGAACCATCGACCAATGGATTAAAAGTCCACTGCTCTACCGCTGAGCTAACGGCCCGAAACCGGGGATTTGCGCGCGACGATCGCGTGGCGCGCAGAGGGGCGCGAATTCTACCTGTCCAATCGCCTCAGCGGTAGCGTGTCGGATCGGCAACGCCGGCAGCACGAAATCCATCGGCGCGCAGGCGGCAGGCATCGCAGTGTCCGCAGGCGCGGCCGTCGTCGTCGGCTTGATAACAGGAAACCGTCGCGGCGAAGTCGATGCCAAGACGCAGGCCTTCGCGCACGATGTCGGCTTTGCTCATCGCCATCAGCGGCGCTGCGACGGTAAGCCGCCTGCCTTCGATGCCGGCCTTGGTCGCCAGATTGGCC
This sequence comes from Pseudomonadota bacterium, assembly GCA_023388255.1. Classification (GTDB taxonomy): domain Bacteria; phylum Pseudomonadota; class Gammaproteobacteria; order Xanthomonadales; family Rhodanobacteraceae; genus Dokdonella_A. The sequence goes on along the minus strand of JAEWGO010000007.1, from coordinate 251,135 downwards.
AACTGTTCGAATGCCGCGACGAAGGCGGGGCGGCAATCGGGATAGCCGGAGTAGTCGACCGCGTTGACGCCGCAATGGATTTCCTGCGCACCGAGCACTTCGGCCCATCCGAGCGCAACCGACAACATGATCGTGTTGCGCGCGGGCACATAGGTGATCGGAATGCCGCTTCCCCCATCGTCAGGCACGGCGATGTCGTCGGTCAGTGCGGAACCGCCGATGCTGCGCAGGTCGACGCGCACGGTCTTGTGTGCCTTCGCGCCGAGCGCGAGCGCAATACGACGCGCGGCCTGCAGTTCGGACGAATGTCGCTGGCCATAGTCGACGCTGAGTGCGTGGCAGGCGAAACCGCGCTCGCGCGCGATCGCGAGCGTGACGGCGGAATCCATGCCGCCGGAAACGAGGACGACGGCATTCTTTTGGGGTTGATCGGGCATGGTGGCGCTAGGACTGTGGGTTGAGGGCGCGATGTCTTGTGGCGTGTTGGCAGGAGGCAATGCGGCGAGGAGTTGCCGAGTCCCGGCCTGCACCGGGACGACGAGCAATGGGTTTCCCGAATTCCGGATCCCGGCTTATCGCCCCGGTTCCTCGCCCCACAGCAGCTTGTGCAATTGCAACTGCAGGCGCACCGGCAGGCGATCGGCAAGAATCCATTCGGCCAGGTCGCGCGGCGCGATCGATCGATGCACCGGCGAGAACAACACCTGACAGCGCGTTTCGAGCGCATGTTCTCGCAAACGCTCAACGGCCCATTCGTAGTCGGCGCGATCGGCGACGACGATCTTGACCTGATCGCGCGGCGTCAACTGCGCGAGATTCGACCATAGATTGCGAGCGACCTCGCCCGATCCCGGAGCCTTGAGATCGAGTACCTTGCGCACGCGCGGATCGACGTCGGAAACATCGAGCGCACCGGAGGTCTCCAGCGACACCTCGTAGCCGGCATCGCACAGTTGCGTGAGCAGCGACAGGCAGCGCTTCTGCGCGAGCGGTTCGCCGCCGGTGACGCAGACATGACGCACGTCATGGGCGGCGACTTCGGCGAGCACGTCGGCGATCGCGCGCCATTGCCCACCGTGGAATGCGTATTCGGTATCGCACCAGGTGCAGCGCAGCGGGCAGCCGGTCAGGCGCACGAACACGGTCCGCCAGCCGACCGCGTCGGCCTCGCCCTGCACGGAGTGGAAGATCTCGCTGATGCGCAGGCGCTGTTCGGGCTGCGCGGCGGAGGCATCGCCACCCATCGTCAGGCTGTGGGCGACGACAGAGTTCATCGACGCGCCATCAGTGGCGGGCTTCCATCTTCAACGCGCGCAGCCTGCCTTGCGCGAGACGCGCGACAGTGGTGTCGGGATACTTCTGCACGACCGTGTTCAAGGTCGCTTCGGCAGCGTCCCACTGCTTTTGCTCGTACTGGCTGTAGCCGACCTTTAGCAGCGCGTCGGGTGCCTTCTGGCTGTTCGGATAGCGCTGCAACAACGTCTCGAACGATTCCTGAGCGATCTTGTAATTCTGCGTGACGTAGTACGACTCGCCGAGCCAGTAGTACGCGTTGCCGGTCAGTTCGCCACTCGGGTGCTGATCGATGAAGCTCTGGAAGCGGCGCGCAGATTCGGCATAGCGACCATCCTTCAACGCGGCGAATGCCTCGTTGTAGGCGGCGCTCTCGCTGGCCGGATCGCTGGATGCAGCAGGAGGCGAATTCGCGGCGTCGCCGGCGGCATTGCCCGGCATAGCTGCGCGATCGGCATCGGTGAGACCTCCGGCCGCCTGCTCGCGAGTGGATGCTTTGGGCAGCGCGGCACCGGGGGCGCCGAGATCGATATCCGGCGGATTGTCATCACGCGCGGCACCACTTCTCCCGCCAACCGGAGCGGCTGGCGCCGCGCCATGGCCTTCGAGGCGGCCAATGCGCGAATCCAGATCGGTGTACTGATCCTTGCTGCGCTGCCTTGCCTCGTCGAGCGCGTGCTTGAGCTCCTCGACCTGGCCCTGGAGCGACTGCACTTGCGACTGCAGCGCCGAGATCTGGTTCACCAGATCGACTGCACTACCTTGCTGGCCTTGGCCATTGGCCTGCTGTTCGAGCTTGTCGACCCGCTCGGCGAGCGACAAGCGCTGCGCGCCGGCGGTCGGCGCAAACGCAACAACGGCGGCCACGAAGGCCGCCGCTGCAACCGCACTCGAGACCCGGTGCGCCATCGTCATTACTTCGCGGTGTAGACGATCTCGACGCGACGGTTCTTCGACCAGCACGATTCATTGTGCTCGCGGCAAACCGGGCGCTCTTCGCCATAGCTGACGACATTCAGCTGCGAAGACGAACCGCCGGCCGCGTTGAGCGCGCCCTGCACGGCATTGCCACGGCGCTCGCCGAGGCCGAGGTTGTACTCGCGCGAACCGCGCTCGTCGGCATTGCCTTCCAGCGTCACGCGCGCTTCCGGGAACTGCTTCAGGTACGCCGCGTGGCAAGCCATCTGAGCCTGAAACTCCGGCTTGATCTCGGTCTTGTCCAGATCGAAGTAGATGACGCGCTGGCGCAGGCAGGAATCGGTATCGAGGCTGTCACGCGTGTAACGGCCGCTGTTGTCCATCGGCGCAGTCTCGGTCTGAGCGGTCTCCACCGGTGGCTGTACGGTTGGCTTGACGGCCTTCTTCGCACAAGCGGCGACGCCGGCGACGAGCAATACGGAAAACGCAATACGGACGACGTTGTTCATGGTGTATCCCTTCAGCTGGGCAGGTTTGTCGGATTTTGTGGGTCGAAACAACTTCATACGCCATGTCCCGCGGTCAGGCGGGACACGTTGGTTCTGCAGATCAAATCAACGCTGGCGGAATGGCCCCCAAACTGGCTCCCGCACATCGCCCTCCGCAAGCCCGAGCTTCTGCCGCACGCGCCCGTCGGCCGAAGCTGCGTACAGCACGCCGCGCGAACCTTCGCTCGCGGCATACAGCAGCATGCTTCCGTTCGGGGCAAAACTGGGATGCTCATCTTGGCTGCCCGGCGATACCAACGTGTTCTGGTTCGTCGCCCGGTCAAGGACTGCGATACGATACACGTTTCCGCTGCCCTGCACCATTGCAATCTTGATGCCTTTGGCATCGACGACGCTCGGACTGGCGTTGTATTGCCCCTGGAAGGTCACGCGCGTCGGTTCGCCGCCGCTCGGCGACACCTGATAGATCTGCGGCTTGCCGGAACGGTCGGACGTGAAGTACAGACTCTGGCCGTCCGGAGCCCACTTCGCCTCGGTGTCGATCGCGAAATGGCGCGTCACCTGGGTGAGCTGGCGGCTGCCGAGGTCCATCACATAGATGTCCGGATTGCCACCCTTGGAAAGGCTCAAAGCCATCTTGTTGCCGTCAGGGGAGAATGCCGGCGCGCTGTTGATGCCGCGGCTGCTGGACACGACCTGACGGGCGCCGGTGCCAAGATCCTGCACATAGACGGCCGAATTGCCACTCTCGAACGAAACGTAGGCAAGCTTGCGGCCATCCGCGGACCAGGCCGGCGACATCAGCGATTCGCGCGAACGCACCACCACCTGCGGGTTGTAGCCGTCCGAATCGGCCACCATCAACGCGTACTGGTAGTTCGGAGCGGAACCCGTTGCAGTGACGTAGGCGATGCGCGTCCAGAACGCCCCGCGCACACCGAGGATCTTTTCGTAGACGACGTCGGCCACCTGGTGCGCGATATCGCGCAGGCCGGTGCGCTGGCCGCTGATCGCGCCATCGGCGATGCGTTGCTGGCGTGCAACGTCGAACAACTCCCACTCCACGCGGAGCGCACCGCCGCCGGCATCGGACATGCGCCCGACCACGAGGTAATCCTGCTTGAGCATGCGCCAGGTCGCGAACTTGACCTCGGCCTCGCGCGTCGGGAACTCGACGATTTCATTCTTGCCCAGGGTGCGAAACTGGCCAGAGCGCGCAAGATCGGCGCGAACGATTTCACCGGGATTCGTCTCCGGCGGCACGCTGGCACCCTCGAAGCCGAACGGCACGACCGCAACCGGCCGCGCGCTCGCGGTGCCGTTCACGATGTCGATATCCAGGCCTTGCGCGAACGCCGCATGACCGGCGAAGCAGCCGACCAGCACCAGCGCCACGCGGCCCATGATCCGTTTGAACATCGTCATCCGCCCTCTCCGTCGTATTTGAAGTGAAAATTGATGTTGCGCTGGAACACTTTCTCGTAGCCTTGGTATGGCAGCGGCGCCGCCTTCATCACCGCCTGCTCGATCGAATTGCGCGTGATCGGATCGGCATTGCAGGGCGAACCCACGTTGGCACTGATCACGTCGCCGCCCGGGATCTGCACGATCCGGATCGTGCAACGGATGCCACCCGGAACGCCTTCGGGACGGTTCCAGTTCTGCGTGACCGCGACCTGGATCGCCGCCGCATAACGCGCCGCAAGATCGTTGTCTTGACCGCCGGCGCCGGTCTGCGCCTGCTCGGCCTCGTGTTCGGCCGCCGGCGCGGGTTTGCTGTCGGCGACGTTCTTCTGGTTGCGATCCTCCAGTTGCGCCAGGCGCTCACGCTCCAGCTTCGCTTTCTTGTCCGCCGCCTCGCGTTGCTTCTTGAGATCGGCGAGCTGCTTCTGTTGTTCCTCGCGAACCTTGCGCTGCTTCTCTTCTTCGAGCAGCACCTGCTTCTGGCGGACCTTCTCTTCCTGTTCCTTCTTTTCCTGCTCGGCCTTTTGCTCGGCGATCGCGGCGATCTTTTCGCGGTCGACCTGATCCTGCTTCTGCACTTCAGTCGGCGTTTGCTTTACCGGCTTCGGTGGTTCGGGCTGCGGCTCCGGCTTGGGTTCGGGTTTTGGCGGCTCCGGTTTCGGCGGCTCCGGCAAGGGCACCGGCTTCGGTGGCGGCGTCGGCGCGGGTTTGGCTGCGCCGGATTTCGCCTTCGGTGCGGCAGTCGGACCGATCAGGGTCGCTTCGATCACCGGGCCCGGCATCACCACCGGTTTGGTTTCATGCGTCCACCACAGGCCGATCAGCATCGCCAGCACGCAGGCCACGTGCAGTCCCAGTGCCAGACCGAACGCGCGCAGCTTGTCGCTGAAACTCTCGATCGGGTTTGCGCGCTCCATCCGCTCAGCGCGCTCCGCTCGCCTGCACCGGCTGGCTCATCAGCCCGACCTTGGGCACGCCAGCCTGCTGCAGCAACACCATCGCCTGATAGATCTTTCCGTAGTCGGCGCGCTGGTCGCCAGCGACCAGCACGGGCACTTGCGGATTCTCGCGGACGAAAGCTGAAATTTTGTTGACCAGCGCCGGCGCCTCGATCGGCTCGCGCTTGGACGCGCCGAGCGTCAGGAAGTACTTGCCTTCCTGATCGACGCTGACCATGACGGGTTCCTTGTCGTTCTGGATCGATTTCGCCGCTGACTGCGGCAACTGGATGTCGACCCCGAGATTGAGCAGCGGCGCCGTCACCATGAAGATGATCAGCAGCACGAGCATCACGTCGATGTAGGGCACGACGTTGATTTCGGCCTTGAGCTTGCGCCGCTTGCGCCTTCCGTAACTTTGCATGGGCTACTCCAACGCGATCCGGCCCGACGTGGGGTTCACGGCGCGTCTTCCAGATGCGCCTGGCGCGCGAGGATCGACGAGAACTCCTCGACGAAGGTGTCGTAGCGCAGGCTGATGCGTTCGAGCTTGGTCGAATAGCGGTTGTATGCCCACACCGCCGGGATCGCCGCGAACAGGCCCATCGCAGTTGCGATCAGCGCCTCGGAGATGCCTGGCGCGACCATTGCGATGGTCGCCTCCTTCACGTTGGCGAGACCCTGGAACGCGATCATGATGCCCCACACCGTGCCGAACAGGCCGACGTAGGGACTGATCGAACCGACGTTGGCGAGGAACTCCAGGCTTTGCTCGAGACGATCGACCTCGCGCGTCGCGGAAACCCGCATTGCGCGCTGCGCGCCTTCGAGCAGCGCGCGTGAATCGACGCTGCGGCGCTGGCGCAGCCGCGCGAATTCGCGAAAACCCGCTTCGAAGATCGCGCCGCTGCCAGTCACGCGCTCACCGCTGTTGGTGATGTCCTTGAACAGCCCGGCCAGGTCGGCGCCGGACCAGAAACGCTCCTCGAAGTCGTCGGCGCTCGCATTGGCACGGTCGATCAGCGCCTTCTTGCGGAAGATGATGAACCACGATGCGATCGAGAAGCCGATCAGGATGCCGAGCACCAGCTTGACCGGCAGGCTGGCGCCCAGGATCAGGGCGAGGACGTTGAGTTCTGAATTCATGTCTTGGCGATCTCTTGAAGCAGGTGATCCGGAATGGGGCGCGGGCGGAAGCGTTGCGCATCGAGGCAGGCGATGCGCACACGCGCTTCGACCAGCGGTTTCGGCTCGGGTTCGCGCCACAACGTCTGGCGCACGACGAAACTGGCGCTGCGCCGATCCTCGGGCTCGACGGTCGCGATCAGCAGGTCGTCCAGGCGCGCCGGCGCATTGAACGCGAGTTCCATGCGATGCACGACGAAAACGATGCCGGCCTGTTCGCGTAGTTGCTGCTGGCCGTGGCCGCCGGTGCGCAGCCATTCGGTGCGCGCCCGCTCGAGGAAATGCAGATAGCGTGCATGATAGACGACTCCGCCCGCATCGGTGTCTTCCCAGTAGACGCGGACCGGAATGGAGAATGGGAAAGCGGGAATGGCGAAAGCGCGGGGTTCGATCATTCCTTGGTGTCCATTCCCGACTCGGCCTCGAACATATCCACGTCACCGGCCTTGCGCGGCGCCTTCAGGCCGAGATGCCGGTACGCCTTGTTCGTCACCATGCGCCCGCGCGCAGTGCGCACGAGGAAGCCCTGCTGGATCAGGAACGGTTCAAGCACGTCCTCGATCGTGCCACGCTCCTCGCTGAGCGCCGCAGCGAGCGATTCGACGCCGACCGGGCCGCCGTCGAAATTGTCGATGATCGTTCCGAGCAGGCGGCGGTCGAGCGCGTCGAAACCTTCCGGGTCGACCTTGAGCATTTCCAACGCGGCGCCAGCGACGGCTGCGGTGATCGTGCCGTTGGCCTTGACCTCGGCATAGTCGCGCACGCGCCGCAGCAGCCGGTTGGCGATGCGCGGAGTGCCGCGCGCACGGCGTGCAATTTCGCCGGCGCCTTCCGATTCGCAGGCAATGCCGAGGATATGCGCGGCACGCCGAACAATCGCGGTGAGTTCGAGCGTGTTGTAGAACTCCAACCGCTGCACGATACCGAAGCGGTCGCGCAACGGCGCGGTCAACAGGCCTGCGCGCGTGGTCGCGCCGATCAGCGTGAACGGTGGCAGGTCGAGCTTGATCGAGCGCGCGGCCGGGCCTTCGCCGATCATGATGTCGATCTGGAAATCCTCGAGCGCCGGATACAGCACCTCCTCGACGATCGGCGATAGCCGATGGATCTCGTCGACGAACAGCACGTCGCGCGGCTGCAGGTTCGTCAGCAGTGCCGCGAGGTCGCCAGGCCGCTCCAGCACCGGACCCGACGTGGTGCGCAGGTTCACGCCGAGTTCGTTCGCGATCACGTGCGAGAGCGTGGTCTTGCCAAGCCCAGGCGGTCCGAAGATCAGCACATGATCGAGCGCTTCGCCGCGTCGCTTCGCCGCTTCGATATAGATGCCGAGCTGCTCGCGCACGGTCTGCTGACCGAGATACTCGGCCAGACGCTGCGGACGGATCGTCGTCTCGACGAGATCGTCGTCGCGGGTCGCGCTGGCTGACGTAAGGCGATCGGGCATTGCAGAGCCGGAAATGGAGAATCGGGATTTACCGGATTATCGTCGGCTTGCCGCCTCGCAAGATAGCCACGCGAGAGCCGCGCGGCAGGAATCGTTCAGCATCCACCCAGCGGCGGCGCCTGATATTCCCCGCCCTTCCTCCGAACTCCTCAAATCTCGACTTGCGCTCCCAGCTCGATCAGCCGGTTGCCGGGAATCCGGAAGAACGCGGTGGCCGGCATCGCATTGCGTTGCAGGAACACGAACAGTTTGTCGCGCCACAGCGCCATGCCGGGACGATCGGTTGCGACGATGCTCTCGCGGCTGAGGAAGAAGGTGGTGTCCATCATGTCGAACGGCAGCCCACAACGCTGCACCGCAGCCAGCGTCTCCGGCACGTCCGGATCTTCGGCGAAACCAAAGCGCAGGATCATCTTGTAGAAACTGCCGCCGAGCGATTCGACCGAGACACGCTCATCCGCTTCGGCGATCGGCGTCTCCACCGTCTCGACCGTCAGCATCACGTTGCGCTCGTGCAGCACCTTGTTGTGCTTGAGGTTGTGCAGCAGCGCATGCGGGACGCTGTCCTGATTCGCGGTGAGGAATATCGCGGTACCGGGCACGCGCAGCGGCGGATGCGCAACGATCGAGGAAATGAACGGCTCCAGCGCGAGACCGCTCTGCTTGACCTCGCGCATGACCAGTTCGCGGCCACGCCGCCACGTCGTCATCACGGTGAACATCGCGGTTCCGAGCACGAGCGGAAACCAGCCGCCGTGTTCGACCTTGTCGGCATTCGCGGCAAGAAAGCCGAAATCGACAGCCAGGAACACCAGGCCGATCGACCAAACCTTGGCACGACTCCAGTGCCAGATACGGCGGAACACGATCATCACCAGCACCGCATCGATCGTCATCGTGCCGACCACCGCAATACCGTAGGCCGCCGCGAGATTGCTCGAGGAACGGAAACCGAGCACGACCGCCAGCGTCAGCACCAGCAGCATGCGGTTGATCCACGGCAGATAGATCTGGCCGATCGTCTCGCGCGAGGTATGCAAGATGCGCATGCGGGGCAGGAAGCCGAGCTGGATCGCCTCGCGGGCAACCGAATACGCGCCCGAGATCACCGCCTGCGAGGCGATCACGGTCGCCACGGTCGCAAGCACGATGAAGGGCAGCAACAATGCGTCCGGCGCGAGCAGGTAGAAAGGATTCTCCACTGCCTTTGGATTGGACAGCAGCAGCGCGCCCTGACCGAAATAGTTCAGCACCAACGCCGGCATCACGAACCCGAACCATGCGGCGCGGATCGGCTTCTTGCCGAAATGCCCCATGTCCGCATAGAGCGCCTCGGCACCGGTGATGCACAACACGACCGAACCCAGCGCGAAGAACGCCGGCCAACCGGTGTGCGTGAAGAAATGCACCGCATGATGCGGTGACAGCGCCTTCAACACGTACGGATGATCGAAAATCTGGATCACGCCAAGCACTGCCAGCGCGACGAACCACAGGCACATGATCGGCCCGAATACCGCGCCGACCTTGGCGCTGCCGCGCTTCTGGATCCAGAACAGCCCGAGCAGGATGACCACGGTAATCGGCACGATGAAATGCTCCAGCCCCGGCGCCGCGACGTTCAAGCCTTCGACCGCCGACAGTACCGACATCGCCGGCGTGATCACGCCGTCGCCGAAGAACAGTGCCGCGCCAAACAAGCCGAGGATCGTGATGACCCAGCGCACCCGCGGCTTGTCGCGCACGCCGCGCTGGGCCAGCGCGGTCAACGCCATGATGCCGCCCTCGCCCTTGTTGTCGGCGCGCATGATGAAGCCGGCATACTTGATCGACACGACCAGCATCAAGGTCCAGAACACCAGCGACAACACGCCGAGCACGTTTGCCTCGTTCAACGGCAAGCCGTGCGCGCCGAAGGTTTCCTTCATCGTGTAGAGCGGGCTGGTGCCGAGATCGCCGTAGACCACGCCGATCGCGCCGAGGGCCAGCGCCGACAGGCGCGCGCGACGGCCGGAAGTGTCGTTTTCTGCATGCATGGGAGATAGGGTCCAGTCGCGATCAGCGAAGGGCGGCCTTGAGGGCCTTGCGGATGATGTCCTCGGCGCGGTCGCCAGGTGCGGAAGCGTCGCGCACGAGACGCGTAACCTCGGCCGGTTTGTAGCCCAGCGTCTGCAGCGCGACGGTCGCCTCGGCGATTGGATCGGCCGGTACTGCGCCACCGATCGCCGTCGGCACGCCGCTGCCGATGCCGTCGACGCGATCGCGCAGTTCGACCACCATCCGTTCGGCGGTCTTCTTGCCGATACCGGGGATGCGCGTCAACGCCGTGATGTCGCCACTCTGCACCAGCCGCGCGAATTCGTCGACGCTGGTGCCCGACAGCACTGCCAGCGACGTCTTCGCACCGACGCCGGAAACCTTCTGCAGATGGCGGAACAGGCTGCGCTCGGACTCGCGCAGGAAACCGTACAGCGCCACGGTGTCCTCCTTCACAGCGTAGTGCGTGCACAGGTTCACCGTCGCGCCGAGTTCGGGCAAGTCAAAAAAGGTGGACATCGGCGCTTCGAGTTCGTAGCCGACGCCACCGACGTCGACCATGATCCATGGCGGCTGCTTTGCGACGAGCACACCCTTCAATCGACCGATCATCGCCTGCGCCTCCATGCCCCACGCGGAATGCCGATACGCTGCAGGCTCGCGCGCGTATGCGCATGCGCTAGCGCGATCGCCAGCGCATCGGCGGCATCAGCCTGCAGGCGTTCGTGCAGATTCAAAAGAATGCCGACCATGTGCTGCACCTGAGTCTTGTCGCCGGCGCCGGTGCCGACCACCGCCTGCTTCACCTCACGCGCCGCGTACTCGGTGACACCGATATCGCGATGCACGATCGCGCAGATCGCCGCGCCACGCGCCTGCCCGAGTTTGAGCGCCGAATCGGGATTGCGCGCCATGAACACGCGCTCGATCGCAGCCTCGTGCGGCGCGTACTCGGCAATGATCTCGCCAAGCTCGCGGAAGATCTGCTTCAGGCGCGAGGCGAAATCGTCGTTGCCGAGCAGGTTCAGCGCGGTGTGGAACACATGGCGCGATTTGCCCGCCGCGTCGACGTCGATGATGCCGACGCCGGTGCGCTGGCTGCCGGGATCGATGCCGAGGATGCGGCAGCAGCCGCTACTTGGCACCTGGGATTCGGAAATCGGAGGGAACGCTGCGTTCAACGGGCGGTCGGCATGGCGTGGGCGAGAGGAGTCTAGCGCAGGCGTCTGCGCTCAAACGGAATCTGCGGCAAAGCGTCCGTCACGCAGGAAGGCGAGCGTGAGGTCCGCCGCTTCGGACGAGAACAGCAAACCGGTATGCGAGGCGGCCACGACGCGATGGTCGGCAACGCCTTCCAGTTGCGTCTCGGCGACCGACACGGTGCCATCGTGCGGTGCTTCGAGCGCGCCCATCACGCCGCCGAGTCCGATCGGCAGGCGCCCGGCGATGACGCCGACGCGGCGCGGATCGCTCCAGGCATCGAGTCCGTCGAGCAGCGGCGCGGCGCTCTGGCCGAGCAGCCAGCGCCCGCCGGGAATCCGCGCGAGCGAGCGAGCCACCGCGCTGCCGCGCAGCGGCGGACCCAGGCACACGATGTTGCCGGCAGGCAGGTCATCGACGCCGCGCGTCGCCTGCAGGGCGACCACGCCACCGAGGCTGTGTCCGACCAGATGCACCGCATCGGCATCGAGAGCGCGCAGACGCTTGCGCACGCGCTCGATCACCGGGCCTACTCCGGCGAACACGCTGGCGTATTCGATCGTTTCGACCGTGAAGCCGGCGGCGCGCAGGCGCCGCGCCAGCGGCAGCAGGGTGATGCCGCGCATCCAGATGCCATGCAGGAGGATGACGTGTTCCATGCGGATATCCGGGATTCGAGATCGGAGGCTCGATCGATGCGACATGCTCGCACAGGCCGGACCGCAAGAAGCAGCCGGCGCGGCATTTCACGGCCGCGCCGGCGGAGTTGCGCTTGTGCGGCCTACTTCTTCGGTTCCACCACGGCCACGTGCAGCTCGCCAAGCTGCGCCGCGGACACCGGCGACGGTGCGGCCGTCATCAGGTCCTGCGCGCTGGTCGTCTTCGGGAACGCGATCACGTCGCGGATCGATTCGGTGCCGACCATCAGCGCGGCGATGCGGTCGATGCCGAACGCAATGCCGCCGTGTGGCGGCGCACCGAACTTCAGCGCCTCAAGCAGGAAGCCGAACTTGGCCTGCGCCTCGTCGGCGCCGATGCCGAGCAGGTCGAACACCGCGCTCTGCATGTCGGGGCGATGGATGCGGATCGAGCCGCCACCGATCTCGTTGCCATTGAGGACCATGTCATAGCCGCGCGAGACCGCGATCTTCGCGTTCGCCGTGAGATCGGCGACGTCGTCGACCTTCGGCGCGGTGAACGGGTGATGCAGCGCGACGTAGCGACCGGCTTCGGCGTCATATTCGAACATCGGAAAATCGACGACCCAAAGCGGCTTCCACGCGTTCTCGACGAGGCCGCGGTCACGACCGACCTTGAGGCGCAGCGCGCCCATGAAATCCGAAACCGTCTTGTACGCGCCGGCGCCGAACAGCACGAGATCGCCGCTGTGGGCGCGAACCTTGTCGAGCAGCGCGTTCAACGTCGTGTCGTCGAGGAACTTCGCGATAGGCGAATTCAGGCCTTCGCGTCCTTTCGCGCGATCGTCGACGCGGATCCAGGCGAGGCCCTTGGCGCCGTACTTCGCCGCGTGCACGCCGAGCTCGTCGATCTGCTTGCGCGTGAGTTCCGCGCCGCCCGGCACGCGCAACGCCGCAACACGACCGTCGGCATCGTTGGCGGCTTCGGCGAATACCTTGAACTCGACGTGCCTTACCTGTTCGGCGACGTCGACGAGTTCGAGCGCGATGCGCAGATCCGGCTTGTCCGATCCATAGCGGCGCATTGCTTCTTCATATGTCATGCGCGGGAATTGCTCAGCGAGCTCGACATCCGCGATCTCCTTGAAGATCGCCCGGATCATGCCCTCGACTGCATCCTGCACGTCGCGCTCCTCGACGAACGCGAACTCCATGTCGAGCTGGGTGAACTCGGGCTGGCGATCCGCACGCAGATCCTCGTCGCGGAAGCAGCGCGCGATCTGGTAGTAGCGGTCGAAGCCGGCCATCATCAGCAGCTGCTTGAACAACTGCGGCGACTGCGGCAACGCATAGAACTCGCCCGGATGCACGCGGCTCGGCACCAGGTAGTCACGCGCGCCTTCCGGCGTCGCCTTGGTCAGGATCGGGGTCTCGATGTCCTGGAAACCCTTCGCGTCAAGATGGCGGCGCAACGCGGACACGAGCCTGGTACGCATGCGCATCGCGCGCTGCATGTCCGGCCGGCGCAGGTCGAGATAGCGGTACTTGAGCTTGAGGTCTTCGTTGGTCGTCTCGTGCAGCACGAACGGCAGGTCGCGCGCGGCGTTCAATACCTCGATGCCGGTGGCGAGCACCTCGACCTTGCCGGTGCGTACGCGTTCGTTGACGCTGACGCGACGGCGCACGTTGCCGGTGATCTTCAGGCAATACTCGTAGCCGACTTCGCTGGCGGTCTTGAAAACTGCCGCGTTGTCGGGATCCACGACGACCTGGACCACGCCTTCGTGGTCGCGCAGGTCGATGAAGATCACGCCGCCGTGGTCGCGACGGGTATCGACCCAACCGCAGAGGACGACGTTCTGGTCGATCTGGGCCTCGTCGACGAGGCCGCAATACTGTGTGCGCATGGATTGGTTCGCAGCGCGCCGGACGGCGCAGGAAGGCGCGAAATCCTACGGAGGAACGTGCTGCGCCGCAATGTCGGCACGCAATGGCGCTGCAGAAACCGGCGTATCGAAAAGCATGACGCCCGCCGATCGGCGGGCGTCATTGTCACATAACGCTATCTCTACAAACGCAGTTTTAGCGGCGTTCAACCACGAAATCAGCGCCGCAGCCACGGTCGACCCACACGCCGGCCCGGTTCCAGCCCCAGGTACGGCCCTCCACGCAACGCGCATCGGACGTCTGACGCACCATCCGCACACGACCGCGCGGACCGGTATCGACTTGGCACAGGTTGTACTTGAACTGGTAGCTGCCGCAGTTGAGGCGGATGTCACGGTTCCAGCCTGGGCCAGGGCCTGGGCCCGGTCCCGCAACCCAGCGACGCTGCACGCGGAATACACCCTCGCAGCCCTGATCCACCCATACGCCGGCACGGTTCCAGCCCCAGTTGCGGCCTTCCACGCACTGCGTCTTGGAGAGCTGGCGCACCAGCGAGACGCGACTGCCGCGCCCGGTATCGACCTGGCACATGTTGTACTTGTAGCCGTTGCTGCCGCAGCGCACGTCGATGTCGCGATCCCAGCCTGCGCCGGGGCGCCAGTCGTTGGGATTGTTGCCGTAAGGCTGCGCCGACGCGGTCGATGCCGCAGCGACCGACAGGACCAGGGTGGCGATTGCGATCACAGGTTTGAGCATGGTGTTCTCCCCAAAGACTATTGAGCGAATGGTTGCGGGGGCCAGTCTAGACGACGCGCATGAACGGAACGCGAAGATGGGGAGCCTGCTCAGGCATCGGGCTTGGTCGCGGCCGGCGCCGGCTTGCTCTCGACCTTCGCCGCCGGCTCGGGTTTGCTTTCCGCCTTGGATTCCACCTTCGGCGCCTCGTCCTTGCCGGCGAGGTTGCGCTTCTTGTCGCCATCCTTCTTGAAATCGGTTTCATACCAGCCGCTGCCGGCAAGGCGGAATGCCGGCGCGGTCAGGCGGCGCTTGACCCGCGGTTGCCCGCATTCCGGGCAATCGACCGGATCGGGGTCGGAGAGTTTTTGCAGTCGGTCGAATACCGCGTTGCACGCGGCGCATTCGAATTCGTAGATCGGCATACCTTCAAATCCCTCAAGCAGACAAGCGCGCCCCCTTCGAAAGCCGGGCGACGTCGCAGTGTCGCGCAGGATGCGGCTCCGGCGCGAAATTGCAAGCGATGGGCCGAACAGGTCGACCGCTGCCGGGCCGGGCCAACCGGCTGGAAACAGGCCGGAAGCGCAGCGAAAGGGTTCCGGCAATCCCGACAAAACATGTGCGGTGGATGCCCATGCAATAGTCGCCGCACCCCACGGCTTCGCCATCCGCGGGAATGAGACCGCCGCGGACTGTCGCCGGCGGCACCCGAATCCTTATGTCGCAGGACACCCGTACCCATGACGATCCGACGTTCGATGATGATCTACCTGCCGCTGGTGCTCGCCGGCATCGCCGGCGCGGGGCATGCGCAGACGGTCCGCTTCCATGACGGCAGTGCCGTCGTCACCGATCGCACGATCGACGGCAAGCGGATCGCGCGGCCGGCGCAAACAACGGCACGGGCGCCGGCGCTGCCGCAAATGACGGGCGCGCCCACGGCAATGGCCGGCGGGGGAACCTGCGCCGCCACCGCCGTCGACTGGCACGGCCAGCCGCTGCCGGCCGGCGAGACCGGCACGTTGAATGCGCTCGCATTCTTTCGCTCGGCAACGATCAACGCCGGCGGCCGTGTCGCGTTCGCGGCGAAAGTCGACGATTCCGTACGCAACCAGGGCATTTTCACGGCAGACGCACAGGGTCTGCACGTGATCGCGCTCGGCTGCGGCGCCGACGGCGGCAGCGGCTCGACCGACACCTGCGGCGATCCCACGCCGGTCGGCGGAACGTTCGGCGGCATCTTCACCTCGACGTTCGGCACGCCCGACATCAACGACAGCGGCGACGTGCTGTTCCTTGCCGACGTCGTCGGAGGCAGTGCGCCGCGCGGCCTGTTCCTCTATCGTGATGCCAGCCACTCGATCGTAAAGGTCGCCGCGATCGGCGATCCTTCGCCGCTCGGCGGGACGATCACGACGCTTGGACCAGGCAGCATGAACAACGCGAGCACGGTCGTCTTCCTCGCGATCACCGACGATCGCGAAGGCTCCGATGCCCTGCTGTGGCAGAACGGCATGGTGACGAAGCATGTCGCGGCCGGCGACGCCGCGCCGGGTGGCGGCACGTTCTGGGGCATCGGAACCGAACTGTGGGGATTCCAGGACGGCACCTCGATTGCCGGCGGTCCGGTGCCGGGCATCAACCAGGACGGGCTCATATCCTTCCGCGGCTACGTCAACGGCGGCATCGCCGCGGGTGGGCTGTTCCTGAGCGTCGGTGGCGCGCACGGCTGGATGGTCAAGGCCGGCGACGATGCGCCCGGCGGTGGCACCTACGCCGACTTCGCCGCGCCATTGATCAACAACGCCGGCGACATCGCGTTCTTCAGCGATATCGCAAACGGATCCCAAGCGGCCTGGGTTACCGGCAAGCCCGGTCAGTGGCGCCGCGCCATCGCGCCGTACGATGCCATCGATGGTGGCGTGGTGTGGAGCACGGCGTTTTCCCGCAACCCGATGCGCGCGCTTGCGGACAACGGCGATCTCGTGCTGTGGACGACTCGCCTGATGCCGGACCAGAACGAACTCGGCACCATGCTCCTCAGCCACGCCGACGGCAGTGTGCAGATCCTGGCCGAGCAAGGCACCGAAGGTCCGTTCGGCGGGTATTGGGGCGGCTCGATGGATGCGTGGCCCTCGATGAACAATGCGAATCAGATCCGCATCGGCTCCGCCACACCCGGCTTCGCGCTGTCGGCCGATATCATCGCGACGCCATGCGCCGCCCCAGCCGACGTGGTGTTCCGGGATGGCTTCGACCGCACGCCGGACTGATCGGACGCGCTATCGCCCGGAGGCGAGCACGGCGGCGCCGGGTTCGGCGGTGACGGCAGCAGGAATCGCGCGCTCACCTGCGAGCGCGCGCACCTGCGTCAACGCAGACTGCCATGCCGCCGACTGCCCGAGATCGCGGTAAAACCGGGCTTGAAGCAGCGCGCAGGAGAAATCGCTCGAAGCCCAGCGCGCGAGGCGGCCGACCACCGCGCCGGCCGCCTCGAGCTCACCCTCGGCGATCAACGTGGTGCCCCAGGAAACGCCGACCCGCGCGATCTCGGCGGGTACCGCGTCCTGTTCGGCCATCGCGAGGGCATCGGAATAGATCTGCGACACCTCACCCCGACGGTCGCTCCATGCCTGTTCGGCTTCCGCCAGTCGCGCAAGCAAGGCAATCGAATGATCAGCGCCGGTGCGCGCCCATGCGCTGAACTGCTGTAGTTCGCTCGCTGCCTCGGCGTCCTTTCCCTGACTACGCAGGGCACGGGTCAGCGTCAGCCACGCTTCGCCGCGCGCGTCCTTCCACGGACCGGCGGCGGGATTGGCGATCGCCTGGCGCGACAGTGCCACCGCATTCTCGGCCTGACCCGCAGCCAAAGCGAGCGCAGCCTTGCGGTTGCGACTCATCGCCAGAATTGCCACGTCCTGAGCTGCATCGGGCGCACCGATCAACGCGTCCAGCTGCTCTTGCGCTTCCGCCAAGCGGCCGACCGCTGCCAGCGCGCACGCCCGCCAGTACGCAATCAAGCGGCTCGCCGACGGATCCTCGAGACGCGCGACGAGCGCCTGGGCTCTCCCGGCAACTTCCAGCGCACGATCGGGCTCGAGCAAGGCGAGATGCGCCTCAATCTGATTGGTCAATGCACCGGCCAGCTCGCTGCGGGCATCGAAACGCTCGAAATGTTCCGCAGCGCTGCGGAAACTCGCCAGCGCTTCGGTCGGATGACCATGCTGGCCGTTGAGCGCGCCCTCGTTCATTTCCACGCGCGCGAGCGCGATGGTGTCGCCGGCAAGCTGCAGTGCGATGCGCGCCCGCGCGAAGTCCGCCATCGCGCCGGCGTCGTTTCCCTGCATCGCACGGGCAACGCCGCGGCCGCTGTATGCCTGCCCAGCCAGCGCGGGCTCGTTGCGATCGTTCAGAAGACCCAACGCCGCATCGAAATCCCGTTCGGCCGCGACGACGTCGATGAGTCGGATCGAGCTCGCGCCGCGTCCGTTCAACGCACGAGCGCGCAGCAGAGGATCGGCCTGTTCGCCGACGTCGTGCAGCAATTGCGTGAAGCGCGCATGCGCGGATTCGAAGCGTCCGCGACCGAAATCGGTCTGTGCCTGCAGCACGCGGACCTCCGGCAATTCGCGCTGCGACGGGGAGGCGTCGTCCAGGCGTCGCTGCGCGTCGTCGAAATCGTTGCCGAGCAACGCGGCGCGGACGCGCGTCGCCAGATCGTCGTACGGCACTCCGTCTCGCGCATCGACGCGGCCGAGCATTGGCAACAGCAGGCTCGTCGCCTGGCGCGCCGCCACCGCCGGTTCGGCCGCGCTCGCCTCGACCATCCGCTGCCGCTCGACTTCGTCATGAAGCTCCAGGCTCACGGTCCAACCTGCCGCGGTACGACGCACCGAAGGCAGCACCGTCCAGCGCGGCGCCGCAGCCTGTCGCACCACTCGTTCGGCGGCCTCGACCTCGGCCGCGTCGCGCACGAGGGAAATCACGTTGTCGCTCGGCACGACCGCCAGTCCGGCTTCGCGCAATCGGCCAGTGACGAGGTCCATGAGTCCCAGACGCAGCCAATCCCATTCACGCTCGGCGCCGACCGCTACCGGAAGGACCGCAACCGCCGCCGATGCAGCCGGCGGTAGCCGCGCAATCGGATCGGGAAGTCTGCCGTGCCGGAGCGCGAGCCATGCGGCACCGCCTCCGGCGGCGATCGCCAGCCCAATCATCGCCGCGCCGAGCAAGCGCGTCCGGCGGTGCACCGCGGCCAATGGTTTGGCCGGCCGTGGCGCCGGCGGCGGTGGACGTACTTCTGCCGGTGACGTCGACGGTGCCTGCGAGATGGTCGCGATGCCATCCCGGGCCTCGACCACCCGTGTCTCGGTGTCCAGCATCTCGATGCTGGCAATCCAGCGATAGCCGAAGCGCGGGATCGTGCGAATCACGCGCTGTTCCTCGCCGGTATCACCGACCGCACGGCGCGCCTTCAGGATCGTCTGGACCACTTGGGTATCGGCGATGTCGGCCTTGCCCCAGACCGCGGCCACCAGTTCGTCGCGTCCGACCGCACGATCGCGATGTTCGAGCAGCCACGCGAGGCAATCGAATACCTTCGGCGAAAGCACGACCAGCTCGCCGTCGCTGCGCAGCTCGCGCGTCGCCGGATCCACACTGTATTGATCGAAGCGATAGGTGGGATGAGTCACTTGGCGAGCGTAGCGTGAGCGCGCGGCCAAGGCCATGCCGTCGCCGCAGCACGATTGACCACACCGGTCGCCCGTTGCCCGCGAAGGGACGGATTACGAGTCGGCGACGAAACCGACCTTGCGATGACTGCCGTCGCAGAACGGCTTGTTCTGCGAATGGCCGCAGCGGCACAGCCAGGTTTCGGTGACGCGCTTGATCGTGTGACCGGTGCCGCTGACGACCTCGAGATTGCCGCTGACGTGGAGCGGGCCGTCCTTCTGCGGTTCTATCAGCAGCGGACCATCGCGGGCAGCGAGCGGTTTCGATTCGGCGATCGGCGGCTCGCCGGTCGCGCTGAACTTCACCTCCGCGTGACTGCCATCACACCATGGCTTGTTCTTCGAGGCGCCGCATCGGCACAAGGTCGCGCGCAAACCGTCGGCCCTGCCGCGGATCGACGACGGCGCGTTGAATGCGAGCGGGCCGTTCTCGCGCACGCGCACGGTGTTGACGATCGGCGGCGCCTCCTGCGCACCGCCGTCATGGCGTTCGCACTGGATCGCACCGGACGGGCAATTCTTCGCGATGCGCATGACTTCGTCGGCGCTCGCCGCATCCGGATGGATCCACTCGCCCTCGACGTTCGGCACGAATACGTCAGGATGGTCGAGCACGCAGTTGCGCGAATGGACGCAACGCGGACCGTCGAAATGGATCGTGACGAATTTGCCCTTGACGGTTTCGACGCTCATGTCGGCTTCCCGATTCGACTACCAGTAACGGAACCGCGCACGACAACCGCTCGCAACCCAGATGTCGCGGCCATCGAAGTCCCAGCTGTCTCCGCGCCGGCATTGCGCCGAGGATAGCTGCTCGTCGATGCCGACATCGCGCGTCCCCCGCGGCAGTGAACAACGCGTGGAATTGCCGCCATGGCTCTCGCAGGTGATCGTGCCGTAGTCGTTGCCGCGCCCATTGTCCCGCCAGCCGCGGCCGCGATCCTCGACGAAATATCCTGCGCAGCCGTTGTCGACCCACAAGCCGTCGCGATCCACGCCCCAGCCACGCCCCTCGTCGCAGGCCGAGTCCGACAACTTGCGCACCAGCCGCGCGCCGCGCCAGCGCGCGTCGCAGCGCTCGAACGCATAGCCTCGGCTGCGACATTCGATGCCGCCATCGCGCCGGTCGTCATGGCCGCGATCGCCATGGCGCCCGCGCCCGCCCTCGGCAAACGTCGCGCTGCATCCCTGATCGACCCAGACGGTGCCGTCGTCATCGAGCACGCCCCAGTTCCTTCCTTGCACGCAGTCGGTCATCGAAAGCTGGTCGACAAGGACCGGAGCGCGAAACGGGGTGCGGCACTCGTTGTACTTGTGGCCGCTGGACTTGCAATCGATGCGATCGCGCGCCGCCGCGAGCGGCGCAAACGCGAGCGCGCAGAGAACGAGGAACAGCATCACGCGTCGTCGCGGCAATCCGCATGCGAGGAATGATCGAAGAAAATGGATATCCCAAGCCATGCGCACCCCCTGCGTGCGGTTGAATGGGCACCAGTCTACACCGCAGCAACGCATGCGCATGCGGCGCCGCCGAACGCCGCAGCATGCGCAAGGGCGTATCGGTCAAGCGCCCGCTCGGCGGAATACCAGGTGCCCGCCTTCCGCGACGACGCGCACCACATCGCCCGATTGGAACCTGCCTTCGAGGATTTCCTTTGCCAGCGGATTTTCCAGCTGCTGCTGGATCGCGCGCTTCAGCGGCCGCGCGCCGTAGACCGGATCGAAGCCGACGTTGCCGAGCAGGTCGAACGCCTCGTCGGCAACGTCGATGCGCAGGCCGCGCTCGGCCAGCCGCTTCTCCAGCCCGCGCAACTGGATGCGTGCGATCTGCTTGATCTGCATCTTGTCGAGCGGATGGAACACGACGATGTCGTCGAGACGGTTGATGAACTCCGGGCGGAAGTGCGCCTGTACGACGCCCATCACCGCTGCCTTCATCTGCGTGTATGCCTCGGGGGAATCGTCACCGGCGAGCTCCTGGATCTGGTGCGAACCAAGGTTCGAGGTCATCACGATGACGGTGTTGCGGAAATCGACCGTGCGACCCTGGCTGTCGGTCAAGCGGCCGTCGTCGAGCACCTGCAGCAAGATGTTGAACACGTCCGGATGCGCCTTCTCGACCTCGTCGAGCAGGATCACGCTGTAGGGGCGGCGACGGACCGCTTCGGTCAGGTAACCGCCTTCCTCGTAGCCGACATAGCCCGGAGGCGCGCCGACGAGGCGACTCACTGCATGCTTTTCCATGAACTCGCTCATGTCGATGCGCACCATCGCGTCGGCCGCATCGAACAGGAACTCGGCGAGCGCCTTGCACAGCTCGGTCTTGCCGACGCCGGTAGGCCCAAGGAACAGGAATGAACCGCTCGGGCGATTCGGGTCGGACAACCCCGCACGCGAACGGCGCACTGCGTCGGACACGACCTTGATCGCCTCCTCCTGGCCGACCACGTGCGCATGCAGCGCATCCTCCATTTTCAGGAGCTTCTCGCGCTCGCCTTCGAGCATCTTGCTGACCGGAATGCCGGTCCAGCGCGCCACGACTTCGGCGATCTCCTCCGCGGTAACCTTGTCCTGCAACAGCGTGAAGCCTTTCTTCTCGGCCTCCTGCGCGGCGCTGAGCTGCTTCTCCAGTTCCGGCATCCTGCCGTACTGGATCTCGCTCATCTTGGCGTAATCCTGCCGCCGCTGCGCGGCCTCGAGCTCGAGGCGCGCGGCCTCGATCTGCTCCTTGATCTTCGTCGCGCCTTGCAAGGTCGCCTTCTCGGACTTCCAGATTTCGTTGAGGTCGGAGTACTCGCGCTCGAGCGAGCCGATCTCCTGTTCGAGGTCGGCCAGGCGCTGCTTGGATTCCGCATCCTTCTCTTTCTTCAGCGCCTCGCGCTGGATCTTGAGCTGGATCAGGCGGCGCTCCTTGCGGTCGAGCTCCTCCGGCTTGGAATCGATCTCCATGCGGATGCGCGAGGCCGCCTCGTCCATCAGGTCGATCGCCTTGTCCGGCAGCTGGCGGTCGGCGATGTAACGGTGCGACAAAGTAGCCGCGGCGACGATCGCGGGATCGGTGATCTCGACGCCGTGGTGCACGGCGTACTTTTCCTTCAGCCCGCGCAGGATCGCGATGGTGTCCTCGACGCTCGGCTCGCCGACGAACACCTTCTGGAAACGCCGCTCCAGTGCGGCGTCCTTCTCGATGTACTTGCGGTATTCATCCAGCGTGGTCGCGCCGATGCAGTGCAGCTCGCCGCGCGCGAGCGCGGGCTTCAGCATGTTGCCGGCGTCCATCGCGCCCTCGGCCTTGCCGGCGCCGACCATCGTGTGCAGTTCGTCGATGAACAGGATGACCTGGCCTTCCTGCTTGGCCAGGTCATTCAGCACGCCCTTCAGGCGTTCCTCGAACTCGCCGCGGAATTTCGCGCCGGCAATCAGCGCGCCCATGTCGAGCGACAGCACGCGCTTGCCGCGCAGGCCCTCGGGCACCTCGTCATTGACGATGCGCTGGGCCAGGCCCTCGACGATCGCGGTCTTGCCCACGCCCGGCTCGCCGATCAGCACCGGGTTGTTCTTGGTGCGCCGCTGCAGCACCTGGATCACGCGGCGGATTTCCTCGTCGCGACCGATCACCGGATCGAGCTTGCCCTTCTCCGAGCGCGCGGTCAGGTCGATGGTGTATTTCTCCAGCGCCTGGCGCTGTTCCTCGGCGTTTTCCGATTGCACCTTTTCACCTCCGCGCATCTTCTCGATCGCCGCTTCGATGGCCGCCTTGTTCGCACCGGCCGCCTTCAGCGCGGCGCCGAGCTCGCCCTTGTCATCGAGCGCGGCGAGCACGAACAGCTCCGATGCGATGAACGCATCTCCGCGCTGCTGGGCCAGCTTGTCGGTGAGGTTGAGCAGGCGGTTGAGATCGTTGGAGACGTTGAGGTTGCCCTCCTGCCCGGCCACCTTGGGCAGGTGTTCCACGGCCTGCCCGATGCGCGTGCGCAGCGCCGCCACGTTGACGCCGGCCTGGGCCAGCAGCGGCGTCGTCGAGCCGCCCTGTTGGCTCAGCAGCGCACTCATCAGGTGCACCGGCTCGAGCATGTTGTTGTCGCGCCCAACCGCCAGCGATTGCGCGTCGGCGAGCGCCTGCTGGAAGCGGGAAGTGAGTTTGTCCATGCGCATGGTGGGCGGTCTCCTTCGGCACGTCCGCGGCGATGCGCGGGGTCGGACGGAACCGGCGCGACGGACGCCGCCCGGCCCGGCTGGAGATGGGTCGCAGGCACCGATAGTTCAAGGAACCGCGCCGCCGCCCCGGCGATCGAGGACCGCGCCGGCGGGTCGGCAGCCACGCCCTACGGCGCCGCGACGCGCCAGATCAGGCTGGCGAAGCGCCCCGTTTCCCGCGCGCGCCGGTAGGAATAGAAGCGCGCATCGCGGCCGGTGTCGAAGTCACCGCCATGCACGCGCGCAACCCCGGCGGCGGCAAGCCGCTGCCGGGCCAAAGCCGCCAGGTCGCATTGCCAGTGGCCGGGCCGCGTGGGCACAAACGCATCCACCGCCTGCGCCTGCGTCGCCACGAACGCGGCGCGGACCTCGTCGCCGACTTCGTAGGAGGCCGCGCCAATCGCCGGCCCGAGCCAGGCCAGTACGCGCGCCGCGGGCACTTCGAGTCGCGCCAGGGTCGCCTCGATCACGCCCCCGGCGAGGCCGCGCCAGCCGGCGTGCGCCGCCGCGATCGCGCCACCGTCGTCGCTGCAGAACAGGATCGGCAGGCAGTCCGCGGTGAGGATCGCGAGGACCGCGTGGCCGCGCGCGACCGCAGCATCGGCGACGGGTTCTTCCCGCACGGACAACGCATCGGCATCGACCACGTCGATGCC
This sequence comes from Pseudomonadota bacterium, assembly GCA_023388255.1. Taxonomy (GTDB): domain Bacteria; phylum Pseudomonadota; class Gammaproteobacteria; order Xanthomonadales; family Rhodanobacteraceae; genus Dokdonella_A. The sequence goes on along the minus strand of JAEWGO010000007.1, from coordinate 227,301 downwards.
GTGCACCTGGTGCAGCCAGCGCGGCGCGGCCGGCAGATCGAGCCATTGCACGAGCGCGGCGCGATTGGCCGCGACCGCGCGCGGATCGTCGCCACAGCGCGCGCCGAGATTGAACGCGTCATGCGGTGGCCGCGAATGTCCGGCGATGTGCCGCGTGGTCACCGCCGCACGCACGCCCGGCGGCAGTGGCCAGTCGGGCTGGAGGACGGCATCGGGGTGCATCGCTCCGCGCCGCCCGCCCGTCACGCCGCGTGGTCGCGCGTGTCCGTGCGCAGCGCGCCGATCAGCCCCAGCATGTCCGCCGGCAGCTCTGCCTCGATCGCGATGGTCTTGCGCGTTTTCGGATGCACGAACTCGAGACGCTCCGCATGCAGCGCCTGGCGCCGGAAACCACGCAGGGCCGCGACCAGTTCGTCGCTCGCGCCCTTCGGCAGCTTGAGCAGGCCACCATACTGCGTATCGCCAACCAGCGGATGCTTCACGTGCGCCATGTGCACGCGGATCTGGTGTGTGCGGCCGGTTTCGAGACGGCACTCGACCAAAGTCATCGTGCGGAAGCGCTCGCGCACGCGGTAGTGCGTGATCGCGTCGCGACCGTCCTCGCGCACGGCCTGCTTGAGGCGATCATGCGGATGGCGGCCCAGCGGCGCGTCGACCCTGCCGCCGGCGACCATCGCACCGTAGACGATCGCTGCATACTGGCGATGCACGTCGCGCGCGGACAATTGTTCGACCAGCGACGTGTGCGCGCGCATGCTGCGCGCGACGACCATCAGGCCGGAGGTGTCCTTGTCGAGCCGGTGCACGATGCCGCCGCGCGGGATCTCGGCGAGTTTCGGATCGTGGTGCAGCAGCCCGTTCTGCAAGGTGCCGGCCGGATTGCCGGCGCCGGGATGCACGACCAGCCCGGCCGGCTTGTTGACGACGATGATGTCGGCGTCCTCGTGCACGATGTCGAGCACGATCGCCTCGGGTTCCGCACCGATCTCGCGCTCCAGCTGCACGCGCAATGCGACCGCTTCGCCGCCGCGCACGATCTGCCGCGGCACCACTACCTCGCCATCGAGAAGCACGGCGCCGGACTTGATCCATGCGGTCAGACGCGAACGCGAGTAGTCCGGGAACAGTTCGGCCAACGCCTGGTCGAAACGCCGCCCGGCCAGCTCCAGCGGCATGGTGACATTCAGGCTGGATTCCGCTTCGGTCATGCTCAAATCCTTGCAAGTCATAGGTTTCCAGCGCGTGCGGGGTTCGGGTTATGATCGTGGATCGAAGCGCGACGCATTGGCGCGTCGGCGGCCCGATCCTGCATACCACGCCGGGTCGACGGCACGGTTCTGGGCTAACCCGGCATCCCGGGCTTCCCGACCGGCCATCCCATCCACCATCATCGCAGAGCCCGCCATCCGCATGCGAGTTTCCCCAGCTTTCCGCTTCATCCTGCGCGTCGCCCTCGTCGTCCTGTTCGCGGCACTGGCGGGTTGCTCCCTGTTCCATCGCGGCAAGAAGGGCGACCAGGTCGACACCTTGCCAGTCGAGCAGCTCTATCAGCGCGGCGTCGAACTGCTCGACAGCGGCAACAACGACGGCGCGACGCGCTATTTCCAGCGCCTGATCTCGCGCTTCCCGTTCGGGCCGTACACCGAACAGTCGCAGTTGAATCTTGCCTATGCGCAATACAAGGCGGACAAGCCGGACGAGGCATATTCGACGGTCAACCGCTTCATCAAGACCTATCCGACGCACAAGCACATCGACTACGCGTACTACCTGCGCGGCCTGATCAACTTCAATCGCTCCGGTGGCGTGCTCGAACGCTATACCGGCCAGGACATGACCAAGCGCGACCAGGCCAACCTGAAGCAGTCGTTCGACGACTTCGGCGCACTGGTCAACCGCTATCCGCAGAGCCGCTATGCCGCAGACGCGCGCCAGCGCATGATCTACCTGCGCAACGGCATGGCACAGGCCGATCTCAACATCGCCATGTTCTACCTCAAGCGCAACGCCTATGTCGGGGCAGCGAACCGCGCGAAGGCTATCATCGAAACCTACCCGCAGTCGCCGCAGGCCGGCGACGCGCTGGCGATCATGATCGAGAGCTATCGCAAACTCGGACAGGACAAGCTCGCCGACGACGCCGAGTGCGTGCTGAAGCTCAACTACCCCGACCACCCGTTTTTCAAGGGCGATTGGCCGCGCTACCGCTCGAACTGGTGGAAGCTCATCCCGCTGATGAATCGCGGCTGATACGTCCCACTCCGATGTCCACGATGCCCGCTCCCGCGGGCATCGTTCTTTTTGGCGTCAGCGCCAACCCGACGTGATCGGATAGCGCCGTTCGCGCCCGAACGCGCGGCGCGACACCTTCGGCCCCGGCGCGGCCTGCTGGCGCTTCCACTCCGAGATGCGCACCAGCCGCAGCACGCGATCGACCGTGGCCGCGTCGAAACCGGCGCGCACGATCTCGTCGCGCGATTGCTCCTGGTCGACGTGGCGCAGCAAGATCGCATCGAGCACGTCGTACGGTGGCAATGAATCCTGATCGGTCTGGTTCTCGCGCAACTCCGCCGATGGCGGACGTGCGATCACCGCCGGCGGGATCACCGGCGCGCCACCGACCGCGTTGCGCCAGTTCGCCAGCGCGAACACCTCGGTCTTGTACAGATCCTTGATTGGCGCGTAGCCGCCGCACATGTCGCCATAGATCGTCGCGTAACCGACCGCGTATTCGCTCTTGTTGCCGGTGGTCAGCACGAGGCCGCCGAACTTGTTCGACAGCGCCATCAGGATCGTGCCGCGACAACGCGACTGCAGGTTTTCCTCGGTCACGTCCGGCGAGTTGCCGGCGAATGCCGGCGCCAGCGCTTCCATGAAGCCCTTGAACGGCGCTTCGATCGGCACCGACAACAGCTTCACGCCGAGCGAGCGCGCCTGTTCGTCGGCGAGATCGTTGCTGAGACCGGAGGTGTAGCGCGACGGCAAGCGCACGCCGGTCACGTTGTCCGCGCCGAGCGCGTCGACTGCGATCGCCAGCACCAGTGCCGAGTCGATGCCTCCGGAAAGGCCGATCCAGACCTTGTCGAAGCCGTTCTTCGCGCAGTAGTCGCGCGTGCCACGCACGATCGCGCGCCAGGCAAGGGCGTCGCGGCTCTCGTCGTCCTCGACCGGCCACGACACCGGCAGGAAGCGGCGCGTGGACGCGTCGAAATCCGCAATCAGCCAGTGATCCTCGAACGCGCGCGCAGCCGGATGGATCGTGCCGTCGCCGTCCGCCAGCACCGACGCGCCATCGAACACCAGCGCGTCCTGGCCACCGACGAGATTGAGATACGCGACGGCCAAGCCGGTCTCGCCAACGCGTGTCGCAAGCAACGCATCGCGCTGGGCGTGCTTGTCGCGCTCGAACGGCGAGGCGTTGGGCACCAGCAGCAATTGCGCGCCGGCTCGCGCGGCTGCACCGGCCGGCTCGGCGAACCAGATGTCTTCGCAAATGACCACGCCGCAGCGCACGCCGCCGAGCTCGAACACGCAAGGCGCCGCCTCCGGTGCGACTTCGAAATAGCGGCGCTCGTCGAACACCGCGTAGTTCGGCAGTTCGCGCTTGCGATACGTCGTTTCGATCGCGCCGTCGCGCAGCACGCTGACCGCGTTGTAGACAACCGCCCCGTCCGACTCCGGCCAGCCAACCACGGCAACAATGCCATGCGTGTCCTTCGCGATGCGCTGCATCGCCGCCGCGCATCCGGCAAGAAAGCCGGGTCGCAGCAGCAGGTCTTCCGGCGGATAGCCGCTGAGCGCGAGCTCGGGGAACAAAACCAGGTCAGCGCGGTGTACGTCGCGCGCCTCGGCGATCAATGCGGCGATCCGCTGCTCATTGGCGCCGACGGCGCCGACCGGGAAATCGAACTGTGCGAGGGCGATGCGGAGTGGTGTGGCCATGGCGGTCGAAATGAAGGCGCGTGCGTCGAATGATAGCCCGCGAGGTGCACGGCTTCCGGAAAAACAAAGGGCCGCGGATCGCTCCGCAGCCCTTCGGGAGTGCCTTGCGCCTGGAGCGCGTTACTTCATCCTCGCCGCAAGCGTCTTGCCGAGGTCGGCCGGCGACTTGACCGTCGTCACACCCGCCTTTTCCAGCGCGGCAAACTTTGCTGCCGCAGTACCCTTGCCGCCGGAGATGATCGCGCCGGCATGCCCCATGCGCTTGCCGGCCGGTGCCGAGGCGCCGGCGATGAACGAGACGACCGGCTTGGTCACGTATTCGCCGATGAACTCGGCCGCGTCTTCCTCGGCGCTGCCGCCGATCTCGCCGACCATGATGATGCCTTCGGTCTGCGGATCGTCCTGGAACAGCTTCAGGCAGTCGATGAAGCTGAGGCCATTGATCGGATCGCCGCCGATGCCGATGCAGGTCGACTGGCCGAGGCCTTCGTTCGTCGTCTGGAACACGGCCTCATAGGTCAGCGTGCCGGAGCGCGAGACGATGCCGACCTTGCCCGGCTTGTGGATGTGGCCCGGCATGATGCCGATCTTGCACTCGCCCGGCGTGATGATGCCGGGGCAGTTCGGCCCGATCAGCACGGTTTCCGGATGCTGTGCCAGCACGTTCTTGACGCGCAGCATGTCGAGCACCGGGATGCCCTCGGTGATCGCGACGATCACGCGGATGCCGGCGTCGACCGCTTCGAGGATCGAGTCGGCCGCGAACGGCGGCGGCACGAAGATGACCGACGCGTCGGCGCCGGTCTCGTCGACCGCTTCGGCGACGGAGTTGAAAACCGGCAAGCCGATATGTTCGCCGCCACCCTTGCCCGGCGTGACGCCGCCGACGACCTTGGTGCCGTAATCCAGCGCCTGCTGCGCGTGGAAGGTGCCCTGCTGGCCGGTGAAGCCCTGCACGATCACCTTGGTGTTCTTGTTGACCAGAACGCTCATTCTCTATTGCTCCTTACTTCGCGGCGGCGACGGCTTTCTGCGCCGCGTCGTTGAGATCGTCGGCCGGCGTGATCGCCAGGCCCGAATTGGCCAGCAGTGCGCGGCCCTGTTCGACGTTGGTGCCCTGCAGGCGCACCACCACCGGAATCTTCAGGCCGACTTCCTTGACCGCGGCGATGATGCCCTCGGCGATCAGGTCGCAGCGCACGATGCCGCCGAAGATGTTGACCAGGATGCAGCGCACCTTGTCCGAGGACAGGATCAGCTTGAACGCCTCGGTCACGCGCTCCTTGGTCGCGCCGCCGCCGACGTCGAGGAAGTTGGCCGGCTCGCCGCCCGCCAGCTTGATCACGTCCATCGTCGCCATCGCCAGGCCGGCGCCGTTGACCATGCAGCCGATGGTGCCGTCCATCGTCACGTAGTTGAGATTGTGCTGGACCGCGGCAGCCTCGGCGGCATCTTCCTGCGTGAGGTCGCGCATCGCGGCGAGGTCGGCGTGGCGGAACTCGGCGTTGTCATCGGAATTGACCTTGCCGTCGAGCGCGGCGAGGTTGCCGTCTTCGAGGATTGCCAGCGGATTCAGTTCGACCAGCGACAGGTCCTTCTCGTTGAACAGCTTGTACAGACCGAGCATGACCTTGGTCAGCTGGCCGACCTGCTTGGCGTTGAGGTCCATCGCGAAACCGAGCTGGCGGCACTGGTATGGCTGCAAGCCTTCGACGAAATCGACCACGATCGTGTGGATGTCTTCCGGCGTGTCCTTGGCGACCTGTTCGATGTCGACGCCACCGTGCTTGGAGGCGATGAACGAGATCGCCTTGCTGTCGCGGTCGACCAGGATCGACAGATACAGCTCCTTGGCGATGTTGGTCGCGTCGGTCACCAGCACCAGGTTCACCGGCAACGCGCGTCCGGCCGACTGGTAGGTTTCCATGTTCGTGCCGAGCATGCCCGCGGCGGCAGCCTTGACGTCATCGAGGCTCTTGCAGAACTTCACGCCGCCGGCCTTGCCGCGGCCACCGGCGTGGATCTGCGCCTTGACCATCCATTGCGTGCCGCCGAGCGCCTTGGCGGCATCGACGGCGGTAGCGGGCGAGCTGGCGACCTTGCCCGGCGGTACCGGGATGCCGTAGGCGGCGAACAATTCCTTGGCTTGGTATTCGTGGAAATTCATGCAGGCACCTTGACATTGGGACACGCCTGCGCGGCGCGGGAAGCGCGCCATGCAAACGCAATCCGGAGAGCGGCGGCACGATACCGGCCGCGGAACGGGCGCCTATTCTCGGGGATGGGGCGGGTGAAATCAAAAGCGGATAGTCGCCGGGCACCGGTGCACAGCCGCGAACACGGGTGAGGCGGGGCGCCGAAGCACCTCCGTCAGCTCCTCGAGCAAGGAATCGGGTGGCGCGGACTTCAATCATGGTCAGCGGCGACCGATGTCCGACCTGTCCGTCCGCTGCCCGACAGGACGGGCACCCGAAAAACGGAACGACGCGCGCGTCGGACGCCACATGCTGCGCCGACGTGCGCGCAATCCGTGCAAGCCCGTCGCTATACTCCGGCGACATGGAGCCTTCGTGAGCCCGGACCAGACCCTCCGCAGCGGCGCCGATTCCCCGGGCGACATCACCCGGCGCGAGCTGTATTTCTTCAGCCTGTACCGCTGCCTCGAAGCCGCCGTCTACGCCGGACTCGTGTTCAGCACGTATGCCGGCGAATGGGTGCGTGTGCCGCATCCGCTGATCGGCCAGCTGGCCGCGATCGCCTACCTCGTCATCGCCGTGTTGCTGCTGGTCGGCACCGATCGCCTGCGATCGGCGCTGGCCGGCGGCATCAGCGTCGCGCTGGTGATCGACATCGCCGCCGCCTCGCTGGTGCAGTACGCGCTCGGCGGGTATGGCATCGTGCCGATGATGGTGCTGGTGAATGTCGGCATTGCGGCGTTGCTGCTTCCGCACCGCGCCTACCTGTTCGCCGCACTGGCCGCGATCGGCGCGGCAACGCCGACCGCGGTCGTGTACCTCACCGGCGGCACGGCGGTGCGCCCCCCTGCCGAAACCGCCGCGATCGCGGTGGCGTACTTTGTCGTCGCGGCGCTGATGCGCTACCTCGGCGGCCACATGCGCGCGACCGAGGATCTCGCCGCGCGGCGCGGCGCCGACATCCTGAATCTCGAACAGATCAACGACCTGATCATCCAGCGCATGAAGACCGGCGTGCTGCTGGTCGATACCGCGAACCACATCCTGCGCATCAACGAATCGGCGTGGCACCTGATCGGCAATCCGCCGCCGGACCAGCGCGAGCTCGGCACGGTGGCGCCGGAGCTGTCGCGCCGGCTCTACCACTGGCGCCATGCGAACCGCAGCGACCAGACCGCGGTCGCGCTCGCCGCCGACGTGCCCGAGGTGATCCCGCGCTTTACCCGCCTCACGCCGAACGACGACACCAACGTGCTGATCTTCCTCGACGACACCTCGCTGCTGTCGCGGCGCGCCGAGGAACTCACGCTGTCCTCGCTGGGCCGCCTGTCCGCCTCGATCGCGCACGAAATCCGCAATCCGCTCGCGGCGATCCGCTACTCGGCGCAACTGCTGGCCGAATCGCCGGAGCTGAACGCCGAGGACGCGCGCCTGGTCGAGATCGTCAACAACCACTGCACGCGCGCGAACGACGTCGTGGAGAACATCCTGCAGCTGTCGCGGCGCGAGCGTTCGCGACCGGAGAGCATCGACCTCAACGCCTGGGTGCTCGCCTTCGTCGAGGACTACAAGCAATCCAACGACCTCGGCGGCGACCACCTGCGCGCGGTCACGCAGAACCGCACGATCCAGGCAATGGTCGATCCGCAGCACCTGCAGCAAGTCGTTTGGAACCTGGTGCAAAACGCGATCCGCTACGGCCGCCAGCCGGGACAACCGGCGCGCGTCAGCGTGGTCGCGCGCTTCGCCGCGGAGAAAGGACCGCCGCTGATCGAGATCATCGACCGTGGCCCCGGCATTCCGCCGAAGGTCGCCGCGCAGATCTTCGAACCTTTCTATACGACCCACGAATACGGCACCGGACTCGGTCTGTACCTCGCCAAGACGATGTGCGAATCGAGCCAGGCTTCGCTCGAATACGTGCCGGTCGCCGGCGGCGGCGCCTGCTTCCGCATCACGCTCAACGCAGCCGGCTCGCTGCTCGCGGCGCGAACGGCGATGCCGGCCAGGCAAAAAGTCTAAAAGCTCCCCTTTGCACGCGGACGCACGTCGTATGCTTTGCCATGACGCACTTCACGCTCTACCCTTGCACCTCGGGTTTTCCCCCAGTCTCGGCCGTACGGAATGAGCAAGCACTACGCCCTGGTCATCGACGACGAACGCGACATCCGCGAGCTGCTGACACTGACGCTCGGGCGGATGGATCTTGTCGTCGAGACCGCCGCCACCGTCGGCGAGGCACGTGAACGGCTGGCCGGTCGTCGCTACGCGCTGTGCTTCACCGACATGCGCCTGCCGGACGGCTCCGGCCAGGAGATCATCGCGCTGATCGCCGCGCAGTATCCGGAAACCCCGGTCGCGATGATTACCGCCTACGGCAACGTCGACGCCGCCGTCGATGCGCTCAAGGCCGGAGCGTTCGACTTCGTCTCCAAACCGGTCGACATCAGCGTGCTGCGCCGGCTCGTGCAGACTGCGCTGAAACTGTCCGAGGAAAAGCGCAGCGAGCAGACCTCGAGCACGGCCAAGCTGATCGGCGATTCGGCGCCGATGAACGAATTGCGTGCGACCATCGCAAAGGTCGCGCGCAGCCAGGCCCCCGTCTACATCGCCGGAGAATCGGGTACCGGCAAGGAACTGGTCGCGAGGCTGATCCACGAACTCGGACCGCGCTCCGCCGCGCCGTTCGTGCCGGTCAACTGCGGCGCGATTCCATCCGAACTGATGGAAAGCGAGTTCTTCGGCCACAAGAAAGGCAGCTTCACCGGCGCCGGTGCCGACAAGGATGGCCTGTTCCATGCCGCGCAGGGCGGCACCTTGTTCCTCGATGAAGTCGCCGAACTGCCGATGCACATGCAGGTGAAACTGCTGCGCGTGATCCAGGAAAAAGCCGTGCGCCCGATCGGCGCCCGCGCCGAAGTCGGCGTCGATGTGCGCATCCTCTCGGCCACGCACAAGAACCTCGCGCGGCTGGTCGAACTCGGCTCGTTCCGCCAGGACCTGTTCTACCGCATCAACGTGATCGAGCTGAAAGTGCCACCGCTGCGCGAACGCCGCGAGGACATTCCGAAACTTGCCTCCCGCATGCTCGAACGCCTCGCCAAGGACAGCGGCACCGCGCCTGCGCGAATCGAACCCGATGCGTTGCGCGTGCTGCTCGCACACGACTTTCCCGGCAACGTGCGCGAACTGGAAAACGTGCTCGAACGCTCGGTCGCGCTGTGCGAGAACAACACCATCGGCATTGACGACCTGCGCGTCGCCCCGCGCGAACGCGCCGCGAGCGTCGCCGCAGAAACCTGGGCCAGCACGCCCACGCCGACACCCGCCACGGCACCGCCGCCGCGGTGGAGCGGCGATGCGCATGCGGCCACATCAACCACGCCGACTTTCGAAAGCGAAGACCACACCGGCTACCCCGCCGACCTCGCCGCCGCCGTCGCCGAAACCGAACGCGCCGCGATCATGAAAGCGCTCGAAGCCACGCGCTGGAACCGCACCGCAGCGGCGAAGCAGCTCGGGCTGACCTTGCGGCAGTTGCGCTATCGGTTGGAGAAGCTTGGGATCGAGTGAGGGTTGCCCTGCGATTAAGGCAACCCTAAACAAGTCGTCATCCCGGCGAAGGCCGGGATCCATCTTGATTCCAGCGCGATGTTTCCAAAAGCACAATGGATTCCGGCCTCCGCCGGAATGACGGCGAAGACAACTTGACCGGCGTTGCCTTAACGCCGTTCGCCCGCTACCGAATCTGCCCCGCTACGCATTCGTCGACAGGATCGCGGCGTTGCCGTTCGTCGACGCCATCATCCTGCATGGCTCGCGTGCGCGCGGCGACGAGCGCGCACGCTCCGACACGACCTGGCCGTATCCGCGCCGAGCGCGAACGTCGGCGAATGGCAACGCGTCATCGACATCGTCGACGACGCCGACACCTTGCTCGGCATCGACTGCATACGCCTGGATACCCTACCCGCACGCACCCCACTGCGCCGGAACATCGACGCCGACGGCATTGTCCTGTACCGCAAAGCCGACGCATGAAGGCCGACGAACGCATCGCGGGACCGCTCAGAGCCATCGCGACTAGACAAAGCGCTGGTACTTGCAGAAGACAATCCGCTTGGCGTCGACGCAAGCATCCCGCGCTTCGAGTTCTGCATCGGACTGGCATTGGAAGTCGCTGCGCGATCTTTTGTTACGTGACCGCAGCGTCGAGTCCCCTCGCCGCTCCATTTAGGAGGCGTTCCACGTCGGCCTGATCGAAGACCAAGCGCTGCGGCTCTCGACGCTGCACATCAAGAACATCAGCACTCACGCGTGTCGCGAGGCGCTCGCGCACGAGATCTTCCAGCGATTGCCGATATCTAGTCGTATCGATGGCTGGCGTACACGATCTCCCGCTGAACGCCGCCAAAGCCCCATCCAAAAGTGAGTCGCATCTGCATTCCAAATTGTGCCCATGAGCTGCATCGCGCGGCGCCGATTAGATATATTCACGCGCGCCGACCCACACATTGGAAGCCGCATGTCCCGCTGGAAAGCCGCCGCGATCCATCTCTCGATAAGCCTGACGATCGGCCTGATCGTGGGTTCCCTGCTGCTGTTTGTCTGGTATCCACCGCCGCTCTTCCATGCCGCAGGTGCCGACGAGCTCGCACTGCTGCTAGTCAGTGTCGATCTGGCACTTGGTCCTCTGCTCACACTGGTTGTTTTCAAAGCGGGCAAGAAGGGGCTGCAATTCGACCTCACCCTGATCGCAGCCCTGCAGGCTGCCGCCTTGGTTTACGGCATGTCGGTAGTCCTGCACTCGCGCCCGGTGTTCATTGCTACCGCCGTGGATCGGTTCGTACTCGTCTTCGCCAGCGATCTTTCGGATGCCGACCTGGCCGAAGGCAGAAAACCCGAGTTCCGTTCGCGCTCGTTGACCGGACCACTTCTCGTTGGCACGCAGATACCGTCAACAGCGCAAGAGCGCAGCACGATCCTGTCCTCATCCATCATCGGCAAGGATGTGGAGAGCTACCCTAAGTACTACGTGAACTACGATGCGGCGGCGCCCGCATTGCTCAAGAGAGCCAAGCCACTTGGCGCTCTGAAGATCAATGACGCCAACAGCAAAGACGTGCTCGATTCCGCGCTCGTTAAAACCGGGCTTCCAGTAGACCACGTCGTTTGGGTTCCACTAGTCGCACGCAAGGCCACCCTCGTAATGCTACTCAATCGGGACAACGGGCAACCGCTGCGCGCAGTCCCGATCAACCCGTGGACCGACTGAATGTATTCGTTGCGCAGCGGCTAGAAGGCTCACGAGAGCCAGCGTCACAATGAGCGCTATTTGTCACACCGTGACAATCAGCGCATGGGGCCGCACCAAACATGAGACGGCCGTCGCAGCCCTCGACACTCACCTCCTAAATCGGCACGCTCGTCGGCCATGATCGCGTTGGCACGGAAGCTGCTGACAACCGCCTGCGAGCCGTCGATTGGATTGAGCGATCGCGGAAGCGGGCCCGCCTGGCAAGGTTGGCGGCTCTAGGGGCAAACCGTTTCATCCATACCAGACCAGAGGAATCACCATGAAGAACATCCAGAAGGGCTTCACCCTGATCGAGTTGATGATCGTCGTCGCGATCATCGCCATCTTGGCCGCGATCGCGCTGCCGGCGTATCAGGACTACACGATCCGCTCCAAGGTAACGGAAACGATGGTGCAGATGGACTCTGCCAAGCTCGCTGTCGCGGAAACTGCTGCCAGCTTGGGCTCGTTGGGTGCGGTCACCGTGGCCAATAGCGGCTTTGAATTCCCGGCAACCGGCACCACTTACGTCGCTAGCGTTGTCATCACGCCTGCTACCGGCGTCGTCACCGGGGTCAGCCAGAATACTGGCGCCACCCCTGCAGAATGCAATATCGTGCTTACTCCGACCGCGACGACCACGCCGAGCGGCGCGCAGGGTCCGCTGAACTGGGCCTGCACGAACTCCGGCGCATGCGCGGCGAAGTACCTGCCTGCCTCGTGCCGCTGATCATCGCGGTTTGAACCGGCTCGACGTTGAAGTATCGATGCCCCGGCCACATGGCCGGGGCATTTTCTTTTGTCGACCGGAATCGTGGCTGTGCTGCCTACTTCTGGCGACTGCCCTATTGTACCTTCCCGGTCTTGGCGGCCCCTTTCTGTTCGACGACGCCCCCAACCTGATCATTCCGATCAGCGCTTGGCTTGAGGGGAACACGGGCTGGCAGGAAATCTTCCTTGGCAACCGATCGGGGTTGCTCGGTCGCCCACTGTCAATGCTCACGTTCGTCGCCAACGCAGTGACGAACGGACTGGAACCGCTGGCGTTCAAAGCGACTAACCTCGCCATACATCTTCTATGCGGTACGTTGATCTACCTGCTGCTGGCGCGCCTATTGCCGCGCGATCCACAACTGCGTGCACGCGCCCCTCTCGCTGCATTGTTGGTCAGCGCGCTCTGGCTGCTGCACCCGATGCAGGTCAGTACCGTGCTGTACGTGGTGCAGCGCATGGCGCAGCTCAGCACCCTGTTCATGCTAGCCGCGCTGCTGGCCTACGTGCAGGGGCGCATTGCGTTCGAGCAAGAGCGCGACCGCGCCGCTTTAACTTGGTTATTCCTGGGTGTGCCTACCGCTACCGTCGCCGCCATATTCAGCAAGGAAAACGGTGCGCTTGCCCCACTGCTATGTGCGGTCATAGAAGTCGGTTACTTTCGCGCTACCGCGCAATCGCCGCGCCCTCGCGCAGTGAAGAGCTTCTTGGCGCTGTTCCTACTGCTCCCCGCTGCTCTGGTTGTCGGCTGGTATGGCGCGCATTGGCAGGCGTTGGTAGACAGCTATGCCGAACGTCTATTCACGCTGAACGAGCGGCTGCTGAGCCAATCACGTGCGCTGTTCGACTATATCGGCGCGCTATTGGTGCCACGGGGCGCGTCGCTGGGTGTCTATACAGACGATTTCCAAATTTCCCATGGCCTGCTCGATCCACCCTCGACGCTATTTGCCATCCTCGGTCTCACGCTATTGATCGTCGTCGCACTGAAAGCGCGCATGCGCATGCCCGCCTTGTTCACCGGAATCGGCCTGTTTCTCGCAGGCCATGTTATGGAATCGACCATCTTCCCGCTGGAACTCTACTTCGAGCACCGCAACTACCTTCCATCCGTCGGCATATTCCTGGCAATGGCCGGGTTGGCCGGCTGGGCCGCGCAACACCTGCCGCACAGTGATGAAGAACCGCGTTTGAGTCGACTTTTTGCGATTGGACTCACCGGCTTATTCGCCGCGCTGACGCTTGCGACCTTCGCCCGCGTCACAGCGTGGCGCCATTGGCCAATCCTCGCCGAGCAGGGTGCCCGCCAGCATCCGCAATCAATGCGCGCGCAGCTGGATCAGGCATCGATCCTGATGGCGGAGAAAAGGTATGTCGCCGCGCAACACGTGTTCGACCACATAGCGATGCTCGACAATCCTGCAGCGTCCCATGTCGCCGCCATCGACACGGTGTTCCTGCAGTGCCTAGAGCACGGCGATGCGCAACCCGACGCCATCGCCCGCATCCCGGCCATCGCTGGCGGGAAGCTGCAACTGGCCGAGATGCAGGCGTTCGAGATGCTGGGCAACTACTTGCGCAAACACCAATGTGCCAATCTGACTCCCACGCAGTTGGCTGACCTCATTGTGGGCATCGTCAATGCGGCTCCACAACCACCAACCCTGACCGCTATATGGCGCAACCGCTATGGCGCAGCCGTCCTATATCTTGCTGACGGACAACTACACCTCGCTCAGCAGCAGGCTGCACTGGCCTGGATGAGCGGCAGCGCCGATCCCGCCGTCGGCGTGTTTCTGGCCAATGTCTATTTCATCAATCAAAACCCCGCAAGCGCACGGACCATTCTCAATGATGTCCGCCGGCACTTGAAGTCGTGGGACCAGCGCAATCTCACCCTAGTCGCCGAATTGCAGACGAAGCTCGATGCAGAAGTACGGCAATCGTCGCCTGAAGCGACTCCGGCGGTCGCGCCGTCCGCATAGTTGTGGGGCCGAAGTCCCGCGATTTCTTGCAAGCACGCGGACCAACCTGCGACCGCATACCCACTACGCCGCCGCACGACCACCTGGGCCATGACCACTGCGCCGCTCGACCACCTCGCACGCCGCAACCTCGAATCGTATTTATTCGGACTGGTTCGCACGGCATTTCATAATGACGGCCACATCAGCGCGTTCGATTTCTTCTCCATAGTCATCTGGAAGGCCAACCGCTCGAAGTCAATGACGGCAAAGCACCTGCTCGATCTCGGCGCCAGACATGGGCTGCATGATCTGGAGATGATCTGCCGACGGGCGAGCAGTCAAGTGCATGCTGCGAATACAGACAAGAAGCAGTTTGCGCCAATCGTCAAACACTGGAAACTCGCGCTGCCGATGACTTCGACCATTCTCTGGGCGCTGTATCCCGAACGTTTCAGCGTCTACGATTGCCGCGTCTGCGAAGAACTCGCTCGGTTAGGGAGACCAGCTTGGACGACGGACTTCCAGGAGCAGTGGGAACGCTATATGGCAACGGTCAGCCAAGGAACCAATCTGCGCGACAAGAACAGCAGCTATCTGACCGGCCTGTCGATGGCCTCCCAGCTCCGCCGTGATATCACACAATGGTCCACCCCCGGATACTTCAATGGCCGCTGACTCCGCTCCGTTCCTCGTTTTTGGCTCGCCGCAGATCGAACAGGCGGAAATCGACGAAGTCGTGGCTTGCATGCAGTCGAGCTGGCTCGGAACGGGTCCGCGCGTGGCGCAGTTCGAGCGCGAAGTCGCAGCCTATAAGGGGGTGAACCCCAATCGGATAGCAGCGGTCAACTCCTGCACCGCGGCGCTGCACGTGAGCATGGTCGCTGCCGGGCTCGAAGCCGGCGCCGAGGTCATCACCACGCCGCTGACCTTCTGCGCCAGCGTCAACGCCATCATCCACGCGGGCCTGGCGCCGGTATTGGCCGATGTCGACCCGGCCACCCAGAACATCGATCCCGCCGCGATCGAGGCCGCGATCACACCGCGCACGCGCGCGATCCTGCCGGTGCATTTCGCCGGGCGACCCTGCGAGATGGATGCGATCATGGCGATCGCGCGCAAGCACGACCTCGTGGTCATCGAGGACTGCGCGCACGCGATCGAGACGGAATACCACGGTCGCAAAGCCGGTACCTTCGGCGACTTCGGCTGCTTCAGCTTCTACGCCACCAAAAACGTGGCGACCGGGGAGGGCGGCATGATCCTCGGCCGCGACGAAGCCCTGATCGCCCGCGCCAAGGTGCTGGCCCTGCATGGCATGAGCAAGGACGCCTGGCACCGCTTCGGCGACGCCGGCTACAAGCACTACCAGGTCGTCGAAGCGGGCTTCAAGTACAACATGATGGATCTCCAAGCCGCGATAGGCATCCATCAACTGGCGCGGGTGGAAGCAAACTGGGAAAGGCGCCAAGCGATATGGAGGCGCTACATGGAAGCGTTCGCGGACCTGCCGATCGGCCTACCCGCGGCACCGGCGCCGGACACGCGCCATGCCCATCACCTGTTTACCATCATGATCGATGAGGCGCATTGCGGCATTTCGCGCGATGCCTTCCTCGACGCCATGACCGCCGCGCGTATCGGCGTCGGCGTGCACTACATGAGTGTGCCGGAGCATCCATACTATCAACAGCGGTTCGGTTGGCAGGCGGATCGTTGGACTCTTGGACGTGATATAGGTCGCCATACCGTGAGCCTGCCGATCTCGCCTAAGCTTTCTGAAACAGACGTAGCGCGCGTGATCGACGCAGTGCGTGTTCAATGGCGCTGAACGAACGAACAACTGCAGACGCAGTTACGACCCCATCGCGAATTGCGACGCGTCTCGCCGGCATTCTGCGCGACACGAGGGGTTGGTTACATTTGGCGCACATACGTCGGCCTTGGCTGCGGCGCGGGGTCGGCGTAGTGCTATCGATAAGCGGGCTTCTGTTCGTGATGCACGCTCTGCACGGGCAGTTCGCCGACTTTCCCGCAGCGGCGTCTGCCATTCCCCCAATGATCTTTCCAGCGCTAGCACTTTTGGCGACGCTCTCCGCGCTCTTCACTGCGAGCTTGCATGCGGAAATCGTCGCGGCCACGGTACACCATGTCGATTCAGCACGCGTACGGTACGCGTACGCCGCGAGCCAAGTGGCGCGCTATGTCCCCGGCAAAGTCTTCGGTGTGATTCTTGAGGCACAGATGCTGGCCCCAGTTCTGGGCATCGGCCAAGTGGTCGCAGCAACGCTTCTTCAAACGCTGCTCACTTATATCTGGGCCGGCACGTTATCCATCTGTATCCTAGGCGCGCTGGGTCTCGATTCGGCATGGCCAAGTCTTCTAGCGCTGATAGTCCTTATCCTGTTGTGGCTCGCACAACGCAATCGCTGGCCGGAACGATTGCACCGTACCCTCAGTGTTCGTACTAGGGGTATGACAACGCAGCTGCAGTCGAATGAATCGAGCCGACGCAACGCCCAACGAGTCACGCTGCTGCTCGCGGTCCAGTGGATACCGTTCTTGGGTATATGGGTCATGCTTGCTGCAGCGGATTATGGTATTGCAGGGGCATCTTGGTTGTGCGCGAGCTACCTCCTCGCCTCGATTGCCGGGTCGCTGCTGTTCCTCCTCCCATCTGGTCTTGTGGTGCGCGAGGCCGCTTTCGTCTGGCTGGGCGTCCTATATGGGCTGCCTGCATCGTCACTCGTGGCTTGGGCGGTCGTCGTTCGTCTCGCTTTGACGTCTGCTGACGTCTTGGCCGTACCGGCATTCTGGATCGTCTTGCGTTTGCGAGGACGCTCATGAAGGAACAGCCGTGCTAATCCACGATCGCGACCCAAAGGGACATTTGCAATCGGACTGGACCGAACGTCAACTCGAGCTTGGCAACGTGCCGCAGGCCGTGCTTTTGCGGAACTTGCCTTCCGACGTGAACGGACTTTTGGATCAATGGCACCGCGCATTGCTACGCTGGTTTCTAGCTCCACTGGCGCACAATCCCGAGAGCTGGGTCGCTGATCTAGGCAGCGGGTATGGCCGCATGGCAGGTGAAGCGGCGCAGATGGGCTTTCGCAACATCATTGGTCTCGACTACGAAGCGGGCTTCTGCCGCCAGTACCAGCTGGACCGCGGCCTCGCCGTTCGCGGGTCAATCACACAGCCTCCGTTCGCCGCCCACAGTCTTTCAGCCGCTTATACCATCACCGCACTGATGTATGTGGGCTTCGGCCGCGCGGCAAACGGCCTAAAAAAATTGGATGCAAGTCTGAAGCCCGGCGCGCGGGTTCTATTGCTGGAAGCCGGGTCCGAGTTCAATCGCGTATCACGTATGGTCTTTCGCCGAAAACGCACGCAGTCACTCGCCGTCGACGGATTCAGCCATGCGGAGCTGAATAAAATTGTTCCCGAAGGCTGGACCAAGATCGCTGCCGGCAACAATGCTGGAGCGACCTTGCTGCTGCCGCTGCTGCTGGTCACGCGCCGCTGGCCGGCTGTATTCGACGCGCTTTCAGCGGCGGCGATGAGAATCGATCTGCCAAAGCCCGGCTTTCATGATAACGGATGGCGACGTATCTGCCTTCATCGTTGGATCTTGTGCGAGAAGCCCGTCAATCCCTCGTAAAATCCGCGGGCTTTCCCGGAGATTTCCACAGCAGCCATATGTAACCCGGGAAAGCCCAGTAAGCGATTCGCCGGAAGAGCCGCGCCAAGGCTAGTTTGTGACCTGCAAATAGGTAGCCGGCTTCATAGCGCCCAGGGTCATCGAGCACGCGCAACGTGATGTCCTCAACTTGGAACCGCGACACCAGACGGCGCAACTGACCATACGTCATATGTCGCTCGTAGTAGTACTCTCCGCGCCCAAGTAGTCGCAAGTATCGATGTGCCCAACTTATCGGGATCACGGACAGCAACGGCAGCTTGTAGTGTTGCTCGATCGGATTGAGCCGGTTTGTCGCTGCGAAATAGCAGGCACCACCCGGCTTCAGCACACGCTCAATCTCGCTCAGTAAGCGTGCCGGATCCGGCACGTGCTCGTACACTTGAGCGCAGAGAACGATGTCGAAACTGGCGTCCGCGGCATCGATATTCATCGCGTCACCGACCTTGAACACCAGATTCGGCGCATCATGATTTCGCTGCGCGAATTGGATCGCGTTGGCATCGATATCAATTCCAGTCAGGGTTCCCACTCCCATGGCCAACTCCGCATCGATGATGCCAGTCGAACAACCGACGTTTAGGACATCTGCTCGGGCAAGCCGATCACCGAAGGCCTCAGCTAGAATCAGGCGCGTCGTATTCGCTTTTCGCACGCGGCCTTCACCCGAATACATCTCGGCGTGGCTTTCGGAAAAGTCGTGCTGGTAACCACGCAGGCGATCAGACATTGTGAGAACCGCACTGGTGATCCAGCAGCATTTTAAGGACTCTTTGGGTAGTGGCTCGATCCAAATCGAAACACGCCTCCATATCGGATAACGCGTGCATGTACAGTGATGGCGCATCACCGAGCGCGCGGTTCAATACCAGCGCGAACGCTTTGGCGCTTACAGCACTGGCAACATGTCCCGTGCCGTGAACGGAAATCAACTCGGAAAGATCACCTACCGGCATGGCAATCACTGGAAGCCTCATTTTCATCGCATCCGAAAATATCACCGGGATACTTTCGATACGTGACGGGATGAGCATCCAGTCGGCACGACTGATCGCAGCCTCGGCGTCTGCTTTCGCGAGAAAGTGCCCTGCCTCCACCGGACAACCGCGACTGCGCAATGAAGCGACGCGTCTGCGCACCAAAGAATCCAGCGGGCCGCCGCCTTGAATCTCCACGCATGCGATGCGCGACCAGTCGGCATCGTCGAGCAGGTCAAGCGCGTCGAGTAGCAAGTCCACGCCTTTGTTGCGATGCCAGCGGCCGAGAAACAGCAAGCGATACGGCGGCGCATCGGCCAGTGGACGTTCACGGCGGGATTCGATGCGCCGGGCGCTGGGCAGGAAGGACACGTTGCGCCTCGCGAGGCGCCGTGTATCTTCGGCCAGCTTCAGGCCGTCGGAATAGCACGCGTGCGCCTCGCGCAACACGCAGCGCAGCTGGCTGCGAACCAGCGGTATTCGTGCCAGCGTCCAGATATCGCTGCCTAACGTCCATACAGAATAGGGGACGCCAGTGGCGATCGAAGCGCGACGCGCCCATGCGCCCGAGGGCAAAGCCCACAGCGCAAGCATGTGCGCGCATGGGCCGGCGGCGACGGCTTCGCGGGTCGCGCGGGCGCCATCGCGAAGCACGCGGGCGATGTCACCGACCTGCCACGGCTTGAGCGTGGAAAGCGGCTTGGCGGGCGCGGCATAGCGAAACACCTCGACACCCGGCGACCATTGTTCACGCACCGCCAATCGTCCCGGAGCGACTACACGCACAGGAACATGTTTCGCCAATTCCTCCGCCAGGTCGCTGACGAACGAACCGGCCGCCTCGCTGCCATCGCCGGAAATCGGAAACGAGGTGGTGATCAACACGAGTGCGGGACTGCTCAAGGTTTGCGCACCTCAAGCTCGTGCCCCATTGCCATGTGATGCCAGTCGGGCCAGACCAGACTCGCCAGCCAGGCGCTGATGTTGATCGCAAGCACGGCAATCAGAGCCACAGGCAACAGCAGCCATGCAATCCATCCGCGCTGTGCATGGGCGCTGCCAGCAATCGCCAAGCACACGAGCAAGGCAGCGCCACGGAGCGCGTGTCCGGACTTGCGCAGCCTGACGATATCGAGCCCTGCCTGTTCGACGTCACGCCGCAAGCCAAATGCGGTGTAGCGCTGGAAGTCGAACGGCGCATCGTGCAGCGGATACAGGAAGGGCATCGAGATCCATGCCCGACCGCCGGGTTTGAGCACCCGCGCGATTTGGTTCATCACTCGCGCTGGATCCGGAACATGTTCCAGCACCTCAAGGCAGATCACGCCCTCGAAACATTCTTCACAGAACGGCAGATGGGCAGCATCGGCGAAGACATGCGGTCGAGCACCGTAGAGGTCGCGCCCGGTAGACGGATAGTCCAGCGCAACATAGTCCACGCCTGTCGGCAGATGGGGCTCGACCCAGCGATCTGCCGCGCCAATGTCGAGGAGCGTACCGGATGCGCCCGCGATTCCAGGCGGAATGCGCCTGCGACCAAGCAACCACTGCGGGTGCAGCGGCGTCCTGGCTACCACGCTGGCCAAGTTCCGGATTGCAATCATCAGTGATTGGGACGCGTATACATGAGCGCGGTGATCTGCTCGGAGATCAATCCGATCAGGAACACGATCACCGATGCGCTGAGCAGCAGCGTACTCATGTTGGTGAAGCGGTGCTCGGTCACGAAGGTGTAGATGTAATGCCCGAGCCCGAGCAAAAAGAACGCGACACTCGACGGCACGAACAGTTTCAACGGCGAATACAGCGTGGCGATCTTGAAGATGATCAGCAGGAAGCGGAGGCCGTCCTTTAGCGGGCGGATGTGGCTGACCGTACCCACGCGTTTGGCGACCAGAATCGGCACATAGGCGACCGGATAAGCGCTGCGGAAGAACGCCATCGTGCTGGTGGTCGGGTAGGAAAAGCCATTCGGCAGCAGGTGCAGGAACTCGCGGAACCGGTCGGCACGCACAGCGCGAAAACCAGAGGTGAGGTCGAGCACGGAGTGGCCGGTCATGCGGCTGGCCAGCCAGTTGTAGAAGGTATTGGCGAGGCCGCGATGGAGGTTGGCCTGACCGGAGCCGTCGCGCGCACCGACAACCATGTCAAAGCCTTCGTCGAGCTTTGCCAGCAGGGTCGCAATGAGTGCCGGATCGTGCTGGCCGTCGGCGTCCATGAACACGAGGATATCGCCATGCGCTGCACGCGCACCGCGCTTGATCGCGGCGCCGTTGCCCATCGAATAGGGGCTGCGAAGTGCCACGACACCGTTCGCTGCACAGACCGTCGCCGTGTCGTCAGTCGAACCGTCATCAACCACGATGATTTCTGCTGCTGGCTGAGCCAGCTTGAGACGAGGCAAAAGGTCGACCAGCGCAGCGGCTTCGTTCTTGGCAGGCAGGACGATGCTGAGATTCAAGTTGCAGGCTCCCCTGAGCGAAGCGGGATCATAGCGTGCCCATGCGAGATCGCGACAAGAATGGTTCGGCAAGTTCAGGTCCCGTGACGTTGGTCGCAGAACCAGCATCCTCCTGCCATCGACGCCGGCAGAAGATCGGTTGAGTCATGTTCACCACGTTCAATTTGCGTTACATTCGCGCGGCACTTCAGGGGCTTACAACGAATTCCTATGGCGACGCAGATGAGTACCCCACCACTCGCGGGGCTTTCGGGCATCGCACGACGGCTGGTGGCCGAGGGCGTGCTGGCAGAGAACGATGCGCGCAAGGCAGTCGACGATGCCGTGCGCCAGAAAATCCCGCTCAGTGCGTGGCTGATCGAGAACAGCCTCGTTTCAAGCCGGCAAGTGGCTATGGCATCCTCGGCCGAGTTCGGTATGCCATTGCTCGATATCGAAGCGCTGGATCCGAACCACTTTCCGATGAAGCTGGTCCGCGAGGATCTGGTCACCAAGCACAAGGCCTTGCCGCTGTTCAAGCGTGGCAATCGCTTGTTCGTTGGCGTCTCCGATCCGACCAACCTGCGCGCGCTGGACGAGATCAAGTTCCAATCGAATCACCTGATCGAACCGATCCTGATCGATGAGGGCCAACTCGATCGCGCGATCGAACTGGCTCTCAATGCTTCCGGCCCATCGATCACCGGCCTGGATGATGCCGACGGACTGGAGAACCTCGAACTCGGCGCGATCGATGACGATGGCGACACAACCGGTGTCGATGCCAATTCGACCGACGACGCGCCGGTGGTCAAGTTCATCAACAAGGTGCTGGTCGATGCGATCAAGCGTGGTGCATCCGACATTCATTTCGAGCCGTACGAAACCGCCTATCGCGTGCGTTTTCGCATGGACGGCATGTTGCGCGCGGTCGCCGCGCCACCGGTGAAGTTGAATCCGCGTATCTCGTCGCGCCTGAAGGTCATGAGCGGGCTCGACATCGCCGAGAAACGCGTACCGCAGGACGGACGCATCAAGCTGAACCTGTCGAAGACGAAGTCGATCGACTTCCGCGTCAGCACCTGCCCGACCTTGTTCGGCGAGAAAATCGTGCTGCGTATCCTCGACGCTTCCGCGGCGAAGATGGGCATCGAGAAACTCGGCTACGAGGATGACCAACGCAAACTGTTCCTCGACGCGATCGACAAGCCCTACGGCATGGTGCTGGTGACCGGTCCGACCGGCTCGGGCAAGACGGTGTCGCTGTATACCGCGTTGAACATCCTCAATACCGAGGGCCGCAACATTTCCACCGTGGAGGATCCGGTCGAAATCCGCCTGCCCGGCGTCAACCAGGTGCAGCAGAACACCAAGCGCGGCATGACATTCGCCGCGGCGCTGCGCTCGTTCCTGCGCCAGGATCCGGACGTGATCATGGTTGGCGAAATCCGCGACCTCGAAACCGCCGAGATCGCGATCAAGGCGGCGCAGACCGGCCACATGGTGCTGTCGACCCTGCATACGAACGATGCAGCGCAGACGATCTCGCGCCTGATGAACATGGGCATCGCGCCGTACAACATCACCTCGTCCGTCTCACTCGTCATCGCGCAGCGCCTCGCGCGACGTCTGCACGACTGCAAGAAACCGCTGGATCTGCCGCCTGCCGCGCTGCTTGCCGAGGGCTTTTCGCAGGCCGATGTCGACGCGGGATTGCAAATCTTCGAGGCAGTCGGTTGTTCCGGCTGCAACGAAGGGTATAAAGGCCGTACGGGTATCTATCAGGTCATGCCGATGACCGAGGCGATCCAGAAGATCATCCTTGCCGGTGGCAGCGCTTTGCAGATCGGCGAGCAGGCGCGCGCCGAGGGGATCCGCGACCTGCGCGCATCGGCATTGCTGAAGGTCAAGCAGGGCACCCTCGGCTTGGCCGAAATCAACCGCGTCACCAAGGACTAAGCCATGGCTACTGCAAGCGCCGCCCTGAAGGCGAAAGCGTCGACCACCCAGATTGGCAAGCAACGCGCGAAGATCAGCGAGATGCAGACCTTCACTTGGGTCGGCATCGACAAGCGCGGCGTCAAGATCAAGGGCGAGCAGGTCAGCAAGAATGCGAACCTGGTCAAGGCCGACCTGCGCAAGCAGGGAATCAATCCGCAAACAGTGGCCGCGAAGGGCAAGCCGCTGTTCGGAAAGACCGGCAAGAAGATCACCGGACGCGACATTGCGGTGTTCAGCCGTCAGCTCGCCACGATGATGGCAGCCGGCGTACCGATGGTGCAGGGCTTCGAGATCGTGGCAGGCGGCCAGAGCAATCCGCGCATGAAGGACATGCTCACCGACATCAAGACCGACATCGAGGGCGGCTCG
Organism: Pseudomonadota bacterium; assembly: GCA_023388255.1. Taxonomy (GTDB): domain Bacteria; phylum Pseudomonadota; class Gammaproteobacteria; order Xanthomonadales; family Rhodanobacteraceae; genus Dokdonella_A. The sequence goes on along the minus strand of JAEWGO010000007.1, from coordinate 203,643 downwards.
GCGCTGAACGAAGCGCTAGCCAAGTACCCGGTGCAGTTCGACGAGCTGTTCGTGAACCTGGTAAAGGCCGGCGAATCGGCCGGCGTGCTCGACACCGTGCTCGATACGATCGCGACCTACAAGGAAAACATCGAGAACATCAAGGGCAAGATCAAGAAGGCGATGTTCTACCCAGCAGCCGTACTGGCCGTGGCGGTCATTGTGGCCAGCATCCTGTTGATCTTCGTGATTCCGCAGTTTGAAAGCGTGTTCAAGAACTTCGGCGCAGACCTTCCAGCATTCACGCAGATGCTGGTGAACATGTCGCGCTTCATGGTTTCTTACTGGTGGATGGTGCTGGGCATCTTCATTGCGATCATCGTCGGCATCGTCATGCTGTACAACCGCTCCGAACGGTTTGCCCACTTCGTTGGGCGTGCGCTTCTGAAGATACCGGTCATCGGCGAGATCCTGCGTCAATCCGCCATGGCTCGCTTCGCCCGCACGTTGGGCGTCACGTTCCGTGCAGGCGTGCCCTTGGTCGAAGCCTTGGATTCCGTCGCCAATGCCACCGGAAGCGTGGTCTACAACGATGCGGTCAAGCGCATCCGCGAGGACGTCGCAGTCGGCCACCAGCTGCAGCTCGCGATGAAGCAGACCAACCTGTTCCCGAACATGGTCACGCAGATGGTCGCGATCGGCGAGGAAGCCGGCGCGCTCGACAAGATGCTGTTCAAGATCGCCGAGTTCTACGAACAGGAAGTCAACAATGCAGTCGATGCGCTGTCGAGCCTGCTCGAACCGATGATCATGGTCATCATCGGCGTGGTCGTTGGCGGCATGGTCGTCGGCATGTACTTGCCGATCTTCAAGCTCGGCGCGGTGGTTGGCTGATTCCCCCGAGGTCGTTTTGAAGTGGGTGTCGCCGAGCGCATGGCCGCGCTTTGGCGACAGCCCTTCGACCAGCGCATTTTACAATGTGAGCGAAATCGCCGTACCATAAGAGCACACCACAACATAGGTGCCGGTGATGGCGACCATGTCCATTCGTTCCACGTATGCGCTCGACGCCGATACCGCGCAGATCATTCGTCGGTTGTCGCGCAATTGGGGCGTTTCCCAAGCCGAAGTCATCCGTCGATCGGTGCGACTCGCGACAACGCATACCGATGCGGTCGTTTCCTCCCCTGCCGAAGTCGTCGCGCACTACCGCGAACATGAGCCACCGCGCGACTGGGCAGAAACGCGGCGCTTGGTCGACGAAATGCGCGCCCAACGTCATGCCGACGACCTTGGGCGCGAAGCGAAGCCCGCGCAGTGATTCACCTGGACACGAATGCGCTGATCGCGCTGCCATTGTGGTCGCGGGAAGCGCATCCGATCGTTCAGCGAATCGCCAATGGGGAAGCCGCAGAGGTCTGCGCGGTGGTCTGGTATGAGTTTCTGATCGGGCCGGTCGAACCCGCAGAAGTACACCTTGCTCATGCGTTCATCCGTGGACGAATCCTGGCGACAGAAGCTGGCGACGCGCAACTCGCCGCCGCGTTGTTCAATGACACTGGTCGCCGCAGGACTTTGAAGACGGATACGCTGATCGCCGCGACCGCAATCCGGGCGGGCGCCGAATTTCTTACGTTGAATGTGGACGATTTCCAGCCGTTTACGGCCTCCGGCTTGCGTTTGGCGCCCGTGTAGAATTCCGCCGCTGTCGATCTTCGAACTCCTGGACACCCCATGACCGACTTCGCATGGCTCGGCGACCCCGCGCTGCTGATTCCTCTCGTCGCCCTGCTCGGCCTGCTCGTCGGCAGCTTCCTCAACGTGGTCATCCTGCGCCTGCCGCGCAGGCTGGAACACGAATGGCGCAGCCAGGCGCGCGAGTTGCTGGAGAACGACGTGGCGAGCAACGAGCCGCCGGCGGAAGCGCCACCGGATCTCGTCTTCACCGGCTCGCATTGCCCGCAGTGCAAGCACACGCTTTCCGCGTTCGACAACATCCCGCTGCTGAGCTGGCTCGCCTTGCGTGGGCGTTGTCGCTACTGCAAGGCGCCGATTTCCTGGCAGTACCCGCTGGTCGAACTGCTGACCGCGCTGGCGTCGGCGGCGATCGCGTGGAAGTTCGGTTTCGACTGGCCGCTTGCTGCCGGTCTCGTCTTCAGCTGGATCCTGATCGCGGCTTCCGGCATCGACGCGCGCACGCAGTTGCTGCCCGACCAGCTCACCCTGCCCCTGCTGTGGATCGGCCTGCTGCTCTCGCTGGTGCCGCTGTTCGTTTCGCCGGGGACCGCGATCGTCGGCGCCGCGATCGGCTACCTCAGCCTGTGGTCCGTGTTCTGGCTGTTCAAGCTGGCGACCGGCAAGGAAGGCATGGGCTATGGCGATTTCAAACTGCTCGGCGCGCTCGGCGCGTGGATGGGCGCGATGAGCCTGCTGCCGATCATCCTGCTGTCGTCGCTGATCGGCGCGATCGTCGGCGGCACCGTGCTGGCGCTGCGTGGGCAGAATCGCAGCACGCCGATCCCGTTCGGCCCGTTCATCGCCGCGGCCGGCTGGACCTGGTTCGTGTTCGGCGACGGGCTCGGCGTGTTCTACGCGCGCCTTTTCGGTCTGCAGTAGCCGCATCGCCCACATCGGCACGATGAACAGCGCGCCCTTCACCGTTGCGCTCACCGGCGGCATCGCCAGCGGCAAGTCCGCGGTGGCGGATCGCTTCTCGGCACTCGGCGTCGAGGTGATCGACGCGGATGTCGTCTCGCGCGAATTGGTCGCGCCCGGCGGTGCGGCGTTGGCGGAGATCGTTGCCACGTTCGGCGTTGAAGCACTTGATGCAGATGGCGCACTCGACCGCCGCGCAATGCGTGAGCGCGTGTTCGCCGATCCCGCGGCACGTCGCACGCTGGAAGCGGTCCTGCATCCAAGGGTGCGCACGACGCTGCGCGAGCGCGCGACGCACAGCACCGCTGTGTATGTGCTGCTGGCGATTCCTCTGCTTGCCGAAAATGCCTCGCACTACGACTGGGTCGACCGCGTGCTCGTCGTGGATGTGCCGCGCGAGACACAGATCACGCGACTGGTGGCCCGCGATGGCATCACTCCGACACTCGCCGTGGCGATGCTCGATGCGCAGGCCTCACGTGGGCAGCGACTGGCGATCGCCGATGACGTCATCGTCAATGACGGCACACTCGAGCGCTTGTATGCGGAGGTTGCGCAGTTGCATGCGCGCTATGTGGCGCTTGCAGGGGCTCGGCGGGGCGGCGACTGAAAATCGGTTTTTCGGTTGCGTCGCACATTGTTTCGCGAGCGCAGATGCGGGCGCCGCATGGGCGCGACCTCTCAAGCGCCCCTTGTCCGCGCCAGCGGCGCGACCTCTCCCGCGAGCGGGAGAGACATCAGCCGCTCCCATCCGCCGGCCAGAATCCGCGTATTCCCGCCACGCCTTGCGCGCCGTACATGCGCGCCGCTTCGACATCATCGGCGTCGAGGCCGCCGAGGGCGAATACCGGCAAGGTCGCGGCCGCGGCGAGATCCGAGAACCCTTCCCAGCCGAGGGGTTGCGCGTTCGGATGGTCCGGCGTTTCGAATACCGGCGACAGGGTCGCGAAGTCGGCGCCGATGCGCATGGCGTGAATGAGTTCGGCGGCATCGTGACAGGAGACGCCGACCCAGTTGCCGAGCGGCATCGGGCGCTGCACGAGCGTCGCCGCGACGTGCGCAGGCAGGTGCACGCCGTCGAGGCCGAGGATGCCGGCAAGCTTCCAGTCGCTGTTGACGAGCAGGCGCGCGCCATAGGTCTGGCACAGGTTGCGTGCGCTGCGCGCAATACGCGCGAGGCGGTCCAGTGGCCATTCGGGCAGTCGCAACTGGATCAGGCGGACGCCGCGGCGGCAGGCGCGTTCGATGCCGTGCATGACGGCGTCGGCGTGGGCGGGCGACAGCGATGGCGTGATCAGATAGCGGTCCGGCAGACGCAGGGCGGTGATCACAGGTCGATCGGCGGGCGGCATCTCGATGCCACCGAGCGCATCCAGCTCGACCCAGGCCAGTTGCTGCTCCTCGCGCGAATGCGGAACGCCGGAATACGCCGAGACCAGCCAGACGTCGAGCAGGATGTTCTTGTCCGGATAGTGGTGCGGCACGCGGATCAGCGGGTGGGCCGATTCCACGACGATGCCGATTTCCTCGCGCAGCTCGCGCGCGAGCGCGTCGACCGGGGCTTCATCGTCCTCGCATTTGCCGCCGGGGAATTCCCACAGTCCGGCAAGGTGTTTTCCGGAAGGGCGTTGCGCAAGGAGGACGTGGCCGTCGGCGTTGCGGAGGACGCCGGCGACGACGTGAATGGGAGCGGATGTCATGGGCGCCGGGTCATCTGTGGAGGCCATCTCCAGATGGAACACACCATCCTTGCCCGGCCCTCATCCTGAAGGGCAAGGCTTGAAGAACACGCTTTCCCTTGATGAGAAGGGCTTGAAGAGTGCGCCCTTCCCTCACCAGGAAGGCTTCAATGGTGCACTCAGGCGAGTCGGCCGTGGCACTGCTTGTATTTCTTGCCCGATCCACACGGACACGGATCGTTGCGGCCGACCTTAGGCGCGTCGCGGTGCATCGGCAACTGCGGCTGGGCGCCAGCGTTTTCGCCATCCTGCGGCGGCAACTCGCCTTCGACCGGCACATAGCCGCCGGCTTCGGCGTGCTGGAACTGCATCGAACGCGCCTGCGCTTCGGCCTGCGCGCGCTGCTGCTGTTCCATCGCCTCGACTTCGTCCTCGCTGCGGATGCGCACGCGCGCGATCATCTGGATGATCTCGTGCTTGATGCGGCCGAGCATGCCCTCGAACAGTTCGAACGCTTCGCGCTTGAACTCCTGCTTCGGCTGCTTCTGCGCGTAACCGCGCAGGTAGATGCCCTGGCGCAGGTAGTCCATGCTCGACAGATGCTCCTTCCAGCCGTTGTCGAGCACGCTCAACATCACGTGCTTCTCAAGGCCACGCATGACCTCGGAGCCGAGCATGGCCTCTTTCTCGCGGAACATGCGGTCGGCGCCGGAAAGCACATGTTCGAGCACACCATTCGAGTCGACTTCGTCCTGTTCCTCCAGCCAGCGTGGAAGATTCATCTGCAATCCGAACTCGGCGTTGAGCTCGGCGTCGAGGCCGGCGATGTTCCACTGCTCGTCGATCGAGTCGTGCGGCACGTAGCGGCGCACGAGGTCGGTGAACACGTCCTGGCGGATGTTGGCGATCGTCTCGCCGATGTTCTCGCTGTCGAGCAGCTCGTTGCGCTGCTCGTAGATGACCTTGCGCTGGTCGTTGGCGGTGTCGTCGAACTCGAGCAGATGCTTGCGGATGTCGAAGTTGTGCGCTTCGACCTTGCGCTGCGCCTTTTCGATCTGGCGGCTGACCATCTTGTCCTGGATCGCGTCGTCTTCCTTCATGCCGAACATGCGCATCAGGCGCGCAACGCCATCGCCCATGAAGATGCGGATCAGGTTGTCTTCGAGCGACAGGTAGAAGCGGCTCGAGCCGTGATCGCCCTGGCGACCGGAACGGCCGCGCAACTGGTTGTCGATGCGGCGCGATTCGTGGCGTTCGGTGCCGATGATGCGCAGGCCGCCGAGCGCCAACACCTGGTCGTGGCGCTTCTGCCATTCCTCCTTGATCTTGGCGCGTTCGCTCTCCGGCGCATCCTCGCCGAGCGCCTGCAGTTCGGCTTCGAGACTGCCGCCGAGCACGATGTCGGTGCCGCGTCCGGCCATGTTGGTCGCGATCGTGATCGCGCCGGGGCGACCGGCCTGCGCGACGATGTGCGCCTCGCGCTCGTGCTGCTTGGCGTTCAGCACCTCGTGCGGAATACCCGCCTTGACCAGCAGGCCATCGAGCAATTCGGACATTTCGATCGAGGCGGTGCCGACCAGCACCGGCTGTCCGCGCTCGTGGCTGTCCTTGATGTCCTCGACGATCGCGGCGTACTTCGGTTCCGATTTCAGGAACACGACGTCGGCCTCGTCCTTGCGCACCATTGGCCGATGCGTCGGGATGACCACGACCTCGAGGCCGTAGATCGACTGGAATTCGTAGGCTTCGGTATCGGCCGTACCGGTCATGCCGGCCAGCTTCTTGTACATGCGGAACAGGTTCTGGAACGTGATCGAGGCAAGGGTCTGGTTCTCGCGCTGGATCGGCACGCCCTCCTTCGCCTCGACCGCCTGATGCAAGCCGTCGGACCAGCGGCGACCGGCCAGCGTGCGGCCGGTGAACTCGTCGACGATGATGACCTCGCCGTCACGCACGATGTAGTCGACGTCGCGCTGGTAGATCGCATTCGCGCGCAATGCCGCGTTCAAGTGATGCACGACCGCGATGTGCTGCGAGTCGTACAGCCCTTCGTCCTCGCCGATGATGCCTTCCGCGCGCAGCAGCTGCTCGGCGTGCTCCATGCCCTCCTCGGACAGGTGCACCTGCTTCTGCTTCTCGTCGACGTAGTAGTCGCCCGGTTCCGGCGGCTCGCCAGGCTTGCTCTCCTTGGCTTGGCGGGTCAGGCGCGGCACGATGCGGTTGACCTTGACGTAGAGCTGCGGCGATTCGTCGGACGGACCGGAAATGATCAACGGCGTGCGTGCCTCGTCGATCAGGATCGAGTCGACCTCGTCGACGATCGCGTAGTTGAGGCCGCGCTGGTAGCGCTGCTCGGCCGACAGCGCCATGTTGTCGCGCAGGTAGTCGAAGCCGAATTCGTTGTTGGTGCCGTAGGTAATGTCGGCGGCGTAAGCGGCGCGCTTGTCGCCGTGATCCATGTTCGGGAACACCACGCCTACGGTCATGCCGAGAAAGCTGTAGACCTTGCCCATCCACGCCGAGTCGCGCTTGGCGAGGTAGTCGTTGACGGTGACGACGTGCACACCCTTGCCTTCCAGCGCATTCAGATACACCGGCAAGGTGCCGACCAGGGTCTTGCCCTCGCCGGTGCGCATCTCGGCGATCTTGCCCGAATGCAACACCATCCCACCGATCATCTGCACGTCGTAGTGGCGCAGGCCGAGCACGCGGCGCGCGGCTTCGCGCACGGTCGCGAATGCTTCCGGCAACAGGCCGTCGAGCGTCTCCCCGGCAGCAAGGCGCTGGCGGAACTCGGCGGTCTTGCCGCGCAGTTGCTCGTCGGACAACGCCTGGAACTCAGGCTCCAACGCGTTGATCTTGGCCACGGACTTGCCGAGCTGGCGCAGCACGCGTTCGTTGCGGCTGCCGAAAATGCGCGTCAGGAAGCTGTTGAGCATGGGTCGTCTTGAATGAGAGAACAGAGGAGTAGCGGTTCTTGAAGAGTCCGGCGTGGACAGCCGGTCTGTTCCTTGCGCGGCACGAAAGCCGCGTGAAGCCGCGTCGCAAAAAACAACAACCGCCGATGATACGGCGGCTGCGGCTCAATACAAACCAGTTTGTGACGCGCGGCCGGCTTTCAAGGCGACATCGCCTCCCAGCGATTTTGCGTCGAGCTTCAGTCGCTCGATCCCTTCTCCCTCCGGGATCGAAGGCCGTCCCCGACGGCCTGCAGGCGCCGGCAGGGGGCGAGGGTCCGTTTTCGTTGAAACATCAAGTCAAGTCCGAACCTCTACCCCGCGCTGAACCTCTCCCGGAGGGAGAAGGCGTTTCTTCCTTCGGCTGGATGGCTGCGCTGTCGAGCCGTGCCACGCCGCCGGCGTGGCACCTAGCCACGCGCCACGCGCTTGGATTTCACATAAGCCATCGGATTCACGGCGCGACCATTGAGCCAGACCTCGAAATGGCAGTGAGGGCCGGTCGAGCGCCCGGTCGAACCGACCTTGGCCACCGTGTCGCCCGCGTGAACACGCTCGCCCACCTGCGCGACAAACGCGGAATTGTGCGCGTAGCGCGTCATGTAGCCGTTGCCGTGGTCGATCTCGACCACATTGCCATAGCCATTGCGCACGCCGGCGAAGGTGACGACACCGTCGGCGACCGCAAGCACCGGACTGCCCATCGGCGCGTCGAAGTCGACGCCCATGTGCGTGCCGGCGTGGCCGTCGAGGGGATCGGTGCGCGCACCGAAACCGGAGGCGATATAGCCCTGCGCCACCGGCATGCCGCTCGGCAGCAGCGCATTGTCGATCTTGCGATCGCGCAGCAGATTCTCCAGCACATCGAGCTGCGCCTCCTGCCGCGCGAACTCGGCGCGCAGGTTGTCGACACCAGCTTGCAAAGGCAGCGGACTGCCTTGGCCGACGCTTGCTTCCTCGGGACCGCCGAGAGCCGGCTCGGATGCGAAATCGAATTCACCGTCATCGAGCTTGCCGACCTGGGTCAGCCGATCGCCGAGTGCGTTGAGCCGGGTCGACTGAGCCTGCAGCTGGCCGAGCTGCAATGCCAGTGCATCGAGGTTGCGGCGCGAATCGCGGTCGATGTCGGCCACCTGCTCGCGCTGCACCTGAAGCGCATCGCGCAGTGCGCTCACTTCGCGCAGGTCGTGGTTGCGTGGATTGGTGATGAGCAGGCTCGCTGCGGCACCGATCGCGACGAAGAACAGCGCGCATCCCGCGATGGCGGAGGCCGCGAGTGCGCGACTGCGGCGGTCGTCGAAATCGAAGCGCCGTGGCAGCGAATGCGCATTGCGGACGATAATGATGTTCATGCGTTGAATTGCCGGGTTCGTGTTCGTCATGTCGCCAAGTCGCAATCCCCTCCAGACACCCGCGATTGGCCTGAGGCCTGCCGCAGAGTGCATCACCCTCGACGCGCTCGCCGATCGCGCGCGCGCCTTGGATGCGCTGGATGAAAGACTGCGCTATCTCTTGCCCGTGGCGGTCGCACGCGAGACTCGGCTCGCGGACGTCCGCAATGGACGGATCGTCTTTCTGGCGTCGAGTCCGACATGGGCCGGTCGCATCAGGCTTTATCAATCCACCTTGCTGACCGAAGCCCGCACCGCTTTGGGCGGTACCGTCGAACGTTTCGCCGTGAAAGTGGCGCCCTTGCCGACCGTTCCCCCGGAACCGGCAAGACCGAAACCTCTTTCCGCTGCCACCGCGCGCCACCTGCGCGCAACGGCAAACACTCTTTCTGACCCCGAACTGAGGGCCCTTTACCTGCATCTGGCATCCATCGCCGATGATCCTGACCAAGAGCCGGGGCGGCCCGTGATCCCCGCAACATGAGCTTCCTGGCGGAAGCCGTTTCTTCTTCTTTTGGACCGGGCGTCGTGCCGTGGTCGATGCGGTAACTCGGTCGGCCCCCGCCGCCGTTTCGCCGCAGGCGCGAAGCGCCTGTGCTGCGGTCACATGCCTGTGCCGCGTCCACGCGCTGCGCCAAACGGCGCAACGCATGTCTTGGAACTATACCGCCTGCGCCGGATGGGCGTAGGAGATCGGTGCCGCGTTTTCGTCCTCGAAACTGACTTCTTCCCATGCAGCCGCGTCCGCCAGCAGCGTGCGCAGCAGGGTGTTGTTCAATTCGTGCCCGGACTTGTAACCGTAGAACGCGCCGATGAGGCTGTGGCCGAGCAGGTAGAGGTCGCCGATCGCATCGAGGATCTTGTGCTTGACGAATTCGTCCTCGTAACGCAGGCCGTCCTCGTTCAGCACGCGGTAGTCGTCGAGCACGATCGCATTGTCCATCGAGCCGCCGAGCGCGAGGTTGCGCTCGCGCAGGTATTCGATGTCGCGCATGAACCCGAATGTGCGCGCGCGACTGACTTCCTTGACGAACGAGGTCGTCGAGAAGTCGATCTCGCTGGTCGAGGTGCGCTTGGTGAACATCGGATGGTTGAAGTCGATCGAGAAGCCGACCTTGAAGCCATCGAATGGCTCGAAGCGGGCCCACTTGTCGCCGTCGCGGACGGTGACCGACTTCTTGATGCGGATGAAACGCTTGGCCTTTGCCTGCTCCTCGATGCCCGCCGATTGCAGCAGGAATACGAACGGGCCGGCACTGCCGTCCATGATCGGCACTTCGGGCGCCGACAGGTCGACATAAGCGTTGTCGATGCCGAGTCCGGCCATCGCCGAGAGCAGATGCTCGATCGTGGCAATGCGGACATCGCCCTTGACGAGCGTGGTGGAGAGGCGGGTATCGCCTACGTTTTCGCAACAGGAGCGGATATCCACCGGGTTTGGCAGGTCGACACGGCGGAACACGATGCCGGTGTCGACTGCTGCCGGTCGCAAGGTCATATACACCTTGTCGCCCGTGTGAAGACCCACGCCCGTCGCTCGAATGACGTTCTTGAGCGTGCGCTGTCTGATCATTTTTATGGTGTGACCCCTGGGGCAGGGCTGACAAAACGTCGGCGAGGTTAGCACAGCGGGTTTGTGGAGAAAAGTTAAGCGATGTATGTAACCCACACTCCGTTGTATTTCCGCAACACGCCGCCCTGATTCTGCCCGACTCCGCAGCGACGACCGCGCCCGCCATCATGGCGCCGCATGATGGCGGGTGGTCGTCGACGGCGTGTTCGAAACGCCGTCGACGGATAGCCCTGCGTTCGCCGGTCGAACGGCGAACGCGGGATCAGGATGGGATGCTCAAGCCTTCGTCAGTCGGCCTGTCGACGCAGGAACGCCGGGATGTCGAGATAGTCGCCTGCCGCTTCCGGCTGTGCCGCCGCGACCTGCTCGAACGCCGGCGCGCGCATCGGCTGACCCGGAATGCCGAGGTAGTCCTCGACCACCTGGCCGGTGGTGCCGTCGCGCTTGACCACGCGCATCGGCGGACGCTGCGCCGTCATCACCTCGCGCTCGCGATGTTCGCGCAGCGGCTGCCGCGCAACCGCACGGTTGAGGCCGGTCGCGACCACGGTGACGCGCACTTCGTCCTTGAGTTCCGGATCGAGCGCGGTGCCGACCACGACCGTCGCATCCTCGCTGGCGAACTCGTGGATGACCTGGCCGATGTCGTCGAACTCGCGCATCGTGAGGTTGGTACCGGCGGTGACGTTGACGAGAATGCCGCAGGCGCCGGCGAGATTGACATCGTCGAGCAGCGGATTGTTGATCGCCGCTTCGGCGGCCGCGACCGCACGGTCGTCGCCCTTGGCGGTGCCCGAACCCATCATCGCCATGCCCATTTCGCTCATCACGGTGCGCACGTCGGCGAAGTCGACGTTGATCAGGCCCGGACGCGTGATCAGGTCGGCGATGCCCTGCACCGCACCGAGCAGCACGTCGTTGGCCTGCTTGAACGCGGACAACAGAGTCACGTCGCGACCGAGCACGGTCAGCAGCTTTTCATTCGGCACGGTGATGAGCGAATCGCAGTACTGGCCGAGATCCTCGATGCCCTTCAGCGCAACCTGCATGCGCCGGCGGCCTTCGAACGGAAACGGCTTGGTCACGACCGCCACCGTCAGGATGCCCATTTCCTTGGCCAACTGCGCCACCACCGGCGCCGCGCCGGTGCCGGTGCCGCCACCCATGCCGCAGGTGATGAATGCCATGTCGGCGCCGGTCAGGAGTTCCACGATGCGCTCGCGATCTTCCAGCGCGGCCTGACGGCCGACTTCCGGATTGGCGCCCGCGCCGAGACCCTTGGTCACGTTCGCGCCGAGCTGCAAGGTGAATTTCGCGCCGCTGCTCTTGAGCGCCTGCGCATCGGTATTCGCGCAGACGAAATCCACGCCATCGACGCCGGCCTGGACCATGTGGCTGACCGCATTGCCGCCGCCGCCGCCCACGCCGATCACCTTGATGACCGCATTCGGTGCCATTTTTTCGACGAATTCGAACATTTCCCATCCTCCGCAAAAGGTTACTGCCTGATTTCTAGTCGTTCACGGATTCCACGACCTTCCCGGTCCGGCCCGCCAATGCCGACTGGCGCGTCGACATTCGTTGCTCCTGCCGCCTTCCATGACGGCGAAGAACAGACCGGCATCCATGCCGGACTTTCCAACAGGAGCCTTTCGGCTCCTTGTTCGCTAGAACTCTCCCTTGAACCAGGTCGAAACCCGGCCCCACAAACCACCCACGGCCGAAACGCCGGCGTTCGGCGCCATGCGCGTGCCGCCACGGCTGCCATAGATCAGAAGCCCGACTCCGGTCGCCTGCATCGGGCTGGCGACGACATCGGCGAGCCCGGTCACATGCTGCGGCGTGCCGAGGCGCACCGGCATGTGGAACAGTTCCTCGGCGAGATCGAGCGCGCCTTCCATGCGCGCGGCGCCGCCGGTGAGCACGATGCCGGCGCGCACCAGTTCCTCGCGCCCGCTGCGGCGCAGATCGGCCTGCACCATCTCGAAGATTTCCTCGTAGCGCGGCTGCACCGCCTCGGCGAGGTTCTGCCGCGCCAGCCGCCGTGGCGGCCGATCGCCGACGCTGGGCACCTGGATGGTTTCCTCGGCGTGCGCGAGCTGCGCCAGTGCGCAGGCATAGCGCACCTTGAGTTCCTCCGCGTGCGCGGTCGGCGTGCGCATCAGGTGCGCGATGTCGCTCGTCACCTGGTCGCCGCCGATCGCCAGCGAGGTGGTGTGGCGCAGCGCGCCACCGGTGTAGATCGCGATGTCGGTGGTGCCGGCGCCGATGTCGACCAGACACACGCCGAGCTCGCGTTCGTCCGAAGTCAGCACCGCACGTGCCGATGCGACCGCGGCCGGCAGCAATTCGTCGACCTGCAGGCCGCAGCGGTTGATGCACTTGGTGATGTTCTGGATCGCGCTGGCCGCGCCGGTGACCAGATGAACGTTCGCTTCGAGACGTACGCCGGACATGCCGACCGGATGACGAATGCCTTCCTGCCCGTCGATGAGGTATTCCTGCGGCTCGCGATACAGCACGCTGCGGTCGGCCGGGATCGCGATCGCGCAGGCCGAGTTCAACACCGCGTCGAGATCATTGGCAGTGACCTCCTTGTCGCGGATCGGCGCCGTGCCGTGCGAGTTCTCGTCCTTGATATGGCTGCCGGAGATCGATGCGTACACCGATCGGATCTGGCAACCAGCCATCAGCTCGGCCTCCTCGATCGCGCGCTGGATCGAGTGCACGGTCGAGTCGATGTCGACGACCACGCCGCGCTTGAGCCCGTGCGCCGGATGCGAGCCGATGCCGATGATCTCGACCGCTTCGCCGGGCGAGTGCTCGCCGACGATCGCAACGATCTTCGAGGTGCCGACGTCGAGGCCGACGATGAGGTTCTTGTCGGTCTTGGGTTTCATGGGAGAGCCGGGATTCGCGATGGGGAATTGGGAATTGGGGAGGCCGGCGCAGCCGACGAATCGGGCCAGCGCATCGCAAACCCGTTCTCGTAGCGCAGATCGATGTATGCGGGCGGACCGGGGCGCGCGCCGGCGAGGCGTGGCCAGACGTCGAGGAAGCGCTGCAGGCGTTGCTTTGAGTTTTCGCGACCGATCTCGATGACTGCGCCGGAAGCGAGGCTGAGCTTCCAGCCGCCGCGCGACGACAAGGTGACCGCATCGATGACGAGGCCGCTGCCGGAAAACTCCTTCAGGCAATCGGCATAGAACTGCAGCACGTCGGCGAGACGATCGTCCGGACCAGCCAGGCGCGGCAAGCCCTGCAAGACGCCGACGCCGGCGACGCTGAAGATTTCACCGCGGCGATTGAGCAGGCGATCCTCGCCCCAGTGCGCGTACGGCTGTTGCTCGTAGACCACGATGTCGAGCGCATCCGGCCAGCGCTTGCGCGCCTCGACGTGCTCGACCCATGGCAGCCGCGCCACTGCATCGCGCACGGCACCCAGCTTGATCGCGAAGAAGCCCTGCCCGAGCTGCGGCGCCGCAGCGGCACGGATCTGCTCCGCGCTGACGTGGTTGAACTCGGCGCGCACGGCCAGCTTCGTCACCGGCCAGCGGTCGCCGGCGAACCAGCCGTTCAGCACGCCGACCACCGGCAACGCGACGAGCGTCAGCGCGATTGCCCAGGCGAACAGCCGGATCAGCGTTCCGCCGTTCATGGAGTGCCCCCCATCGGGTCGCGGGAACCGGGCAGATCAGCGCCCGATTCTTTCTCGAAACTCGTTTCGAGAATGCGCCAGCACAAATCCTCGAAACCGATGCCGACCGTGCCGGCCGCCTTCGGCACCAGCGAATGGCTGGTCATGCCCGGCGCGGTGTTCACTTCGAGCAGATGGTTGCGGCCCTGGCGGTCACGCATCACGTCGACGCGGCCCCAGCCGGAGCAGCCGACCGCATCGAACGCGGCCAGCGCAAGTTTGCGGATTTCCGCTTCGGCGTCGCCATCGAGGCCGGGGCACAGATATTGCGTGTCCTCGGCGACATATTTGGCGTGATAGTCGTAAAACGCGCCCTTCGGCACGATGCGAATCGACGGCAGCACCGTGCGGCCGAGCACGGCGACGGTCAGTTCGTCGCCTTCGATCATTTCCTCGACCAGCAGGTCGCCCGGATAGCGCGCGGCCAGTTCCGCTGCCGCATCAAGATCCGACTCGCGGAACACGCGCGTCACGCCGACGCTGGAACCTTCGCAGGCGGGTTTGACGATGACCGGCAAGCCGAGCTTCGACGCAGCCGCATGCACGTCGCGCGCGGTGCCGAGATCCTTTCGCAACGCGACGAACCGCGGTGTCGGCAGGCCTTCGGCGATCCACACCTGCTTGGTACGCACCTTGTCCATCGACAGCGCAGAACCGAGCACGCCGGAACCGGTGTACGGCACGTGCAGCGATTCGAGCGCGCCCTGCAGCACACCGTCCTCGCCTCCGCCATGCTGGCCGTGCAGGATGTTGAACACGCGCGCGTAGTGCCCCGCACGCAGCGCATCGAGCAAGGCCGGAATGCCGTCGACTGCGTGCGCATCGACACCCTTCGCGCGCAACGCATCGAGTACGTTGCGGCCCGAGTCGAGCGACACCTCGCGTTCGGCGGACTGCCCCCCCATCACCACGGCGACACGCCCGAACGCGTTCGCGTCGGTGACGCGGGCATTGCCGGAAAGCCCGGCATGGATGCCGGCCTGTTCCTTGCCGTCTTGGAGGGTGGCTGGCGTACGCGAAGCGGACATCACGAAGCTCTCGATTTCAGGTGGCCGGCAGCGGCCAGTTCATTGGCTGCAGCGCCGATATCGCCGGCGCCGCACAGCAGCAGCAGATCGCCGTCGACAAGCAGCGGCGACAACGCGTCACGCAAATCGCGCGGATGTTCGATCAACACCGGATCGACCTTGCCGCGGGCACGCACGGCGCGCGCCAGCGCACGACCGTCGGCATTCGCGATCGGCACTTCGCCGGCCGGATAGACCTCGGTCAAGACAAGCACGTCGACTTCTGCAAGCACGTTGGCGAAGTCGTCGAGCAAGTCACGCGTGCGCGAGTAGCGATGCGGCTGGAATGCGACGACGAGGCGCTTGTGCGGCCAGCCCGCGCGCGCGGCGGCGAATACCGCGGCGAGTTCGCGCGGATGGTGGCCGTAGTCGTCGACCAGCAGCGCATGGCCTTCGTCGAGCGCGATCTCGCCGCGCATCTGGAATCGACGGCCGACGCCCTCGAATTTCGCCAGCGCCTGCTGCATCGCCTGCGCCGACACGCCGAGCTGCCAGCCGACCGCACAGGCGGCAAGCGCATTCAGCACGTTGTGGCGGCCCGGCAGGTTCAGGGTGACCGCGAAACCCTGCTCATCTTCCGGCAGGTGCAGCACGAACTCGGTCGAGCGGCCATCCTGGCGCAGGCCAGTCGCGCGCACGTCGGCGGCCACGTCGATGCCATAAGTGAGCACGCGCCGATTGGTTTCACTTGCGAGCAAGGCGACTTCCGCATCGTCGACGCAGAGCACGGCGACGCCATAGAACGGCAGGCGATGCAGGAAGTCGGCGAACGCCTTCTTCACTCGCTCGAAATCGCCGTCGTAGTTTTCCAGATGATCGGCGTCGATGTTGGTGACGACTGCGATCACCGGCGACAGCAACAGGAACGAGCCGTCCGACTCGTCGGCTTCGGCGACCAGGTATTCGCCGGTGCCGAGGCGCGCGTTCGCGCCGGCCGCGATCAGCTGGCCGCCGATCACGAAGGTCGGGTCGAGGCCGGCTTCGGCCAGCACGCTCGCGGTCAGGCTCGTCGTCGTGGTCTTGCCGTGCGTACCGGCGACCGCAATGCCGCGGCGAAAGCGCATCAGTTCGCCCAGCATTTCCGCGCGCGGCACCACCGGAATGCGGCGTTCGCGCGCGGCGAGCAGTTCCGGATTGTCGGGCTTGATCGCACTCGACACGACCAGCACGTCGGCTTCGGCGACGTTCGCGGCGTCATGGCCGCGGTCGATGCGCGCGCCGAGTCCGGCCAGGCGGCGCGTGGTCGCGTTGTCGGCACGGTCCGAACCCGAGACGAAATAGCCGAGATTGCACAGCACTTCGGCGATGCCGCTCATGCCGACGCCACCGATGCCGACGAAATGCACGCGGCGAAAGTCCTGCATGATGTCGCCATGCTGCTTGAGACTGGTCGGCGTCATGCGGCCACCTCCACGCAGACATCGGCAATGCGCACGGCCGCATGGGGCTTGGCGAGACTACGCGCGGCTTCGGCCATCGCAAGACGGCGCGCCGGATCGGCTGCGAGCGTGGCGACCGCGTCGGCCAGCCGCCGTTCGAAGTCCTCGCCCTCCGCGGCCAGCACGGCTGCATCGTGCGCGACCAGTTGCGCGGCGTTGCGCGTTTGGTGGTCGTCGACCGCCTGCGGGAACGGCACCAGCACAGAGGCGATGCCGGCCGCGCACAGTTCCGCCAGGGTCAACGCACCGGCGCGACACACAACCAGATCTGCCCACGCGTACGCAGCGGCCATGTCGTCGATGAAGGGTTCAACGCTGACGTCGACCTGCGACGCGCCATAGACCCGACGCGCACGCTCCAGATGATGCGGTCCGCACTGGTGGCGCACGCTCAAGGCGAGTTCCTTGAGGCGCCCGAGTGCCTGCGGGAACGCGACATTCAACGCATGCGATCCCTGGCTTCCGCCGAGCACAAGCACGCGCAGTGGACCGCCGCGATCGCGCAAGCGCTCGCGCGGGCCAGGCAGATCGGCGATCGAAACGCGCACCGGATTGCCAACCCATTCCGCCCCGGCAAACGCACGGTCGAATCCGGTCAGCACGCGCCGCGCAAAGCGCGCGAGCAGGCGGTTGGTCAGGCCTGGCACGCTGTTCTGCTCGTGCACGACCAGCGGCACATGCGCAAGCCAGGCGGCAATGCCACCAGGCGCGGCGGCGTAGCCGCCCATCGACAGCACGCTGCGCGGCGCGAGGCGCTTGAGCACCGCGCGCGCGGCGAACACCGCACGCAGCAGGCGCAGTGGCGTCGCCAGCAAGGCCATCAGGCCTTTGCCGCGCATGCCGGAGATCGCCAGCGTCTCGATCGGCAGACCGTGCTGCGACACCAGGCGCGTCTCGAGACCGCCAGTAGCGCCGAGCCAGACCACCGGGATGCTGCGCGCGGTGAGTTCGGCCGCGACCGCGAGGCCCGGAAAGATATGTCCGCCGGTGCCCCCGGCCATGATCAGCACCGGGCCGTCGCTGCGGGAAGCCGAGGCCGTCATGCGCGCACGTCCGCGAGCTGGCGCTCGGCAATCGTCTGCATCATCGCGTTGTCGGCGCGGCTGACCTCGTAGCTGACGCGAATCAGCAGGCCGATCGCCGCGCAGGTCATCATCACGCTGGAACCGCCGGAGCTGATCAGCGGCAGGGTCAGCCCCTTGGTCGGCAATACGCCGAGGTTCACACCGATCGACACCAGCGCCTGCAGCGAAATCATCAGCGCGACGCCGAACGCGCAATACGCCGGGAAACATTGGCCCTGCTCGATCGCGCGCAGGCCGATCGTGAAGCCACGCCCGACCAGCCATGCGAACAGCGCGAGCACCAGCGCGATACCGACGAAGCCGAGTTCCTCGGCGATCACGGCCAGGATGAAGTCGGTATGCGCTTCAGGCAGGTAGAACAGCTTCTGCACCGATCCGCCGAGCCCGACGCCGAACCATTCGCCACGGCCGATCGCGATCAAAGCCTGGGTCAGCTGGAAGCCGTCCTTGAACGGATCGGCCCACGGATCGAGGAACGAGGTCATGCGCTTGACGCGATAGTCCTGGCTCATCGCGACCCAACCCAACGCCGGCAGCGCCAGTGCACCGAGCATTGCGAGGTTGCGTACGCGCGCGCCGCCGAGCCAGACCATGCCGATGGTGACGGCCATCAGCAAGGTCGCCGAGCCGAAGTCCGGCTGCACCAGCAGCAGCGCCATCAGAAAGGCGGCAATGCCGAGCGGCTTGATCACGCCGAGCAGGCTGGCCTGCACGTTGTCGCGATGGCGCACGAGATAGCTCGACATGTAGACGATGAGGATCAGCTTGACCATCTCGACCGACTGGAAGCCGATCGGCCCGAGGCGCACCCAGCGCCGTGCGCCGTTGATACGCGTGCCGATGCCCGGCACGAACACCAGCAGCAGCAGAATGATGCCGGCGAACAGCAACTTGCCGGCGTTGCGTTCGAGCCAGGACAATTCGAGCTTCGCCATGACCACGCAGGCCGCGAGGCCGATCGCGAGGAAGAACAGATGCCGTTCGAGGTAGTAGAACGGTCCGACATGCAGGCCGTCCGCGATCGCGATCGAGCTCGACGCGACCATCACCACGCCGAGGCTGGCCAGCGCCATCGCCGCGAGCACGAGGCTGAGGTCGTAGCTGCCCCTGGTTTCGCTGCGACGCGTCGCCTGGTTGGCGTCGTTGTAGCTGTTGTTGAAGAGCAGCATCAGCGGGACGCTCCAGCATGCGTCATGCCGGCGCAGGTCGGGATCCGGCGCGTGCCTTCATGCCTTTGTTGCACATGCACACACCGGATCACCAAAGCAGCCGCGGACCGGCGCCGCGATGGCATGCCGACTTTTCTTCCGGCAAGGAGGGAAGATTCGGGCCGCTTCATCAGCGCACCTTCAACGTCGCGAGGCCGATCAGCACCAGCACCACGCTGATGATCCAGAAGCGCACGATCACGCGCGGTTCGGGCCAACCTTTCAATTCGAAGTGGTGATGGATCGGCGCCATGCGAAAGATGCGTTTGCCGGTCAGCTTGAAGCTGGCGACTTGCAGCATCACCGAAGCGGTTTCCATCACGAACACGCCGCCCATGATCAGCAGCACGACTTCCTGCCGCACGATCACCGCGACGCAACCGAGCGCGGCGCCGATCGCCAGCGCGCCGATGTCGCCCATGAACACCTGTGCCGGGTAGGTATTGAACCAGAGGAAGCCGAGTCCGGCGCCGGCCAGCGCGCTGCAGAAGACCGCGAGTTCGCCCGCTCCCGGGATCGCCGGGATGTCGAGGTAGGCGGAGAACACCTTGTTGCCGGCGAGGTAGGCGAACACGCCGAGTGCGGTCGACACCAGCACGCTCGGCATGATCGCGAGGCCATCGAGGCCGTCGGTCAGGTTCACCGCATTCGAAAAGCCGACCACGATCAGATAGGCCAGCCCGATGAACACGGCGGCACCGGCGGCACTCAACCATGGCGAAGCCGTCGCGACGTCGGCGGCATAGCCGAGCGGCACCTGCGCGTGCTTGATCAGCGGCAGGTAGAACGTGGTCGCAGCCGGCGTTTCCGCGGTGAAGTACAGGAACAGCGCGACACCGAGCCCGAAGACGGACTGCCAGAAGTACTTCCAACGCGCGGCAAGACCCCGGCTGTCCTTCAGCACGAGCTTCTTGTAGTCATCGTAGAACCCGATCGCGCCGAACGCGACGGTGACGCCCAGCACCAGCCACACATAGCGGTTGTGCAGGTCGGCCCATAGCAGCGTCGACACGGCGATCGAGGCAATGATCAGCGCGCCACCCATCGTCGGCGTGCCGGCCTTCACGAGATGCGACTGCGGACCATCGCTGCGGATGACCTGACCGGCCTTGACCGCGGCCAGCTTGCGAATGATCGCAGGCCCCGCCAGCAGCGACACCGCGAGCGCGGTCAGCGTGCTCATGATCGTGCGGAAGGTGAGGTACTGGAACAGATGAAAGGCGCTGACCCAGCCCTTCAGCAGATCGGCCAGTTCAAGCAGCATGACGTTCGCCCCCGTTCTCGTCCGTATCACCCTGGCTCCCATCGGCGTGCAGCGCACGCACGACGCGATCCATCGCCGATGAGCGCGACCCCTTGACCAGCAGCGCGACGCCGCCGCGAAGTTCGCCACGCAAGGCTTCGACCAATTGCGCCTGGTCTTCGTAGTGCTGCGCGCCCCCGCCGAATGCATCGACCGCTGCACGACTCAGGCGACCAACCGCGCGCAAGCGCTGGACGCCGCTGCGCTTGGCCAACGCGCCGACCTCGGCATGCAGGCGTTGCGCATCCGGGCCGAGTTCGCCCATGTCGCCCATCACCAGCACGCGCTCGCCGGATTCGCTGGCCAAGGTCGCGATCGCGGCGGCGAACGATCCCGGATTGGCGTTGTAGCTGTCGTCGATGACGACCGCGCCACTTGCGTGCACGCGCCGCGCAAGGCGGCCGGACACGTTCGGCGCTTGTTCGAGGCCGAGCTTGATCGTCGTCAGCGGCACGCCGAGCGCGAGCGCGAGCGCGGTCGCCGCGAGCGCGTTCATGACGTTGTGGCGCCCCGGCAGCGGCAGTGCGATTTCCGTGTTGCCGACCGGGGTCAGCAAACGGAAGCGTCCCGTTCCGATGTCGAGATCGGCGCCGACATCGGCGCGATGCAGCAGGCCGAACGTCAGCATGCGGCGAGGCGCGGCGATGCTGGCGAAATAGCCGGCGAACGCATCGTCCGCGTTGATGACGGCGATGCCGTCGGCAGGCAGCGCGCGATAGATCGCGCCCTTGGTTTCGGCCACGCCGGTCAGCGTACCCATGCGCTCCAGATGCGCCGCGGCGACGTTGTTGACCACGGCGACCTGCGGCGCGGCAATGCGCGCAAGGTAGTCGATGTCGCCAGGCTTGCCGGCGCCCATTTCGAGTACCGCGTATTCGCTCGTTGCCGGCATCGCCAGCAGGGTCAGCGGCAGGCCGATCTCGTTGTTGAAATTGCCGGCGTTGACGTGCGTCCGCCCGTGCAGCGCGAGGATCGACGCCAGCAAGGTCTTCACCGTGGTCTTGCCGTTCGAACCGGTGATGCCAACCACGCGTGCGCTGCGCTGCGCGCGGACTGCGCGGGCGAGCTCGCCAAGCGCAATCCGGGTGTCGGCGACGATCACCTGCGGCAGTTCCACCGCCAACTCGCGATTGACGAGCAACGCCGCCGCGCCGCGCTCGCGCGCGCTCGCGGCGAAGTCGTGCGCATCGTGATGCTCGCCGGCGAGTGCGACGAACAGCATGCCGGGTTCGAGCGCGCGCGTGTCGGTCGACACCGTGGTGATCGTCGCATCGGTACCGTGCAGGCGGCCGCCGGTCCAACGCGCGATGTCGGCGAGCCGCAGGTTCAGCATGCGCGTTGCTCCAGCGCGTCACGCGCGATCGCGAGGTCGTCGAACGGGCGCTTCACGCCGCCGACTTCCTGATACGGCTCATGACCCTTGCCGGCGATCAACACGATGTCGCCGGCTGTCGCGCGGTCGATCGCGATGGCAATCGCATGCGCGCGATCGCGTTCGATCGTCGCACTTTGCGGCTGAGAGAGTCCTGCAACGATGTCGGCGACGATCGCATCGCCATCCTCGCCACGCGGATTGTCGTCGGTGATGACGATGGCGTCGGCCAACGCCTCCGCAATCGCACCCATCTGCGGACGCTTGCCGGCGTCGCGTTCGCCGCCACAGCCGAACACGCAGATCAAACGCCCGCTGCAATGCGCGCGCAGACTGGTCAGCGCCTGTTCAAGCGCGTCCGGCGTGTGCGCATAGTCGATCACGACCAGCGGCTGCGCAGCGTTGCCGCCGAGCCGGCTCATGCGGCCGGCAACCGGCACCAATGCGACCAATGCGGCGCGGATCGCGTCGAACGAAAGCCCGAGCTGGCCGAGGCAGGCGGCGACGGCAAGCAGGTTGGAAATGTTGAAACGACCGAGCAGACGCGTATCGACCCTGCCCTCGCCCCACGGTGTGCGCAGGTGGAACGACTGGCCGCCCGCGCCGGATTCGATTTCGCTGGCGACGACGTCGGCCTCGGTGTGCTCGATCCCGTACAGCAGCAACGCGACGCCGCTCGGGACCGTGGTCGCCAACGCGCGCCCGAACGCGTCGTCGATGTTGACGATCGCCGCACCAAGTCCCGGCCACGCGAACAACTGCTGCTTGGCGGCGCCATATGCGTGCATGGTGCCGTGGTAGTCGAGATGGTCACGCGTGAGGTTGGTGAACACGGCGAGATCGAACGCGACCGCGTTGACGCGGCCCTGGTCGAGCGCGTGCGATGACACTTCCATCGCGACATGGCTGGCGCCGGCATCGCGGAATTCGGCCAGCAGGCCATGCACCGCGATCGCATCCGGCGTGGTGCGCTCGCCTTCGTGGATCGCACCGTGCAGGCCGGCGCCGAGCGTGCCGATCGTGGCGACCTTGCGGCCGGCGTGGTCGAGCGCTTGCGCGATCAGCTGCACGGTCGATGTCTTGCCATTGGTGCCGGTCACGCCGATCACGCTGAGCGCCTGCGACGGCTCGCCGAAGAAGCGCGATGCGATCACGCCGACCTGCGCGCGCAGGTCGTCGACGCGCAGTACCGGCGTCGCATCGAAAGCGACGGGCACGGACACCTCGGCCCCCGGGTTCTCCGCCAGGATGATCGAGGCGCCACGCGCCGCCGCCATCGGGGCAAACGTGATGCCGTGCGCCCGTGCCCCGGCGAGCGCGAAAAACGCGTCGCCCTCCTGCACGCGACGCGAATCGAGCGCGAGTCCGCGCACGAGGATGTCGCCCGTCGTACCGGGATCGACACATGCCTGCAGCAACTGGCGAACGCTGATCGCCGGGCGCGTCATTCCTGCGGCACTCCGTCGTCGATGGTGGTATCGACGGCACTGTCCGGCGCCTGTCGTTCCTCGCGCATCGTGCGCGCAGCGGATGGCGCGGCGGTGTACCAGCTCTGCACATTGTCGGGCGGCACATCGAGCAGGCGCACGGCGCCGTCCATGACCTTGCCGAATACGGGCGCGGCGACCAGCGCGCCATAGAATGCGCCCTGCGGCTCGCGGATGATGACCACGCCGACCAGGCGCGGATCGCTGGCCGGAATCATGCCGGCGAACAGCGAGGTGTATTTCTTCTGGTAGCCGCCGCCGACCGCGGTTCGCGCGGTGCCGGTCTTGCCGGCGACGCGATAGTTGGTCACGCGCGCCTTGGTTGCGCCACCGCCGCCGGGGGCGACGATCACGGTTTCGAGCATCGCGCGCAGGTTCGCGGCGATCGTCGGATCGACGACCACGCGCTCCGGGTTCTGCGCGCCCTTGACGAAGGTCGGCGCGCGCAATCGGCCGTTGTTGGCGAGTGCGCCATACGCCTGTGCGATCTGCAGCGGCGTCGCATTGAGGCCATAGCCGTAGGCCATGGTCGCCTGTTCGACCGGACCCCACGCCTTGGCGATCGGCAGATATCCCGGCGATTCTCCGGGGAAACCGCTGCCGCTGACCTCGCCGAAGCCGAAGCGGTGATAGACATCCCACATGTGGTCACGCGTCATCGTGCCGGCGATTTTCGCGGCGCCGACGTTGCTCGAATACGTGATCACGCCGGTGACGTCGATCAGTCCCTTGTTGTGCACGTCGCTGATCGTGTGGCCGTACAGCGTGTACGTGCCCGGCGTGGTATCGACCGGCGTATGGATCTTCCACTTGCCAGTCTCGAGGGCGGCCGAGATCGTGAACGCCTTCATCGTCGAACCCGGCTCGATCACGTCGGTGACGGCACGGTTGCGGCGGTGCGACGGATCTGCATTGCCGCGGGCGTTCGGATTGAACGATGGCTGGTTGACCATCGCGAGGATCTCGCCGGTCGGCACGTCGAGGATCACCATCGACCCGGAGACAGCGTGATGCTCTGCCAGCGCGGCCTTGAGCTCGCGGTAGGCGAGGTACTGGATGCGGCGGTCGATCGAGATGGTCAGATCGCGCCCGGGCTGCGCCTCGCGCACCAGCTCGACGTTCTCGACCTCATGCCCCATGCGATCGCGGATCACGCGCTTGATGCCCGGCTTGCCGGCAAGCCAGTCGTCGAACGCCAACTCGAGGCCTTCCTGACCGCGATCGTCGATGTTGGTGTAGCCGAGCACGTGGCCGATGACCTCGCCGCTCGGATAGTAACGGCGGAACTCGCGCTGGCTGGAGACGCCGGGGATGTTGAGCTTGAGCACCGCCTGCGCGTCATCCGGGTTCAGATGGCGCTTGATGTAGTAGAACTCCTTGTCGGAGCGTTCGACCAGGCGCTGCTTGAGCGATTCCTCGTCGAGCCCGGTCGCATTGGCGAGTTCCGGGATGCGATCGGCATGCTCCAGTACCTCCATCGGGTTCGCCCAGATCGACTCGACCGGCGTCGACACCGCCAACGGCTCGCCGTTGCGATCGAAGATCGTGCCACGCGAAACCGGCACCGGCAGGTCGCGCAGGTAACGCGCGTCGCCCTGCTCCTGGTAGAAATCCTTGCGCACCACCTGCAGGTCGACCGCGCGCACGACCAGCGCGCTCGATGCGAGCCCAAGCACCGCCAACACCACGTAGAGCCGCGTGCGCGCGTTGGCCGGCTTGCGGCGCTGGTTCATCGGCCAGCCCCCCGCGCGTTGCGCGATGCGTGCCCGGCCGGGCGTGGAATGCATCCGTTCATTGCGCCCACCGCTTCACCACGATGTTGTCCACGGCGCCCGGCGAGACCATGCCGAGCTTGCCGCGGGCGATCTGTTCGATCCGGTTGTTTTCCGCCCAGGTCGCCTGCTCCAGTTGCAGCCGACCGAATTCGAAATTGAGGTCGTCGCGCTCGTTGCCGAGCCGGGTCAGCTCGACGAACGTGAGGCGGCTCTGCTGGCGCGCGTAGACGACACCGATTGCGCTGACCAGGGTCGCCAGCAGCAGGATCGTGAAGGCGGTCATGCGCACGATCACGCGACTTTCTCCGCCACGCGCAACACCGCGCTGCGCGCGCGCGGATTGACCGCGAGTTCGGCATTGCCGGCGAACTGCGCCTTGCCGATCGCCTGCAACGGCGACGGCGCGACTTCCGGCGGCGGCAAGCCGCGACGCACCGGGCGCGCGACTTCGCCGCGGATGAACTGCTTCACCGCGCGGTCTTCCAGCGAATGGAAACTGATCACCGCAAGACGACCGCCCGGCTTCAGTCGCGCGCAAGCCGCTTCGAGGCCGCGCGGCAGCGCACCGAGTTCGTCGTTGACGTGGATGCGCAGCGCCTGGAACGTGCGCGTGGCCGGATGCTTGTGGCGTTCGCGATGGCCAATCGACTTGGCGACCAGCTCGGCGAGGTCGCGCGTGGTGACCAGCGGGCGTTCCTGCCTGCGTTCCACGATAGTCCGCGCGATACGTCGGCTCATCCTTTCCTCGCCATGGCGCCACAGGACATCGGCGATCTCCGTTTCATCGGCCGCCGCCAGCCATTGCGCCGCACTCAAACCCCGCGTCGGGTCCATGCGCATGTCGAGCGGTCCCTCGTTCTGGAAACTGAAGCCGCGCGTCGGGTCGTCGAGCTGCGGCGAGGACACGCCGAGGTCGAGCAACACGCCATCCAGCCCCGCTTCCGTTTCCGGCCACTGCGCGAGATCGGCGAAGCTCGCATGGCGGATCGCCACCCGTGCATCCGCAGCAAACTCGCGCTGCGCGCTCGCGATCGCCTCCGGATCGCGATCCATCAACAGCAGGCGCCCGTTCGGCCCCAGTCTCGCCAGCACTTCGCGCGCATGACCGCCGCGCCCAAAGGTGCCGTCGAGGTAGATTCCTTCGGGCTGCACGCGCAGTCCCTCCAGGACCTCTGCCAACATCACCGGCACGTGTTGTCGCTGTTCCGCTTTCACGTACCGTCCTCCGTCACAACTGCAGTTCGAGCATGTCCTCCGTGATCTGGTCCTCGCCGATCGTTTCGCGGATCTTGGCGAGATGCGCTTGTTCGCCCCAGAGCTCGAATTTGTTGCCCATGCCAAGCAAGACCGCGCGCTTCTCGATGCCGGTGGCGCCACGCTGGCTGCCGGGCAACTGGATGCGACCGTTCGCATCCGGCTCGACGTGGGCGGCGGCGCCGACCAGTTTCATCTGCATGTCGCGATGCACTTTCTTGACCTTGGGAAGCTTGTTGACTTCATCGCGGACGCGTTCCCACTCGTTTTCCGGGAAGATCCACAGACAGCCCGTCTCGAATGGGTTGTAGGTCACCACCAAACGGTTGCCACTGGCTTTGGCGACGAGTTCGCGGTGGGCTGCGGGAATGGCTACCCGCCCCTTGTCGTCCAGCGTCACGGCTGTTTCGCCCTGGAACATAACCCACGATCCACCACAGAAACCCACTAAAGCCCACATTAGGATGCAAGCTATGGCCTGTCAAGGAAATTTCCGGGCAAATTGCGGGCAATCGGCAACATTTGTGACGCCGGAAATGCGGCCGAAAATGACTGGGTTTCAGGTAGTTCCTAGGAGTGCGCAGCAAAGTCTTGAAACGGCAGGAAGTACGCCAACAAAACTGCTGCACATTTATACCAACGCGCCATTCCACCGCGCCGCGCTGCGCGCAAGATCCGGAGAGTGAAAATGCAATCGGGTCGGTAGCTTGGCGATCTGCCGCCTATCCACCGCCGCCCCCCTTTCCGCACGAGTCGATCCGGATGTCCCGACAACCCCTGCACGCCGCCCCGACATCAGACCTCGCCTCTCGCCTGCACGCGGTCGACTGGGACACCGTTGGCGCCGAACTGGATCGCCACGGCAACAGCGTGCTGCCCGGCCTGATCGACCCGTCCGAATGCGACGTGCTGATCGCGCTGTACAACGACGACCGTCGCTTCCGCAGCCGCGTCGTGATGGCTCGGCACGGTTTCGGACGCGGCGAATACAAGTACTTCGAGCATCCGCTGCCGGACCTCGTCGGCGACCTGCGCACCCACGCGTATCCGCATCTAGCGCCGATAGCGAACCGCTGGCACGAGGCGATGGGCATCGACGTGCGCTTTCCCGCGCAGCACGACGCCTTCATCGAGCGCTGCCGGCTGGCCGGGCAGCTCCGGCCGACGCCGCTGCTGCTGCGCTACGGCCCTGGCGACTACAACTGCCTGCATCAGGATTTGTACGGCGAACACGTATTCCCGCTGCAACTCGCGATCCTGCTGTCGCAGCCGGCGCAGGATTTCAGCGGCGGCGAATTCGTGCTGACCGAGCAGCGCCCGCGCATGCAGTCCTGCGCCGAGGTGGTGCCGCTGCGCAAGGGCGATGCAGTCGTCTTCGCCGTCCACCATCGGCCAACGCAGGGCACCCGCGGCACCTGTCGCGTCAACCTGCGGCACGGCGTCAGCCGCGTGCGGTCGGGCCGGCGCCATACGCTCGGCGTGATCTTCCACGACGCGACCTGAGATGCACGCCGACCTGTTCGACGGCGACCCGAGCGAGTCACTCGAACTCGCGCCGGGCGCCGTGCTGCTGCGCGGCTTCGCGCTGGCCGCGCAGGACGAACTGCTGGCCGCACTCGACGAGATCATTGCGCGCGCGCCGCTGCGCCACATGGTCACGCCGGGCGGCCTGCGCATGTCGGTCGCGATGACGAACTGCGGCACGCTCGGCTGGATCTCGGACCGGCGCGGCTATCGCTACGAGCGCAACGATCCGGTCCATGGCCGCGCGTGGCCGGCAATGCCGGCGGTGTTTTCCGCATTGGCGAAGCGCGCCGCCGCGCAGGCGGGCTTCGACGATTTCGTCGCCGACGCCTGCCTTGTCAATCGCTACGAAGCCGGCACGCGCCTGTCGCTGCATCAGGATCGCGACGAGCGCGACTTCTCGGCGCCGATCGTCTCGGTTTCGCTCGGCATTCCGGCCACGTTCCTGTTCGGCGGCCCGCAACGTTCCGACCGCACGCGGCGCGTGCCGCTGCGGCATGGCGATGTCGTCGTATGGGGCGGCCCGGCGCGGCTGCATCACCATGGCGTGCTGCCGATCGAGGCGGACGAGCACCCGTTGCTCGGCACTTATCGGTTCAACCTGACCTTTCGCAAGGCGGGATGACACGCCACCGAGCCGGCCGCGGAACGTCACGACGTCCGCGGCCGGTGTTCACGTCAGAAGAAGGAGCCGGCCGATAAGCCGGGTTCTGTCGTGGGCAACCATTCCTCTAGGCCCTGCGTCACCGCAGGGCTCAAGCATCCAACCCGGGAGCGACGCGGGCCACGTCATAGCTCCCCTATTTGGTCTTGCTCCAGGTGGGGTTTGCCGTGCCGGTCTGTTGCCAGACTCGCGGTGCGCTCTTACCGCACCGTTTCACCCTTGCCTGATCCCCTTGCGAGGCCATCGGCGGTTTGCTTTCTGTTGCGCTGTCCGTCGGCTTGCGCCGCCCAGGCGTTACCTGGCACCTTGCCCTGTGGAGCCCGGACTTTCCTCGGCACGCAAAGCGTGACGCGGTTGCCTGGCCAGCTCCCGCGCGCAGTGTAGCGGAAAGGGCCGCGCAGGACGCGACCGGGTTTCTTGTTCCAACATGCGGATCAGGCTTCGTACAAGACCTTGCGCGGCGCGCCGGTGATCGCCGCGGCCAGTTTCGCGGCACGTGCCGGCGGCAACTCCTCGCGCAACAGCGCGAACACGCGCCGGCCCTCGGCGAGCTGCGCGTCGGCCGCATCGCCTTCGGCGCCGGCGATCACCAGCACGAATTCGCCGCGGCGCTGGTTCGGGTCGTCGGCGAGCCGAGCCGCGATGTCGCCGAGCGATGCGGCGATGGTCGTCTCGAACAATTTGGTCAGCTCACGCGCGAGCACGCCTTCGCGCGTGGCACCGAAGATCGCGATCATGTCGTCGACGCACTCGACGATGCGATGGCTCGATTCGTAGAAGATCACGCTGCGCGATTCCGCGGCGAAAGCCTGCAGGCGTTCGCGCCGCGCGGCAGCTTTCGCGGGCAGGAATCCTTCGAACACGAAGCGGTCGCTCGGCAAGCCGGCCGCGGACAAGGCCGCGATCGCCGCGCATGGACCGGGCACCGGCGACACCTCCAATCCCGCTTCGCGCGCGGCTCGGACGAGGCGGAATCCCGGATCGCTGATCAGCGGCGTGCCGGCATCGGAAATCAAGGCGACATCCTTGCCGGAACGCATCTGCTCGACGATGCGAGCGACCTCGTCGCGCTCGTTGTGTTCATGCAGCGCGATGACGCGCGCGCGGCTGCCTGCGTGCGTCAACAAAGGCGCGCTGTGCCGCGTGTCTTCCGCCGCGATCAGATCAACCTCGCGCAGGGTCATGCGTGCGCGCGGCGAGAAATCGTCCAGGTTGCCGATCGGCGTGGCCACGATCCACAACCGGCCCGGTTTCTCGTTCATCGCATTCTCCATGGTCGCGGCGCCGCCACGCTTGTTTGCCGATGCCGGCGATGCTTTGCTCGGGAGCGCCATTCACGATCGGCTATCATCGCAATGGTACAGCCCGAATCACGTGCGGACACACGGACCATGACGCTTCGCGATCTCCACAGGACGTTGTCGACTCTCCCGTTCCATGCGCGCCATCTGCATGCGCCGCGGGTTCTGCTGCCCATCGTGCTCGGCCTGCTGCTCGGCGCCTGCGCGACGATGTCCGAACCGACCGCATTGCCCTCGTCGCCGGATGCCGCGCGCGCGGAGCAGCTGTACTCCGATGGCGAGATGGACCAGGCCGCCAGCGCGTTCCTCGATCTCGCACGGTCGAATGGCGGCGACGCCGGCGCGCACTATCGCCTGCGCGCGGCCGAGGCGCTGCGCGAACGCGGCGATCTCGACGGTGCTGCGCGCGCGTTGGCCGACGTCAAACACCGCCGCCTGCATGGCGATGAAGGCCTGCGCCTGGATCTGCTCGACGCCGAGATCGCGCTCAAGCACGGCGATACCGCACAAGCGCAGGCGCTGCTTGCCAGCATCAACGAAGAGGCGCCGGACAATCTGCGCGTGCGCGGTCTCGAATTGCGTGCGCGCGCCGACCTCGCCAGCGGCGATGCCTTCGCGTCCGCGCGTTCGCGCGCGCTGCTCGATCGTCATCTGCAGGGCGCCGATCGCGAGCAGAACCGCAAGCAGCTCAACGACACGCTTGCCACGCTCGATGCAAATGCGCTGAGAACCCGCGTCGACTCGCTGCCCGGCGATGATCCGCTGCGCCCGTGGGTCGAACAGTCCTTGCGCGGCAAGGGCCAGCCGCTGGCGCGCGAACTGCCGCGGCCGAATCGACCGGTCGGCACGATGCAGACCGACGCGAACGGCATGCTGGCAGCCGAAGGCTACCAATCGCTCAAGCACATTGCGCTGCTGCTGCCGCTGAATGCGCAGCTGGCGTCGGTGTCGCAATCGATCCGCGATGGCTTCATGACTGCTTACTTCGCCGACGAGGCCACGCGCCGCCCGGACCTGCGCATCTACGATGCCGGCCAGACGCCGGCAGAGGCGATCGCGGCATACCGGAAGGCAGTCTCCGACGGCGCCGACCACGTGGTCGGTCCATTGCAGCGCGAGTCGGTCGGCGAGCTGTTCCACCAGCAACTCGACGCGCGCGTGCTCGCGCTGAACCATCCCGACACCGGCGAGGTGCCACCCGCCGGCAGCGCCGAGTTCGGCCTGCTGCCGGACAGCGAAGGTGCGCAAGTCGCGCAGCGCATGCGCGAACGTGGCATCGCACGAGCGGCGATCATCGTCGCCGAAGCAGACTGGGCCGAGCGCGCGGCGCGCGCCTTCCGCGCTCAATTCGAAGCCGCCGGTGGCATCGTCAGCGGCGAGACGCGACTGCGTGAAAAGGACATCAACTACCAGACCTCGATCGTGCAGGCGACTGCCAGCCTCGGCGACCCTGCCGACAGTGGCGTGTTCATCAGCATGCGCCCGCAACAGGCCCGGCTGCTGCTGCCGCAGCTCAAGGTCGCCGGCGTCAATGCGCCGGTGTTCGCGACCTCGCATGTGTACGCGGGCGATGCCAGCCCCTCGCTTGACCGCGACCTCGACGGCGTCGAGTTCTGCGATGCGCCGTGGCTGTTCGGGCCGGTGCCCGGCCGCCCGGACCGCGACCTCATCTCGAGTCGCATCCCCAGCGCGAACGGAGCCGGCGCACGCCTGTTCGCGTTCGGCATGGACGCCTACGCGCTGCTGCCGTACATGGATTGGCTGCTCGCACATCCGGACGCGTATCTCAACGGCGCGACCGGGGAACTGACCGCGGACAATTTCGGACGCATCCATCGCGTCGTCGGCTGGGCGCGCTTCGTCAACGGCGTCGCTCAACCGGCCGAAGGCGCGCTCAGCGCGATGCCGATGCAGCAGTGACCGCACGCAGCGTCGGCGACCGCTACGAAGACATCGCACTCGCGCACCTCGAACGCGCCGGGCTCGTGCTGCTCGCGCGCAATTTCTCCTGCCGCTATGGCGAGCTCGACCTGGTCATGCGCGAGCGCGAGACGATCGTCTTCGTCGAGGTACGCTACCGGCGCGGCGCCGCAGCCGCGGGCGGATTCGGCGATGGCGTCGATTCGATCAGCGCGGCCAAGCGCGCGAAACTCGTGCGCGCCGCCGGAATCTACCTGTCGATGCATCCGCGCCTTGCCGATCGCAGCTGCCGCTTCGACGTGCTAGCGATCGGCGGCGATGCGGCGGCACCATTGCTGGACTGGCGGCAAAATGCTTTTGAAGCGTATTGAGGTCGAGGCTGCTTTCGACCAGCGAGGGAAAGCGAGGCCGTCGACCGATGGGCGTTTCAGGGACGAATGCTTGTAGAGTCGCCAGCCATATCCTTCCCGTACCGAGACAACCCATGCGTTATCGATCATTGCTTGCGTGGCTTTCATTGTTGCTCGTCGTGCCGCAGCTCGGCGGCTGCTTCCTCGCCGTCGTCGGCGGCGCCGCGGCCGCAGGCAGCGCCGCGCACGACCGTCGCGGCGTCGGCACCTGGGCCGACGACAAGCGCATCTATCTTGCTGCGTTCGATTCGCTCAACAAGGACAAGGAACTCGCACTCCAGAACAGCGTCGTCATCATCGTCTACAACGGCGTGATGCTGCTTGCAGGCGAAGTGCGCACGCCGGAACTGAAGCAACGCGCACAGCAGCGCGTCAGCGGCTTCGAGGGTACGCGCCGCATCGTCAACGAGCTCGAAGTGCGTGAGCCGGAAGGCTTCTGGTCGCGTCGCCGCGACAACACGATCACCGCGCACGTGAAGACCGCGATGCTCGACCTGACCAGCCTGCCCGGCTTCGACCCGACCCGCGTGAACGTGACGACCGTACATCGCGTCGTCTACCTGATGGGCAAGGTCGATCGCGAGGAAGACGATGCCGTCGTCGGCATCGCGCGCGACGTCGCCGGCGTGGAACGCGTCGTCAAGGTGTTCGAGTACACGGATTGATCAAAGCCATCCAAGCCTTTCGCACTGAGATATCGAAGCACGAACGTGCCAAAAACCGCAGGATTGCGCGAACATCACCTTGATGCACCGCAGGCGTACCCTGCCCCGAGCTTGCCGAACGATCGGGGCGAAGGAAATCCCGACCACTCCCGGATGATGCAAACGTGTCTCTGTCTGTAGCTGCTCTCGCCGATCTCAAGCACATCTTTGCTGCCGATGCGTTGAGCGTCGACACGGCCGAATGCCTGGTCTACGGCTACGACAATTCGCGTCGGCAGGCAATGCCGGATGCCGTCGTGTTTCCAACCACGCACGAGCAGGTCGTCTCGCTCGTGCGCGCCTGCCGCACGCATCGGGTTGCATT
This sequence comes from Pseudomonadota bacterium, assembly GCA_023388255.1. Classification (GTDB taxonomy): domain Bacteria; phylum Pseudomonadota; class Gammaproteobacteria; order Xanthomonadales; family Rhodanobacteraceae; genus Dokdonella_A. The sequence goes on along the minus strand of JAEWGO010000007.1, from coordinate 170,874 downwards.
GGTCGCACGCGGCCGCGGCACCAACACGACAGGCGCGAGCGTGCCGATCGAAGGCGGCGTGGTCGCGAGTTTCGAGCGCATGAACCGAGTGTTGCGCATCGATCCCGAAAACCGCCTTGCCGTGGTCGAACCCGGACTTCTGAATGGCGATCTGCAGGCCGCGCTCGCACCGCGCGGTTTGTTCTGGCCACCGGACCCGACGTCGGCACCGTTCTGCACGATCGCCGGCAATATCGCCTGCAACGCCGGCGGTCCGCGCGCGGTGAAGTACGGTGCGACGCGCGACAACGTGCTCGCGCTGCGCGCGGTCGCCGGCAGCGGCGAGGATTTCCGCTGCGGCAAGCCGACCACCAAGGGCGCGACCGGCTATGACCTGACGCGACTGCTGATCGGCTCCGAAGGCACGCTCGCGATCGTCACTGAAGCGACCTTGAAACTGACCCCGCTACCGTCGGCGAAACGCACGCTGCGCGCTACCTATGTCGACGTCGCCGCCGCGGCGCGCGCGGTCGCTCGGATCATGGCGCAGCCGGTCACGCCCTGTGCGCTCGAATTCCTCGACGACCAATGCCTCGCGCTGGCCCGCGCGCACGGTGGCGATGTGGTGCCCATCGCGGGCGCAATGCTGATCATCGAAGTCGACGGCGAGCCGGATGCGCTGGCCGCTGCGGTCGACGCTGTATCGAACGCGGCGCGCGGGGAAGGATTGATCGAATTGCTGGTCGCGACAAACGAAGCGGAAGTCGCCGCGCTGTGGGCCGCACGCAAGGCGCTGTCGCCGGCGCTGCGCATCTTGTCGCCGAACAAGATCAACGAGGATGTGGTCGTGCCGGTCAGCCGCGTGCCGGAACTGGTCGCAGCGACACGCGCGGCCGCCGCGAAGTACGCACTGCCGATCGTCTGTTTCGGCCATGCCGGCAACGGCAACCTGCACGTGAACCTGCTGCCGCGCGATGCGGCCGAGTTCGCCCGCGCACACGATGCGCTCGGTGAAATCTTCGATGCGGTGATCCGCCTCGACGGCACCCTCTCCGGCGAACACGGCATCGGCCTCGCCAAGCGCGACTTCATGCCGCGCGCGCTCGATGCGAATGCGCTTGGGCTGATGCGCGCGATCAAGGCCCGGTTCGATCCGGATGGAATCCTCAATCCGGGCAAGTTGCTGCCTGTCTGAGGACGCCTGCACTGGCCGCGGGCTATGCAAGGCGTGCGCGCGGCGCGGCGCTCAGGCAACCCATCCCAGTGCGAGGCAAAGAGCGATCGCCGCGTAGAGTCCTGCCAGCACGTCGTCGAGCATCACACCGAAGCCGCCTTTGACCTTGCGGTCGGCCCACGACACCGGCCACGGCTTCCACACGTCGAACAGGCGGAACAGCGCGAAGCCGACGACGATCCACGACCAGTTGTGCGCGATCCACAGCAGCGGCATGAGTGCGATCCACTGGCCGACGAATTCATCCCAGACGATGACGCCGGGATCCTCGATGCGCAGCCGGTCGATCACGATGTTCGAGGCCCACACGCCGAGCGCGAATGCGAGCACGATCGCGGCGACATGCGCCCACAACGGCAATTCGCGCAGCGCCAGCCATGGCAGCAGCGCGGCGAGCGAACCGGTCGTTCCAGGCGCGACCGGGCTCAGGCCGGAGCCGAAACCGCTCGCGATCCAGCCGGCCGGGGAACCGAGCACGGCGCGTCGTTGCGTGGCATCGAGCTTCATGCGAAATGCTCCCAGCCGCGTCGGCGCAACATGATTTCCGCGCCATCGTCATCCAGCAGGCGCACACCGTCGCCAGCGACGACGCGGCCGATGCGCGTGACGCCGCAGCCGAGGCGCGCGAGGTCGCGCAGCAGGCCCGCTTCGCGCGCGGGCGATGCAGTAAACACGAGTTCGTAGTCGTCGCCGCCGCTTGCTTGCAGCGCGATCCGATCCGCTTCATCGAACAGCGTGAGCAACGCGGACGAGGCCGGCAGCAGCGATGCATCGATCTCGATGCCGACACCGCTCTGGTTCGCGATATGGCCGAGATCGGCGCACAGGCCATCGGAAACGTCGATGCACGCGCTGGCGAATTCGCGCAGGCTGATGCCGGCTGCAGTGCGCGGCGTCGGCCGGTTCAATCGCGCGAGCAGCGACTCACGCGTATCTGCCGGTGCGTGGAACAGCGCGTGCGCCTGCGCGTCGCGTGGATCGAGGCAACGCAGTCCCGCCGCAGCATCACCGAGCGTGCCGGTGACGAACACGAGATCGCCGACCTGTGCGCCGTCGCGGCGCAAGGCCTGGCCGGGCGGTACGAAGCCGTGCACGACGACCGACACCGCGAGCGATCCACGCGTGGTGTCGCCGCCGACCAGTGCGACACGATGCTGTGCGGCGAGTTCGGCGAAACCTTCGGCGAAACCTTCGACGAAGCCGCGTTCGGCATTCGGCAGGGTCAACGCGAGCAAGGCCCACGCGGGCGTCGCGCCCATCGCGGCGAGATCGCTGAGATTGACCGCGAGCGCTTTCCAGCCGAGATCGTTGGCGCACGTTGCGATCGGGAAATGCACGCCAGCGACCAGGGTGTCGATGCTGACGACAAGCTCATGCCCGGCCGCAACGGCGAGTACGGCGGCATCATCGCCGATGCCGAGGCGCACGTCTGCGCGATTCACTACGCAGCGCGCGCGGATCACCTCGATGAGATCGAATTCCGCCACGACCACCCGTCCGCTCAGGCCCCCGGATATCGCGGCACTATGATCGACCGGTGCCGTATTCGGCACTGCGCCAAATACCGGCGAGCTTGTCGAGCACGCCATTGACATAGGTATGGCCGTGCTCGGAGCCAAAGCGCTTGGTCGTCTCGACCGCTTCGTTGATGACGACGCGGTACGGCACGTCGAGGCGCTCGCGCAATTCCCACGCGGCAATGCGCAGCATCGCGCGCTCGATCGGGTCGACACGCTCGGCCTCGCGGTCGAGAAACGGCGCGATCGCCGCGTCGAGTTCGGCGTGGCTGCGCGCGACACCGCGCACGATGTCCTCGAAATATTCGAGGTCGGCGATCTGCATGTCCTGCTCGTGGCGGAACTGGTCGATGACGCCGTCGATGCGGTTGCCGCTGAGCTGCCAGGCGTAGATCGCCTGCAGCGCGCGACGACGCGCGCGCGAGCGGGCGGCGGGATCGAGGCCAGCGGGCTGGCGTGGTGCGTTCGTCACAACTGTCTCCACAAGTCGGCCATTTCCAGCGCGGCGAGCGCCACTTCCTCACCCTTGTTGCCATGCGCGCCGCCGGCACGCGCCTGCGCGTCTTCGTGACGCTCGACCGCGAGCACGCCGTTCAGGACCGGCAGGCGGTGTTCCAGCGCGACGCGCATCAAGCCCTCGGCGCAGCCATCGGCGACATGTTCGTAGTGCCGCGTGTCGCCGCGCACGACGCAGCCGAGCGCGAGGATCGCCGCGCAGCCACCGGTCGAAGCGAGCTTCGCCGCAGCCTGCGGAATCTCCCATGCACCCGGCACGCGCACGAGGTCGATCGCCGCATCGGCGACGCCGTGCTCGCGCAGGGCATGCAGCGCGCCATCGACCAGCACGTCGACGATGCGCGGGTTCCAGCGGCTCGCGATGATCGCGTAGCGCGCGTCCGCAACGGGGCGGAGGTCACCGGAGTATGTGGTCATGCGCAGGTAGGGCCGGAATTCGCGATGCGCAGTTTAACCGTCCTGCGCCACCGCCGGGCGGTTGAGCGCAAATCGGCCTGTGTGGATGTCGTGAGAGCAACGGTCTTGGCCGCGGTCGCGGACGCGCGCTCCTACGCAGGCTTGGGCTCGGCAATACCCTCGTAGCCGACAACTTCCAGTCCGAACCCGACGAGGCCGACCAGTTTGCGCGGCGTGCCGAGCACGCGCAGGCGGCGCGCGCCGAGGTCGGCGAGGATTTGCGCGCCGAGACCGTGCTGGCGCCATTGGGCGTTCGCGCGCGGCTCGACCACGGGCTCGCCACGCAGGCGGTCGAGCAGGACGTCGGCGTCCGCATCGCCGGCGAGCACGACGACAACACCGCGGTCCTCTGCGGCGATGCACCGCAGCGCAGCCGTGACGGTAAGGCCGAGATCGTCGCGTTCCAGATGCAGCACGTCGGACAGCGTGTTGCGCACGTGCACGCGCGTCAGCACCGGTACACCGTCGTCGATCGTGCCGCGCACGAGCGCGAAATGCAGTTCGCGCGCGAGCACGTCGCGATAGGCGATCAGGCGGAAGCGGCCGAACTCGGTATCGACGTCGCCCTCATGCACGCGCTCGACGGTCTTCTCGGTTTCCAATCGGTAGCGAATCAGGTCGGCGATCGTGCCGATCTTCAGGCCATGCTTCGTGGCGAAAATCTCCAGCTCGGGCCGGCGCGCCATCGTGCCGTCATCGCTGAGCACCTCGACCAGAACGCCGGCCGGCTCCAGCCCGGCCAGCGCGGCAAGATCGCAAGCCGCTTCCGTGTGGCCGGCGCGGGCGAGCACGCCGCCCGGCTGCGCCGTGAGCGGAAAGATGTGACCCGGCTGCACGATATGCTGCGGACCTGCATCCGCGCGCACGGCGGTCTGGATCGTGTGTGCGCGGTCGTAGGCCGAGATGCCGGTGGTAACACCCTCGGCGGCCTCGATTGAAACCGTGAAGTTCGTGTGGTGCGGCGAAGTGTTGGTGTCGACCATCGGCTTCAGGCCGAGTTGGCGGCAACGCGCGCGCGTCATCGACAGGCAGATCAGTCCCCTGCCCTCGCGCGCCATGAAATTGATGTCTTCGGGCCGCACTTTCTCGGCGGCCATGATCAGGTCGCCCTCATTCTCGCGATCCTCGTCGTCGACGATCACGACCATGCGGCCGGCGCGGATGTCGGCAAGTAGTTCGGGAATCGTCGCGAAACTCATGCCTTGCCTCCACCGACGCTTTCCGCGAACAACCGTTCTGCGTAGCGCGCCATCAAATCCACTTCGATATTCACCGCATCGCCGGCCTTGCGCGCGCCGAACGTCGTCACCGCCAGCGTGTGCGGAATCAGGGTGACGCCGAAGGTATCGGCGTCGACCGTGTTGACGGTCAGGCTGGTGCCGTCGACGCAGATCGAGCCTTTGACCGCGATGTAGCGCGCGAGCAGCGCCGGCACGCGGAACGTCCAGCGTTGCGAGGCGCCGTCGTCATCGATGCGCGCGACGCGACCGACCCCATCTACATGGCCGGAAACCAGATGACCGCCAAGGCGATCGGCGAGGCGCAGCGCCTTTTCGAGATTGACGGCGTCGCCCGCCACAAGCGTACCTAGCGTGGTCAGCCGCAGTGTTTCGGCGGAGACGTCTGCGACGAAACGCGGGCCATCGAACTCGACTGCGGTCAGGCAGACGCCGGCGACCGCGATGCTGTCGCCGATCGCGACGTCGTCGAGCTCGAGCGATGCCGCGTCGATCGCAAGACGCATGTCGCCGCCGCGCGGTTCCCGCGAGGCGATGCGACCGACGGATTGGATGATTCCGGTGAACACTCGATTCTCCAGTGATTTTCCTTCTCCACTCGCAAGAAGGGAGACGCGACGCGGATCAGGATTGGATCGCTCTCAGGCATGCCTCAACAGCAAGCGCAGATCGTCGCCGACCTGACGCCGATCGATGACCTTCAATTTCCAGCGCGCCGCCATATCGGACAAGGCCGGCAACGCCAACAGCGGCCGTGCCGTGTCGCCGAGCAGGACCGGCGCGACATACAACAACAATTCGTCGACCAGGCCCGCCTCGAACAATGCGCCGCACAATGTCGATCCGGCCTCGACCTGCACCTCGTTCATGCCGCGCGCGGCGAGCATGCCCAGCACTTGCCGCAAGTTCAGGCCATTGGCGCCGGTTTCAACCGCTGCGCACTCGGCGCGCGCAAAGCGGTCGTCATCGGCATTCGCTTCACATCCGTGCAGCAGCAGGGTCGGCGCAGCCCCGTCGAGCACCTGTGCGCCGCGCGGAGTGCGCAGCTGGCGATCCAGCACCACGCGCAGCGGGAAAGCGGGATCGAAAGTGGGGTCAGCAGGGAAAGTGGGGGCAGAGTCATCTTTCGGGCGGCATTCCCGATGTGCAGTTGCTGTCGCCGAAAGATGACTCCGACTCCGATTTTTCCGCAGCGTCAAAGCCGGATTGTCGGCCAGCACGGTGCCGATGCCGGTCAGGATTGCCGAGCTGCGCGCACGCCAGCGTTGCACGTCGGCGCGTGCCGCATCACCAGTGATCCATTTCGATTCGCCATTGGCGAGCGCGGTGCGGCCGTCGAGACTCATCGCAAGCTTGATGCGCAACCACGGCCGACCGCGCTCGATGCGGCTGAAGAAACCTCGATTGAGCTCGCGCGCGGCGTCGTGCATCAGGCCGGTTTCCACGACAACACCCGCGCCGCGCAGACGATCCAGCGCGCCGCCAGAGCGTTGGTCGGCGTCCTCGCTGGCGATCACGACGCGCGCGATGCCGGCCGCGATCAGCGCGTCCGCGCACGGCGGCGTGCGCCCGTGCAGACCACAGGGTTCCAGCGTGACATAGGCAGTCGCGCCACGCGCGCGGTCGGCCGCCTCGCGCAGTGCGAACACCTCGGCGTGTGGACCACCTGCACGCTCATGCGAGCCTTCGCCGACAATTCCGTCGCTGTGCGCAATCACGCAGCCGACACGCGGATTCGGTTGTGTCGTGAACAGGCCGCGTTCGGCGAGGCGCATGGCGCGCGCCATGTGGGAGTAGTCGGTGGCGCTGAACACGTTCAGCGCTTCTTGCCCTGCACCGCTGCGGCCACTTCACCGAGCAAGGGCAACTGCAAACCCTCGATCGACGGGATATCGCGTTCGAGGCGTTCGATCTCCTCACGGAACGCCTGCACGTCCTCGAAGCTGCGATAGACCGAGGCGAAGCGCACGTAGGCGACGTGGTCGAGCTTCTTCAGCTCGCGCATCACCAATTCACCGATGCGCATCGACGGCACTTCGCGCTCGCCGCTGCGACGCAGTTCGTCGACGACGACACGCACGGCGACGTCGACCTGCTCGCTGCCGACCGGACGCTTCTGCAGCGCGCGCATGAAGCCGGTGCGCAGCTTGCCTTCATCGAACGTCTCGCGCCGCCCGTCGCCCTTGACGACGCTCGGCAGCTTGATCTCGGCAGTCTCGAACGTGTTGAAACGCTCGCCACACTGCTCGCACTCGCGGCGACGACGGATCGTCGCACCGTCTTCGGAAACGCGCGAGTCGATCACGCGCGTGTCTTCGTGCTGGCAGAACGGGCAATGCATGAGAGGGCCGGCTTCTCAGCCGTACACCGGAAACGCCTTGCACTGCGCTGTGACTTTTTCGCGCACCTTCGCGACGACACCGTCATCGGTCGGCGCGTCGAGCACGTCGCAGATCCAGCTGGCGAGGTCGGTGCAATCCTTCTCCAGATAACCGCGCGTGGTCACGGCGGGCGTACCGATACGCAGGCCCGAGGTCACGAACGGCTTGCGCGGATCGTTCGGCACCGCGTTCTTGTTGACCGTGATGTGCGCCTTGCCGAGCGCTTCTTCCGCGTCCTTGCCGGTGACGTCCTTGCCGATCATGTCGACCAGCATCAGGTGGTTTTCGGTGCCACCAGAGACGATCTTGTAGCCGCGTGCGATGAACGTCTTCGCCATCGCCTGCGCGTTCTTCACGACTTGACGCTGGTATGCCTTGAACTCCGGTTCCAGCGCCTCCTTGAACGCGACCGCCTTGGCCGCGATGACGTGCATCAGCGGGCCGCCCTGGATGCCGGGGAACACGATCGACTGCAGCTTCTTCTCGATCTCCGCGCCCGCGCCTTTGGCGACGATGATGCCGCCGCGTGGGCCGCGCAGCGTCTTGTGCGTGGTCGAGGTGACCACGTGCGCATGCGGCAGCGGGCTCGGATAGACGCCGGCGGCGATCAGGCCGGCGACGTGCGCCATGTCGACGAAGAACAGCGCACCGACCGAATCGGCGATCGTGCGCATGCGCGCCCAGTCAACCACCTGCGAATACGCGCTGAAACCGCCGACCAGCATCTTCGGCTGGTGCTCGCTGGCGAGGCGCTGCACTTCGTCGTAGTCGATCAGGCCATTGGCGTCGACGCCGTACTGTACGGCGTTGAACAGCTTGCCCGAGATGTTGACCTTGGCGCCGTGGGTCAGGTGGCCGCCGTGGGCGAGGCTCATGCCGAGGATCGTGTCGCCGGGATTGAGCAGCGCGAAGTAGACTGCCTGATTCGCCTGCGAACCCGAATGCGGCTGCACGTTCGCGTAGTCGGCGTCGAAAAGCTGTTTGACGCGCTCGATCGCCAGCGTTTCGGCGATGTCGACATATTCACAGCCACCGTAGTAGCGCTTGCCGGGGTAGCCTTCCGCATACTTGTTGGTCAGCACCGAACCCTGCGCTTCCAGGACGCGCGGGCTCGCATAGTTCTCCGACGCGATCAATTCGACATGATCTTCCTGTCGCTGGCGCTCGGACGCGATCGCCTGAGCGAGTTCGGGATCGTAGCCTTCGATGCGGGAGTCCTTCGGAAACATGGGCGCTGAACCTGTGGAATGAGCGAACGCGCATTTTAGCGGGTTGTGCGTCCCTGCTGGCCATTTCGTGCCACGGGAGACGTTCGGCTTTTGCTTGTCGGTGCCGCGCTCCCCCGCGGCAACCCGGGGACTTTTGGTTGAATTCCGCCGAAACGACGATGCGCAAGGCACTGGATGACCAGCCTTCGGCTGTCGTGGAGCGCTTCCCGTCCAGAGCGCGCGGGAACGACAAACAGGAGCAGCCATGACGCAAGGCCCGCGATCGGCGATAATCGCCGCATTCCCCTTTTCGCCGCCCCTGCGCCCTCGCTGGCGCCGGCACGGCTCCGCCCGGAGTTCGCATGCAATACATCTACACGATGATCGGCGTCAGCAAGATCGTGCCGCCGAAGCGCCAGATCATCAAGGACATCTCGCTGTCGTTCTTCCCGGGCGCGAAGATCGGCCTGCTCGGCCTCAACGGCGCCGGCAAGTCGACCGTGCTGCGTATCATGGCCGGCGTCGACAAGGACTTCCAGGGCGAGTCGCGCCCGGCCGCCGACATCAAGGTCGGCTACCTGGAGCAGGAACCGCGCGTCGATCCGGACAAGACCGTGCGCCAGGTCGTCGAGGAAGGCGTCGCCGAGATCATCAACGCGCAGACGCGCCTCGACGAGGTCTATGCGGCCTACGCCGAGGACGGCGCGGACTTCGACAAGCTCGCCGCCGAGCAGCAGCGTCTGGAAAACCTGCTCGCCGCCAACGACGCGCACGCGCTGGAGCGCCAGCTCGAAGTCGCCGCCGACGCGCTGCGCCTGCCGCCGTGGGACGCCAACGTCGGCAAGCTGTCTGGCGGCGAGAAGCGCCGCGTCGCGCTGTGCCGCCTGCTGCTGTCCAAGCCCGACATGCTGCTGCTCGACGAGCCGACCAACCACCTCGACGCCGAATCGGTCGAATGGCTGGAAAACTTCCTGCACGACTACGCCGGCACCGTCGTTGCGGTCACGCATGACCGCTACTTCCTCGACAACGCCGCCGAGTGGATCCTCGAACTCGACCGCGGCCGCGGCATTCCCTGGAAGGGCAACTACTCGTCCTGGCTGGAGCAGAAGGACGCGCGCCTCAAGCAGGAGGAGTCCAGCGAGAAGGCGCGCCAGAAGGCGATCCAGCGCGAACTGGAATGGGCGCGCAGCAACGCCAAGGGCGGCCGTTCCAAGGGCAAGGCGCGCCTGGCGCGCATGGAAGAGCTGCAGTCGGTCGACTACCAGAAGCGCAACGAGACCAACGAGATCTTCATCCCGCCGGGCGAGCGCCTCGGCAGCTCGGTGATCGAATTCAAGGGCGTGAGCAAGTCGTTCGGCGACCGCCTGCTGATCGACGACCTCAGCTTCGCCGTCACGCCCGGCGCGATCGTCGGCATCATCGGCCCGAACGGCGCCGGCAAGTCGACCCTGTTCAAGATGATCACCGGCCAGGAAACGCCGGACCAGGGCGAGATCGCCAAGGGCCAGACCGTCAACATCGCCTACGTCGACCAGAGCCGCGAGAAGCTGGAAGGCAATCACAACGTGTTCCAGGAAATCTCCGGCGGCGCCGACATCCTCAACATCAACGGCATCGAGATCCAGTCGCGCGCCTACCTCGGCCGCTTCAACTTCCGCGGACCAGACCAGCAAAAGCTGGTCGGCACCTTGTCCGGCGGCGAGCGCGGCCGCCTGCACCTGGCCAAGACCCTGCTGCAGGGCGGCAACGTGCTGCTGCTCGACGAACCGTCCAACGACCTCGACATCGAGACGCTGCGCGCGCTCGAGGATGCGCTGCTCGAATTCCCCGGCAACGTGTTCGTGATCTCGCACGACCGCTGGTTCCTCGACCGCATCGCCACCCACATCCTCGCCTTCGAGGGCGACTCGCACGTCGAGTTCTTCCCCGGTAACTACAAGGAATACGAGGAAGACAAGAAGCGCCGCCTTGGCGACGAAGCGGCCAAGCCGCATCGGCTGCGCTACAAGAAGCTGGCGTAGGAGAAAGGAACGAGTGAGAGGAGTGGGAGACGAGAGAAAGGGCACGCACGGCGGCGCTGACTTTCGTCCCTCACTTCTCTTCAACTGCTTTCTCGACCGGAGGAACCGATGCGCTTCATGTCATCCCTGCAAGCCGCCTGGCAGCGCAACGACTCGCTGGTCTGCGTCGGCCTCGATCCGGAGCCTTCGAAGTTTCCCGCTCATCTGCACGGCGATCCCGATGCGATCTTCGATTTCTGCCGCGCGATCGTCGATGCGACCGCCGACCTCGTCTGCGCGTTCAAGCCGCAGATCGCGCACTTCGCCGCGCACGGCGCCGAAGGCGCACTGCAGCGCCTGATCGCGCACATCCACGCCGCGCACCCCGGCGTACCGGTGATCCTCGATGCGAAGCGCGGCGACATCGGCTCGACCGCCCAGCACTATGCGATCGAGGCGTTCGACCGCTATCGCGCCGACGCGGTGACGGTGAATCCCTACCTCGGCCGCGATTCGGTGCAGCCCTTCCTCGATCGCGCCGACAAGGGCGTGATCATCCTTTGCCGCACGTCAAATCCCGGTTCGCGCGACCTTCAGGATCTCGAAGTGGGCGGCCGCAAGCTGTACCAGCACGTCGCCGAAACCGTCGCGAGCGATTGGAACGCGAACGGCAACTGCGCGCTCGTCGTCGGCGCGACCTGGCCGCAGGAACTCGCCGACGTGCGCGCGCGTGTCGGCGACTTGCCGTTGCTGGTACCGGGTATCGGTGCGCAAGGTGGCGATGTAGAAGCCGTCGTCAGGAACGGCAGGACCGCAAACGGCACCGGATTGATGATCAGCTCGTCGCGCGCGATCCTGTATGCCGACAGCGGAGATGATTTCGCCGAAGCGGCGCGCGCCGCGGCCACCGCGCTGCGCGAGAACATCAACCGTTGCAGGGCATCGTAGGGCGGCGCAAGTCCATTTCCTTCTCCCCTCCCGCGAGCGGGAGAGGTGATGACGTTCATTCGTCGGCGACGTCCATGCCCGGAAACAGCACGTCGGTGTAGCCGAAACGCGAAAAGTCGGTAATGCGCATCGGATACAGTTTGCCGATCAGATGGTCGCATTCGTGCTGCACGACGCGGGCGTGGAAGCCTTCCGCGTCGCGCTCGATCGGCTCGCCTAGCGGATCGAAACCGGCATAGCGGATGCGCGACCAGCGCTCGACGACGCCGCGCAACCCAGGCACCGACAGGCAGCCCTCCCAGCCCTCCTCACGCTCATCCGACAACGGCGTGATGAGCGGATTCAGCAGGATCGTGCGTGGCACCGCTGGCGCGTCCGGATAGCGCTCGCTCTGGTCGAAGCCGAAGATCGCCAGTTGCAGGTCCACGCCGATCTGCGGCGCCGCCAAGCCGACGCCGCCGGCTGCGTGCATCGTGTCGAACATGTCGGCGATCAGCGTGTGCAGTTCCGGCGTGTCGAAGCGTTCGATCGGTTGCGCGACCCGCAGCAAACGCGGATCGCCCATCTTGAGGATTTCGCGGATCATCGAATCACCCGGCTTGCCTTGGTCGGCGGATTATCGCCCGGCGCGGCGGCGGCGCCCATGAATGGATGCGCGCGGCTGCGGCGTGACGCCCGCCAGTGCATGTGTTTTGATACGGTCGCGAACCGCGTCGTGCTGTTCGCGCGAACCGTATTCGACCAAGGGGCAGTACATGAATTCCCAACCCGCCGCGGCCAAGCCCGTCGCGCAGCTCACGGTGCGCGCCGTGATCCTTTCCGTGATCCTGGCGATGATCCTCGCCGCCGCGAACGCCTACCTCGGCCTGTTCGCCGGCCTGACCATCGCCACCGCGATTCCGGCGGCGGTGGTGTCGATGGGCGTGCTGCGCCTGCTCGGCGGCGGCTCGATCCTTGAAAACAACATCGTGCAGACGGGAGCTTCGGCCGGTTCCTCCATCGCGGCCGGCGTGATCTTCACGATTCCGGCGCTGATCATCCTCGGCTACTGGCAGGACTTCCGCTATTCGTGGGTACTGGCGATCGCCGGACTCGGCGGCCTTCTGGGTGTGCTGTTTTCGGTGCCGCTGCGCCGCTCGATGATCGTCGAGGAACCGCTGCCGTTTCCGGAAGGCAAGGCCGCGGCGGAAGTGCTCAAGGCCGGCGACAATCCCGGTCCCGGCCTGCGCATCCTCGGCCTTTCCGGTGCGATCGGCGCCGTGGTCAAGCTCGCCGCAGCCAGCGGCCTGCGCATGATTCCGGACGCGGCGGCAGGCGGCACCTTCATCGGCAAGGCAATCGCCTACCTCGGCACCAATCTTTCGCCGGCCTTGCTTGGCGTCGGCTACATCGTCGGGCTGAATGTCGGCATCGTGGTGCTGTCCGGCAGCATCCTGTCCTGGCACATCGCGATTCCGCTCTACAACATGTTCTTCCTCGACGGCAACGCGGAACTGGCCAAGCAGGTCGCCGATGCCGGCGCAGTCGACACCGCCTTCGCGATCTGGAGCACGCAGGTGCGTTATCTCGGCGTCGGCTGCATGCTGATCGGCGGCGTGTGGACGCTGTTCTCGCTGCGCAATTCGCTCGTCTCCGGCATCAAGAGCGGCTTCGCTGCCGCGCGCAAGGGCAGCAGCGGCGTCATCGCCGAGACCGAACGCGACCTGCCGATGAAATGGATGCTGGTCGCACTCGTCGCCTTCGTCGTGCCGCTCGCCCTGCTCTACCAGGCGATCGTCGCGAACTGGGGCGTGAGCATCCCGATGACGATCATCATGATCGTCGCCGGCTTCCTGTTCGTGTCGGTGTCGGCCTACCTCGCCGGCCTCGTCGGTTCGTCGAACAACCCGGTGTCCGGCATCACGATCGCGACGATCCTGTTCGCATCCTTGGTGCTGATGTTGCTGCTGGGCCGCGACTCGCAGATCGGCGCCGTCGCAGCAATCATGATTGGCGCGGTGGTGTGCTGCGCGGCGGCGGTCGGCGGCGACAACCTGCAGGATCTCAAGGCCGGCTACCTGGTCGGCGCGACGCCGTGGAAGCAGCAGTTGATGCTGGCGATCGGCGCGTTCTCGTGCGCGCTGATCATGGCGCCGGTGCTGAACCTGCTCGCGCAGGCCTATGGCATTGGGGCGCCGACCGCGGCGCATCCGAATCCGCTGTCGGCGCCGCAGGCGATGTTGATGGCGTCGGTGGCCAAGGGCCTGTTCGGTGGCCACCTGCCGTGGACGATGATCGGTCTCGGCGCCGTGGTAGGCGCTGCGGTGATCGCGTTCGACGAATGGCTGAAGTCGCGCAAGTCCAGTTTCCGCGTGCCGGTGCTGGCCGCCGCGATCGGCATTTACCTGCCGCTGGAACTGATGGTGCCGATCTTCCTCGGTGGCCTGCTCGCGCACATCGTCGAGCGCAAGCGCGGAGTGAATCCTCACGATGAGGCCGAGCGCGACCGGATCCACCGCCCCGGCACATTGTTCTCGGCCGGCCTGATCACCGGCGAGGCACTCATGGGCATCGCGATCGCGATTCCGATCGTGCTCAGCTCACGCGCCGACGTACTCGCGCTGCCGTCCGCGCTGCAGTTCGGCCAATGGGTCGGACTGGCGGTGCTCGCGGTGGTGGCATGGCTGTTGTATCGCACGGCAACGCGCGACTGATTCGTTTGGAACGATCGCGAATATGCGACCGGCGCCTCATCACGGAGCACTCATCACGGATCGCTAACACGATATGAGCGCGGAGCCGCGACAATCGTCGCGGCTCGTCGCGTACGAGTTGAGCAGGGGGCTCACATCAGAGGGAGATTCACCATGCTCGATTTCGCTTCGCTGATCCTCGGCGCGTCCCTGCTGGCCAAGATGGATACGGTCATCGCCAATGGCTTCGAGACCACCGCATGTCCGTACACCCAGCAGGAGAACGCCAGCGTTTCCTATTCGTACACCCTGAATCCGGTCCTGCAGAACGTCGACGTCACGCAGTTCCAGAACGTGTGGGGGCGCAATTCGACCTCCGGCGCTATCGTGCCGTGGCCCGGAAGAAACGCTTATGCCCTGATGACAATAAACCGGAACCTCATCTTCGCCATGCGTTTCACGGTGCCGGCCAGCGGACTGTCCCCAACCCTGCGCGGCATGTTCACCCATGGCGAGACCATTCCCGGCCCGAACCTGTCGGTATCGATCAGCTCCCAGTGCGGCGACTTTGACCCACCTTCGATGTACTGCAAGAAGGTCAATGTAGGTGCCGGCCAGCCGGCGGTCGGCTGGCAGCTGCCGACCGGCGCCGCAAACAATCTTTGCGTGCTCACCCCCGGGCAAACGTACTACGCGAACTTCAAACTCACCAATCCGGATGCAGTGGACCCGCTCAATTGCGGCGACCAGCCGAGCACCAGCCACATCTGCGTGGTTTCGATCGTCAACAATGTGACCCCTTGAGCCGAAGCGACAAGCCGGGAGTCAACAATCACGACTCCCGACGAGCTTGCCGCGCACACTCTTGGCAAGAATGCCAACGCAGCCGCCGATGGCATACATGCATAGCGCCATTCGCGTGACGACGCGCAGCAATGGGTTGCGAGCGGCCGGATCGAACTTCAGGAAGTAGCGCCACATGCCACGCCATTTGTGGCGGGCGACGAAGAACGGACGGTGGCTGCTGGAGCTGCCCTGGACATGCACGACTTGCACCTCGTTGGCGATAGCCACGTGCAAACCGGCATCACGTACGCGACGGCACAGGTCGAGATCCTCGACATGCAGGAAATAGCCCTCGTCGAAACCCTCGACGCGATCGAATGCGGCGCGCGGCAGCATCATGCACGCACCAGAGACAGCCTCGACCAACTCGACTGGAGGCCCCTCGCCAACGTCCATGGGCATCTCGACCCCAGCCAGCCCAGACCAGTGCGTCTGCCATCTGTCCAGACGCAGAGTCGTTGCCAATACCCGTCGCAAGGTCGGATCGCGACGCCGGTTGCCGCGAGCCGGCGCACCATTGGCATCGAGCACTCTAGCTCCCAGCAAGCCGATTCGCGCGTCCGACTCCAAGCACGCTCGCAAGCGCGACACCGTGCTCTCCGCCAAGCGGCAATCAGGATTGAGAAACAACAGAAGATCGCCACCAGCGATCGCGGCTCCTCGGTTGCAAGCTGGCCCGAAGCCCAGATTGGCGCCATTGCGCAAAACTCGAAACCGCTGGTGGTCGAGGAATCTCGCCTCGGCCCGATCGGCCGCGCCATCCGTGGAACCGTTGTCCACCAGCACGACTTCGATGCTTGTATCGGAGGTCAGCGCGGAATCGATGCAGACATCCAGCAGGGGGCCACTGTCGGCAGACACCACCACGATACTGGTTAGTCCGGGAGTGCGCACCGCTTGCATCGCGCAGTTGCTCAGATCGATCCGAGCAGACGCTCGCCCTGTTCACGTGCGTGCGACCACAGCACAGGCCATGCGTCATAGGCGTTCGCCAGCTGCGCGGTCTCGTCGCGCAACATCGTGGCGCATGTGGCTGCATCCGCCACTTCGGGCCAGTCGCCCAGCCGCGGAGCTCCCTTGGCGATCAGCGCCCGGCCATTCGCCTCGATGATCGAGCGGACATCTGCCTGCCAGTAGACCGGTGCGTCCTGTCCCGCGTCGTACTGCTGCTGCAAACGCTCGATCAAGTCCGCGCGTGTATAGGCCAGATATTCACGCAACATGCGCAAGCGCCCAGCCTCACTGGCCGCACCGATGTCGCGTAGATGTGCGGCGAGCAGACCCAGGCGATGCGCAGGTTTTTCGGCTTGGAAATCCGGCAACTGGCGCTGCACGAAATCGCTGATGAAATAGTTGAAACGCGGCGTATGCGCCGCTTGCGTGACGGGAGAACGCTTGCGCTGCGTTTCCTGCACGTGGCCGATCGCCACCGGCAATTCAAGCATCAATGCGCCAGGATGGCAGAGTTCGGTGACGCGGGAGAACAACGCGTCTTCGCCGCGCCCGAGCGGGTTCGTGCAGGGCAGCATCACCGAGTTGTCCAGCGCGAATGGCGTGAACGTGGCCGAGCTGCTTGCGCGCGCCTGGGTATAGCCGTACCAGATACTGCCTGCCTCGATGTTGCGAAGGTACGCATCCCGGTCGCGCACGAACTCGGCGCGATCGGCGGCGGAGATCTGGTACAACCAGATCCCGGATTCGGTGCGCGAACTGCCATAGCTGCCATGCTGCGTCGCCAGGATCGGAGCGTCGCCACTCAGATGATCGAGGCGACTCACCGGCAATCCGCGCAAGGCAGTGCGTTCGATCGCATACCGCGGATTGCCGAGCAAAGCCCCGAGCCGCAATCCGACCGCGTCGAGATGCAGGCCGAACGGATCGCCGTCGACTTCCTCGCCGGCGCCGAGCGCGTTCTCGATGTTGCGATAGAAGTGCGTGTATGGCGCCGCGGATGGATTCGGATCGAGGCCCCCGCGTGCATCTTCAGGTCGCCGCAGCGGCAGGCGGTGATCGTCGTCCAGCAATACGAGCCGCGCGCCGGCCGACAACAGCAATGCAAGATTCCAAGCGCGGCCGCCGCCGAACCGCGCCGCCGTGGGAGCTTCGGAAAGAAGATAGGGCAGAACCTGTTTGGCCTGAGGTACCGCGCGCGCGAGTTTCTCTACCAGTCGCTCCCGTTCGGACGCACCGACATAGCTCAACTTGCATCCGGTCGCACGCGCGAATTCGCGCAGGAGGTCGCGATGGCGATTGGCCGACTCGCGCGTACTCGAATCGTCCAGCAATACATAGTGGCGGTTGGCGCGGAAGCGCCGCTCATAGTCTGCCAACGAGCGCAGCAGATGTTCGAGCTGATCGGGACGATCGCAGGCGCGGATGAACACCGCACGCAGCGGGGTCGGTTCGCGCGCCGTCACGGCGGTCGCGCGCTGGAGGAATTCGCGATCGGAAACGAGCAAACCCCGTGTCGTGAGGCTTTCGAGCACGCGAGCCACACCTTCGCGCTGAGCCTGCAACCCCGGGATCGTCGCCAGAATGCGCGCGACATGCTCGTCCAGAGTGCGAAACTCGCGACTTTGGTCCAAGGCCTGCAACACTTGGAAGGTCATCACATGCGTTTCGCCGCTGCGCTTGACCTGGAAAATGCATTCACTGTTGGACAACGACGCGACGACGCCATCCTCCGAGGCGTATAGCGGCGCATTCGGGTCCGCGCGCGGCACGGGTGGCGTGGCGGCTAGCGTGCCGTAGTTGATCTGGTAGTTGAGGTCGTTGCTCATTCGCTTGGTCGGTTGCGGCGCCACCAGCGCCAATCGCGGGATACAGGGGCATCGGACGCTGCAGCGGCCGCTGGCATGGCGCGGAGGCGTGCGACTTCGGCTTCGAGCTCTGCGATTCGTGCGCCGGCGCCCATGTTCTTGCGGATTTCGTGATTGTAGTGCGCGTAGACCGACTCCTCGCGATCGCCGAACAGCGACAGTGCCGGCAATTGCGGCGGCAACGTCTGCTTGGTGCAGATCGCGATGAAATACATCGGCGCGTAACTCAATCCCGGCGTGATGGTGTCGCCTGCATCTGCCGCGGTCCAGGCCTCTCCGCTTGTGGCGGCGGATTCGAGATTCCACAGGACAGACTGGAACAGCAGCTTCTGCCCATATAGCTGGATGTGCGGAAAATGCGCCTTCAGCAGACCGAGCAATTCCTCGCGATACAGCTCGCGCACGTGGTATTCGTTGCGGAAACCAGCGACTTCGCTGTAGGTGCGCTTGTCCGGGGAGGAAATCAGCAATACGCCGTCATCCGCGAGTACGCGCGCAAAACCGGCGAGCAGTTGTTCCTGCGCTGCGAGATGTTCCAGCGTCTCGAATGACACGACGACATCGAACGCACGACTCTCGAACGGAAGATCGGCGGCGTCGGCGCACTCGAAGCGCAGGCGCTCGCTCGTGCCGTAGCGCGCACGTGCATGCGCAACAGCGGCCGGAGCGATGTCGACGCCGACAACGTCGGCTGCCGTCTCCGCCAGCAAGGCCGAGCCGTACCCTTCGCCGCACGCCGCATCGAGCACGCGCTTGCCGGTCACCAGCGAACGTGCGAATGCATAGCGATGCCAGTGCTCGTACCAGATCTCGCGCACGCATTCCGGCGTGAAGCGTTCGCCGGTGAACTCCAGTGCTTCCTCGTTCATGGCGCGGCTCCATGGTCGGCGGCCGAGGTCCAGCGATGGGCAAGTCGCACCATGCCGAACTCGCGCGAGGCTCCGCGCACGACGAGGCCACGCTCCATCGTATCGAACACGCGTACACCCTCGGAATCCATCGGATGCGCACGCACCGAATAGCTGCCCGGCAATAGCGCGAGGTCGTCGAACTCGATGTCGCAGACGTATAGGTCGTCGGCAACCCGATGCGGCGGAACGCCGTCCATCTCCGTGCTGACGCCATAGACCGGCGTGCCGTCGGCGCGCACGATGCCGACCGCGATGCACGGCACGCGACCATCGCGCGAATGGATGCGCGCACGCACCTTGAGCGACGCACCGCCATCGAGAAACGTGACGCGCTCGGACTCGTCGTCGTTCAACGCAAGGCCCAGCACGCTGAATTCGAGGTTGCCGCGATCGATCGCGCTGCGCTCGAGCTGCGGCGCGGATTTGCGTTCGTGATAGGCGAGATACGCCTGCGTCACGTCGAACACGTCGCCGGCCATCGCGACGCCGCCGTCTCGCAGCCAGCAGGCGTGCCGGCACAACTTCTGCACGTGGTACATGCTGTGCGAAACGAGGATCAGCGTACCGCCGCCGTCGAGGTATTCCTGCATCCACTGCACGCATTTCTTCTGGAATGATTCGTCGCCGACCGCAAGCACTTCATCAGTGACAAGCAAGTCTGGCTTCAACGACGCGATCACCGCGAAACCGAGTCGCACGACCATGCCGGACGAATAGTGCTTGACCGGCTCATCGATGTAGCGGCCAATGTCGGCGAACGCGATGATTTCGGGCAGACGCTTGCGCAACTCGGCGCCTTCGATTCCGTGCAGCGCGGCCGACATCACGATGTTGTCGCGACCGCTGTACTCGGGGTGGAAGCCGGCTCCGAGTTCGAGCAGCGCGCCGATCTCGCCATTGACGCGAACAAACCCGGACGTCGGCGTCAGGACACCAGTAATCAATTTCAGCAAGGTCGATTTCCCGGCGCCGTTTTCGCCGATCAGACCAAGCGATTCGCCGCGACGGATCTCCAGGTCCACGCCATTCAACACGCTCACGCGATCCGGATCGGCACCGCGGAACAACAGGCGGCCAAGTGCCCGCAGCCGATCGCCGCTGCGATGCACTTTCGGATACGCCTTGCCGAGGCCGCGCGCCTCGACCAGCAACGGAGTCACAGGAAGTCCTCGAAGTGCGGATCAAGGCGGCGGAACAACCAGTGTCCGGCAAGCAATGCAAGCGCAGCGACAATCATTGCAACAGCGAGTCCGCGGAATACAAACGTGCCATGGTCGAGCAACAGTGCACGAAAGGACTCGGCATAGAACGTGAATGGATTGAAGTCCAGCAGGCCGCGAAACCGCTCCGGCAACTGCGCGCGGTCATAGTAGACCGGCGCACCGAACATCAGCAGCGGCAACAACTGTCCCAGCGCCTGCACCAGATCGCGGACGAAGACCTGCACCGAAGCGCAGATCAGCGCGACGCCCAACGCCAGTGCGGCAAGTGGGAAATAGAGCAGGACTGCTGGCAACAAGCCGGAAAGACGAACTCCCTGCCCGGCCGCCCACAGCACCAGCACGATTGCGATGAATCCGGTGAGATGAATAGCGAAACTTGCGCCAACACTTGCAAACACCAGGACTTCGCGTGGCAATGCCACCTTGCCAATCAATGCCGCATTGTCCTGAATGGCCGTGGTCGAACGCAGGACTGCTTCGGCGAATGCAGTCCACGGCCACAATGCGATTGCGAGAAAAGGTACGTAGCCGAGCGTGTCCGACCCGGGTACGCGCGCCTTGAACACGTGCACGAAGACAAAACTCGTGATCGCCAATTGCAGCAAGGGCTGAAAGAGCGCCCACAACCCGCCTGAAAAACTGCCGGCGAAGCGATTGCCCAGCTCCCGCCGAACAAAGCGCAGGATCAATGCTGCGTTGGACATGGAATCGCCATCACTTTGCTCCGCCCTCCCCTTTTGCGGATGTCGCCGGCAGCCCTGACCGGGAGAGGCACGGTGCGACCGGAACTCTCACACCGATGGACTGGCGTCGCTATTTCTTCGACGCCGCACCCTCTGCGGAAGGCGCCGACGTACCCGATGCGAATCGGGTCCTCAGCGATGCAACGAGCTCCGGGCTCGCATCAATATGCTTGTTGCGCAATTGATCGATGTGTTCCTTGATCGTCCTCTGGATGAAGTCCTTGCGAAGACCGGCAACCAGTTCCTCCCGCACGTCATCAAACGACTTTTGCTTCGCGGGAGCTTTCGCGACCAATTTCAGGACATGGAATTCGCCATCGGTCTTCACCACTGGCGAAATGTCTCCGGGGCTTTTCAACGCCGCTATCGCGGATGCGAATCCTTCTGCATGGCCCGCGCTTGCGGCATCCTTGACCATGCCGTGCGACTTGGCCTTGCCCGATTCATCGGAATACTTTTCGACCAACGCGTCGAACTGGGACGGATCCTTTCGCGCCTCTGCTTCAACCGTATCAGCAAGCGCGCGGGCTTCAGCTTCGCTGCGCGAAACGGCAGTTATGACGACGTCTTGCACCTCAAGAATCGCGGGAACCACATATCGCTCCCGATATGCGATGTATTGCTCCTGCGCGAGTTCATTGAAGTCGGGAATCTTCATCCCATTCGTCAGCTGCTCCTGCATAGCCTTTGCCAAGGCCGCTTCCTGCGCGGATCCGGCTTTTGAAATGATTTCCGGATTCTTGTCAAGGCCGTGCTCTCGCGCTTCCGCAGCCAACTGCTTTTGCAACAGCAAGCTGCTGATCAGTGTCTGGATCCGCTGTGGGCTGTCGAAGAATTGCGCCCGCCTGTCTTCGGGGATGGTGGATGCAAATGTATCGATATCCGCCATGGTCACACTCACTCCACCTTGACTCGCGACCACGGATGGAGCGAGGGGAGCTTCCGCATTCGCCACGATGGCCGACAAGGCCAACAACAATCCGCCAATCCAACCACAACCTTGCTTCAAACCCATAGTTACGACTCCGCTAAAGTTCAGCCAGTCCGACTGCATCCCAAGGACAGAACGGCGTTTGCCTCTTTGGACCATTGCGCCCAGAAGAACAAAGCCGAGCGCGACACAAAGGTCGCGCTCGGCTTCGCCCTGCTTAGTGGATTGCCTCGCTTGGATGAGGCACTCCGATCTGCGTTCAGGGCGTATGGTTACTCTGAACCGTAACGGTGCAAGAAGATCCCGAACAATCCGTGGGGCGCGTCATCTTGAAGTTTACATAGTACGTCTCACCCGGGGTGAGCGGACAGGCGACTACAAGCGAATCGGGAACCGCCACGTTCTTCCACTTCGTCAACAAAGATCCAGCATTGATGTCACTGCGCAGGCAGATCGATGTCGACGGATTGAAGTCGCCGCAATTCTTGCTGATCGCCATCGTCACGTTCGGACCAGGCAGCGTTTCCCCGTGTGTGAACACGCCTGTTTGGTTGGCAAGCATGTTCTGCGGCACGGTGAATTGTGCGGCAATGTAGCCCGACGCGTTCATGTTGTTGATGACGGTGAAATAGTTCAGCCCCGGGAATGCCACTGGCGTGCCGGTCGGCAGGTTACGCCCCCAGAGACTTGAGAATGTGGTGACGTCGGTGCCCCTGGCGCAGTTCGCACCCGTGTTGTTGTAGTTATAGCAAACGTCCGCAGTTGTCTGCCTTCCAGCCGGGCAACTGTTGGTGCCTTGCACCACGACATTGACGGGACCACTTGTCGTGGACCCGACGGAATTCGAGCAAGTGAGCTTCAACGAGTAGGTACCGATTTGCGTAGGCGTGACCTGACGCGGAGACGTCGCGCTTGTGACATCGGTCCACCCCGGAAGCGCAATGGAACTTCCGCCAAGTTCAGCAGTACCTTGGCACGAGGAGGCGCCACTCACGCCCCAGCTCCCCGAGAAGCTCTGGCCGAGCGTAACGGTGGCAGGGGTGGCAGCCAAGGGGTTCGTAAATACGGGTGCTGTGGGTGCTCCGACCGCTGTTCCGCCACCTGAGGCGTAGCCGCTGCCATTCGTGCAGGTCACATTGAGCGAATAGCTGCCCGGAGTTGATACGGTGACCGCTGCCGAATGGACACCATTGCATGCGGTACCTTGGCACGCGGTCGTGCCCGTGGGCCAGCCAGCCAGACCTGTACTGCCTCCATAAGTGCATTGAGTCGCCGACTGCGCGGCCGACCAGTTGACCGTGAAGGGCGTGCCTACCGTAGCCGTCGAAGGGACATTGATCGTCGCCTCGAAGTCCGTCGCGGGTGATTGACCTCCGCCGCATCCGGTTCCACTAAGCGTAACCCCTGTCGCTGCGAGGTCAGTGCTTCCCGGCACGAGATGCAACCCCTGCGCATCGGTGACCGCCGTGCAGTTGGTTTGCTGCGCGGTCGTCAAATTGAGCGTCACCTGCGCATCGGCATGCGATGCAAGCACGGCGAACGATACGGCTCCGGCAAGCTGCAGGAACGTGCGTACGGGAAAGAAATGCATGGGGAATTATTCCGGCTGTCGGCGAAATGCACCAACTCGCATTCTACCGCGCCTGCCGCATTGATCGCCACAACCATCGGATTCAATTGTGAGAAATCGCGAACAAAAAAGGGAGCCCGAAGGCTCCCTTTTCGACTCACACTATTACGACGCTATTACGAACAAGCACCCGCAGTGGCCGTGCAGAGACGGCTGGCACGGTGACGGAACAGACCACCGTAGTTCGCCAGCGCGCCCGGATTGGCGTTTGCGTTGATGATGTTGTAGGCCTCGTAGCCGGTAACCGGCAGACCATTCAGCACGCTGCCGTTGGCAGCCGGAACCAGCGCATGGCCACCATCGCCACTTGCCAGGTCAAGCTGCAGCCAGCCACGGTCGCCATACGGCGGAATGTTCGAAACCAGCTTCGAACCAAACACGCCCGACGTCACGCCAGCGTTGGCGTCCGAACCAGCCAGGAAGCTGATGACGTTGACTTCGTACGGAAGCGACGACGGAGCAGTTGCGCTCGGCGGCGAGAAGTCGTCCGGCTGGGTCGTGAAACCCTCTTCCTGATCGAACAGCGAAATGCCGACTTCGACGTTGGACACGCCCGGAGCATGGAACAGCTCATGGAACGGCTGCTTGACCGTGGTGAAGCCGTACGCCTTGCCGTCGACATAGAAGCGCTTGGTCGGGAACGTCACGATCCAGTCGGTGGCGGCGCCGAAATCAGCCGAAGTGAAGTACTCGTTGTAGATCGCATTGGCCGTGAAGACCGCGCTCACCGCATCAACACCGGCGGCATAGTCGAGTGTCAGCAACTGGCCGTTGGCGAACACGTAAGCGATCGCGCCGCCAGCCGCAGACGTCGCGGTGTTGGCCTGCTGCAGCGACGGGGTCAGGCCCGACGAACCCGAGAACAGCACCTGCGACGAGAAGCCGTCGACCGCATCAGCGTTGTACGCATAGAACGTACCTTCACCGACGTTGACGATGGAGCCCGCACCGAACAAGCCACCGGCCGGAGCGGTCAGGTAGTTGCCGGCATTGTTGCCGATCACGGAGCTCGTGCAAGCCGGAACGCCACCGTTCGGCGTGCCATCCTGATCATGCAGGGTCGCATCGTCGAGCGCGCTGCCCGGGGCGATTTCGCCCATTTCGATCAGCTCGACGTAGCCTTCACGGGTACGCGTGACGCTGGTCGGGCCGCCATCGGCCGGGAACGCACTGCCACCGGCGTACGCGGTAGAACGGAATGCCTGACCGCCGGCCGGAATCGCCGGGTAGGTGCAGCTGTGGTCAGCGGTGAACACCGCGGCGCCGCCATCATCGGAGAGCTGGCTGACACGCGCCGTCCACACGTCCCGCGGCGACAAGTACAGGTTGAAATCGAGCACTTCGCGGCTGTTGTAGCCTTCGAGGAAGCGCACCTTGACCGCCTTGCCGACGTCCGTCGTGTTGACGACGGAGATCTGCGTGTCCTGGCTCTGATTGACCGTGTAGTACGGGTAGATGAGAACCTGGCCGAGACCGTCTGGATTCAGGTCGACGGCATTCGCCAGGCCCGCGAAGCCAGCGACGCCGGCGATACCGGCGACGACGGCTGTCGTCAAGTTGTTTCTCTTCATCGCAACACTCCTAAATTTGACCACAGGGCTTTTTGCTTTACCGCCAACCTCGCTCCGATTTGCAACCGGCGCCCTTCGCGGGCTAGGGCGAGGTTAGGCAACAGCGCCGCCATGTTAAGGCAAAGGAAACACTCGTGCAATCCCCTCCCCAACTGCCGGTTTTTGGCAGCGAATTCAATTACTTGGAAGAAAAAACCATTCTCCCTTGACCAGAATCCAAGTTTCGCTCTGAGTGCTTGTCGACTCGGTGGACCTGCCCACGCCCGGCAATGCTACTGCGTAGGTCACATCAACATGAACTTTGCAGCGCTCCGTGTCGCATTTCTTGTCCTTGAACTTGACCGCTTTCCATTGCACGGGACGTGTGTTCATGCCGCCCGCATAATCCTCGCGGGTGCGGGTTGCGCGCACGCCAGGTGTCATGTAGTCGTAGGCCTTTTCGGCCTGATGCGCTATCAGGTAGTTCCAGCGCTCGACCGAGCGGCGGTCGACGTTGTCCGGGTTGGCCTTGTCGGCGCAGCCGGCGAGCGCGAGCAGAGCGATGGCTGCGGCGAGTGCGATCGCCGGTTTCAGCAGTTTAGTGGTCACGCGGCACATCCTCTTGCGGCTTTACGGATTCCTCGACGGGATAGGTTTGCACCGGCTTGCCCGGCGCGGGTTGGGCCGTCGAGGCTGGCTGGCTGGTTGCGCGCAGCGGCGTCAGCGACTGGAACTGGCGGACATACTCCTGCGTCGCTTGGCGCGCCTCGTCGACGGACGCGATGATCCGCGGCGTGATCAAAATGATCAGCTCGGTGCGGCTAGTGCTTTGGGCGGTATTCCCAAAAAGATTCCGCAACACTGGAACGCGACTGATGAACGGAAGCCCTTGGGCGCTATCGCCCCGGTTGTCCTGGATCAAACCACCAAGCATGAGGGTTTCGCCGCTCTGAATCGCCACCTGTGTCTGCAACTGACGCTGCGCGATGGCGGGATTCGTACCGCTGCTGGAACTGTAATCCGCAGGCGGATTGCTGATCTCCTGCTGGACATCCATGTAGATCAGGCCGCCCGGATTCACTCGTGGTTTGACACTCAGCATGACGCCCGTGTTCATGTACTGCACCGACCCGATATTGCTGCCAACGCTGCTGCCGTTGGAGTTCACTCCGGCAAGCCCGGTGAAGTACGTCTGCTGAACCGGAATCTGTTGACCGACATTGATCTGCGCTTCCTGGTTGTTCATTACGAGCAGCGACGGAGCAGCCAGCGATTTCGCTTGGCCATTCTTCTCTAGCGAATTGATCGCGACTTCGAAATTCTTGTTCAGGAACGACCAGGAGAATCCCCCGTTGTATGGGGCAATCTTTCCCGTCGCACCGATCTGGGATCCGTGCCGATCCTGCTTGTTGCCAGCAAACCCGGGGCCGTAGACCGTGCCCTTGCCGACCGAACCGTCCGCCGTGCCGATCAGGTTACCCAGATACCACTGCACGCCGAGACTCAGGCTTCCGGTCATCGACACCTCAAGAATCCTTGCCTCGATCTGTACCTGCAACGGCACGATGTCGAGCTTCCTGATGGCCGATTCGATCTGGTCCCACTCGAACGGCGTCGCCTGGATCATCAGCTGGTTGTTTTCCTCGATCGCGGAGATGCGGATGTCGCTGTCCTTGTTGCCGCCACTGCCGGTGGAAGCGGGCGTTGTTGCAGCAGGTGCGCTTTTCTCCTGATTCGATTGCGGGCGCAGCGAGTTCTGGTAACTCATATTGTTGTTCGTACCGCCCATGCCGCCGCGGCTGCCGAGCGTGGTCGAGCGCAGGCCTTGGCCCACGCCGCCGGAGGTGCTGCTGCGGGTGCCGCTGCTGGTGCCGAGAAAAATCTGACTCAGGTAGTCCGCCAGATCCGGCGCCTTGAGATTCTTAACGTTGTACACGTAGAGCTGGACCGTGTTTTCCTTGCCGCCCTGATCGAGGCGGCGTAACCATTCTTCCGCCTGTCTCAGGTAGGCCGGCTGCGGCGTGATCACGATCATCGAGTTGGTCTGCTCGATCGGCATGAAGCGGAACATGCCTGCCAGCGGCGATTCGCCTTCGGTGCCGAAGATCTTTTGCAGGTCCGGCATCAACTTGGTGACTTCGACGTGCTGCATCGCATAGACGCCGATCGACATGCCCTTCATCCAGTCGATGTCGAAGGTGTCGAGCGTGCGCTGGTAGTTGTCGAGCTCGCTCGGCGTGCCGGCCAGCACGACGAGGCTGCGGTTCGGGTCGAGTTGCACGAATGCATCGGGTTTCGCGTAGGGCTTGAGCAGCTTGCCGGCTTCGCTGGCCGAGATGTACTTGAGCGGGAAGATGCGCAGACCATAACCCGGCTGCTGGGTTGCTCCGATGCGCGGCGTCAGCTTGCCGGGGATGGCGTCCTTGGCCTGCAGCACGGTGTAGCGACCACCCTCGCGCACCAATGCATTGCCGGTCCACGACAGCAGCATTTCCAGTACCGGCATCGCGTCCTCGCGGCGGATCGGGCGCGACGTCGAATACGTGACGTTGCCGCCGACGTTCGGTGCGATCGTGTAGTTCTCCTGCAGCATGTCTCCGAGGATCGCCTTGACCACCGCCTGGATTGGCTGGTTCTCGAAATTGAACGTAACCTGCCCTTCGCCGCTGGAACCCTTCGCCTGCGGCTGCACATTGAAGAACTTGCCGGTGCCCATCTCGATTTCGGGCTTTGGCGGCGGCCGGTTCGACTTTGTCTCCGGCGAAATCGAGATCCCGCTGGCGCCGTTCTCGACAGCGATCGGCGCCGCCGGCTTCAGAATCGTGTCTGCCGTGAGGATATCGCTGTTTTCCGCACGCTTTTCCTTCTGCGCTGGCGTGGCGCAGCCGGCCAGCAGCGCGATGCCGAAGGCCATCAGCAGGGTCGTCAGTCTCGATCGCACGTGGCTCACTCCAATTACTTCTTCGGTGGTGCGGGTTGCTTGCCGTTGCGAAGACGCTCGGCATCTTCGCGCATTTGCTGGCGACGTTCCTCGATGCGGCGCGCGAGGTCGGCGCTGGCGGTATCGTTCGTCTTGCCCGTCGCTCCCGCGGACGGCTTGCCCGGCTGCGGGCTATTCGGCTTCACTGCAGCACCGCCGCGGCCCGGCACTGGTCGTGCAGCCGATGGCGGAGCCGCGACCGCCGTCTCCAGCTCGACTTCCGTCGTCTCGTTGGCCGCGCTCCTGAACACGACGAGACGCGGCTTGACCTCGACCAGCGTCCAGCTCGCCTGATCGCCCTCGAGAGGCATTCCGACCTTCAAGGCAATCGCTTGGTTCCGCGCCTTGTCCTGCAGCATGGCGATGCGGACGTGGTTCTTCTCGTCCAGGATCACGCCAGTCAGTGCGACATTCAACGGACTAGGCGGCGGCGCGTCACCCTCACCTTCAGCCGCGTCGACCGGGCTAGGCTTGCGATCCTCGTTGAACAGCGGATGCTGCTCGATCGCCGCGAACGCGCTGGCCGGCGGCAAGGTCACTGGCTTGTTGTCGATTGTGCCCAGCACCGCATGCGAGGCGCCATCATCGGCATCGGGGGTCCAACGATAGCCACGCCCAACGCCCGCATAGAGCGCGATGACGAGCAAGAGCAGCAGGCCGCAGATGCCGGCAAGTACCTGGGTGGTGAGTCGAGCAGTGCGGACGTTCATTTCGTCTTGCCCGGCTGACGCAGGTAGCCAGAAAGGTTGAAGCGCACGTCGAGCGGACTTTGCAAGACTTTCGCACCAGGAGGCGTGTAGGTCTGCTGCTTGTAGATCATGACCTGATCGACGAACAGGTAAGGCTTGCCATTCTCGAGGTCGTACAGGATCGCTGCCAGCGGTTCGAGATCGCACTTGAGGCGCGCCTGCACGGTGACACGCTTGTACAACTCTTCCTCGCCGCCAGCATAGCTCTGCGTGCCGACGTTCTGACAGCGCTTCTCGTCCTTGGCGTGCTCGCTCATCGCCTGCTTGAGGCGCTGGATCAGCGCTGCCGACGCGGCATTCGGGTCCGCTTCGGAGAGGAACGCCTGATTGCCCTGTTCGTAAGCCTTCACTTCAGCGAGACGCTTTTCGATCTCGGGTTTTTCCGCACTGGTCTGGCGGAAACGCAATTGTTGGTCACGCAGGTCCTGCATGTCGGCGGAAAACTGCATCTGCGGCGCGACGAACCACCAGTGGACGCCGATCAGATAGATCAGCATCAGCACGATCAGCAGCAGCACGACGGCAAGCAGGCGGCCATCCTTGGGCTGGAATCTACTTGCCGCCATGCTTGGCCTCCGCTGCTTTCTTCGCCGTGGCGTGGTCAGCCGCTGCGGGAGCCCTGCCCGGCTCGGGCGCGGCTGGCGCCGGTGCGGCCTGTTTCGCCGCTGCCGCTGGCGACGCTTTCGCAGCCGCCTGCTCGGGCGCGCATTCGCGCAGCTCCGCATTGATCTGGAAGCGCTCCTTGCCGGTACGCGGATCTGGCTGCACCTGGCCCTGGAAACCGGGGTTTCCGAGGCACGGGGATTCACCAAGCAACGCGATCAGCTTGGCCGCTTCCTTCGCCTGTCCTTGCAACTGCACCTGCTTGTTCTCGATCTGCAGGCGTTCGAGATAGGTGTCTTCCGGCAAGCGCAGGGTGATGTCGTTGATCAAGGCCACGGTCAGCGGGCCCTTGCGCTTGCGGTCGGCGAGGAAGTTCGCGCCAGCGATCGAGTCGACCAATGTCTTGCGCAGTGCGGCGACCTGCTTCGCCTCATTGTTCGCTTTTTCCACTTCCAGGCGCATCGCGTCGACGGCCGCCGCGCGGTTCGCCAGCGATTCGTCCATCGCGACCATCAACAGGATCACTGCCAGCGCAGCGAGGCCGAGGTTCAGCGGCAGGCGCAGGTTGCGCCGACGTGCGCGTCGCTCCGGCGGCAGCAGGTTGGTGTGGCGACGGCCGGCGCCCGGTTCGCCGCGCCAGCTGTCGACGCCATCGAGATCGGCAGCGCCGGACGGCAACGCACCAAGCTCCTGATCGAGCCGACCGCGTGGAATCAACACCAGCTCCACTTGCGCATTGCGGCCGCTGGCATCGTGACCGATCACGCGGCTGTCAAAGTACACCTGGTCGGCCTTGAACGGCGTCTGCCGGTCCATCTCGAACGACAATACCTGGCGCAGGTTGTCCTCGGCGGCGGCGGGCAGGCTGAGAACGCGCGTGAGCACACGGTCGGCCGGGATACAGAACACGCTGCGTACCGCCGGGTCACCGATCGCCGTGCGCAAGCGCTGGAATTCCGCACTCTGGGCGTCGGCCGGCAGGTCGCGCGGGATACGCGCGTACTCGCTCATCGCCTCGCCGCGTTCGCGCCAGACGATGATCTCCTCGTCGCGCAGATCCAGCAGCAGCGATTCGGAACGTTCGGCCAGCACGCTGCGCCAGCGCTCCGGCAAGCAGGCGAGCAGCTCCCTGCCCCACCACGCAAAAAAGCCTGGCAGCGGCGTCTTGGCAAGGCGTGTCCGCAGACGCGCGAGTTGTCTGTCTAGGGCTGGATTCACGATGAGCTACGAGGTTTCCCCATCCCGCCAGCGCAGAATCACGTAAGGCCTTCCGGCCGCGTTGATTCCGCCCATGCGGATGGTTGCATCCAAGGTGGTGCTGGCGCCATTGGGCAGCTTCGCACGGGATTTCACACTATACGTGAGGCCGCCGCCGCCTGCCATGAGCGGCGATCCGTCGGGCAGCATCAAACCGCCACCGGCCATATCGCCCGGCATCATCTGCTGGCGCTGCTGGACCAGTTGCTGCAGTTGCTCGGGCGACGCATCCGGATACATCGCGGCGAGGGTTTCGGCCGACGCGAACGCCGCACTCGGCTGGCCGCTGCCTGAGTAGATCGTCAACATCGGCTCGACCTTGGAAAACAGCTCGTAGTTCATGCCCAGCACCTGCTGCAGCTCGGACACTGTCTGGAATGGCTGATTGGTCGGGCCATAGGAAAGGCCGGCTGCCTTGTATTCGGCGATCTCGGCTCCGTTGAGCTGCGCCAGATCGTCGGGGTCGCACCAGTCCGAGATCGCTGCAACCAGCGCCTGCGCTTGGTCGAGCGCGACACCACGCGAGGTGAACAGATTGAGCAGAATGCCCAACCCCATCGCCGGCGCCCCGGGGTTCGAGGCCGCGGCGCCATTCTGCACACCGCTGCTGCAGGCGGAATTGAGATCGATCTTGCCTGAATCGTCGGTGATGCTGACTTCGAGCTCCGCATCGCCATAGCCGAACGTGTATGGGCGACCGTCCGCGACCCAGCGTTCGACAGGATCGCTCTTGCGCAGCTCGAATACGGCGAGGTTGAGACCGGCCTCGGCCGCGTAGCGCGCCTGCGTCGTGTCGAACAAGTGTCGCGATTGCAGATTCTCGGTCCGCGCGACCATCGAGAAGCTGCCGAGCAGGATCGCCAGCATCGCGATCACCCAAAGCACCAGGATGAACGCGATGCCGCGCTCGCGCGCCGGAGCACTGCATCGCCCAGTCATGCGACGGCACGAACGGCTCACTGCTTGCTCCCCGGTTGCAGGCCGGCGCGCGTGCCAATCCCGAGCATCTGGTTCGGCCGGTTCATGCTGCGCACGGCGCCGACATCGAGCAGCAGCGGGATTTCCATCTCGGGAAACTCGACGCGCGCCTCCGGCCGCATGCGCACGACGACGCGCACCATGACCGGCGTGACGCTTTCGTCTTCCCAGCGATCGGACCAGTCGGTCATTTCGCCCTGGTCGTCGATCGTGCGGTATTCGAAGTGGCCGTCGGCGATCTCGTCGAGCAGCACCGAAGGCTCGTTGTCCGATCTCTTCTCGTCGATGTCGAAGCCGTTGAGCATCTCGTCGGTGAACAGCAACTGCTTGCCGCCACGGCGACTGCCGGCGAACGACAAGGTCTGCACGTACGGACCGCCCTTGGACAGATAGCCCGGCATCGGCGCCACGAAGCGCATGAAATTGCCCTTGCCCTCGAACACGAAATTCGTGTTCGTGTTGTGGTCCTGACCGAACGCAAGCGGCATGATGTGGCTGACCTGCCGACGCACGAATTCCTGCGCTACGCGCAGGCGATTGGTGCGATCGATCGCCAGTTCGCCCGAATGCATCGCATGCACGGCCGTGCGAATAGCGCCATACGTGCCGGCGAGCAATACCGCCAGCAGCAGGATCGCCAGCATCACTTCGAGCAAGGTGAAACCGGCGGAAGAGCGGAAATTGGGAATGATCCGCTTTCGACTGCCGTTAAGCGCCGCGGATTCGGGATTCATGCGAGCAGTCGCCGACGCGCTCACAGGCTGCTGCGCGCTTCCCCATTGCGAATACCGACTCTGCAACCCCGGCTTCGCCATCACCTCGTCCCTCCACCATAGCGCGGTGGCGGCATCTTCATGTTCGCGCCATTCATGCCATTGGCGGCATCCGGATTGGTCGCGCGCAAGGTACCGAAATGCGCCGTGCGCACCTTCGACCCGTAGCGGCCGCCCCAGAACACGGTGAGGTCCACCTGGTAGAGATCGAATGGCGCCGCCTGCAAGCCGCCACCAAGCCCGGCGTTGGCGACCGACGTGGTGTTCGCCTGCGGGTTTGCAGTCGCCCCTCCCCTGCCGTTGACGTTCCCGCCCATCGCCTGAACCTGCTGCGGCGGCGGTTCGACGCTGGCCGGATCGACCTGCTCGATGTCCAGCTCCCAGCCATACACATCGTCGAAGCGGCCATTGCTGCGGCCGGCTTCGATTGGCGAACCGACGCCGACCGTGTCGAGTTTGGACTGCGCCCACAACGCCGCCATCGTGTAGTCCGAGGACTGCCGCGTATTGCGCATCGAGGTCGCGAGGATCTGCATCAGCACCCCCATGCCGATTGCGAACACGAGGAATGCCGCGACCATTTCGATCAGGCTGAATCCACGCACGGGTTGGCGGAAGGGTTTCATGGGAATAAGTGGACCGCAGGATTCGCGCCGAGTTCGTCGGCGTACGTCGTTCAATCCGGCGGATTCGCTCCGCATCGGGGGATCGCATTGCCGCCGCGCGCCATGGCGGCGGCTATTCGGGCTTCTCGTCGAGCGCGATGTCGCCGGTCAGCCACGCCACGTTGATGCGCCATTCGCGCTGCCCCTGCAGCACGGAAATATGTCCACCGGTGGAACTGCCGTCGGCGAAGAATCGGATGCCGCCGGTGTTGCCGCTCACCTCGGTATCGGCCGTGGTCAGGCGCAGCACCATGCCCTTCGGCAACGCGACAGCCGACTTGCCGGGCGCGCTATAGGAATTGTTGTCGAGGTTCAGCGTCAGCACTTCCTGCGTGCCCTTCACGATCGCCTGCCCGCGCGTGTAGCGCAGCGCGGCGACGAGGTCGCGACTGGCGCCGCGGATCTTCGCGCTTTGCAAGCTCTTGGAGAACGACACCGTGACCACAGTCATTGCAATCGCGAGCAACACGATCACGGCCAGCATTTCGATCAGGGTGAAGCCGCTTGCGCGTTTGCGCGCGAGCGGCCGGGAATCAGGAACGGAGGAAGGGGAATGGTCGGGAGCGAAAATCGGCAAGGAGCAACACTCTGCCGATTCCCTATTCTCCATTCCCGCCCTTCGGCTCGTCATTGCCAGTTGCCGTAGTCCGCGTTGACGCCGTCGCCGCCGGCCTGGCCGTCCTTGCCGAGGAAGATGATGTCGAAATCGCCGTGTTCGCCGGGCGCCTTGTACTGGAACGCATGGCCGAACGGATCCTTGAGATCCGATTCCTTCGCATACGGCCCCTGCCAGTTCGATGCATTGCCGGGCTTGGTGATCATGTCTTCCAGACGCGCCGGCGGCGAACCGTTGTCGAGCGCGTAGCCTTCGATCTTGCCGGCCAGCATCTGCACCTGGGCCTTGCCGGAACCGTATTTGCCCTTGTCGACGTTCTTGCCGACCTGCTGCACGACGATGCCGGCGACGATGCCGATCAGCACGATCACGGCGAGCATTTCGATCAGGCTGAAGCCGGCGGCGCGCGGCAGGCGGCGGATGTTGCGATATGAGCGGATATTCATTGTGTTTGTGTTTCCTCGTTTGCAAATCTCGAACCGGACAAGTGCGTCCACTTTCGATGTTGAATCACTTCACCGCACCAGCGATGTTCATGATCGGCATCACGATCGCCAGCATGATCATCGCGACGATGACGGTCATCACGATCGTCGTCGCCGGAACCAGCGCGGCGAGCAAGCGATCGAGCGTGTTTTTCACCTCGATGTCGAAGGTGTCGGCCACCTTCATCAGCATCGTGTCCAGTTCGCCCGATTCCTCGCCGACGCTGATCATCTGCAGTGCGAGCTTCGGAAACCGTTTGGATTGGGTCAACGCGAAACCGAGGCCGCCACCGGTCTTGACCTCTTCGGCCGCCTGCCCGACGGCCTCGGCGAGCACGGTATTGCCCATCACGTTGCGCGCAACGGTGAGACCCGAAAGCAGCGGCACGCCATTCTTCAGCAACGTGCCGAGCGTGCGTGCCAGGCGCGCGGTCTCGACCTTGCGAATCACATCGCCGATCACGCGCATGTTGAGCAGGCGCTCGTCGATCTTCAGTCGCGAAGCCGGATCGGACATTTGTCGCCGGAACCAGCCGACACCAAACACGATCGCGGCGAGAATGAGCCACCAGAAGTTCTGCAAGGTCGAGCCGACCGCAAGCACGACCTTCGTGATCAGCGGCATCTCGACGTTCATGTCGGCGAACATCGGCGCGAACTGCGGCACCACATAGATCAGCAGCACCATCAACGACACCATCACCATGCCGACCAGGAAGGCCGGATAGATCATCGCGTTGACCACGCTGCTCTTTAGATTCGCGCTGCGCTCGAGATAGTCGGCCAGGCGCGCGAGGGTTTCATCCAGCGAGCCGCCGGCCTCGCCGGCGCGCACCATGTTCACGTACAACTTCGAGAAACTGCCGTGCTCGGCTTCGAGCGCATCCGACAGTGGCGTGCCGCCGCGCACCTGGTCGCGCACGCGCTCGAGCAGGCGCTTGGCCTTGTCGCTTTCCGGTAGATCCAGAAGGATCTGCAGGCCGCGATCGAGCGGCTGGCCGGCGCCCAGCAAAGTCGCCAGCTGCTGCGTGAATTGCACGACCTGCGCCTGCGACAAGGTCGCACGTTTGAACAGCGCCGCGAACAGGCTGGCCGAATCGCCGCCGTCGGCCTCGCGGACCTCCAGCGGGATATTGCCCGCATCCTGCAGCTTGCCGATCACTTCGTCGTGACTGGCGAGGTCGAACTGACCTTCGAGCGTTTCACCGGAAGGAGCGACGGCTTTGTAGTAGTAGAGAGTCATGGGGCCGAAATTCGTGATTCGTGATTCGTGATTGGCAAAGGAAGAACGCGGGGACGAGCGAACGCATCGGAACCCGTGAAGCACGCGCTCCCGAACCCCCGATTCCCGATCCCGAATCCCGGCTTCATCACGATTCCGACGTCACGCGCAGCACTTCCTCGATCGTCGTCTCGCCCTGCATGGACTTGACCAGACCGTCTTCATACATCGTGCGCATGCCTTCCTTGCGCGCCTGCTGCTCGATCTCGCCCATGCCGGCATGCTGCATGATCTGGCGCCGGATCGTATCGGACATGACGAGGAACTCCATGATCGTCGTGCGGCCGAAGTAGCCGGTCGGATTGGCGGCGCTCGATCCCGGCTTGAACAACTTGATCGGACGTTCGTCGCTGAGGCCTTCGAGGTTGAATTCCTTGATGACCTCGGGCAGCGGTTCATAGACTTCGGCGACCGAACGGTCCAGACGGCGCACGAGGCGCTGCGCGAGGATGCCGTTCACCGTGGACGTGAGCAGATAGTCCTCGACGCCCATGTCGAGCATTCGGGTAATGCCGCCAGCGGCGTTGTTCGTATGCAGGGTCGACAACACCAGATGGCCCGTGAGCGCAGACTGGATCGCAATCTTCGCGGTCTCCAGGTCGCGCATTTCGCCGATCATGATGATGTCCGGATCCTGACGCACGATCGAGCGCAGCGCATGCGAAAAATCGAGGCCGATCTGCGGCTTCGCCTGGATCTGGTTGATGCCTTCGATCTGGTATTCGACCGGATCCTCGACCGTGATGATCTTGACGTCGGCGGTGTTGAGCTGGCTCAGCGCCGTATACAGCGTGGTCGTCTTGCCCGAACCGGTCGGGCCGGTGACCAGCATGATGCCGTGCGGCAATTCCAGCACGTTGATGAATTTCTGCAGGAACTGATCGGTGAAGCCAAGCTTGTGGAAGTCGAACACGATCGCTTCGCGATCGAGGATACGCATGACCACCGATTCGCCATGCGCGGTCGGCACGGTCGATACGCGCAGGTCGAGCTCCTTGCCCTGCACGCGGATCATGATGCGGCCGTCCTGCGGCAGACGGCGCTCGGCGATGTTCAGTTTCGCCATGATCTTGATGCGCGAGATGACCGCCGCGGTCGACGCGGCCGGCGGTGATTCGACTTCGTGCAATACGCCGTCGATGCGGTAGCGCACCTTCAGCCGGCTCTCGAACGGCTCGACGTGGATATCCGAGGCGCGTTGCTCGACCGCACGCTGGATGACCAGGTTTACCAGGCGGATGACCGGCGCTTCCGAAGCGAGGTCGCGCAGGTGCTCGATGTCGTCTTCGCTGCGATTGTTCTCGTCGGTCAGGTTCTCGACGATCGTGCCCATCGCGGAACGACCGGAACCGTAATAGCGCTCGATCAGGTCGTCGATCTCGCTGCGCAGGCCGATGTTCAGCTTGACCGTACGTCCGGTCGCAAGCTGCAGCGCCTGCAGCGGGAACGCATCGGCGGGATCGGCGACCAGCAAGGTTACGTCATCGTCGGTTTCACCGATCGGACACACATGGTGGTGCTTGAGGAAGCGCACCGAGGTCTGCACGTTCTGCGGTGGCGTTTCCGGAAACTCCTTGGCCGACAGCAGCGGCAATTGCAGCAATTCGGAAACCGCTTCCGCCATCTCACGCTCGGACACGAGGCCGAGCCGAGTCAGCAACGACACCAGGCTGCCTGATGCCGGATCCTCCTCGTGCAGGCGGCGCCCGCGCAGCAGATCGGTTTCCTTGAGGCGGCCGCGCGCGACCAGGAACTGGCAGATACGGTCGTCCAGGCTGCCGATGGCGGCAGCGGCGGAAGCGACAGGTTCGAGCGGTGCGACAGCTGCCATGAATCCCCTACGCGCAAAAGCGGTCCGATGGACCTGATTGTTTCATGCCGCCCGTCGATGGCGGCCTTATCCGTGCTGTTGACCGTCGATCGTGGCCGCCGGTTCCCCGCCCGAACGGACCAGAAGGTCGATGAATCCGCGATTCAGGCCGATCCAGAGCGCGACCGGCACCACCGCGGGCAGGATCAGATACCCGAATTGATAGGCGAGCGCAATCGCGTTGGGCGCCAGACCGGCGTGCGCGATCGCTGCCGCACCGGCCGCGCCGCTGTCGAACGCGATCGTCTTCAGGCTCTCGGCGACGATGCCGAAGGCCAGCGCGATCCAGATCACCGCCAACGCGAGCGTCAGTTGCCCCATGCGCCGCCAGCCCGATAGCGGCGTCGCCATCGCAAGCCCACCGAACAGCGGCAGCGAATACGCGTAGACCATCGGATTGATCGTCGGCTCCAGTACACCGACACCGCCGGGGCCATCCGGACCTGCTGGCACAACCACCTGAACCGCCGTCGAGAGACTGACCAGATAGTCGGCATGGCCGACCACGCGACCGCCCGCATCGAGGAAATCGCCGCCGCGCGCAACGGCGCTGAATATCTCGCCCCAGCACCCCTGCAGCAGCAGCCTGGCAAGCTGCACCGACGGCAAAATCCACAACGGCGCAAGCACGAACCAGACGACGAACGCGAGCGGCAACCACAACACCGCCTTCAGCGCGAACTCGCGGATCGGCGAAACGGCCACTCAACCCACCCAGACGCGTGCGTTGCGGAACATGCGCATCCACGGTGAATCTTCGCCCCATTCGCGCGGACGCCATGACAACTGCACGCTGCGGAACACGCGCTCCGGATGCGGCATCAGGATCGTCACGCGACCATCCGCTGCGGTGAATCCGGCGTTGCCGAGCGGCGAGCCGTTGGAGTTGAGCGGGAAGCGCTCGGTCGCATCGCCGCGGTTGTCGACGAAGCGTACGCTGGCGATGGCGTGCTTCAGGTCTGACGGATCGTCGAACACCGTGCGGCCCTCGCCGTGCGCGACGGCGACCGGAAGACGCGAACCGGCCATGCCGGCGAAGAAAATCGACGGCGAATCCAGCACTTCCAAGGTGACCAGGCGCGCCTCGTACTGCTCGCTCGCATTGCGCACGAACTGCGGCCAGTGCTCGGCACCGGGAACAATCGACTTCAACTGCGACAGCATCTGGCAACCGTTGCAGACGCCGAGCGCAAAGGTCGAGGTGTCGGCGAAGAAGGCGGCGAACTGCTCGCGCAACCGCTCGTTGTACAACACCGACGCGGCCCAGCCTCGCCCGGCGCCGAGCACGTCGCCGTAGCTGAAGCCGCCGCAGGCCGCGAGGCCGTTGAAGTCGGCAAGTTTGCGCCGGCCTGCAGCGAGATCGCTCATGTGCACGTCGAACGCGTCGAAGCCGGCGCGCGTGAACGCGGCAGCCATTTCGACCTGTCCGTTGACGCCCTGCTCGCGCAGGATCGCGATGCGCGGCCGCGAGCCTTTGGCGATGTATGGAGCGGCCACGTCCTCGCGCGGGTCGAAGCCGAGTTTCGGCGTGATGCCCGGATCGCCGGCGTCGCAACGCCATGTGTTCTCGGCATCGGCGCTGGCCGGGTTGTCGCGGAGGCGCTGCATGGCATGACTGGTCTCCGACCATGCCTGCATCAGATCGCTCCATTTCCAGCACGCAAGCGTGTCCCCATCACCGACAAGTTCGATGCGCATGCGCGCATTCGGCTGCGCAACGACGTGCGCGATCGCATCGACTCCGTGCGCCGCGAGAATCGCGGCGAATGCATCGCGGTCGCTGCGGCGCACCTGCACCAGCGCACCGAGTTCCTCGCTGAACAGCGCCGGCAGCGTGTTGGCCGCCCATCCGTCCAGCGCGATATCGAGGCCGCAGTGCCCGGCCAGCGCCATCTCGATCAGCGCAATGATCGCACCGCCGTCGCTGCGGTCGTGGTAGGCGAGCAGCAAACCGTTCGCGTTCGCCTGCTGGATCGCCGCAAAGAACGCCGCGAACCTTGCCGCATCGTCGAGATCCGGCGGCGCACCGCCATCGCGGCTGAATGCCTGCAACAGGCTGCTGCCGCCGAGGCGGTTGCAGCCTGCGCCAAGATCGAGCAGCCAGATGTCGCTGTCGCCTTGATCGAGCACGAGTTGTGGCGTCAGCGCCTGGCGCACGTCGAGCGCACGCGCGAACGCGGTCACGATCAGCGACACGGGGGAAATCGTCTTCTGCTCGCCACTGGCATCCTGCCAGTGTGTCTGCATCGACAACGAGTCCTTGCCGACCGGAATCGAGATGCCGAGCGCCGGGCACAGTTCCATGCCGACCGCGTGCACGGCGTCGTACAGCGCCGCGTCCTCGCCATCGACGCCAACCGCAGCCATCCAGTTCGCCGACAGACGCACTTCATCGAGCTTTACCGGCGCCGCGGCGAGATTGGTCAACGCCTCGCCGACCGCCATGCGTGCGCTTGCAGCTGCATCGAGCAGGGCCAGCGGCGTGCGTTCGCCCATCGCCATCGCCTCGCCGGCGTAGCCGTCGAAGTCACTGATCGTGACCGCGCAGTCGGCCACCGGCACCTGCCATGGACCAACCATCGGATCGCGCGAACACAGGCCGCCGACCGTACGGTCGCCGATCGTGACGAGGAACGACTTGCTGCCGACCGCCGGCACGCGCAAGACGCGCATGACCGCGTTGTCGAGCGTGATGCCGTCGACATCGGGCACGAGATCCATGCGTGCTTCGCTGCGCTTCGCCTCGCGCTGCATGCGCGGCGGTTTGCCGAACAGCACGTCTAGCGGGAGATCGATCGGCGAATGGCGGGAATCGGGAACCGGGAATAGGGAGTCGGAAAGAAGAAGCCGGCGTTCGGCGGTGGCGTGGCCGACAACGGCGAACGGACAGCGTTCGCGCACGCAGATCGCCTCGAACTCGGCGACGCTTTCCGGGCGCACGCCGAGCACGTACCGCTCCTGCGATTCATTGCACCAGATCTGCATTGGCGACAGCTGCGGATCGTCGCTCGGAATCTTGCGCAGCTCGATGCGGCCGCCGACGCCGGAATCGTTGAGGATTTCCGGAATCGCGTTGGACAGGCCGCCGGCGCCGACATCGTGGATCGACACGATCGGGTTCGCGTCGCCGCGCGCCCAGCAGGCATCGATGACTTCCTGACAGCGCCGTTCCATTTCCGGGTTGTCGCGCTGCACCGAGGCGAAGTCGAGCTGCTCGGAACTTGCGCCGGCCGCCATCGACGAAGCCGCGCCACCACCGAGGCCGATCAGCATCGCCGGGCCGCCGAGCACGATGACCGCGTCGCCATCCTGCAAGGTGCGCTTGTCGACGTCGGACGCGCGCAGGTTGGCCAGCCCGCCGGCGATCATGATCGGCTTGTCGTAACCGTGGCGCAGGCCCGGCAACGGCGTTTCCTGCTCGAACGCGCGGAAATAGCCGCCAAGGCAAGGCCGACCGAACTCGTTGTTGAAGGCGGCGCCGCCGAGCGGACCGTCGCGCATGATCTCGAACGCGCTGGCGAAGCGTGGCGGCAGCGCGCGATCCTTTTCCCATGGTCGCGGCAGACCGGGAATGCGCAGGTCCGACACGCTGAAACCGACCAGACCGGCCTTCGGCTTGCCGCCGCGGCCGGTCGCGCCCTCGTCGCGGATCTCGCCACCGGAGCCGGTCGCCGCTCCCGGATAAGGCGAGATCGCGGTCGGATGGTTGTGGGTCTCGACCTTGATCGCGTACGGCACGTCTTCCTTGTGCGCGCGAAATGCGCCGTCGGCCGCATCGGCGAAGAAGCGCAGCGCCGCATTGCCTGCGATCACGGCCGCGTTGTCGTGGTATGCGGACAGGGTCTGCGCGGGCGAAACCTCATGCGTGTTCTTGATCATCGCGAACAGCGATTTCGGCTGCGCGACACCATCCACCGTGAACGACGCGTTGAACACCTTGTGCCGGCAATGCTCGGAGTTCGCCTGCGCGAACATCATCAATTCGGCATCGGACGGATCGCGCCCCAGCTCGGCGTAG
This sequence comes from Pseudomonadota bacterium, assembly GCA_023388255.1. Taxonomy (GTDB): domain Bacteria; phylum Pseudomonadota; class Gammaproteobacteria; order Xanthomonadales; family Rhodanobacteraceae; genus Dokdonella_A. Next base: position 129,793 of record JAEWGO010000007.1, on the reverse strand, counting down.
CGATCGGCGAGATAGGAGATCTCGTCCGGTGCGAGCGCCAGACCGAGGCGCGCGTTCGCGTCATCGAGCGCGACATGCGCATCCGCGCCGAGCGCGACACGCACGAGCGGCGCCGCGGCGCCGGCATCGAAGATGCGCGCGGCGTCGATCAGCGCAGTGATCACCGACTGCGTCATCGGGTCGTGCAACGCGCGCGTCACGGCGATCCATGCGGGGCTGTCCGCAGCCGGCATGTCGTCGAGGTCGAACGCGATGCCGCGTTCGATGCGGCGCACCGGGAGCGCGCAGTCGTTCAGGATGTCGGTCGCCTTGCTCGACCACGGCGAACGCGTGCCGAGCCGCGGCACGATCCACAGCGTTGCCGCGCGCGCCGCGCCGGGATGCGCCTGGATCACTTCGCACAATCGCCGCGGGTCGAGCGATGCCTCGGACGCCGAATCGACGAAGTAGACATGCCGCGCGGCCTGCAGACGCACGCCCGGCGCGAAGCGCGCAAGCTCGGCGTTGAGACGGTCGATTCGGAACGGGGAAAGCGCGGACAGGCCGTCGAAAGCGATCATGGCACGGGCTGGAGAGGGCAGCCCCTAATGATAGCGGATGCGCCGCCTACGCGGTTCCGTCCATCGACCAGCGCAGCCTCGAACGGCCGCCGTTGGGCTGGACGACCCGCCGTCCCGTACGCCGACGGCGCGGAACACGACGGCGCGCCTGAGAATGAACGCACAAAAACGACGACGCCCGGCGCAGGCCGGGCGTCGTCCATACACGAATGACAGGCTCAGTTGCCGGCGAGCTTGGCCGTACCGAGCGACTGCAGCTTGGCCAGCATCTGATCCGGCGTCAGATAGCCGCCGAGCTTGGTTCCATCCGGCGCAAGCACGGTCGGCGTGCCATTGACGCCGACTTGGGTACCGAGCGTGAACTGCTCGGCGACCGGGTTGTCGCACTTCAGCGGCGCCGGATCCACACCCGACTTAGCCGCCGTGAAAGCCGCCTTGCGGTCCTTCGCACACCATACCGATACCGCCTTGTCGTAGGAGGGCGTACCGATGCCGCTGCGCGGGAAGAACAGGTAGTCGACCTCGATGCCGCGCTTGTTCAATTCCGCCATGTCCGAATGCAGCTTGCGGCAATAGCCGCAGTCGATGTCGGTGAATACGGTGATCTTGTACTGCGGCTTGCCCGAAGGTGCGAACACGATGCGCTGGTTTTCCGGCACGGCATCGACCTTCGCCTTGCTTTCGGTCGCGATCCGGTCGGCAGTGAGGTCGCGCTTGGCCTGCGTGTCATACAGCGAACCCTGCAACAGGTACTTGCCGTCGTCGCTGACATAGATCATCTGGCTGCCGACGATGACCTGGTGGAAGCCCGGCAAGGGCGCCTGCTCGACCTTGTCGATCTTCGCCTGCGGAACGAGTTCGCTGAACGCCTTGCGCACGGCGGCGTCGGCCGGTTCGGCAGCCTGCGCGAACGGAGTCAGCGCAACGAGCGCCAGCGGAAACATGAGGAAACGGTTCATCTGCGGAGTCCTTGGTTCTTCAGTTCGTTGCCGCGCTGGCCTGCGCCAGACGGTCGAGTTCGGCGGCCAACTGGTCCGGCGATTGCGCGAGCTGGGTCGGGATTTGCGAGCCGTCCGGGGCAAGGATCGTCGGCGTGCCGCCGATGCCGAGCGACATCGCGAGCTTGGTCAGTTCCGGCACCGGGTTCGGACAGGTGGCGTTGCCCGGATCGGCGCCCGACATGGCCGCGGTGAATGCGCTTTCACGGTCCTTCGAGCACCACACGGCCTCGGCCTTCTTGTCGGCGCCGGGGTGGATCGAGAGCGGGAAGAACAGGTAGTCGACCGCGATGCCCTTCGCGTTGTACGCGGCGATCTGCTGGTGAAAATGGCGGCAGAACGGGCAATCGACATCGGTGAACACGGTCAGCGTGTGCTTGGTCGCGATCGGCGCCTTTGGCGCAAACACGATGCGCTTGTCCGGGCCGATCTTGTCGAGCGCGATCTTGCGCGCCTTGGCGCGCGAGTTGGCGGTCAGGTCGCGCTTGGCGGCGACGTCGTAGGCGGTACCGTCGACGAGGTAGCGGCCGTCCTTGCTCACGTAGACGAACTGGCCGCCGGCGATCGCTTCGTAGAACCCGGGGATGACGGACTCCTGCACCACGTCGACCTTCACGTTCGGCGCCAGCGAGGACAGCGCTTTCTGCACCGTTTCCTCGGGAGTGGCAGCAAACGCCTGCGCGGCCAACGACAGGCCGAGCACGGCGCAAGCCATGGAAGAGACGGAACGAAGACGCATGGAAACCTCGATCGGAAGATGGAAGACCGGAAAGGACCGGACGCAGGCGCGGTAATTGACACCGTTGAATGCGCATTGCAAGTCCGGGTCGGACTGCGAACAGCGGCGCTTGGTTCCCGGATGGACCGCGGATTCTCGCACGCAAGTCCTTGGCGCGAAAGTGAAGCCGGTCCGCACTGCGGCGTCGGGAGCGCGCCAGCGATGTCGGCTTGAATGGGCGGCGCGTCACTCCGATTGCCCGCCCCCTCCTTCGACAGGCCAAGGACAGGCCAAGCCCCTCCCGCAAGCGAGGAAGGGAGAAAAGCGCTCTCTACGCGGCAAAACCGGGCTGCCAACCTCTCCCGCTTGCGGGAGAGGTCGCGGCACAGGCGCGGTAGAGGGGCCCCATACGCCCCTCAGCCGCGCGGATGATGCCGCTCGTGCAAACGCTTCAGCCCTTCCTTCGCCACCAGCGTGTAGATCTGCGTCGTCGACAGCGAGCTGTGGCCGAGCATCAACTGCAGCGCACGCAGGTCGGCGCCGTGGTTCAGCAAGTGTGTCGCGAACGAATGGCGCAACACGTGCGGCGAGATGCGCGTGGCGGCGATGCCGGCGCGCAGCGCGTGTTTCTTCACCAGCGTCCAGAACATCTGTCGCGTCATCGCCGCGCGCCGGTTGCTGACGAACAGCGCATCGCTGCGCCCGCCCTTGAGCACGACCGGGCGCGCCTCGCCGACGTAACGGGTCAACCAATGCGCAGCCTCGTCGCCGAGCGGCACCAGCCGCTCCTTGCCGCCTTTGCCGAGCACGCGCAGCACGCCCTGGCGCAGGTTCACCTGCGCAGCGGTGATGCCGACCAGCTCGCTGACGCGCAGGCCGGTCGCGTACATCAGCTCCAGCATCGCGCGGTCGCGCAGGCCGAGCGGCGTTTCGGCCGGCGCGTGCAGCAGATCCTCGATCTCGCGCTCGGACAGGGCCTTCGGCAGGCTGCGCGGCAGTTTCGGCGCCTCTAGCAGCAAGGTCGGATCGGCCGCGACGCGCCCCTCGCGCACCAGCAGCCGGTAGAAATGGCGCACGGTCGACAGCAACCGCGCATTCGAGCGCGCCTTGTAGCCCTTGCCGGCGCTGCCGCCGTTCGCGCTGCGCTCGCCGAGATGGCGTTGCAGCCCTTCGCGGTCGCAACTGGCCAGCGAATGCCCGTGCAGCGCAAGCCAGCGCGAGAAGCCTTCCAGATCGAGCCGATAGCTCGCCAAGGTGTTGTCGGCGAGACCCAGTTCGGACCACACCCGCTCGAGGAAGAACGCGATCAACGCCGCATCGGCTGGTGCGATCGCGACCTGTTCGGCCGGCGCGCGAACACGCCTGGAAGCAGGGTTGCGTGCCTTGGCGGCAGCGTCGGTTTCCTTCATCGGGTTCGCTGGCGATCCGTTCGGCGGGCTTGCACCGGCGAGCCTAAACCGGGACGCTAGCCGGCGTCACCGCCTCCCTCGCCCGCATGTCGCCCAACGCCCCGGCCCCGCTCTGGCTGCGCCTCACCGCCGCCATCTACGACCTGTTCCCGCTGATCGCGCTGTGGATGCTGACGGCGGGCCTGTTCCTGCTCGCCGCGCATGGCGAGATCGACGTAGCCCACCCGCCAGCCGCGTTCCACTTCGCCGAGCAGGTCGCTCTGCTTGCGGTGACGGCCGCGTATTTCGTGCTGTCGTGGAGCCGCGGCGGCCAGACCATCGGCATGCGCGCCTGGCGCACGCGCGTGGTCGCCGCGGACGGCGGCGCGCTGCCGTGGCCACGCGCGCTGCTGCGTTTCGCGGTCGCATTGTTGTCCCTGCTCGGGCTCGGCCTCGGTTTCCTGTGGTGCCTGGTCGATCGCGATCGGCGCGGCTGGCACGACCTGGCAGCGCGCAGCCGCATGGCGCGGCTGCCGAAACGCGATTGAGAATCGCCGCCGTATCCCTTCGCCGTCGCTATTGGCAGGCCAACGAGTCACCTGTCGCCGACGGTTTCGCACAGGTGACGATGCTCCTGTGCCGCATCGCCACCGTGTAGTTCGCCAACGATCCCTGCAACGCGCCGTTGACGAGCTGGCTGGCCCAGAATCCGGTGACGGGTTGGCCGCCCAAGGTCGCGCCATTGGTTGCCTTCAACCCCGCGCCGAGCGGCTCGAAGGCCGCCCAGCCGTTTTCGAACGACGACTGCAAATTCGCGGACACCAATTGCGAAGCCAGCACCTTCGACGGTGGATTGGGCGTATGGTCGAGTGGGTTGTCCATCGTTCCCTGACTGAACGTGACCACTTGCGTGGCGAAACACAACTTCGGCTCCGACGCCAGATAGGGCATGCCAAGTTCGCGCTTGTTGGTGAAACCCGACGCCTTCTGGTCATGCGCCGCAAACGCGAACCCGGCGCAACTGCCGGCCGAAGCCTGCGCGTCCGCACCGAATGCGTTCTGGAAAGGCGGCACGGCGGTCGTGCCTATGTAATACGGATCGGTATAGAAGCGCTTGGTCGGATAGGTGACGACCCATTCCGACTGCGCGCCGAGCGTCGGCGCCGTCCAGAATTCATTGTAGAAGGCGTCGGCCATGAACACCGCCGACACCGCATCAATGCCGCGGGTGAACGTCGCCTGCAGCGCGTGCCCGGACGGGTAGACCAGACCGCTCAGCGATGTGCCGCTGGCGATGTTCGGCGTCAGCGCGTCGGGCGGCGTGTGGTCGATCCCCTTGCCCGGTTCGTGGAACTCGGCCAGCGCATCGGCGACGTAACCCTGCACGACACCGCGCGCGACATCCACGATCACCACCGAACCGCTCAACCCGCCGGTCGGCGGCGCGAGATCCACCGCAGGGTCCGCGTTCCAGTATCCGGCGCCGTCCCACGCACTGCGAAGCCGCGCGCAATCGGAGGGCTGGCCGCCTTGCCATTCGCCGCTGCCGTTGCCGTAGTCGAAACCGACCGGGGACAAGGCGTACGCGCTCGCGGTATTGGGCTTCACGACGCCCATCTCGATGACCTCGATGTGCCCCTCGCGAGTACGACTGATGCCAACCGGCCCGCCGTCCTTGCCGGTCGGCGCACGGCCATCGAACGCACGCGTGGTGAACGCCACCGAATGCTCAGGCGTCGACTCGATCGCAGGCACCGTGCAACTTTCATCATGGACAAGCAGCCGCGCGCCCTCGCCATCGTCGGTCACCGCAGCCGTCCAGACATCCCCGGCCGCCAGATAGACGTTGACATCGAGCACGTCGCGGCTGTTGTAGCCTTCGAGAAAACGCACCTTCACCGCCTTGGCGTCGGCGCTCATGTTGACCAGCGCCAGCAGCGTGTCCTGCCCGCCGTTCACCGTGTAGTACGGATACACCAGCACCTGCCCGAGGCCTTGCGGGTTCAGGAACACCGCCTGCGCCGACAGGCTCATGCCCGCCAGCAGCGTGATCAGAATACCGCGACCAAACCACACCGACCTTCTTCGCATGGCACACCTCCTGGCGTTTACGGGATGGCGGGTACCGAACCCGTATTGACATACACGTAACCCAACCAGTCACTGCCGGAAGCTTGTGTATAGCCTTCCGCGATCATCGCGCTGTGTACCGTTTCCGGAAAGATCGCGTGATCGTCGCGCGTCGGGTTGTATTTGCGCATCAGCTTCGTCGCGCCCGTCGGCTGTGGACTGGTCTTCGGATAGATATAGCCTTCGATGCCATCGAGCTTGTAGCCGATGGTCTTGAAGGCCGCGATGCCGGCGGCGTCGGTGGTGTAGGTCGTATCCACGTGCTGCGGATTGTTCGCGCAGATACTGGTCGGTGCGGACGATGAAGGATCGCCGCATTTCCACGAAAGACGATACAGCGGAACCAGTGAGTCCGTGCTGCTCTTGGGATTCTTCGGCGTAGTGAACACCCAAGCCTGCGCGCTCGGCCTCGCCCCGGAGCACGTAGCCGATGCTGCATCGGGGAAATTCAGGTATCCGCTGATCGCCGCCCCGATCGCATGGTATTGGTTCTGCGTGGTCGTGCCGCCGGCACGCGGGCGCAGCGACCCACATGCGGCTGCCGCGCCCATCTGCGGAACAGAGGTATAGAAATAGTCCTGTCGTCCGATGCCATACAGCGCGAAAAGTGGCGTCAACCTGTTCGGCGTCGCCGCAACGACACTCGCCGTCGCACTGTTCGCGTTCGGCATGCCAGCACCCACGATCGAGTTCGGTAAACTCGCATAATCTCCGCTGTCGCGGATATGACGCTTGATCTGCTCGGCGCTCAACCTCGGATTGATTGATCGAAGCAAGCCCGCCAAAGCGCTGACATGCGGCGCCGCCATCGACGTGCCGGAACAGCTCGCATAGGTATCGTTCGGAATACCCGACTCGTCCAGGGGCAGATGATAGACACCATGCTGGGTTGCCGAGTCCGAACAGTAGTAATCAGAGTACGAATGGGTCAGGCCCGCAGCCGGAAAGGTTGAAACAATGCCTCGCGCCGGCGCGACGACGCCGGCAATTCCCGCGTTGTTGCTGCCGATCGTCACACCACTGCCTTCGCCGTTGGGTGAAGACGATGCCGGACCGAAGTACCACCTCCGCCATGACGTGGGATTCCCCGGCGTGATCAATTCCGCGCCCGCGACCGACAAGACGTTTGGTTCGCGTGCCGGGAACTGTGGCGTCGTCTGCATGTAGTTGCCCGCTGCTCCGACGAGCACGACATCGCGATTCGTCGCCAGCGTCAGCGCCGTGCAAACCACCTGATACGCATGTCCGATTGCGGGACACGGCGGAACCGCAGTCGCACCCGTAGCCCCATTGCCCCAGCTCATGTTGACCACTTGAGCGCCTACTTGCACCGAAGACGTGATCGCCGAGGCAATGCTTGCGGCTGATAGACTGAGTTCAGTCATCACCAAACTGCACTGAGAGCATCCCCCAGCAACGCCTTGTCCGTTATTGGCTGCGGCAGCGATGATGCCGCTGACATGCGAACCGTGATAACTCGATGTGCCTGTGCCGTATGCCGTTCTGGTGTAGAACTGAAGCCGCAGGTTCTCGCGCAAATCGACGTTCGGGAATATGTCGTCCGTGGTCGCAGGAGTGGAGTCGATAGCAATGCCGCCATCGACCACCGCGACGTAGCCGTGTCCGCGCGCCGTATCCCAAGCCGCTGGAAACTTCATCGCATGCAGGCCCCATTGATATAGGGCCGCGTTCGTCGCCGCAGGCTTGATTGCAAAATACGGATCGTTCGGCGCCCACGAGAACTCCATCGCCAAGTTCATCAATGCCATTGCCGAACCAAGCCTGGACTGCAACCTGCCCAAGGCGGACCCGGCGCTGGCGACGCTTGCATAGCGCAGCACCACGTAGCGATGCAGGGTCTCCAATGGATCATCGACATCCAGCCGATCGCGAATCGCGGCTTCAAGGCGCGCCTGCTCGATCATGTAGCGCGCATCGATCGGGTTACCGAATGCGGACAGCACGCGCATGTCCGCGGCGCGCACGCCACGCACCAGAGCGTCCTCGGCCGACGAGTTCCACATTGGCGCATCGTTCAGTGTCGGCAGCATCGCCTTCAACGCCGGATTCGCACCGTCGGCGAGCAGCAACACTTCATTGGTGTTTCCAGAAGAGTCGACGTACAGCTCTCCGATTGCCGGCGAAGACGATGAAGGCCGACTCATGGCGAGTTGATACGCTTCCAGTTCCGCAGCGGTCGGAATCGGGCGCGCAAAAGCGCCGCCCTTAGCGGGATCGCCATCGGCTTGTGCCGATGGCGCCGGCTCTACTGCAATGCAGAAAAGTATCGCGAGAACGACCCACGCCATGCGTGCGTGGTGCGTGGTGCGTGTGTATCGTGCTGCGTGCTCATCCTGAACTCCCCGATGCTCCGCCCTGACCAGCGGCAGGCCGACGCTAACACGGAGTTCTGGCGGCTTCCTCCGCCCCGAGGCGGAAGCGGTAATGCGCTGCGTGAGGAATGCCTACACCGCCAGCGCCTTCGCGACGAGGCTCTCGATCGTGTCGAGATCCGGGATGATCGCGCGGTCGTCGCGCACGAGTACTTCGGCGCGCACGCCGGGCGCGTGCTGGTGTTCGTCGGAGGTCGGGATCAGCGATTCGGGTGTGATCGTGGTCAGCCGCGGGAAGCCCTGTGCGAGCAGGGCGAGGAATGGCATGCCGGCATTGCCGCCGATCGCCTTCAGCACGGCGACGCGCGCATTCGTGCGGCTTTCGTCTTCGAGCCGCCCGACCAGCATCGGGAACGAGAACAGCGGCAGGCGCCAGCCACGCCAGGAGAGGCGACCGAGCAGCCATGCCGGCGCGTTCGCGATCGCTTCCGGCTTGGTGTAGCTGATGACTTCGGCGACGGTCGCGTTCGGCAGCAGCACGCGGCCATCGGTCACGGGAACCATGACGCCGCGGATTTCGCGCGGTAGTTCGGCCATTGCGATTGCTCCTTCCGCTTGCGGTCGCGTGATTGCGCGGCCGCGGTTGTCGTACGTTCCGGCGCGCCTGCACCGGGGGTTTCGGATCAGGCTGCGGCGAGCAGCTTCTCGGCCAGTTCCTGCGGCGAGCCGAGGAAGTTCACTACACCGGTATCGATGACGCCGTTGACCATCGAGCTGACGACGCAGGTTTCCGGCCGCTGCGCGTACACCGTGCCGCCCTTTTCGGCGAGATGGCGGCAACCTTCGATCGCGTCGCTGCTCATGCCAGAGAACACGATCGCGCCGGCACCGGCGCCGAAGCGGTCGGCGATGTCGCGGATCACGCGGTCGATCGACGGGCTGAATTCGGTTTCGCCGGCATCGCGCTCAAGCACGACGACGCCCTGCGCATCGACGCGCAGGCGCTGCGAGGTCGGCACGACGATGACTTCGCCGTGGCCGACTCGCTCGCCGTGGGCCGCCCTGCGCACGGTCAACGGAGTGGCCTGCGCGAGCTGGTTCGTCATCATGTCGACGAATTCCTCGCCAAGATGCTGCGCGAGCAGGAATAGCGCCGGATAGTCGCGCGGAATCGCGGCGAGGAATTCGCGCACCGCTTCGGGGCCGCCAATCGAGGCGCCAAGCACCCAGACGCGACGCACCTTGACCGCATCCGGGTCGAGCCAATTCTCGCGCGCGGTCGACTCGACCTGCGTCGGGGCGACGGCCTCTTCCAGCGGAACCAGTTCGAGCGAAAATCCCACGGGTTCGTCGCGCACTTGCGCCGATGTCTCGTCGTCGGCCGGCGCGAGAAACTCCTCGGCGCTCAACTTTTCGATGCCGAAGTCGGACGGCTGAGCCGGGCGCCCCTGCACGGGTGTGGGCGGCGGAACGTCGAGATCGTCGAACATCTCCTCAAGCGTCCATTCCAGATGCGCGCCGCCATCGGCAGCGGAGCTGGCCGCGGCGAGCGACGCCGGCACGGATTCGGTGTCGAAATCGATGTCGATATCGACAGGCGCAGCATTCGCGACGGCCGCGATCGATTCCACCAATGGTTCGGGTTCGAACGCCGTCGCCGCGAAATCGTCGAGCCCTGAATGCGGTTCCGGATGGATGGATTCAGCCGCAGGGGATACGGTCCGCGCCTCGTCTTCGCCGAACTCCAGCGCGAAATCGTCGAAGGCGGAGGCATCGAAGATTTCCGCCTCGGCCGGCGACGCAGCCAAGGACGCTTCAGGCGCTGCTTCGCCCGAAAGCGGCGGTGCCGCCGGCATCGCGATCAACGCATCCAGATCGAACGGATCGTCATCGACGGCATGCGCCTGCACGTCAGGGACGCCGAAATCGTGCAGATCGATGTCAGCGTTCGCGACTTCGAGCAATGTCGGGTCGACCAGCGGCACGGACGGTGCCGCCTCCTCGATGACGGGTTCCACCACGGGGAGCGCGTCGGCGACATGCGCGACTGCGGGTGCCGCTTCGAGCGGAACATCGTCGAGGACTGTGGCAGCCGCAGGAACTGCGACGGCAGCAGGAACCGGCACCGCCTTCGCATCGGCCGGACGCGGCGGGTCGAGATCGGCCGCACCGAGTACCTTTGCGGCGAGATGACGCAGCCAGCGTGCGTGGTCCCAGCCAGTGAGCGTGCTGGAGACGTCGCCGTCGTTGAAGATCACGCGATAGCGCTCGTCGTCGAGCAGACGGTAGACCTCGTCGAGGTCGGCGTCGTTGCGCGCGTCGAGATTGACGACGACGACATTCGCCTGCGAGCGCTCGAGCGCATCGCGGTCGAGCTCGCCGGTCGCTGCCTCGTACACCACCGGCGCGCCGAACGAGACCAGCGCATCGCGCAATTGCTCGGCGAACTCGCGCGTCTCGCTGAGCAGCGCAACCGCGACGCGATGGTCCGTGCTAGCCACGGCTGCGTCCCACGACTTCTTGTGCATGACGCAGCAGCTCGTCTTCCTGATAGGGTTTGCCGAGATAACGTTCGACGCCGATCTCGAGCGCGCGCTGGCGATGCTTCTCGCCGGTGCGCGAGGTGATCATGATGATCGGCACCTTGCGCAGGCGCGAATCATTGCGCATGTAGGTGGCCAGTTCGTAGCCGTCCATGCGCGGCATCTCGATGTCGAGCAGCATCAGGTCCGGCACGCAGTCCTGCAGCTTCTCCAGTGCGTCAAGGCCGTCCTTTGCGGTCATCACCTCGAAATCCGCGCGTTCGAGCACGCGCGTGGTGACCTTGCGCATCGTGATCGAATCGTCGACGACCATGACCAGCGGCTTGGCGCGCACCTCGGCGATCGGTTCGGGCTCGGGCGCGAAATACGCGGGCGTCATCTCTGCGAGACCGGCGTCGATGCGCGCGCGCAACGCGGCGAGGCGGCGCACCAGCGGCGCAAGATCGAGAATGATCACGACTGCGCCGTCGCCCATGATCGTGGCGCCGAAGATGCCCGGCACCGAGCTGACCTGCGGACCGACCGATTTCACCACGACTTCGCGTGAGCCGACCACGCCGTCGATGCGCACTGCGGCGCGCTGGTCGCCGCTGCGCGTCATCAGCAGCGGCACCTGTGTCTCGTCCGAGGCGCGTGCGCGCGGCAACCCAAGCAACTGGGCAAGATCGTAGATCGTGTATTCCTCACCTGCGTAGACGTGCTTCGGATTGCCTTCGGCAATACGTCGCTCGAGATCATCGCGCGCGATGCGCGCAACGCCCTGCACCGACGCCATTGGCACCGCGTAGCTGCTCTCGCCGAGCTTGACCAGGATTGCCTGCGTCACCGCCAAGGTAAACGGCAGGCGGATCGTGAACTGGGTGCCCTGACCATGCGTCGAGTCAATCGCCAGTGACCCGCCGAGCTGCTTGATCTCGTTGTGGACGACGTCCATGCCGACACCGCGGCCAGCGAGCTGGGTCACCTGTTCTGCGGTCGAGAAGCCGGTTTCGAGGACGAAGCCGTAGAGGTCGCGATCGGACAACTGCACTTCGGGCTTCAGCAAACCGCGTTCGATCGCCTTGCGGCGGATCGCGTCGCGATCCATGCCGCGACCGTCGTCGGCGATGCGCAGCACCACTTCGGTCGACTCGCGACTGACCGCGATGTTGACCGTGCCCTCGGCCGACTTGCCGGCGGCGATGCGGTCCTCGGGTTTCTCGATGCCATGCGCGAGCGCGTTGCGCAGCATGTGTTCGAACGGCGCCTTCATGCGTTCGAGCAGGTTGCGGTCCATTTCGCCATGCGCACCGTCGACCTTGAGCTGGGCACGCCGGCCCAGCTCCTGAGCGGCCTGGCGCAGGGTGCGGCGCAGGTTCGGCACAAGCGAATCGAACGGCACCATGCGCGTACGCATCAGGCCTTCCTGCAGATCCGAACTGACGCGCGACTGCTGCAGCAGAAGGGTTTCGGACTGGCGCGTCTGATCGTCAAGCAGGCCCTGGATCGAGACCAAGTCGGACACCGACTCGCCGAGCGCACGCGACAGCTGCTGCAACTGCGAGAAGCGGTCGAGTTCGAGCGGATCGAACACGCCCTCGTCATGCTGCTCGCGCTGGTAGCGCGCGATGATCTGTGCCTCGGTTTCGATCTCGAGCTTGCGCAGCTGCTCGCGCAGGCGCGCTACAGTCTGATCGAATTCGACGAGGTTGAAGCGGAACGTGGAAATCTGCTGTTCGAGGCGCGAGCGGTAGATCGACACTTCACCCGCGTAGTTGACCAGCGAGTCGAGCAGGTCCGAACGCACGCGGATCATTTCCTGCGGCGCGTGCGGGGTGTCCTCCTGCTCCATCGCCGCGATGTGGCGCGGCGCCGGACGAGCCGGAACCGGCGATGCCGGTATCGCCACCGGTGTTTCAACAAGCGGTGCGGCGGGTGCTTCGGCAACGGGCAAGCGCGCTGCGATTTCGATGGCCGCATCGGCGCCGATGATCTCGCCTGCCACTATCTGTTCGAAGCGGGCAATCGCATGTACCGGCTTCGCGATTGCGCGACGATGCGCGACGCGCTTGACCAGCATGTGCAGGCGATCGAACCCGCGCTCCAGCGACTCGACCGCGCAGCGGTCAAGCGAGAGGCGCCCGTCGCTGACCGCATCCACCAGCGATTCCATCGCGTGGCTGAGATCGCCGATCGGCGTGAGGCCGGCCATCAGCGAACCGCCCTTGAGGGTATGCAGTTCGCGCTGCAGGCCGACGATGAACGAGCGCTCCTGCGGCGCATCGCGCAAACCGGCCATGAGCGAATCGGCGTGATCGAGGATGTCGCCGCCTTCCTGCACGAAAATGTCGAGCAGGTCGTCGTCGACGTCGGAGGTGTCGAGCGCAACATCAGGCTGTGCGTCATCGAGGATCGGCGGCGCTTCCCTGCCGCTCAACGCCGACGGCTTTGCATGCGAGGCGGCAGCGGTCGTGACCGCCGCCGGCTCATCCGGCGCGGGCGTCAGCGGTTCATCCGCCGCAAACGCGACGTTTGCGTCGAACGCGTTCGCAGGCAGCTCGAAACCTGCGCCTTCGTGCACGCCCGGCGCGGTTTCACTCGCATGCGACGGCGCGGGCACATCGTCCGATGCAGCGGGCGCCGACGGCTCGAAAACGTCGTCGGTGGCGCGCCAGGATTCGTCGACGAGCTCGATCTCCTCGACGGATCCGTCGGGTGGACTCGTCGAAATCGTCTCGCGATGACCAGCTTCGGTACGCTCGCCGCCTTGCAATGCCTCGACGTGGTCGAGTGCATCGCTCACCGTTGCATCCAGCAAGGACGGCTCGTCGGCGAACGCGGGGATCGAGCCGATCATCGCATCGAACGCACTGTCGTGCGCGACCGCGTGCACCTCATCGAGCGCGGCATGACTGCGCGCGGCATTCGTCTCGAAACCGGCGAGCGAGTCGAGCAGATGCGCAGGGATGGGTACGTCCTGGGCCTGTTGCGCAGGAACCTCGTCTCCGGCAGCGGCATCGAGCCAGAGCGCGGTCGGGTCGACATCGCTTGCCCCGCTCTCCGATGGCATGGCCGCCGGCTCGAACGGAACCGCATCCGGTTCGACGGACGGCGCTGCCGGTGTGACGTCCAACACACCGTAAAGCGGGATCGAAGAATCCGGCTCCGGCAACGCATCGCGCAGCGCAACCACGCGACGGGCCAGTGCGGAGGAGTCCGGCAGCATCGGGTCGCGCGCGTCGAGGTGCTGCATCACATCACGCGTCAACGCGACCGTTTCGCGCAGCACGTCGATGCCGTCGGCGGTCGGCGGTACGGCATTGGCACGCAGCCGTTTGACGTAGCTTTCGAGCGGACCGAGCACGTCGCCAACGGCCGGGATGTCGACCATCGCGATGGCGCCATTGAGCGTATGCGCCGCACGCAGCAGCGGCTCGCTCGCGACGACCGGCGTGGCTTCGCAACGGGAGAGGTAGTCCTCGATGACGCCGAGGTGCACGGCGACTTCGCTTTGCAGGATGTCGAACAGCACCGGATCGATGTTCGGCAGCGGGCCTGCCTGGACTTCCGTCGGCGCGGCGCTGAAATCCGGTTCGCCAACCAGATTGGCGTTGCCTTGTATGTTGTTGCTGAAAACGGGCAAGTCGCGCGCCGGCGCCGGTATGCGGCGGCGGATCGTGCGGCGCACCGTGCGCGTCGTCGCGCTGCGTGCCGGCACCCAGGCTTCTTCTCCGGCGGCAAGGCGATCCGCAGTGTCCATGATGCCGGCGAGGTTGGCCTCGCCACCGCTCTCGCCGCGCAAGGCGCCGAGCAGGACCGGGATCGTGGCGACCGCATGGTCGACCAGCGCGACAACCGCGCTGCCGGGCACGATGCTGCGGTCGAGCACGCGATTGAGCAGGCTTTCGACCTTCCAGCTGAACTCGCCGAGCGCAAGCGCACCGACGAGGCGGCCCGAGCCCTTGAGCGTGTGGAACGAACGCCGGATCGGCTTGAGTTCCTCGAGGTTGTCGACGTCGCGTTTCCATGCGGGAACCTGCGTGCGCAGGTTCGTGATCTCGTCGTCGACTTCCTCGATGAACACATCGCGGATATCGTCGTCGATCTCTTCGCCGGCGGCCCCTTCAAAGCCGGCCAGCGCATGCTCGTCGAACGGCACCTCTTCCTCGACCTCCTCTTCGATCTCGATCCAGTCGGCGCTGTCGTCGACCGCACCGGTCTCGGCCAGGCGCAAACCGGTGAGGTCGTGCCCGGTCGGCTCCGGTGCAGCCGCTTCGCCGACAATCAGGTCGTGCAGGTCCTTGCCGGGAAGCATTTCAATCGTCGGCAATGTGCTATCCACCGTCGACGGTGGCGGCGCTTCGACAGCACCCGGCATGGTTTGCACATCGCCGCCATAGGCGAGGTCGGCGGCGGCCTGCAAGTCCAGAACGCCGACCGGTTCGGGCATGGCCAGCGCGGAATCGTCCGCCCGCGCCGGTTCTTCGATCGCGGCTGGTGGCAGCGGCCAGTAGCCGAGCGCTTCGAGGCTCTCGCGTGCGACATCGAGGATCTTCTCGCGATTGCGACGCTGCTCGCGCGTGGCTTCGAGGTAATACTCGATCGCGGCCAATGCGTCGGCGAGCTGGTCCATCTGTTCGGTGGTCGGCACGCGCTGGTGCTGGATCAGCTCCACCTTGACGAAACGCACGACGGCATCGACCAGCTGCGCCGCATCCGGCAGGCCGAGCATGCGCAGCGCACCGGAAATCTCTTCGAGCAAGCGCGGAATCTGCTCGACGCGGGCGTGATCCCACGGCGACTCGATGAACGCGATGATGTCGTGTTTGGCCTGCTGCAGGTTCGCGGCCGCCTCGCGCATCAGCGCATCGAGGATGCGGCGCACTTCCGCCTGCGGCAGTTCGAGCGCGTCATCGGAGTTCACAGCGTCATCATCACCGGTCGCGCCGAGGCGCTCGATGTGATCGTCGAGAGACGCCTCCACGTACAGCAATGCGCCGGCGACATCGAGCAGAGCGCCTTCGTCGACCGGCCGCTGGTGGTGCGTCATTTCATCGATGACGCCGCGCTGTTCACCGACGACGCGGCGCGGCACGCCGAGACCGAGCATTCCGAGCGTGTCGCCGACGCGGTCGAGCACCTCGACCTGCGGCGCCAGTTCGGCGGCATCGGGGTTGTGGCTGCGCAGGAAGATGTCGAGCGCTTCCTTGACGCGCAGCAGGTCGTCCTTGATCGCCGCGGATACGGTACCGAGCAGATTCTTGTTGCGCCCGGTCATCGAGCCTTGCGCATGTTGCAGTTCGCCAGCCGACGGCAGCAGCGTATCGAGCCGGTAGGTCGTGCGGATCGACGCAGCGCGGGCGCCGGTCGAACTGGAATGCGCGACGTAGTACAGCAGGTTCTTGGTCAGCTCGCGCGCGGGCATGGCCGCGAAGGCGGCTTCTCCGGCGGAGGCGAAGCGGTGGATCTCGCGATCGACGCGACCGAACAACAGCTTCACCGCAACGCTCACTTCGAGCCCGCGGTTGTCCACCGCTTCGATGACGCCAGCGGCGATCCACCACAGGCGGCGCGGGTCGGCGCCGTGCGAAATCGCACGCAGGCGATCGAGCACGTCAACGAGACGGCGCAAGTGCTCGCCGGCGTTCTCGTCGCGGAACCATTTGAGCAGCGCAGCCTGATAGGCCAAACGCAGGCGCAACGCCTGCGCGCGCAATTCACCGGGATCGAGCGGCGCGGCGCCGCCGGCCGCTTCTGCCGGCAACGCCACATGCAGGTCGGGCGAGAACAGCGCCGATTCGCTCAGCAGGTTCTCGCCGCGGCAAGCACGCAGATCGTTCAGCAGTGGCAGCAGGACGATCGGAATGTCCTTGTGGCCGCTTTGCAGGCGTTCGAGGTAGTCGGGCAACTGCACCATGCCGCGCATCAGCACGGAGTAGGCTTCCTCGCGCTGCCTGACTGTGTCGTCGATCAGCGCCTCGGCAAGGCGCTCCATGTTTTCCACGACCATCGCCGCGCCGTACAACTCGACCATGCGCAAGGTGCCCTGCACCTGGTGCAGGTGCGAAGCGCACTCGCGCATCAGGTCGAGGCGCGACGGCTCGTCGACATACGTCTCCAACGCGTCGCGCGCCTGCGCGAGCGTCGCATCGAGGGCCGGCTTGACCCAATTGAGGGCGGTGAAATCGCCGTCGTCGTGCAGCTTCATGCAACTACCCTCGTCTCCGACGACCCGCGCAGCTTGCGGCGCCTGCGCAACGCGCGGCCACAGCGGAAGGATTCATGGTTGGCAAGCGGCGCTTCATCTGCGTCGGCTTCATCCGGGCAACTTGAAGTCCGCGACCGAGCGGCGCAGGTCCGAGGCAAGCTGGGCGAGGTTGCCGATCGATTCGGCCGTCTGGCTCGCGCCGACCGAGGTCTGCGAGGTGATTTCCTGAATGACGTTCATGGTCGCCGAGATGTTGGTCGCCGCAGCGGACTGCTGGCGTGCCGAAGTCGAGATGCCCTGAATCAGGCCGGCGAGGTTGTTCGACACGGTTTCGATCTCGCCGAGAGCGTGGCCCGCGTCCTCGGCGAGGCGCGCGCCGGACACCACTTCCGAGGTGGTCTGCTCCATCGAGCTGACCGCCTCGTTGGTATCGGACTGAATCGTCTGAACCAGCGTCTCGATGCGCTTGGTTGCACCGGACGCGCGCTCGGCGAGTCGCTGCACTTCGTCGGCGACGACCGCGAAACCGCGGCCCGCTTCGCCGGCCGACGCCGCCTGGATCGCCGCGTTCAGCGCGAGGATGTTGGTCTGCTCGGAAATGTCGTTGATGAGTTCGACGATCGCGCCGATCTCCTGCGAGGATTCGCCGAGGCGCTTGATGCGCTTGGAGGTTTCCTGGATCTGGTCGCGGATCGAATCCATGCCGGCGATCGTCTGGCGCACGACCTGCGCGCCGTTCGCGGCGATCTTCACCGAGCGCTGCGCAACCTCCGCACTGTCGGTCGAGTTCTTCGACACGTCATCGATCGACGAGGCCATTTCCTTGATCGCAGTCGACGCCGAAGTGATCTGGCGCGCCTGGTGCTGCGCGGCTTCGGCCAGATGCATCGCGGTGCCCTGCGTTTCCTGCGCGGCAGCGGACACCTGCACGGCGGTCTCGTTGATCGTGGTCACCAGCGAGCGCAGCGCCTCGACCGCGAAGTTGACCGAGTCGGCGATCGCGCCGGTGATGTCCTCGGTGACGGTCGCCTTGACCGTGAGATCGCCCTCGGCGAGCGAACCCATCTCGTCGAGCAGGCGCAGAATCGCGTCCTGGTTGCGCTGGTTGAGGTCCTGCGTCTGCTGGTAGCGCTTCTGCTGGTCGCGGAACAGGTTGAAGCCGAGGAACAGCAGCAGCAGCAGCGCGCCGGCAGCGGCGATTGCACCCCAGACCGGGCTGCGGATCAGGTTCTTGCGCGGCAGTTCGTCGATGCGCTGGGCGACATTGACCGCGCGCACGAGCACGCCCTGGCTGTCGGTGAAGATCGCGTCGGCGGCATTCTTGACCGCTTCGAGGTTGGTCGCCGCGTCGAGAATGTTCTTGACCGGCTCGCCGACCGAGGCCCATTGCGTGGCGACGTCGCCGACGATCTGCTTGGCGTTGGCGTTGTCCAGCGGCTTGATGTTGAGTTCGGAAGCGCCGTTGAGCAGACCGGTAACAACGGTCTGGTACAGGCGCGAGTCGCGTTCGAGACCGGCGGCCGAGGCCTGCGTGTCCGAGCCCCCGGCAAGGATCTTGGTGACACGGCCGCCCATGCGGTCGGCCAGCTGCATCTGGCGCGAGGCGATGTAGACCTGCGAGGCGCTGGCGTTCTTGTCGGTCAGGATGTTGACGACCTCGCTCATGCGCGAGTTCAGCCCGGACAGCTTGTCGGTGAAATCCTTCGCGCTGCTGTTGGCGGTCAGCACCAGATCCTTGTTGGTGAGGATCTGCGTCGCATTGCCCTGCAGCTGTGCCCACGACGTGTTCAGCGCGTCGAGCTCGGTCTTGACCTCGTTCTTGTACGAGGGCATGCCGGTCTTGTCGCCGTCATTGAGCGCACGCACGAAGGTGTCGATGTTGTTGCGCGTGCTTTCCAGTTCCTGGAACGCCAGATCGTTGCCGCCCGCCGCTTCGGAAGCGTATTTGGCAAGCTGCTGCGAGAGCACCTGGATCTTCGTCGTGTAGCCGACGGCCTGGCGATCCTGCTCGCCCTTGAAGTAGAGAAAGACGAAATCGACGATCGCGAAGACAAAGAGAAAACCGAGCAGGACGAACAAAACGGTATTCGCGCTGCCGCCGCGTTCGCGACCGACCGCACCTGACGTAGTACTCACGCATCACCCCCCGTTGCCTGTTTGCGTCGCCCGCCGTGGACGATGGTCGATCCCGGCGCGCTCATGCCGCGGCCTGCTGGAATTCCGAGCTGCGCACGAGCGTAGCCATGCTGAAAAGGCCCCACAGCACATCGCCGAGGCGGACGTTCTCGCCGACGAAGCGCCCGTAGCGCTCGTCGGCCTCACCGACCGTGGCGGCCAGGTGTTCTTCGGAAAAGCTGCGCTGACCAAGCACCTCGTCGACCAGCAGACCCGCGCTGCCGCCGTGCTGGCGCACGATCAGCACGCGCGTGCTTTCACTCGTCGTGCTGCGACCGCCGCCGGTGAAATCGCGCAGGTCGATCACGGGCACCAGATTGCCGCGCACGTTGGCGATGCCGAGCAGCCAGCTTTTTGCGCCCGGCACGAGGGTCAGCACCGGCCAGGTCAGGATTTCGTTGACCTCGGCGATGGAACTGACGAAATGACGATCGCCGATGCGAAAGCCGATGCCGCGCCAGAGGCCCACTGCCTCGATCTGCTCGGGCACGCCGGCCGCGTGCGCAAGACTGCGCTGCTCGTACTCGGCGAGCACCTCGAACGGCGTGGCGGAAAAATCCTGGGTACCTGCCATGTCAACGCCCCTTCGCGCCGCGCATCACGGCGTCTATGGCGACCGCGCGACACCCCACGTACCGCGCATTCCGCTTGTTGCAACTGGCTGCCATCTGCTCCCCTGTCGATCGAATGGCAATCTCGGGCTTCACTTCCCGTCCACGTGACGGCGGATCGCGCCGAGCAACTCCTCGCGGGTGAACGGCTTGGTCAGATACTGCTCGGAACCGACGATGCGCCCCCGCGCCTTGTCGAACAGGCCGTCCTTCGACGACAGCATCACGACCGGCGTGCGCTTGAACATCTGGTTGTTCTTGATCAGCGCGCAGGTCTGATAGCCATCCAGCCGCGGCATCATGATGTCGACGAAGATGATCTGCGGCTGCTGGTCGGAAATCTTCGACAGCGCCTCGAAACCATCGGTCGCCGTTACCACCTCGCAACCTTCCTTGCGCAACAGCGTCTCGGCGGTGCGGCGGATGGTCTTCGAATCGTCGATGACCATCACCTTGACGCCATTGAGACCTGTCTCGTTCGTGTCGTCCACCTGAGTCCCCTTGCCCACTCACCTTTACTGCCGCCGACACGCGGCGAACGAACAACCTGCCATGCAATCGGCATGCCGCTTCAAACGCCTTTCAGCCGCGTCGGAGCCATTGCATCGCGCGGCGACCCCGCGTTATCCAATACGCTAACGAAGCTGTCAAGTTGTCGTCGTAAGTGCCCGATTCATCGAAGGATCGCTTGGACATCACGGGCATCTCCATCGACCGCCCGAGTGTAATATGCGCACCGGCAGCAGGTTGCGACGCGCTTCGCGCTTGCATCCAGCGCGGAAGCAGACGCAAAAACGGCCGATTGCGACACGCCGCGTCATGGCGTGGCGCGACTCGCAGTCGGGAGCCTGCGCGGCAGAAGCCGTCCGGGCTGCGAAGCCCGCCACGCGGTCCATTTCTCCACCGCTTCTTGGCCCATAGCCCCGCTATGGGCCAGCGAATCGTCGAAGAACTGTCCTCGCGTGGCAGACTTCTCGCCTCGAACTTTTCTGCCGCACAAGCTCCTAGCGCCGCTTCTTCGCGGCTATGCTCCCGCTCACCTTTTCCGGATGCCCGCATGACCCGAACGCTCGCCGTGCTGATGGATCCGATCGCCGCGATCCATCCAAAGAAGGACACCACGCTCGCGATGCTGCTCGAAGCGCAGCGCCGCGGATACGCCCTGCTCTACATGACCCAGGGCGACCTCGCCGTGCGCGACGGCAGCGCGTGGGCGCGCCTCGCGCCGCTGGCCGTGCGCGACGATGCGCACGACTGGTTCACGCTCGGCGAAGCGGCCTGGCGTCCGCTGGCCGGCATCGACTTCGC
The DNA here is from genome assembly GCA_023388255.1 of Pseudomonadota bacterium. Classification (GTDB taxonomy): domain Bacteria; phylum Pseudomonadota; class Gammaproteobacteria; order Xanthomonadales; family Rhodanobacteraceae; genus Dokdonella_A. Next base: position 108,842 of record JAEWGO010000007.1, on the reverse strand, counting down.
ACTCGCGCGCAAGGATCCACCGGTCGACGCACAGTTCGTCTACGACACGATGGTGCTGGACTTGGCTCAACGCGACGGCGTCGACGTGATCAACGATCCGCGCGGCCTGCGCGACATGAACGAGAAACTGTTTGCGCTGCATTTCCCGCAGTGCTGCGCGCCGACCCTGGTCGCGCGCAACACGGCCGAGATCAAGCGCTTCGTCGCCGAACACGGCGAAGTCGTGCTGAAGCCGCTCGACGGCATGGGCGGGCGCAGCATCTTCCGCTCGCGCCATGGAGATCAGAATCTCAACGTGATCCTCGAAACCCTGACCGCCAACGGCCAGCAGTTCGCACTCGCGCAGAAGTTCATTCCGGAAATCAGTGCCGGCGACAAGCGCGTCCTGCTGATCGACGGCGAGCCGGTGCCTTATGCGCTGGCGCGCATCCCGCAAGGCGACGAGTTCCGCGGCAATCTCGCCGCCGGCGGCCGCGGCGTCGGCGTGCCGCTGTCGGAGCGCGATCGCTGGATCGCGGCGCAGGTCGGCCCCGAGCTCGTTCGGCGCGGCATGCGGTTCGTCGGCCTCGACGTGATCGGCGACTGGCTGACCGAAGTCAACGTGACCTCCCCGACCTGCGTGCGCGAGCTCGATGCGCAATTCGGCCTGAACATCGCAGGGCTGCTGTTCGACCGACTCGAGGCGACGGCGAAGGCATGACGGTCGATCCCGCTTCCGGCAGTGTTGATCGCCTTGGCGTCACATTGCTGTTCTCGGTCGTCGCACATGCGGTGCTGGCGCTCGGCTTGACGTTCGAATACGAAAAGCCGGCCGCGCGCCTGCCCTCGCTCGACGTGATCCTGGTGCAGTCGGCCAACAGCGAGAAGCCCGACAAGGCCGACTTCATCGCGCAGGCCAGCAACAGCGGCGGTGGCGAATCGGACAAGGCGCACCGCCCGTCGCAGCCCCTGTCGAGCCCGCTGCCCAAGCCGCTGGCGGGCGTCGCGCCGGTGCCGATGGAAGACGGCTCGCCACGACCGACGCCACCAAGTCCGAACGAAGTGCTGACGCGACGCAAGTCCGACTTCAGCGTCGCCACCGATCATCAGGCGCCGGACGTGCCGGAACCGACCAGCGCGCACGAGAGCCAGACCGAGCAACGCAAGCTCGAAATGGCCAAGCTAGCGCAGGAGATCCAGCGCGAAGCCGAGCAGTATGCGAAGCGGCCGAAGCGCAAATACATCTCGGCGAACACGGCCGAATACGAATTCGCCGCGTACATGCGCGCCTGGGTCGCGCGCATCGAGCGCATCGGCAACCTGAACTACCCGGATGAAGCGCGCCGGCAGCAGTTGCACGGCCAGTTGGTGCTGACCGTCGGCCTCGACCGCGCCGGCAAGATCAAAAGCATCGACGTTATCCAGTCCAGCGGCCACAAGGTGCTCGACGACGCCGCGATCCGCATCACGCGCCTGGCCGAACCGTTCCCGGCGCTGCCCGAGAGCAAGGAAAAGGTCGACGAACTGTATATCTCGCGCACCTGGCAGTTCCTGCCGGGCGAGAGCCTGCGCACGCGCTGAAAAGCCGGCATTCGGGATTGGGGATTGGGAAAGAGCGGCGGCCGGCGAAAGCGCCACTGTTTGGCTCGACGAATCCCCAATCCCGCCGCTCACGTACAATGCGCGCATGTCCGAATCGACCCAGCTCACGAACCAATTGCTGATCGCGATGCCGGCGCTGCGCGATCCGAACTTCGCACGCGGCGTGGCGTTCCTGTGCCAGCACGGCGAGGACGGCGCGATGGGCCTGATGATCAATCGCCTGTCCGAGTACCGCCTCGGCGACGTGCTCGCGCAGATGAGCATGCATTCGGATATCCCCGAGGTGATCGATGCGCCGGTGCTGATCGGCGGACCGGTGCAGCCGGAACGCGGCTTCGTGCTGCATTCGCCGGGCGGCGACTGGGAGTCCTCGTTCCGCATTTCAGACCATGTCAGCGTGACCACCTCGCGCGACATCCTCGTCGCGATCGCCGCCGGCAACGGCCCGCGCCAGGCGGTGGTCGCGCTCGGCTACTCGGGCTGGAGTCCGGGCCAACTCGAACACGAGTTGTACGACAACCACTGGTTGACCGCGCCGGCATCCGAACGCGTGTTGTTCGAGACGCCACTGGAGGAACGCTGGGAAGCGGCCGCCGGACTGCTCGGCGTCAATCTGTTCCAGCTCGCCAGCTATGCCGGCCATGCCTGACGCCGCGCCGCGCGCCGGCGCCGGCAACGTGCTTGCGTTCGACTACGGAAAACGCCTCGTCGGCGTCGCCATCGGCAACAGGCTCGGCGCGTCCGCGCGCGCGCTGGCCGCGCTGGCGAACGGCGATTGGTCGCGTTTCGATGCATTGGTTTCGGACTGGCAGCCGGAACGCTTCATCGTCGGCCTGCCGCTCGCGCTCGATGGCGGCGAGCAGCCGATGACGCGCGCCGCGCGCGAGTTCGCGCGCGCGCTGGAACGCCGCTACGCGCGGCCGACGCATCTTGTCGACGAACGCCACACCTCCGGCGAAGCGGCGCGCCATTTCGCCGAACAACGCGCACACGGCACCGCCAAGCGCAAGGACGCGGCTGCGATCGACGCACTCGCCGCGCAGATCATCCTCGAAGCCTGGTTCGCAAGCGGCGCACCCACCGCATGAGCCATGCAACGCCCACCAAACCCTCGCGAAACGCCCTCATGTCCAACCTGCAAACCGATACCGACGGTCGCCTGCGCCACCTGCTGACGCTCGAGGGCCTCGGCCGCGCATCCATTTCGGCCCTGCTCGATCGCGCGTGGGAACTGCGCCGCGAGTTCCGCGCCGGCCTCGCGCGCTCGACCTTGCTCGAAGGCCGCACGGTCGTGAACCTGTTCTTCGAGCCATCCACACGCACGCGCACGAGCTTCGAGCTGGCCGCGCGTCGGCTCGGCGCGCTGGTGGTCAATTTCGATATCGGCACGTCCTCGACCAGCAAGGGCGAAAGCCTCGAAGACACGCTTGCCACGCTGGAAGCGATGGACAGCGACGCGTTCGTCGTGCGCCACAAGCAGAACGGCACGCCGGCACTGCTCGCCGCGCACGCGCGCCACGCAGCGATCCTCAATGCCGGCGACGGCAACCATGCGCACCCGACCCAAGGCCTGCTCGACCTGTTGACGATTCGTGACCACAAGAGCCGCATCGACGGGCTCAAGGTGGCGATCTGCGGCGACATCCGCCATTCGCGCGTGGCGCGTTCGGACATCCACGGCCTCGCGGCGCTCGGCGCCGGCGAGATCCGCCTGTGTGGTCCGGCCGAATTGCTGCCGGCGGCGGAAGACGTGCCCGGCTGCGATCTTTACAAGGATTTCGACGCCGCGCTCGAAGGCGCCGACGTCGTCATCATGCTGCGCCTGCAGAAGGAGCGCATGGCCAGTCTGCCCGGCCTCGACGAAGCCGAATACTTCACCCGCTACGGTCTCGACCGCGCACGCCTCGCGCGCGCCGACGCCGATGCCATCGTGATGCATCCGGGGCCGATGAATCGCGGCGTAGAGATCGCGCCGGACGTCGCCGACGGCGAACGATCGGTCGTGCTCGAACAAGTCGCCAACGGCATCTTCGTGCGCATGGCGGTGCTCGCCACTCTGCTGACCGAGCCGCCCCCCGCGCAAGGCTCGGTGAAGACCAGGCGGGAATGACGCCTTCGCGCGTCGTTCCGTGATTCGTTCGTCCGAGTGGTCATGCCGACGACCCTCCCGATGTCGGCGCAATACGGGGAATGGAACAATGTACAGAAACGCAAGGACCGGATTCATCTCGATCGGCATCGCGCTCGCACTCGTCGCCTGCGGCAAGAAGGAAGACGCCTCTGCCCCCCTCGCCTTCGTGCCGGCTGACACACCCTACGTGATCGCCAACATCGAAGGCTCGCCGGAAGCGTTGACGGCGCGCTGGAGCCAGCAGATGAAAGGCGTGTGGCCGCTCGTGATGCGGATCTACGGCCCGCTGATCGAGGACATCGGCAAGAAGGACGAAGGCAGCGCGCGCGTGCTGCACGCCGTGCTCGATGAAATCCACGAGCGCGACACACCGGAGAAGTGGCGGGAAATCGGATTCTCGGCGACCGCACACAGCGCCATCTACGGAGTCGGCCTGCTGCCGGTGCTGCGCATCGAACTGGCTGATGCAGACGCGTTCCGCGCGCTGGTGGCGCGCGTCGAGCAGAAGGGCGGCGCCAAGCTCGGCACCGCGCGCATCGGCGAGCAGGACGTATGGACGTTCGGCCCGGCACAAGTGCAGGGCTTGTTGGCGATCGAGCGCAATCACCTCGTGCTCACCGTCGTGCCGGCACAGGCCGACGAAGCGCTGAAGCGCCGCGTGCTCGGCCTCGACCGGCCGCAAAAGAGCCTCGCCGACAGCGGCGCGCTGGCCGACTTCAACAAGCAGCGCGGTTATCTGCCCTATGGCAGCGGCTGGATCGACACGCGCCGCCTGCTCGCACTGTACAACGACGATCCCGCTGTCGTTGCGTTCGCTCAGGCAGCCGGTACTCCGCCGCCAAAACTCGACGTGGCTTGCCGCAGTGAATTCGATGCGCTCGCCGCGCAGGCGCCGATGTTCGCGTTCGGCTACACCGCGCTCGACGCGAACCGCATGAGTTTCCAGGGCCGCCTCGATCTCGCACCGGCACTGGCGAAATCGCTGGCCGCACTGCCCGGCGCGATGCCGGCCGCATCTTCGGACGGCCTGGCCGACATGGCGTTCGCACTGCCGATTCTGCGTGGGCGCGATTTCCTGGTCGCCCAGGCCGACGCGGTGGCGAAGTCGCCGTTCACGTGCGCCACACTGGCGCCGCTGAACCAGCAACTGGCCGACATGCGCGGCAAGCTCGACCAGATGATTCCGCCGCCCTTGGCCGATCTCGTCGGCGCGCGCCTCTCCGTGAGCAAGTTCGCGTGGCCAGATGGCGCCGAAATGCCGGACGTCTCCGCCAGCGTGCTGGTCGCCAGCGCCAATCCGGCATTCCTGACCAATCTTGCGCAGATTTCGGTGCCGGCATTGGCGCAGATCAAGATCGAACCTAACGGCCAGCCGGTCGCGATCCCGACCGATGCGCTGCCTGGCATGCCGGCCAACCTCTCCGTGCACGCGGCGATGAGCGCGAAGGTGCTCGGCATTTCGGTCGGCACTGAAGAAGCGGCGAATCTCGGCAAGGCCGTGTCCGCCGCGCCCGGCGCATCCGGCACGCTGTTCGACATGAATCTCAGCGGCGAGGTGTACAAGCTGATGGCCGACGGCATGGGCCGCTTCGCCGACAAGATCCCCGCCGAGCAGCGTCAGCAGATCGAAGGCAGCCGCGAGTTGTATGCGATGTATGCGAAGTGGTTCAAGCGTATCGAAGCGCGCCTGTCACTGACCAACGACGGCATCGAGCTGGTCGAAACCGTCGTGTTCAATCCGTAAGGAGCACCGTCGATCACACCTGCAGGCTTGGCTATCTCCCTCTCCCGCTTGCGGGAGAGGGCGGGAGTAAGGGCACCGAAGTAAAGCGCTCCACCCCGATGCCCGTCGCTCACGCGATCAGGGTTCGAGCAGCAAATCCAGATGCAGGCGGCCATCGATCCCTGCGTCCGCATTGGCTTTCCGCCACGCCGTCATCACCGCCGCCGCGTCGCCGCATCGTTCGCGGCGACCGTCGCGCTGCAGGATCGTGATCGCCGGCCAGCGGGCCAGCAGCCATTCAAGGTATTGGATCGGTGCGATGCGCGATGCGCGCTCGATCGCCCATGGATGGAACTCGGTCAGCAACGCCGGACGCAATCGCGCCAACGTGCGTTCGAGGCCGCGCAACGCGAGCGGCTCCATGCCGGCGACATCGATCTTGACGAGGTCGAGGCGATCGAGGTCCGCCAGCGCATTGTCGAGCGCCACGCACGGAACACGGATCGTCTCGCCCGCCTCGCCGCGCAGCAACTCGCCTGCAGCCATCGGCGTGGCGCCGTTCGACGTCGCCGGATGCGTGCGCAACTCGATGGCGCCCCCCTGCTCCGCCGCGGCCGCGGCAATGACCCGCACATGTGCAAATCCGCTCGCCTGCGCGGAACGCGCCAACAGACGAGCATTGGTCGGAATCGGCTCGACCGCGATCACGCGCCCCTCGGCACCGACGCGCCACGCCGCCAGCAGCGCATGGATGCCGATGTTCGCGCCGATGTCGAGCACCACGTCGCCATTGCGCAGGCGTTCGCCCAGCACGCGCTGCACCTGCGGATCGTGCACATCGCCGGCACGCAGCGTTCCGCCCATGTGGCGGTCGTCCGGATCGGCATACATCACGTAGCCGTCGCATTCGATCTTCTGCGGCATCGGCCCGTCGTTGACGACGACCCAGCGCCGTCCGCGCCACCCGGGTCCGGCCGAACCGTCGTCGAACACGTGGGCGAGGCGCAACTGCGGGTGACGCGCCAGCCGTGCGTGCAGTTCATCCTCCGGCAACACATGCATCTCGAATACCTCGCGACGGCGCCACAGCAGGCGACGCAGCGGGTTCAGCCAGCGGTTCGAGGCCAGTCCGAAAAAACGCCCGCGCAGGCTATCGTCGACGCCTTCGACAAACTGGAACGCAGCGGCGCCGCCCGGCGCGAGCACACGGAAGAATTCCTCGACATAACCGGCCGCGAGCGCGGGCGGGATGTGCTGCAGCACGATGTGCGAGAACACGAAATCGACACTGGCATCGGCGATGCCCTGCAATTGCGGCGCAGCGTTTTCGCGAAACTCGACGTTGTCGATGTCGGCATTCAGTTCATCGGCTGCCGCGATCATGCTGGCCGAGACGTCGATGCCGATCGCGTGCGTGAAGTGCGCAGCCAGCGCCCGCGTCAGACGGCCGGCGCCACAGCCGAAGTCCAGCGCCAGATCGTTCCCGCGCGGATAGCCATCCATTGCCAGCGCGGCCAGTTGGTTGTCGATCTCGCGTTTTCCGGTGGCAAGAAATTCCGCCACGTCCCAACGGCCGCCGCGCTTGTCCGCGTGCGACAACACCGCCCACAGCGGATCGTCGCGGCCGAGCGTCTGCCAGACGTGGCGGAGATGGGCGAGTTGCCGTGATTGGGGATCGGGAATCGGGGATTCGGAAAGGCGCCGCTGTTCGCCCGGCCGCGACTCAGATGCGGCGCCACGTGTTTCGCTTTTCACGAATCTCCAATCCCGATTCCCTGCTTCTCAGGTCTCGACCAACTCGACGCCATCAAGTCCCTGCGACAGCGTGTGCGCGTCGCCACCCTGCGCGAGCTTGATCTTCAGGCGCACCTCGTTGGCCGAGTCGGCATGACGCAAGGCGTCCTCGTAGCTGATCTCGCCGGCTTGGTACAGCTCGAACAGGCTCTGGTCGAACGTACGCATGCCGAGGTTGGTCGATTCCTTCATCACGTCCTTGAGCTTGTGGATCTCGCCCTGGCGGATGTAGTCCTGCACCAGCGGCGTGCCGAGCATGATCTCCATCGCGACGCGGCGCGACTTGCCATCCGGCGTCGGAATCAACTGCTGTGCAACCACGCCCTTGAGATTCAGCGAGAGGTCCATGAACAACTGTTCGCGCCGGTCCTCGGTGAAGAAATGGATGATGCGGTCGAGCGCCTGGTTCGCGTTGTTCGCGTGCAAGGTGCACAGGCACAGATGGCCGGTCTCGGAGAAGTTGATCGCGTGCTCCATCGTCTCGCGCGTACGCACCTCGCCGATCATGATCACGTCGGGCGCCTGGCGCAGCGTGTTCTTCAGAGCGTTCTCCCAGCTGTCGGTATCGATGCCGAGCTCGCGCTGCGTGATGATGCAGCCTTCGTGCTTGTGCACGTATTCGATCGGATCCTCGATCGTGATGATGTGCCCGGTCGAGTTCATGTTGCGGTAGCCGACCAGCGCAGCCAGCGAGGTCGACTTGCCGGTGCCGGTCGCGCCGACGAAGATGATGATGCCGCGCTTGGTCATCGCCAGCGACTTCACGATCTGCGGCAGGCTGAGCTCGTCGATCGTCGGGATCTTCGTCTCGATCCGGCGCAACACCATGCCAACGCAGTTGCGCTGATAGAAGCACGAGACGCGGAAGCGGCCGACGCCGGTCACCGCGATCGCGAACTGGCATTCGTGCGTTTTCTCGAACTCCTCGCGCTGCGAGGGCGTCATCACGTTCAACACCATGTCGCGCGACTGCTGCGGCGTCAGCGCGTTCTGCGTGATCGGCGCGATGCGCCCGTTGACCTTCATCGACGGCGCGACGCCAGCCGTGATGAACAGGTCCGACGCCTTCTTGTGCGTCATCAACTTGAGATACGAGGTGAAATCGACGCTGCTCATGGTGGCTCCCCGAACCCGCCGGTACCGGCGCCGGCGCATCTTACACCGCGCGAGCGACTCGCCGCCGCGAGCACGCACCGCTTCCGTGACGGCGTGCACGTGGCCTGGAACGCGACGATGTCGATTCCGGCATAGTTGCCGCCGAGAACCTCGACCGCCAGGTCCGCCGATGCTCCTGCCATACACGGAGCGCAGTCGGGAGCTGGCTGGGAGCACAGGAAGCGATCACTGGAGTCCTGCGCAAGGACGGCGACAAGAGCGCGGAAGCGACCTCGGGATCCTGCGCGTGCTTGATGTCGAACAGCGGCCACCAACTGACGGCCATGCGCCGCGTGTCTGCAAGCGAGGACTGCCTTCCAATTCGAGCAGGGAGGCGCCCAACGCAATCAGATAGCGCGCATGCGGCCGCCGCCAGTAGCGCACTGCACGACCAGGAACTCAAGATCCAACGGTATCGAGAACAATGGCTGCGATGGCAACAGCCACTCAAGCGTTGCCTAGTTCGGCACGAACAATCCGAGCGCAAACACATTCCGTCGCGACGGCTATGCAGTGCCTTGCCGACGAGATATGCCAGCGGAATCTGCAGCGACGCCAGCACGCCGAAGGAGCAGCGTGCCGGACAGACTGCGCGCCAAGGCAAACATGGCCGCAACGACATGGAACCAGGACGGCCCAAGATGATTCGTGTCGTTCAACACCGAGCCGCGCGGCGGCAGCGAGTCGTCCTGCATGATGCGAAAGGCCTCGAACAGATCACGCGCCTACCCATGTGCATGCCTGCGTATGGCACGCGCAGCACCAGCAGCATGCATCAGCGCTGCGAGCGCAAGCTCGCGCGCCGAACGCGAAGCGAACCACGAACGACCGGTCTGCGTCTCCGCGCGGTCAGCCAGCATGCGCAACCGCATCCCGGTGGTAGCGGCCACGCAGGCGCAGGAACGGCAGTTCGACCGCGTGGTAGGTCAGCGCCGACAGCAGCAAGGTGACCGGCAATGCGATCAGCAACGTGTCGAGCAGCGCGTCGACGACGAAATGGCCGGTGGACGCAATCGTCCATCCGAACGTGATCGCAGTAGTGATGACCATGTAGTGCGTCAGGTAGATCGAATACGAGATGCCGCCGATCCATGCCAGCGAACGCGAGCCGATTCCGCTGGCGGCATTCGCGAAATCGACGTAACCGACCACGAAGGCGGCCCACAACACGCCTTCAAGCGTCGGCCATGCGAACTTCCACGCCGCGATCAATGGCCATCCTCCGGCCGCGTTGAATGCGGCCAGCAGCACAATCATCGCGGCCAACGCGAAACCGGCCAGCAATGCACCGTGCGTGCGCGACAACGGATGGCGCTTGAACCACCAGGCCGCCCACATGCCGATCAGGAACTGGTCGAGTCGGCCTACGATGGTCAGATAGCCGAGTTCGCGCGGATTGGCGCCGGCGAGCACGGCGATGCCACGCATCACCAGCAGCACGGCGAGCAATCCGGCGAGATGACGCGTCCAACCCGACTTCAGCACGAGCAGCAACAAAGGGAACAGCACGTAGAATTGCCATTCGACCGCAATCGTCCACAACATGCTCGTGAACGGTGGCGCGGCCAACGCGCCAGGCATGTTGGCGAAGCCGAATACCGTCTGCAGGAAAGCCGGCCATGCGAAGCGGTCCGGGAATGCGCAGAGGCCGGCGAACACCAGCAAAAGGAACAACGGATACGTGCGCAACAGGCGGTTGCGGATGAAGCCGACATAGTCGACGTCGGATTCGAGCGATCCGTAGGTCAGGATGAATCCGCTCAGCACCATGAACAGCGCGACCGCGGTATGCCCTTCGGCCATTGCGGCGACGAGCATGTTGCCCGACTGCAGCCAATGCTCGGGGCCGAACGCGCTGTGGAAGCGTGCCTCGTACGAGAACAGATGCAGGCCGTGGTAGAACACGATCAGCAATGCGGCGAACGCACGCAGGTGGTCGACCGCCGGGAAATAACGGATGTTCGGACTGCGCATTCGCTTCTTCCGGGTCGACCCGCCAGAAATGCCAAGCGCAGACTATAACGGCTGCGCCGTCCGCCCGACGCGCGGATCATGCGTTGCGGCGGAAATACGCGAACGCGGCGGCAGCCAGCAGCAGTGGCGGGATCATGTTCGCGGTGGCCGGGTGCAGGCTGTAGACCGCGCCGAGGCTGACGATCGCGCGCTGCAGGAAATAGAAGCCGAGCGCGAGCACGATGCCGATGAACAGCCTCTTGGACAGGCCACCGCTGCGCAATGCGCCAAACGCGAACGGTACCGCGCAGAACACCAGCACGAGCACGTTCAGCGGATAGAACACGCGCGCCCAGAACGCGCCGCGGAAGCTCGATGCATCCTGGTGGTTGGCGTCGAGGTAGCCGATGTTGCGGTCGAGATCGCGCAGGGTCATGTATTGCGGCTGGATGATGCTGGTCGCAAGCAGGCGCGGATCGAGACGCGACTGCCAGCTCGCCTGAGCCTGCTGCGTACTGGTCGCGCTCTCGCTGGCGAACTCGGTGCGGCGCACGTCGCGCAGGGTCCAGTCGCCCTGCGTGTGCAACGCGTGACCGGCGATCGACAGCGACAGCAAGCGGCCTTCCGGATCGAACTCGAACAGGCGCACACCATCGAGATCGACCTCGCCGCTGCCATGCGTGTGGCCACGGCGTGCGCCGATCACGGTGGCGCCGTCGCGCGCCCACAACGCGCCGCCCTTGGCGAGCGCGACGTCCTTCGATTTCGCCGCGAGCTGCAGCGCCTGCGCCTTGCGTTCGCCGTAGGGCCCAAGTGTCTCGCCGAGCATCGCGACGCCGAACGTGAGCAGGCCGAGGCCAAGCGCAACCGACGCGCAGATGCGCAGCTTGGACAGGCCCGCCGCGCGCAACGCGGTCAGCTCGCCGCTGTTGGCAAGGCCGCCGAGACCGAGCAGGCCGCCGATCAACGCCGCATAGCCGAACATCTCATAGAAGCGGCGCGGCACGGTCAACAGCACATAGGCGGCGGCCTTGGTCAGCGTGTACTGGCCCTGACCGACGTCGTTGAGTTCGGAAATGAAGATGCGGAATGCATCGAGCGCGACGATAGTGACCCACGCCATCGCGACCGTTGTCAGCACAGCCATCGCGACGAGCCGATCGACCCGCTTCACGGTAACGAGCGCGGACAGAAGCGAAAGCGGATTCCGTCTGGTCGACACGCGCATCATGCGGCCCTCGCGCGCGGGCGCCGCAAGCGTTCGCCGCTCCAGATCAGCCACGCGGCGATCGCGATGGCCGGCGCGTACACCCACCAGAAACCGAACCCGGGCGCGAGCTTGCCGACGCTGATCCATGAGCGACCGAGCAGCAGGCCGTTGTAGTAGATCAACCAGACCAACAGCGCGACCAGCAGCCGTGCATAGCGCGGCTCGCGCGGGCTCGATTTCGACAGCGGCAGCGCGAGCAGGGTCAACACGATCACCGACAGCGGCGCGGCGAGGCGCCAGTGCAGTTCCGCGCGCATGACGAGGTCGTCGCTCGCCTTCAGCAGTGCGCCGGTCGGTGCCGAGCGCTTGATCGAGACGTCGGTGTCGTCGCTCGCGCTGTCCGGCAGCTTGATGTCGTTGCGCGCGAAATGCATCAGGCGGAAATCGTCCTCGCCGAGCTTGCCCTCGACGCGGAAGCCGTCCTGCAGCGCAATGTAGCGGCCCTCGCCATCGGCATCATGGTAGAGGAATCCATGCGTCGCGGTGATCACGTCGATGCGCGTCTTGCCGGTTTCCTTGTCGGCACGTTCGCTCTCGATGAACATGCGCTTGAACTGCGTGCCGTCGCTGGACATCTCGCCGACGTAGATCACGCCATCGCGTCCGGGCAGGTCGACGAAGCGTCCCGGTTCGAGTCCCGCCACGATCAGCGAACGGCTCGCCTCCTGCATCAGTTGCTGCGACCAGCGATCCGCCGCCGGCGCGCCCCAGAACGAGACGAACCCGAGCAGCAGCATCGCCGGGATCGCGAACAGCGCGAGCGGACGCAAGGCGCCGACGAGGTCGAGCCCGGACGACTGCAGCACGGCCATCTCGCTGTCGCGCCACAGCCGGCCATAGGCGAGCAGCACGCCGAGCAGGATCGCCAGCGGCATCAGGATCGTCAGCGCGCTGACCATGCGCAGGCCGATCAGAGTGAACAGCAGGTCGGCCGGGATGCGCCCGCGCGCGATCTTGCCGAGCAGGTCCGCCACCGCGCCGCCGACCATGACCAGCAGCAGGATCACGGTCGCCGCGAGAAAGCTGGTCGCCACCTCGCGCAGCAGGTAGCGGTCGATGATGCGCGGCCGCAGGGCATCGAGTACGCGCCGGCCGAGCGGGCTTTGGCTTAGAATGGCTGGTTTCATGCGGGTGTCGATCGCGTCGCAGGACGACTCGCCCCGTGATCTGCGGGCGAATCCTATGCCCATCGTTCTGGCGCAAGCCTGAATCCGGCCCCTTCGACGCATTGTGAAGAGGCCGGGCCGCGGCGATGCCGTGGCGACGGGTTGCGAAGTGTAACCGCCCCGCAGCGCTATCCTTTCATGAACCTGTCGGAACCCTCCATGACTCTCAACTTCGCCATCACCGCCGACGCGCCGGACAGCGCGGCCACGCCCTGCATCGTCCTCGGCCTGTTCGAGGGCGCGCTGCCGAACGCCACCGCGCGCGTCGACGCAGCCTCCGGCGGCGCGATCAAGCGCCTGATCGACAGCGGCGACGCGACCGGCAAGCCCGGCAGCAGCACCTTGCTGTTCGGCCTCGCCGGCGTTGCCGCGCCGCGCGTGCTGGTGATCGGCCTCGGCGAGGTGGGCAAGTTCGACGCCGCGGCGTTCAACCGCGCCGCCGGCGACGCTGCGCGCGCGCTGAAGTCCGTACCAGTCGACCAGGCCATCTCGTACCTGACCGAACTCGACGTGGCCGGCCGCGACCTCGCGTGGAGGCTGCGCACCGCCGCGCTTGCCGCGGACCATGTCGCCTACCGCTACACCGCCACCTTCAAGCCGAAGGACGCCGCGAAGGCGCCGCAGCTTGGCGGCCTCGGTTTCGCTGCGCCGAACGACGCCGTCGCCACGCGCGCATTGACCGAAGCGGCCGCGATCGCCAACGGCGTGCGCTTCGCGCGCGAACTCGGCAACTTGCCGCCAAACATCTGCAATCCGGCCTGGATCGCGGCGCAAGCGCGGCAGATCGCCGATACGCACACCGGCGTCACCCTTGAAGTGCTCGAACGCGAGGACATGCAAAAGCTCGGCATGGGTTCGTTGCTCGGCGTCGCGCAGGGCTCGGCCAATCCGCCCAAGCTCGTCGTGCTGCAGTGGAAGGGCGACGGCTCCGCCAAGCCGTACGTGCTGGTCGGCAAGGGCATCACCTTCGATACCGGCGGCATCTCGCTCAAGCCCGGTGCCGGCATGGAGGAAATGAAGTTCGACATGTGCGGCGCGGCCGGCGTGCTCGGCGCATTCGTCGCCGCTGTTGAACTGAAGTTGCCTATCAACCTGGTTTGCATCGTACCGGCGGTCGAGAACATGCCGGATGGCAATGCATACCGCCCGAGCGACATCCTCACCAGCATGTCGGGCCTGACGATCGAAGTGCTGAATACCGACGCCGAGGGCCGCCTGATCCTGTGCGACGCGCTGACTTACGCACAGAAGTTCAACCCCGAAGTCATCATCGACGCCGCCACGCTGACCGGCGCCTGCGTCGTCGCGCTGGGCAAGCACGCATCCGGCTTGATGACCAAGGACGACGAACTCGCCGAGCAACTGCTCACCGCCGGCACGCGCACGCACGACCGCGCATGGCGCCTGCCGCTGTGGGACGACTACCAGGGCCAGCTCGACTCCGGCTTCGCCGACGTCGCCAACATCGGCGGCAAATACGCCGGCGCGATCACCGCCGGTTGTTTCCTCGCGCGCTTCACCAACGGCCAGCGCTGGGCGCATCTCGACGTCGCCGGCACCGCCTGGGACGAAGGCCGCAAGGGTCTCGCAACCGGTCGCCCGGTGCCGCTGCTGGCGCAGTACCTGATCGATCGCAGCGCATGATGACGACCGTCGACGACACCGCGATCCAGCGCCGCAAGACGCAGGCGATCGCGGCTGCGTTCGGCATCAACCTGGTGTTCGGCGCCCTGCTGGTGGTGCTGTATCCGGAATTGACGCGACCGGAAAACGCACAGGCGGCGATCGCCGGTCTGCGCAACAGCGGCCTGAACATCGTCTACGAACTCGCCGTGCTGGTGATCTGCTTCATCTGGCTCGGCCTCGATTCGCACCAGTTGCAGATCCGCCGACCATGGTGGCTGAACGTCGGCATCGTGTTGCTGACCTCGGTGTTCGTGCCGTACTACCTTTACAAGACGCGCGCGGCCGGTCAGCGCGGGCAGGCGATCCTGAGCTTCTTCGGCATCGTCTTCGGCTGCATCGCGGCAATGATGGTCGGCATGTTCCTCTCGCTCGCGCTGACGTCCGGGGCGGGCGCTCCGGCTGCAACGTTGTAGCCACGATGCCACGCGCCGACTTCTACCTGATCGCCAGACCGCGCTTTCGCGACGATCCGCTGTTGCTGGTCTGCGAACTGGCCAAGCGCGCGTTCGCGGCCGAGCAGCCGACCCTGATCCTCACGCGTTCGCGCGCCGAGGCCGAGGCCCTCGACGAGAAGCTGTGGGAGTTCGACGAGAACGCATTCATCCCGCACCAGATCGTCGGCGACGGCGACGACGACGCAATCACCGCCGTGCTGATCGTGCCGCCGGATGCGCAGACGCCCGATCGCGCGCTCGTCATCAATTTGCGCGAGGAATGTGCGCCGGGCCTGTTCGAGCGCGTGCTGGAAGTGGTGCCGGCCGACGAATCCGAGCGGCTCGGTTCGCGCGAGCGCTGGAAGACCTACAAGGCGGCCGGGTTCGAGGTCGGCAAGCACGATATGTAGATTGGCCGCAGGCGGCGTGCGGCCTACAGGGTTCCGAAATAGCGGTCGCCCGCGTCGCCAAGCCCCGGCACGATGTAGCCGTGGTCGTTCAAGCGCTGGTCGATCGCGGCGGTGAAGATCGGCACGTCGGGATGGCGCGCGCGCAAGTTCGCGATGCCTTCCGGGCAACTCACGAGGCAGACAAAACGGATCGAACGCGGCCGGGTTTCCTTCAGCCGGTCCAGCGCGGCGACCGCGGAATTTCCGGTCGCGAGCATCGGATCGACCACGATCGCGTCGCGCGAGGGCATGTCGCGCGGCATCCTGAAGTAGTACTCGACCGCTTGCAGCGTCTGTGCGTCGCGATACAGGCCGACATGGCCGACCCGCGCGCCCGGCACCACGCCGAGCATGCCGTCGAGGATGCCTATGCCGGCGCGCAGGATCGCGACGAACACGGTTTTCTTGCCATCGATCAGATGCCCGACCGTGTCTGCGACCGGGGTTTCGATCGCCATGTCGTGCAGCGGCAAGTCCCGCGTAACCTCGTAAGCCATCAGCGCGGACAGCTCGCCGAGCAGGCGCCGGAACTCGATCGTGCTGGTCGATTTCTTGCGCAGCAAGGTCAGCTTGTGCTGCACGAGCGGGTGCCCGATCACGTGTACGCCTGCCGTCATTGCCTGCCCTCCTCGCCTGTCGTCGGAAGATACCGCTTTGGAGCGTGTCGCGCGCGCCGCTAGAATGCACGACCCCCTCTACGAGAGCGGGCCGCACGCACGGTCCGCGGCAGCGCATGGAAAAGAGTTTCGAACCGGGCCAGATCGAATCGAAGTGGTACGCCGCCTGGAAGGCGCAGAACCTGTTCGCGCCGGCCGCCAGCGGCGAACCGTACTGCATTCTCCTGCCACCGCCGAACGTGACCGGCACCTTGCACATGGGCCACGCGTTCCAGCAGACGATCATGGATGCGCTGACGCGCTACCACCGCATGCGCGGCTTCAGAACCTTGTGGCAGGGTGGCACCGACCATGCCGGCATCGCGACGCAGAAGATCGTCGAGAACCAGCTCGCCGCGAAAGGCCAATCGCGCCACGACCTTGGCCGCGAGAAGTTCGTCGAGCGCGTGTGGGAATGGAAAGAGGAATCCGGCTCGACGATCACGAACCAGATGCGCCGTCTCGGCGCTTCGGTCGACTGGTCGCGCGAACGTTTCACGATGGACGCGGGCCTGTCCGCCGCGGTGCGCCGCGTGTTCGTGCAGTGGTATCGCGATGGCCTGATCTATCGCGGCCGCCGCCTCGTGAACTGGGACCCGCTGCTGATGACGGCGGTGTCCGATCTCGAAGTCGACAATCAGGAAAAGGACGGCTCGCTGTGGTCGATCCGTTATCCGGCCAGTGATGGTGGCGAAGGCCTCGTCGTCGCGACGACACGGCCGGAAACGATGCTCGGCGACGTTGCCGTGGCCGTGCATCCGGACGACGAACGCTATCAGGCGCTGATCGGCAAGACGCTGAAGTTGCCGCTGAGCGATCGCGAGATTCCGGTCATCGGCGACGACTACGTCGACCGCGAGTTCGGCACCGGCTGCGTCAAGATCACGCCGGCGCACGATTTCAACGACTGGCAAATTGGCGCGCGCCATCAGCTCACGCCAATCACGATCCTGGCCCTCGACGCGAAGATCAACGACAACGCGCCGGCGAAATACCGCGGCATGGATCGCTTCGTCGCGCGCAAGGCAGTGCTGGCCGATCTCGAAGCCGCGGGCCTGCTGATCGAGACGAAGAAGCACAAATTGCAGGTGCCGGTCAGCCAGCGCACCGACGCGATCATCGAACCGATGCTGACCGACCAATGGTTCCTCGACTTGACCAGCGACACGCGTGTCGACGGCAAGCCGGGGCCTGGCGGGCGCAAGGCGATCACCGAACCCGCACTCGCCGCGGTGCGCGATGGCGCGATCAAGTTCGTGCCGGAAAACTGGTCGACGACCTACAACCAGTGGCTGGAGAACATCCAGGACTGGTGCGTCAGTCGCCAGCTCTGGTGGGGCCATCAGATTCCGGCGTGGTACGACGAAGCCGGCAACATCTTCGTCGGCGAGGACGAGGCCGATGCGCGCGCGCATGCGGCCGTCGCGCCGGTCGGCGCACTGCGCCAGGACGACGACGTGCTCGACACCTGGTTCTCGTCCGCGCTGTGGCCGTTCTCGACGATGGGCTGGCCCGGCGACACGCCGGAGCGCGCCGCCGAATGGGAAAGCTTCAAGGCGTTCGTGCCGAGCGACGTGCTCGTCACCGGCTTCGACATCATCTTCTTCTGGGTCGCGCGCATGGTCATGGCGACGCAGTACTTCACCGGCCAGGTGCCGTTCCGCGAGGTCTACATCAACGCGATCGTGCGTGATGCGGAAGGCCAGAAGATGTCGAAGTCGAAGGGCAACACGATCGACCCGCTCGACCTGATCGACGGCATCGATCTGGAATCGCTGGTGAAGAAGTCGACCGCTTCGCTGCTTATCCCGCAGGTGCGCGAGAAGGTCGAGAAACGCATCCGCAAGGAATACGCGAGCGGCATCGCACCGGTCGGCGCAGACGCGCTGCGCTTCACGTTCGCCGCGCTGGCGACCTACGGCCGCACGATCAACTTCGACTTGAAGCGCGCCGACGGCTACCGCAATTTCTGCAACAAGTTGTGGAATGCGGCGCGCTTCGTGTTGATGAACGTTGAAGGCGCGTCGACTGCCGCGACGGCCGCGCAGCCCTCAACCGAAGCCGAGCGCTGGATCCTGACCCGCCTGCACCACATGCTCGCGGACGTCGAAACGCATTTCGCGAGCTACCGTTTCGACCTGCTCGCGCAGGCGCTGTACGAATTCGTATGGAACGACTACTGCGACTGGTTCCTCGAACTGGCCAAGCCGGCGTTGAACGGCAGCGATGTTGCGGCTGTGGATTCGACGCGCCATACCTTGCTGGTCGTGCTCGAAGCGGTGCTGCGCGCACTGCATCCGATCATGCCGTTCATCACCGAGGAAATCTGGAGTGAGGAGGTGGCGTCGAAGCTCGGCATCACCGCGGGCAGCATCTCGACGCAGGTGTATCCGCGCGCTGCCGACTTCGCGACCGACGACGCAGCCAGCGCCGAGATCGAATGGCTCAAGGCCGTGCTCGGCCAGATCCGCCGCATCCGCGGCGAGATGAATATCGCACCGGGCAAGACGATCCCGCTGTTGTTCGCCAACGGCAACGCGCTCGATCGCGCGCGCACCGAGAAGTTCGGCGCGCAGATCGCATTCCTCGCACGCACCGAATCGCAGCGCTGGCTCGACGGTAGCGAGGCGGAACCGGCGTCGGCCGCGGCAATCGTCGGCGAGATGAAATTGCTGATCCCGCTCGCCGGCCTGATCGACCTCGATGCCGAGAAGCTGCGCCTCGACAAGGAGATCAAGCGCATCGACGGCGAGATCGCGAAATGCAGCACCAAGCTGGCGAATTTCGGCGAAAGGACGCCACCCGCGGTGGTCGAACAGGAGCGGCAGCGCCTGGCCGAATTCGGTTCGACCGTTGCGGGACTGCGCGAACAAGCGGTGCGACTGGCCACGCTCTAAGCTGGCCGACGCCGGCTCGCCGGGAGGCCCGCGCATCAGTCTTTCGACGCTCGTCAACATCGCCAGCGTGATCAGCAGCCTCGCGGTGCTGGTTTCGCTGGCCTACCTCGCTTTGCAGGTACGTCAGGGCGCGAAGATCCAGCGCTCGAAAATGGACCGCGGCCGTGCGGAGCAGATCGGTGCATGGCTGCAGTACATCGCGCAACCCGATACCGCCGCGCTGATTCTGCGCGGCCACGCCGGCGACCCGAGGCTCGACCCGGTCGAATGCCATCGCTACCTGTGGAGCATGTATCCGCTGTTCCTGCATTTCGAGGACAGCTACTACCAGCATCGCGACGGCATGCTCGGCGACGACCAGTACGCGTCGATCCTCGGCCACTTGCGCTCGCAATGTTCGACACCCGGTTTCAGCGCACTGTGGCAACACATACGCGTCCGCTTTCCCGCCGGGTTCACGGGCTTCGTCGATTCGATGATGCGCGAGACCCCGGTCACCTCGGTCGAAGTGACCGGCTGGACCGATGCATGGAAATCCATGGCGCGCACGTTCGATGCCACGTTCGATGACACCATCGCTGGCGAGACCGCGGCCCGGCCCGCGGAACATGCTCCGCTCAGCCGGCCGACGGCTCCGACAGCAGCTCCATCGCCATGACCAGCGCGTCCTCGCGGCCCTTCCTCGACGGGTAGTAGTTCGGACGACGACCGAATTCGTTGAAACCCATCGACTCGTACAGCGCAATCGCATGCGGATTGGATGGGCGCACTTCAAGGAACACGCGCTCGCTGCGATGCCACCGCGCAAAGTCGAGCAGGCGATTGACGATGCGTCGGCCATGCCCCTTGCCGTGTTCGGTCGGCGTGACGCAGACATTGAGGATGTGCGACTCGTTCGCACCGCTCGACAACACGCCATACCCGATGATCGCGGTGTCGGAGACCAGCACGCAGCACTCGTAGCCGGCTCGCAGGCAGTCGTGAAAGATCGCGCGGCTCCACGGAAACTCATACGCCGCCGCTTCGATCGCGGCGACACGGTCGAGATCACCCGCCTGCATGCGGCGAAATTCGGCCGGCTTGGATTTCAGGATCGCGACCACGCTCGGCTCAGCCTCGCGCCAATGCGCGCAGCACGCGCTTGAGCTCGCTCCACAATGCGCGCTTGGCGCGCGCATTGCCGACCAGCGACGCCGGCGTGCCGGTGACGATCCAGCCGAGTTCGCGCTGGCGCTGTGCCGGCAGCAGCGCGCCGACTACGCGCGCATGCGCATCGCCGAACATGACCAGCACGGACGCCGTCGCCAGCGTGGATTCCTCGGCCGCATCGGCGAGCGCGGATTCGACCTGCGCAAATACGAGCGTGCGCGCGATGTCCGCCAAAAAAACTTCCACGCCGCGCGACGAGCGCTCGGCCAGCAACAACACCGGCACGAACGACGCGCTCGGCGACGCCGAGACCGGCGATGCCGAAACTGCCGGCATCGCCTCCTGCGCCGGTGCCACGCGCGCATCGGGCTGCACCAGCGGCGCAGAGATGGCACGCGGCAGATAGACATCGATGCCCATCTCGGCAAGCAGCAGCAGGCGACGCTCATCCAGCATGAACAGGAACTCCATGTTGGCGCAGGTCGGCATAGAACTGCGCGAAGATCGTATCGAGCGCCACACCGTAGGCATCGACGCTGGCCTTGACGCCCTTGCCAAGGGCGGGATTCTCGGCGCGATAGTACTCGTCGAGCAGGGGCCTGCCACCCTTGTCGGAAACACGCAATTTCAGCGCGACCACCACCCCGAATCCGCCTGCCACATCCGGCACGCGATCGAAGCGCAGGATCACGCCGGAGATGCGGACTGCCGGCTCGCTCGCCGGCATCTGGTCGGTGACCTGGGCAGCGACCCTTGCGTCACGCAGTTGCAGGATCAGGCGCCGCTGCAGGATGCGCGTCGGTGGATCGGTCCACAACTGATAGTGGTACTGGCGCAGCTCCTGCGCACCGGAATCGAGCGCGTAGATCAGCGCCTGATCCGCATACAGCCCGTCCGCACCGAATGCCTCGACAACCACCGGCTCGTTGAACAGTGGCGCCGGCAGCGCGTCGAGCTTGTCCGCATGCGGCAGGCGGTAGTAGGTGAAGTCCGGAATCGTTGGCGCACCGCAGCCGGCCAGCACTACCGCGACGAGCAGCAGAATCGAACGCGGCGTCATTGCGGCTCCTCCTGCAGCTTGTCGGCCTTCGGCGCGAGGATCAGCCGGTTCGGACTGCGGCGGATTTCGCGGCTGAATTCGTCGAGGTTGCGACTCGACGATTCGAGGTGATGGGTGATCACATCCATGCGGCTCGACAGCGACTGCAGCACGCTGGCGAGATCCTGCACCGAACGGCGCACGTCGGCGCGGTTTTCCTTCACGACGCCATCGATCTCGCCGAGCGCGCCATCGAGCGTCGCGCGCGTCTTGCGTAGCTCCGCGCTGAGGCCCTTGACCTCGCCGAGGATGGCGCCGACCGCGGCGCGGTTCTCCGGCTTCAGCACGTCGTTCAACGCGTCGGAGGCGCGATTCATGCGGTCGAGCAGTTCGCGCGTGCGATCGAGGATCAGCGGCGCACCCTGGTCGATAGCGCCGGTGATCGAGTCGACGCGCTGCGACAAGGTCGCGATCAGCGGCGAGATCTGCGTACGCGTCAGCGTGCTGATCTCGCCCGCGAGTTCGTTCATCGCCGCGAAGATGTCGGCGCCCTCCTCGCCCTTCAGCTCGCCACCGGGCTTGAGCATGTCGTGGCTGGCGCCTTCGCGGATGCCAATCGAAACATCGGCGAGCAGTCCGCTCGACTGCAACCGCGCCGGGCTGTCGACCGGGATCGGCCAGTCGTGGCGGATCGCCAGTGTGACCTTGTAGCGTGTGCCGTGCGCATCGCGTTCCGGCGCGACAGCGCCGACCGCACCGATGCGGTAGCCCTGGTAGAACACCGGCGCGCCGTAGCGCAGCCCGGTCACGTTGCGATAGCGCACGACATAGTCGTCGCTGGCGACGCCGCGTCCGGTGATCAGCGCGAGGCCGACCAGCAGCAGAACGAGCGCGCCGACGACGACCGCGCCGACCAGCGTGTAGTTGATGGTGTCGCGTTTCACGGCATACCCCTTGCCCGCACTTTATCAGGCTTCCTCTTCGGTCAAGCGCCGGAGGTAGGCGTCCGCATCGACCGGCACCTCGCGCGGCCGCCGGTTCAGCAGATCCTGGATGCGCTCGTTCTGCGACGCGCGCACCGCGGCAACCGGCCCGGTCATCAATATCTCGCCGGCATCCAGCACGGTGATCGTGTCGGCGATCTTGAACGCGCTTTCGAGCTCGTGCGTGACGACCACGATCGTCATGCGCAGTGCATCGCGCAGGCGCAGGATCAGCTCGTCCAGTTCCGCGGAAACGACCGGATCGAGTCCGGCCGAGGGTTCGTCGAAGAACAGCAGGCGCGGGTCCATCACGATCGCGCGCGCCAACGCCGCGCGCTTGACCATGCCGCCGGAAAGCTGGCTCGGCATCAGGTCCTGGAAACCGCCGAGATTGACGACCTCGAGCTTGAGCCGGCTCATGATGCGGATCGTCGATTCGTCGAGCGTGGTGTGTTCGCGCAACGGCAACGCGACGTTCTCACCGACCGTCAGCGAGGTCAGCAACGCGCCGCCCTGGAATGACACGCCAATGCGTTTGCGCACATCGAGCAGTTCGCGTTCGCTCGCGTCGCCGAGATCCACACCGAACAGTTTCACGCTGCCGCTCACGGGTCGTTGCAGGCCGAGCAGATGCCGGAACAACGTACTTTTTCCCGAACCCGAACCGCCCATGATCACGCGGATCTCGCCCGCGTTGACCGCGAAGTCGACGCCGTGCAACACGCGCCGGCGGCCGTACCAGGCTTCGAGTTGTTCGACTTCGATCAAGGACTGCGCATTCACGTCGAAAACTCCATTCCTCCCGAAAGCGCGGAATGGAGCCGTTCAACGCACTCGCCACAAATCATCGCACGATCGCCTGCCACCATCAGCGCATCGATCTGAAAGTGGTATCGGCCGCAGAACGAGCATCGCTGATCGCGATATTCGTCCGCGACGGCCTTTGCAAATTCCGCTTCGCAATACGGTGCCTTATGCCACTTTCCTTCAAGGCCCTCATAACGACGATTTGCATACGCCATTGCGCCCTCGGCACTTCCGCCGCCTGAAACGCCGAGCGAGGTCCATTCTTCGTCGCAGTGGAGCAGCATAATGACGTCGTCGACGAGGTTGCGCACGATCGCAAGTCGAGGGACCGCACCAAGCTCAATACCACCCGAAAAAATTTGGTTCTTCGGCGTGTACCGAACGGTTTCGTCCACGATTGCGTAGTGGAGCACGCGCGCGCAATCGATCAACGGTGGAACGACGATTTCGGTCATGTCATCGATTCAAAAAGAACGAAAACACCATGTCGACCACGATGATCCAGCAGATCGACAACACCACCGCACGTGTCGTCGCGCGGCCCACACCTTCCGCGCCACCCGTCACCGAGAACCCTGTACTGACGCCGATCAGCGTTATCAGCAGTGCGAACACGACGCTTTTGGCGAGGCCCTGCCACACATCGCCCGGCGACAGCAGCGACATCGTCTGCAGCAGGTACGCGCTCGGCGTCACGTTCAGCGCCGGCGCGCTGTACAGCGCCGCGCCGAAGATCGCGACCGCGTCGGCGAAGATCGTCAGCGCCGGCAGCATGACCAGCATCGCGAGCAGCGCCGGCGCAACGAGGTAGCGCACCGGTTCGATGCCGATGACGCTGAGCGCGTCGACTTCCTGCGACACGCTCATCGAGCCGATGCGCGCCGCCAGCGCCGAACCGGATCGACCGGCAACCAGAATCGCGGTGATCAGCGCGCCGAACTCGCGCGTGACCGATTTCGCGACCGCGACGACGACCTGAGACTGCGCACCGAATTCGGACAGCGACGCGATGAACTGAATGCCGAGCATCAGGCCGACGGTGAAGCCGAGCAGTGCGACGATCGGCAATGCGTCGACGCCGATCTCGCGCATCTGGCGCGCGACCGCGGCGAGGCGCAACGGCTGGCCGATGCGCCAGCCGACGAACGTGAAATACAGCGCTTCGAGCAGCAGCATCGCGGCGTAGCCGACGCCACCGAGCGCGTCGAGCGTGCTGCGGCCGATGCCCGCCAGCGCGTTCACGCGGCGACCAGCACCGCGTCTTGCGTGGCGACCAGCACGAACACGCGATCGAGCCGCGCGAGTTCGAGCACCGCGCGTACCGCGTCGCTGACCGCGACCAGCACGAAGCGGCCGCCGTGCGCACGCGCCTGCTGGAAACCTTCGACCAATGCGGCGATGCCGGACGAATCGATGTAGCTGACCGCGGACAGGTCGACGCCAACCACGGCATGGCCGGCGAGCGCGTCGAGCACGGCGCGGCGCACGGTCTGCGACCACGACAGGTCCACCTCGCCGCTGAGCCGCACCAGCGCGTAACCGTCGTGGACTTCGCTGGCCACACTGTTCGGATTGTCGCTCATGCCTCGTTCGCCTCCTCGTTGCCGATTACATCGATGCGCTTGCGCAGGATCAGCCGGTTACCGCGGCCGGCGCGCGCGGGCTCGATGTGCCAGTCGTCCATGACCTCGTCGATCAGCGCCAGCCCGAGACCGCCGCAGCGGCATTCGCCGAGCGGCTTGGGCTGGATGCTGCTCGGGTCGACGCAGGGCGCGGTGTCGGTCAGTTCGAAGCGCAGCAGCGTGTCGTCGCGCAGCATGCGCAAACCGATATCGCCGCCGCACTCCGCACCGTAGCCGTGACGGATGATGTTGGTGCAGGCCTCGTCGACTGCAAGCACGAGGCGATCGCGCAAGTCCGGCTCGATGCCGAGTCCATCCAGGGCGCAGCGAATCGCGCCGCGCAACGCGCGCATTTCCTCTGCGCGGGCCGGCACGTGGCGTTCGAGCAGCAGTTCCGAGCGTGCCGCCTGCGGCGCACCGACCATCAGCAAAGTGGTGTCGTCGACCAGATGCAGGCGCTTGAGATCGGCCAGCAGGCCACGCAGGCGCGCCTCGGGCGCGGCGCCGGCATGACGGGCGATCAGCTCGCGCACTCCGGCGTCGCCAATGCGCTGGCCGGTGGCATCGCGCACGTCGGTCGCACCATCGGAAAATGCGTACAGCGTGCCACCGTCGAGCGCGATGTCGTGCTCGTCGAACGTCGCGTCCGGAACGATGCCGAGTGGCGGGCCGCCGGATCCGTAATCGGCGAAAGCATCCGCGCGATGCACCAGCACCGGCGGGAAGCCGGCACCGGCGAAATGAACGCGCGTGGCCGCGCGATCGCAATAGCCGACCAGCGCGCAGACGAAACGGCCATCCTGGCTGGTCTCGCACAGTTCCGCGTTCGCCCGCGCGAGCCAGCGATCCGGCGCGAGGCCGTCCTTGCCGGCCCAGCGCAGCAGGCTGGCCGCACGCACCATCAGCAGCGCAGCGTCGAGACCCTTGCCGGAAACGTCGCCGACGACGAAACCGATGCGGCCGTCGGCGAGTTCGAAATAGTCGTAGAAGTCGCCGGAAATCTCGTGCGCCGGTCGGTTGATGCCGACGACCGGGAAGCCGCCGCGCTGGCGTTTGGGCAGCAGCGATTTCTGCATGCGCCTGGCGAGGTCGAATTCGCGTTTCAGGCGCTGCTGTTCGAGCAGGTTGCCGGCCATGCGCGCGTTGTTGATCGCCAGTGCGGCCGGTGCGGCGACGAGGTCGAGCAGTTCGGCGTCGAGCATCGAGAACGGCGTGCCGTCGCGGCGGTTGACGATCTCGATCGCGCCGATCGGACCTGCCGCGGTGCGCAGCGGCGCACAGATCAGGCTGCGCGTGACGAAGCCGCTGTCATCGTCGGCTGCGCGCCAGACGCGTGGGTCGGTCGCCGCGTCCACGACGATCTGCGTCGCGTTCTCGGCGACCGCGCGGCCGATCACGCCCTGGCCTACGCCAAGGCGGACGCCGTTGATGTCGACCGGGCCGACGCAGATGCGGCATTCGAGCACGTCACCGGCGGCATCGAGCAGAAACAGCGAGGCCGCCTCGGCCTCCATGAAGTCGGCGACGCGGGTGATCGCCTGCGGCATCGTCCGGCGCAAGTCGAGCGAGACCGCCAGCTCCTGCGACAGTTGGGCGAGAAAGGCCAGCGTGTCGGCTTCCTTCGGACGCGCAGATCCTGCCGCATCCATGGCGCGCTGAGCGGAAGCCTCGGCGCGCGCGTCGCTCATTCGCTGTCCTTGCCGATGCCGCGCAGGGCGCGCCGGCTGCTGCGTTTCTGGCGCAGTCCCCACAGCGTCATCGCCGGCCCTGACAGCACATACAACACGGCAATGCCGAACAGCACGCGGGGCGGGTCGACCGCAAGCGCCACGAGGATCAGCATCGCCGCCGGGATCCAGATGAACGGCACGCGGTCCGACTTCGGCCACGCCTTGAAACTGAAGTAGCGCACGCGACTGACCATCAAAAGGCCGGCGACGATGGCGACGACCGGCGTGACGAAGTCCATCTCGCTCGACGTGAAGCCGAGGCTGCCGGATTCGATCGCCCACACGAAGGACATGCACAAGCCGGCCGCGGCCGGGCTGGCCAGCCCCTGGAAATAGCGCTTGTCGGCGACACCGACCTGGGTGTTGAAGCGCGCCAGCCGCAACGCAGCGCAGGCAGCGTAGATGAATGCCGCAGCCCAGCCAAGCTTGCCCCAGCCGGAGCCGTACGCCTTCAGCGCCGACAACGACCACGTGTAGAGCACCAGCGACGGCGCCAAGCCGAAGCTGACGAGGTCGGACAGCGAATCGTATTGCACGCCAAAGTCGCTCTGCGTTCCGGTCAGGCGCGCGACGCGCCCGTCGAGGCCATCGAGGATCGCGGCGACGAACACGGCTACCGTGGCCTCCGTGTAGCGGCCGCCAATGCTGGCGATGATCGCGTAGAAGCCGGCAAACATCGCACCGGTCGTGAACAGGTTCGGCAGCAGGTAGATCCCGCGCGGCGGCTTGCGCGCTCCGGTCGAAGTGTCGGCCATGTCGATCAGCGCCAGCTTGAGGGAAGGTCGCACAAGTGTACCGTGATCGCCACTACGGGCGATTCCTGCTTGTGTCCGGGCGCGTGTGGTGATATCCAGTCGCGCAGCCAACGTGCCACCCTGGGCACCGCGAAGGTCTATCGATGAAACGCAACTGGATCCTGCCCGCCCTGCTTGCCGTCTGCCTGCCCGCCGCAGCCGCCGACATGTACTCTTGGACCGATGCCAACGGCGTCAAGCACTTCTCCGATTCCCCGCCACCGGCGAACGTGACGAAGGCGCAGAAGCTCAAGGTCAAAGGTGGCGTGACCACCGCCAGCGATGCCGATGAGCAGCAGAAGGCCGACGCCGCGCCGTCGGGCGGTCCGGCGCTTGCCGCGGCTGCCGGCTACGCGCCGGAAGACATCAAGCGCAACTGCGAGATCGCGAAGAAGAACCTCACGAACCTCGATGCGCAGAAGATCGCGGTGGACGCGGAAGGCCAGCCGGTCGACGCCGACGCCGCGAAGAACCATGCCGCGCAGGTCGAGAAGTCGAACCAGCAAATCAAGCTGTTCTGCGCTGCACACTGACGCGCCCCTGGGCGCATCGCCAATCGCCTGCGCCCCTATTGCCTCGATCCGGCGCTATGCGGCGCCGCCCGCGGGGCGGCTGCTAGAATCCGTGGTTCCGTGCCGAACTTTGGGTTCCCATGCGCCTCTCCCGCTTTCACCTCTCCACCGTCAAGGAAGTCCCCGCCGACGCGGAAATCGCCAGTCATCGGCTGATGCTGCGTACCGGCATGATCCGCAAGCTCGCCGCCGGCATCTACACCTGGTCGCCGCTAGGCCTGCGCGTGTTGAGCAAGGTCGAGAACATCGTGCGCGAAGAAATGAATCGCGCCGGCGCGGTCGAGATGTTGATGCCGTCGATCCAGCCGAAGGAACTGTGGGAGGAAACCGGGCGCTGGGAAAAGTTCGGCGGTCAGTTGCTGAAGATCAAGGATCGCAAGGAAGCTGCCTATTGCTACGGCCCGACGCATGAGGAAGTCGTCACCGATTTCGCGCGCCAGGAGCTGAAGAGCTACAAGCAATTGCCGGTCAATTTTTACCAGATCCAGACCAAGTTCCGCGACGAGATCCGTCCGCGCTTCGGCGTCATGCGCGCACGCGAATTCCTGATGAAGGACGCATATTCGTTCCATCTCACGGCCGATTGCCTCGACCGCGAATACCGCGTCATGTACGACACCTATGGTCGCATCTTCACGCGACTCGGCCTCGAGTTCCGCGCCGTGCAGGCGGATACCGGCGCGATCGGCGGCAATGCCAGCCATGAGTTCCAGGTGCTGGCCGATTCCGGCGAAGATGCGATCGCGTTCTCGACCGGTTCCAGCTATGCCGCCAATGTCGAGATGGCCGAAGCGCTGGCGCCGACGGATGCGCGCCCCGCCGCGGTCGCCACACTCGAACGCATCGCCACGCCAACGCAGAAGACCATCGACGAGGTCAGCGCGTTCCTCGGCGTCAAGCCGGAGCAGTGCATCAAGACCCTGCTCGTGCGCGGCAAGGACGGACTCGTCGCGCTGTGCGTGCGCGGCGACCACGAGGTCAACGAGGTCAAGGCGGCAAAACTGGCCGAATTGCCCGGCGAATCCACACTTGCCGACGAGGCTGACATCGTGCGCGTGACCGGCACCAAGCCCGGCTTCATCGGCCCGGCCGGCTTGCCCGAATCGATCCCGGTCATCGTCGACCGCAGCGCCGCGCTCGTCGCCGACTTTGTCTGCGGCGGCAATCAGGACGGCACCCACTACCGCGGAGCGAACTGGGAGCGGGATGCGCGCATCACGCGTGTCGCCGACCTGCGCAAGGTGGTCGAGGGCGATGCCTCTCCGGATGGCCAGGGCACGTTGAAGATCGCGCGCGGCATCGAGGTCGGCCACGTGTTCCAGCTCGGCGACAAGTACGCCCAAGCGCTCGGCGCCACCGTGCTCGACGACGGCGGCAAGGCGCAGGTCATGCAGATGGGCTGCTACGGCATCGGCGTCAGCCGCATCGTCGCCGCCGCGATCGAGCAGAACCATGACGACGCCGGCATCGTCTGGCCGGAACCGATGGCGCCGTGGCACGTCGCGATCTGCCCGATCAACGCGGCGCAGAACGCCGAAGTGCGCGCAGCCGCTGAAGCGCTGCACGAAGAATTGTCCGCACGCGGCATCGAGGCATTGCTCGACGATCGCGGCCTGCGCCCGGGGCCGATGTTTGCGGATATCGAATTGATCGGCATTCCGCATCGCATCGTCGTCAGCGAACGCGGTCTCGCCGCCGGCACATTCGAATATCGCCGTCGCAATGAAAACGAAAACCGGGCGGTCGACAGGGACGAATTACTGCGCCTGTTCGCCTGAATGCGGAAGCAAATCGCCGCCATTCCCGGCGGTGGTTGCAGACGCGAGAGCGCGATACGCCGCCAATGTTTGCGTGCGCGCGATCACACTGCGCATTCGCGATCCGTGATCGAATCCGAGTCGGGACGATATCTGAATGGACTCAGGCACTATCGTGCATTGGCGCCGCTAATGCCGATCCATTGCGCATGTGCCACACGACACCTAGTCACTCTCGTATCGAATTGCTAATATCTTGAGCAGGGGGAAACGATTTTCAATCCGACTGCGCCGCGAATTGCGCGCAGTGCGAGTCCATCATCCGATATTCAAAAGAGGTAGAAAGCATGGCGATCGATCTCAAGTCCCTCAACCACAACCAGCTTTCCGACCTGATCGCGCGCGCCACCGCACGCCAGGAAGAACTGGTGAAGGAAAAGGCCTCCAAGCTGCGCGACAAGATCAATGCGCTGGTCAAGGCAGAAGGTTTCGGACTCGATGAAGTGCTCGGTCGTGCACCCGGCACACGCGGCGGCAAGGCGCGCAGCAAGGTCAAACCGAAGTATCGCAACCCGGCCGATCACAGCCAGACCTGGAGCGGCCGTGGCAAGCGCCCGCGCTGGTTCCACGCCGCGCTGTCGGCGGGCAAGAAGGAAAAAGATCTGCTGATCGGCTGAGCATCGCCATTTTCGATCAACGAAGACGCCGGCCACGCGCCGGCGTTTTTTTTTGGACAATGCGGCGACGAACGGCCACTTCGGACTCGACAAAGCCGGCGCCTCGCACAGCGGAAATCCCGGATTTTCGAAACCGCACGTACGGGCGAGCAGAAGAATTTCTCGAACGACGTATTCGTGTGCTGGTTCGCTGGCGGCTCACGATGCCATGCTGGATAATCGGGCCCATCTGCGTGGGCGGCGTCAGGCAGCACGGCAGGGGCACGCGATGCGCTCGGGCGCGACTCACGCACCACCTTCTCCGCGAAGCGCGTACGGCCGCCACGTCAGTGCGCGCGGGCGATCGACGGAATCGACAATCTGCAGGAACGCATGTCCTCACACTTTGGATCGTCCATGAACAAACCGATCTGGGAACCTGGCGCGGAGCGGATCGAGCGCGCAAACCTCAACCGCTTCATGCGTTTTGTGCGTGAAAGCACCGGCAACGAGGACATCCGCCGGTACGCGCCGCTGTATGACTTCTCGATCCGCCATCCGGAAAGGTTCTGGTCGCTGGTGTGGGAGTTTTGCGGCATCCGCGCGCACGGCGAAATGGAGCCGGCGCTGGTCGATCGCGAAAAGATGCCGGGCGCGCGCTGGTTTCCGAATGTCACCTTGAACTTCGCGCAGAACCTGTTGCGCTACAAGGACGACCGCATAGCGATAGTGTTCCGCAACGAATGGGGCCACAAGCGCGAGTTGACCTATGCGGAACTGCATGCCGAAGTCGCTCGCTTGGCGCACGCGCTGAAGGACGCCGGCGTGGGCGTTGGCGACCGCGTCGCCGGTTTCCTGCCCAACATTCCCGAAACCGTGATCGCGATGCTGGCGACCACCTCGCTCGGCGCGACATGGTCGTCGTGCTCGCCGGATTTCGGCATCCGTGGCGTGGTCGATCGCTTCGGCCAGATCGCGCCGAAGGTATTGTTCACCGCGGACATGTACGGCTATGGCGGCAAGCGCTTCGACTGCCTCGACAAGATCCGCGGAGTGCTCGGCGAATTGCCGAGTGTCGAAAAACTCGTCGTGGTCCCGTACAGCGGCGAACCGCTGAAGCTCGACGGCCTGCACAACGCGGTCGCGTGGCCCGATTTCACCGGCAGTGAGGAACACGCACTCACCTTCGAAGCGCTGCCGTTCGATCACCCGCTGTACATCATGTATTCGTCCGGCACCACCGGCGTGCCGAAGTGTATCGTGCACGGCGCGGGCGGCACCTTGATCCAGCATCTCAAGGAACTGGTACTGCACACCGATCTCAAGCGCGAAGACCGCATCTTCTACTACACGACCTGCGGCTGGATGATGTGGAACTGGCTCGTGTCCAGCCTCGCGGTCGGCGCCACCCTGGTGCTGTTCGACGGCTCGCCCTCGCACCCGGACGGCAACGCGTTGTGGGACCTCGCCGACGAGGTCGGCATCAGCGTGTTCGGCACCAGTGCGAAGTGGCTGAGTGCGATCGAGAAGGCCGGCGTGAAGCCGAGCGAGACGCACAAACTGCTGCATCTGAAGACGATCCTGTCGACCGGCTCGCCACTCGCACCGGAGAGTTACGACTACGTCTATCGCGACATCAAGGATCGCGTGCTGCTTGCCTCGATTTCCGGCGGCACCGACATCATCTCCTGCTTCGCGCTTGGCAGTCCGGTGCTGCCGGTCTACCGCGGCGAGCTGCAATGTCGCGGACTCGGCATGAAGGTCGAGATCCTCGACGACGCAGGCAAGCCGGTGCGCGGCGAGAAAGGCGAGCTTGCCTGCACCGCACCTTTCCCGGCCATGCCGGTGTTCTTCTGGAACGACGCGGACGGCGCGAAGTACCGCGCCGCGTATTTCTCGCGCGTGCCGAACACGTGGTGCCACGGCGACCACGCGCTGCTGACCGCACACGATGGCATCATCATCTATGGCCGGTCGGACGCCACGCTCAATCCCGGTGGCGTGCGTATCGGCACCGCGGAAATCTACCGCCAGGTCGAACAGGTGCCGGAAGTGCTCGAATCGGTCGCTATCGGCCAGCACTGGGGCGACGACGAACGCGTGATACTGTTCGTGCGCTTGCGCGAAGGGCTGGTGCTCGACGACGAGCTGCGCGCGCGCATCGCCAAGCAGATCCGAGCGAACACGACGCCGCGCCACGTGCCGGCGAAGATCCTGCAGATCGCAGACATCCCGCGCACGATCTCCGGCAAGATCACCGAGATCGCGGTACGCGACACGATCCACGGTGTCGTCGTGAAGAACACCGACGCGCTGGCGAATCCGCAGGCGCTGGAACTGTACCGCGACCTGGCAGAACTCAAGGAGGCTTGAACTGATGGAGTTTCCCACACCGGAGATGGCCGGGGTTCGCGACTGCGAATCGCCCTACATCACGGTCAGCGTGCCGATCTACAACGAACGGGACAACATCGCGCCGCTGTACGAACGCGTGCGCACGGCGCTGGAAGTGCTCGGCAGGTCGTGGGAACTCGTGCTGGTCAATGACGGCAGCACGGACGGTTCCGCCGCCGCGCTGGACGCGATCGCTGCGAACGATACGCGCGTCACCGTGGTGCATTTTCCGCGCAATTTTGGCCAGACCGCGGCGATGATGGCCGGCATGGACCACGCGCGTGGCGAGATCATCGTGCCAATGGATGGCGACCTGCAGAACGACCCAGCCGACATCGGCCGCCTGCTCGACAAGCTCGACGAAGGTTTCGACGTCGTATCCGGCTGGCGCAAGGACCGCCAGGACCATGCCATCAAGCGCAACCTGCCGAGCCGCCTCGCCAACGGGCTGATCTCGCGCGTTTCCGGCGTACGCCTGCACGACTACGGCTGCTCGCTGAAGGCGTATCGCCGCGACATCCTCGACGGCGTGAAGCTGTACGGCGAGATGCACCGCTTCGTGCCGATCTACGCGGCCTGGAACGGCGCGCGCGTCGCCGAAATCCCCGTGCAGCACCACGCGCGCGTACACGGCGAGTCGAAGTACGGCATGGAGCGCGTCGTCAAGGTGCTGCTCGACCTGCTCGTGGTGAAGTTCCTGTTCCGCTATTCCGGCAAGCCGATCTACGTGTTCGGCGGTTTCGGCCTGCTCGCCATCGCCTGCTCGATGCTGGCCGGATTGTGGGCGCTCGGCCTGAAGGTGTTCGGCGGCGTGTCGCTGATCCAGACGCCGCTGCCGCTGCTGGCGGTCTTCCTCGGCGCCGTCGGCGTGCTCAGCATCCTGATGGGCCTGCTTGCCGAAATGCTCAATCGCACCTATCACGAATCGCAGGCGAAGCCGGTGTACCGCGTCGCACGCGTCGTGCGCGCGCAAACGGGTACGCCCTGACATGTGCGGAATCGCCGGCTTCTTCGGCCAAGGCGACGCGGATGTGCTGCGCCGCATGGCCGACCGCATCCGCCATCGCGGCCCCGACGGCGAAGGCTTCGCTGTCGACATGGATGCCGGCGTATACCTCGCACATCGGCGCCTGGCGATCCTCGACCTTGCCGGCGGCCAGCAGCCGATGTCGACGGCGGATGGATCGCTGACCATCGTCTTCAACGGCGAGATCTACAACTTCCGCGAACTGCGCGAGGAATTGACGCGGCTCGGCGCCCAGTTCCGCACCGATCACTCCGATACCGAGGTGCTGCTGCACGGCTGGCGCCAGTGGGGCGAAGCATTGCTGCCGCGGCTCAACGGCATGTGGGCGTTCGCGCTGATCGACCGCACGCGGGCTTGCGCATTCCTTTCGCGCGACCGCTTCGGCAAGAAGCCGTTGTTCTGGAGCCGGCGCGGCGACACGCTGGTCTTCGCCTCGGAACTGACCGCGTTGCGCGAACACCCGTCGGTGTCGACCACGCTGTCGCGGCGCGCGCTGCAGAAATATTTCGGTTACGGCTACGTGCCGGCGCCACTCACGTTCTTCGAGGGCGTCGACAAGTTGCCGGCCGGGCATTCGCTGACGTTCGACCTCGCCACGCGTACCACACGCGTCGCACGCTGGTGGCATTACCAGCCGGAGTCGTTCGATACGCGTCCGGCCGATGCCGAACAGCGCTGGACCGAGGAGTTCTCCGCGCTGCTCGATGCCGCTGTCGCGCGCCGTCTCGTCGCCGACGTGCCGCTCGGCTGCTTCCTATCCGGCGGACTTGATTCCTCGACCGTTGCCGCGCTCGCGATGCGCCATGCGGGTCGCGATCGCCTGAAGACCTTCTCGATCGGATTCGAGGAGGCGAGCTTCGACGAAACCCGTTACGCACGCCAGGTCGCCGCGCACATCGGCGCCGACCACCAGGTCGAAACCCTGTCGATCCGCCGCGCGCTCGACATCCTGCCGGATCTTGCCGCGCGCCTCGACGAACCGATCGCCGACGCCTCGCTGCTGCCGACCTATCTGTTGTGCGAACACGCGCGGCGGCACGTCACCGTCGCGCTCGGCGGCGATGGCGCCGACGAATTGCTGGCCGGCTACGACCCGTTCCGCGCGCTGCGCTACGCGCGCGCCTACGAAGCCTGCGTACCGAAGCCGGTACACCGCGCGATCTCGTTGCTCGCCGCGCGCCTGCCGGTCTCGCACGGCTACATGAGTTTCGACTTCCGCGTGAAGCGCACCTTGCGCGGCCTCGACCATCCCGCGCACCTGTGGCTGCCGACGTGGATGGCGCCGCTGGCACCGTCGGAACTGGCCGAGCTGTTCGACGCACCGATCGACCTCGACGACCTCTACAGCGAGGCGATCGACGCCTGGGACGACTGCGCATCCACCGACGCGATCGAACGCACGATCGCGTTCTACGTGCGCCTGTACCTGCAGGACGACATCCTCGTGAAGGTCGACCGCGCCAGCATGCTGCACTCGCTGGAAGTCCGCGCGCCGTTCCTCGACATCGAACTTGTCGACTTCCTGCGCCGCCTGCCGGCCGACATGAAGCTGCGCGGCAGCACCAGCAAGTTCATCCTGCGCCGCGCGGCACAGTCGCTGCTGCCTTCGGATGTGTTGACGCGCGGCAAGCAGGGATTCGGCGTGCC
Organism: Pseudomonadota bacterium; assembly: GCA_023388255.1. GTDB lineage: Bacteria > Pseudomonadota > Gammaproteobacteria > Xanthomonadales > Rhodanobacteraceae > Dokdonella_A. Next base: position 73,770 of record JAEWGO010000007.1, on the reverse strand, counting down.
GATCGGCCGCTGGCTGCAGGATGGCAAGGTCAAGCCCGATCCGTCGCTGCTCAATCCGGCATTCTGGCAGCGCCTCGATGGCGAACATTCGCGCGGACAGCGCGATCATCGACTGGCGCTGCAAGCCTTGCTGGCGATGGCCCCGCTCGCCGCCATTCCCGCGGGGAACGCATGAAGCTGCAAACCGAAACGCTTTCCGCATGCCCGATCTGCGGCGGCACGAACCTGCGCCGCCTGCTCGTCGCGCCGGATCATGAATCGCATACCGGCGACTACGGCATCGACGAATGCGCTACCTGCAGCGCCGCGTTCACCAATCCGCGACCGCTCGAAAGCGAGTTGCCGAAGCTGTACGAAGGACGCGACACCACGGACTTCCCACGCCTCGACGGCATCGTTCCGAAACTGCGGGATTTCGCGATCGACCGCTACCTTGTCGGACAGCTCGGCGCGGATTCGCTCGCTGGATGCGACGGATTTTCCGCACTCGACTTCGGCTGTGGCGATGGCGCACTCGCGCGCGGCATTGTCCGGTTCGCGCGCGCGCGCCATTGCCCCCTGCAGATGACCGCCGTGGATTTCCACGCCAGCGCGCCTCCGGCGCTGGCCGTTGCGGGCACGGATGTTGGCTATCAATCGCAGCAGGAGTGGACGGCGAAGCCGGGCCGCTATGACGCGATCTTCCTGCGCAACGTGCTCGAACATCACCCGCAACCCTTGCGCCTGCTCGGCGACTTGGCGGCGACGCTGAATCCGGCCGGGCGGTTGTTCATCGAGGTACCGAACCGCCGCAGTGTATGGGCGCGCGTGTTCGGCTCCGCGTATTCCGGCTACTACGTCCCGCGCCACCTGCTGCATTTCGACGCGGCGAGCCTTCACGGCGCAATCGAACGTGCGGGCATGACGTGTACCTCACAGAGCCTCGCGCACACGCCGTTGCTCGGCCGCTCGCTTGGCTACCTTAGCGGACGCGACATCGGCAACACCGGCCTGCTCGGATTGGCCAGCTATCCGTTGCAAGTGGCCGTGGATGTCGCTGCGCGTACCTCGTCCACCTTGCGCGCAATCGCCACGCTCCATGGCTGATATTTCGCTCGGCATTCCGGTCTTCGATTCGGCGCGATTCCTCAACGAATTGTTCGCCAACCTGCGCGCGCTCGATCCATTGCCGGCGGAAATCGTGTTCCTCGACGATGCATCGAACGACGATTCCGCCGCGCGCATCGAACGTTTCATCGCCGAACATGGAGCGGCACTGCGCGCACGCCTGCTGCGCAACGTGCGCAACAGCGGCATCGCTTCCGCATACAACCGCCTGGTGCGCGAGGCACGTGGCGAGTTCGTGCAGTTGCTCGACGCTGACGACCTCATGGCGGACACGGACTATTACGCACGCGTGCAGCCCGCATTGCGCAGCGACGTCGATCTGGTCGTCACTGGCCTGCGCAGCAACGCATGTCTGCTGGATGCCTGCTCGCGCCTGCTCGGCGTTCTGGTGCCGCGACAACCTCCGCGCTGGTGGCCGCTGCTTGGCTCGTTCGCCACGCGCGCCGGCGTGATCTACCGCCGCCAGCGCCTGCTCGACCTGCCGTTTCCCGATCCCGCATGGCCCGGCTCCGACGTGATCCACCTGCTCACGTTGCGCGCTCGGGCAAATTGCGCATTTCTCGCCAAGCCACGCGTGTTCTACCGCGTGCATGACGCAGCGCAATCGAGCCAGCAACGCGACCACGACACCTATCGGCACGCGCTTGCGGCATTCGATCGACCGACGCGGCTGATGCACCGCCTCGATCTCGATCTGCGCACGGTCGGGCAACGGTGGATGCGATGAAGGCTTCCAATGCACCCACGCAACGCCCGCCGTGGTGGCGCTCCGCCGGCGCGAAAAGCCTGCTCAAGCTGATGGTCGGGCTCCTGATCGTTGCCGCATTGCTTTCGCGGCTGGACCTCACCACGACGATCGATGCGCTCGGTCGCTACCGCTGGCCGTACCTGCTCCTGGCATTCGTGCTCTTTGTGCTGTCGTGCCCGATCGCGGCGTTGCGATGGAAACTGTTCGCGCCAGGTACCTCGCTGCGCAAGCTGTTGGAACTGACCTTGATCGGCCAGTTCTACTCGATTGTGCTGCCAGGCCAGATCGCCGGCGAAGTCGTCAAGGCATATCGCCTCGGACGCGGCAATGCCGACGCGGAACGACTCGCAGCCTCGGTCTTCGTCGATCGCGTCATCGGCGTCATCGCGCTGCTGCTGGTCGCCTGCGCCGGCATTGCACTGTCGCCGCATCGCCTGCCGGAAGCCCTTCTCGCTACGATCGCGGCAATGATGCTGCTGCTGTTCTTCGGATTGTTCGCGCTGAGGATTCCAGCTCTGCATGCGCTCGCGCTTGGAAGCGCACATGGAATTTCTGGTACGCGCCTGCGCCGATTTGCGCCGGCACTGGAACGCGCAATTGCGGCATGGCGGCATTTTTCCGGCACGCCGTCGCGCCTGTTGCTCAGCCTTCTGCTCGGCATCGCATTCCAGCTGCTCGCGATCGGCATCTACGCCGTGCTCGGCACGAATATCGGCATCGACCTGACGCCGTTCGACTGGGCTTGGGTCGTGGCGGTCGCCTCGGTCGCCGTGCTGCTGCCGCTGTCGATCGGCGGTCTCGGCGTGCGCGAAGGGGCGTTGATCGGCTGCCTCGCCTTTCTCGGCGTACCCGGCGAGAGTGCCGTCGCGCTGTCGCTTGGCGTGTTTGCGGTCATGTTGCTCGGTGCACTGCTAGGTGGCGTGCTGGAACTCGCGCACCATGTTCGACAGGCGCCACAGCGGAACCCGATCCGATGAGGCCTCACATCCGAGAGAATACGGCCATTCCACCCCTGAGCTCCGGGAAGGAATCGGGACGCGCCAACACCTTCCTGGCGCGCCGGCATTGCAGGCGAGGCCTGCACGATTCGGATATTCGCCGTAACCCGGGGGATCACCTCGATAGGCAGAGTCAAGTCCGCTCCGTATCCTCATCACCCCGGATCGGCACGCGCTCAGGGAAATTCCGCCGGCCTCTCTCTCGCACCGAATCGAAACTCCGCGCCAACCGGCACTACCAAACTGACTTATCAAGGGCGACGTTCGCATGACCCGAGCCATCACCGGGGTGGAAGCAATGCAAAACACGAGCAGCAGGGAGCGATGGGCAAGCCTTCTCGTCATGCTTGCCTATCTGGCAATCATCGTCTTCTTCGTGGCGCTTCATCTGCGTTTCTCGTTCGGCCCCTTCAGGGCCTTGTTCAACAGCGATAGCGCTTCGAACCAGCTATTCGCCGAGGAGATGATCCGTCAGCGCAGTCTGTTCCCGCAATGGAACAACTCGACCGGGATTTTCTTCCCGCTCATCATGCCGCAGTTCCTCGTCATGCCGATTCTCATCGGATTCCTGCATGACGGATTCACCTCATTTCGTGCAGCCATCGCTATCGATCAACTCATCATGTTTGCCGGCTTGTGGTGGCTATTGGGACGAATGGGACTGTCCACCATTGCTCGACTCTTTCTGATTGCATTTCTCGTCATCAGTCCGTCGTTGCCGTTCATGATGCAAACGACGCTGCTTGCGGGAAAGACGTGGATATATACCTTCCTGCTTCTTCTCGGCTACTTGACCTTGCAAGTCATCCACGCCGTGGACAAGCGCCAACTGCTGCTGGCAGGCGCCGCAACCCTCGTACTCGGCGGCCTGATATTCACCGACGTCGCAAATGCCGCAATGATCGTGCCCGGACTGATAGCAGCCCTGGGATTCCAGTGGATAGTCGACCCTGACCGCAATACCCCACGTTTTCTCCTCGCGATCGGCTGTCTGGTCGGGGCCTGCATCGTCGGGCATCTGATGTTCGCAATCGCGCTCAGCAACAACGCCTACTCCCCACTCGACTACGTTTTCACCGACCTGCCGGCTGCATTCGATCATCTGGGCGTCTTCACGATGGGGATGATCGCGCAGTTTGGAGCGGTTCCCGTCGGACTCTCGACCTACTCACTGGGCGGAGTCGCCAGCGGGATCAAGTTCATCGCTTTGCTGTTGATACTCGCCACGCCGTTCTACCTGCTGCTGCGCCATGCAACACTTCAGAATCGATACGTGCGGTTGCTGACTGTCATCTGCGCGACCTCACTCGCCTTGCGCCTCTATGTCTATCTTTTCACGGGGATCTCGAACAATAGCAGTGGTACGGTTCGCTATTTCATCGTCGAAATCCTGCTCGGAATGACGCTTGTACTGTTTCATGTCGAGCACAAGCTTCGCGATGACTGGGTTCGAAAGCTGTTGCTGCTTGGGGCGATCACGCCCTTCGCGGCGACAGCACCATTGCTCGCCATGCCGGCGACGAAAGCAAGCGAGTACCAGCACCTGACGCAACAATTGCAAGATAGTGGCCTGAAGCTCGGATACTCCACATTCTGGAACGCCAATGTGGTCACCGGGCTTTCCAATGGCGCGGTAACGGTACGGCCCATCGAATTCCAAGGCCCGCTGATCTTCCCGCGCCTGTGGCTATCGAGCAATCGCTGGTACGCGGGTGACATCAAGGCTTCCGAATCCTTCCTCTTGCTCGATCAAAAGGAATTGAAGAACAGCGACCTCTCTCTCATGTACGCCACCGTCGGCACACCCATCCGCAAGGTCGATCTCGGCGATCACGTCGCCCTCGTCTATCCGTTCGATCTCATGACCCGGTTCGCCTGGGGTCAACCAACCGATCAACCGCTCGCCGCGAGCCAGATGCGCGCAACCGTGACTGCACTCGATCCACCACACTTCGATGCCGCCGGCCAACAACTTGTCTTGCATTGGAGAGTGCAGAATCTGGGAACCGGTACGTTCACTTCATACGGCCGCTTTCCGGTCAATCTCGGCTTGCATCTGCGCGACGAGAATGGCAAACGGATCGAGAACGATCTCGCCAGGCAACCTCTCCCCGCCATGCAGCCCGAGCAGGTGGTCGATGTCGAGATGCACGTGCCGACAGTCGCCTTGCGGGATGGCTTCTACGTCGACGCCGATCTGGTGCAGGAGAGCGTAGGATGGTTTGCCGATCACGGCGGGATACCGGCAAGTGTGGATATCCCGTCGCAAACGACGAACGTCATTCCGATGAACTCAGCGCATGCTCCGGCTCGCGACGCAGATCCGCCGCATCCTCCACTCCCCCGGAAAGCCGGATCAGCCCGTCGCTGACGCCGAGCCGCTTGGGGTTCGCCGGCGGAATCCAGGCAACTGCCATGATTGCCGGATGCTCGATCAGGCTTTCGACGTTCCAATCGATCCAAGTCAGATCCGCGCCGCTCGGCATAGCAATCTATCTTGCGAGGTTCTTGAACGTGATGATGGAAATCCCGGCACTCACCTCAATGCATCCGACAATTCGGACTGCAGATCAGAGACATCTTCGACACCGACGCTCAAGCGGACTAACCCATCGGTAATCCCGAGCCGCTTGCGGTTCGCCGGCGGGATCGATGCGTGCGTCATGATCGCCGGATGCTCGATCAGGCTTTCGACACCACCGAGCGATTCGGCCAGCGCAAACAGGTGGCAACGTTCGAGCATCTTGCGCGCCTTGCGCAGGCCGCCCTTCACTTCCACCGAAACGATGCCGCCGAAGCCATCCATCTGCTTCTTCGCCAGCGCGTGCTGCGGGTGCGATTTCAGGCCCGGGTAGATCACGCGCTCGATCGCCGGATGCTTTTCCAGCCAACCCGCGAGTTCGAGCGCGCCCGCGCAATGCGCGCGCATGCGCAGGTGCAAGGTCTTCAATCCGCGCATCGCGAGGAACGAATCGAACGGCCCTGCGATCGCACCGACCGAGTTGTGCAGGAATGCCATCTGCTCGGCAAGCTCGGCATTCTCGCCGGCGACGACGATGCCACCGACCATGTCCGAATGGCCGTTGAGGTACTTCGTTGCTGAATGCAGCACAAGATCCGCGCCGGATTCGAGCGGTCGCTGCAGCATCGGCGAGCAGAACGTATTGTCGACGACGAGGATCAGCCCGTGCTTCTTCGCGAACGCGCCGACCTTGGCGAGATCGACGAGCTTGAGCATCGGATTGGTCGGCGTTTCCGCCCAGATCATCTTCGTGTTCGGCTTCAGCGCGGCCTTCAGCGCCGCCATATCGTTGAGATCGATGAAGCTGAAGTCGAGTCCCGCGCTGCGCCGGCGCACGCGCTCGAACAACCGATACGTGCCGCCGTAGAGATCGTCCATCGCAATGACATGGCTGCCTGAATCGAGCAGGTCGAGCACCGTGCTCGCCGCGGCAAGACCCGATGCGAACGCATAGCCCTGGCGGCCGCCTTCGAGATCGGCGACGCAGCGCTCGTAGGCCATGCGTGTCGGGTTCTGCGTGCGCGAATACTCGTAGCCCTGATGCACGCCGGGACTGGACTGTACGTAGGTCGAGGTTGCGTAGATCGGCGTCATGATCGCGCCAGTCGACGGATCGGGAGACTGGCCGGCGTGAATTGCACGGGTGCCAAGGGCTTGCTTTATTGGGGACTTCATCGGCTTCTTCTTCCGGAATTTGCTGTTATCGGCCCTTCGGCCTGACGAAAAGGTCCAGATGCGTAGTGCCGCCACTGTTCAGACGCTGGTCGGCGGCATCCCATTCGGCCATCACATCGGCAACGTTCCCGCACGACACGCGTTGGGAAGCATCGCGCAGAACCTGCACGGAATCGGCGTACTCAAACAGCACGTCGAGGTATTCGGCCGGCTCGATGCCGGCATTCTCGCGCATGCACTTCGGGTGAAACTCGGTAAGCACCAATGGCCTGTGGCGGGCGATACCTTCAGCGAAGCCGCGCCACGCCAAGAGCTCGTGACCTTCTATGTCGAATTTGATCAGGTCGATCCGGTCCAGATTCCGCAACATGTCATCGAGTGTGCGCGACTGCGCGAAGAGCATCGGCGCCTGGCCATCCGCCTTTGCCTGTACGACTTCCCCGTTGGACGATTGCGAAGTCGTCGCCATCGGCACAATCCGGGCGCTCGCGGAGGCCGCGTAGGGCAGCACCTGGACATTCTGGAAGCGATTGCGCCAGATCGTGGCCAGAATCAACTGGACGTTCTTGTCCATCGGTTCTACGGCAACAATGCGACCCGCCGGCCCGACCCGATGCGCGCCCATCGCAGCGAAGTAGCCAATATTGGCACCGACATCCACGAACGTGTCTCCGGGATGCAGGACTTCGTCAACGACCGCTGTAACGTGCGGTTCATAGCTTCCCGCCAGGACCGACGCGCCAATGTCGGGATCGTCGGCGCGCACATACATGACGTAGCCGTCGAAATCGACAGCAACCGGCTCGTGACGAAGGCCTTGGCGGGCGGCGAACTCCGCTGAGCCAATAAAAAATCCAGCGAGTTCGTCTGGCCTTACCGCTCTCTCTGCAAGAATGCGCTGGTAGTGCGCATAGCCCGCGTCATCGGGCTCGCGTCCCAGCAGCAAACGATAGGCGTGACGCACATCTTCGGCGGTGGCTTTGAACCCGGTCATGGAGATTCTCGTTTGCTTGCGGGGACGACACTCGCCCATCGCGAGTCCGCGCGCACTAACCAGCTCGACGGCGCAGATAATTCAATAGGTCAATCCGCGTGATCAGCCCGAGAAACTTCTCGCCATCCATCACGATCGCAACATGCCCGGCGTCGAATACCGGCATCAGCGACTCGATCGGCGATTTCACGTCGAGCACGCGGAGCTTCGTCGCCATCGCGGTCGAAACCGGATCGCGAAACTTGGCTTCGTCGGCGTGCACGTGCAGCAGCAGGTCCGATTCGTCGAGGATGCCTACGATCGCGTCGCCGTTCATCACCGGCAGCTGCGAGACGTCGTACAGCTTCATGCGGTTGTAGGCGGTGACCAGAAGATCGGTCGGCGCGACCACGACGGTGTCCTTCTGCGCATACGGGCGCAGGATGAGGTCGCGCAGGTCGCCGGTCGGCTGGCGATCGAGGAAGCCGTTGTCGAGCATCCAGTAGTCGTTGTACATCTTCGAGATGTACTTGTTGCCGGTGTCGCAGACCAGGGTGACGACGCGTTTCGGCGTGCTCTGTTCGCGGCAGTACTTGAGCGCGGCGGCGAGCAGGGTGCCGGTCGACGAACCACCAAGCACACCTTCCTTCGCCAGCAGCTCGCGCGCAGTAAGGAAGCTTTCCTTGTCGCTGATCGCGTAGGCCTTCTTCACGCGCGAGAAGTCGCTGATGCCGGGCAGGAAATCCTCGCCGATGCCTTCGACCATCCAGCTGGCGGACTTGGTCGAGAGCGTGCCTTCGTTGATGTATTGGGTGAGGATCGAGCCGACCGGGTCGGCGAGGATGAATTCGGTCTGCGGCGAGACGCGCGCGAAGTAGCGCGAGAGGCCGGTCATCGTGCCGGACGAGCCGCAGCCGAACACGATCGCGTCGACCTTGCCGTCGAGCTGCTCGAAGATTTCCGGTCCGGTCGTCGTTTCGTGCGCGAGCGGGTTGTCCGGATTGCCGAACTGGTTGATGAAGTACGCGCCCGGCGTTTCCTCGGCGATGCGCGCGGCGAGGTCCTGGTAGTACTCGGGATGCCCCTTGGCGACATCCGAACGCGTCAACACCACCTCGGCGCCCATCGCCTTGAGGTTGAAGATCTTCTCGCGGCTCATCTTGTCCGGCACGACCAGGATCAGGCGGTAGCCTTTCTGCTGCGCGACCAACGCAAGGCCGAGGCCGGTGTTGCCGGCCGTGCCTTCAACCAGCGTGGCGCCGGGCCTCAGCTTGCCGGATTTTTCGGCACCTTCGATCATCGAAAGGCCGATGCGGTCCTTGATCGAGCCTCCGGGATTCGCGCTTTCGAGCTTGAGAAAGAGTTCGCAAACGCCGCTGTCGAGACGTTGCGCCTTGACCATCGGCGTGCGGCCGATCAGCTCGAGGACGCTTTGGTGGATCGTCATGTCTGCTCCGCGAATGCGCGCGGCGCCGGCGGAATGCGGGCCATGCGCGGGGAATGAGCATCTCCGGCAGGAGACGTTCGCGGATGATAACCGAGAGGAATAACGGAGGGAGTGGATGCAGACGCCGCACCACGCGGCGCGGCGTCTGCGGCTGGGAATCAGTTGGCTGTAGCGAGGGAATCCCACATCGACGTCAGCTTGTCCTTCGCGTGCAGTTTTTCCTTCTTCATGTTGAGCAGGGTGACATCGTCCATCGGCAGGACGCCGAGCTCGGCGTCGCGCACCTTGCTGTCCAGCTCCTTGTGACGGTGATACAGGCTGCGGAATTCCGCGTTGCTCTGCATCAATACCTGCACCTCTTTCTCGTTCTGCTCGAACATCAGCCGGCCTCCTCTAGTGCAAAAACCGCGGACGCGACGGCGCGACACGAAGGTCGCGCCGTCGCGTTGCGGGGACGAGTTACAGCAGGACTACGCGACGGCTCGCGGGGAGCCCACCGTGCCACGAAAGGGATTGCAGTACCGGCGAAGAGGCGTTGGAGCCGCGTTGCGGACGCCACTGCCAAGAAACATCCTGACACGGGACCAGCCTCCCGGAGAGCCGGGGACTGTATTTCCTCTGTCGCGGTTGCTGCAGTCATGGGCAAGGCTTTGGCCCAAGTGGTTTGCACGAAAATCGGGCCACTTGGGAGATGGACGCTACTCCTTCGATCCGGCCTTGGCAACCGCGCGGACATACCCTCGCATTTGCATTGCATAGGCCGCCATGGCACGGTAACTTCCGCAGAAGAACGCTTTATTAACAAAGGGTTGGCAGTGATCGATCGAATTCTTTCCGGCTTGGCGCTGGCACTTCTCTGCTCGACCGCAACCGCGGCGGACTTCGATGGCGATGGCCACGCCGACGCGGTATGGCGACATGCCGATGGGCGCCTGCTGCTGCAGCGCACGATCGATCCCACTGCGGCCGGGCTGCACGAACTGCCCTACCTGGTCGAACCGAACTGGATACTTGCCGGCACCCCGGATGTCGACGGCGATGGCCGCTCCGACCTGTTGTGGCTGAGAACCACCGGCGAGATTTCCATTTGGCGCGTGCCCGGATTCGCCGTCGCCGAACAAACCATCCTGGCGCAGACGTTTGCTCCCGGCTGGGAGTTTGCCGGCAGCGGCGACGTGGATGGCGACGGCAAGGATGACCTTGTCTGGTTGAACGGCGACCGCCGGCTCGAAGTGTGGTTCATGAACGGAAGCACGATTCGCGCGCGCACCGTGTTGCCGCCTGGCCCTGTGGTGGACGCCAATTGGCACGTGGTCGGCGTCGGCGATTTCGATGGCGATGGGCACGCCGACGTGCTCTGGCGCAGCGATCAGGGGCAGGTTTCGATCTGGCAACTCGGTTCGAATGCGATTGTCGCGACAACGATGCTCAGCCAGACCGTAGCGCCTGATGCACGCCCGGCAGCGATCGGCGACTTCGATGGCGACGGCGACGCCGACATTCTCTGGCCAAGCGGCAGCGGCCATGTGCTGTGGCGCATGCAAGGTGCGCAGGCAAGTCCCGCACCGCTTGGCGGCGAAGCCGTCTTCGCCAGCGGCTTCGAGACCAACGAACCGGCGGTATTCGGACCGCCGCCCGGGTGGACCATCGCACAGACCGGCGACCTCGACGGTGACGGCACCGACGACCTGATCGCGGCGGATGCGGACGGCAATGTCGCAAGCTGGCATATGCATCAGGGGTGGATCGATGCAATCACGCCACTGGCCGCGCAACCGGAAATGCCCTATGCCGGTGGCAATGGCTGGGCGCCGGCGCTGGCGCGGCCGACCGTGACGCGCCCGCTCGCGACACCGTCGATTCTTGCGGTCGCCTGGGATGTGCAAACGATTTCGCCGGGCCCGTACCGGCTTTCCATCTTCGACTCGCAACGCGCACTGCTTTCGTCAATGACAACGACGGATGGCAGCGCCAGCATCGACCTGACCAATCCCGCCCTTGCGGACGCGCGCTACTTCAGCGTGAGTGCCGCGACGGCCGGAATACCGCGGCCACCCAGCCCGCAGGCCTTCCGCGTCGAGTTCCAGGCCACCTCGCTCGGCTATTGGGGGGCGCTTGCCATTGCCGACATCGACGGCGATGGTTGCATCGACCTCCTCGGCAGCCGCGGCGACTGCAACGGCGGTTTCAGCCCGATGCCCGAATCCACGCTCGGCCTCGGCGCGCTGCGCGCCCTCGGCCGCATCTACCGCGATGTCCGCCTCGCCGATTTCGACGGCGACGGCATCAACGACCTGATTGCCAACGTGTACTCGCCGATCGAACTCGCCGGCGTGGATGCCACGTATTCGCGCATCCTGTACTTCCGCGGGCTGGCAACCGGCGGCTTTGTCGAGGACAGCGCATTCACGGCGCGCAAGTACGGCGGATTCGGCGAAACCATCGTGATCGCCGATTTCAACAACGACGGCTTTCTGGATGTGTTCCTGCCGAACTACACCGGCAATCCAACGAGGCAAAACTACCTGCTGCTCAACGACGGCCACGGCAACTTCACCGAAGCGGCCGATCAGGCCGGCGTCGCGATGCGCGGCTGGTCCGACGATCTCCGCGTGGAGGGCGCGCAGGCCGCCGACATCAACGACGACGGCTGGATCGACCTGTATGTCGGCAACCACCTGTTCATCAACCAGGGCGTCGCCTCCGGCCACCTGAATTTCGTCGATCGGCGCCAGGCGATGGGCCTGCCGCTTCGTTTCGACGAAGGCGCCAAGTTCATCGACTGGAACAACGATGGACTGCTCGATTTCGTCACACTGGCACCGGTCGATGTGGACAAGGGGCCGGCCTTGTTCCAATTCGATGGACAACGCTTCACCGAGGTTCCCGACGCGTTTCCACCCCAGTTCTACAACCAATCCTATGGCCTCAACGCGGCAGACGTCGACAACGACGGTCGCCCCGACCTGCTCGTCGCCGGCGGCTGCGGCAAGGATTCGGTGACGAGCGATTGCTACGTGCTCGGCCACATCCACGACCCACCACGATTCTTCCTCAATCGTGGCACCGGATTCGTGCAGGCCTTCCTGTACGACGACGGTCTGACACCGCAGCAACGGCTCTGGAATGACCTGCAGACCTTCGCCGACTTCGACGGCAATGGCGCTCTCGACATCGTCACGCGGTTCGCCAACACGAATCCGGAAACCGCGGCGACGACTGGCAACCTCGTCGTGCTGCGCGCGCAGGCATCGGCGCCGGAAACGATGCACCTGCGCGTACTCGGCAACCAAGGGCAGGAAAACCAGCAAGGCCGCGTAGTACGCGCATGGCCGCTGGCCAACCCGGGTTTCGTGATGACCGGCATCGTCGATGGCGGCTCGGGATACATGGCCAACACGCCATACACACTGAGCTTCGCCGCGCCGTATGCCGGCGCATACGGCTACTCGATCCGTTTCAACAATGGCGTCGTCACGGGGCTGATCCATCCGGGGCAATCACTGGACGTGCGCCGCAATGGCAATGTTGTCGATCGCGCGACCAGCGTGGTCGATGCGCTGCACTGGCTGGAGCAACCGATCGCAATGACAAAGCCCGAATCGTTCCGGATCGTGCAAGGGCCGTAAGCCCCGGGTTCAGCGGCGGCGACACGGGCTCACCGTGTGCCGCCAGTGCGCTCCATGGGATGCCGCGCTACCTCATTTCTTCTTCGCAGCCGCGGGCTTGGGTTTCGGCTTTGGCGCCGCCGGTTTCGGTTTCGCGCCACCATTGAGCGCTGCCTCCAATTCGGCTTCCTTCTTCGCCAGCGCGCTGGCCTTGGCCTGCGCCGCAGCCATGCGCTTCGCCTGCGCGACTTCGGCGCGGGCTGCCTCGGCGGCTTGCGCGGCTTGCTCGCCCTCGGCGCGGGCGGCTTCGGCGTCGCGCTGGGCGCGCTCGGCTTCCTCCGCACGGATCTGCGATTGCAGGCGCTGGCGTTCGAGTTCGGCACGCGCTTGCGCCGCGTCGCGACGCGCGATCGCGAGCTGCAGGCGATCGTTCTCCTGCTGCAACGCGTTGCGCTGATCGGTGAGGTATTCGGCCTCGGCGGAAGCACGCGCGATTTCGATGCGTTGACCGGCGATGTAGGCGCGATGCGCGCGCTCGCGGCGCTTGGCTTCCTTCAACTGCACCAGCGCGGCGCGGGCGCGATCCATCTGCACGGTCGCGCGTTGGCCGAGCACCGGGTCGGAGCTGAGCTGATCGAGCTGACCGGACAGACGGTCGTATTCCTCGTCACGCGCGAATGCGTTGCCGGCAACGAACAATCCGAACGTCAGCACGAATCCGGCGGCAACGCGGGAGAACAGGTTTGAACGGCTCACGGCTGGTCCTCCGGCGCCGGATGCGCATTCAGGTCGTTGTCGAGGTTTGCATTGTCCTGCTTGAGCTTCTGCACGGTCTGACGCGTCTTGCCGAGGCGTGCCTTCGCACTGGCAAGCTCGCTGTCGACCGAGGATTCCGCCGCCAGTTGCGCAGCCACGTCGTAGTCCTGGCGTGCCTCGGCGGCTTGCGCCTGGTCGTAGCGCTGGCCGGCGCTGCGATACTCATTGGGCGCGTACAGCGGCGCCTCGGCGGTGCTCGCCGCGGACAGCGCGCGCGAGGCCGCATCCAGCTCCTGCACCGGCGGCTTGGTCGGGCTGCAGGCCTGCAGGGCCAGCGCGGCGAGAACCGCGATCAATGCATGGATTTTTCCGTGGCTTGGTGTCATAAGGCTGGCGGTCGCTCAGGCGATAATCGATCTGGGTCGTATTGTGGGAAGGCGGCGACCGGTTTGGCAATCTTCGATGCATGGCAGCGCTCCCGGCGAGCGGCGCCGCGCGTTCACAACAGTAGCGAGAACGACGATGGATATCGGCTATTTCCTCAAGTTGATGACCGAAAAAGGTGCGTCGGACATGTTCCTGACCACCGGCGCGCCGGTGAACATCAAGGTCGAAGGCAAGCTGTATCCGCTCGGCAACACCGGCATGCCGAGCGGCATGGTCAAGAAGATCGCCTACTCGCTGATGGACGAGGGGCAGGTGCCGCAGTTCGAGAAGAACCTCGAATTGAACATGGCGATCGCAGTGAAGGAGGCCGGCCGTTTCCGCATCAACGTGTTCAAGCAGCGCGGCGAAGTCGGCATGGTGATCCGCGCGATCAAGAGCGAGATCCCGACGATCGAGCAGCTGCGCCTGCCGCAGTTGTTCAAAAACATCATCATGGAGCCGCGCGGCCTCGTGCTGCTGGTCGGCGCGACGGGTTCGGGCAAGTCGACCACGCTGGCATCGATGATCGACCACCGCAACGCGAACACGGCCGGGCACATCCTGACGATCGAGGACCCGATCGAGTATCTGTACCGGCACAAGAAGTCGGTGGTCAACCAACGCGAAGTCGGCCTCGACACGCACAGCTATCACGCCGCACTCAAGAACGCGATGCGCGAAGCGCCGGACGTGATCCTGATCGGCGAGATCCGCGACGCCGACACGATGGAAGCCGCGATCACGTTCTCTGAGACCGGCCACCTGTGTCTTGCGACTCTGCACTCGAACAACGCCGATCAGACCATCGAGCGCATCCTGAACTTCTTTCCGGAGGCCGCGCACAAGAACATCCTGATGAACGTCGCGCTGAACCTGAAGGCGGTCATCAGCCAACGCCTCGTGATGGGCAAGGACGGGCATCGCCTGCCTGCGGTCGAGGTGCTGATCAACACGCCGCACATTCGCGACCTGCTGCGCCGCGGGCAGATCCATGAAGTCAAGGAAGCGATGGACCGCAGCCTGCAGGATGGCATGCAGACGTTCGACCAGTCGCTGTATGCGCTCTACAAGGAAGGCAGGATCGAGCTGGACGAGGCGCTCAACCACGCCGATTCGCGTGACGGCCTCGCCCTCAAGATACGCCTCGCCGAAGGCGCCGACGTGCCGATGCACGAGGCGTTCGACGTCAACAGTTTCTGAGCCGCTCGCGCCGGGATCGGCGTGGCCTCTCAGAACATCAGGTACGTCGAGATGATGTACTTGTCGTTCGAGCGCGGCACGAGCCCGGCGTGCTGGAACATCCAGTACGGCGGAAACATCAGCAGGCGTCCCGCGCGCGCCTGCACGCGCAGGCCGAGATTGCAGAACTCGGTTTCGCCGCCGTCTTCGACATCGTTGAGGTACCACAGGAACACGAGATAGCGCCCGGCTTTCTCGTCGAGTGCATCGAAGTGCGGCTGGAAGCGCTCGCCGGCGCTCGCGCGGTAGCGCTTGATGCACAGATCGTCGATTTTCGGCCGCCACGGAATCGGGATCGTCAGACCGACGCGCTCGTTGTAGCGCGCAAGGTGGACGTCCATCTCGCGGATGAAGAAACCGCGGAACGCCTCGTCCGAGATCGGCGTGATGTTGAGTTCGTGCCAGGCGCTCTCTTCCAGTCCGGCACGATGGCCGCGTCCGTTCGCGACGTGGAAGCGTTCGAAGGTATTGAACGATTCGATCATCTGCTTGCAGAACGCCGGCGCCAGCGCGTCATCGAACACCTGCACGCAGGTACTCAGCGGCGGCCCGACTGACGCGTTGCGCGGTTCGCTCATCGCGGCGCCCTACTCCGCATAGCCCCAGTGCCCGATGATCGGCCGCAGGGTCGGCAGGACCGGTTCGAACCAGCGCTCGTACGCATGCCAGCGCCCGATCGCGGACTTGCTCGGCGGACGCACGACCTGCGTGTAGCTCGGCGTGCTGATAAAAGACTTGCGGCTCGCATGCTCGTGAAAGTGCAGCATCGGCGACGCATCGTCCAGTCCGAGAAAGGCCGCCAAGCGATCGACGTGGCCGGGGAAGTCGTCGAGCAGGTCTTCGTAGCGCAGCACGAGCATGCGCGGCTGCATCAGCTGCGCGTGGCGGATCCAGAAACGCATCGCATTGACGTAGCCACGTGCAAGGCTGTCCAGCGACGCGCAGATCAACGCGAAAGCGGGCGAGCGGAAGTTCTGCATGTAGCAGCTCAGCAGCACGTCGCAAGGATGGCGCAACGCCAGCACTATCGGCGCCTGCGGAAACAGCCGCATGATGATCGGCAGGCGCAACAGGTTCAGCGGGTTCTTGTCGACGAGACGTCGGCCCGGCTGCAATCGACCGGTATCGGCCACCAGGCGCCAATAGAGCGCGCGCAACGCCTCGCATTGCGCCTCGTCGAGGCGGCCAAGATCGTCCGGATAGCGAAGCCCCCGGCTTTCCATGCGATCGATGAGATCCTGCAGGAACGCGCGCTCGTCCATCGAACCGAGCGCCGGGTGCGCATCGAGCATCTGTTCCAGCATGGTCGTGCCGGAACGCGGGAAACCCACGATGAAGATGGGCGATGTTTGCGCGAGCGGCGCGACGTGCTCTGGCCAGGCTTGGAAGCGCTCGGCATCGAGATTTTTCGCGGCGCGCATCAGTGGTTCGACGCCGCCTGCGGCGAGCATCGGCTCCAGCTTGGCCATTGCCTCGAACTGGAGCGCGTGTGCCTCGTGCAGCGCGCTCATCGCGCCGTCGGCATCGTGCAGTCGGTCATATGCACGCGCCTGCAGGAACAGCAGGTTCGCACGCACTGCGGCGGCGGGCTGCGCATCGAGCAACTCTCCGATTCCGCTGGGCAGCATGGCCGCGTCGCCTTCGCGCGCGAGCAGCGCAGCATGCGCGCTGACGACGTCGTTGCGCAGGCCGGATTCGCGTATCTGAGCGGCAGCCGGCATTCCGGCGAGCAATGCACGCGCTTCGCCGAGTCGGTTGCTGCGCTCGAACAGCATCGCCAGACGCGCCCGCGCGTGAAGCTGATCGGATTCGCGCGTGGCCGCGCGCCGCAGAAGCGTCTCGGCCGCATCGACATGGCCGAGCAGGCCGAGGATCCAGCCGAGGTCGAGCTCGCTTTCGGCGGCGACGCCGCGCCAATCCTGCCAGCCATCGAGCAGGCGTTGCGCTACCGTGTTGTCGCCGCATTCGTAGCACGCCAGCGCGGCGTGGATGCGGATCTCGCTCGATGCGGGATCGAGCCGGTGTGCCTCCAGCAGAAAGTCGCGACTGTCGGCCAGTTCGCCTTTCTGGGTCAGCAGCAGGCCCAGGTTGAAACACAACGTCGCATCCGGAGGTGCCAGGTGCAACGCGTGCCGATATGCGGATTCCGCATCGTCGAGACGACCGCATTCGCGCAACATCGTCGCAAGGTTGCTCCAATGCCCGCGGCTGCCGGGATAGCGAACCGTCAGTTCGCGGTAGATGTCCGCCGCCTGCGCGACGGCCGCTTGCGCATGCAGGCTCATGCCGAGCAGCGTCAGCGCGGACTCGTGCCCGGGGGTGCGCAGCAACATCTCGCGCGCGAGCTGTTCGGCGGCTGCCGGTCGGCCGGACTGCAGCGCGTCGACGATGGACCGCAAGACTGCAGCGGATTCGTTCATCGCACGAGGACCGTCGAGCTGGAAGTGGAATGCGCGACCATCGATGACCGCGGATGGTCGTGCCGAAGACGCTTGTCTTCCGGATCGAGCGAAGCAGCCAAGATGCAGGGTTGGGCGGCGACGATCACGAAAGAAGAAGCCGTGCGGAGCGAGCCGCACGGCTTCGGCTCAATGCATCACTCAGTCCTAGAACTTCACGCTCACGCGGCCCCAGAAGAAGCGACCGACCGTGTTGTAGGTGCTTACGTCGGTGTTCGCATTGAGCACGTTGTTCTGGTACAGAATCGGTGGCTGCTTGTCGAACAGATTGTCGACGCCGACCTCGAAGCGCGTCTTCATCGCTTCGAGGTTGTAGCCGAAACTGACGCTGTGATACGCGTAGGCGCCGTAGTGCAGACGGGTTGGCGTGTCCGTCCACGGGCCAACATCGCACTCGGGGTTGAGGTAGCAGGCATCGGCGGACGTGTTCTGGCTCGGATCTTCGCTGCCGAGCGAGATGCGGCCGACATAATTGATGCGCCAGGATGCGTCGAACGGACCCTCCTGCCAGTTGATGCCCGCCAGCGCGCGCCAGCGGGCGAAATTGCCGTACTGGTTGTCGTAGTGCCCGGCGACGTGCAACGTCGGCAGCTGATTGTTGATGGTGTTGTCGTAACGGATGTAGTACGTGCTGTCGAACGTGAGCAGGAACTTGCCGATCGGCGTTTCCGGAATTGCGTAGCGGAAGCCGAAGTCGACACCGCTCGCATTCAGCGTGCCGAGATTCGCCGTCGGCTCGGTGATGTAACGGATGTTGCCGTCCGAATAACGATGGATGAAGCGGCAGAAGTCGCTGGAGTTGTCGGCGAAGCAGATGTTCGCGACGGTTTGCGCGTTGACGTTGATGATCGTGTCGTTCAGGTTGATGCGCCAGTAGTCGGCGTTCAACGACAGGCCTTCGATCCAGTGCGGGTCGTAGACCACGCCGAAGTCGTACGAACGACCATACTCCGGCTTGAGCTGAATGCCGGAAATCACCGCTCCGGTAATGACGCCGGTGCTCTGGCTGAGACCGGTGCCGGCGAACCCCGGAGGAACGTTCTCGCACGCATTGTTGTGTCCGGTGATGTCGGCGCCGATGCACGGATCGTGGAAGACCGGCGCGTCACCCTTGTAGCCCTGATAGAGCTCGGTGAGGCTCGGCGCGCGGAACACTTCGGACACGGTGCCACGCAGCATCAGGTCTTCGATCGGACGCCATTCGATCGCGATCTTGCTGTTGGTCGTGTTGCCGACGTTACTGAACTTCGAGTAGCGAGTGCCGATGGTGAGGTTCAGGGCCTGCGCGAACGGCGCGTCCTTCAGCAACGGAATGAACAGCTCGCCGTAGAGTTCCTTGACGTTGAAACCGCCGGACAACGGCGACGAGCAGGCTTCCTGCGAGATCGCGCAGTTGCCGCTCGAGTCGGCAATCGCGTTGAAGTCGACATCGTTGGTCTGGCTTTCCTTGCGATAGGCGGCACCTACCGCCAGGCTCATCGTCCCGGCCGGCAGGTCGAGCAGATTGCCGCTGGCGTTGGCCTCGACGGAACGCAACATGCGGCGCGTGTCGTAATGCGGCGTGTCCGAATACTTCTGCAATGTCGCGATGGTCTGCGGGTCGTTGATGTTGAAGATGTTCAGAGGCGTGCAGTTGGCGATCGGCTGGCTCGGCGTGCCGCAGGTGACTTGATTGGTGGCCGGATCCAGGAACGACGGGCCAAGCGCCTCGCGCAACCCGGCATAGTAGACATAGCCCTTGGAATAGTTCGGCTGGTTGTAATTGCCGTAGATGTAGCCGACGTCCCATTGCCAGCTGGAGTCGCCGAAGGCGCCCTTGAATCCGAGCGCTGCCTGGTCGACCGTCGTCGAGTAGTAACCGCGACGCTGGCCAAGCGAGGTGAAGCGGGACAGGAACTGCTGATCGGCAGTATTGCCGTCACCCGGACCGAACGCCACGCCGAAGGGGTTGTAGTAGTTGTCCGCGGCAATCTCCACGCCATCGCCGCGCGCATCGAACGGCAACGGCGCAATCGCGAAGTTGGACACGGTCTTGTTGTGGAATGCATCGAGGTAGATTTGCACGCCCTCGGTCAACTGGTAGTTGCCGACCACGAACAGGCCGGTACGCTCCTGTGGCGTCAAGAGCAAGTTGACCGCCTGGTAATTGTAGGCGTCGGACGACTTGTAGCAACGATAGTCACCGGCCGCTCCGCCGCCTGCAGGATTGTTGAGCGTCAAACTGATGTTGCCGTTCGAATCGGCGCTGCATCCGCTGTTCGGATACAGATCCGCCGGCACGTAGATGCGACCGGTCGGGGTGCGCGAGGAACCCGGCACCGATGCCACCGCTCCGCTGCTGAAATACTGCGCGTACTTGGAAAAATCGCGATTGCCGGACGAGACCGAATCGAACTTGTTGTAGTTGATGCCGGCCATGATGCTGCCCTTGTCGGTCGTATGACCGACCGTAAGGCTGGTGCCCTGGCGTTTGCCATCGTCGTGATCCGTCTGACCATAGTCGGCCGTGAACTCCGCGCCGTTGTAGTCCTTGCGCAGGATGAAGTTGACCACGCCGCCGATCGCATCGGAGCCATACACCGACGATGCGCCGTCCTTGAGGATTTCGATTCGCTCGACGATATTCGAGGGGATCGAGTTGACGTCGCCGGTGATCGAGCGACGACCATTGATGAGCACAAGGGTGCGGTTGCTGCCGAGACCGCGCAGCGACACATATGAACCGCCATCGCCGCCGCTGTTGTTGACCTGCGGATTGCTCGCGTTTCCTGCGATAGCAGGCAATTCCTGCACAAGGTCGCCAACGGTGAGCTTGCCACTTTTCTGAATCGCTTCGCGGCCAATGGTCACCACCGGATTGGATGTTTCCATGTCCACGCGGCGAATGCGCGAACCAGTGACGACTACCGTGCCCAACCGCTGCTGCGACGAGTCGCCCTGCATGGCGTCCTGCGCCATTGCGGGAGCCGCCTGCGCGGCGACGGCAGCCGAAATGCCTACGAACAAAGCGTTGCGCGCCGGTCTTCCAAGCAGTGTGCGATGTGTAGCCATTCGGAACTCTCCGTAGGGTTGAACCCGGGAAGGATGCGGTTTGGAAACGATGGATGCCGGATCGGTTCGGCAGGCCGGATCGCGCTCGGATGCCCCCGCGACCTTAACGCCATTATTACAACAACGTTTTTTGCTTGTCGATGGCCGCCGTTCAGGCTCGATCGCATTCTTTCTCAAACGGTGCCGGCTACGACAAAAAAAAACGGCCCCGTTTCCGGGGCCGCTGAAGTTTGAATCCAGATCAGTGCTTTCTAGAAGCGCTGCGAGTAACGCAGGTAGTAGAAGCGACCGATGTCCCAACCGCCATAAGTGAAGAACTGCGAGTTGGGAGCCGAGTACATGACCGGCAGCTTCTTGTCGAACGCGTTGTTCACGCCGACGGACACCGTGGCATTCCACGGCGCGTTCCAGCGAGCCGACAGGTCATGCAGCGTCAGCGCGCCAACGCGGTTGAGCGGGTACAGGCCCGGGCCGACGTCCGGCGCGGTGTAATCCGGAATATTGCACTCCGGGCCACCGGTCTTGTCATACGCGCACTTCTCCTTCTGGCTGGAGTAGTAGCGCATGCCCCAGGTCGCGCCGAAATCACCGAGCGACCAATCGACCGACGCGTTCGAGCGAATGCGGAAGCTGCCAGCGAAGCTCGTTCCCGGGGAAACGAACTGGGCATCATCCGTCGGCTTCGTGTTGTTGTGCGACACGTACGTCGTGTTCCAATGCACCGCGAAGCGACCGAACGAGAACTCCGGCAGACGGTAATTGACGCCGAGGTCCCAGCCTTCCGTATCGATCCAACCCTGATTGATGCTGCCGGTGGTGTCGGCGATGATGCCGCCCGTGTTTGCAGAACGAGCAAAGATCGCACAACGGCTTTCAATGCCACGGATATAGCAATCATCCAATTGCCCGGTGAGCGTGTCTCCCGAGATCGCGTTCTTGATGTGGATGCGATACCAGTCGAGGCTCAGGTCGAGGCCGGCAATCCAGCTCGGGCTGTACACCAAACCTGCGGTCTTGCTCGTGGACAGTTCCGGCTGCAGGAACGGATTCGAACCCGCGTACAGGTTCACACCGCTCTGCGAGCTGGGGCTGTCGCACGGCGCGCCACCTTGACACGGCTGGCGGAATCCAGCCGGCGTCGGTACCTGGCCAGCGAATCCACCCGTACAACGTGCCAGAACGGCGGAGTTGGTCGCTGCTGCACCAAAGTTGGTATCGCACGGATCAGTGTAGTACGGGAACGTACCGCTGATACCGCCGTACAAGTCGGAGATCGTCGGAGCACGGAAACCCTGTGCATAGTTGGCGCGAACGAGCAGGTCGTCGATCGGCTTCCATGTCAGGCTGAACTTGCCATTCGTGGTATCGCCGAAGGTGTCGTACTTCGAGTAGCGACCGGCAACGTTGAACGACAGTTCCTTGGCCAGCGGCAGATCCTTCAGGACCGGCACGTCGACTTCGACGTAGTATTCGTCGACCTTGTATTTGCCGCTCGTCGGGCCGCCCGGCAGGCTGGTCGACAGGTTGGCGATCTGCAACGCGTCCGGATAGAACGAACCGGAATTGTTGCGATGCTCGTAGCCCGCAGCGATGGCGAGATCACCTGCCGGCAGCGCAAACACGCTACCCGAAACGTTGGCCGAGTAGTCGACTTCCTTCGTGCGACCGGTCGCGTGATAGTACGGGAACAGGAACGACTGCAGATCCGGATTGCCGCTCAGACCACCGTAGCCCACCTGACCGGCTGGAACAATCGGGTTCCACGGGATGCAATTGCCCGGAGCGGTACCCCACGGCAGCGCCTGATCCGGCGTACCACAAGTGACGTGACCGGTGTTCGGATCGTAGAACGACGGGCCCAGCGCCTGCGAAGCGGCATACGTGTTGAAGTCGCCGTGGCTGGTCTGGAGCAGATCGTTGGTGTTGACGTAACCGCCCACGTCCCAGTTCCACGAATGGTCGCCGATCTGGAAGTCACCCGACAGCGTGCCGGAGACGCGATAGGTCTGCAGATCGCTCTGCGTGGTGCGCGGCACTTCCCAACCACGACGGTAGAAGTAAACCAAGCCGCCGTTTTCGGTCGTGATCGTGCCGTCCGGATTGGTATGGTGCGATCCGGTCGGGTTGTAGTAGCTCTCACCCGACAATCCAATGTACGGCGTGGCTGCGCCCGGGATCTGGTTTGCTGGCTGGAACGGATAACCCGCCACCTGCGCGATCGTCGAACGCTTGTTGTACAGCAGGTCGGTGCTGAACTTGATGTGATCGGTGATGCTGTATTCGCCGGTCACGAACAGCGAATGGCGCTCGACCGAGGTCTGCACCATCATTTCTTCGTTCGCGTTCGACTTGTCGGCCGTGGGGCCGCCCGAACCGGAAACATGATAGTCGGCGGGATTGAACGGATCGCCACCCGGGTTCAACGAGCAGGCGCGACCGGCACCGTTTCCGCAGAAACCGGCCGGCATGAAGAACTGGCCCCACTGGGAAACGCTGGTCCAGCCGGTCGTCGGATGGTTCGGACCCTGCGGATAGCGGCTCCAGTCGCGGTTCTTCGCGAAAACCGGATCGGACTTGGAGTATTCCGCAGCCATCGTGATCGAGCCACGATCGGTATGCGTGCCGAGCGTCATGCTGTAGGTCTGCGCCGCGCCGTCGTCCTGGTCGAACTGGCCGACATAGGCATCGAACTGCGCGCCGTCATAGTTCTTGCGCGTGATGACGTTGACCACGCCCGCGATCGCGTCCGAACCATAGATGGCGGAAGCGCCGTCCTTGAGGATTTCGAGGCGTTCAACCGCGGCGATCGGAATCTGCGACAGATCCTGCAGGCCATCGGTGCTCGCGCCGAGGCGCTTGCCGTTGACCAGGACAAGCGTGCGGTTGGCGCCAAGATTGCGCAGGTCGATATAGTAGCCACCGACTGCTTCGCCGGATGCCAGAACGCTGGAGCGCGAAATCGGCGGCGAGCCGGCTTCGGTCATGTTCTGCAGGATGTCGGCGACCGAGTTGAAGCCTTGCTTCTCGATTGCCGCGCGATCGATGACGACGATCGGCTGCGCCGTTTCGACGTCCGCCTTGCGGATGCGCGAACCCGTCACCGTGACGGTTTCCAACTGCTGGCCACCCTGGTCTTGCGCATCTTGCGCGAAAACAGGAGCAGCCGAGAAGCCTACAACTGCCGTAGCGCCCGCGTACAACGCATAGCGCACGGCTTTGAAAAGCTCGTTGCTCATAAGATTCATACCACTCTCCAACGTCAGAGTTGTGTCACAGCTCGGGACATGTGCTCTCCCATTCCCTGGGAACGACCAAAACGGTCCACCAAAACCCTCGGCAGTGGACGATACTAACAAGATTCTTACGCCTTGGGAATCCCTGAGCCCAGCCTTAACATGATTGAA
The DNA here is from genome assembly GCA_023388255.1 of Pseudomonadota bacterium. GTDB lineage: Bacteria > Pseudomonadota > Gammaproteobacteria > Xanthomonadales > Rhodanobacteraceae > Dokdonella_A. Next base: position 49,857 of record JAEWGO010000007.1, on the reverse strand, counting down.
AATCTTATAAAATTCATGGAGTTGGATGATTTCCGAATTTGCGGCGACGCAGCGCCAAGACACTTGCGGAAACTTGTGAAGAATGCATTAGTCGATACCGGCAGCCACAATTGCAGTCACGAGAAGTCGCAAGATGCGCAACGGCAACCCGCAATGGATGCAATCCGTTCGGCCATCGAGACCATGCCGCGGCGATCGACAAGCGCCGGCCGCGACGCCATCCGCATGAGATGCGCCGAGTTGATCGATACGAGGAAGTGAAACGACTTGCCGCGGATTGTCCGCGACCAGTCCGGCCGAGACTACAGATCCTGACGGTACTGGATGTACGGCGTGCGGACCTGGGGGTTTTCCGCCGCATCACGCGGGGAAACACTTGGCGATGACCAGAGGTTCTGCGCGCCGACGCTGAGCTCGCCACTCCACGGCGTACGCCAGGAAACGCCGAGATCCAACGTGGTCCAGCGCTTGCCGGCGAAGGCCGGATCGTCGCTGCTCAACACGTGGCCAATGATCGCGCCGCGCAGCGAGCCGACGTCCAGCCCCAGACTCAGCGAGAGCTGATCGAGATCGACATTGGGCATCAGCGAATTGGGAAGATTGCCGACCGGAGACAAGCGTCCACGGCCATAGCTCGCGCCGATGTCAAGTGCCGGACCGCGCTCGAACTGCCAGCGACCGCGCGCGTACAGCGAGGTTTCGGAATCCAGCGAAAACAGTCCGGCGTCCGGCAAGGTCAACACCGGAACCGGCACTGATCCCAGCGAAAGCAGGTTGCCGAACGTCGCTGGCGAACTGCTCTGCGACTGCAGCCAAGACAAACCATAGGATAGGTCGAGCCCACCATCGGCGGCGGTCCAGCCAAGACCGAGCGAACCGACCAGCGAACCGCGCGACCACGCGGCATTCGATCCGACATCGCAGCCATCAACCGTGCAGTTGGCCGGTGCGGCCGACAGATATTGGCCGAGCAGCGCATCCGCGTGCAGACCGCTACCCAGCTGCCAGCGCATGCCGGCCGCACTCGCCGCAGAACCCGCGAGATGCCATGCGGAAGGACCGCTGTAGGCTGGTGTTGCATCGATCGGCGACGTGCTCGTCCAACCGCGGGGCAGCGCCACCACGGCGAGCAACTGCCCGCTCGCTCCGGACCAGATCGGCAATACCGGCGAACCCTGCGCGAGCAACGGCTGGCCTTTCGAATCGAGCGCGAGCAACTGCTCGACGAGCGGTGTCTTCTGCGTCGATTCCTGCGCCAAAACCGGCAATGTCTGCGCCGCACCCACAAGCGGGAACAGCGACAGCAGCACAGTGGCGAGACGCAGGCGCATGATCTGGATAATGACGACGGCAGCAGCAGGGGTTCGCATACAGAGCTCCGGAGCCACGGAAGGTTCCACCAGAGACGGTACACGTCGCCATCATAGCGCGATTTACGAAAACCTAACAGCGCTTTCCGCGTCCGAACGACCGTGCAAACGCGCCATTCATCACGCATTCGGCATTCGACATCGGGCGCCGCCTTCTTCGACAAACGCCCGCAATTGAGCGGCAGACGCCTCGCTTGCGCCGGCAAGTGCGTGTGGCGCGCCGGAGCGCCACGGCACGCGCACCGCCTCGACCCGCATCCTGCTGCAATGGCCTGCCTATTATTGGAGCCTGCTCATGGCCTTGTTGAACCTCTTTGCCGCCGCCTTCCTCGCAGCGAGCCCCGATCCCGCCGCCGCATCGCTGATCGCGGCCGAGCGCGGCTTCGCCGCTGATGGTCAACGCGATGGCCTGCGACGTGCCTTTCTGGCCCATTTCGACGCGGAATCCTGGCTGTTCAGGCCATATCCCGTTCCGGCCCTGGCAACGCTCGCCCGCGACGCCGACGACGCCGGCTTCCTGCAGTGGGAACCGGATTTCGTCGGCGTTTCCGCCAGCGGCGATCTCGGCTTCAGCAGCGGGCCGTGGACCGTCATTCAACCCGGCGTCGGCCAGATGCTGTACGGCCATTTCGTCAGCATCTGGAAGCGCGGCAAGGATGGTGTCTGGCGCGTCCAAGTCGACGGCGGGGTCGTGCATGACCCGCTCACCCGCGCTACTGGCAAGGTGACGACGGTACCTGCGTCGGCGGCGGCTCCCCTCGATACCGCCGCGCTGGATGAGCGCGGCCGCATGCTCGATCGCGCCGACGACGCCCTGCGCGAATCGCTCGCGCAAGGCGGCGCGAAATCGCCGCTGCTGGCGCTAGCCAACAGCAATCTTCATGTCCTGCGCGATGCACACCTGCCGGCCGATGGCGCCGCCGCACTGGAACTCGTCGCGAAAGATCCCCCCGGACTGGGTCGTGCCCCACGACTGGCCCGCGACGTGGCCGCGAGTGGGGACCTCGGCTACACGCTCGGCGGCGATCGCGCCTGCAAGGGCTGCGGCAGCTATCTGCGCGTGTGGCGCTGGCAGGACGGTCGCTGGCAGGTCGCAGTCGACTTCAGCACACCGCAGCCGTGATATCTCGACACTACATCCAAAGGAGGATTTGAGTCGCTCCAAAAGACCTAATGCCAATCAACCGACAAGGGGATGGCGACACGATTGGGGCAATCGCATACTCGGGCGTGGCCTTCGCCACATTCGCTAGACTTCCGGGGAATTTCCATGACTGCTTCACCCACTCGCACCGCGCTGGCCGCGGCATTGTCGCTTGCCTTGGGCGTCGTCGCCCAATCCGCTTCTGCCGCGGCTCTGGTCGCCGCGGCGCAGCCGTCGCCTGACGCCATCGAGGCCGCACGCGATCAATCGAACATGATCATCCTGCAGGCCGGCGTGTTCGATCCGCTGACGCAGCAGTTGGACGCGCGCGCCGTTGGAGCGGCGACCAACGCGTCCTCCGCTTATGCGATCGTGCAGTTCCAGCCAGGCCGGCTCGACGACCGCAAGTTGCTGGCGGCGCGTGGTGTCGAATTCCTCGGCTATGTGCCGAACAACGCCTACTACGTGCGCCTGAACGGCGTGACGCTGGACGAGATCAGCCACGACGGCGCCGTGCGCTGGGCCGGCGCCTTGGCACCCGCGTTGAAGCTCTCGCCATCGCTGTGGCAGAACGAGCGCGTCGATTCGGCAGCGCGTCAGGAAGACGGCCGTTACGAGGTCCGCATCGATGCGTTTGCAGGCGTCCGCGCGGAAGCGATCGTGGCTGCGCTCAAGAAGGCGGTTCCGGGGCTTGCCATCACGGCAAGCAGTGAGCGCAACGAAGCCGCGCCATACGTGCGCGCGGCAGTCGATCTTGCCAGCCTCGATACCCTGCTGAAGGCCGCCACCGCGATCGATGGCGTGGTGTTCGTTTCGCCGTGGACTCCGACCACGACCCAGAACTCTGGCGGCATCGGCGCAATCCAGGGCAATGACGTCAGTGCCTGTTCCGGCAGCGGCCCGGTATGCGGGCCGACCCCGCTGTGGGATCACCAGATCACCGGTACCGGCCAGATCGCCGCGATCGCCGACAGCGGCACCTCGCCGAATGCGGCGTGGTTCACCGCACTCGACAAGGGCGCGGGAGCGCATATCGAGGTCACCGCATCGGAAAATCCGCCGCCGGTGTTGCCGAACATCGGCACCCTGCATCCGGACAACAAGATCATCGCTTACTGGCTGCAACCCGGCGGTCCGATCGACTACGACTTCACCTCGGGCCATGGCACGCATACCAGCGGCACCATTCTCGGCGATGCCGCCGGCACCTTCGGCGCAACGAGCTACATGCCCGCCACGCCCCTGCTGCCCAATCACGATCTCGCCGACGGCATGGCGCCGGGCGCGCAGTTGCTGTTCCAGGACGCAGGCCCGGCCTCGGCCACCTCGATCATCATCAACGATTTTGGCGGCACGCTGGAGCAGGCCTACAAGGGCGGCGCGCGCGTGCACAACAACAGCTGGGGCGCCAAGACCGGCGGCAGCTACAACGGCAACGATTCCGAACTTGACCGCGCGACGCACCAGTTCGAAGACCTGCTGGTGGTCGTCTCGGCCGGCAACGATGTGGCCGGTGCGCGCGCAACCGGCTCCCCCGGCAACGCCAAGAACGCCTTGACCGTCGCCGCACTCGGTCATGCAGGAAGCCTGGCCAAGGCCAGCTATTCGAACCGCGGCCCGACCCAGGACGGGCGCCTGAAGCCGGATATCGCAGCGCCCGGCAGCAGTGTCGTTTCGGCAAGGAACCTGACCAGTTTCAGCCAGACCATCATGGCACCGACAACGCAGAGCATGTCCGGCACCTCGATGGCGGCGCCGACCATCACCGGCAACGCCGTGCTGATGCGCCAGTTCTTCGCCGATGGCTTCTACCCGCGCGGCGAGAAGACGGGCGCCGACGCCTACAACCCCAGCGGCATGGCGATGAAGGCGATCCTGCTGAACGGAACCAATGTCAACGCCACTGCGCCAGCCCCCGATACCGGCTGGCCCAACGCAGGTACCGGCCAAGGCCGTGCCTGGCTGGATGGCAACCTCTGGTTCAAGAACACGATGGCCGGTGGTGACGACAGCCGCCGACTGCGACTGTTCGAGCGCACCAACACTGCAGGACTCAAGACCAACGACGTCAACCAATACACGATCGCCAACGTCGCTCCGGGTATCGAGTTGCGCGCCACCCTGACCTGGTTCGACGCCGATGCCGTTCCGGGCGCCGCCGCGACCTTGGTCAACAACCTCGACCTGGAAGTCGTCGCACCGGACAGCCAAGTCTACAAGGGCAACATGCTCAGCGGCGGCATCTCCGTCACCGGCGGCAACGCCGATGCCAAGGACACGGTCGAGCAGGTCCGCTTCACGACGCCGATCGCCGGCAGCTACACGTTCCGCGTCAAGGCCGCCTCCGTGCCTGGCAATGGCAGTGAGGGCTCCGACCGCCAAGGCTATGCGCTCGCCGTCTCCGGCGCGTTCGCGATGCCCGATCCGGCGCCGTTCCCGGCCCCGACCGGATTGATCGCAACAAGCAATGGCGCCGCCGGCGTATCGGTCGGTTTCAGCAGCGCGACCGGAGCGCAGGGCTTCCAGCTCTATCGCGCGAACGGCACATGCGCCAGCGCGGCGGCAGGTGATTTCCGCATGGTCGCCGATGGTGCGAGCGCGCCATTGGTCGATACGACCAGTGTCGGTGGCTTCAGCTATGCCTACAAGGTGCGCGGCGTGCAGGGTGACGTCGAAGGCTCGGTGTCGAGCTGCGTCGATGTGGTGTCAGACGCTGCCTGCACGCTGCGTCCGAGCTTCGATCGCGATTCGCTGATGGGTAGTGGCAGCGCCAGCAGCTGCAGCGCCGAGCTGGCCTGGGCTCCGGCGCAGGCGACCTGCCCCGCCTCCAGCGCTGTCCATTACACGGTCGAGCGCGACTCCGATCCGTACTTCAACGCACCGCAGACAGTGGCGAGCGGGCTCACCCAGCCGCAGTTCATCGACGTCGACGTCAGCAATGGCACGCCGTACTACTACCGCGTAACGGCGCTCGACAGCTTCGAGAATGCATCGCTGAAGTCGCGCGTGGCGAACGTGACACCGAGCGGCATCGACGGTCCGGACCCGGCGAATTTCGTCGACGATGTGGATACGCATACCTACATGTCGATGCAGGCGCCGTGGCAGATCACCAACACGTCGGCCAGCAACGGCAGTCTGAGCTACCGCAATGCGATCGATGGCCAGCCGTATCCGGACGCGACCTGCGCCAGCATCACGACGCCGGCCCTGACCTTGGCAGCGAACACCACTCTGAGCTTCAAGGCACGCTACAACCTGGAGTACCAGTGGGATGGCGTGGTGCAGGAGATCTCGACCGACGACGGCGCGACCTGGAATGACCTGCCGCCCAGCGGTGGCTATCCGACCACGTTCGCCCAGACGATGAGTCCACCGATCAACGCCTGCGGTTTCCCGACCACGCATGGCGCGTTCAGCGGCGTCACCACCACCGCCTCGAATGCGGATCAGGACAACGACAACGCGGTCGCGGTGTTCAAGCCGTTCGCAGCGGACCTGTCCGCCTACGCCGGTCAGACCGTGAAGATCCGTTGGCGCATGTCGAGCGACCCTGCCGGCGGCTATCTCGGCTTCCTCCTCGACGAGGTGAAGATCGGCGATGGCAGCAGCGGCGGCTCGAACGACCTGATCTTCCAGAGCGGCTTCGAAGTGGGTGAAACCGGCGGCGGCAACGACCACATGTGCCACTGAAACCGCTGACACGGCCCGCACCAGCGGGCTAAGCTGCAAGACACCGGCGCGGACTTCCGCGCCGGTGTCGTTTCAGGAGTCGCGCTCGTTGCGTCCGTCAACCTCCCCCCGTCCGCTTCCGCGGCGCCTCGCGCGCTGCTTTGCACTCGCCATTGCCGCGTGGTTCGGGCTCGGCATGCTGGCGGTGCTGGTGTTGCGCTTCGTTCCACCGCTGGCATCGGCGGTGATGATTGAAGACTGGATCGGCGCGAAGCTCGGCGGCGACCGCAGTTTCGCGCTGCACTATCGCTGGACGCCGTGGGACAAGGTCGCCGGCACCGTCCCGATTTCCCTGATCGCGGCCGAGGACCAGAAATTCCCGTTCCACCACGGCTTCGATTTCGACGCGATCCAGAGCGCGCTTGCCGAGGCCGACGATGGCGAACGCCTGCGCGGCGCCAGCACGATCAGCCAGCAGGTCGCCAAGAACCTGTTCCTGTGGAACGGCCGCAGCTTCGTGCGCAAGGGCCTCGAAGCGTATTTCACCGTGCTGATCGAGACCTTGTGGCCGAAGCGGCGCATCCTCGAGGTCTATCTCAACATCGCCGAATTCGGCGACGGCATCTATGGTGTCGGCGCGGCCAGCGAGCGCTTCTTCCATGCAACGCCTGCGGGCCTCGACGCGCGCCAGGCAGCACTGCTCGCCGCGGTGCTGCCCAATCCTTCGCGTTTGCGTGTCGACAAGCCGTCTGCATACGTGCAGCGCCGCGCGGCGTGGATCCAGCGTCAGGCGAACCAGCTCGGCGGCACGGCTTACCTGCCGCGCTGAACCACGATCAATCCGCGGCGAACGCGTCCGCTGGCAAATGCGCTTCGAGCAGCGCGCGCGCGCCGGCCAGCGGCTCGGCATAGCGCCGCCACGCGCCGATGCCGCGCGTGTGCAGCGGCTGGCGCACCTGCGAACTGCTCGCGGTGGCCGACGGCGCGGCATTGCGCAGCAGGTCCACGCAGCCTGGTTCGAACGCAAGCCCGCAGTGGTCCATCACCGCACGCGCCGCGCTTGATGGATCGCGCACCATGTCCTCGTAGCGCACCGTCAGCACGACGCCCGGCATGACCTCGTCCCAATGCCGCAGCAGGCGCCGCACGCGCAGATGGTGCGCGGCAGCCTCGAGCGGATCGTAGCTGTAGGGATAGGCGTCGCCCGCGAACAACTCCTTCAGGTTGGAAAGGCACGTATCGAGCGGATCGCGCAGCAGGCAGACGATGCGCGCCTGTGGCAACGCCTTGTGGATCAATCCCGCGTAGAACAGGTTGTTGGGCAGCTTGTCGATCAGGAATCGGCGGCCGCGTGCTCGCCATGTCGTGCGCTGCAGATAGCCGCGTCCGACCGCGGCAAAATCGAGCGTGGGGCACGCCTGCAGCAGTGCGGGATGCGCCAGCTCGCCGGAGAGAATGTCGGCCTGCCAGCACAGCTGCAGATGGAAGTCGTCGAGCTCGCCGGCAGAGGCAACCTGGCTATGGTTGCCGAGGATGCGTTCGAGCACGGTCGTGCCGGTGCGCGGCTGGCCGACGATGAAGATCGGCACCTGTTCCGCCGAAACACTCCGCGCGGCGGCGAGGAATGGCGCGCGGCACAGCGCCATGATCGCGGCATCGCGCGCCTCGTCCTGGCGCGGCTGCCACGCGAGGCTGCGGCGCTTGATCGCCGCGCCGCGCATCAGTGCCTGCCACGCGACGTCGACATCGTCGGCGCCGTCGAGATGAGTGAACAACGCGTAGTGCAGCATCGATGTGTTCGTTGCATCCAGCCGTTCGCTGGCAAGCGCGTGCCGAATCCGTGCAATCTGCGCTTTCGTGTCGGCGCGGCGATCATGCGTCGCCAGCATCAGCATCGCCGCCGCGTAATCGGGCGCGAGTGCGAGACAGCGCTGGTATTCGGATGTCGCCTCCGTGGAACGACCGAGATGACGCAAGGTCATCGCACGCATGTAGCTCAGCATCGGTGTCGGCGCACGGACGGCGAGCGCGCAATCGAGCAGGCGCAATGCGTCGTCGTGACAATCGGCCAGACCCAGGCACTGCGCGAGCCGATCCGCTGCGCCGAGTATCTGCGGAGCGTTCCAGTCCGCATCGATAATCGCGCGCGCGGCGAGGCGCGATTCACCCATTCCTTGCAACAGCATCGCGATGTCGGCAAGCGGTGCCCAGTCGCGCGATTCGTGTACCGCTGCGGCGGCCATGCGCGCCTTCTCGACGACAACGCGAAAGCGCCCGCTGCCCTGCGCCAGTCTGGCCAGCATCAGCCATACCGACGGCTGGCGCGGATCCATCGCGACGATCGCCTCGCAATCGGCGATGGCGGCCATCGCGTTGCCGGTGCGCAGATGCGCCTGCGCGCTGCGCCAATGCGCGTCAAGCGCGGCCTGCATCGATGCCTCCGGGATGGCAGCCGCCAATGGCGCATGCACACGGGCGCATCGACCGCGCGGCAATGCAAGGCAGGATGTGCGTCGGATGGATCATGCGGTCGCGACGCATCGCCGCGTAACAAAAGAGGAGGAAAGCACGCGCGGGACGGTAGCGACGCCGGTGCGGCATTGCAAGGCGAAACCGCGATTCCTCGTTTCATCCGGACGGGCTAGCATGTGCCGTCCCCCGAACGGCTCCCCGCCATGCCCAGATTGACCGTCGTCGTGCCCGCTTACAACGAGAGCGAAGGCCTGCGCGATTTCCACACGCGACTCGCGGCCGTATTCGACGGCATGGATGTCGAATCGGAAGTGCTCTACGTCGACGACGGCAGCCGCGACGACACCTACGCGGTCATGTGCGCGTTGCGGGCGGCCGACCCGCGCGTGTCGACGCTGAAGCTGTCGCGCAACTTCGGCAAGGAACTCGCGCTGACCGCAGGGTTGGACCATGTCGACGCCGATGCGGCGGTCGTCATTGACGCCGACCTGCAGGACCCGCCGGAACTGATCCCGACCTTCGTGCAGCACTGGCGCGAGGGCTACGACGTGATCTACGGCACGCGCGCCTCGCGCGCCGGCGAGACCAGCCTGAAGAAGGCGACGTCGTCGGGTTTCTATCGCGTGATGGAACGCCTGTCGGCGACGCCGATCCCGCGCGACACCGGCGACTTCCGCCTGCTCTCGCGGCGCGCGCTGGATGCGCTCAAGCAGGTGCGCGAACGCCAGCGTTTCATGAAAGGCCTGTTCACCTGGGTCGGTTTCAGGCAGTTGTCGATCGTCTATCACCGCGATCCGCGCCACGCCGGCGAGACGAAGTGGAACTACTGGAAGCTGTGGAACTTCGCCATCGACGGCATCACCTCGTTCTCCGGCGCGCCGTTGAAACTGGCGACCTATGTCGGCCTGCTGACCGCGCTGCTCGCGTTCGGCTTCGGCGTGTGGGTGCTTGGCAAGGCGCTGCTGTTTGGCGATCCCGTGCGCGGCTATCCGTCGCTGATGCTGGCGGTGCTGTTCCTCGGCGGCATCCAGTTGATGGCGCTCGGCGTGATCGGCGAATACCTCGGCCGGCTCTACGTCGAATCGAAGCAGCGGCCGCTGTATCTGATCGACGAATACCACCCGTCGAACGACTGACGCAGCCGATTCCACGCTCCGCCTGGGCGAATCACTCAGTTCGTCCAGCCCAGCGCAAGCAACCCAAGCGGACACCCATCTTCACAATCCTCCGGCATGGCCCTGCGGACCTCTCGCGATTCCGGACTACCATCCGCCCAGGGGCGGATGCACCTCCCCATCTGGAATCGGGAAACAACGATGACGAAGCTGATCCGGTGGACCTTCGCTGCCACGGGTGTCGTATTGATTGCGGGGGGGGCCATCCATCTGCACCTCGCGCGGCATGAACGACACGGATTCAGCAAATCGGAGGAGGAGGAAGGCGGACGGCCGCCAGTCGACGGCGACTACTGGGCGGTCCGCGTCGGCTACGGCGGCGATGCGAAGCACCTGCGCTTCGAACCTGCGTGGCTGCTCGAGTCGGCAAAGCAGGACCGCCAGATCGCCTCCGCCACGCCGGCCGGTACCAAGACCTACAGGCGTTCGGCCGACAAGCCGCTCGTGCTCGATCCGAACGCATTCACGTTGCTGGGTCCACAGCCGCTGACCGGCGAAGGTTTCGGTTCTGATCGCGCCGCCGGTCGCACCAACGTCATCGTCAGCGACCCCGACAACCCGGCAGTCGCCTGGCTCGGTTCCGACGGCGGCGGCGTGTGGAAGACCACGAATTGCTGCACCGCGGACACGACCTGGACGGTCAAGACGGATTTCCCCGAAATCGCAAGCATGGCGATCGGCGACCTGACGATGGACCCCAATCATCACGATGTGATGTACGCGGGCACTGGCGACTTGCGCTACGGCTCGATGTCGTTCGGTGCGGCCGGCGTGCTGAAGAGCCAAGATCGTGGAGAAACCTGGCAACTCCTCGGCGCGGACGTGTTCAATCCGATGTATGCCGCGATCGGTGGTGGCTTTCCGCAATACCAGGCGATCGGCAAGATCGTGGTCGACCCGAACCAGTCGAACACGGTAGCCGTCGGCACCAAGACCGGCGTCTATTTCTCGTACGACGCGGGCATCAACTGGACCGGGCCTTGCTACACGAACACGTTCACAAGCGGCGCCGGTGCACAGCGACAGGACATGACCGGCTTGCTCGCCGTCAATCGCAGCGGCACCACGTATCTGTACGCGGGTGTCGGCACACGTGGCATTGCCACGCCGGTGCAGCCCGATCTCGCGAAGAACGGCGCAAACGGCGTCTATCGCGCGACCATGCCTGCGAGCGGTTGCCCCGCCATCGCCGACTGGACCTTGCTCGGCACCGGTTTTCCCACCGGCACCGGCAACGGCACGCCGAACAGCAGTCGCGGCCGGCTCGAACTCGCCGTGGCACCGAGCGATCCGCTGACCTTGTACGCGATGTTCTCGAACGTCACGGGCAGCGGCATCCTCGGCGTCTGGAAAACCGTGGATGGCGGTGACAACTGGAGCCAGGTCGGCGCGCCAAGCGGTGCCGGAACGCAAATGTGGTACGACGCCGGCCTCACTGTCTCGCCAACCGACCCGAACGTGTTGTTCGTCAGCACGGTCGATTTGTTCCGCTCGACCAACGGAGGCGGTTCATACACGAACCTGACCCAGGCCTACGGCGGCGGGCCGGTGCATCCGGACAACCACGCCCGTGCGATCGTCGGCGGCGACGCGAACAAGGTGTTGAACGGCAATGACGGCGGAATCTACTACGTCGACAACGCGCTCACCGCAACCAGTGCATTCAACGCGAACTGGACCGATCTCAACAAGCAACTGCCGACGATCGAGATCTACCACGGCGATATCACCGCGAATTTCGCCACCTCCACGAATCCGGGCGCGACCGCCGGCTTCCAGGACAACGGCAGTGCGTCGGTGGTTTTTTCCGGAGCGCCCGGGCCTGCCGCTTGGCAGGCAACCAACGGCGGCGACGGCATCGTCTCGCGCATCGAGCCGGTGCTCGGCCAGTACTGGTATACGTCGGTCTACTACGCCGACCTGTATGTCAGCACCAGCGGGCCGTTCGGCAACCAGCAGTCGATCTCCGGCAATTGGGACAACGATCGCGCGAGCTTCTTCACGCCGTTCGACCTGTACCGCAATGGCGAACTCGACGTGCCCGGCAGCGCCTGCACCAGCGCGGCCGGTTGCAAGCACATCATCCTCGGCACGCAGCGCGTGTGGGAATCGACCAGCGGCGGCGTGCCGAGCAGTTCGTGGGCCGCCAAGACCGGCGACCTGACCAAGAACAACCTGATCCTCGGCAGCGACAACCGCTCGTACATCAACCAGATCCACTACTCGGTCAGCGATCCGACCATCGCGATGGCGGCGACCAACGACGGCAACGTGCAATACGTCTACGGCCTCGGCGCAGCCGGCGCCGCCACATCGGTTGACGTGACCGGCGGCAACGCGGTGCTGCCGAACCGTCCGATGCAGGACGTCGCCACCGATCCGGCCAATCCGTGGCTCGGCTATGCCGCCGCCGGTGGTTTCAGCGCAAACACGCCCGCGACGCCGGGCCACGTATTCCAGGTCAGTTGCACCGCGCACTGCGCGGCGTTCAGCTGGGTCGACAAGAGTGGCAACCTGCCGGACATCCCGGCGAATGCGGTGATCGTCAATCCGCACATTCCGAAACAGGTCTTCGTCGGGATGGACTGGGGGCTGTACTACACCGACGACATCAGCGCTGCCACTCCGGTATGGCAGCGCTTCGAAGGCCTGCCGCACGTGATGATCTGGAGCCTCAGCATCGACCGCGGCTTCACCACGCTGGCCGCGTTCACGCGCTCGCGCGGCGCATGGGCATGGCCGCTGCCGACCGGCATCGGCGTGAGCGGCGCCGATCTCTCGGTGACGATCACGCCGCCGGCGAACGCCGGGCCCGGCCTGCAACTCAACTACACGGTCAGCGTGACCAACAACGGCCCCGATCCAGCCAGCAACGTGCAACTGACCAGTCCCACTCCCGCGGGGCTGACTTTCGTCGGCAATGGCGGCGACTGCACCACCGGCTTCCCGTGCGTGTTCGCCGCGCTGCCGGTCGGCGCGACGCGCACGGTGACGAGCAGCGCCTGCGTCGCGCGCAGCTATACCGCGCCGAATCCCGTTCCGTTCACCGTATCCGCCAGCGCGGACACCACCGACCCGACGCCGGCCAACAACAGTGCGAACGCATCCGTGCCATTGGTGCTGCCGCTGTTCGCCGACGGCTTCGACTGCCTCTGATCTGCCCGTCCTGCAGCACGCGCCGATGCCGGCGCGTGCTGCGCGGCGACAAGCGCGGTTCACGGCCGAGCGCTAGACTGGCATTCGCGGCAGCCGGCCGTGATCGCTCGGAGACGTCCATGCTCCAGGTCAAGCATCTTCTCGCGGACAAAGGCGACCAGATCTACACGATCGGTGCCGACGAACCCGTGCTCGCGGCCATTCGCACGATGGCCGACCGCTATGTCGGCGCGTTGCTGGTGATGCGTGGCGACGAACTCGTCGGCATCGTTTCCGAGCGCGACTACGCGCGCAAGATCATCCTCAAGGGCCGCGCCTCCGGCGATACGCCGGTGCGCGACATCATGACCTCGCCGGTCATCACGATCGGCCCGGCCGACACCGTCGAAACCTGCATGCGCCTGTGCACCGACAGCCGCGTACGCCATCTGCCGGTGGTCGAGAACGGCAAGGTCGTCGGCGTGGTTTCGATCGGCGATCTGGTCAAGGCCGTGATCAGCGAGCAAGGTGCGCAGATCGAGCAGTTGCAGCGGTATATCGCCGGGTGATGCTTGAGCGCTGAGCTGACTCGAAGCGCGAAGACAACCATCGCAGCTGCCCTTATTACTGCATGGGCGGGCGCCATGATGTTCTCGCAAATCAGCATTGGAGCGCTGAATGTGTTGCTGTTCGCCGCGGGCTTTGCACAACGTGACGCTTCGTTTTTTCGACAGAAGCTCATATTCAACTGGGCGAGTCTGAGGGCTTTTTTCTTCCTTCTCGCGTTGATGGTCGCCATCTGCTTGATCGGCATTACCATCGGCGAAGAGAAGATGACGTGGCTGATGCGCAGCCCCTTTGTCGTGCTTCCCGCGTGGATTGCCATTTTGTGGGCGATTGCGCGACGTGGGGCCGCGCCTCCGAGCACGCCTTCCCGCGAATTCGCGCGTCGCGGCATGAATGACGTGACCAACCGTGGTGCGAACGTCGAATGCCGCCCGATCTAAGGCAACGCTGAAGAAGTCGTCATCCCGGCGAAGGCCGGGATCCATTTTGATTCCAGTGCGATGTTTCAAAAAACAAAAATGGATTCCGGCCTTCGCCGGAATGACGGCAAAGGCAACGTGTTCAGCGTTGCCTCAAACCGCGTCCGGCTGCCTCTCCGGCCGCGCCGCATCAAACGCCGGCAACGACAGACACTGCTCGTTGACGCGCCGGATCGTCGGGTACGGCGCCATGTCCACGCCGAAACGGTACGCGTTGTAGACCTGCGGGATCAGGCAGATGTCGGCCATGGTCGGCACGTCGCCATGGCAGTACGCGCCGGTCGCGCTGTCGGCGGTGAGGATCGCCTCGAACGCGCGGAAACCTTCCGTCATCCAGTGTCGCGTCCAGCGTTCACGCTCCGGCTGCTGAACGCCGATCTCGCGTTCGAGATACTGCATCACGCGCAGGTTGTTGAGCGGATGGATGTCGCAGGCGACCAGCTGCGCGAGTCCGCGCACGTGCGCGCGATCGCGCGCATTGGCCGGCAGCAGCGGTTCACCGCTGCAGGCTTCATCGAGGTATTCGATGATCGACAGCGACTGCCGGATCACGCGCTCGCCGTGCACCAGCACCGGCACGCTTTCCTGCGGATTGAGTTCGCGATGCGCGGCACTGTGCTGCTCGCCGCCATTCTTCACCAGGTGCACCGGTTTCTGCGTATACGCCAGGCCCTTCAGGTTCAGCGCGATGCGCACGCGATAGCAGGCGCTGGAGCGCCAGTAGTCGTACAAGGTCAACTGCGGTTCGGTCGACATGCGCCTTCTCGTCGTCAACTGGAGCTCTAACCTCGCGGCGCCTGCTTCGTCACGACCTGCTCGATCGCGCCGAAGATGCTCGCGCCGGCCGTGTCGGTGATCTCGATGCGCACGGTATCACCGAACTTCAGGAACGGCGTCGACGGCTTGCCGTCGCGCAAGGTTTCGACCGTACGCTGCTCGGCGAGGCACGAGGCACCTTTCGAAGTGTCCTCGTTCGCGATCGTGCCGGAGCCGACGATCGTGCCGGCCGACAGCGGTCGCGTCTTCGCCGCGTGTGCGACGAGTTGCGCGAAATCGAACTGCATGTCGACGCCGCACTCGGCTTCGCCGAACCATTGGCCGTTGATCCAGGTGCGCATCGGCAGGTGCAGCTTGCTGTTCTTCCAGGCATCGCCGAGTTCATCCGGCGTGACGAACACCGGCGACAGCGCCGAGCGCGGCTTGGATTGCAGGAAGCCGAAACCCTTGGCGAGTTCGCCCGGAATCAGGCCGCGCAGCGAAACATCGTTGACGAGGCCGACCAGCTGGATGTGCTGCGCGGCGGTCGCCGCCGACGCGCCCATCGGCACGTCGTCGGTGACGATGACGACTTCGGCTTCGAGGTCGACGCCGTAGTCCTCGCTGGCGACCAGCAGCGGATCGCGCGGCCCGAGGAACCCGGCACTGACGGCCTGGTACATCAGCGGATCGACATAGAAGCTTTCCGGCACCTCGGCGCCACGCGCGCGGCGCACGCGTTCGACGTGCGGCAGGTAGGCGCTGCCATCGACGAATTCATACGCGCGCGGCAACGGCGCGGCGAGCACCGCATCGTCGAGATCGAAGGCACCTTCCGCACGATCCGCGTTCAATGCCTCGGACAGCGCATTCAGCCGCGGCGCGACGCTGTCCCAGTCTTCCAGCGCGCGCTGCAAGGTCGGCGCGATGCCGTCCGCGCGTACGGCGCGCTGCAGGTTGCGACTGACGACGACGAGCGTGCCGTCGCGGCCGCCTTCCTTCAACGATGCGAGTTTCATGGGCAATCCTTCATGCGGGAATCAATTCGGCGACATCGTGATGCAAGGCAGCCAGCCCTCGATCCAACGTCGCAAGGCGACCGCGGTGCTTGCGCGCAAGCGCGGCGAGATACGCGTCGGTGATTTGTCGATGGCCAAGCACGCCGTCGAGGCGGATGGCGTCGTAACTCACGTCCTCCGGCCAGAAGCGATGCGCCGGGTGCGCGATGAAGCCGCGCAGGATCTCCAGCGCATCGCCGATGCCGGCACGGCTGCGTTGGAGCAGAACGCGCAGCAATGCGCCTTGCGTGATCGGGCAGGTGGCGAACGGTGCTTCGCCTCGCTGCCGGAACCAGCGCCGCGCCGCTTCGTGATGCACATGGTCGCGATCACCGAGCGCGATCAGCACGTTGGCGTCAAGCAAATGGACCATAGCGATCCAGTTCCTCGTCCTCCAGCGCCTTGACGTCCTCGCTCGTGACCGGCCGGCCCGAGCGGAACAGGGGCAGTCCGGTATCCGGATCGACTTCGTACCTGGCCGGCGCGTCGGCCACGGCAGACGAACTCCTCAATCCACGCAACGCCAATTCCACGACGAGCTTGCTGAGGCTCGTGCCGTGATCGTGCGCCAAGGCACTGAACAGCGCGTGCTCGCGCTCGGGGATGTCAATGGTGGTTCGCATGGGAATCCTCCGGCGGCTTCGCTGCGGAAGCACCCACATCATGATGCGTTCGCATCATGATGTCAAAGCGCACGCCTGCAAAGTGTTCGGCGATCGCGTGGTCGCGACCGGCCGCCGCCGTCATGACGCGCTTGTCCAGATAGCCATTCCAGAACATTGCGACCAGCCGGACGTACGAACACCACACCACAAGCATGCAGGCGAGCAACAGCAATCCCGACAGCAGGGCCGGCAACCGCGCGCACCAGCCGACAATGACCTCAGTGCGTCGAAACACCTTTGCCCCCGGCAAGGGGCGGCGACCGGCGCGCACGATACGACTGGCCATCACGGCGAACCCGATCGCCGCACCGATGCAGGTCAGCACCGGCACCAGCAACAACAGCGAGACGAACTCTGCCCAATTGCGCGAGCTTTCGACGGGATCGGTTTTCGCGAGTGCCTCGAGCCCGGCGCAGTACTGCGGAACCCAGGTCTTGAAAAACCACTGCGATGCGAAAACTACCGGCGCCCCGAGCAGCAAAGGGAGCGCGACGGCACGCAATTTCTGCGCCTTGGTCTGGAATACCGGTTCGACGACTTCGCCCGTTTTGCACCCGCGCGAAAGATCGACTCGATACCAAGGCTGTCGCGGCGCGCGTGCGGGCGATGCGCTCACGCGAACACCCGTCACTTCGCCGGGAAATTCTTGCGCAAGCCCTGCCAGCACGCCTGGTAGTCGCGCTGGCGATGCGCCGCATCGAGCGCCTGCTCGGCCGGCCGGATCACCGCGCGCGTCTCGAACATGAAAGCCATCGTGTCCTTGATGATGTCCGGCTTGGACAGGTCCGCAGCGCTGGCCTTCTCGAACGTCGCCGCATCCGGACCATGCCCCGTGAAGCTGTTGTGCAGCGAAGCGCCGCCGGGCACGAAACCTTCGGCCTTGGCGTCGTAGGCGCCATGGATCAGGCCCATGAACTCGCTGGCGACGTTGCGGTGGAACCACGGCGGGCGGAACGTGTCCTGCGCGACCAGCCAGCGCGGCGGGAAGATCACGAAATCCAGGTTGCTGGTGCCGGGCGTATCGCTCGGCGAATGCAGCACCAGGAAGATCGACGGGTCCGGGTGGTCGTGACTGATCGAGCCGATCGTGTTGAAGCGGCGCAGGTCGTAGCGATACGGCGCGTAGTTGCCATGCCAGCCGACCACGTCCAGCGGCGAATGGTCGATCGGCGCGCGCCAGAGGTGGCCCTGGAATTTCGCGACCAGCTCGAAATCCTGTCCGGAAGCCGCGCCTTCCAAGTCTTCGTAGGCCGCATTCGGCGCCTCGAAATCGCGCGGATTGGCGAGACCGTTGCTGCCGATCGGACCGAGGTCGGGCAGTTGCAGCAATGCGCCGAAGTTTTCGCAGACGTAACCGCGCGCCGCACCGTCGGGCAACGCGACGCGAAAACGGATGCCGCGCGGAATCACCGCGATCTGCTGCGGCTCGACATCGAGCACGCCAAGTTCGGTCTCGATGTGCAGGCGGCCCTGTTGCGGCACGATCAGCAGTTCGCCATCGGCGTCGTAGAACCAGCGTCCCTGCATGTCGCGGTTCGCCGCATACAGATGAATGCCGACGCCGTGCTGCGCGGCCGGCGAGCCGTTGCCGCCCATCGTGAACAGGCCTTCGACGAAATCGGCCGGTGCCGTCGGCAACGGCAACGGACTCCAACGCAACTGGTCCGGCGTGACCGGGCCGTTGCCAAAATCGTTGTGAAACGATGCTTGCGCGAACGCCTGGAACGCGCCGTGCATCGCCGCCGGCCGAATGCGGTACAGCCAACTGCGCCGGTTCGCGTGACGCGGCGCGGTGAACGCAGTGCCGGAAAGCTGTTCGGCATACAGGCCGCGCGCGACGCGCTGCGGCGAATTGCGGCCGACCGGCAAGGAGCCGGGAACCGCCTCGGTCGCGAATTCGTTGCCGAAGCCGGACTGATAACCGTTGCTTGCGATCGACATGACGCCGCCTGGTTTCGATGAACTTTGAGAGGACGTCATTCCCGGCGCGAGCCGGATCCATCAAGGCGATCTCAATGGATGCTCGTTTTCGCGAGCATGACGCCGGCTGAATATTGCGATGCTCCCCTTCCCGACGGAAGAGGAGCTTGCGCGTTACAGCACGCCACGTTTCATCTGGTCGCGTTCGATCGACTCGAACAACGCCTGGAAATTGCCCTCGCCGAAACCCTCGTTGCCCTTGCGCTGGATGATCTCGAAG
The DNA here is from genome assembly GCA_023388255.1 of Pseudomonadota bacterium. GTDB lineage: Bacteria > Pseudomonadota > Gammaproteobacteria > Xanthomonadales > Rhodanobacteraceae > Dokdonella_A. Next base: position 31,164 of record JAEWGO010000007.1, on the reverse strand, counting down.
AAGATCGGGCCGAATGCGTTCTGCGTGAAGATCTGCAGCAGCTTGCGCTGCCGGGTTTCCTTGTCGGCGTCGATCAGGATCTTGTTTTTCGCAAGCCGCGGCACGTCCTCGCCATGGTTTGGCACGCGGATGTCGATGACGTCGAAGTACGTGTCCGGTGTGTCGAGGAACTGGACCCCGGCCGCGCGCATTGCCTCGACCGTGTCGTAGATGTTGTCCGTGAACAGCGCGATGTGCTGGATGCCTTCGCCCTTGTACGCATCGAGGTATTCGTTGATCTGCGACTTCGGATCGTTCGACTCGTTGAGCGGGATGCGCACGATGCCGTCGGGCGCGGTCATCGCTTTCGAGACGAGGCCGGTCTTCGCGCCCTTGATGTCGAAGTAGCGGATCTCGCGGAAGTTGAACAGTTTCTCGTAGTAGTCCGACCACTTCTGCATGTTGCCGAAGTACAGGTTGTGGGTCAGATGGTCGATGAAGGTCAGGCCGAATCCGGCCGGGTTCTGCTCCGCTCCCTCGATCGCGACATAATCGGCGTAGAGATCGTCGCGGTTGCGATCAACCAGATACAGCATGCAGTCGCCGATGCCCTTGACGACCGGAGCGTCGACGGCTTTCGTGGCGGCCTTCTCCACGACCTTCTCGCCGCCGTTGGCGAGCACCGCATCGAGCACCTCCGGCACCGGCTTGGTGAAACCGATCGCGAAGCCGCAGGCACTCGGGCCGTGCGCGCGCGCGAAATCGGCGGCGAACGAATCCGGATCTTCGTTGAGCAGGAACTTCACCCCGCCCTGGGCATAGACCGTGATAGCGCGCGACCTGTGGCGCAATACCGCGCTGAAACCCATGCTACGGAAGTAGTCGTGCATGAAGGCGCCCTGGCCTTCCGGCACGGCGAATTCGACGAACTCGAAACCGTCGATGCCCATCGGGTTCTCGAACGTGGTGACCTGCATGCCGAGGTTGGGCTGTGCGTTCATGGCGAAACTCCGGAAGACGATGCGTCTGATGACGAGTGCGGTCACGGATGGCCGCTTCTTGACTCTTGCGGCCATGGACGACCGCACGGGCTGGCTTTATAGTTTCATATGAAACTTTATTCAAGACGCGCCGCCGCATGAACGACCGTACGCCGCTCGAACTCGAACGTTTCCTGCCCTATCGGCTGTCGATCCTGTCGAATCGGATCAGCCAGGCAATCGCGCGCGCCTACCAGGAGCGCTTCGACCTTTCGATGACCGAATGGCGCGTGATGGCCGTGCTCGCGCGCTACGACGGCGACGGCATCTCCGCCGGCGAGATCGCCGGCTATACCGAAATGGACAAGGTTGCCGTCAGCCGTGCGCTCGCCCGGCTGGTCGCGGCGAAGCGCGTCGCGCGGCGCGCGCACGACAGCGACAAGCGTCGCTCGGTGCTGCGGCTCACCTCTGCGGGCTGGCAGATCCACGACACCGTGGCGCCGCTCGCACGCGAGCACGAACGCGCGCTGCTCGACCAGCTCGATGCGCACGAACGCAACGCGCTCGTGCGCATCCTCGACAAGCTGGCGCCCGTGTGAAAAAGCGGGGCTGACGATTCGAGACGGGGAACTCGCGGAAGCGGAGAAACGGAATTCGTTTTTCGAATCCCGAATCCTCGATTCCCGGCTGCTACCGCACCCCGTGCATCAATTTGTTGATGAGCGGCCCGACCAGGAACAGCAACACGCCGGCACCGACCAGCGCGTAGAAGCCGAACGTGTAGCCGCTCAGTGCCGACGTGGTCGTCATGCCGCTCTCGCCGCTGACGATGCCGGCGAAGATGCCGGACAGGTTGTTGCCGATGCCGGTCGACAGGAACCAGCCGCCCATGCCGAAGCCGACCAGGCGCACCGGCGCCAGCTTGGTCACCATCGACAGGCCGATCGGAGACAGGCACAGCTCGCCGACCGACTGGATCACGTAGACCATGAACAGGGTCCAGAACGGGATCTTGCCGGCATCGCTGACCAGCGCGGACAGTGCGAACATCAGCAGCAGGAACGCGAGGCCGTTGAAGATCAGACCTAGACCGAACTTGCGCGGGATCGACGGCTCGATCTTGCGCCGACCCATCCACACCCAGATCACCGCGATGATCGGCGCAAGGCCGATGATCGCCAGCGAATTGACCGACTGGAACCACGCGTTCGGGAAGGTCCAGTCGCCGAACTGGCGATTGACGATCTTGTCGGCAAGGAAGGTGAACGAGCTTCCCGCCTGCTCGAAGAACATCCAGAACAGCACGTTGAACGCGAAGATGATCAGCATCGCAATCACCTTGTCGCGCTGCACTGCGCCCTCGCGGATGCCTTCGACCAGCAGCAGCGCGCACAGCGCGACGAACATCACGCCGAGGATCAGCGCCAGCGTATCGGCGCCCATTGCAAGCAGGCCGTAGACGACCGGAATCGCAGCAAGGATGCCGACGAACACATACAGCACGCGTGCTTTCGAAGCGCCGTTTTCCGGCGGCCTGCCGATGCCCTCCAGCTGGCTGCGGCCGAACCAGAACCAGACGAGGCTGACCAGCATGCCGATGCCCGAAGCAATGAACACCATCTTGTAGGCCGGCATTGCCGCGGTGCCGAACACCTGTTCGGCCAGAATCCCGGTCAGGATCGGCGAAATGAATCCGCCGAGGTTGATGCCCATGTAGAAGATCGTGAAGCCGGCGTCGCGGCGACCGTCACCGACGCCGTAGAGCTTGCCGACCATCGTCGAGATATTGGGTTTGAACAGGCCATTGCCGCAAATGATCGTGGCCAGGCCCAGCTCGAACAGGTGCTGCTCCGGAAACGAGATCATGAACAGGCCGGCCGACATCACGGCCGCGCCGAGCAGGATCGAACGCTGGTAGCCCAGCACGCGATCGGCGATGTAACCACCGAAGATTGCGCTGGCATAGACCAGTGCGAGGTAAGCGCCGTAGGTGCGGTTCGCCGGCGCCTCCCCGCTCGCATCGCCGCCGTGGAACTGCGCCACGATGTACAGCACGAGGGCCCAACGAATGCCGTAGAACGCGAAACGCTCCCAGAACTCGGTCATGAACAACATCCACAGCGGTCTTGGATGTCCGAGCCGAGTCGAAAACTGTGGCAGCGCGTCGCTGCCGACGGGCGCATTGGCCGAACCGCTCATGCGGTAACTCCCCATTCTGGTTTCATCGCGAAGATGCCCGCGAGATGGCGGGCAAAGTGGCCTGCACGTGTAACCGCTGCGCCGCGGTGAGTCAAACAGCGGGCATGATGCGCTGCCACATGCGCCGAGCGAAAACGCCTTATGCCTGCGCGCCGATCACCGTGCGCGCATCAAGCAGCTCCGGGAAAAACGTCAGTTCCAGCGCACGCTGCAGGAAAGCGACACCGGACGAACCACCGGTGCCACGCCGATGGCCGATGATGCGTTCCACCGTTTTCATGTGGCGGAAACGCCAGAGCTGGAAACTTTCCTCGACATCGACCAGTTGCTCGCACAGATGGTATTCGGGCCAGAACTCGCTCGCATTCTCGTAGATGCGCTTGAACACCGGCACCAGCTCCGGCGTGCGTTCGTGCGGCAGGCTGACGTCGCGATCGAGACATGCCGCCGGCACCGCATGGCCACGCCGCGCGAGGTAGCGCAGGAACTCGTCGTACAGGCTCGGCGCCACCAGCACGCTTTCCAGCTCCGCCTGCGCGGCCGGATCATGCGCGAACACCTTGAGCATGCCGGCGTTCTTGTTGCCGAGCAGGAACTCGATCGTGCGGTATTGCTGCGACTGGAAGCCCGAGGCGGGTCCGAGCACATGACGGAACTCCAGATACTCCGACGGCGTGAGCGTTTCCAGCACCGCCCACTGCTCGAACAATTGGCGCTGCACCTGCTTGACGCGCGCGAGAATCTTCAAGGTCGCATTGACGTCGTCCGCGCGCAGGCGCGCGATCGCCTCGCGCAGCTCGTGGATGATCAGCTTCATCCACAGCTCCGACACCTGGTGCTGCACGATGAACAACATTTCATCGTGATGCGGCGGATCGCTGAGCGGCTTCTGCGCCGACAGCAACGTCGGCAGTTGCAGGTAGCCGCCGTACGTCGTGCGGTCGCGCAGGTCGACTTCGATGCCCTGCTCGAGCGGACGGAGGTTGTGGCTTTCGTTCATCGCGCACCTGGAATCGGAAACGAACCAGTGTACCCGCGCATGTCCGTGCATGTTGCGTCGAACCTTGCGAAGCACGGGTGGTCTTGCATACTGTTCCGCCCCAATATTCCGGCCAGTCGCGGGCTTTCAGTCATCGCCGCGCGCCAGCTGATCCATATCCGACTTACAGGCGCCATCGCCCCGCGTGACGCCACCACGGAGGCCTCTTGTCCATCGCCGCCACGTTCGAAATCGAGTTTCTCCAGTACCTTGACGCGGACGGCAAGCTCGTCCGCGACGATTTGCCCGCGATCGCGCGGGACATCCGCCAACTCGTCGACCTGTACAAGACGATGCTGTACGTACGCGTGTTCGACAGCAAGGCGGTCGCGTTGCAGCGCACCGGCAAGCTCGGCACCTACGCCTCGTGCCTGGGTCACGAGGCAGCACACGTCGCGATCGGCAGCGCCATGCAGGAAGACGACGTATTCGCACCGATGTACCGCGAGTACGGCGCGCAGTTCATCCGCGGCGTGAAACCGCGCGAAGTGCTGCTGTACTGGGGCGGCGACGAACGCGGCAGCGATTTCTCAGGACCAGCGCACGATTTCGCCTGGTGCGTGCCCATCGCCACGCAATGCCTGCATGCAGCCGGCGCCGCACTCGCGTTCAAGGTGCGCAAGGAGCCGCGCGTCGCCGTCACCGTGGTCGGCGACGGCGGCTCGTCGAAAGGCGACTTCTACGGCGCGATCAACGTCGCCGGCGCAATGCAGTTGCCGCTGGTCGCGGTGATCGTCAACAACCAGTGGGCGATCTCGGTGCCGCGCAGTGCGCAGACCGGCGCGAAGACACTCGCGCAGAAGGGCATCGCCGCAGGTCTCGAATGTCTGCAGGTCGACGGCAACGACCTGATCGCGATGCGCACCGCGATGGACTACGCGATCAAGCGCGCGCGCCACGGTCACGGCGGCATGGTCATCGAGGCGGTCACCTATCGCTTGTCCGACCACACCACTGCCGACGATGCACGCCGTTACCGCGACGACGAGCAGGTCAAGGCCGCGTGGCAGCGCGAACCGCTCAAGCGCATCAGGAATTACCTCACATCGATGAACGCGTGGACGGACAAAGAGGAAGAAGACTGGAAGGCCGAATGCGCGACGCGCATCGATACCGAAGTGAACGCCTACCTCGAGACCAAGTCGCAGCCGGTCGAGGCGATGTTCGACCATACGTTTGCAGAAGTGCCGGCAGACCTCGCGGCGCAACGCGCCGCGGCGATCGCCGCCGATCAGCATCATTGATTTTTCCGCCGAACCGGCATCCGAACTCAAATTCCCATGGCACAAATCACCCTTATCGAAGCCGTCACGCAGGCGCTCGCCTACGAAATGAAGCATGACCCGAGCGTAGTCGTGCTCGGCGAGGACGTCGGCGTCAACGGCGGTGTATTCCGCGCGACGCAGGGCCTGCAGCAGATCTTCGGCGCCGAACGCGTGATCGACACGCCGCTCGACGAAGCGACCATCGCCGGCCTCACGGTGGGCCTCGCCGCACAAGGCATGAAACCGGTCGCAGAAGCGCAATTCGAAGGCTTCATCTACCCGATGATGGAACACATCGCCTGCCACGCCGCGCGCCTGAGAACGCGCACGCGCGGTCGCATGAGCTGTCCCGCCGTGTGGCGGGCGCCGTGGGGCGGTGGCATCCGCGCACCGGAACATCATTCCGAGGCAAACGAACACCTGTTCACGAACATCCCGGGCCTGCGCGTCGTACTGCCGTCATCGCCGGGCCGCGCATACGGATTGCTGCTGGCGGCGATCCGCGATCCCGATCCGGTGATGTTCTTCGAGCCAAAGCGCATCTACCGCCAGTACAAGGAAGAAGTGCCCGACGACGGCGAAGCCTTGCCGCTCGATGTCTGCTTCGTGTTGCGCGACGGCAGCGACGTGACCCTGGTGAGCTGGGGCGCGCAGGTGAAGGAAACGCTCGAAGCGGCCGACGCGCTGGCCGAACAGGGCATCAGCGCCGAAGTCATCGACGTCGCGACCTTGACGCCGCTCGACTTCGACACGATCCACGAATCGGTGAAGAAGACCGGCCGTTGCGTGATCGTGCACGAGGCACCGCGTACCGCCGGTTTCGGCGCCGAGATCGCCGCGCGCCTTGCCGAGGAAGCGATGTACGACCTGCTCGCGCCGGTCGAACGCGTGACCGGTTACGACACGCATATCCCGCTGTACCGGCTGGAGATGAAATACCTGCCAAGCGTGGACAAGGTCGTCGCAGCCGCGAAGCGGACGCTGGCGGCGAGCTAGGTTTGCGCGGAGAGAGTTTCGACATGAACGTCGTCACGAACGTCCTCATCGGCATGGTCGCGCTGCTGCATGTGTATTTCCTCGCGCTCGAAATGTTCCTGTGGGACACGCCGGTCGGACGCAAGACGTTCGGATTGAAGCCGGAATTCTCGGCTGCATCGAAAGCGCTCGCCGCGAACCAGGGGCTGTACAACGGCTTTCTCGCTGCCGGGCTCGCCGTCGGACTCGCCGAAGGCGGCGCCATCGGATTCCATTTCAAGCTGTTCTTCCTCTCCTGCGTGATCGTCGCCGGCCTGTACGGCGGCTGGACGGTCAGCCGCAAAATCCTGTACGTGCAGGCGCTGCCGGCGGTGCTGGCGTTGATCGCGCTGCATATCCATTGATCCGGGTCGCGACCGCGCCCGCAACGACGAGTCCTCTCATGGCCGACATCAAGACATTCCATCTCCCCGACCTCGGCGAAGGCCTGCCCGACGCGACGATCGTCGAATGGCTGGTCAAGGAAGGCGGCACCGTGAAGCTCGACGAGCCGCTGGTTTCGATGGAAACCGCGAAAGCCGTGGTTGAGGTGCCATCGCCATTCTCGGGCAAGTTGGTCAAGGTCCACGGCGGCGATGGCGACATCATCGTGACCGGCGCCGCGCTGGCCGAGTTCGAGATCGATCCGAACGCGCCGCAGCGCGCGGAAGCCGAATCGACCGGGCATCATCACGCACCCCCGAAAGCCGCCGCGCCACTGAGCAGGAGCGTCGGCAGCGAGGCGCCCGACCACAAAGGTGTGGTCGCCTCGGACGAGGGCGGCGAAGTCGTCACCAACGACAATGCCGGACGCGCCGACGAGGGCACCGTGGTCGGCGCGATGCAGTCGAGCGACCGCGTGCATGCGGAACAGGCGATGAGCGTCGGCGGCGTCAAGGCGGTACCGGCCGTGCGCGCACTGGCGAAGAAGCTCGCTGTCGATCTGGCGCGCGTGAATCCCAGCGGCGCAGGTGGCGTGGTGACGTTGCAGGACGTGAAGTCCGCCGCTGCCGCAGGCACGGCAAAGATCGGCGCCGACACGACAGCAGCGACGCAGCATCCTGTGCGTGTCCAGCCGTCGGATGCCGGCGCGAAGTCGCCGGAACCGACATTTGCCGCGTCCCGCACGGCGCTATCGGCTGCCGGCAAGCCGATGCGCACGACGCCACCGAGCGTCAGCGCGAGCGGCCAGCCGGAACAACTCAAAGGCGTGCGCCGCAACATGGCGCGCGTGATGGCGGCTGCGCATGCTGCGGTCGTGCCGACCACCTTGAGCGACGATGCCGACATCCACGCCTGGCTGCCCGGCAACGACATCACCGGCCGCCTCGTCCGCTCGATCGTGCGCGCATGCAAGGCGGTGCCGGCGCTGAACGCGTGGTTCGACGGCGACAACCTGACGCGCACCTTGCATCCGCACGTCGACATCGGCATCGCGGTCGACACCGACGATGGCCTGTTCGTGCCTGCGCTGCGCAATGCCGACAAGCTCGACGCGGCCGGCGTGCGCGCGGCAGTCAACCGCCTTCGCAGCGAAGTGGAGTCGCGCTCGATCCCGCCATCGGAACTGACCGGCTACACCATCTCGCTGTCGAACTTCGGTGTGTTCGCCGGCCGCTATGCAACACCGGTGGTGGTGCCTCCGTGCGTCGCGATCATCGCGGCCGGCAAGGGACGCCACCAGATGACGCCGGTGATGGGCGGCTTCGAATCGCATCGCGTGATCCCGTTGTCGCTGACGTTCGACCATCGCGCCGCGACCGGTGGCGAGGCGGCTCGTTTCCTCAAGGCGATGCTCGACGATCTGGCCAAGGCGCAGTGATGCAGGGTGACGTGAGATGTGAGACGAGAACGCTCATGCACTGCATCCCACGTCTCATGGATCGCCTCCACAGCCATGCACCATAGCCGCCTCTGCACGCTGGTCATCGACTGCAAGGTCGATGACTTGGCGCCCGCCGCGCAATTCTGGAGCCGGGCGCTGGGCAAGAAGATCGCGAGCGTCGACCAGGACGGCGATGGCAAGTACGCCGAACTCGAAACGGCCGCGGACGAGCCGATCATTCTGCTGCAGAAAGTCGAGCACGCATCGCGCGTGCATCTCGACATCGAGACCGACGACCTCGAAGCGGAGGCGCAGCGACTCGAAGCGCTCGGCGCCAAGCGCATCGCGTTCACACGCGAACGGTGGTGGGTGATGGAAGCGCCAACCGGACACCGTTTCTGCATCGTGCGCCAGCAGCGCGCCGAGTTCGGTCCACACCTCAATACCTGGGGGCCTGGGCAATAGAAACTGTCCGGGCTCCCGGCCCGAATGAATCGGTAATATCGGCATTCAGCCGCCGTACTGCAATCGAAACCCGTGCCGTGTATGATGCGCGACCTTGATTTATCCATACATCCGTATAGAAGGATATTTGCCGCGATGAGCAGCTACCTCTTCACCTCCGAATCGGTCTCCGAAGGCCATCCGGACAAAGTCGCCGACCAGATCTCCGACGCCGTCCTCGACGCGATCCTCGCGCAGGACAAGCGCGCGCGCGTGGCCTGCGAAACGATGGTCAAGACCGGCGTCGCGATCGTCGCCGGCGAAGTCACCACCAGTGCATGGATCGACCTCGAAGCGCTTACGCGCAAGGTCATCCTCGACATCGGCTACAACTCGTCCGAAGTCGGTTTCGACGGCGCCACCTGCGGCGTGCTGAACCTGATCGGCAAGCAGTCGCCGGACATCAACCAGGGCGTCGACCGCAAGAACCCGGAAGACCAGGGCGCGGGCGACCAGGGCCTGATGTTCGGCTACGCGACCAACGAAACCGACAGCTACATGCCGGCGGCGATCCACCTGTCGCATCGACTCGTCGAGCAGCAGGCCAAGGTGCGCAAGAAGAAGAATTCGCCACTGTCGTGGCTGCGCCCGGATGCCAAGAGCCAGGTCACGCTGCGCTACGAAAACGGCAAAGCAACCGCGATCGACGCGGTGGTGCTGTCGACCCAGCATGATCCGTCGGTGAAGCAGAAGGACCTGATCGAAGCCGTGCGCACGCACATCATCGATCCGGTGTTGCCGAAGAAGTGGATCCACAAGGGCACCAAGTTCCACATCAATCCGACCGGCAAGTTCGTGATCGGCGGCCCGGTCGGCGATTGCGGCCTGACGGGCCGCAAGATCATCGTCGACACCTACGGCGGCTGGGCCCGCCACGGTGGCGGCGCGTTCTCGGGCAAGGATCCGTCCAAGGTCGACCGTTCCGCGGCGTATGCGGCGCGTTATGTCGCCAAGAACATCGTCGCGGCCGGCATCGCCGACCGTTGCGAAGTCCAGGTCAGCTACGCGATCGGCGTGGCGCATCCGACCTCGATCTCGGTTACGACGTTCGGAACCGGCAAGATCGAGGACCACAAGATCGAGAAGCTGATCCGTGCACATTTCGACCTGCGTCCGTACGGCATCCTCAAGATGCTCGACCTCGTGCATCCGATGTACCAGTCGACCGCGAGCTACGGTCACTTCGGCCGCGCCCCGCAGGAAGTGAAGCTCGCCAACGGCGAGAAGTTCACCACGTTCTCGTGGGAAAAGACCGACAAGGCAGCCGAGCTGCGCAAGGCTGCCGGCATCAAGTAGTCGACCTTCCAGGTTGAATCGGGAAAGGGCCGCATCATGCGGCCCTTTTTTGTTCTGCGGCATCGGATTTGTTCGACCGCATGGCCGCTCGACTTCCGGTGCCCGTCCGGCTGAAGTAGCCTAGCTACCTGCCCGGCATCCGCCCGTTGGCGCGTCGGAACTCCATCGCTGCACCGAGCTGGACTCCCCAATGCCCATCCTCCCTTACGTGCGCGCCGCGCGCGCTTGCCTGACCGCCACGATCCTCTCTGTCGCGGCATGCCCCATCGCAACGCTTGCCGGACCGATCGAGCCGCCGCTGGAACTGCTGTACCAACCCGAGAACCAGCTCGTCGCAGGCCCGCTGCTCGACATCAATCCGAGCGGACGGCTGGTGTTCCAGCGCAAGGACGTTCTCGGCGGCAAGGGCCGCCCTCCGGAACAGATCGACGTGCGCGCACCAAAGGCCACCCTCGACACGGTCAAACGCGGCGAGCGCTACATCTTCGGCTACGCGACCTCACGCAGCGATCCGCACAGCCCGACCAAAACGATCCTCGACCCGGATGGCCCGGTGCTGTTGGCCAGCATCGGTCTGGAACCGGCGTTGTTCCGCGACACGCCCGAAACACGCGCCCTGCTGAAGGCCGGGCGCAGTGAGCACGGACGCGAATCACGGCGGTTCTTCGAGCTGCTGATGCAAGCGCTGGCCGGCTCGGACCCTGCCCTGCAGACGCTGGCCGCCGGCGAGGTCGCGCAGGACCGCGAGATCCGCGAACGCGTGCGCGAGAACAGCGCCGTGGTCGAGCGGGTGACGCGCGCCGCCGATACGCCGGCGAACGTTCGCTCGACCCTGCTGCTGGCAGCGGCGACGCGCCCGGTCGACTTCGGCGACTGGTGGCAGGAGGTCGCCTTGGGGATAGTGGCAACTACGCCTGTGGACGGATACACTCCTGATGCTTCCGACCCATCAGGATTGGTCCTGCTGGCACTAGAAGTGCTCGACAAGCACGCGGTCAGGGTTCCCTCCGAAACACTCAAACGCTGGGTGAGCGGCGAAACCCCGTTGCTGGCAGAACGGGCGAGTTTGATGTTGCGGCGGGAATCGCCGGCGATGGAACGATCGACCATCCAGCAAGCGCTGGCCGATCCGAAACTGCCGGAAAAAACCCGCAAATTCCTCAGCGATCATCTGCGCCGCCTGGACCGACTCGATGCCGGCTCGAAGGCGCGGAAGGATGGAACCGGCTGATCGCACATTCGATGGCGGTGTCACGGCCGCACGCTGATCGAAGAACCAAGACGCCGTTGTCCCGCCACGCGGGATGCACTTCCGGGGAGTCGTCATCATGGCTTTATCGCGTTACCTGCCGGCCGCATTGGGTGCGGTCGCCTTGCTGGGGTTGGGCAGTACGGTGGCCGAGGCCGCCAATGCCGCACCCAATGTCGTCACTGCAACCCGACACGACGTGTCGGCACCGATGCGCGACATCCTCCGCAACCTGCCGCCGCAAGCGCCGATGGGGACGGAAGAAGAGCCGTATCTGATTCCCAACATACTGCTGAAGCCGATCAATCGGACCAGCAAGTTCGTGCCGGACTATTCCGGCATCCAGCGCCACAGCATCAATACGCCGGCGCCGGCCGTCCTCGGTTCGTTCGACGGCATCAGCTCGACCACGTCCGGTTGCGGCTGTCTGCCGCCGGACACCAACGGCGACGTCAGCGACCAGCACTACATCCAGTGGGTCAACTCCTCCTGGCAGGCGTTCAACAAGACCACCGGCGTGCCGGATCCGTTGACGCCGTCGCCCAAGCCCGGCAGCTCGTTCTTCACCGGCTTCGGCGGCAAATGCGAAACGACCAACTCGGGCGATCCGATCGCGCTGTGGGATCCACGCGCGCAGCGCTGGGTCATGAGCCAGTTCGTGACCTCGTCGCCATATGCGCAGTGCGTCGCGGTATCGACCACGTCCGATCCGTTCGGCACGTACAACCGCTACGAGTTCAACTTCCCGCTGTTCGGCGACTATCCGCACATGTCGGTGTGGACCGATGACAGCACCGGCCAGGACGCCTACCTGCTGACCACGCACGAATTCAACAGCGCCAGCGCATTCCAGGGCGCCGCGCTGATCGCATTCGAACGCGACAAGATGCTCACCGGCGCCACCGCGAAGATGATCCGCTTCCCGGGCTATGACGCCTACGGCGTCGAGCCGGTCAACATCATGGGCACGCTGAACGCGCCCGCGAATGCCTGCCCGTCGTTCGTGCACTACGACGGCGACACCAGCGATTACCTGTTCTGGGACATGTGCATCAACTGGACCACGCCGGCAAGCACCACGATCACGCCGAAGGCCAGCCCGATCCGTGTCGCCGGCCAGCCGTTCGTGCCCTACTTCGACAACGTCCCGCAGCAGGGCACCGCGAATGGCCTGAACTCGTTCGGCACGCACATCATGTACCGCGCCAACGCGCGCGTGTTCCCGGCCGATGCGCCGACACGCATGTCGCTGGTCGTCAACCATGTTGTGCAGGGGGATGTGCAGCAGGGCTCGATCAACTGGGTGCACTTCAACCTCGACAACGGCGGTACCGTGCCGGCAACGCCGACCGGCCTGACGAAGACGATCGTGGACCAGGGCACCTTTGCACCCGACTCGACCAATCGCTGGATGGGCGGCATCGCCATCGACGGCAGCGCCAACATCGGCGTCGGCTACTCGAAGTCCGATTCGACGATGCACCCGCAGATCGAGATCAACGGCCGTACGCTCGATGATCCGAAGGGAACGCTGCGCGACGAGCAGAACTGCACGGACACCGTGGCCAACGGCTCGCAGACCAGCAGCAGCAACCGCTGGGGCGACTATTCATCGATGAGCGTCGATCCGGTCGACCAGTGCACGTTCTATTTCACCAGCGAGTACTACGCGACGACCGCGTCCTCCTCGTGGCGCACGCGCGTGTGTTCGTTCAAGTTCGACAACTGCGGTTCGCCGAACTACGCCGTCGTTGCGACCTCCCCGCAGCGCCTCGAGATGTGCGGCGCGACGCAGACGACCGACCCGAGCTACAACCTGCGCATCGGCGTGCTGAACGGATTCAACGGAACGGTCACGTTGGCCGAAAGCGGACTGCCCGCTGGCGCGACCGCGCAATTCAGCCCAGCCACCGTCACCGGCGCCGGCAGCAGCACATTGACCCTGCTCGGCGGCCATGCCCTGCCCTCCGGTGAATACAGCTTCACCGTCACCGGCAGCAGCGGCGCCGACACGCGCAGCCTCGCGCTGGAACTCGGCCTCTCCGCTGCGCAGTCGGCATCGGTGCAGCTGGTCGCGCCGATCGACACCGCCACCGGCACCAAGAACCATCCGCTGCTCACCTGGGGTCCGTTGCCGGCCGGCAACGACCGCATCTTCGGCGACGGCTTCGACGGCAGCGCGTTGCCGCCGATTCCGGCACCGGCAACGGATGCGCTGACCTACAAGGTCGAAGTCGCCAGCGATGCCGGCTTCGGCACGATCGTCGCAAGCAAGATCGTGCCGACCACCTCGTGGACAGTCGACGTCGCGCTGAACCCGACCACGCAGTACTGGTGGCGCGTGACGCCGCAGAACCATTGCGGCGACGGCCCGACCTCCGACACGTTCACGTTCACGACCGGCATTCCGGGCGAGTGCCCGGCTGGCACGACGCGCACCACGCTGTTCCAGGACGACATGGAAAGCGGCGTCAACGGTTGGACTCTGAGCGGCACCGGCGGCACCGCATGGGCGCAGAACACCGCGACGGCAGGTACCGGACTCACCACCAAGGTCTGGTCGATTCCGAACAACACGGTGACCAGCGATCGCGGCCTGATCACGCCGACGGTGAACGTGCCGGCCACGGCGCAGGCCGTGTTCCTCACCTACGATACGTTCCACAAGTTCGAGGACAACGGCCCGGGTTCGTGCTGGGACAACGCCACGCTGGATGCCAAGGGCGATGCCGGCTCGTTCAACTACCTCGACGGCACCCGCATGCTGACCGATCCGTACGACGGCATTGCCTCGCCGGGTGAAGCGAACGCGGGCGCGGCTTCGTGGTGCCATGCACCGACCTCGACGCCGACCCACGCGGTCGTCGACCTGGATGGCTTCGAAGGCCAGGCGGTGCAGGTGCGCTTCCGCGCAGTCAGCGATTCCAACACCGCCGCATCGACTCCGAACGGTTTCCATATCGACAACGTCAAGGTCGACGTCTGTCAGTAACCGCAACGAGTTGAGATAGCAGTAACAGAACGGGCCGCATTCGCGGCCCGTTCTTTTTGGGCATTGCCGCATTCGCAGACCTGCCACCTCCCGCAGACTGTCGACCGCTTCAATTCGGCACCTCGACCGCCAGTCCGGCGCGATCGATCCACAATGGCGCGCGCAGACGCAGGTATTGCCGTCGGCCACGCCGACCACAGGAAATCGCGGCACCGTGTTCGCGTTGCTGCGCACAGGAAGCGACCTGATCGTCGGCGGCGGCTTCCGCCAGATCGCGGGCCAGGCGCGCGCCAGCGTCGCGCGCGTGTCGCTGGCATCGCCTGTCACGCCCTCCGCTTTCGACACGCCAATCAATGGTGGCGAGCGCAACGCTTACGCGCTTGCGTTGAGCCCGGATCGAAACACGCTGTATGCCGGCCGCGACTTCTTCGCCGGCTCCTTCCAGCACCTGCTGCGCCTGAACGCGCAGACCGTCGCACCGATCGACACGACATGGAAGCCGCAACCCAATGCACAGGTGCGTGCACTCGCGCTGCTCGGACCTTGGCTACACGCCGGCGGCAGTTTCAGCGGCGTCACGCCGCAGCCGTACTCGAACCTGATGCGTGTCGCGACGACCGGCACCGGTGCGCGCGACACCGGCTGGCTGCCGAATCCCGACGCCCGCGTGCTTGCACTGCACGAGGACGCGTGCGCAAGCGCCTGCATCTCGGCGGCGCATACGCCCGGGTCGGCGCCACTTCGCGCAACGGCCTGGCATGCATTGGCGAGATCGTCGACCGAGATGTGATCTTCTACTACGGCCACGACATCGAATGAACGACGCTCGGCCGCCGCGCACTCGCGGCGGTCGAGCGGCATCGAATCACGCGCGTCTCATTCGAAGCCGTTGGCGAAGATCGTGTCCGAAAGCACCGATTCGTCGACGAGCACGAAGATATCGCTCTTGCCATTGCCGTCGCCAGGATCGATGTTGCTCGCATTTGATTCCCACGCCATCGACAAGCCCGAGGCGTTGACCGCAAGCGTGTCGCCGGACCCGCTGTTGCCGGGCTGGCCAGCGGGCGTCACGCTGATCATCTCGGGCGCCCCGGCGCCCGGAACGAACAGGAACACCTGCGGATACGAACCCGCTCCGGTCCAGGCGTAATTGCAATGGAGCACGACGCTGGCGATGTCGGAAACGGCGGACACGGCGCAGCTGTCGTAGGAGCCGGCGGGAATGATCGCGGGACGCGGAATCGCGACCGTCGTGCCAGTCTGCCTGTCGCGCAGGTAGAGGCCGCTGTTGCTTTCGATGGCTACGCCATCGGCGTAGCCGAGGCCGCCATAGCCGCGGTTCTGGAAACTGACAAAGCGACCGCCAGGCGATATCGCCGGCCGGTATGCGAACGCGCTCGAACCGTTCACAGCGGAGGCACTTCTACTGACCAGCTCGGTCGTGTTCGCCTGCAGGTCGCGCACGTAGGCTTGTCCGCCTGTGGCACCAGGCACCATTGCGTCGCTGCAGATCATCGTCAGGTAGCGTCCCGTGCCGGACAGCGCATGCGGCTGCAGCGAGCAACTGCCCGCCGACGCGCCATTGGACATGACCGAAGCCAGCTTTATCTGTCCGGTCGACATGTCCTTGACATAGATGCCCCCCGAACTTCCGGCCGGCACCGAAGCGCCATCCGGACGACCTGCGATGGAGGTCAGGTTGGCGTCGGCCTGGAACGCGACATAGCGGCCGTCGGCCGAGATCGAGACGGTGTTGTCGTTGGTGCCACTGCTGGCCGGCTGGCCGGCGGCATCCGCGCTGGCCAACTCCAGCGCGCCAGTCTGGCGATCCTTGCGCAGCACCTGCCAATTCGGCCCATAGGACGGGTTTACGGTCAGGAAGGCGACATATCGCCCGTCGCCGGACACGACCGGGGTCTCACCACGGAACACCGTTCCTCCCTGCGCCGACACGGCCTCGATCATGCCCGTGTCGAGATCGACCGCGACGGCGCGCGTGCCGTTGTAGGTGTCGCCAACCCAATTCTTCGCCTCGCTGGAAAACACCACCGTCCGGCCACCGGAGGACACATCGACGGCGGTTGAGGCGCCATTGGGTTCCAGTCCGGCACCCGGCACGAGACGGGCGTAGATGAAGTCGGCGCGAGCATGGCCGGACAACGTGGAAAGTCCAGCGAGAATCAGGGAGGAAACAATGGCACGGCGTGTCGTTGCAAGGTCCATCACAAGCTCCGAAATGAAGGATTACGCAACTCCAATACGCGGTGTCGCGGCGATTCCCCGAACACGCGTCTCGCAGCGCGTCGACGGTGTCCCGCAGACGCCCGTTCATCGTTCCATCCCGAACAAGCGATATACTGCGCGGCTCGTCACCGAGGGGCGCTGCACGTTGGACCGCGAGTCGCGCTCCTACCCAGGCTCGGCAGGCGATTCCGCAACAACGGCGCCCGGACCACCCGACCGAAACCGCATGCCTTCGCGGCCTGCGCGCGTTTCGCTCTCGAACCGGAGCACCACAATGAACGCACAACCGAAAACCTTCTCGACCGAAGGCGACTACAAGATCGCCGACATCACGCTTGCCGAGTGGGGCCGCAAGGAACTGGACATCGCCGAGCACGAGATGCCTGGCCTGATGTCGATCCGCAAGAAGTACGCCGCCGCCACGCCACTCGCCGGCGTGCGCGTCACCGGCTCGCTGCACATGACGATCCAGACCGCGGTGCTGATCGAGACGCTCAAGGACATCGGCGCCGACGTGCGCTGGGCCTCATGCAACATCTTCTCGACCCAGGACCACGCCGCCGCCGCGATCGCCGCGTCGGGCACGCCGGTGTTCGCGTGGAAGGGCGAGACGCTGGAGGAGTACTGGGATTGCACGCTCGATGCGCTGTCGTTCCCCGATGGCAAGGGCGGCTTCCTCGGCCCGCAGCTGGTGGTCGACGACGGCGGCGACGTGACGCTCTTGATCCACAAGGGCTACGAGCTCGAAAAGGGCGACGAAAGCTGGGTCAACAGCGCCTCCGGCAGTCACGAGGAGCAGGTCATCAAGAACCTGCTCAAGCGCGTCGCCAAGGAGCGTCCGGGTTACTGGACGCGCGTCGTCGCCGACTGGAAGGGCGTCTCCGAGGAAACCACCACCGGCGTGCATCGCCTCTATCAGATGCTCGAAGCCGGCAAGCTGCTGGTGCCGGCGATCAACGTCAACGACTCCGTCACCAAGAGCAAGTTCGACAACCTGTACGGCTGTCGCGAATCGCTGGCCGATGGCCTCAAGCGCGCGATGGACGTGATGCTCGCCGGCAAGGTCGCGGTCGTGTGCGGCTACGGCGACGTCGGCAAGGGCTCGGCGCACAGCCTGCGTGCGTATGGCGCGCGCGTCGTGGTCACCGAGATCGACCCGATCAACGCGCTGCAGGCGGCGATGGAAGGCTTCGAGGTCAACACCGTCGAGAGCACGCTCGGCCGCGGCGACATCTACGTGACCACCACCGGCAACAAGGACGTGCTGACCCTCGCCCACATGCAGGGCATGAAGGATCAGGCGATCGTCTGCAACATCGGCCACTTCGACAACGAGATCCAGGTCGATGCGCTGTATGCCTCCGGCGCCACGCATACCAACATCAAGCCGCAGGTCGACAAGTACACGTTCAAAGGTACTGATGGAAAGCCGGGCAACAGCATCTTCCTGCTCGCCGAAGGCCGCCTCGTCAATCTCGGTTGCGCCACCGGCCACCCGAGCTTCGTGATGTCGAATTCGTTCTCGAACCAGACCCTCGCGCAGATCGACCTGTGGGCGAACAAGGACACCTACGAGGCCAAGGTCTACATCCTGCCGAAGAAGCTCGATGAGGAAGTCGCGCGCCTGCACCTGGAGAAGATCGGCGTGAAGCTGACCACGCTGACCGCCGAACAGGCCGCCTATCTCGGCGTGGATGTGAACGGGCCGTACAAGCCAGATCATTACCGCTATTGATTGGCGGGTTGGTTATTGCTGGAAACGAAACGGGCGCCGAAAGGCGCCCGTTTTGTTTTCTGATTCGGAGTCCGTTTTCGACCCACCCTAGTTATTCGATAAGTCCAATCCGTCCCCGATCTCGCTAGGCCCGATTTCGTTTAATCCTGAGCAAGCAGTTGCCGGACCGATTCCATAGCCTCATCCCACCCTTCGGTCACCGAGGCAAGAACTCGCTGATCGGCTTGGCCAAAGCGCTTCCCCTCAAACCACTCTTCGTTGTGCTCGTTGATTCGCTCCCGGTATCCCTTGCCACGCCCCCACTCGCTGCCACATTTGGTCCAGAAGTCTTTGTCGATTCGCATTTCGTCGGCATGGACACTTTCCCCGACCAGCTGAGCCTTACGCACCACCCCGTCAAACCCAGTCTCAACAGCCCGCACGGTCTGCTGGACAAGACCATGAGCATTGGAAAATTCGTCATCTTGGAGCAAGTTCGTTGCGATCGCTTTGAAGTCCCTTAGCTTCGGTTCAACGAGACTAGTTGCAATACGCCGTGCGCCATGGCTGAGTTGATGGGCATAGTTAAGGTTCCACCAATCGCCGCCGCGGACGATGGACGCATAGATCGTCTGCGGGTGCGCGGACCCGATTGCCGTGACTAGGCTGTCGTGCACATGGCGTCTCGTGCTGGTCGAGAGCTCGGCGTTGTTGTCGAGCCATGTCTGAAGACTTCGCGCCGCAGCCTGCATTATCTCGCGCGCCTGGTCTTTCTCGTAATTCTCAAGCAGCGCCATAGCTCCTTTGATGATCTCGCGCAAAGATTCCTGCTGCCACTCTCGGACCGCTTGAATTCGACTGAGAATGAATGACCTCAGCACCTGAGGTGCGTCTTCGGCAGCATTGAAGAAAACCAGTGGCAGGCTGGAAATTCCGCTGCTATGCAGCGCCAGTTGAACCTCCTCGCCCTTCACTTCGTAGCCTTCCTCGGCAGATTGCACCGGATAACCGTTGTCCTTCATAGCCAAGGCTTCGCCGGGACGAGGCAGCGCCAAGATCGCTGCATGCGTCTCAAGGGTCCGAATACCCCCGTCACGGGCACGGGTTAGCAGCTGCCGGACAGCCGTTGCTGGGGCTTCGTTGAACACGCTGCAGAGCATAACGATCGTGTGCGGATCGTCGAAGTGCTCTTCGAGGTCACGCCGTTCCGCCAGATCGTCGATCCCCTGAGTGTCGATAAGGGTAACGGACAGCGAGTCGTCTCCGAGGACCGCTCCAGGGATCACCAGCTCGATTCGCTTCGGCAACGTAAACTCGTCGTGCCTCCCGTTGTTCACGCGTTCGAATATTTCCTGCAACCATTCGAGCGGAGGCTTGCCACTGTCCGCCGAATGCCACAGATCGCGACGGTCGCGGCCGTGCAGCTTCATGCGAGCTAGTATCTCCACAGAAAGCGACTTGACGTCGCTCACGGTCGCGGCCAGAACACGCGCTTCGTCAACTGCCGGAATCACCGATCCATCAGACTTCTTTTCCGACCGCCGTCGACGTAGCCCGGACATGTTACGCAACGCACGCTCTACTTCACGGGAAATGCCCGGCGAGCCCGTACCTTCTCTTTCATCGCTCTGAGGCCCAGGCTGCGATGGATGCAGCAAAAAATTGGCGAAGTCCGAAACGTAGCTTCTGACCTCTTCGTCCGTGCAAGGCTCAACGATCAAACCAAAGCCTGGCCCCTGTCGAACGTGATCCTCACAGATCGTGATACCCCCAGCGCCGGTCTCAAGAACAGCCTTCGGCATTCCTTTTCCGGTGGCGATCTCTAGCCCTTCTACCCGGCAGATGGCGGTCGATTTGCCTACGCCGATGGTGCCAACGAAAGCGCAGCGGAAGCGCTTGTCTGCCACCCGCGCCGCTGCTGCAATGATCTCGTCTTTGTAGCGCAGCAGTCGACGCTCATAGAACTGCTTCACATCAGGCCGTTCAGAGAGCTCATGCACCTGTTGCGCGGCCTGCTCGGCCTCCCAAAGCAGGTCAGCGTCGGCGTCGCCTAACGAGGCTTCCGGAAGGATGACCCAATTTCGCGCCAGCACTTCTCTCAGATTGAGAGCCTGCGAAGTTCCTATCCCACTAAGAATGATCTCGAGCTCATCGTCCGTGAGTGGTCGTTCACCATTTTCAATGCGGGAAAGCTCGGCCGCACTCCACGACAGTTTCTTTGCGAGTTCGTTCTGCTTAAGGTCGGCTTGCTCACGCAAGCCGGCGATGTACTTTCCAATGGCGGCGTCGCGGCTCATAGGACTCCCTTGATTTGAGTTAGCAAGATTGCCGCAACGTTTCATTATTGCCAAGAAACGAGTTATCGGCGTTTCCCTCACAAGAAATCCCTAGCCACTCAGGTACAAAACGAGAGTGCACTTTCCCCCAACTCATCGCACCCCTCGGCAAGCCGGAAACGCGGAACATCCCCAGAACGTCTGTCCCGTCTTGCGGTTGCTGCGCTCGACCATTGTCTTCCCGCAGCGTGGACAGTCCGGCGGCGCGACGGACGCTGACGCAGCCGGTACGGGCGCAACGACTTCAGCTGGCCGCGCCGTTTGCGTCGGCCCGGTCTGCACCTCGCGGATCATCCGCATCAGCTCCTCGCCGCCGATCAGTTCGATCGGCTTGCCTTGCGCGAAACGCGCAGCGTCGCGTGTGAACGCGCCGACGCAGGCGATCTTCACGGCATCGGCGCTGTGATGCGCGAGCAGGCCGTACATCTCGCGCACGACGTTTACCGGAATCTGACGACGGCGCCATTGCTTGCATTGACGAGCACGCGCCGGAAGCCGGGGTCAGAGTGCGCTTTTTCGTACTCAACGCGCACCCTGCAAACCGCGCAAATTGCGCGACTCGCAGGCGCCCTGCTTTACCAACTCCGGCCCAGCCCAACGGGCGAACGGGTCGCAGCGCGCGGTGTCCAGTAGCACAGGTGCTATCGTTTCCCCATGACGAAGCCCACCCACACGATCCGCTTCGAAGCCAAGCTGCTGCGCCCGGCCGAGCCGAAGGACGCGACCTGGGCATTCCTCGTGCTGCCGCCGTCCGCGAGCGCGCAGTTGCCGACGCGCAGCATGGTCAGCGTCGACGGCACGCTGGGCGCTGCGCCGTTCCAGGCCACGCTGACGCCGGATGGCCAAGGCAGCCACTGGCTGAAGGTGGAGGAGTCGCTGCGCGAGGCGGCGGGCGCGCGCATCGGCGACGGCGTCGCGCTGGCGATCGCACCGGTGGAGGTGGAGCCGGAACCGACAGTGCCGCCCGACGTGCGCAAGGCACTGGCTGCGCATCCTGCCGCGAAAGCGCAGTGGACCAGCCTCACGCCGCTGGCGCGGCGCGACTGGATCCACTGGATCACCTCCGGCAAGAAGGCCGAGACGCGCGTGAAGCGCATCGCCGTCACCTGCGACAAGCTCGCCTGCGGGCAGCGCCGCGCCTGCTGCTTCGACCGCTCCGGCAGGTACAGCAAGGGCAACATGGGCGCGCCCGCAGCGGCCGACTGACGCGATCGCTGCGGCCCTGTCGGGGCGATGCGCCCAGCGTGGCACCGGACCAGGCTGCTGCCCGTTCGCATGGCGCTCCCGGCACTCCACGCCACGCCGCCTCGCGATCGGACGTCCCGCCGAAGCGCCCTCCTCCAGCGCATGGCGCATCAGCGCCGGTGGCCAGCGACGTCGCGTTGTCCATCATTCTGCGTTCACACAAAAGCGCCCAGACTCCGGCGGTATTTCGCGGGCTCGAAACACGGTGGCGGCAGAAGCGCTGTCAACGTAGTCACTGCATGGCATTGAACCAATCTTCGCTGGCCCTGGAGGATGGAAACATGTGGCGCGCATGTGGTTGCTTGGTGAAGTACGGCGCAATTTCCTCGTTGTTTGCCGCGCTCGCGGCCCCGGCCTGTGCCGCTGCGGCTCAGACCGGTGACTACACCGGCGGTCAAGCCTCACGCGGGGCCACGGTGTACGCCGGCCAATGTGCGCTGTGCCACGGTGCGGCGCTGCAGGGGAAGGTGGGTCCGGCCCTGGCGGGACCGGGTTTCGCCACCTCGCTGGACACCGCGAAGATGTCTGCGGCGGCGCTGTTCAAGATCATCGCCACCCAGATGCCGCTCAACAAGGCGGGCAGCCTCACGCAGCAGCAGTCGGTCGACGTGTTCGCTTATATTCTGGCGCAGAACGGCTATCCCGAAGGTTCCCGGGAGCTCACTGCCCAGTCGATGGCCGGGCTGCAGTTGCTGCCCTACCCGACGTCGGCCGCGCCGCACGCCAGCGTACCGGCCGAGGCGAGCAGGATGGCGAGCACGCAGATGACCACCGGCCCCGGTGTGCCCGCCGCGCTGAACGTGGCGGTCGACGACCCGATGCTGAAGGACAGTGGCGCGGACAGCTCGAACTGGCTGGCGCACGGGCATGACTACGGCAACCAGCGTTATTCGACGCTCGCCCAGATCAACAGCCGCAACGTGGCTGGCCTCGTGCCCGCCGCCATCTTCCAGACCGGCTTTTCCGATACGAGCTTCGAGGTGACCCCGGTGGTCGTCCACGGCGTCATGTACGTGACGACCGGCGTGGTCAACCAGCAGATGGAGGTCATGGCCTTGAACGCCGCGACGGGCGAGCTCTATTGGCAGACCACCCTCCCGATCGGCTTCAACCAGGCGTGCTGCGGCCCGGTCAATCGCGGCGTCGCGGTGGCCTACGGCAACGTATACCTCGTGACCATCGACAACCAGCTGGTGTCGCTGAACGCGAAGACCGGCGCCTTGCAATGGCATAAGACCGTCGCGAACGCGAAGGAAGGCTACAGCGAGACGATGGCGCCGCAGGTGTACAACCACGAGCTGATCATCGGCAGTGCGGGAGGCGAGTGGCCGACGCGAGGTTTCGTTGCTGCATACAGCGCGGACGCGGGCAAGCAGTTGTGGCGCTGGGAATCCACAGGGGAGAAATCGTTCTCCGGCGATACCTGGAAGCACGGCGGCGGTGAGGTGTGGACCACGCCCGCAGTGGATACCGAGCTCGGGCTGGTGTTTTTCTCCACCGGCAATCCCAACCCGGTCCTCTACGGGGAGACCCGCAAGGGCGACAACCTGTACACCGATTCGATCGTCGCGCTCGACGCGAAAACGGGAAAGATGGCTTGGCACTATCAAGAGGTGAAGCACGATCTCTGGGATTACGACGCGGCGAGCAATGTCATGCTGTTCGACGTGAAGCTGGACGGCCGTACCGTGCCGGCGGCGGGCGAGGCCGGCAAGGTCGGCTGGTTCTTCATCCTGAACCGCGCGAACGGCAAGCTCATCAGGAAGTCGGAGCCGTTCGTGCGCATGAACAAGAACATGTTCACGCCGCCAGACAAGAACGGCGTCGAGATCCTGCCCGGTGCGTTCGGCGGTTCCGAATGGTCGCCACCGGCGTTCTCCCCGGAAACGCGCAACGTCTACATCCTTGCCATGAACCTGCTGATGAAATACACCTCCGAAGGTGAGTCGGCGGCCGCGTACGTGCCGGGGCAATTTCGTGAAGGCAGCGTGCACACCAACGTCCCGATGGACCAGGGCGGCGTGCAGAACGGTGTGCTCAGCGCCGTCAACGTGGATACCGGGGCGATCGCCTGGCAACACGACACGCCGCAGCCGCTGGTCGGGGGCGCGCTGGCGACCGCCGGCAACCTGGTGTTCTTCGGCGAAGGCAACGGCAACTTCGACGCGGTCGATGCGGCATCCGGCCAGCAACTGTGGCACTTCAACCTGGGCGCCGGCGTCAACGCGCCGCCAATCACCTACGAGGTCGACGGCACGCAGTACGTGGCCGTCGCGGCCGGCGGAAACTCACTGTTCGGGTACCCGACGGGAGATGCCCTCGCGATTTTCCGGTTGCCGGCGGCCCACTGACGAGAACGAAACGTGCAGGACGCGCCGGCGCGGCTTGTCGGCGCAAGCGCGCTGGGCACCCGAAGCTGCCGCCTGAAGGGGTCGCCGCCGCCCCTATGCGCTACGGAGGCTGGTGTTTCCTCAGTCGATTCGCACCAGGGTTCTTCCCATGGTGGCGCCCGTGAGCAGGCTGGAAAACGCCTGCGGCAGCGCATCGAGCCCGTGAAACACGGTCGAGCGGACCACCACCTCGCCGCGGCTGATCCAACGACGCATGCTGGCCTCGAAGTCGGCCCGGGCCGACTCGTGTTCCAGCACGGTGAAGCCGGTCATGCACAGCCGGCGCTTGATGAAAAGATCCAGGTTGCGAGGCCCGCGGGCTGCAGGCTGCGCGTAACCGGCGACCATGCCGCACAGCACGATGCGCCCGTGTTCGCCCATGCCACCGATCGCCGCTTCCAGCTGTTCGCCGCCGACATTGTCGTAATAGAGCGACAGCCCCTGCGGCGCGAAGGCGGCCAGCGCGTCGGCCACCGGGGTCGCGCGGTAATTGAACGCAGCCGCCAGCTTCAGCTCGTCCCGCAGATACGCCAGCTTGTCGGCACTGCCGGCGCTGCCGATCACCCGGGCGCCGTGCAGGCGCGCGATCTGCGCAGCGTAGCTGCCCACGCCACCGGCGGCCGCCGACACGTACACGGTGTCCTTCGCGCCCACCTGCCCCACTCCCACCATGCCCGCGTAGGCGGTGAACGCCGTATGTCCCAGCGCCGTCAGATACATTTCCGCTGGCGTTTGCGCGGTGACCTCCACCCGTCGCAGCTGACTCGCCGGCACCACGTCGCGCGTGCGCCACGCGGCGATGTGCACGACCCAGTCGCCGGGTTTGAAATCCGCCACCGTCGACTGCAGCACCTGCGCGACCGCGTCGCTCTGCGGCACGTCGCCCACGCCCAGCTCGCTGGCATAGCTGTGGGTCGCCGCCGGCGTGCTGCCGCCGGGCGCGCGCGCTTGCCCGATGCGCGAGCGCATGCCGGCATTGACGCCGAAGCAGTGGTTCCTCAGCCGCACCGTGCCGGGCGGCAGGACCGCCGGCTCGGCGGCGGCGAAGATGCCGAACTGTGCGGGCGTGATGCCTCTCTCCGGCACCTGCAGCAGACGGATTTCGGATGCGGGGGGCATGTGCGATCTCCTGTGCGGCTGCCGGACGGGGCGCGTCAAAGCGGGGTCAGGTTCACTTCGTGTTGTCTGGCAAGTGGCAAGTGAACCTGACTCTGAGGTTTCCCCGCGAATGATCCAGTCAGATCAATCACTTGGCATGATTCGAGGGTAGCAAGAGTTGCGCGCATGGCGCAGTCTTCAACGCGACGAAACCAACGAAGGCTACCGACCCATGCGCGCCACGCGAGTATTGCAGAAGTGTCTTTCCGATGGCCTGCAAGCCATGCATGCGATGCGTTCGCGCGTGCTGTTGAGCGCCGTGGAAGCGTTGCTGGCGGGGCGCCGCCTGACGCTGATGGACGTGGCGCGCAGTTGGCCGGAGGCGGAGCGCGTGAGCGGGGCGGGTGCCTGCGAAACGCCGGATTTTCGCTTTGACCATCGCGCGAAAATCGTCGCGGCCCACGCGCGTTGCGGCCCAGATTGAGGCGGATGGGCTGGCGGTCGTCGTCATCGAAGAGGCAAGGCAGGCGATGCGTCGGCGAAACCGCCGCAAGTAAACCTGCCCCGTTCTCGCCGTGCTCGGCTACCACTCCAGCATGATCTTGCCGATATGCCGGCTGCTCTCCATCAGCGCGTGCGCCGCGGCCGCCTCGCGCGCCGGGAAGACCTGATGGATCACCGGGCGGGCTTTGCCCGCTTCCAGCAGCGGCCATACATGCTGGTGCAGTTGCCGGGCCAGCGCGGCCTTGAAGGCTATCGACCGCGCGCGCAGGGTGGAGCCGGTGAGGGTCAGTCGGCGGCGCATGACCAGCGAGGCATCGATGTCGGCCTGCTTGCCGCCGAGGGTGGCAATGAGCACCAGCCGCCCATCTTCGGCCAGGAGCGCCAATTCGCGCGGTACGTAGTCGCCGGCGACCATGTCGAGAATCACGTCGACGCCGCGGCCGTCGGTGAGGCGTTGCACTTCCGCGACGAAATCCTGCTCGCGGTAGTTGATGGCATGGGCGCCCAAATTTTTGCAGGCCGCGCATTTTTCGGCCGTGCCCGCCGTGGCGAACACGCGATGGCCGAACGCGTGAGCCAACTGGATCGCGGTCACGCCGATGCCGCTGGAGCCGCCTTGCACCAGCAGCGATTCCAGTGCGCCGTCGGCGCTGGCGCCGAGGCGGCCGCGTTCGAACACGTTGCTCCACACGGTGAAGTAGTTTTCCGGCAGCGCTGCTGCTTCGATCAAACCGAGCCCGGCGGGAACCGGCAGGCATTGCGGCAGGGGCGCCACCGCATATTCGGCATAGCCGCCGCCGGTCAGCAACGCACAGACACGATCGCCTGGCTTGAGGCCGAACGGATTGTTGGCGCCGACATCGCCGTCGACCAGCTCGCCGGCCACTTCCAGTCCCGGCAGGTCGGATGCGCCGGCGGGCGGCGCGTAGTTGCCTTGGCGCTGGAACACGTCCGGCCGGTTGACGCCGGATGCGGCGACCTTGATCAGCACTTCACCCGGCCCTGGTCGGGGAATGGCGCGCTCGGTCGGCTGCAGCACGTCGGCGGCTCCGGGGCGGGTGATTTCGATGGCGTGCATGGTGGCCATGTGGACTCCGTTGAAGGGGTTGGATGCCGGCGCGTCCATGCAATGCAACGACCGCCAGCGTCGACTTTCCCGGGTTCAAGCTGCCCGACAGAGCAGGGGCGCGTGCGTTGCTGGTGGGCGGAGACACCGCCGGAGCGGCGTCGGCCCGGCTTGTCCTGCAGCTCGGAGACTTCTTCAACGATGCGCTTCCGGTCTGTGAGGCACAAGAGCCAAGGGCAGGATCGACGTTGCGGGGAAGCGCGCTTTGCCCCGGGTTGCAGTGAGGTGTCACCACATGGCCCGCACGTGTGAAAACCGCCGCACCCGAAAGCGCGGCGGCTTACTTGCCGGCGGTCAGCGTGGTGTAGCTGATCGGGGCGATCTTGATGACCTCGGTTTCGCGGTTCCGGTTTCCGGGGCTACCATGAGGGTCCCCATCGACCCGATGGCGAGTGAGCGCTGCTGCTTCGGGTCGACCTGTACCCCGATCCGGGAGACCTGCAGCCATGCCCGTACTTTCCCTGCGCGATCAAACCGTAGTCATCATCGGCGGCAGCTCCGGCATGGGCCATGCCGTCGCCGAGGGCGCGCTGGCCGAGGGCGCCCGGGTAGTGATCGGTTCGAGCAGCCAGGCCAGGGTCGACGCCGCGGTGCAGCGGCTGGGCGCCGGCGCATCGGGCGCGGTGGTGGATGTCCAGGACGAGGCCAGCGTGATCGCGTTCTTCGGTGCGCTGGAGCGCTTCGATCATCTGGTGTTCACGGCGGGCGAGCCGGGCGGCTTCGCGCCGGTGCCACTGGCGCAGTTGGATATCGCCACGGCGGCCGAGGGGCTGCAAGTCCGCTTCTGGGGCGCGCTGAGGGCGGTCAAGCATGCCCGGCCGCGCCTGTCGGCACATGGCTCGATCACGCTTACCGACGGCCTGCTCGCGCACCTGCCGAGGAAGGGGGTGCCGCTGGCGACGGCGTTCGCCGGCGCGGCAGAACATCTGGTCCGGGGCCTGGCGGTGGACCTGGCGCCGATCCGGGTCAACGCTGTCTGTCCGGGCCCGGTGCTCACCGAGCGGCTCGCGCAACTGCCGGCGGAGATGATCCGCCAGATGACCGAGCGCCAGCCGCTGCCCCGGGCCGCCGAGCCGGCCGAGGTGGCGCAGGCCTTTCTGTATCTGATGCGCGGTGGCTACACGACTGGCCAAGTGCTCATCGTCGATGGCGGACGCATGCTGGTTTGAGGACCGCGATCGGAACCGCACGCTGTTCCGATGGACTTCCGCCGTGCCGACATTTTTGAACCGCCCCGGATCTCGTGGAGGCTGCATGGTTCGAGTCAGACCATCACGGCGAAGGTCTGACTGGCGCCCGCTCTCGACCATACGAGTCGGTGGCCGAGCACTCTTGCGACGATGGCCTTGCGGGGCACTCTCGCCGGTGTTTGCACGGCGACGAACCGCTGACGCCGCGCTGCTCGATCAACCGGAAGTTCCGGCGTGAAAAACCTCCTGAGACCTCAGGGCCAGGCAGGCATCCCGGCGCGGCCGCATGGCGAGCAGCGAGACCTTGCCGCCCTGTATCTCCTTCATGCCTAACGCCAGTTCGCGTTGCGTTCCCAGAACTCGACGCCGCGCCGATACGCCTCGCGATCGATTGCCACGCCCGAACCGCCCTCGTCCACGCCGAGCGCATTGCGCATCATGGTGATTGGCGCCATCGGGAGTTCCTCCGGCTCAGCCGTGTAGAGGCAGCCGACCACACCCCAGTCGGCATCGATCGGCGAACCTTCCTGCGCCAGTTGCTCGCGGCTGTAGAGGATCACCACGAACCAGTTCGCGACCGGCGGCTCGACGCCCTCGAACCAGCGCACCAGCACCGGCAATTCCTCCTTCGTACGTGCCTCATAAGCGCTACGCAGCAAATGCCGGTTGTCGTCGCCGATCGGCACGGTCAGGCAGCGCGTCGAGGTCCAGTTGCGGTGCACGTGCAGCTTGCAGAACGGCGCGTACCCATCCAGCACCTTGAAGGGCGCCTCGTCGTTCAGACGGCGCTCGAACGCTTCGGGCGTGCAGTCCTGGATCGTGTTGCGGCGAGGTTCGCGCGGGAACAGGCGCGTACGGGCGAACGGCGTGAGGAAGATCGACATGCGGCGGATCGCGAGGGAGGCGGTCCGCGATGCTAGATGAAAAGCGCAGTCGTGGATGACCGCGTTTTGATCTTCGCGATCACGTTCGATCGCGAATCCAACCGGACAGCGCGTCGGAGCGCGCATGCGCTCCGACTTGGGCTTTCCGTCAATGCTTCCGATCATGACGCAGATGGTCGGCCATCTTTCCGGCCTCCTTCTGCATCTTGCCGGCGTTCTTTTCGAGATTGCCTTCCACTTGCTGCGATTTGTCGCCGGTCACCTTGCCGGCCACTTCCTTGATGGCGCCCTTCACTTCGTGCTTCGTGCCTTCGATGCGATTGTGATCCATGATCGAACTCCGATACGCCTGCACGATTGCAGGCGTTCGCAACAATGATCCCCGCACTCTTAAACCGCTGTGTGATGCACGTTGCGGCAATGTTGCGCGATGACGGCGTTCATGCCCGGTTTCCAATTCAGGGCGCACCACATTTCCCCTGCGGTGCCCGGGTCGCCGACAATAGGCGTTTGAACGATTCGTCCGGCAGTTTTCGACCCATGACCACGATCCAGCAAGAAGACCTCATCCAGTCCGTCGCCGATGCGCTGCAATACATCAGCTACTACCACCCGGTGGACTACATCAAAAGCCTCGCCGCCGCCTACGAGCGCGAGGAGTCGGCGGCCGCGAAGGAAGCGATGGCACAGATCCTGATCAACTCGCGCATGTGCGCGGAAGGCCACCGGCCGATCTGCCAGGACACCGGCATCGTCACCGTGTTCCTCGAGGTCGGCATGGACGTGCGCTGGGCCGACGCGACGATGAGCTTGGAGGACATGGTCAACGAGGGCGTGCGGCGCGCCTACAACCATCCGGACAACAAGCTGCGCGCGTCGGTGCTGGCGGATCCCGCCGGCAAGCGCCAGAACACCAAGGACAACACGCCGGCGGTGGTCAACATGAAGGTCGTGCCGGGCGGCACGCTCGACGTGATCGTCGCGGCCAAGGGCGGCGGCTCGGAGGCGAAGTCGAAGTTCGCGATGCTCAATCCGTCCGACTCGATCGTCGACTGGGTGCTGAAGACCGTGCCGACCATGGGCGCCGGCTGGTGCCCGCCCGGCATGCTCGGCATCGGCATCGGCGGCACCGCCGAGAAGGCGATGCTGCTGGCCAAGGAATCACTCATGGAGGAGATCGACATCCAGGAGCTGGCCGCCCGCGGCCCGTCCAACCGGGTCGAGGAGCTGCGCCTGGAGATCTTCGAGAAGGTCAACGCGCTGGGCATCGGCGCCCAGGGGCTGGGCGGGCTGACCACGGTGCTGGACGTCAAGATCAAGGACTACCCGACCCACGCGGCCAACCTTCCGGTGGCGATGATCCCCAACTGCGCCGCCACCCGGCACGCCCACTTCACCCTGGACGGCAGCGGCCCGGTGATGCTGGACCCGCCGTCGCTGGAGGACTGGCCGCAGCTGACCTACGACGCCTCCAAGGGCCGCCGGGTCGACCTGGATACCGTCACCCGCGAGGAAGTGGCCAGCTGGAAGCCGGGCGAGACCCTGCTGCTCAACGGCCGGCTGCTGACCGGGCGCGACGCCGCGCACAAGCGGATCGTATCGATGCTGGACGCCGGCGAGCCGCTGCCGGTGGACCTGGCCGGCCGTTTCATCTACTACGTCGGCCCGGTCGACCCGGTAGGCGACGAGGTCGTCGGCCCCGCCGGCCCGACGACGGCCACCCGCATGGACAAGTTCACCGGCCAGGTGCTGGAGCAGACCGGGTTGCTGGGCATGGTCGGCAAGGCCGAGCGCGGGCCGGTGGCCCGCGAGGCGATCCGCCGCCACAAGTCCGCCTACCTGATGGCGGTGGGCGGTGCGGCCTACCTGGTGTCCAAGGCGATCAAGGCTTCCCGCGTTGTGGCCTTCGAGGACCTGGGCATGGAGGCGATCTACGAGTTCACCGTGCAGGACATGCCGGTGACGGTGGCCGTGGACAGCAACGGCGACTCGGTGCACGAAAGCGGCCCGCGGGAGTGGCAGGCGCGCATCGGCAAGATCCCGCTGCAGGTGCTGGAAGGCGCCTGACCGCGGCTGGCGCGGCCGTCAGGG
>JAEWGO010000024.1 GCA_023388255.1 Pseudomonadota bacterium | reverse complement strand
CGCCGCCAAACCGCTCCGCGCCGATCTTCGTCAGCGCCGCCGTCAGCGTCGTCTTGCCGTGGTCAACGTGACCGATCGTGCCCACGTTCACGTGCGGCTTCTTGCGCTCGAATTTTTCCTTGGACATGACTCAGAACCTCAAAACAGAAATTTGGTTTTCAGTGCGGCCCGGCAGGCCGCATCTGGATTGTCGCGACCGGAAACCGGTCGCACGCCTCAGCTCTTCTTGATGACTGCTTCGGCGATGTTGGTCGGCGCTTCAGCGTAGTGGTCGAATTCCATCGTGAAGGTTGCGCGACCCTGCGACATCGAGCGCAAGCTGGTGGCATAGCCGAACATTTCACCCAGCGGCACCATCGCGTTGATGACCTTGCCCGACGGCGAATCGTCCGACCCCTGCAGCACGCCACGACGACGGCTCACATCGCCCATCACGTCGCCGAGGTAGTCTTCCGGCGTGACGATCTCGACCTTCATGATCGGCTCAAGCAGGACCGGATTGGCCTTGTTGAAACCTTCCTTGAAGCCCATCGAGCCGGCGATCTTGAACGCCATTTCGTTGGAGTCGACTTCGTGGTACGAGCCATCGACGAGCTTGATCTTGATGTCGACGACCGGGTAACCCGCCATCGGACC
This sequence comes from Pseudomonadota bacterium, assembly GCA_023388255.1. Taxonomy (GTDB): domain Bacteria; phylum Pseudomonadota; class Gammaproteobacteria; order Xanthomonadales; family Rhodanobacteraceae; genus Dokdonella_A. The sequence continues at coordinate 15,700 of JAEWGO010000024.1, read as the reverse complement.
GCTGGTCATCGCTTCGCGAATGCCCTTGTCAACAGCCGGCACGTACTCCTTCGGCACCGATCCGCCGACCGTCACGTTCTCGAACAGATAGCCCGCGCCACGCTCCTGCGGTTCGATCTCGAGCACGACGTGACCGTATTGGCCCTTGCCGCCGGACTGGCGCACGAACTTGCCTTCCTGCTTGACGGCCTTGCGGATCGTCTCGCGGTAGGCCACCTGCGGCTTGCCGACATTCGCCTCGACGTTGAACTCGCGCTTCATGCGATCGACGAGGATCTCAAGATGCAGCTCGCCCATGCCGGCGATGATGGTCTGGCCCGATTCCTCGTCGGAACGCACGCGGAACGACGGATCTTCCTGCGCGAGACGCGACAGTGCGATACCCATCTTTTCCTGGTCCGACTTGGTCTTCGGCTCGACCGCCATCGCGATCACCGGCTCCGGGAACGTCATGCGCTCAAGCGTGATCACGCTGCCGGTCGCGCACAGCGTGTCGCCGGTGGTGACGTCCTTCAGACCGACTGCCGCAGCGATGTCGCCGGCGCGCACTTCCTTGATCTCGCTGCGTTCGGCAGCGTGCATCTGCAGGATGCGGCCAACTCGCTCCTTCTTGCTCTTGACCGGGTTGTAGACGGTGTCGCCGGAATTCAGGACGCCGGAGTAGACGCGGAAGAACGTCAGTGATCCGACAAACGGATCGGTCATGATCTTGAACGCGAGCGCGGAGAACGGCGCATCATCTCCCGCCGGACGCGTATCTTCCTTCTCGTTCTCGTCGATGCCCTTGACTGGCGGACGATCCGAAGGCGACGGCAGATAGCGCACGACGCCATCGAGCATCGCCTGCACGCCCTTGTTCTTGAACGCGGTGCCGCAGAAGACCGGAATCAGCGACGTCGCAAGCGTACCCGCGCGGATACCCGCGTAGATTTCGTCTTCGCTGAGCGCACCTTCTTCAAGGTACTTGTTCATCAGCTCTTCGGATGTCTCCGCAGCCGACTCGACCATATAGTCGTGCGCAGCCTTGGCCTTTTCCAGCAAGTGAGCCGGGATGTCGCGATACTCAAACTTCATGCCCTGGGATTCGGTATCCCAATAGATCGCCTGCATCTTGACGAGGTCGATGACGCCCTCGAAGTTGTCTTCGGCACCGATCGGCATCTGCATCGGAACCGGATTCGCGCCAAGACGCGACTTCAGCTGCCCGACGACCTTGTCGAAATCCGCACCGGTGCGGTCCATCTTGTTGACGAACGCGAGACGCGGCACGCCATACTTGTTGGCCTGGCGCCAAACGGTTTCGGACTGCGGCTGCACACCGCCGACCGAGCACAGCACGAACACCGCGCCATCGAGCACGCGCAGCGAACGCTCGACCTCGATCGTGAAATCGACGTGCCCCGGGGTATCGATGATGTTGAAGCGATACTGCGGGAACGAGTGATCCATACCCGTCCAGAACGCGGTCGTCGCGGCGGACGTGATCGTGATGCCGCGCTCCTGCTCCTGCTCCATCCAGTCCATCGTGGCGGCGCCTTCGTGCACCTCGCCAATCTTGTGACTGACGCCGGTATAGAAGAGGATGCGCTCGGACGTGGTGGTCTTTCCGGCATCGATGTGGGCCATGATGCCGAAGTTGCGGTAGCGATCAATCGGGGTGGTGCGGGCCATAATCTACCTTTACAGGACTTCCCGCCCTGAGCTTGAGCCGACCATCCGGGTCGGATATTTTGTCGATAAGTCCGGCCTGGATGCCGGATTGCTGTATCGCCATGCAAATGACGGCGATGCCGAGCGCTTACCAGCGATAGTGCGAGAACGCCTTGTTGGCTTCCGCCATGCGATGCGTTTCTTCACGCTTCTTGACCGCGCCGCCGCGGTTCTCGGAGGCTTCGAGCAGCTCGGCTGCCAGCTTGCGCGGCATCGTGTTCTCGCCGCGCTTGCGCGCAGCGTCGATCAGCCAGCGCATCGCGAGGGCGGTACGGCGCGACGAACGCACCTCGACCGGGACCTGATAGGTCGCACCACCGACGCGGCGGGATTTCACCTCGACCGCCGGGGCGACATTGTTCAGCGCCTTCTCGACCAGACCGACCGGCTCGGCATGCTTCTCGCCGATATAGCCGAGCGCACCATAGACGATCTTCTCGGCGACGGACTTCTTGCCGCTCTGCATCACCATATTGATGAAGCGGGCGATGACCTGGCTGCCGTGCTTGGGATCGGGCAGCAGTTCGCGCGTGGGGGTATTGCCTTTACGTGACATGGATTCTTCTCAATGATGCGGCCACGGAGACCGCTTGATACTCAAGCGCCGAAACGCCTGTGGAAACCGCCGGGATCAAGCCTTAGGACGCTTGGCGCCGTACTTGGAACGACTCTTGCGGCGCTTGGTAACGCCAGCGGCGTCAAGACTGCCGCGCACGGTGTGGTAGCGCACACCGGGCAGATCCTTGACACGGCCGCCACGGATCAGCACGACCGAGTGTTCCTGCAGATTGTGACCTTCGCCACCGATATAGCTGATGACTTCGAAACCGTTGGTCAGACGCACCTTGGCGACCTTGCGCAAAGCCGAGTTCGGCTTCTTCGGGGTCGTGGTGTACACGCGCGTGCAGACGCCGCGGCGCTGCGGGCAATTCGCGAGAGCCGGAGACGCGCTCTTGTACGTCTTCGGGCTGCGCGGCTTGCGAACCAGCTGATTGACTGTTGACATGCGTTGAACCGAGCCTGCAAGTTCGTGGGGTAAACCCCGGGAAACAAAAGGCAGGCCGAAAAATCCGGCCCGCCAAGACGAAAGAGTATAACGCGCCGCTAACAAAATCGTCAACGCGTCTCGGCATCCTGCGCCCGAACACGAGGCGAATCCTTCGCCTCATTTCGATGGTGATGCGCCTTCCGGACCGCCATCCCCGCCATCACGGAGAACCAAGCGCTTGGCATTGGATGCCCGCCTTTGCGGGCATGACGTCATTCAGACGAATGAAGCATTTGAATCAGTGCGCATCACCATCTTCGGCGACCGCCTCGGCGACCGAACTGGTCGCTCCAAGCGTTGCGCGCTCCGACTCGGTCAGAACGCCTTGGCGACTGCGTCGCTGGGCGTGATAGGCCAAACCCGTACCGGCCGGAATCAAGCGACCAACGATAACATTCTCCTTCAGGCCACGCAAGGTGTCGCGCGTCCCGCGCACTGCCGCCTCGGTCAGCACGCGCGTCGTCTCCTGGAACGACGCAGCCGAGATGAACGACTCGGTCGCCAGCGATGCCTTGGTGATGCCGAGCAACACCGGCAGCATCTCGGCCGGTCGTTCGTTGCGGGCTTCGGAGCGTGCATTTTCCTCCACCAGCCGCATGCGGTCGACCTGCTCGCCGCGGAGGAAGCGCGTGTCGCCGGCTGCCGCGATCTCGACCTTGCGCAGCATCTGGCGAATGATCGCTTCGATGTGCTTGTCGTTGATCTTCACGCCCTGCAGGCGATACACGTCCTGGATTTCCTTGACCAGGTACGCTGCCAGCGGCTCGACGCCGAGCAGGCGCAGGATGTCATGCGGATTCGGCTCGCCGTCGACGACGGTTTCGCCCTTCTCCACATGCTCACCCTCGAACACGATCACGTGACGCCACTTCGGAATCAACTCCTCGTGTTCGTTGCCGTCCTGATCCTTGATGATCAGGCGCTGCTTGCCTTTCGTGTCCTTGCCGAAGCTGATGACGCCGGAGCGTTCGGCAAGAATCGCCGGCTCCTTCGGCTTGCGCGCCTCGAACAGGTCGGCAACGCGCGGCAGACCGCCGGTGATGTCGCGGGTCTTCGAGGTCTCCTGCGGAATGCGCGCGACGACGTCGCCAATGCCCACTTCGACGCCATTCTGCAGCGACACGATCGCGCCTGCCGGCAGGAAGTACTGCGCGGGAATGTCGGTGCCGGGCAGACGCAGCTCGCCGCCCTTCTTGTCGACGATGCGCACCATCGGGCGCAAATCCTTGGCCGCGCTGCCGCGACGTTTCGGATCGGTGACGACCGCACTGGCGAGACCGGTCAACTCGTCGATCTGCTCCTGCACGGTGATGCCGTCGGTGAAGTCGATGAAGCGGACCACACCGGCGACTTCCGACACGATCGGATGGGTATGCGGATCCCACTTGGCAACTGTCTGGCCCGCCTTGACCGCAGCGCCATCACGGAAGTCGATGACCGCGCCGTACGGAACGCGGTAACGCTCACGCTCGCGACCGTGTGCGTCCATGACCGACAATTCGCCGGAGCGCGACACCGCTACCAGATGGCCGGCGCTGTGCGCGACCGTCTTCAAGTTGGTGAACTTCAGCGCACCGGTGGTCTTGACCTGCACGTTGTCGACTGCCGCGGCTCGCGATGCCGCACCACCGATGTGGAACGTACGCATCGTCAGCTGTGTACCGGGTTCGCCGATCGATTGCGCCGCGATCACGCCGACCGCTTCGCCACTGTTGACCAGATGTCCACGCGCCAGATCACGGCCGTAGCACATGGCGCAGACGCCGAAGCGAGCAACGCAGGTGATCGGCGAACGCACCAGCACCGACTGCACGCCGGCCGCCTCGATGCGATCGACCATTGCTTCGTCGAGCAGGGTGCCGCGCGTGACGATCGGATCATCGTCGTTGCCGGGCGCGAACACGTCTTCGGCCACGACGCGGCCGAGCACGCGATCCTTCAGCGCTTCGACGACGTCACCGCCTTCGACGATCGGTGCCATCGTGAGACCGTTCATGGTGCCGCAATCGGGAGCCGTGACGACCACGTCCTGTGCGACGTCGACCAGGCGACGGGTCAGGTAACCCGAGTTCGCGGTCTTCAGCGCGGTATCGGCCAAGCCCTTTCGGGCGCCGTGCGTCGAGTTGAAGTACTGCAGTACGTTCAGGCCTTCGCGGAAGTTCGCCTTGATCGGCGTCTCGATGATCGAGCCGTCCGGACGCGCCATCAAACCGCGCATGCCGGCGAGCTGACGGATCTGCGCAGCGGAACCACGCGCGCCGGAGTCGGCCATGATGAACAACGAGTTCATCGACTTCTGCTCGACCGTCTCGCCCTTGCCGTTCTTGACCTGGTCCGAACCGATGCCCTTCATCATCGCCGCGGCGACCTGCTCGTTCGTACGCGACCAGATGTCGACGACCTTGTTGTAGCGTTCGCCGGCCGTGACCAGACCCGACTGGAACTGCTGCTGGATCTCGGTGACGTCCTTCTCGGCGATCTCGAGGATGCCCTTCTTCTCGGCCGGGATCTTCATGTCGTCGATGCCGATCGACATGCCCGCGCGCGTCGCGTAGTGGAAACCGGTGTACATCAACTTGTCCGCGAACACGACCGTGTCCTTCAGACCCAGACGGCGATAGCACTGGTTGATCAGGCGTGAAATCGCCTTCTTCGTCAGTTCGATATTGACCAGCGCGAACGGCAGGCCAGCCGGGATGATTTCGGCCAACAGCGCGCGACCCACCGTGGTGTCGACCAGCGCGGTCTTCTCGCTGCGCTCACCGTTCTCGCCAACCTCGACCCGGTGCAGGCGCACCTTCACCTTCGCGTGCAGTTCGACCGCACGGTTGTCATAGGCGCGATGCACTTCGGCGATGTTCGCGAAGACCATGCCTTCGCCCTTCGCGTTCTCGAGCGCACGGGTCATGTAGTACAGACCTAGCACGACGTCCTGCGACGGCACGATGATCGGCTCGCCATTTGCCGGCGACAGGATGTTGTTGGTCGACATCATCAACGCGCGCGCTTCCAGCTGCGCTTCGAGCGACAGCGGCACGTGCACGGCCATCTGGTCGCCGTCGAAGTCAGCATTGAATGCGGTACAGACCAGCGGATGCAGCTGGATCGCCTTGCCCTCGACCAGCACCGGCTCGAACGCCTGGATGCCGAGACGATGCAGGGTCGGCGCGCGGTTCAGCAGCACCGGGTGCTCACGGATTACCTCTTCGAGGATGTCCCATACCTCGGCACTTTCACGTTCAACCAGCTTCTTGGCAGCCTTGATCGTGGTGGCGAGACCGCGGCGCTGCAGCTTCGAGAAGATGAATGGCTTGAACAGTTCCAGCGCCATCTTCTTCGGCAGGCCGCACTGGTGCAGCTTGAGCGTCGGACCGACCACGATGACCGAACGGCCAGAGTAGTCGACGCGCTTGCCGAGCAGGTTCTGGCGGAAGCGGCCCTGCTTGCCTTTGATCATGTCGGCGAGCGACTTCAGCGGGCGCTTGTTGGTGCCGGTGATCGCGCGGCCGCGGCGGCCGTTGTCCATCAGCGCATCGACCGCTTCCTGCAGCATGCGCTTCTCGTTGCGCACGATGATGTCCGGCGCATTGAGTTCGAGCAGGCGCTTCAGGCGGTTGTTGCGGTTGATGACGCGGCGATACAGGTCGTTCAGATCCGATGTCGCGAAGCGCCCGCCATCCAGCGGCACCAGTGGACGCAGATCCGGCGGCAGCACCGGCAACACGGTCATGACCATCCATTCCGGACGGTTGCCGGATTCCAGGAACGCCTCGACCAGCTTGATGCGCTTGGTGAGGCGCTTCAGCTTCGTTTCGGAATTGGTCGCCGCAATTTCCTCGCGCAGACGGATCAGCTCCTGGTTGAGGTCGAGCGACTTGAGCAGCTCATAGACCGCTTCGGCGCCCATGCGCGCATCGAACTCGTCGCCGTGTTCCTCGACCGACTGCAGATACTGCTCTTCGTTGAGCAGCTGGCCACGCTCGAGCGCGGTCAGGCCCGGGTCGACGACGACATAGGCTTCGAAATACAGGATGCGCTCGATATCGCGCAGGGTCATGTCAAGCATCAGGCCGATGCGCGACGGCAGCGACTTCAGGAACCAGATGTGCGCGGTTGGCGAGGCAAGCTCGATATGGCCCATGCGTTCGCGGCGCACCTTGGCCAACGTCACTTCCGTGCCGCACTTCTCGCACACGACGCCACGATGCTTCATGCGCTTGTACTTGCCGCACAGGCACTCATAGTCCTTGATCGGCCCGAAGATCGCCGCGCAGAACAGGCCGTCGCGTTCCGGCTTGAACGTGCGGTAGTTGATCGTCTCCGGCTTCTTCACTTCGCCAAATGACCACGAACGGATCAGGTCCGGCGAGGCCAGCGCGATCTTGATCGAGTCGAAATCGAGCGACTGGCGCTGCTGGTTGAACAGGTTGAGCAGGTCTTTCATTTGATTCTCCGGGATTCGAGAGTCGAGATTCGGGATTCGTCAAAGCGGGCTTTCGTGAGATCGGGCGTTCGTCGGATGGACATCGACGAACCCCGGATGCCGAGCCCCGCTGCCCCTGCTACTTCGATTCTTCGAGCTCCATGTTGATCGCCAGCGAGCGGATTTCCTTCACGAGCACGTTGAAGGATTCCGGCATGCCGGCCACCATCTCGTGATCGCCATCGACGATGTTCTTGTACATCTGGTTGCGACCGGAAACGTCGTCGGACTTGACCGTGAGCATTTCCTGCAGCGTGTACGCCGCACCGTAAGCCTCGAGCGCCCAGACTTCCATTTCGCCGAAACGCTGGCCGCCGAACTGCGCCTTGCCGCCGAGCGGCTGCTGCGTGACAAGCGAGTACGGACCGGTCGAACGCGCATGCATCTTGTCGTCGACGAGGTGGTTCAGCTTCAGCACGTGCATGTAACCGACCGTGACCGGGCGATCGAACGCCTCACCGGTGCGACCGTCGATCAACGTGGTCTGTCCGGATTCGGGCAGGTCCGCCAGCTTCAGCATCGCCTTGATCTCGGACTCGAACGCACCGTCGAACACTGGCGTCGCCATCGGCACGCCGTCCTGCAGGTTGCGCGCGAGGGTGAGCATTTCATCGTCGGTCAGCGACTTCAGGTTCACGTGATGACCGGCGGCCATTTCCTTGCTGGCGTGCGAGTTGTAGACCTCGTCGAGGAACTTGCGCAGCTCCGCCACCTTGGCCTGCGCCTGCATCATGCGCTGGATCTTCTCGCCGAGTCCCTTTGCAGCCCAACCGAGATGAACCTCGAGGATCTGGCCGATGTTCATGCGCGACGGCACGCCGAGCGGGTTCAGCACGATGTCGACCGGACGACCGTTCTGGTCGTAGGGCATGTCCTCGACTGGCACGATCATCGACACGACACCCTTGTTGCCGTGGCGACCGGCCATCTTGTCGCCCGGCTGGATGCGGCGCTTCACGGCCAGGTACACCTTGACCATCTTGAGCATGCCCGGGGCGAGATCGTCGCCCGCGGTGATCTTGGCCTGCTTGGCCTTGAACCGCTGCTCGAACTCGTCCTTGTGGCCCTTGATCTGCTCCTGCGCGCGCTCGAGGAATTCGGCCGCATCCTCGTCCTTCATGCGGATCGCAAACCATTCGTCCTTCTTCAGGCCGTCGAGGTACTCGCCGGTGATCTCGGCACCCTTCTTCAGGCCGCCCGGACCGCCGTTCGCGACCTTGCCTACGATCGCCGTGCGCAGACGGTTGAAGATCGCGCCTTCGAGGATGCGGAACTGGTCGTCGAAGTCCTTCTTGATGCGCTTGATCTCCATCTCTTCGATCTGGCGCGCACGCTTGTCCTTCTCGATGCCGTCGCGCGTGAACACGGTCACGTCGATCACGGTGCCGTCCATGCCGGGCGGCACGCGCAGCGAGCTGTCCTTCACGTCGGACGCCTTCTCGCCGAAGATCGCGCGCAGCAGCTTTTCTTCCGGCGTCAGCTGGCTCTCGCCCTTCGGGGTGACCTTGCCGACCAGGATATCGCCGGCCTTCACCTCCGCGCCGATGTAGACGATGCCCGACTCGTCCAGACGCGCGAGCGCCTGTTCGCCGACGTTCGGAATGTCGGCCGAAATCTCTTCCGGTCCGAGCTTGGTGTCGCGGCACTGACAGGTCAGTTCCTCGATATGGATCGTCGTGTAGCGATCCTCCTCGACCACGCGCTCGGAAAGCAGGATCGAGTCTTCGAAGTTGTAGCCGTTCCACGGCATGAACGCGACCAGCATGTTCTGGCCGAGCGCGAGCTCGCCGAGATCGGTCGAGGAGCCATCGGCCAGCACGTCGCCCGTTTCGACCCGATCGCCGACGTTCACCAGCGGACGCTGGTTGAGGTTGGTATTCTGGTTGGAGCGCGTGTACTTGGTCAGCGTGTAGATGTCGACGCCGGCATCGTCGGCGCCGATCTGGTCCTCGTTGACGCGCACGACGATACGACCGGCATCGACCTGGTCAATGACACCGGAACGCTTGGCCGCCACGGTGACGCCGGAGTCGCGCGCGACCGCACGCTCGATGCCGGTGCCGACCAGCGGCTTCTGCGAGCGCAAGGTCGGCACGGCCTGACGCTGCATGTTCGCGCCCATCAGTGCGCGGTTCGCATCGTCGTGCTCGAGGAACGGAACCAGCGCCGCCGCGACCGACACGGTCTGCATCGGCGACACGTCCATGAAGTTCACCTCCGACGGCGGACGCAGCTCCGATTCGCCATGCACGCGACAGGACACGAACTCCTCGGAGAACGTGCCGTCCTTGTTCAACGGCGAGTTCGCCTGCGCGATCACGTATTCGCCTTCGTCGATCGCCGAGAGGAACTTCACCTCGTTGGTGATCTTGCCGCCGGTCACCTTGCGGTACGGCGTCTCGAGGAAGCCGTAGTCGTTGGTGCGCGCGTACACGGCCAGCGAGTTGATCAGACCGATGTTCGGGCCTTCCGGCGTTTCGATGGTGCAGACGCGGCCGTAATGGGTCGGATGCACGTCACGCACTTCGAAGCCGGCGCGCTCGCGGGTCAGGCCGCCCGGGCCAAGTGCCGACACGCGGCGCTTGTGGGTGACTTCCGAAAGCGGGTTGTTCTGGTCCATGAACTGCGAAAGCTGCGAGGAGCCGAAAAACTCCTTGACTGCAGCCGCCACGGGTTTGGCGTTGATCAGGTCCTGTGGCGTAAGGCCGTCGGCTTCGGCGAGCGACAAACGCTCCTTGACCGCGCGCTCGACGCGCACCAGGCCGATGCGGAACACGTTCTCGGCCATTTCGCCGACCGAACGCACGCGACGGTTGCCGAGATGGTCGATGTCATCGACGATGCCGCGGCCGTTGCGGATCTCGATCAGCACCTTGATCACGTCAAGGATGTCGGAACCGGCCCCGAACTCTCTGACCAGAGACTTCGAGTTCTCGTCGTTGCGCTCGCCGAAATACTTGCCGTCGAACAGGATGCCCGGGCCCTTGTCGTCCTTGCGGCCGACACGGCGGTTGAACTTCATGCGGCCGACGCGATCGAGATCGTAGCGTTCGGACGAGAAGAACAGGTTCTGGAACAGGTTCTGCGCGGCGTCCTTGGTCGGCGGTTCGCCCGGACGCATCATGCGGTAGATTTCGACCAGCGCCTCCAGCGGTGTCTTCGACGGATCGATGCGCAGGGTCTTGGAGATGTAGTCGCCGCGGTCGAGGTCGTTGACCCACAAGGTCGCGATCTTGTCGATCCCGGCCTTGCGGAACGCTTCCAGATGCGCTTCGTTGATCTCGTCGTTGGCTGACGCGAGCAGCTCGCCGGTCTTGGTGTCGACGACGTCATGCGCGAGGATACGGCCGACGAGGTATTCGTCCGGCACTTCCAGCGACTTGATGTTGGCCTTTTCGAGCTGCTTGACGTGGCGCGTGGTGATGCGTTTGCCGGTTTCGACGATGACGGCGTCGCCGATCTTGAGATCGAAATTCAGCGTCTCGCCGCGCAGGCGCTCGGCGACGAGGTCGAGCTTGGCGCCGTCCTTCTTGCCGAGGTGGAACACGTTCTTCTCGAAGAAGATGTCGAGCATTTCTTCGTTGGTGTAGCCGAGCGCGCGCAGCAGCACCGTGACCGGCAGCTTGCGGCGACGGTCGATACGCGTGAACAGCGCGTCCTTCGGGTCGAACTCGAAGTCCAGCCACGAACCACGATACGGAATCACGCGGGCGCTGTAGAGCAGCTTGCCCGAGCTGTGCGTCTTGCCGCGGTCGTGATCAAAGAACACACCCGGCGAACGGTGCAGCTGCGAGACGATCACGCGCTCGGTACCGTTGACGATGAAGGTGCCGGTGTCGGTCATGAGCGGCAACTCGCCCATGTAGACTTCCTGCTCCTTCACGTACTTGATCGCCTTGTTCGACGATTCCTTGTCGTAGATGACCAGGCGCACGGTCACGCGCAACGGCGCGCCGTAGCTCATGCCGCGCGAACGGCACTCGCGCTCGTCGAACGGCGGCTCGCCGAGGCGGTAGTTGACGTACTCCAGCGCCGCGCTGCCGGAATAGCTGGAAATCGGGAAGACCGAACGCAAGGCAGCGTGCAGGCCCTTGTCCTCGCGCGCGTTCGGATCCACGTCGGCCTGCAGGAACTCGCGGTAGGAATCAACCTGGATCGCCAGCAGGAACGGCACGTCAAGCACGGGCGGGCGCTTGCCGAAGTCCTTGCGGATGCGCTTTTTTTCGGTGAAGGAATAAGTCGTCTGAGTCATGAGGAGCACACCTCGTACAACGTGCGACGGCGGCGCGTCGCAGGGGAGAAAACCGGAAGGTGAAAACGGACATCGGAAATCGCAGGAAGCCTCATGTTGGGGCGTTCCCTGCGATTTCCCATGCCCATTCGCGAATCCGCAACGGGCAAAGCCCGGGAGCTTGCGCCCCCAGGCTTGGCCTTGTCATTCCGTGGCGAGTGGAATCCAGCAGCTCGTCAAAGATGCTGGACCCCGACTCGCCGTACCTCCATGTACTGGCCGGGATGACGACATTCTGTCGTCACTTGACCTCGACGGTCGCGCCGGCAGCTTCCAGGTCCTTCTTCATCTTGGCAGCGTCATCCTTCGACACGGCATCCTTCAGGACGCCACCGGCCTCGGTGAGGTCCTTGGCTTCCTTCAGGCCCAGGCCGGTGATGGCACGGACGGCCTTGATGACGTCGACCTTCTTGTCGCCGGCGCTCTTCAGGATGACGCTGAACTCGGTCTGCTCTTCGACCGCGGCGGCAGCAGCAGCCGGACCGGCAGCAGCAACCGGAGCAGCGGCGGAAACACCAAACTTCTCTTCGATCGCCTTGACCAGCTCCATGACTTCCATGAGGCTCTTCGCGGCGACGGCTTCGACGATCTGTTCGTTGGACAGGGACATTGTGGATTACCTCGGTAAATTTTTCTGGAAAGGGTTCAGCAAGTCGTTGCGGGTCGCACTCAAGCGGCCGTTTCGGCCTCGACCGGAGCAGCGGCTTCGTCGCCACCACCCTGCTTGTCGGCGACAGCCTTGACCGCACGCGCGAACATGGTGGCCGGCTCGGCAAGCACGCGGGCCAGCATGGCCAGGGCCTGATCGAGCGTCGGTAGCGAAGCCAGCACCTCGACATGACTGGCCGGGTACTGCTGGCCACCCACGGCGACGACCTTCGCCTGCAGCTTGTCGTTGCCTTTGGCGAATTCCTTGATCAGACGACCGGCTGCGCCGGGCTCATTCTTGGAAAACGCGTACAGCAGCGGACCGACCAGCGAATCCTGGACGCACTCATACTCGGTACCGACGACGGCGCGTGACGCCAATGTGTTCTTGACGACTTTCAAGAACACACCGGTTTCGCGAGCCTTCTTGCGCATCGCGGTCATCTGCTCGACCGTGGTGCCCGCGTACTCGGCGGCGACCAGGGAGTGGGCGGTGGCGGCGACTTCTGCCAGCTCGGCGACAACTTCTTTCTTCTGGGACAGATTAAGAGCCATTGCACTCCTCCAAATGAACTCCGCTCACGGCCAGTGGCCGTTCGCGGTCCTGAACGACATCCGTCCTGGATGCCGGGAACGCGAATCGCGTTCCGGTGGTGGCCTGTCTGACTGGTCTGCCCAGAGGCTGTGAACCAGATATTTTCCAGGAGGCGACACCATCTACGCAGGCTGGTCTTTTGAGACCTTGCCGGCAGGATCGGGAGAATCCCTGCAAATCGTGCATCCGTGCATCCCGATCGCGCCGTCTTGGCCGCCTGCGGTCTTTGACGGCTCCCGCCTCACGGCGGGCGCCCTCAAAATTCGTGAAACAACCCGGCGCCGCGACGCGGCACCGGGCTTCCAAATCAAACCGAAACGGTCGACGGATCGACAGCGATGCCAACGCCCATCGTGCTCGACAGCGACACGCGCTGCAGGAACACGCCCTTTGCGGACGACGGCTTGGCCTTGACCAGGTCCGACAGCAGCGCGTTGAGGTTGTCCTTCAACGCAGCGACTTCGAAACTCGCCTTGCCGATCGAACAATGGATGATGCCGGCCTTGTCGTTGCGGAACTTGACCTGCCCCGCCTTGGCATTCTTGACCGCAGTGACCACATCGGCTGCGACCGAGCCATCCTTCGGGTTCGGCATCAAACCGCGCGGGCCGAGCAGCTGGCCGAGCTTGCCCACCACGCGCATCGCATCCGGCGTCGCAATCACGCGGCCGAAGTCGAGGTCGCCCGCCTGCATACGCTCGGCGAGGTCTTCCATGCCGACCGCGTCGGCGCCGGCGGCCTTGGCCGCTTCCGCCTTCTCGCCGGCCGGGCAGAACACCGCGACCTTGACAGCCTTGCCGGTGCCGTGCGGCATCATTGCCGAGCCACGCACACCCTGGTCGGACTTCTTCGCATCGATGCCGAGGCGAACCGCGACGTCAACGGATTCCGGAAACTTCGCCTTGGCGCCTTCCTTGACCATCTTCAGCGCTTCATCGAGGCTGTAGGTCTTGCCCGGCACGACTTTCGCGGCGAGGGCCTTGTAACGCTTGCTGATCTTCGTGCTCATATCAGATCTCCGACACCAGACCCATGCTGCGGGCGCTGCCCGCGATCGTGCGAACGGCGGCATCCAGATCGGCCGCAGTCAGATCGGGTTCTTTCTGCTTGGCGATCGCCTCGAGCTGCGCACGAGTGACCTTGCCGACCTTCTCGGTGTTCGGACGCTTGGAGCCGGACGTGATGCCGACCGCCTTCTTCAGCAGGATCGTCGCCGGCGGCGTCTTCGTGATGAAGGTGAACGTGCGATCCGAATACGCGGTGATCACGACCGGAATCGGCAGACCCGGTTCGAGCTTCTGCGTGGCGGCATTGAACGCCTTGCAGAACTCCATGATGTTGAGGCCACGCTGGCCGAGGGCGGGACCCACCGGCGGCGACGGATTGGCCTGACCGGCCTTGACCTGCAGCTTGATGTAGCCGACTACTTTCTTTGCCATTGCTGTCTACTCCTGGAGTTCGAACGTCTGCACGCCTGGGGCTGCGGGACTCCTCCGCTATTTATGCGGCCCTCCATGACCGCGAAGAACAGACCGGCATCCGTGCCGGACTTTTCATGAAAGCGCTGCCTGAGCGGCGACGTCTACGCTTTTTCGACCTGGCCAAATTCCAGCTCGACCGGCGTGGAACGCCCGAAAATCAGCACTGCCACGCGCAGACGGCTCTTCTCGTAATTGACTTCCTCGACCACGCCGTTGAAGTCGTTGAACGGCCCGTCGGTGACACGCACCATTTCGCCCGGTTCGAACAGCACCTTCGGACGCGGCTTGTCCACGGCATTCTGCACACGCTGCAGGATACCGTCGGCCTCCGAGTCCTTGATCGGCAATGGCCGATCCGCGGTGCCGCCGATGAAACCCATGACCTTCGGCGTTTCCTTGACCAGATGCCAGGATTCGTCGTCGATCTTGATGCCCTTGCCTTCCTCGTGCGTCTCGATCTGCACCAGCACATAGCCGGGGAAGAACTTGCGCTCGCTGCGCCGTTTCTGGCCGCCGCGCATTTCGATGACTTCCTCGGTCGGCACCAGCACCTCGCCGAACCGGTCTTCCATGCCGGCGCGCGCGATGCGCTCCTTCAGCGAGCGCGATACCGCGTGCTCGAAACCGGAATAGGCGTGGACCACATACCAGCGCTTGCTCATGCCTGGCTCAGCCTCCCAGCTTCAGAAGATTGTCCAGCACGATCCACTTCAGCAGGAAGTCGATCAAGCCAAGCAGCAGACTGAGGATGACCACCACGATGAGGATGACCACGGTCGTGCGCAGCGTCTCTTCGCGGGTCGGCCATACGACCTTGCGCAATTCGAACTGCGATTCGGCCAGGTACTCGCGCACCGCGCGACCGATGCCGGTGAATGCCGCAACGGCCGCCGCGCCAATCAGGCCGACCAGCAGCACGCCGATGCGCGCCCAACTGGTCCAGTCGAAGTAGTAATAGGCAACGATGCCCGCCACCAGCAGCACAGCCGCGAGCGCAAGCTTGACCATGTCGAGCGCATTCGTCGCACCCGCTTTTTCGACCTTGGCATTCATAGGTTATGGGCTTCAGCCATCGATCCGTGATGGTGCAGTCAACCGACCATCCGGGCCGGGAACGTAATGGCACGCCAGGAGGGACTCGAACCCCCAACCTGCGGTTTTGGAGACCGCTGCTCTGCCAATTGAGCTACTGGCGTATGGGTCTTGTTCAAATGGCAAAGGCGGATCGTTGCGGATCCGCCTGCCGAAACCTGGTGAGCGGCAGTTCGCGCACAGCCGACGGACAACCGCCGGCCGCACACCTCTGATCGCCGACCTTTACTGGATGACCTTGGCCACCACGCCGGCGCCAACGGTACGGCCGCCTTCGCGGATCGCGAAGCGCAGGCCATCGTCCATCGCGATCGGCGCAATCAGGGTCACCACCATCTTCACGTTGTCGCCC
>JAEWGO010000023.1 GCA_023388255.1 Pseudomonadota bacterium | reverse complement strand
TTGCGTGCTAAGCCGGCCCGGGCCTCTCTGCGGGCGCTCGTTGCCCTATGGCTGGTTGCGCAACTCCGGATCACTCCGTGAAGAACACGTCCTGAAAACGGACGCCGCTCAGAGCCGGATCGTTATCGGCATATGCAGGTCGGGGCCGAGCGGCGTCGGAGCCGGAGGTTCGACCTCCGGATCGAAGCCATCCGCGAAGACCAGGTCGGTATCCGGCGCTTCTTCCTGCGGCTGCAACAGCAATTGGCCGAAGTTCCAGTCGCTGGCGAGTTGCGTTCCGTCGATCGTGACCGTGATGACCTGCGTTTCGCCGGCGGCGATGGTGAACGTCGCCGGCGAGATCGCGACGGCGCCCGACGGCACGCCGCTGACGCTCAGTGCATAGGTCTGCGATGCCGTCGAAGTGCTGCGCACCGTGCGCGAGAACGTGCAGGTCGTCGCGCAGTTCGCGCTGGTGAATTCGGCAAGATTGAGGTTCGCCAGCACGCCGCCCGAAGCCGGATTGGCGGCCGTGAAGTTCGCCACGGTTTCATCGAGCACCAGACCGCTGAGCGCGGCACGGGTCAGGTCGACGCGGCCGGATCCGAGATCCCAGGCATTGACCGTGGTGCCATCCGCGCGGATCAGGCCATCGAGCTTGGCGGTCATGTTGATCGCCGAACGGATCTCGGTCGGCGTCCAGTCCGGCCGCACGGCGCGCAGCAGCGCGGCGGAACCGGCGATGTGCGGACCCGACATCGAGGTGCCGTTCTCCATCGCGGTCGCGGTCGCGCCACCGGCGCCGGCCATGTACGCGGCAAGGATGTCTGTGCCCGGCGCGGTGATGTTCGGCTTGACGAGGAACTGGCTGCCGGAGGCGAGCGGACCGCGCGAACTGTAGTCGGAGACCACGTCACCTCGCTGCGGGAACGAGGATGCCGGCAGCAGCAGCGAGACGCGCGCCGCGGCCGGATCGACCTGGATCGCGGTCCAGGCCTTGTCCCAGTCGGCGCGCAACATCGACCATGACGTGCTGCTTGCACCGAGGTTGATGAAGTCGCGATCGACGAAGATCACACCGACGGCGCCGGCTGTGAGCGCATTGGCACGTCGCGCGCCGCTGCCACAATTGCTCGCATTCTGATCCAGCGTGAGCGCGGCGACCGCTCCGATCCCACCCACGACGAACGTGCCGGCCGGGAAGGCTGCACAGCCGTCGTTGCTGCCGTCCGAAAACGTCGGACTGCGCACGATCGGCACGTCGACGAGACTCGCAGTCGGCAGCGGCGGCGCCGCCGGGCGCAGCGGCAGATTCTGCGTGTCGGCGGCCGGCGTGCCCGGGCCGGTCACGTTGAATTTGAACGCCACCACGTTGTCCTTGGTCGATGCGGCGACCGTTTCGACCCACGGCTCCACGTGGTTGACCGATCCCGCCACCGGACCGTCGTTGCCGGCGGAAGCCGCAACGAAGATGCCGGCACCGACCGCATTGCGGAACGCGGTCGAGACCGAATCGTTCCACGGCGAGGTACCACCGCTGATCGAATAGTTGATGACGTCGACAACGCCATCGGCGACCGCGCGGTTGACCGCCTGCGACGAAGCCGACGAACTGCAGCCGGTCGTGCAGACGCGGAACGCAACCACGTTCGCGTGCGGCGCTACGCCGGAGATGCGGAACGTGCCGCCGCCGAACGGCGCATCCCACTGGTTGCCGGTGACCGTGCTCGCCGTGTGCGAACCGTGACCGTCGAGGTCGGTCGCGCTGCGCGTCGTGGATGTGGAGGTGTAGTCGTACATGCCGATCAGTTTGTCGTTGCAGCGACCGAGGTCGGCGTTCGGCGGAGTCGGTCCGCACTGGCCGAGGTAGACGCCCGCGCCGTTCGGATTGACGTGCACGTAGCCGTCGATCGGACCGACCGCGGCGAATGCCGGACTCTGCCAGTTGATGCCGGTATCGAGGACGCCGGCGACGATGCCTTCGCCGCGCGAGGCGACGCCGTTCGAAGCCGACCCGTCCCATATCCACGGCGCGCCGATGAAGGCAGGACCGCGGTCGGTCAGCAACTTGAGTTCGCGTTCACGCTCGACGAAATCGACGTCGGGACGCTGCGCCGCCAGCGCAGCTTCATGCTCGTTCAGCTCGACGATCACCGCATTCAGCGCGTGCTGCATCGTGCCGATGGTTTCGAGCGGACGGCCGAGCGTGGCCGACAGCTCGCCCACCAATGTGGCCTGGCGTTGCGCGAGATAGTCCACGTAGGCGCGCGACGCCGCTGCATGCACGTCGAGTCGACCCGCCTTGCGGCCATCCTTGATGCGTGGCGCGGCGGCAAGACCTGCGGCACCACCGCGATACGCGGCCAAGGGCTCGCCCTTGAGCACGATCGTGTAGCGCACGCGCGCGTCGCTGGCGGCGGCCTGATCCTGCGCAGCGGCATTCAGGGTGCCGGCGCCGAACAGCGGAACGGCGAGAGCGAGGCAAAGGGCCGCGCACACGGCGCTGGCCAGCGGCTTGGAATGGAACGTCGATAACGTCGACTTGGACGCAGGCATGAGAATCCCCCGGAATGGTTTGAACGATGGACCGGCGATTTCCCCGCGCCGGTCCGCCGAGCATACCCAGATTCCCGCGCCCTGCACCCGCCCTGTGGCAGATCGCACGCGACACAGCCGAATCAGAACAGATGCTTCTCGATGCCGAGTTGCGACAGGATCTTGCTGGCGATTTCCTCGATCGAGGTATGCGTGGTGTTCTGCACCGCGATGTTGTCGCGGCGGAACAACTTGTCGGCCTGATCGAGTTCCCAGCGGCACTGCTTGAGTTCGGCATAGCGGCTGCCCGGCCTGCGCGCTTCGCGCACCTGCGCGAGGCGCTGCGCATCGATCGACAGGCCATACAGGCGCGCCCGGTGCGGCACCAGCCGCTTCGGCAATTCGAGGCGCTCCAGGTCTTCCTCGGTCAGCGGGTAGTTCGCCGCCTTCACGCCGTAGTGCAGCGCCATGTACAGGCAGGTCGGCGTCTTGCCGACACGCGAAACGCCGACCAGGATCACGTCGGCATCGGCGTAGTTCACGTCGATGCCATCATCATGCGTCAACGCGTAGTTGGTCGCGTTGATGCGCGCCTCGTATTCGGTGAAGTCGGTCAGGCCATGCGCCTTGCCGACACGCGAAGAGCGCAGAGTGCCGAGTTCGGTTTCCAGCGGCCCGATGAACGGCGCGAACACGTCGAGCATCAGCGCACCGCTCTCGGCGACGATGTCGCTGAGCTTCTGGTCCATGATCGTGTTGACTACGATCGGACGCGCCCCGCTCTGCGCATACATCGACTTGATGCGCACCGCGGCCGCCTGCGCCTTGTCTTCGGCGTCGACAAATGGCATGCGGTAGGTATCGAATGCAACCGAATCGAACTGAGTCAGGACGCTGTGGCCGATCGTCTCGGCGGTGATGCCGGTGCCGTCGGAAACATAGAAGATCGTGCGACGCATGAAACTCCCTGGCGATGGCAATCGACGGCGCGCAGCCGCCGTCCGGAAGCGAAGCATGCCCGATCGCCGCGCGCAGGTCGAAGCGGGGCTCGGCGGCGTCAGTTGCGTCCGCAAACGGTCCGAACGAGGCTGTCATCAGGACACGCACGCACTTGTCGCAGATGCGGCTGCTGTCCTTCGCAGCGTCCTGCGAGGCCCCCGCGGTGCAGCGGGAACGATGTTTCGACACGGCGGCTGTACGCGATGACGACAGCGACGGTCGCGCGCTGGCACGCCGCGGCGGAGTGTCCTGTCCGCTCGCCGGCCTGGCTTCGCCTCACAGCGCATCGATCGGCAGCCTGAGGTAGCGAAGTCCGTTGGAATCGGGCGGCGGCAGTTCGCCGGCGCGGATATTGACCTGCACCGACGGCAACAGCAGGCGTGGCACCGGCAATGTCGCATCGCGCGTGGTGCGCATGCGCACGAACGCGTCTTCGTCGACGCCCTCGTGCACGTGGATGTTGCTGCGGCGTTCGTCGCCGATGGTTGTCTCGAGCGTGTAGACGTCGCGACCTGGCGCCTTGTAGTCGTGGCAGAGGAATACGCGTGTTGCATCCGGCAACGCGAACAGGCGCTGGATCGAACGATAGAGCTGGCGCGCGTCACCTCCCGGGAAATCGCAACGTGCGGTGCCATAGTCGGGCATGAACAGCGTGTCGCCGACGAAAGCCGCGTCGCCGATCAGGTGCGTCATGCAGGCCGGCGTGTGTCCGGGCGTATGCAATGCCATGGCCTCGATGCACCCGAGGCGGTAGGACTCCCCATCGTCGAAGAGGTGATCGAACTGGCTGCCGTCGCGTCGGAATCCGGCGCTTTCGTTGAACAGTCGACCGAAGGTTTCCTGCACCTCGCACACGTGCCTGCCGATGCCGGTCCGGCCGCCGATCTGCGATTGCACGTAGGCGGCGGCCGAAAGATGGTCGGCGTGCACATGCGTGTCGACGATCCATTCCACGTCGAGTCCGTTCGTTCGCACGAATTCGACGAGCAGGTCCGCCGATGCGGTACTTGTGCGGCCGGATGCGGGGTCGAAATCCAGCACGCTGTCGATGATCGCCGCCTTGCACGTCACGGGGTCGCTGACCACATAGCTGCAGGTGTGCGTCGCCTCGTCGAAGAACGCCTTCACATCGGGGACCGTCATCACACCCTCTCCTTCCGCATCAGGCGCGCCGCCAGCCAGGACCCAAGCGCCATCGTCCCCGCCAGCGCCAGGACCGACGGCGCACCGCCCACGATCGAAACCAGTGCGGGCCCGGGGCAGTAGCCGGCGATGCCCCATCCGATGCCGAACAATGCAGCACCGAGTATCAGGCGCGCATCCACCGGGCGGCCGGCCGGCAGCTGGAACGATGGCTCGAACCACGGAGCCTTCCGCCGCCACAGCAACCGATAGCCCAACGCTGTCGTCGCCACCGCACCCGCCATCACGAACAGGAGCCGGGGGTTCCACGCGCCGAAAGGATCGAGGAAGCCGAGCACCACGGCAGGCTGCGTCATGCCGCCGAGGACCAGCCCCACTCCGAACAGGAGTCCCGCCAGCAACGCCATTGCCTGCCTCATGGCACCGCGCTCCCGAGGATGTGGCGGATCACGAATACCGTACCGACGCCGAATGCCATGAACACGACTGTCGCCAGCAGCGAGCGCGGCGACAGCCTCGCAATGCCGCAGACACCGTGGCCGCTGGTGCAGCCGCCACCGAGCCGGGTTCCGAAGCCGACCAGCACGCCGGCAACGCACATCCACGGCCACGGCACTTGCGGCATACCGATGCCTGTCTCGCCATGCAGCAGGAAGACCAGCAACGGCGACATCACGAGGCCGGCGATGAATGCGAATCGCCAGCCGCGATCGCCTTCCCGTACCCCGGACAGCAATGCTCCGAAAATGCCACTGATGCCTGCGATGCGGCCGAACGAAGCCATCAACAGCGCGGCGGAAACACCGATCGCCACGCCGCCAAGCGTGGACTGGATCCATTCGTGCGGCACATCGACACCAGTGGCCTATTCGAATGCCCGAATATACGCGCCACTCACCCCACAGCCGTCAACTATTGCGATCCGGGCGGTCGTTCGGAATTGACGACGGAACACCCGCGGCTGTCGGCGGACACAAAAAAGCCGCCCTGCGTGCATTTGCGCGCAGGGCGGCAACCATGGCCCGGGATGTCCCTATCGCACGGACCGCGTCAGCTTCAGATTGTCGATCATCACGCGCGGAGCCGACGGCTGGCCGTTCCAGCTCGCATGCAGCTTCAATGAATCGAACTCGACGCCTGAAATGGCGAGCGTCGCGGTGGCGACGTTGTCGCGATCTCCCCCGGCGGCGATGGTCAAATGGTCACTGCCGACCGGGACACCTCCGCGAAAAGCCTCCAGATGCAGCTCGATGCCGCCCCAGGGACCATTTTCGTAGTACGCGAGGTCGACGCTGACCGCACTCGCTGGCTGGTCGAGGTCGAGCGTGGCGCGCACCAGCGGCCCGATCGTGAAGTTCTCGCCGTCGACGAAGCTCGTGCCGAACGTGAGCGTGTTCGGCGCGCTGCCGAAATCCGGGAAGTCATGGTGCAACACCGCGGCGTTCTCGACCACAAGCTGGTCACCGACATCCTCCGCGACGAAGGTGCTGCCATCCGGAAACACGCCGCCGATACCGTTGACGTCGCGGTACGTCACGCCGTTGTAGTGATAACTCGTACCTAGGAAACCTTCGGAAAGATCGTCGTAGCGGCTGATATCGCCGGATGCGACCGCGTCGTCGAAGCCATCGGCGAAGATGCGGTCCTCCGGCTCGCCGGTCGCCGCGCTGCCGAACACGTGCACGCCAGCCTGGTAGACGAACGCGAACAGGCGCCCATCTTCGAGCGCGCGCAAGCGGCGCGGCGCGAGCGATGCGAGACTGGCTTCGCCACGCAACAGCGGTGCGGATGGAGTGGAGATGTCGAATTCGCGCAGCCCCTCGGCATCAGCAAACCAGGCCCGATCGCCCCGCAACGCCACGGTCGGACGGCTGGTCCAATAGTCGATCGCGTAGCCACCGACACGGACAGGGCTGCCAGGCTGGCTGAGGTCGAGCAGATGCATTCCGGTGCCGCACGCGATCGCCGCAATCGACCCGTCCGCACTGAGTTCGATGTCGGTCGCGACATAGCCGAGCGTGTCGGCGCAGCCGTCATTCCACAATGCCACTTCAACCGGCGCATCCGGATCGCCGACGTCGAACACGTGCACGCCGGACAACTCGTCAGCGGCGTAGACGTACTGGCCGTGCACCTGCAGGCGGTTGATCGTGGTGACGTTCACGGCGCCGCGCAGGATCGGTTTCGACGGCTCGGTCACGTCGACCACCTGCAGGACGCCACCGTTGGTCGCGGTGCCGATGTAGACGAAGTCGCCGCTGGCGGCCACCGCGGACGGATAGAAGTACGGCACGCGCGCGAGCTCCACGGGCCGCGACGGATTGGACAGATCCGCGATGACCAAGCCGTAGCCCCAGGCCACCAGGTAGGCGCGATTGTCGTCGACCGCGAACTGCTCGAAGTCGCGTTCGTTGAGCTGCTCCGGCAGGTCGGCGTCGAAGCGGCCTTGCGGCGCCAGCGTGATGCGATCGGCGATGCCGAGGCCGTAGTTCTCCTGCAGGATCACCGCCTTGCCGCCGACGATGGCGATGTCGTCGGCGACCGCGCCGCCGACCGGCGCAACCGAGCTGAGAACGGTGGGTTCGAGCGGATTGGATACGTCCAGGCGCGTGAAGCGGTCGGTGCTGGTCAGCAGCAGCGCGCCGTTGTCCAGCGCAGTCACCGAATCGGCGCCCAGGGTCGGAATGGTGGAATGGCCAACCGTGACCGGGGCTGAGCGATCGGAGATGTCGTGAATGTCGATGCCGGCGAAGCCGAGGCTGTAGGCGTGGTTGCCGGCGATGAAGCCGTCGGTAGCCGGATCGGTATCGATCGCCCCGAGCACCTGCACATTGGAGGAATCGGTGATGTCGAACAGGCTCAGCTTGAGTCCGAACGCGGCCGCAAGCGGCGGCTGGATGCGGCTGCGGAACAGTTCCAGCGAATCGCCGCTGCCGCAATTGCTGTTCGAGAATGTCGGCGCGTCCGGCGTGGCGACGTCCATGATTCCGCACACATGCACCGGCACCGATGAATAGGTCGTGCCGCTGATGTAGATGCGGGTGCCGACGACCGTGCTGCGGTCATAGGGAATCGGCGTGCGCGTGAACTGGGTGAAGGCCGGATGCAGCGGATCAGGCCCGAGATCGCCGCCGTAGATGCCGTTCTCGTTGTCGAACAGGTAGAGATGGCCATTCGCTGCAGCCAAGGTCCACAGCGACTTGTAGTCCGGCGCGTAGTCGCTGAACTGGTTCGCCAGCACCGGCCGCCGTGGATCGCGCAACGAGTACACGGCCACGCCGCCGCTGTCGTCGCCGGCCTGCCAACTCGCATAGAGGTAGTCGCCCCAGCGCGTCAATCCTCGGATCAGGCCGTTGGCCGGCGTGTCGCCGGTCGAGGCCAGCTGGCGCGGCGCGGCCGGATTCGAATAGTCCCAGGTGCTGACAATGCGCCCGCTCGGGATGTACACCAGATCGCCGGCGAGGATCGGGTCCAGCAGCGCGCCGCCCGCGACTTGGGTCAGCGGCAGCATGCCGCCGCCGGCAGGCGCCGGCGCGGCCGAGGCTTCGCGCATCGGGATCAGCGCCAGGCAGATCAGCAGGAGTAGCGTGTGTTTCATGATCGCGTTGCCTCATTTCGGTAGCGGAAGCCGGGTCCCGCGCAGGGTCGCCAGCCGCCCGAAGTCTCGTGCACCACGCCGCCTGACGCATTCGCCGACGATTCGGCGGCGATGCGTTATCGATGCGTGGCCGTCAATGAGCGCCGTGATCGCCCCGGCGAGGATGTGGTCGGCATGGCCGTTTCGGTGCAGCAGACTCAATGGCGCGCGATGCTGCTGTCCGCCATCAACGACGGCACCACCCGCTCACCAGCCAACGCCGTGGCGCGCTCCACCGCGCGGCGCCATGCATCCTGGCGATCGAGCGCACGGAACAGCTCGGCCTCGGCCCCGGCGGCACGCAGGTCGGTCGCCGCCCACGGCGCGACCGCGCCGGCAACCGCGCTGGCGCGATCGGTCTGCCCCGCCGCGAGCAGGGCCTGCAGGTAAGCCGCACCGGTCTCGACCCGATCCTCAGGAATGCCGACGCGATCGGCTCGCGCGACCGCATCCGCGAATC
Source organism: Pseudomonadota bacterium (assembly GCA_023388255.1). GTDB lineage: Bacteria > Pseudomonadota > Gammaproteobacteria > Xanthomonadales > Rhodanobacteraceae > Dokdonella_A. Next base: position 128,717 of record JAEWGO010000023.1, on the reverse strand, counting down.
CCGCCAGCGCAGCGGCATCGCCCCGTTCGACGTGCGCCTGCTCGGCCTCGGCCAGCGCTGCGTAGATCTGCCGCCATTCGTTCGCATGCGCATCGACCCAGGCGCGCAGGCCGACGGTCGCTTCGGCAGCGGCATGGATCTGGCCGTCACGGCGCAGCGCACGCGTGCGCAGGAACCAGGTCGCGAGATAGACGTCGCCATCCTCGCGCTCCAGTTCCGGTGTGAGCGCTGCGCTGGCCAGAGCCGCCGTCTGCGCATCGTTGCCGCGCATCGCGGCGATGCGCGCGGCCAGCGCGCGGGAACCGGCCCGCGTCCCGGCATCGAGATCGGGGGCGGCATCCGAATCGATCTTCGCCAGCAGTGCCTGCGCCGCATCGAGGCTGCCTTGCTCGATGAGGATGCCCGCACGCGCCAAGGTGAGTTGCCAGCGCAACCGCTGGTGGCCGGTATGCGCATCCGCCGGCCATGTCGCGTCGCTGGTAGCGCGTGCACCATCGATGTCGAGCAGCTGCAACTGCACGCCGATCAGCGCGAAGCGTGCGTGAGCCAGCTCCTCTCGGGCGCCGATGCTGGCCAGGCGCGCCACCGCGTCGCGCAATACCGGCAGTGCCTCGGCCGGACGGTAGCGCTGGCCGGCGAGCACACCGAGATTCGTGTCGATCTGGGCGACGCCGAGCACATCGCCGCCGGCTTCGAACGCGACGCGCGCGCGACCAAGCTCGGTCGCCGCGGTCGCCGTGTCGCCACGCCGCGCCGCGATCGCACCGCGACCGGCGTAGGCCTGTCCAAGCCCGATGGCGTCGTCGACCGGCTGCAGCACGGCGAGCGCCTCGGCGTAGGCCGCGTCCGCGCTGGCGAGATCGCCGCGCAGCACATCGATGCCGCCAAGCGTGTTCAGCATCTTGCCACGCAAGGCTGGTGCCAGATCCTTTGGAACTTCGTCGAGCAGCAAGGTCAGCTCACGCCGTGCGGTCGCGTAGTCGCCTTGGCCAAGTTCGATCTGGATGCGGCGCAGCGCGACTTCCGGATTGCGCTGCAGCTCGGGTGCCGCGTGCGCGACCAGGTTTTGCGCGAGGTCGAACTGGTCGGCCAGGATCGCAGCGCGCGTACGCTGCAATAGTTCCTGCAAGGCGGGGCCGGCGGACGCGACCGCCGGCGGCGGCGCGCGGCCGAGACGAATCAGCAGCGCGTCGACCGCAAAGCGCGCCGCAGCCAGTACGTCGGCGGAGGAGCCCTGCGCCGTGAACGTCGTGCCGGATTGCGTCGCGCTGAGCGAAACAGTCCATTGGCTGTCATGGAATTGCGCCATCGGCTGTACCGCGAGCGCATGCGGCAAGGCCCGTTTCAGGTCGGCGGACTGGCGCAGCAGCACCAGCACGCTCTCGCTCGGCGCGGTCGCCATACCGGCCTGACGCAGCCGTCCGGCGACCAGATCCATCAGACCGAGGCGCAGCCAGCCCCACTCGGCCTGCTCCGGTGTCGCTGCAGGCAGCACCACGGCAGCCACGTTCGCCGTCCATTCGCCCTGCTCCGCCGCGCCCGACCGGGACGATCGCCAATAGTGGAGCGAAGCCAGCGCCAGCAATGCAGCGGCGACGATGCCGACGAACATTGCACGGCGGCCGCCCGCGATCACCCGTTTCGTCGCCGGCTCGGGCGGCGCGTATGTGCCCTGGCGAGGCGGTGTGACGCTTCTCCACTGATCCGGGGCGGGAACCGCCGAAGGTTCCGGCACCGCCGCGCCCGCTTCGGCGCGCGTCTCTTCGATCCAGCGATAGCCGAACCTCGGCACCGTGCGGATCGCGGATTGCTCGGCGCCGGCGTCGCCCAGCTCCCGGCGGATGCGCAGCACCGTCTGCGCGAGCAACGTGTCGGCGACATCCGCACGCCCCCAGATCGCCGCGATCAGCTCGTCGCGGCCAACCGCGCGATCGCGATGCTCGATCAGATAGAGCAGACCGTCGAACGCGCTCGCCGGCAAGGTAACCGAGAGGTGGTCCTGCCAGAGTTCGCGGGCAGCGGGGTCGAGGCGGAAATTGCGGAAGTGATACTGCAGACCTGTCATCGCGGTCAGGATATCAGCGCCCCCGTGCCGGCGGCGGACCCGGCAATTTGTCGCGTCGCGTCACGTTCGCTTGCCCCCCATGGCGCAAAGCCCGAAAATTGCGGTTTCCGCATGGCGACCTGCCGTCGCCTGCTCCCCTTCCGTCATTCCGGAGATTTCCCTTGAGCGACCTGGTCCTTTGGCTCGATGAGCTGCGCATGTCCGATCTTGGCAAGGTCGGCGGCAAAAATGCCTCGCTCGGCGAGATGATAGGCAACCTGTCCAAGCTCGGCGTTTCAGTGCCGGGCGGCTTTGCGACGACTGCGCAAGCGTTCCAGGACTATCTGGAAAGGAGCGGGCTGGCGCGGCGCATCCAGGACCGCCTCGCCACGCTCGATGTGGACAATGTCGACGAGTTGACCAAGGCCGGCCCCGAGATCCGCGGCTGGATCGTCGATACCGCACTGCCCGCCGACCTCGATGCGGCGATCCGCGACGCCTACGCGAAACTGTGCGCCGATGCGGGAGCAAAGGACATCGCGGTTGCGGTGCGCTCTTCCGCCACGGCCGAAGACCTGCCCGACGCCTCGTTCGCCGGCCAGCAGGAAACCTTCCTCAACGTGGTCGGCATCGACGATGTGCTGCACAAGGTCAAGGAAGTCTTCGCTTCGCTCTACAACGACCGCGCGATCGCGTATCGCGTGCACCACGGTTTCAAGCACGAGGACGTGTTCCTGTCCGCCGGGGTGCAGTTGATGGTGCGTTCGGATGCCGGCGCCTCCGGCGTGCTGTTCACGCTGGACACCGAATCGGGCTTCCGCGACGCGGTATTCGTGACCGGCAGCTATGGACTCGGCGAGATGGTCGTGCAGGGCGCGGTCAATCCTGACGAGTTCTATGTCTACAAGCCGACGCTGAACGCCGGCAAGCCGGCGATCCTGCGCCGCCAGATCGGCGCCAAGCAGCAGCGCATGGTCTATTCGTCGACGCCGGGCGAACGCGTGAAGATCGAGGACACGCCGACGGCAGACCGCGCGAAGTTCTGCATTTCCGATGCCGACGTGCACGAACTTGCCAAGCAGTCGCTGGTGATCGAGAAGCACTACGGTCGCCCGATGGACATCGAGTGGGCGAAGGACGGCATCACCGGCAAGCTCTACATCGTGCAGGCGCGTCCGGAAACGGTGAAGTCGCGCGGCCACGCGACACAGATCGAACGCTTCCAGTTGAGCGCGCGTGGCAACGTCATCTGCGAAGGCCGCTCGATCGGCCAGAAGATCGGCTCGGGGACCGCGCGGGTGATCCGCTCGATCAAGGACATGGCGCGCGTACAACCCGGCGACGTGCTCGTTGCCGACATGACCGATCCCGATTGGGAACCGGTGATGAAACGCGCGGCGGCAATCGTCACCAACCGCGGCGGCCGCACCTGCCACGCCGCGATCATCGCGCGCGAACTCGGCGTGCCGGCAGTCGTCGGTACCGGCAATGCGCTCGACACGATCACCGACGGCCAGGAGGTCACGATCTCCTGCGCCGAAGGCGACACCGGTTTCATCTACGAAGGCAAGCTGCCGTTCGAACGCATCACGGCCGACCTTGGTGCGATGCCTGCGGCGCCGCTGAAGATCATGATGAACGTCGCCAACCCGGAGCGCGCGTTCGACTTCGCGATGCTGCCGAATGCCGGTGTCGGCCTTGCCCGCCTCGAAATGATCATCGCCAGCCACATCGCGGTGCATCCGAAGGCATTGCTCGAATACGACAAGCAGGATGCCGAAACCAAACGCCTGATCGACGAGCGTATCGCTGGATACGCGAGCCCGGTCGATTTCTACGTCGACCGCCTCGCCGAAGGCATCGCGACGATCACCGCCGCGTTCGCGCCGAACCCGGTCATCGTGCGCCTGTCGGACTTCAAGTCGAACGAATACGCGAACCTGATCGGCGGCAAGCGTTACGAGCCGCACGAAGAGAACCCGATGATCGGCTTCCGCGGCGCCAGCCGCTATGTCGACCCGAGCTTCACCGACGCATTCGCGCTCGAATGCCGCGCGATGAAGAAGGTGCGCGACACCATGGGCCTGACCAACGCCTGGGTCATGATCCCGTTCGTGCGCACGCTCGGCGAAGGCCGCAAGGTCATCGAAGTGCTGAAGAAAAACGGCCTCGTCCAGGGCGAGAACGGCCTCAAGGTCATCATGATGTGCGAACTGCCGTCGAACGCACTGCTTGCCGACGAATTCCTCGACATCTTCGACGGCTTCTCGATTGGTTCAAACGACCTGACCCAATTGACGCTCGGCCTCGACCGCGACTCCAGCATCGTCGCCAGCCTCTTCGACGAACGCGACCCGGCGGTCAAGAAACTGCTGTCGATGGCCATCCAGACGGCTAAAAAGAAAGGCAAGTACATCGGCATCTGCGGCCAGGGGCCTTCCGATCATCCGGACCTTGCCGAATGGCTGATGGAGCAAGGCATCCAATCGCTGTCGCTCAATCCCGATACGGTCGTGGATACCTGGCTGAAGCTGGCGAAGAAAAAAGCCGGCTGAGCAAGCCGCTTCAGACAGCCGACAACGAGCGCCGCATCGCACCGAAGCGACGCCGATACTGCACCGGCGCAAGGCCGACCTTGCGCCGGAACAGCTTGCCGAAAAAGCCTGCATCCTCGTAACCCACCGCATTCGCGACCGCCTCGACCGGCTCGTCGCCGGCTTCGAGCATCTGCTTGGCCTCCTCGAGGCGAAGCGCATGCACGTATTCGAGCGGCGACAACCCGGTCGCCTTCTCGAACCTCCGCTTGAACGTGCGTTCCGGCAGATCGGACAGGCGCACCATCGCGGCGACCGGCGCGGCTTCCTCGTAGTGTTCGGCGATCCATATCTGGCAACGGGCGATGAGCGCATCCTCGGACTGCAACGGGCGCGCGAGTCTGGCATACGGTTGCTGGCCGACCGCATGCCATTCGATCAGGTTCATGCGCGCGGCCTGCATCGCGCATTCGATGCCGGCAAGGCGCGCAATCAGATGCAGTGTCAGGTCGCTCCACGAACTTCCGCCGCCAGCCATCACCAGACGCTGTCCTTCGCCTGAGACGACTAGCGAACTCTGCGTGCGCATGCGAATGCGCGGATGGCGTCGCGCGATCGCATCGGCGTAGGCCCAATGCGTGGTCGCGTCGCAGCCGTCGAGCAGGCCAGCTTCGGCGAACAGCACCGTGCCCGAACATGCCGAAGCGAGAATCGAGCCGCCGGCATGGCAGCGGCGCAGCCATTCCACCTCGCGCGCGAAACGACCGTCTTCGATCGGCGCGAGCGGATCGATGGCGAGATCGGGTACGCAGACGACGTCCGGGCGGGTGACCTCATCCAGCGTCGCTTCCGGCTTGATGTCGACCTGGTTGAGCACGGTGAGCACATCCGTGCTGGCGGCAACGATGACCGGTTTCACCGCGCCCTGCCCCGGCACGCCGGTGGCGATATAGTCCCAGTCGCGACCGGCCAGGCTGAATACGTCGTACATGCCGTACAGCACGGATGCCGATGTTTCCGGCATCGCGAGGATCGCGACGACAGGCTTGTGCGGTGCGGGCGTGGGCATGGCCGATTCGTCCGTTTCCTTGCCGAAATCGCTGTGGCGGATAACGGAAGGAAGTCTATCGTAACGGCGTCTCGGAACAGGACACGGAATACGCCATGCCTTCACCCATCGATGTTCTGCTCGACCCGATCTCGCTGACCGTCTTCGCCCTCTACGCGGCGCTGATCCTGTTGGAGCATTTCTTCCCGGCACGCGACCTGCCGCCGGCACCGGCATGGCGCATGCGCGGGCTGGCCGCGTTCGCGCTCTTTTTCGCGCTGTCCACGTATCTGCCGCTGCTGTGGACCCAATACCTGCTGCCGTGGCAACTGTTCGATCTGAGCGGACTTGGCACCGCGGCCGGCGCGCTGGTCGGCGTGCTCGTCTACGAAGGCATCGGCTACTTCTATCACCGCGGCATGCACGCGTCGGACTTCCTGTGGCGCGTCCTGCACCAGATGCACCACAGCGCCGAGCGCGTCGACGCCTGGAGTGCATTCTGGTTCCATCCGCTCGACATGATCGGCTGGACGGTCGTATCGAGCCTCGCGCTGACACTCGTCGTCGGCCTGTCCGCGCCGGCGACGACGGCAGCCCTGCTCGCCTTCACGCTGCTGGCGATCTTCCAGCACACGAATGTGCGCACGCCACGCTGGCTCGGCTACTTCGTGCAACGTCCCGAGAGCCATTCCTGGCACCACGCGCGCGGACGGCACCGCCACAACTATGCCGACGTGCCGCTGTTCGACATCCTGTTCGGCACCTTCCACAACCCGCGTGACTTCGCCCCGGCAACCGGGTTCTACGACGGCGCCTCGTCGCGCCTCGGCGACATGTTGCTGTTCCGCGAAATCTCGGCGAATCCGCTTGAGCAACGTGGACTGACGAACTCAGCCCCGTCGCAGTCCCGCGCAGCACCGTAGCTCGCCCCATGGGCATGCGAGTGCATCCCGTTCGAGGCATTGGACCGCGGGTCTGCTCGACCCGGCGCTGAGCCGGCTTCCCTCGACACAGCTAAACGAGAGCACGCCATGAAACCGCTTCGCAAAACCGCGCTGCGATGCGCTCTCGCTCTTCTCGTACTGGTATCCGCATCGCCGATGGCGCAGAACCTCATCGTCAATGGCGATTTCGACGCCGGCCTCGATAGGTGGGAATTCCCCGACGCCATGCCGACGTGGTCGCCACTCGACGCGGGCGATACGGCGCAGTCAGGTTCCGCACACGGCATCCATCCGGGCGGGAACGAGCGCGCCTGCGTCCTGCGCCAATGCGTCGCGGCGCCACGTTCCGGCCGACAGGTTCTGAACGTTTGGGCGTACACGCCGCCGGGCCAGGGACTCGGCAACCTGGTGCTCACCTATACCGCGCGGCACCACTCGCCCAACTGCACCGGCGGCAGCTTTGCCAGCGGCGGCATCTATCTGTCCAGTATTGGCGGCTGGGCCTATCACGCGATGTCCTTTCCGATCGAGGCGGAGCCACCTGTACCCGATACCACGGTCGAAGTGCGCTTGTGCATCGATCCTGCACGCCAGATCGGCTTCGGCGGACACTTCGACCGCGTGCGCCTCGTCCCCGACGTCATCTTCCGCGACGGGGTGGACTGATCGCACACCTCTGCAGTCGGAAAACCTCAGGGCTTCGACATGCCGAAGTTGGCACGGCAGGCATTCGCCGCTCAGTGCGAATGCGCCTCGCCACCTTCCGCATCCGGCGCGAGCACCTCGAAATGCGTTTCGACGCGCTTGCCGTCGGACAACAGGAACAGCACCTCGACTTTCTCGCCGACGCCGATCTCGTGGCGCGGCTGCATCAACATCAGGTGCTTGCCGCCGGGAACGAGCGCGACCGATTCGCCAGGCGCTATGACCAGACGATGCAGTTCGCGCATCTTCGATACGCCTTCCTGGATCACAGTCTCGTGCAGCGAGGCCATGCGAAACGCATCGCTCTGCGTGGTCAGGATCGTGATCGGCGCGTCGCCGGAATTGCCGAGCGTCGCATAGCCGGCCATCATCGTCGCTCCGGGTGGTGCGGCGCGAATCCAGGCATCGGTGATGCCGAGCTTGCCCTCGGCATGCGCGCCGCCGGCAACACCAAGCAGGGCGATCAGCAGAAAACACGGTCCGCGAAGGATACGGCGCATGGCAACCTCGGGTGGGCTGGTTATGATAGCCCGAACGCCCTCGCGCAACCGGACTGCGACCATGCCCCGCCATCTGCTGCTCACGTTCGCCATGACTGCATTGACGACTGCCACGGCATCCGCCGCCGACCCCGCGCTGACGATCTACCGCAGCGACAGCGATTCGCTGTTCGAACCCGGCAGCGCGCCGCTCGCCGACGGCCATGCCGTCGTGCACGAGCAGCGCACGCTGCAGCTCACGAGTGGCAAGCAGACCGTCGTCGTCGACGGCTTGCCGTCGATGCTTGACACCGAGGCCGTCGCGATCGACCTCGGCGGTGCTGGCCGCGTGCTCGCGCAGCGCGTGATTGCGGCCGGCGATGCCGGCATGCTGGCCGCGCATCGCGGCGAACGCGTGCAGGTGTTCGGCGACAGCGACAAGCTGCTCGCCGATGGCACCCTGATCGCGCTCGATGGCGGCAGCCTCGGCGTGCGCGGCGCCGATGGCCGCATCAGCTACCTGCGCGAATTCGCGCGCGTCGCGTTCGCGGAAGGCTCCGGCCTGCCCGGCAGCACCTTGCAGCTGGCGATCGACGGCAAGGCCGGCGCCGCACCGGCGAGCCTGACCTATCCGACCTCCGGCCTCGGCTGGCGCGCCGCGTATTCTGCGCTGCTGCTCGGCGACGGCGACTGCCGCTTGCGCCTCGACTCGCTCGCCAGCATCGCCAACCGCAGCGGCCGCGACTATCCGGCGGCGAAGCTGAAGCTGGTTGCCGGATCGCCGAACTTCGCGAAATCCGGTTACGGGCCGCGACCGATGATGAAGTCGATGGCGATGAACGCCGCGCCGCAGGACATGCCCGAACAATCCTCGCTCGGCGACTACCGCAGCTATGCGATCGACGGCAACCTCGACCTGCCCGACGCCAGCGTCACCCAGGTGCCGCTATACGCCAGCCGCGAACTCGCCTGCGAACGACGCTGGCTGTTCGAGAACGGCGGCGCGTGGTTTCCGCCAAAGCCGATGCTGGCCGAAGGCGGCGGCGACGGTGGCGGCCCGATCACCAGTCAGCTCGCGTTCGCCACCGCCGAGAACCTGCCGAGCGGCAACCTGCGCGTGCTCGTGCGCGACAAGGACGGGCGCACGGAATTGCTCGGCGAGAACCGTATCGGCGACACGGCCAAGGGCCGCAACGTCGACGTCAATCTCGGCGTCGCCTTCGACCTTTCCGCCAGCCGCGAACGCACCGCCTTCAGCCTCGACAAGGCCGCGCGCGAAATGAACGAAGGCTTCCGCATCACGTTGACCAACACCGGCGACGCGGCACGCACGGTCACCGTGCGCGAACATCCGAACCGCTGGCGCGTATGGACCTTGCTGTCGTCGAGCCAAAAGCCCGACAAGCAGACACCCGATACCCTGGAATTCCGCGTGGCCATACCGGCGAACGGCAAGGCGACGCTGGACTACTCCGTACGCTACGCGTGGATCGTGTCGGACGAGTAAGCCACCGTCTTTGGCCAGCACACGCCGCGAAACCGCACGCGTCGCTCGATTCCCCCATCACGAATCCAAGTCCTTCAATGCTCGACATCATTCCCCACGACACGATCCGCGAAATCCGCCTCGCCCGTCCGCCGGTCAACGCGCTCGATCCCGCGCTGGTGCGCGCCTTGCGCGAAGCCGTGCTGGTCGCGCCGAAGGAAGGCGCACGTGCGCTGCTGCTGTCCGGCGCGCCCGGCCTGTTCTCGGCCGGACTCGATGTGCCGGCATTGCTGCAGCTCGATCGCGATGCGTTCCGCGTGTTCTGGAACGAGTTCTTCGGCCTTTGCGCTGCGCTCGCGCGTTCGCCGATTCCTGTCGCCGCCGCGATCACCGGCCATAGCCCGGCCGGCGGCGCGGTGCTCGCGATCATGTGCGACTACCGCGTGATGGCGCGTGGCGCCTACAAGATCGGACTCAACGAAGTACAGGTCGGCCTGTCGGTGCCCGAATGCATCCAGGCCGCGCTGCGCCGCCTGGTCGGCGCGTATCGCGCCGAACGCCTGCTGGTCGCCGGCACGATGCTCGACGCGGAACAGGCGCAGGCGATCGGTTTCGTCGACGAGCTGGTCGACGTCGACGCAGTCGTCCCGCGCACGCGCGCATGGCTGGAGGAACTGCTGAAGTTTCCGCCGAACGCGATGCGCGAAACGCGCCGGCTCGCACGCGCCGACATTTCCGCGATTTTCGCCGACCCGGATCGCCTGCCGATCGAGGATTTTCTCGATGGCTGGTTCGCGCCGGAAGCGCAGACCGTGCTGCACGCGCTGGTCGCGCGGCTGAAGTCGAAGACGTAGCGACGCCCGTCGCATTCGCTTCCCTGTCCAGCGGGAAGCGAATGCACGCTCAATCCTCGCCGCTGGCGACTGCGCGTTTCGGATCGCTGATCCATCCGCTCCACGACGGCGCGAACACGCGCGAGCCGGCCAGGCCGGCATGTTCCATCGCGAGCAGGTTGTGGCAGGCGGTGACGCCGGAGCCGCACATGTGGACGACGTCGTCCGCCGCGTGTCCAGCGAGTACCGCTTCGAATTCGCGGCGCAATTGCGCCGGCGCCTTGAAATATCCCGTGCCGTCGAGGTTCTCGCCGAACGGTCGATTCACCGCGTCCGGCACGTGGCCGGCGACCGGATCGAGCGGCTCGACATCGCCGCGATAACGCGGTGCCGCACGCGCATCCAGCAACAACACCGAACCTTGCGCGAGGCGACGTTCCAATTCGTCGAACCAGACCACTTGGCGCAGGTCGAGCGCAGCCTGTGCATCGCTGCGCACCGGTGTCGGCGTTCCCGCTTCCAACTCGAAGCCGGCGGCGCGCCATGCCGGCAAACCGCCATCGAGAACGGCCACGTTGTCGTATCCGGCAATGCGCAGCAACCACCACAGGCGCGCCGCCGCGAGTGCGCCATTGGCCTCGTCGTATGCAACGACATCGAGGCCGGGGCGCCAGCCCCAGCGCGAGAGCAGCGCCGAGAATGCCGTGTCGTCCGGCAGCGGATGCCGACCGAAACCACGCTTGCCAAGGTCCGACAGGTCGCGATCCAGATGCGCGTAGACGGCATCGGGCAGATGCGCTGCGGCGTACTCGCGCTCGCCGCGATCCGCATCGGCGAGATCGAAGCGGCAATCGACGACGAGCACGTCGCCGCGTTCGCGCAGCGCGGAAAGATCGTTCGCGGAAATCAGTGTGGACAAGATCATCGCGTCTGCTCCAGCCGGTCCAGCAGGTTCTTCAGGATCGCCGCAGTGGCGCCCCAGATGCGGCGGCCATCCCACTCGAACGCGAAGATATCGCGCTCGCGGCCGCGCCAGAGGATATGCTCGCGCTGCAGGTTGCCCGGGTCGAGGATGAAGTCGAACGGCACTTCGAACACTTCGGCCACTTCGTCGTTGCACGTGAACGGTGCGTAGTCGCCCTGCACGAAGCCGGCGACCGGTGTCACACAATAGCCCGACACGGTATCGAAGCAATCGAGATAGCCGAACGGCTCGACCTGCGTCGGCACGATGCCGGTTTCCTCGTCGGTCTCGCGCAGCGCCGCGGCGACGGCGTCAGCATCGCTCGCATCGACGCCACCTCCCGGGAAACTGACTTGCCCGGCGTGCTGGCGCAAATGTTCGTTCCGACGCGTGAACAGGATCGAGAGCGCATCGTCGCGACGCACGAACGGCACCAGCACCGCGGCGGGTCGATGCGCCGAACCCGGTTCGAACACGTCGGCCAGTTCGCCGGCGTTCCAGCCTGGCGCCGAGGGCGGATCGTCGAGACGTCGCACGGCGCGACGAAGATGCATCACTTCAGGCAGGTCGACCCGCTTCATGAACCACGTACTTCGCGCTGTGGCAACACGACATCCATCAAGTGCCGGCGTTCGTCCGCGCCCATCACGATCCAGCGCGCGATCTCGTCGCCACTGCGCAGGCAGCCCTCGCAATAGCCATCCGCGCCAAGATGGCAAATGCCGATGCAGGGGCTGAGGATCGGGGGGTGGGACTCGGGCGTCATCGCAGCGTTTCCAAATGCAAACGCCGCGTCTGGACGCGGCGTTTGCGGTGTTTCCAGAGCTGTGTCCGGCGGTCGCACGTCGATGCGACCGCGATGGCAAGGCTCGCGCCTTACTTCACATCCAGGATCTTCACTTCCCAGATGTAAACCTGATTGCCCGACGCCGCTTCCGGCGGCAGGTAGATCGTCCAATGGTCGCCGGCTTTCATCTTCTGGATGACCTCGGGCAGCAACTTGGTGCCGAAGATGCCGGGCATGTCGGAAACCTTGGCCTTGATCGGCTCGCCGACGAACGAGCTGCGGATCTCGCGACCGTTGGTCAGCGACACGCGCACATGGAAGGTGACTTCGCTGGTCGGCACGATCGCCTTGCCGCTGCCGTCTTCGATGGCACGGTACTGCACGCCGCTCGGCAACGCGACAATGCCCTTCTTCGAGCGGTTGCTGGCCATGAACGTGTCTGCTTCGCGCTTGTTGTCGCTCAGCGTCTTGTCGACCTCGGCCTTCATCTTCGCGTCAAGCTTGGCCATCGCGTCCTTCATCGCCGCTTCCGGCACCGCCGGCGGCTTCTTCGCGAATGCGTCCTGCACCGCGCGCGTGACGGTCGCGATGTCAACGTCCATCTTGCGGTCGGCGAGTCCGGCACCGATCTGGTAGCCGATCGCGTACGAAACCTTGCCCTTATCCGAGGTGGTGTCCTGCGCGAACGCGGATCCTGTGACGAACAGCGCCGCAAGGGCGAGTGACCAACCGAACTTCATGCCTGACTCTCCGGGGTGGAAATAGCGGAACGGACTTCGAACCGGGCCGAGGGGCCGGGTCGCAAAGCGCGGTAGTGTAACCGACGGGCGCCGTGGTCCAAAACGATCGGTCTGGGAAAGCGCCGTGCGGGAAAAGTTCACGCGAACGCCATCATGCCGACCGCGCCTGAACCGGAGCCGAGGACACCGTCACGCCGCACTGCGAAGCACCTCGATACGCCAGTCCGACGTGGTCGCCGTCAGCAGCAAACCGCTGGCGCCGCCAAACGTGCGCGTGCGGCCGGCCGCGCCGGGATTGAGTACCCACGGCGACTCGGCGTCATCGATGCAAAGTCGATGGCTGTGTCCGTAGACGATCGCACGCGCATCCGGGAAAGCCGCACGCAAGCGGCGATGCCGCTGTGCGGCCGCGAAACGATCGCCATGCACCGCGACGAGGCGGCCGCCAGGCAGCTCGACCTCGGCCTGCTCCGGCAACGCCTGCACCAGCGTGCGATCCGCGGTCGCCCATTTCGCCGCGACATCGTTGTTGCCGCGGATCGCGACGACCCGCGCACAGGCCTCGCGCAGTTGTTCGAGTACCACGGCTGCACCGATGTCGCCGGCATGCACGACGATATCGCAGGTGCGCGCTTGCGCGGCGATGGCTGCATCGAACGCGCCGTGCGTGTCCGCGATCAGCAGCACGCGCACGGCAGCACGGCGAATCAGTGATGGCCGCCGCGGTACTTCTTCTCGCCCGCAGTCACGCTCAGGTCGAGGCGATTTTCCGGCGGCGCCAGCGGACACGTTGCATACGGCGTGAACGCGCACGGCGGGTTGTAGGCCTTGTTGAAGTCGATCACGATCCTGCCATCCTTCGGCATGTCGGCGTACAGGAAACGGCCGGAACCGTAGGTTTCCTTGCCGCTGCTGCGGTCGGCGAAGATGAACCAGACTTCCTTCGCATCCGGTTCTTCGAGCACCGGCAGCAATTCATAGGTCTTGCCATCACGCGTGAACACGGCCTTGCCAGGTACCGGCATCTTGTCGACGGTACCGAGCACGGTCGGGATGTCGAGCGAATGTGCCGGCGTGAACGGCTCCCACTTCGCTTCGACGCGCCATGAGGCGTCGATCGGATAGTTGTCGATACCGAGGAAATGCGTGCGCGTTTCGGCTGCGCTGTCCTTCACGCGCAGGCCTTTCTTGCCGCTGCGATCGACCAGATAAAAACTGGCCGTGCCGAACGCGATCGTGGTCGGCTTCTCGTGCGAATCGTCGAGCAGTTCGGCCGACTTCGCCTTCTTGCCGTCGATCGTTGCGCCGGCCTTGGCGTCCAGCTCGATCGTCGCCTTGCCATCCTTGACCGTGACGGCTCCGAGGTGCGCCGGCCCTTTTGCGAGCACGACGTCGTTGTCTTTCGCGCTGCCGACCGAGTTCCTGCCGTCCTTCAACCAGTGCAGGCCGATCAGGCTGAGCCAGCCGTTCGGCGCCTTCAAACGTTCGACGCGCTGCGCGCGCCACGTTTCGATCTGCTTGGTGTACTCGGCGGTCGGCTTGCCGGTTTCGACATTGGCGGACATGACTTGAACTCCGGCGAAGCTGGCCGCGAGCAGGAGACTGGTCTTGAGCATCGTAGCTCCTAGATGGAATAAGTTCTTGGTTGAAAGGTGCGGCCATGAACGGTCGCGGGTGAATTTTCCGGAGCCGAAACTCCCACAGGCACGGCCGACCATCCAGACTGCATCGATTGCGGAAGGATCACAAAAATTTATCTGCCACGCAGGAACAAGCGATCGAGATCGGCGATCGCCAGCTGCACCCAGGTCGGCCGTCCATGATTGCATTGCCCGGAGCGTTCGGTCGCCTCCATCTCGCGCAGCAACGCGTTCATCTCCGGCACGCCGAGGCGCCGGTTCGCGCGAACCGAGCCGTGGCAGGCCATCGTGCCGAGCAATTCATTCGTGCTTTCCTCGATACGGCGCGACTGGCCGTGCACGGTGAGGTCGGCGATCACGTCACGCACCAGTTGGGCGACGTCGGCGCCATCGAGCAGCACCGGAATGCGCCGCACGGCAGCGCTTTGCGGGCCGCTGCGCACGACATCGAAACCGAGCGAAGCGAAACGCTCGCCCTGTTCCTCGACGACGGCCGCCTCGCGTTCGCTGATCGCGAGCGTCAACGGCACCAGCAGCAGCTGCGAGCGGATGCCCTCGCCATCCTGCGCGGCCTTGAGCTTTTCGTAGGTGATGCGCTCGTGTGCGGCGTGCATGTCGACGACAATGAGCCCGTGCGCATTCTCGGCGAGCACGTAGATGCCGTGCAGTTGCGCCAGCGCGAATCCGAGCGGCGGAACCTCGTTCGCGCCATCGTTCGACGGCAAGGCCGCTGAACCGGGGACACGCTCGCCGAAGGACTGCAGTGTCGACAACGGCGGCGCACGACCGAGCAGCGCGGCGTAGTCGGCGAGTGGTTCGCGCACGCCAAGGCCAAGTCCGCCCTGATGGTGGGCGCCAGCGACGTATCCATTTGCGCCGCTCGTGATCGGCGCGAACGGCGGTGGCGCGATTGCAGCCGCTTCCGAACGCGCGCCGGCACGCGCGCCGCCGAGCGCATCGTCCAGGGTGCGGTAGAGGAAATCGTGCACGAGGCGGCCTTCGCGGAAGCGCACTTCGTGCTTGGCCGGATGCACGTTGACGTCGACCAGCACCGGATCGAGTTCGAGGAACAGCACGAACGACGAATGACGCCCGTGATAGAGCACGTCCGCATACGCCTGGCGCACCGCATGCGCGACGAGACGATCACGCACGAGACGGCCGTTGACGTGGAAATACTGCTGGTCGGCCTGTGCGCGCGACGCGGTCGGCAGGCCGACCCAGCCATGCAGGCGCAGACCCGCCGCGGCATGCTCGACACGCAGGCTGTTGGCGATGAACTCCTCGCCGAGCACGTCAGACACGCGGCGCGCGCGATCGTCCGCATCCTGCGCCGGCTTCAGCATGCGCACCGGCTTGCCGTTGTGGCTGAGCCGGAATTCGGTGCCGGTGCGCGCCAGCGCGATCGACTTGACGAGTTCGTCGATATGCCCGAACTCGGTGCGCTCGGCGCGGAGGAACTTGCGCCGAGCGGGCAGGTTGTAGAACAGGTCGCGCACCTCGATGTTGGTGCCCTGCGGATGTTGCGCCGGCGCTGCCGTCCGCGGTTTGCCGCCATCGACCTCGATGCGCCAGGCGGCATCGCTGCCCGCCGCGCGCGAGGTCAGTGCGAAGCGGGACACCGAGGCGATCGATGGCAACGCTTCGCCACGGAAGCCGAGCGTGCCGACGCGCTCGAGATCGTCAAAGCTCGCGATCTTGCTCGTCGCATGGGCGGATACGGCCAGCGACAGGTCGTCCGCATCGATGCCAACGCCATCGTCGCGGATGCGGATCAGGCGCGCGCCACCCTGCTCGATGTCGATCTCTATGCGCCGCGCGCCGGCATCCAGGCTGTTCTCAACCAGCTCCTTGACTACCGATGCAGGGCGCTCGATGACCTCGCCCGCAGCGATCTGGTTGACGAGTTCGGGAGGTAGCGAACGGATGCGCGACATGACGGAACCGCGAAGCGGGTTCGCATCATAACGGAGCCGGACTTCAGGCGTGCTGCCTGGATTTCGCCACCCCGAGGCAAGGACCGGCCAGCGCCGACCGCTCAGCCCGACGGGATCTGCAGCACTTCGCCGGCGCGCACGCGCTCGCTGTCGAGCTCGTTCGCAGCGCGCAACTGCGCGGTCGTCACGCCGTGGCGTTCGGCGATCGTGCGCAGTGTCTCGCCACGGCCGACGACATAGCGCGAGGACTTGCTGCGCTCACGCGCATTGTTCAACGCATACAAGGTGCCGGGCGGAGGCGATGCGCGGAAATAGTTGTCGACGCCATTCAGAATCGCCGCAGCGAGCTTGTCGCGGTGTTCCGGGCTCTTCAGGCGCGCTTCCTCGGCCGGATTGCTGATGAACGCGGTCTCGACCAGGATCGAGGGCACGTCCGGCGAGCGCAGCACGATGAAGTTGGCGCGCTCGACGTAGGTACGATGCGTCGGGCCGAGCTTGCGCAAGGCGCTTAACACCTGTTCCGCGACCGCGTTGCTGGCGCCCATCGTGGCGCCCTGCGAAAGATCGAGCAGCACCGCCGCCAGCGTGTTGTCCTTGTCGTCGAGCGAGACGCCACCAACGAGGTCGGAGCGGTTCTCGCGATCGGCCAACCAGCGCGATGCCTCGTTGGTCGCGCCGCGCGGCGACAGCACCCACACCGACGATCCGCGCGCATCGGAGTTGGTGAATGCATCGGCGTGGATCGAAACGAACAAGTCGGCCTTCGCCTGGCGCGCCTTGGCGAAACGATCTTCGAGCTGGACGTAGTAGTCGCCATCACGGATCAGCACGCCGGTCATGCCCGGCATGCGGTCGACCTGCTTCTTGAGCGCCCGCGCGACTTCCAGCGTGATGCTTTTCTCATAGGCGCCGCTGGCGCCGATCGAGCCCGGATCCTTGCCGCCGTGACCGGCATCGATCGCGATGACCACACTGCGCGCCTTGCCGGTTTCGATCTCGGCGGCGCGCTTGACCGGCTCGGGCTTGGCCGTTGCAGCCGGATACAGGTCGAGCACGAGCCGATAGCCGTTCTTGCCGGATGGCGGCAACAGGAAACTCTTCGGACGCACGCCATCGGCGAGATCGAACACGACGCGCGAATCGTTCTTGCCTTGCTTGCCGGCGCGCAGGCTCTTCAGCAAACCGCTGCCCGCCGGGGTACGGAAGTCGCTGCCGAGCGCGCTGTTGCGCAGGTCGAGCACGACTCGGTTCGGCTTTGACAGTTCGAACAACTTGTAGTCGACCGGGCCGGACACGTCGAACACGGCGCGCGTGTATTCATCGCCGGCCCAGACCCGCAGGTTCTTGATTTCGGCGGCATGCGCCAAGCCGGCCCCGAACAGCAGTGCTGCGGTGCAGAAGCTCAGCCAACGATGGTTGCGAATCCCCCACATGACGCGTATTCAACCGGAAAGCGCCAGAAAAAAGCAAGTCTTTTTCCTTCAAAATCCGTCATGTGCGGAAACTTCCTGAATTTATGTTCAGAAGAATGCGCCAAGCTGTCGAAACTGTCCTCGCTCAACGCAACGCGAACCCGCGCAACAGCGCCTCGCCGCGCTTGCTGAATGCGTGTGCGGCAAGGTCGCGCCGCATGTCGGCATGGCGCAATTCCAACACCAGATCGGGCTTCGGCAGCGCGCCAGCGCCA
This sequence comes from Pseudomonadota bacterium, assembly GCA_023388255.1. Classification (GTDB taxonomy): domain Bacteria; phylum Pseudomonadota; class Gammaproteobacteria; order Xanthomonadales; family Rhodanobacteraceae; genus Dokdonella_A. The sequence goes on along the minus strand of JAEWGO010000023.1, from coordinate 110,889 downwards.
CGTTCCGGCCACTCGATCAGCATCAGGGACGGTGCACCCTGCAGGTCGTCCAGCCCGAGCCACTCGAGCTCGCCGGCGTCGGCGATGCGGTAGAGATCGAGGTGATGGATGTCGAGTGCGCCGACACGGTACGACTCGATCAGGCTGTAGGTCGGACTCTTGACGCGCTCGCCGACGCCAAGCGCCTGCAGCAATGCGCGTGCGAAGGTCGTCTTGCCGGCGCCAAGTTCGCCGCTCAGATGGATCACACCGCCGTCGCGAGCGAACGGCGCGAGGCCTGCTGCCAACGCACCGAGATGCGCCTCGTCGAGCCCGTGCATGACCCGTTGTCCTTTGCTCATGGGTTTCCTTCATTCGCCAGACGGCGCAGTGGAGCGAACAGGTCGCTTGCGAGCAGCCCCCGCGGCGCATCGCCCGCGGCGAGATCGCCCGCGCGTGCATGCAGGGCCACGCCAAGGCGCGCCGCGTCCCATGCGCCCAACCCCTGCGCAAGCAATGCCGCGATGACGCCGCTCAGCACATCGCCCATGCCAGCCGTGGACATGCCGGGATTGCCCCAGCGGCACAACGCGACGCGTCCCTGCGGGTCCGCGACCAGACTGCCCGCCCCTTTCAGCACGACCACCGCGCAGTAGCGTGTCGCGATCGCGCGCACCGCGGTGAATCGATCGCGCTGCACCGTTGCGATGTCGCACCCGAGCAGGCGTGCGGCCTCGCCGGGATGCGGCGTCAACACAACGGGAATGGCCAACGCCCGCGGCGTCTGCGCGAGCAGATTCAATGCATCCGCGTCGATCAGCATGGCGTTGCCGGATGCCAATGCCGCGTCGAACAACGCACGCGACCACGCACCCTGGCCAAGCCCGGGGCCGATCGCGACGACCTTCGCGCGGGCGAGCAGCGGCGCCAACTCGGCGGCAGCATCCACGCCACGCGCCATCAACTCGGGCCGCGCCGCATTCAGCGCAATCACCTGCGATGTGCGCGTGGCGACGCTGACCAACCCGGCGCCGCAACGCATCGCTGCTTCGCCGCACAGGTGCACCGCGCCACCCATGCCCTCTTCGCCGCCGACGACCAGCACATGTCCGAAAGTGGATTTGTTGACGTTTCCGCGGCGCGGCGCGAGCACGCGCGCGATCGTTTCGTCGAGCAGTTCCGCGTCGGCGTCGATGCCGGCGTGCGCCGTGTCCGGAAGATCGAGTGTCGCCAATTCCAACGCACCGCAGGCATCGACCGCGTCGGCGGTGAACAAGCCTCGCTTCCACGCGACGAAGCTGATTGTCGCGTCGGCGCACACGCAGGCGCCGAAGCGTGTCCCGCTGTCGGCGTCGAGGCCGGACGGCACGTCGAGCGCGAGCACGACGTGTCGCGACGCATTGAGTGCGTCGATCAGATTCGCCGCGGCACCATCGACCGCGCGCGTCAGACCCGTGCCGAACAGGCCGTCGACATGGACGTCAGCCGACTGCAGCGTCACGCTCGCCTCGGCGAGCGTGACGCGACCGCCCGCCGCCACGAACGCCGCGCGCGCCTGCTGCGCGTCGCCGGTCGAAGCGGCCGTCAGCGCGATCGCCTCGACCGCGAATCCTTCGCGCAATGCGAGAACGCCAAGCAGGAACGCATCGCCACCGTTGTTGCCGCTGCCAGCCAGCAGCACGAGGCGGCGCGCCTCCGGCCAGCGCCGGCGCAGCAGCGCGAAAGCTGCCGTCGCGGCCCGCTGCATCAACTCGAAACCGGTCACGCCGAGACGCAGCATCGCCTGTCGGTCGATGCGGCGCACCTGCTCGACGGTATACAGCGAAGTCTCGCGCGGGTTCGTGCTCATCACGTCATTCTATCGGGCCGCGACGCACGCGCTATGCTGCGCGCCGACGTTTGCCGTCTTGCCATGATCGACTACTCCGCACTCGCCACCGACATCCGCCGCTGGGGCGCCGAACTCGGCTTCCAGAAAGTCGGCGTGTCCGGCATCGACCTCGCCGCCGATGAGGTGCATCTGCTGAACTGGCTCGATGCGGAGTACCACGGCGAAATGGACTACATGGCGCGCCACGGCGCCAAGCGCAGCCGACCCGCCGACCTGCACCCCGGAACGTTGCGCGTGATTTCGGCGCGCATGGACTACGCGCCGCCGCAAGTCGGGAAAGCCTGGAACGTGCTCGGCGATGGCGAGCGCGCCTACGTCTCGCGCTACGCGCTTGGCCGCGACTACCACAAGATTCTGCGCGGCCGCTTGCAGAAGCTGGCCGATCGCATCACCGAGGTGACCGGACCGTTCGGCCATCGCGTGTTCACCGATTCGGCGCCGGTGCTGGAAAAAGCGCTCGCACGCAACGCGGGACTCGGCTGGATCGGCAAGCACACCTTGCTGCTGAGCCGCGACGCCGGCTCGTGGTTTTTCCTTGGCGAAATCTACACCGACCTGCCGTTGCCAAGCGATGCGGAACAGACGGCGCATTGCGGCACCTGCACGCGCTGCATCGAGGTGTGTCCGACGCAGGCGATCGTCGCACCGTACAAGCTCGACGCACGCCGCTGCATTTCGTACCTGACGATCGAATTTCGCGGCTCGATCCCATTGGAACTACGACCACTGATCGGCAACCGCATCTTCGGTTGCGACGATTGCCAGCTGGTCTGCCCATGGAACAAGTTCGCGCAGAGCACACCGGAGGCGGACTTTGCGCCACGCCACGGCCTCGACGGCGCGGCGCTGGCCGACGTGTTTGCATGGACCGAGCAGGAGTTCCTCGACCGCACTGCCGGCATGGCTATCCGCCGCACCGGCCATGAGGGCTGGTTGCGCAACATCGCGGTTGCACTCGGCAATGCGCCGTCAACGCCGCCGGTCATCGCAGCATTGCGCTCGCGCGTCGAGGATGCGTCCGCGCTGGTGCGCGAGCACGTTGCGTGGGCACTGGAACGCCACGACGAGAAGCAAGCTCTTTAATTGAAAAGCACGCCCAAGGATGACCGTTTCGGGAGCCCGGTGAAGACAGTACGCGTCGGCTTCTCCCCGAGATTCCAACACGCGGCGATCACGAACGCTCGCAAAAACTCACGCCGCCTGTTTTGGAATCGAGCGGTTCGTGTGCGTCATCTTGTTCTGGCGGTCGACATAGACGAGCTGCGGTTTGTGCTGCTCGGCCTCGACTTCGGCATAACCGCCGTAGGCACAGATGATGATGATGTCGCCCGGCTGCGCGCGATGCGCGGCGGCGCCGTTGATCGAGATGATGCCGGAGCCCTCGTCCGCGCGGATCGCGTAGGTGGAGAAACGCTCGCCGTTGTTCACGTTGTAGATGTGGATCTGCTCGTATTCGCGGATGCCGGAGACATCGAGCAGATCGCCATCGATCGCGCAGGAACCTTCGTAATGGAGTTCGGCGTGCGTCACCGTGGCCCGGTGGATCTTCGCCTTGAGCATGTTCAGTTGCATGGGGTCTCCGCGATCACTGTTGCATTCGCGCAACGAGCGCGAGATGCGCAATTATACCAAACCCATGTGCGTGTGCAGCATGAACAAGCGCCTGCGCGATGCACGCAAGTCATTGTTTCCACAAGAACGCGGACAAAAAAAACCCCCGCGCGTCGCCGCTGCGAGGGTCTCAATTGGAGTGACGATTACCTAGTGCGCCCTGCGACCCAAGGGAGCAACGACAAGCGTTGCGGAAACCCCCAGGAGCAGTTGGGAGAATACCACAGTGTTCGACAAAAAAGCTACAGGTCGAAAAGAAGATTGTCGATCAGCCGGGTCGACCCGGATCGAACCGCGATCAAGCCGACCAGTCCGCTCCTTGTTCCGGGTTCGGGATCGCCCAGATCCGCCGCCCGACGGATCACTGCGTAGTCGGGCTCCAAGCCGGTTTCGCCAAGGCTGACGCGCGCCCGCGCTTCGATCGCAGCAAGCGTCTGCGCAGAATCGCGAACGCCATCACGCATCCGCAACAAGGTCGCGTGGATTGCGGCGGCGCGCTCGCGCTGCTCGGCGCTCAAATACTGGTTGCGCGAACTCATCGCCAAGCCGTTTGCCTCGCGCACGATCGGTGCGGCAACGATTTCGATCGGGTAGCCGAGGTCACGCGCCATGCGCCTGATCACCAGCAATTGCTGATAGTCCTTTTGGCCGAATACGGCGATTTGCGGCTGTACGAGGTTGAACAGCTTCGCGACCACGGTGGCGACACCATCGAAGTGGCCGGGGCGAATCGCGCCTTCGAGCAGATCGGGAAGCTCAGGCACGCTGACCTTCACCGTGCGCTCGGCGCCATACGGATACAGGTCCGCGACCGAGGGCAGGAACAACACATCGCAACCGTGCGCGGCGAGACCTTCGGCGTCGGCATCCGGCGTGCGCGGATAGCGCGCGAAATCCTCGTTCGGGCCGAACTGTGTCGGATTCACGAACACGCTGGCAATCACCACGTCGGCGTGTTCGCGCGCGCGGTGCAGCAGCGAATGATGGCCCGCATGCAGATTGCCCATCGTCGGCACCAGCGCGATGCGGCGTCCGCGGCGGCGCAAATCGGCGATCAGCGCCTGCAGCGAGGAAGCGTCGGTGACGGTTTTCATCGTCGACATCAGTAGCTGTGCTCCGCAGCCGGGAACTCGCCGCTGCGCACGGCGCTTGCGTAGGCCGCGATCGCAGCGACCACCGAATTCGTGCCCGCAAGAAAATCCTTGGAGAAGCGCGGTCGCTTGCCCGGTGTGATGCCGAGCAGATCGGTCACGACCAGCACCTGGCCGTCGCACTCCGCGCCGGCACCGATGCCGATCGTCGGGATGCGCAATTCGCGCGTGATTTCCGCAGCCAACGTGGCCGGCACGCACTCAAGTACGAGCACATCCGCGCCGGCGTCTTGCACCGCGCGCGCTTCCGCACGCAGGCGTTCGGCATCGGCACTGGCGCGACCTTGCACGCGATAACCGCCAAGGCGATGCACCGATTGCGGAGTCAGACCGAGATGCGCGCAGACCGGCACTTCGTGGCGCTTCAACGCATCGATGACTTCACACACCCAGCCTGCGCCTTCGAGCTTGACCATTGCCGCGCCGCCTTCGGCCAGCAAGCGCGCCGCGTTCGCCAGCGCGGTCTCGGGATTGCGGAAACTCATGAATGGAAGATCGGCGACGAGCAGCGCGCGATGCAATCCGCGCGCGACGCAGGCGGTGTGGTAAACCATTGCATCCATGGTCACCGGCAGCGTGCTCGCATGCCCTTGTACGACCATGCCGAGCGAATCGCCAACCAGCACGAAGTCGACACCCGCCTCATCGGCACGCGCCGCCATGCTCGCATCGTAGGCGGTGATCGAGACGATCTTCTCCGCGCGCTGCTTGCGCTCGTGGAGGCCCGGCACGGTAACCGGCGCGCCGGTCGCGGCATTCGCATACATGGGAGGTTGACTATCGGGCTGGCGTGGGAACGGCATTATTCCCCGCGCCGCCAATCGAGCTCAAGCAACGCCGTCATCGAGCGGCACGCAGTCGTGCGCATCAACGTGGCGCAACAGATCGCGCACGACGCCAGCGCCCGGAATGCGCAGGTCGGTATCGAGTTCAGCCAATGGCACCAGCACGAAGGCGCGCTCGGCCATGCGCGGATGCGGCAAGGTCAGACCGGGTTCGGTCGATTGCCGCTCGCCGAACAACAACAGATCGAGATCGAGCGTGCGCGGCCCCCAACGCTCGCCATCGCGACGACGGCCTTGCACGCGCTCGATGTCGAGCAGCGCAGCAAGAAAGTCGCTGGGCGCCAGTGCGCTGGCCAACTCGGCAACGGCGTTGACGAAGGCTGGCTGATCGGTGTTGCCCCACGGTGCGCTGCGATACAGGCGCGAATGACGCAGCAATCGGGTGTGCGCGATACGCGCGAGCGCCTCGAATGCACGCGCCAGCTGCGTCGGCGGATCGTCGAGATTGCTGCCAAGACCGACATAGACGCGCGCGCCCGGCATCACCTCAGTCGCCGGCATCGCGTGCCTGGCCCGTTTCCCCAGGCGCGTCAGTACGCGCCTTGCGACGACGCCGGCGCGGACGTTTGCGCTTGCCTTCAGGTGCGGTATCGGCGGCAGTCGACTGCGCGGGGACCGCGGCGAGGCGTTCGGCCAACTGATCCGGCCCCAGCTGCTGCGCCTCGGTCCACCACGCCGCGAGCTCGGCCAACTCGGGGGATTCGTCCGCGCGCAGCAGCAGGAAATCGTACGCGGCGCGGAAGCGTGGATGTTCGAGCAGCCGGAATGCGCGCTTCTTCGTGCGTTGCGCGAAGCGCGGCTGCAAAGCCCAGATTTCCTCGATTGCAATCGAGAAACGACGCGGAATCGCAACCCGCAGCGACTGCGCGCGCAGCACGCGCTCGGCCGCATGCGGCCATGCGATCACGGCGTCGGTACCGGAGTCGATCATCGCCTGCGCAGCGACGCGCACCGGCTCCCACAGCATTGCTGCAAACAGGAACGCCGGTGTGACCGGCTTGTCCGCGCGAACGCGCGCGTCCGTGCTGGCCAGTGTCTGTTCGAGCAGGCGCCGGAACGGCGAATCGCCGCGCCCCTTGAGCACGCGCGCGGTAGCCGGGAAGACGGGTTCGAGCAAGCCATGTTGTTCCAGGGTGCGAAAACTCGCGAGGCCATGACCGGCCAGAAACAACTTGAGCGATTCATCGAACAAGCGCGCCGGCGGCGCTTCGCCAAGCAAGGGACCGAGCGCCGCGAATGGTGCGGCTGTGTCGCGCTCGATCTCGAAATCGAGTTTCGCGGCGAGGCGCACCGCGCGCAACATGCGCACCGGATCCTCGCGATAGCGCAGCTCCGGATCGCCGATCAGGCGCATCACGCGACGTTGCAGATCGGCCATGCCGCCGACCGCATCGCGCACGCTGAAATCGGCGATGTCGTAGTACAACGCGTTGACGGTGAAATCGCGGCGCACCGCGTCTTCTTCGAGGCTGCCGTAGACGTTATCGCGCACGAGGCGCCCATCGACCAGATGACGATCGCCACTGCCATCGTCGCTGCTGCCGCGAAACGTCGCGACTTCGACGATCTCGCGACCGAACACGACGTGCGCGAGCCGGAACCGACGTCCGATCAGGCGGCAGTTGCGGAACAGTTCGCGCACCTGTTCAGGCGTCGCGTTGGTCGCAACGTCGAAGTCCTTCGGATGGCCGCCGAGCAGAAGATCGCGCACCGCGCCGCCGACCAGCAACGCCTGGTAGCCGGCTTCGTGCAAGCGATACAACACGCGCAGCGCACCCGGCGAGATGCTTTTTCGCGAGATCGAGTGCTGCGCACGCGGGATGATGCGGAACGACCCTTCGGCGGCCATGTCCTGTTCGATTTGTTCCGGATTCATCCGACGCGGGCGCTCCACTGATTGATGCCTGTTACCGATTCGTTATACTACGCAGCTCGGCATTTCCCAAACAGCGCTCCCTTCGTCTAGTGGCCCAGGACACCGCCCTCTCAAGGCGGGAACACGAGTTCGAACCTCGTAGGGAGCGCCAATTGTTTGTTGATGCGGCCTTTCGTGATCGCCGAGGGCGATGGCGAAACGCGGGCGTAAGCGGTTGTGTTTTCGCCGCGCTCCGGACGCAGCCTTCCTTGGCTGGACTTTTCAACTAACATCCGCTTCGAACGGGACTGATCGCAACAGCGCGAAAGCCCCTGTCGAACACACTCCTCCTTCCGCGACAGCTCACGCCCATGCCCTTCGTCGTCACCGAGAACTGCATCAAGTGCAAGTACACCGACTGCGTTGAAGTCTGCCCGGTCGACTGCTTCCATGAGGGGCCGAACTTCCTCGTGATCGATCCGGAAGAGTGCATCGACTGCACCTTGTGCGAGCCGGAATGCCCGGCCAACGCGATCTTCCCCGAAGACGACGTCCCGGCGGGTCAGGAAAGTTTCATCGCGCTCAATGCCGAGCTCGCGAAAGCGTGGCCGGTGCTGACCGAGCGTATCGACGCGCCTGCCGACGCCAAGGAATGGGACGGTAAATCGGACAAGCTGAAACTGCTGGAGCGCTGATTGCCCTGGCGCAGTGCGCCGGCGTTTCGTGTCCGTTTCGATGATGGCTTCGTCGGTCGCTTCAACCCACCGCGAAAGGGCGCGCGCCTTGTGCGGCACGCGCCAGCCGGGCTGAATCAGGACAAGCGTTGGCGCAGGCTCGCCAGCAGTGATCGCGCAGCATCGCGCGACGCCTCGTCGGTAGCACCTTCGACGCCCACCTTGCTGCCATCGCCATCGGCACTGACACGCACGGTCAGTTGCACCTTCGCTGTCACCTTCTTGGTCGCATGGCCAAGCGTGACCGCGCGCTTCAACCAACCGGCCTTGGCCGTAGTCTGGCCGGTTGTTTCGACCGTGTAGGCATGCGCCGCTTCGTCGCGGCCGAGAATCGTCGCCGCGCCGGAACGCTCGAGCGCCAGACCCACCCGCGACCACGTGCTTTCGACACTGTCGGTGACGCGTAATCCGTCGCCGCCGATCGACACGCCCGCCGCCGCTGCGTCGGACGACACCGCGACCGAAGGCGGCGCACTCGACGAGGCCGCGGAAGACGACGTCCCGGCAGCCGGGATCACCAGCGCGCCACTATTGCTCGGCATATCCAGGTCTGGCGGCACTTCCAGCGGCCGCTCCTGGACGGACTTGCGGTATTCCGGTTCCTTGCGGTCGAAGTGCTTGTGGAAGAATCCGCAGCCGCTCAGCAAGGAGCCTGCAACAACGGCGGCCAGCAATACGAAGTTGTTCCGTCTCACGAATACCATCCCGTCGTAGTCATCCACGTAGTCTACCCTACCCGGCCGCACGCGCTGCCGGGGACAGGCCGAGCCGGTTCAGCGCAGCGCCAGCTGCCGCGTGATGCGCGTCGGAAAGCGCCAGCAGCGGCAGCCGCAGGTAGGCCTCGCCGAGGCCAAGCGCGGCCAGACACCATTTGAGCGGAATCGGATTCGGTTCGACACCGAGCACCGCATACAGCTCGCGCAGATGCGCATCCCGGATTTCGGCCTGGGCGGTGTCGCCGGACGTGACCGCCGCGCACATCGCCGCGAACGCCTTCGGCGCGACGTTGGCCGCGACCGAGATCACGCCATCCGCACCGGCCAGCATCGCCCGCGCCGCGGTCGGATCGTCGCCGGAAAGCACACGAAATCCTTCGCTGCGCAGTTCCAGTAACGCCTTCATTCGATCGGCAGCGGACACGGCCTCCTTGATGCCGATGATGTTGCCGTGGCCGGCGAGGCGCGCGACGGTTTCCGGCAACAGGTCGCATGCGGTACGCGCCGGCACGTTGTACAGCACGACCGGCAAGCCGCCGTGTTCGGCGACCTCGCAGTAGTGACGATACAGGCCTTCCTGCGTCGGCCGCACGTATGCCGGCGCGGAGACGAGCGCCGCATCGACGCCGGCGGCGCGCGCGCGTTGCGTCTGCGCAATCGTCTTGCGCGTGGCCGACTGCCCGCTGCCGGCCAGCAGCGGCACGCGACGCTTGCTGCGCGCGATGGCGGCTTCGAGCAGGATGGAATATTCGGTGTCGTCGAGCGCAGCGGCTTCGCCGGTCGAGCCGGCGATGACCAGCGCCTGCGTGCCGCCATCGATCTGGTAGTCGATCAGGCGACCGAACGCATCGAGGTCGATGGCGTCGTCCCGCGCGCGCAAGGGCGTCGCCAGTGCGCAGATACTGCCGGAAAGGATCACGTCGTAAGTTCGTACGCTGGTGAAGCAGGCATGGTAGCCGGGAATCTCGGCGCAGGTCCATCCGGTTTGCGCCGCGCGGCACATGCGCGACGCGATCTCCTTGCGACCCCCATGGCGCGCAAGTATTCTGGCTCGCAGAGCAGCAATGCGCGACGCCCGAAGGACGATGGAATCGTGAAGCAGGCAGGCAAGCAACCTCCCAACGAAAACACGCCGCGTCCCGCGTCCACGGAAAACTACCTGCTCATCAGCGCGTTCAACAGCGCCACCCAATCCCCCCTGGTCGCGATCAGCAAGCGCATTTCCGAATGCGGCTGCAATCTTGCCGAAGCGCGCGTGTCGACACTCGGCAACGAAATCCACGTGCTGGCGCTGGCACAGGGCGCGTGGGACGCGATCGCGAAACTGGAGAACGCACTGGCGCGCCTCGATCGCGACGGCACGCTGCGCCTCAGCCACTTCCGCACGAGCGCCAAGGCGCAACAGTCGAACCTGATTCCTTATGTGGTCGAGGTCGTCGCCGCGGACAAGCCGGGCGTGCTGTTCCAACTCGCCGAATTCTTCGCGCAGCAGAACATCTCGATCGAGCAACTGCATTCCACGCGCTATCGCGCGATGCAGACCGGCGCCGACATGTTTTCGGCGCAGATCACGATCGGCATTCCGAACACAACGCACATTGCCGCACTGCGCGACGATTTCCTGGAGTTCTGCGACGGGCTCAACCTCGATGCAATCATGGATCCGATGAAGTTCTGATGACCATCGCGATCGGCAAGAAGGTTCCGAACCTCAAGGGCGCGCTCGACGATGGCGGCACGCTGGCACTTGCCGATCTGCGCGGACATCCAGCCGTCGTCTATTTCTACCCGAAAGACAACACGCCCGGCTGCACGAACGAGGCGCAGGCATTCCGCGACCTCCATGAAGCGTTCCGCCGACACGGCTGCGCGATCGTCGGCGTGTCGCGCGATTCGATCGCTTCGCATGCGAAGTTCCGCGCCAAACATGCGCTGCCGTTCGCGCTCGTCGCCGACACCGACGAAGCCTGGTGCAATGCATTCGACGTGCTCGGCGAGAAGGTGTTGTACGGACGCCGTTTCGTCGGCGTGATCCGCAGCACGTTCCTGATCGATGCGAACGGCACGCTCGCCGCCGAGTGGCGCGGCGTCAAGGTACCCGGCCACGCCGCCGCCGTGCTGGAGCGGCTCACGCACTCGTGATTGTCATTTCGCCCTGCTATCCGTGTTTCCTTCCGCGCGCAGTCAGCATCGCGCGCACCGCCCCTCCGCACACGCCCGAGAGCTCCGCATGACCCGAGGCAAGCGCATCTACGTACTCGACACCAACGTGCTGATGCACGATCCCACGTCGCTGTTCCGCTTCGAGGAGCACGACGTCTTCATACCGATGACGGTGCTTGAAGAACTCGACGCGGCCAAGAAAGGCACCTCCGAAACCTCGCGCAATGCGCGCCAGGTCAGCCGCTTCCTCAACGAACTGGTCATTGCCGGCAATGGCCGGCCAATCGAGGAAGGGGTGGAACTGCGCCTGCCTCAGGGATTGCAGCTCAATCGAAAGCAGAAGGCTGGACGTCTTTACTTCCAGACGACCGCGCACGTCACCGCCGACAAGAGCAATCGCCGCACGCTGCCCGACAATCTGATTCTCGCCTCCGTGGTCGCCTTGCGCGAGGCGCGACCGAAGGAAGCCGTGGTATTGGTGTCCAAGGACATCAATCTGCGCATCAAGGCAAAGATCTACGGCATCACCGCCGAAGACTACGAGAACGATCGCGCACTCGACGATTTCAGCCTGCTCTATACCGGCCTCGGCGAACTGCCGCCGGATTTCTGGGATCGCCATGGCGAACTGCGTTCGTGGTCCGAGCGCGGTCGCACATTCTACGAAGTGAAGCGGCGCAAGACCGAGGACTGGCATCCGAACCAGAGCCTGTACCTGCCCGGCGAGGACGAGGTCGAACTGCGTGTGGCGCGTCTCGAAGGCCAGAAGGCCGTGCTGCAGATCGTCGACGACTATCGCAGCGGCACGCATACGGTGTGGGGCATCCACGCGCGCAACCGCGAGCAGAACTTCGCACTGAACGCGCTGATGGACCCGGAAATCGACTTCGTCACGCTGCTCGGCACCGCCGGCACCGGCAAGACGCTGCTCGCGCTCGCCGCCGGCCTCGCGCAAGTGATGGACCAGCAGCGTTACCGCGAGATCATCATGACGCGCGCAACCGTTTCGGTCGGCGAGGACATCGGTTTCCTGCCCGGCACCGAGGAGGAAAAGATGACGCCGTGGATGGGCGCGCTGACCGACAACCTCGAAGTGCTGACGAACCCGCAGGAGGGCGGCGCCTGGGGCCGCGCGGCGACCAACGATCTGCTCGCTTCTCGCATCAAGATCCGCGCGATGAACTTCATGCGTGGGCGCACCTTTCTCAACCGCTACGTCATCATCGACGAAGCGCAGAACCTGACTCCGAAACAGATGAAGACGCTGATCACGCGTGCCGGTCCCGGCAGCAAGATCATCTGCCTCGGCAACGTCGAGCAGATCGACACGCCGTACCTGACCGAAACCACCTCAGGCTTGACTTACGCGGTCGACCGCTTCAAGGGTTGGGAACACAGCGCGCACATCACCTTGCGCCGCGGCGAGCGTTCACGGCTGGCGGATTACGCGTCCGAAAGGCTGTAAAGACGGAGATTCAGGAGGAGGCGGGAAAGCGCGCGCTCGACGGCGCGCGCTGCTGGACTCCGGAAGAGCGACAGGGATTCCGGGATGGGGCGAATTCGCGACTGGCCGGATCCAACCGAATCTCGAATCCCGCGCGACTCACAGCAGCCGAAGGCTGGTGATTCACGCTCTCTCAGAACCTCACCGACCAAAGCGCCTCGAACTCGAACTGGCTCGCCGTTCCGTTTGCGCGCGAGAGGTAGCTCGGCATCAACAGGTAGTACGGCGAGGTCGCGTAACTGGCCGCAAAGCTCAGGTTCGAAGACGCGCCAAGTCCACGCGACCAACCGAGCGTGACCATGTCGTTCGCGGTCGCGTCGGCGAGCGCGTTCTCCAGCAGCTTCGATGTCGGCACCGGCTGCTGCCGCGTCGTATAGCGAAGCTGGACGCTACCGAAATCCTGATCGCTCCAGGTGCCGCCGACGCTGTAGACATTGAGGTCACGCCATGCGAACACCGGGCTGGAACCGTCGCCGAGCAAAGCCAGGAAACGGGTCGGCAGATTCGAACTGGCGAATGGCGTGATCGCGCTGTACATCACGCGCTGCATGCCGACATCAACGCCGAAATGCGGCGTCAGCGCGTAGCTCAGACTCGCACTTGCGCTTGCCGGAATGTCGAAATGACCGGCATCGGCGAACACGCCTCGATAGTTCGCGTACGTGCCCATGCCGACGCGGGACTGATAGCCGAGATTCCAGCGCAGATGGTCGCCCAGCACATTGCTGACGTCCACACGCGCACCGGCACCGTAGGAGCTGTCGCCCAGCCATCCCGGCAACGGCGCGCCGCCATCGGACATGGCCGTACCGAGACCGAAACTCGCAAAGCGCTGATAGGCGAACACTCCGGTCAGGCGCACGCTGCCGCGGCTGCCCCAGTCACCAGCCAGGCTCGGCGTCACCACGGTGCGCTGCAGGCCGGTTTGCGGCATTGGAACCAGATGTGTGGCCTGGGTCGGAAGCACGCTCGGCGTGTCGGCAACCGTGCCGGTGGTGACAGCGATACCGACGTGCGTCGTGCTTGCACCGATCCGCGTCTCGAACAGCGGGGCGCGCTCGATCGTACCCGTATAGTTGTCGAGCACCCGCGGCGCGTCGCTGGACGGCGGCAGCACGGCCCAGGAAAACTGCGGGGTGATGCTGGACAGCGCGTAGTCGTGCCAACGCGCAAGCGCAGAAGCGTCGGCAACTGCAGCAATCGCGGAGGCTTCAACCGGACGCACGCGCGCGCGTACGTCGTCAAACGACGCCGCATGTACAACAAAAGAAAGCGGAAGCGCCAGCCCTGTGCCGAGCGCTCCCGCCCATCTCCCTGCGCTTGCTGCTGTTGCCCGCTGCATAGCCCCTTGCTGCGGTAGTGGAACGGCTGTGGTGTAATTCGTCGTATCGTTGGCGAAAACGCAACAGAAGTCAAGCGCCGCGCTCGATCCGACAGCAACAACTCCTTGCCATGACTGAAAAAATACGAATTTCCCGCACACCCTTTGTGCAGCACGCGCCCTTTGGCTTTGTAGCGCGGACGCAACAGCACGCATGAAACGCCCTCCTCTTCCCATTGCATTGACGATCGCCGGATCCGATTCCGGTGGCGGCGCCGGCATTCAAGCAGATCTGCGCACCTTCGCAGCGTATGGCGTGCATGGCACCTGTGCCATCACCGCGGTCACCGCGCAGAACACGCGCGGCGTGAGCGCGATCCATACCGTGCCGAGCACAATCCTGCGCGCGCAAGTGGATGCGGTGCTTGAGGATTTCGACGTTGCCGCAATCAAGATCGGCATGCTGGCGACACCGGCACTGACGCGCGAGGTTGCCGCTGTGCTGGCGCGGCATCCGCACATTCCGGTGATTCTCGACCCGGTACTGGTCGCCACGACCGGCGCTGCTCTGGCGACAAACGACCTTGCGCCGGCATTGCTGCGGCACCTGCTCGCACGGGCCACCCTCGTGACGCCGAACATTCCCGAGGCCGAACGCCTGCTCGATCGGACGATCCGTACTCCGCCCGAGATGCTGGCGGCCGCGCACGCACTCCGTGCCGCCGGCGCGCGTGCGGTATTGCTCAAAGGCGGCCACTTGGCCAGCGACGACATCTCCGACTTGCTGCTCACGCAGGAGGCAGAGCACTGGTTCCATCAGCGCCGTATCCGCGGCGAAAGCCATGGCACCGGCTGCTCGCTCGCGGCTGCGGTGGCTGCCGGCATCGCCTGTGGGCAACCGCTTGAAAGCGCGGTCGAGCGCGCCATTGGCTTCGTGCAGCAGGCGCTCGCCGCCGGCTATTTCCCCGGCCAAGGCAAGCTGCGTGTGCTCCACCATCTGGCGGAGTTTGGAGAATGAGGGAATCGGTAGGCCAGCCGAGCCGCTTTCGCGATTCCCCACTCCCCATTCCCCAACCGCGGCTCCTTGATCAGAGCCGGCTGATGATCGCGTCCGCGAACGCCTGCGTCGTTCCGCTACCACCGAGGTCCGGCGTGACGCAATCACGCGCCTCCAGCGTGCCGCGGATTGCCGCGCGCAGGCGAGCCGCCGCGTCATCGTGCTGCAGGTGGTCGAGCATCTGCGCCGTGCCGAGCAGCAGCGCGCACGGATTGGCGACGCCCTTGCCTGCAATGTCCGGTGCCGAGCCGTGCACGGCCTCGAAGATCGCCACGTCCGCACCGATGTTCGCGCCCGGCGCAAGGCCCAAGCCGCCAACGAGGCCGGCACAAAGGTCGGAAATGATGTCCCCGAACAGGTTCGTCGTGCAGATCACGTCGAACTGCTCCGGCCGCATTACCAACTGCATGCAGGTGTTGTCGACGATCATCTCGTTGCATTCGATGCTCGGATACTGCGCGGCGACTTCGCGCGCGACCTTCAGGAACAGGCCCGAGGTCGACTTCAGGATGTTCGCCTTGTGCACCACGGTGATCTTCTTGCGGCCGGTGCGGACTGCCAGGTCGAACGCATAGCGCACGATGCGCTCGGAACCCTTGCGCGTGATCTTCTGGATCAGGGTTGCAGTGGCGCCGTCCTCGGACACCTGTTGGCCTTCGCCGGCATAGGCGCCTTCGGTGTTCTCGCGCACGGTGATCAGGTCGACGTTCTCCGGGAAACGCGAGCGCGTGTTCGGGAACGAAATCGCCGGACGCACGTTCGCATACAGATCGAACTTGCGGCGCAGTTGCACGTTGATCGAGCTGAACCCCTCGCCGACCGGCGTGGTCAGCGGGCTTTTCAGCGCAACGCGATGCTTCACGATCGCATCCAGCGTGGCCTGTGGCAACAGCTCGCCGAACTTCTCCTGCGCGGCGAGGCCAGCCTCGACGAAGTCGTACTGGAAGCCGAGCTGCAACGTTTCGAGAACGCGCAGCGTCGCGTCCATGATTTCAGGGCCGATGCCGTCGCCGCGGATTACCGCAATGGTCTTGCTCATCTGGAAATACTCCGTGCTGCGCGATCGGAATTCGCGCTGGAAAGAAATCGTCCCGGGCCTTGGGAAGGTGCCGCGGCGGTTACGCTGAGCGGAGCCGCACCGACAGATGCGGGAGGAGCGAAACCACTGCCTAGTCGCGCTGGCGCCGATTCCGCCGCGCAAAAAAAACCTTGCGTGACAAGGATCTGCCGCGACACGGCTTGCCCAGATCCGCGAGGACGCGCATTATCCGCGAATGTCGCGAACTCATACAACACGGCCCGCAACGATGGCATGGCGGGCGGTTTCGGCCTGCCTGTGCGCGCTGCTCGCCTGCGTCGGCGCGCGTGCGGCCGAGGGCAGCGCCTCGGCGCTGCGCGTGCAACTCGAACAGCTCCCCGGCGGCGGCAACACGCTGGTATCGCGCCAGATCGGCCTGCATGGCAGTGCGCCGGCGCGGTGCGTGCCGGATGTTTCGCGCGTCGTCGTTGACGGCATCGATCTCAGCATCGAGCTGAAAACGCCGCAAACCGGTTGCGATGCAAATCGCCAGCAACCCTTCAGCCTGCGCGTGGACCCGGCAACCAGCGCCGGCGTGCCGATCCTGCCCGGCCAGGTCTATCGGGTGCGCGTGTACGCCAACAACGGCGGCACTTCGCAACTTCTCGCCTTCCATCTGCTCGACACGAATACGCCGACTTCGGCGCCGACGCCGGAAAACGGTTTCTGGTGGTCAGAGGCGAGCACCGAAAACGGCGCCGCGTCGCCAGGCAACGGCGCCAGCATCGAACTGCAGGACGGCCAGCTCGCGATCGGCCTGTTCGGCTTCAATGATACCGGCGCGGCCACGTGGTATTTCGGCACCGCGCGCCCGAGCGGACGCGTCGCAACGGCGTCGCTGGTGCAACTCGCCAACGGCGATCCGCCGTTCGCGCCGAGCGGCAGCCAACCGGTCGCGCAGGCAGGTCCGCGCATCGAGATCGAGTTCCTTTCGCCTTCGCGCGCGCACGCCTGGCTCGTGCGCAACGAGTCCGGCCGCGACGTGGAAGTCCGCGCGCTGACCTTGGCACGCTCGCGTTTCGCAGCGGGCGCGATCGGCAACGCATGGAACGGCCAGTGGGTGCTGGTACCGGACGAAGGCGGTGCACCACGCGTGTTCGATTTCTCGGCACCGGTCAGTCAGGACGCGGAAACATTCCACCTGGCCGACGCCGGCAGCGATGCGGGCCTCGATTGCCGGCTCGCCAACGGCGCGCAGCGACCGGAACTGTGCACCTTGTCGGTCGCCGCAACCGTGCTTGCGGATTTCGACCAGATCGGCATCGACCACCTCGCCGGCCGCAGCAGCACCGGCGCGCGGGTCAAGCTGGTGCGCGTGCCGCGCTGAGATACGTACGCCACCGCCGCCATCGGATGCGGCGGCGTCAGGCTTCCTTCGCGCCGTTCATCTCGTCGAGAAAATCCACCGCGCGGCGCAGGTGCGGGATCACGATGGATCCACCGACGACCAGGCCGACGCTGAAGATCTCGAAGAATTCGTCCTCGCTGACGCCGGCCTCGACGCATTGCGCGACGTGGTAGCTGATGCAGTCGTCGCAGCGCAGGACCAGCGAAGCGACGAGGCCGAGCATTTCCTTCGTCTTCACGTCGAGCGCGCCGGCCTTGTATGTCTGCGTGTCGAGGGCGAAGAAACGCCGCACGACCTGGTTGTCCTGACCGAGGATGCGCTCGTTCATGCGCTGGCGGAACGCGGTGAACTCCTTGATGCGCTCGCTCATTTCGCGCCCTCCGTCAATTCACGCAAGCGACCGGCACGATCCGCGGCGACGAGGTCGTCGTAGCCGCCCACGTGCACGCCATTGACGAAAATCTGCGGCACCGTGCGTCGCCCGGAGCTGCGCTTCAGCATCTCGTCGCGCCGCACGTTATCGAGGTCGATGCGGATCTCCTCGTAGTCGAGGCCTTTGTGCTTGAGGAAGGTTTTCGCGGAAACACAATACGGGCAGATCGCCGACGTATAGATTTCGACCCGGTTCATTGACGGTTTTCCGACCTGGCTGGAAAGAGGTGCGCGAAAGAGTGCGTTCGCCGCGCGTGACTTGCAAGCACCGCCGCGCCGCGCGCATGAACCGGCCATGAGTACGGCGTCCGCACGCAGCGTGCACGGTGGCGACAGGAACGCCGGCGCGCTAATGTGGTCCGAGTCAGAATTGGTTTGTCCTGGATATCCGCATGCGTGTGATCCGAGCTCTTTCCCTGCTGGCCGCGGCATGCATCACCTGCCTCGCGGGCGCTCGCGAGCAGGACGTGAAACTGCCCGACATCGGCAGTTCAGCCGCGGGCATGGTGTCACCGCAGGATCTGCACGACTACGGCGCGGCGATGCTGCAGGAAATGCGCGCGTACGGCATGGTGCTCGACGACGCGCTTCTGAACGACTACATCAACGCGCTCGGCTACCAGCTGGTCGCGAACAGCGATCGGCCGGACCTTTCGTTCACCTTCTTCATCGTGCGCGATCCGGACATCAACGCATTCGCCGCGCCCGGTGGATTCGTCGCCGCCAACGCCGGCCTGATCACCGCAATGGACCGCGAGGACGAACTGGCCGGCGTGCTCGCCCATGAAATCTCGCACGTGCAGCAGCAGCACATCCTGCGCGCGTTCGAGGACACCAAGAAGATGTCGATCCCGATCATGCTCGGCATGCTCGGCGTGATGATCGCCAGCGCACACCGCACCGACGATGCCGGCGTTGCCGCGATGATGGCGGGCACCTCGCTGATGCAGCAGCGCCAGATCAACTTCACTCGCGGCGAGGAAGCAGAAGCCGATCGCGTCGGCATCCAGACGCTCGCACGCAGCGGCTTCGATCCGATGGCAATGGCCGGCGCGTTCCAGACGCTGCAGAAGATCATGCGCGTCAACGGCGTCGACGTACCGGAGTTCCTGATCGATCATCCGCTCGACACCAAACGCATCGCCGAAGCGAAGGAGCGCGCACGCCAACTCGGCTGTCCGCAGGTGCCACGCCTGGCCTCTGCGCCATCACGCACCATCATTGCAACGAGCGGCTCGCTGAATCTCGACCTGCCCAGCCGGCATGACATGGACCTCGGCAATGAGCCGGATGAATCCGCCGCCACCTCCGCCAGCAATGCGGCGTCGACGACCGTCATACCGGGCGCGCACGGCGACAAGGCGCTGCCGAAGGTCAAAGTGACGGCTTGCTACGTGCGCGGCAGCGCGCGCGAAACCTATTTCGAACTGATGCGCGAACGCGCGCGCGTGCTCAGCGCGACATCGGCGACGGCGATGCGCGCGCACTACGCGGACAATCTGCGCGACGACAAGGCGTTCGACACGGTCGCCAATCGCTACGGCTACGCGCTCGCGCTGATCAACACGCATGAAGCGAAACTCGCGGTCGATGAGCTGACCAGGCTCGACGCGCGACTCCCCAAATCGTCCGTCGTACGGCTGGCACTCGCCAACGCCGAGGACCAGGCCGGCAACAAGCCGGGCGCGCTGAAGATCTACGAACAACTCAACGGCGACTACCCCGGCAACCACGCGATCACGCTGACCTATGCCGACGCGCTGCTCGCCCAGACGGACGAAAAGAGCGCACGCCGCGCACTGGAACTGCTCCGCCCGCAGATTGAGCGCCACAGCGACGATCCCGACTTGCAGAAGAGCTACGGCCGCGCCAATCAGCTCGCCGGTGACAAGGTGCGCGCATCGGAAGCGTACGCGGAAGCGGCCTACCTGACCGGCCATGCCGAGGATGCACTGAACCAGCTCAAGGCGCTGTCGAAGCAGCCCGACCTGACCTACTACCAGCGCAGCCGCATCGATGCGCGCATCACCCAGCTCACACCGACCGTGCTCGAACTGCGCAAGCGCTCAACGCCGGAACCTGCGAACTCGCCGGACTCGCTGCTGCCTGCGATGGCATGTTGCCGACCGCGCTGACCGCACCCAGCCGAAGAGCGCGTTTTTTACTGTCGTTTCCGCCTTCGCGAGGATGAGGCATTTCGAATGCTTCACGCCGGCAGAACGCATTCCACTACGGAAGTGTAATATTTCGGCAACACGGGAAAGCTGCCGTTTCCGCGCATTGATGCCGGGTTCGACCGATTCGCGCAGCGATCGTCATGCGGATGTAACAGTCCAACTGCAATGATGGCGTCACAGTTCCATCAAGCCCTGCTCGCGGTGATGACGTGCAAAAACACATCCTGATAGTCGAAGACGAAACCTCGATCCGCGACATGGTCGCGTTCGCACTGCGCAAGGCCGGCATGGAGGCGATGCACGCACCGGATGCGCGCGCGGCGCAAACCGCGATCGGCGAGCGCGTGCCGGACCTGATCCTGCTCGACTGGATGCTGCCCGGCATGAGCGGCATCGACCTCGCGCGCCGCCTGCGCAAGGACGAGCTGACCCGCGAAGTACCGATCATCATGCTGACCGCACGCGGCGAGGAAACCGACCGCGTCGGCGGTCTCGACGCCGGTGTCGACGACTACGTGGTGAAGCCGTTCTCGACGCGCGAACTGCTCGCGCGCATCCGCGCGGTCATGCGCCGCACGCACGGCGAGGACGCGGAGGGCATGGTAGACCTCGGCGGCCTGCGCATCGACAGCGCCGCGCACCGCGTGTTCTGCGGCGAACAGCCCGTCCACATCGGGCCGACCGAATACCGTCTGCTGCACTTCTTCATGACCCACGCCGAACGCGTCTATACGCGCAGCCAGTTGCTCGACCATGTCTGGGGCGGCGGCGTATATGTCGAGGAACGCACGGTCGACGTGCACATCCGTCGCCTGCGCAAGACGCTCGAACCGTTCGGCAAGGACGAACTGGTGCAAACCGTGCGCGGCGCCGGCTATCGCTTCTCGACCAGTGTTTGAACCGCGCATGTGCCGTTCGCCGCGCAGCCTTGCCGCGATGCCACGCCTCGCATGAACATCCGTTTCCTTTCTTCCTCTCGCACAGCTCGTGATCGCTCGCATGCGCAGACGGCAAGCATGATGGAAATGCCTTTCCGTTCACCGGAGCTGCGTTGATGCCATCGCGACTGGCCCGCGCGTGGCGTTTCAGTGCCTGGCGGCTGGCGGTGCCCGTGCTGATCGCGCTCGCAGTGGGCGTATGGCTGCGCGCATTGCCGCAGTGCCTGCTGCTGGTCGCTGTCGCTGCGCTCGCTTTCGTCATCTTCAAACTGGTCCGCCTTGGCCGCCTGCTCACCAGCCGGCGCCATCTGCCTGCGGCGGACGGCAACGGCGTATGGGACGAAATCCAGAATCTCGTGCGGCGGCGGCAGATCACGGCCACGCAGGACAAGCGTCGTCTCGTCGGCCTGCTTCGCGCGTTTCGCGATGCCGCGGCGGCGTTGCCGGATGCGGTCGTCGCGCTCGATCGCGAGCAGCGCATCCAGTGGTTCAATGCTGCTGCCGGCCATCTGCTCGGACTGAAGTATCCGCAGGATATCGGCGGTCATCTGACCAACCTCGTGCGCGCGCCGCGCTTTGCCGAGTGGCTGCACGCGGAGAACGCCGAGCCGCTGGTCGATCTCGCCTCGCCCGCCGACGAGAACCTGCGCCTCAGCCTGCGCCTGATCCGCTACGCCGACGAACGCTCGTTGCTGGTTGCGCGCGACGTCAGCCAGTTGATGCGCCTGGAACAGGTACGCCGCGATTTCGTCGCCAACGTTTCGCACGAGCTGCGCACCCCGCTGACTGTCGTGCACGGCTATCTCGACATGATCGAACCGGAATCGATCCCGGAGTACGAACCGATCCTGCACGAGCTGCGCAACCAGTCGCGGCGCATGGCGCAGATCGTCGAGGATCTGCTCACCCTGTCGCGTCTCGAAGCACAAGGCGACCTGCCGCAGGAACGGATCAGCCTGCGCTCGCTGCTCGAAGCGCTGCGGCGCGAAGCGGTCGCGCTGAGTCAGGGCGGCCACGTGGTGACGACCGAGCTTCTCGGCGCGCACGACCTGCTCGGCTCGACCAAGGAACTGCACAGCGCGTTCTCCAACCTGGTCAGCAATGCGGTGCGCCACACGCCTGCGGGCGGCCACATCATCTTGCGCTGGGAAAGCGGCGAGAATGGCGGTCGCCTGTCGGTGGTCGACACCGGGCAAGGCATCGCTCCGCAACATCTGCCGCGGCTCACCGAACGTTTCTACCGCGTCTCGACCAGCCGCTCGCGCGAGACCGGCGGCACCGGTCTCGGCTTGTCGATCGTCAAGCACGTGCTGCAATTGCATCAGGCGCATCTGGACATCCGCAGCGAAGCCGGCGTCGGCAGCACCTTCAGTTGCGTGTTCGGGCGCGAACGCCTGCTGCAACCGCTGGCGCTGGCCGAATCGCCATGAGGGCCATGCTGTTCGCGCTGCTGGCGGCGGCTTTCGGCGGCACGGGTGTCGCCGCCGCGTCGGAAGCGGTCTTGTCGGGAAGTCTCACCAGCGTCGGCTCCGACACTGCCAGCGCGCTGGTCGCACGCTGGGCCGGCGCGTTCCACACACGGCATCCCGGCGTGCACGTGCAGATCCAGGGACAAGGCTCGGCCAGCGCGCCGCTCGCGTTGATCGAAGGTGCCGCAGACATCGGTTCGATGAGCCGGCCGATGAGCAGCGCCGAACAATCGCGCTTCGTGGCTCGCTACGGATACGCGCCGACGCACGTGGTCGTGGCGCACGATGCGATCGCCGTGTTCGTGCACCCGGACAATCCGCTCGCGCGCATCACGCTGGCCCAGCTCGACGCAATTTTTTCGGAGACACGCCGTTGTGGCGCACCGCTGGCGATCCGCCGCTGGCGCGATCTCGCCACGATTCCCGACACGCGATTGGCCGACGCGGCTTTGCTCGCGACCGGCCGCGACAGCAGCTCGGGTACGTACGAGATGTTCCGCGAATCCGCATTGTGCGGCGGCGAGTATCGCGCCGACGTCATCGCCTGGCCCGGCAACGGCGCGATCGTCGCGACCGTCGCCGGCAACCGCGAGGCGATCGGCTATGCCGGTGTCGGCTACGTCAACGGCCTGGTCAAGCCGCTCGCACTGGCGAAAGATGCCGACGATGCGGGCACGCTGCCGGGCCTCGATAGCGTCACGCAAGGCCGCTACCCTCTTTCGCGCGCGTTGTACGTGTACGTCAACCGGCCGCCAGGACATGCTTTGGGCCCGCTGCCGCTCGCATTCCTGGCGTATGCGCTGTCGGACGACGGCCAGGCGCAGGTGCGTCAGGAAGGCTTTCTGCCGTTGAACCCGGACGAGCGCGCAACGCAACGCGCCATTCTCGAATGACCCACGGACCGCCATGAATCGCGAAGTGCACCAGAATCTCAAGGAACCCGGCCTTTACTTCAACCGCGAACTGGCGCAGCTCGAGTTCAATTTCCGCGTGCTCGCGCAGGCACAGGACCCGAGCGTGCCGTTGCTCGAACGCATGCGCTACCTATGCATCTCATGCACGAACCTCGACGAATTCTTCGAAGTGCGTGTCGCCGTGCTGCGCGAGCAGACCGGCCTCAGCGAGTTGCGTCCTGGTCCGGATGCGATGCCCCCCGGCGAAGTGCTCGCGCGCATCCGTGAGCGCGCGCTGACCTTGGTCAACGCGCAATATGATTTCTGGAATGGGACCCTGCTGCCGGAGCTTGAACGCGAGGGCATCCGTTTCTCCAAGCGTGATTGCTGGACGGTCAAGCAAAAGCGCTGGTTGCAGGGCTATTTCCGCAACGAGATCCTGCCGGTCCTGTCGCCGCTCGGGCTTGATCCGGCGCATCCATTCCCGCGCATCCTCAACAAGAGCCTGAACCTCGCAGTCGTGCTGAAAGGCAGGGATGCATTCGGCCGCGAAGGCCATATGGCGCTGGTGCGCGCACCGCGCTCGTTGCCGCGCATCATTCGGCTGCCGGCCGAAGTTGCCGAATGCGGGCATGACTTCGTGTTCCTGTCCAGCATCCTGCATGAGTTCATGGACGAGCTGTTTCCCGGCATGCAGGTGAAGGGCTCGTACCAGTTCCGCGTAACGCGCAACAGCGAGTTGTTCGTCGACGAGGACGAAGTCGACATCGCACTCGCGCTGCGTGACGAACTCAAAGGCCGCGGCTACGCGCGCCCGGTGCGCCTGGAGGTGGCCGACAATTGTCCGAAGGCGATCTCCGACATGCTCATGCAGAACTTCGAGCTGACCGAGCCGGATGTCTATCGCTGCGAAGGGCCCGTCAACGTCAACCGCGTCAATACGATCTACGACCAGATCGAGCGCCCCGACCTGAAGTTCCCGGGTTTCCTGCCGCGCGTGCTTCCGTCAATCGCCGAAGAAGCAAGCCTGTTCGACGCAATCCGCGAGCGCGACATCCTGCTGCACCATCCGTTCGAATCGTTCAGCGCGGTGATCGAACTCGTGCGCGAGGCGAGCCTCGATCCCGGCGTGCTCGCGATCAAGCAGACGTTGTATCGCGTCGGCAACGATTCGCCACTGGTCGATCACCTGATCGAGGCCGCGCGCCAGGGAAAAGACGTCACCGTCGTGGTCGAGCTGCGCGCACGCTTCGACGAGGAGGCCAACCTGCGCCTCGCCAACCGCCTGCAGGAAGCCGGCGTGCAGGTCGTCTACGGCGTGGTCGGTTACAAGACTCACGCGAAAATGCTGCTGATCGTGCGTCGCGAGCAAGGCGTTCTGCGTCGCTACTGCCACCTCTCGACCGGCAACTATCACCAGATCACTTCGCGCATCTATACCGACTTCGGCCTGATGACCGCGAACCCGGACATCGGCGAAGACGCGCACCTGTTGTTCCTGCAATTGTCGGGCCTCGGTCCGATCATCAAGCTGAAATGCCTGCTGCACTCGCCGTTCACCCTGCACAAGGGATTGATGGAGAAAATCGAACGCGAGATCGCGAACGCGAAAGCCGGCAAGCCGGCGCGCATCATCGCCAAGATGAATGCGTTGAACGAGGAGAATGTCGTCGAGGTGCTGTATCGCGCCTCACAGGCCGGCGTGCAGATCGACCTGATCGTGCGCGGCGCTTGTGCGTTGCGCCCTGGCATTGCGGGCGTGTCGGACAACATCCGCGTGCGCTCGATCGTCGGCCGCTTCCTCGAACACAGCCGCGTGTACTGGTTCCAGAACGACGACACACCGGAAATCTACTGCTCCAGCGCCGACTGGATGGAGCGCAACCTGCTGCGCCGCATCGAAACCTGTTTCCCGATTCGCGATCCCGCGCTTGCCGAGCGCGTCTACGACGAATCACTCGCGAACTATCTGGCCGATAACACGCAGGCGTGGAACCTCGATGCCGACGGCAGCTACCGACGCGTGGAACGCGGCGACGATGCGCCGCATTCCGCGCAGCAGACACTGCTGGCAAAGTTCACGCAATAAATGGCGTGTTCGCTCCCTGCGGGACAGGGAAAAGCCGGGGAACGGCGACACGACTTCCGTGTCCGCAGCGGGAAAGGCTGCGCACAATGCGACAATTCAGGCAATCCACGCGAGCAGCCCCATGAAGAACGCCATCGCCAACGACATCCGCGACGGCGAACTGCTGGCCGCGGTCGATCTCGGTTCGAACAGTTTCCATCTGGTCGTCGCACGCTATGAACATGGCGGGCTACGCCTGATCGATCGCATGCGCGACAGCGTGCGCATGGCACTCGGACTGCGCCCTGACGGCAGCTTGCTGCCGGAAAGCCGCGAACGCGCGCTGACCTGTCTCTCGCGCTTCGGTCAACGCCTGCGTTCGCTGCCGCACGAGCGCGTGCGCGCAGTCGCGACGAACAGCGTGCGCCGCCTTGCCCATCCGCAGGCATTCCTGATGCTGGCGGAAACCGCGCTCGGGCATCCGATCGAAGTCGTCAGCGGCCGCGAGGAGGCGCGCCTGATCTACCTCGGAGTCGCGCATGATCTGGCTGAATCCAGCCAGCGCCGACTCGTCGTCGACATCGGCGGCGGCAGCACCGAGTTCATCATCGGCCAGGGCTTCGAGGCGCTCGAAACCGAAAGCGTGCAGATGGGCTGCATCGCCAGCACACTGCATTTCTTCGGCGACGGCAAGTTCACGCCGAAGCGCTGGCGCCAGGCGCAGACCGAGCTGGCGGTCGAGTTGCAGCAATTCGCCGCCGACTACCGCGCGCGCGGCTGGGGCGAGGCGATCGGATCGTCCGGTACCGCGAAAGCGATCGGCAGCATCGTGCAGGCGAACGGCTGGAGCGAGCAAGGCATTACGGCGACCTCGCTTCTGCGCTTGCGCGATGCCATCCTCACGGCGGGCAGCGTCGAAAACCTGCGCCTCGCCGGCCTCGCCGACGAACGCGCACCGATACTCGCCGGCGGCGTCGCGATCCTCGAAGCCGTGTTCGAAACCCTCGGCCTCACGCACATGGGCGTGTGCGAGACCGCGATGCGCGAAGGCCTGCTCTACGACATGGTCGGCCGCGCGATGCACGGCGACCCACGCTCCGGCAGCATTGCGGCACTCGCCTCACGCTACGCGGTCGACCGTGCGCAGGCCACGCGGGTGCACCATGCAGCGATCGAATTGTTCGAACAGGTCGCGGATGCTTGGCAGTTCGGTTCACTCGAACGCGACTTGCTCGGCTGGAGCGCCGACATCCACGAGATCGGCCTTGCCATCGCGCACAGCCTGCATCACATCCACGGCGCCTACATCGTCGCCAATTCCGACCTTGCCGGCTTCAGCCGCCAAGGCCAGCAGGCGCTCGCAGCGATCATCCGCTCGCACCGGCGCAAGCCGGACCGCGAGGTGATCAACGCATTGCCGGATCGCCTGCGCGTGTCGGCGCGCCGGCTGACCGCGCTGCTGCGCCTCGCCGCATTGCTGGAACGCCCGCGAACGACCGAACCGTTGCCGCCACTGCATCTCGTCGCCGACGACAAATCACTTCGACTCGAATTGCCCGGCGGCTGGCTCGACCAGCATCCGCTGACACGCGCCGACCTCGAACAGGAACGCGACTATTTCAAGATCCTCGATCTGAAGTTGCAGGTGCGCTCGCTGGATGTGGCGGCGGCGTAGCGCGCCGACGCGGTTCCCAGGTATCGCGCCCCGACCGTTCACCCTGAATATCGAAGGGCGAACGGATCGCGACACCACCGCCCGGCCACCAACGCATGACGCCCCTGCTGGCAACCCCTATCATTCGCAATCCTTCATCGAACTCCTGCGGAGACTTCCATGCTGAAACGCCTGCTGCTCGCGCTCGCCCTGCTCGCCCCTGCTTTCGCGTTCGCCCAGACTCCAGCCACGCCGGCACCGGCCAAACCTGCCGCCGCGAAAACCACCAAGGCCGCCAAGGCAGCAACGAAAACACCGGCAAAAGCGGCCGAGAAACCCGCCGCCGAAGTTCCTGCCGGCCCGCCGAAGGTACTGGTCAAGACCAGCATGGGCGATATCACGCTCGAGCTGTACCCGGACAAGGCGCCGAAGTCGGTCGAGAACTTCCTCGCCTACGTGAAGAGCGGCTTCTACGACGGCACCGTGTTCCACCGCGTGATCGAGGGTTTCATGATCCAGGGCGGCGGCTTCACCAAGGACCTGCGCCAGAAGCCGACCAAGCCGGCAATCCCGATCGAATCCAAGAACGGCCTCAGCAACCTGCGCGGAACGCTCGCGATGGCACGCACGCAGGACCCGAATTCGGCGACCGCGCAGTTCTTCATCAACACCGTCGACAACGCGCGCCTCGACTACGCCAGCGACGCCAGCCCTGGCTACGCGGTGTTCGGCAAGGTCATCTCCGGGCTCGACGTCGTCGACAAGATCAAGGTCACGCCGACCGGGGCGCAAGGCCCGTTCCGCAGCGACGTGCCGGTCACGCCGGTGGTCATCGAGAAGGTGACGTTGCTGCCGTAAGGAACGCTCAAACCCGTCAGATCCACACCTTCCCGCTCTGCGGAAGCCGAGGCTTTCGAGCCCTCCCCCTTCAAGGGGAGGGTTGGGTGGAAATGGTGTCAGTGCGTGGCAGCGCCCCGGATTCCGGACTACCCGCAACGGCAGCGAATGAGCGCGTGCGCTCGGCTGGGAAGTGAAGATCGGGACTTCGACTTTCCCGTGCGATTCGCAACAACACCGATGTCGCCCATGACAACGCTCTTCATCTCCGACCTGCACCTCGACGCCAGCCGACCGCACATCACGCGCCTGTTCGTCGACTTCGTGCGCACCGAAGCAGTCCAGGCGAAGGCGCTTTACATCCTCGGCGACCTGTTCGAAGCGTGGATCGGCGACGACGCCGACGATGAAACCGGAGCAATGGTCGCCGATGCGCTCGCCGGCCTGCACGCTCATGGCGTGCCGTGCTTCTACATCCATGGCAACCGCGACTTCCTGCTCGGGGATGCGTACGCGCGCCGCGCGCGCATGACCCTGCTGCCGGATCCGAGCATCATCGAGATAGAAGGCGAGCGCGTGATGCTGATGCACGGGGACACGCTGTGCACCGACGATGCGCCCTATCAGGCTTTCCGCGCGCAATCGCGCACGGCGTTATGGCAACGCGCCTTCCTCTCTCGTCCACTCGCCGAGCGGCAGGCGTTCGCCACCCAGGCACGTGCGGAGAGCCAGCGCTATACGCGCTCGGTGGGCGATACGATCACCGATGTGAATGCAGCCGCTGTTCTGGCCGCGCTGCGCGCCGGAAACATGCGGCGCTTGATCCATGGCCACACGCACCGGCCCGCAATACACCATATCGATCTCGGTGTACCTGATTCCGAGCGCATCGTTCTGGGCGACTGGTATGAGCAGGGCGCCATGTTGCTGGTCGATGGGAGTGACTGCAAACTCTCGGCCTTCGACGCGCTGCGCTGATCGGCGCGTCACTCCGCCGACCCCCGTTGCTCAGGGCTACTCGAACAAGTCCGGCGGCAACGAGCCCGCAGGTGCGGTTGCGGTTATCGCATGTTCGAACGCACGCCCGGGATCATCGCGTGCCTCGATAGCGGCATTTCGCGAGCACACGACCTTTCCTCCGTATGCCCACCATTCTCGCTCGGCGCCATCGGCAACGAAGCAACCACGGTAGCCGAGCGCAGGTACGACCAGCTCCCCACGCGACGTCGGCCGCAAACCGTCCCAAAGTACCAGCAGCCTTTCGAACTGCGCCTGCGTCAACGACCACACCGGATCGGGACGGCCGGAGAACAGGCGCGCGCCTGCGCTCCATCCCTGACCGGCGTCAGCTGATCTTGATGTGTCCATCCATCACGATCATGAAGCTGCAGAAGGCCGTGTAGCGCCCGCGATCGGCCATGCGTGGATCGGTGATCAGCTTGCCCGCGTTGTCGAGATTCGTGACGGGAGTGCTCCCGGGCTTGTGGGTCCACAATCCATCGCGTCCGAGCCGATACCAATGGAAATCCCAGTTCGGCCAGATCACCAATGCAACGAGATTGCCTTCGGACGGACATTGGATGTTCTTGCTGACAGGTCGCAGATCGTCGAGCAGCGAATCGCTCAATGCGGACGGTTTGACGCCCGGGCACGACAACGCCGTCATGCGCACGCCACCTGCGCGACCGGGCTGGGCGAACGTGTCAGTGCGGTAGTTGCACGCATAGTTGTAACAGTTGTTGTGCAACTGCTTCTGGCCACCATCGTTCCACCAGTCCGGCTCGTAAAGCGGGCCGCACTTGCACTTTTCGGACGTACCGGCCGCCGATCCCATGGATGCCCGCTGAGAGGCGCCGACGGAACTCCCTTTCACAACCTCACCGCGAATCAGCGCCGCGATGTCCGCATCCAGCGCCGCTCCCTTGGCCGTGCTGGCCACGCCGAGAACGAAATCCTCGATCGCCGCATCCTGTGCCCGGTGCGCGAGATTCGATGCGTACACCGTGCCATCGACCACGCGAAAGCGTGCCGGCAATGAAGTGTTAATCGACGGACCCGTTTGCTCGATCAACAGTCCGCGATATCCCAACATCGACTGCACAGGTGGCGCGGCATCCGTCCCGGTCAGCCGTGCTGCAGGTTGAAGCCTCCTCAGAAGCTCCGCCGCCTCGTTGCCCTCCAGCGCGACGACCGGATTTGGTCGGCCGCTGAAAATATCAAACGTCACTTGCAAGCCCATACCCGCTCCTTTCCGCTGCACTGTGCGCGACCAAGCGGACTATACGACATGCGCACGACCGCTTTGCCATGGGAAATTTCCTACAGATTTGCAGGAAGTCGCCGCTTGCAGGAGCGCTCAATTGAGCTTCCAATACACATGCAACGTGGAGGTTCATCTCGGCGGGAACATGCGCCGGAACCACGTCCGGGCGAGGTGCTGCAAATGACAACACGAATCAAACCAGCAGCAGCGGCACTGTTGCTGATTGGCATCTGCGCGGCACATGCGCGGGAAGTTCCAGGCGGTTTTGCCTGCGAGGAAGGTTTCGAAGACGTGGCGACGCTTGCCTCACGCGGCTGGCTGCTGAAGAACAACAGCGATCCGTCTGGCACGGGACACTGGAAGCAAGGCGATCCGAGCGTATTCACGGCGTGGAGCGGTGGGTCCGACAGCTACGTTTCGGTCGGAGCCGACAGCGCGTCGGGCGTCCATCCTGTCGTCAGCAATTGGCTGATCACCCCGGAGATCGACTTCGGTCCCAACGCATTCGGCACGCGCAGCTTCGGTTTCTACACTCGCGCGGTACCCGGCCAGGCAAACCGGATGGTCGTGCGTTTGTGCATGGAGCAAACCGCAGTTTCCGACTGCATCGCACCTGGGCCGGCCAGTGGTGATCTTGGTGGTTTCGGGGTCGAGCCGGCGTTGCTGGACATCAACCCGAGTCTTCTCGCCAATGGGTATCCCAATGGATGGACTGGCGAAATGGTCTTTCCAGGTGACGGACTACCCGTAGTCGGGCGCGGGCGTATTGCGTTCCACTACTACGTCTTCGATCAAGGGGGAGCCCATGGCACAACGGTGGGCATCGATTCCGTCGTGATGACCGGAGCTACCGTGTGTCCGTTCACCGAAGTCGTGTTCTCGGACGGTTTCGACTGAGCTGGCACCAACTCATTCCACGTCACACGTTCGCCCCTGTGTTCTTCGTTCCCACGCGCAAGACGGGAACCCGGTGCCTTTCGTTGCTGGGGATCCAGCTCAGGCACCGGGTCTATCATTTCCCTACTTCGCAACCACCTTCTGCGCGCCGGTCAGGTCTTTCTTGCTGCCGTTCCGGTTCAGGATGCCGATCTGGTACCAGTAGGTCTTGCCGGACTCGGCCGAATTGTCGCGCCACTGGTAGCTGCCAGACTTGTCGGCATTGTCGTCAACGACGCGGACGACGTCCTTGTTGACGCGCAGGAACGGTCCCGCCTCTTGGTCAGCACGATAGATCGCGTAGCCATAGATCGGCTCCTGATGTGCCACCGACCAGCGCAGCAACGGGCCGTTGCCGGGTGGCGGCGGCTCTTCCTGTTTGACGGTGTTGGCGATCGCCTTGCCGAGATCCGGCACGCCGGGTGTCGCGGCCTTGGACTGCGCACCCTGCGCGGACTGCTTCATCAGCTCGTCCATGTCGTGGATCTTGGTTTCCGGCGTCAGCAGCATGCCGACGAGCTCGACCGGAAGGCTCTTCTTGTAGTCGGGCAGTTGCACATCGAGCACGCCTTCGACCTTGCCGGTCGGCTGGTCGTTCGCGATGGCGACCCGCACCAGGGCACAGCCCTTCGCCGCGGGCGCGCAGGGTTCGGCCTTGGCAGTGCCCTTGATGCGCTGCAAGTCCAGCTTGCCAAGCTTGAAATCCTTGCCCGAGCGACTGGATAGGCGAACCAGGAATTCGTGCTTGCCGTTCGTGCGCATCAGGCCGAGCTGGAACGGGTTGCCATCTGGCACCACGTCGCCGAGCACGTTGGCTTCGACCGCGATCCACGCCTGCGGCTGCTGCGGTGCGTTGATCGTGAGCTTGATGAACTGGTCGTGATGGATCAGACCCCATGGCGCGGTATCGCGCATCTTCGCATGGACGGTACGGCCGTCCTTGTCCAAAGTCACGTCGAGCCAGTCCGGTTTCGACGCAATGCCGGTGATGCGGAAGTCCTTGACCTCGCGGCTGCTCAACGTCATCGACGACTCGGGCAGCTTCTGCTCAGGCTTGACGACGCCGAAATCGATCGTCGGCTTGGCTTGGTCGAGCACGCTGAGGACCATTGCACGAACTTCGGAACCTCTATACGCCTGGCCGGGTTCGTCCGTAGCAAAGCGAAACGCTCGGCTGGTGGCGCCCTCATCGTTGCGCAAATCGACCTTGGCATCGATGTAAGCCATTCCCTTGGGGGGAACGACGATCGTACCTGTGTCGATACTGTCCCACGGAAACTTCGCCTCGCCCTTTGAAATCCTGATCGGCGTATCACCGGTATTGTTCAACTCGATCGAGCAGGATATGGATTCAAATTGATGATGCTCGCCTGCATCGCAATACGAAATCTTCAAATGAGCGGGCGCTGGAGGATTGGCAGCGACGAGAACAGAAAGAAGCGTGTTTATGACGGTCATCATTGGTCGAATTTCCAAAAAAAAACCCGCCTGCGTCACCGCAGGCAGGTTTCTTCAAAGCAAAGGCAATCTGGATCAGCTGACGGTGAAGTTCTGCAGCGTCACCGGGAACGTACCTTCGGTCGAAGCATTAAACGTTCCGCAAGCACCCGCGCTATCAAAGTTAGCGGCGGTAACGATGATGAACCAATCGCCATCCGGAACATCGGCAGTGGAAATAGGCGCGCCCGGATCGCCGGTCGGGCCGCAACCGGCGTTCACACCACAACCGTCGCTAACACGCGACATGTAGATCACTGGGTCAAACCCACTGCCCGTAAGCGAAATTTTCTGGAACGTACGGCTCGCAGCAAAGGTCGATTTGATGACATACGCCGGGCCCGGCGCGTCAAAGTTACCGCCACAATAGCCGCCAGCCGTGGTATCGCCACCACATGTTGTTCCAGAAATCGGAGGATTTCCGGTTGCATCCGGCTGCCAAGCCAGCGGTGCCGCGCACGTCTGAGCACCAGCGGAGGCGCTGAACAGTGCGCCCATTGCCAGCGCACCAAGGGATGCCACGATCAGATTACGCTTCATCGTTCACTCCGTAATAGTTTTAAAAACAGTCGCCAAAATTACCAACCAATGTAGGTCTGTCGACGCGAATCAAACGCATCAAAACCAGCTGCCTGATTAGCATGTGCGTTCTTAAACGTCGTAGTCGGAGCTGCCAAACCGAGAATCGCCGACTTGACACCAACCCAAGCTGCATTGTCGAGATTGGGAATGTTACCCGATGACGTAGGTTCCGCCGTACCCTGCGCCGCATTTACCCAATAGGAGAACGCACCCGCAGCGGCAGCGCCGGTCGTCAGCTTACCTTCAACGCGAGTCACACCAGCGGGAAGATCCACAGCATAATTTTGACCGCACACGAAGCCCGCCGCACCGCACGAAGCCACGAAGCGCAATCGCTTGGCACCAGCCGGGCCTGCAACCATATAGACGGTCAACATATTTGAACGTCCGTTCGCAGCTGCAGCAGCGTTAGAGCGGAACAAAACAACCGAGTCGGTCGAACCGAAGTTCCCAAAAGCGCTCGGATCAACCAAGAACTGGAAACGATAGGACGGCTCGTTGGCAGGCGAATTGTCCGTGACCGTCGCAGCAGCAGCTGTAGAAGCAGCCAATGCCGAAGTCGCCTTACACGCACTCGGCGAAGTCGGCTCAAGACCACCATCAACGATGGCAAACGCGGAACCGGTTGTCACGAACTTGCTCGACCACGCGCCACCTTCGGTCGTCGTCGGACCAGCCGGACAGGCAGCCGAAGCCGCACCCGCGAAGCCGAACAGACCCACCATCGCCAGCGAAAGCACTTTCATCTTTGCATTCATGAGAATCTCCCAGAGTGTCTCGGGCGGGTTGCAGTCCCCATCCCCGTTGGTTGTGAATACTGGTTAACCAAGCCCGATCCGCGCGGACGATAGTGAAGGGCTCACTCTCTGTCAACACATGCGGGCGTGGGCCTGGCTAACCGTGCCAGAACTGAGACGGAATCCCCAACTGCCTGTGGTCCGTTCCCGGCCTTCGGCGCGCACGCCTCCAGCCCACGGAGCTGTATGACGCATGACCGGGCACGAACCGGACACGGACGCGGAAACTTTTTTCGATTTCGTGGATACGGAAGCGAATGGTACTGCCCGCCGATGCGGCTTGGCGATGGCTGGAGCGCTGCACCGCGGCGCTCCCCAAGATGGAACGTCCGCCTCCGAAATGGGACGTCGAAGCTACGACGCATCGACTGTGTGCTTCTCCGCAGGTTCCTGCACACGGCCACTGCCGATCACGACGATGTGCTTGCGCAGCCAGGCGGCGAAGTCTTCGGCGCTGAGGCCATCTTCGGCGAGGCCGAGATATTGGGGGTAAAGCGCTACGTCATCGACCATCAGGTCGACGCCGTTCAGCTTGAGGAAGACTTCACACGCCACCGTCGCCGCGCGCTTGTTGCCATCGAGGAATGGATGATTGCGGGCAAGTCGCTGTGCCAGTGCCGCGGCAAGATCGGCAAGGTCGGGAGCGGGTTCGCCATGGGCGTCAAGTTGGAACGGGCGCGCCAACGCCGATTCGAGCAGGCCTTCGTCACGAACGTCCTGCTCGCCACCGTGTTCGGCGATCTGGCGCTCGTGGATGGCGAGGATCAATGTCCGTTCGAGCCAGACGGTCATGCGCCTCTCCTATTCGGCCAACTTGCGCAGCAACGTGCGACGGCTCCGCATGACCTGCTCCGCCACGGCCTCTGCGCAGGCACACAGCCTGGAAATGGTTCGCGTCGCTTTCCATCACCCGAAGCGCTGCGCGCGTCGACCTGTCGCGCAAGCGGGAGAGGCAAAGCCGTTGCACGCGCTGCGGACTTGCTGACCGCGCACGGATCGGTGATCCCGCCGCCGTTGACCTGATCCCACGCGATCCGCAGAATCGCGATCCCCTTCAGCTCGCCCGCCTCCGTGGCTTCCATCAGCGCCCCACTCAGCTCCGCCGATTGCCTGGCGGTGATTCCCGCACGCGACGAGGCCGCCACGGTGGCCGCCGTGGTGTCGGGCGTGCGGGCGGCACTTGGCTGCGAAGTGCTGGTGGTCGACGATGCGAGCACGGACGCAACGGCGGCATCCGCGCGGGGCGCCGGCGCGAGCGTGCTGACCTTGCCGCTCGGCCTCGGCGCCTGGGGCGCGACGCAGGCCGGCATCCGCTACGCACAGCGCAACGGGTTCGCCGGCGTGATCACGCTGGATGCAGATGGCCAGCACCTGCCCGAATCGTTGCCCAGGCTGTTCGAGGCGCAGGCGAAGGACGGCGCCAACGTCGTCATTGGCACTTGCGTGCAGCGGCTCAGCCGCGCCAAGCGCATCGCGTGGCAATACCTGCGCACACTGACCGGATTGGGGCTGGGCGATTTCACCTCGGGGCTGCGCCTGTACGATGGCCGCGCGGTCGAGATCCTCGCCGGCCCGGCGGCCAGCCTGCTCGACTATCAGGATGTCGGAGTATTGATGTTGCTTGCGAAGAACGGACTCGCCATTGCCGAGACGCCGGTGCCGATGCTGCCGCGTCGCGAGGGCCATTCGCGCGTGTTCGCCTCGTGGCCGGTGGTGGCGCGATACATGCTGCACACCACCGTGTTGTGCATTGCGCAGCTCGATGCCGGTCGACGTCACGCGCGCGCCGGGGGTGGTGCGGCATGACCAGTCAGATCACCTCGGCGATCCTCGGCGCGTTGCTGGCCGGCGCGATCCTGTTCCTCGTCCGGCGCGATCACTTGCACGGGCCGTATGCGGTGTGGTGGTTCGGCGTCGCTGCGGCCACGTTCGTGCTTGGCGTGTTCCCGGGTGTGGTCGTATGGCTCGGCCACGTCAGCGGCATCGGCTATGCGCCAGTGCTGCCGATCATCGTCGGCCTGTCGCTGGTGCTGATCCGCCTGCTCAAGCTCGATATCGACCGCTCCAGACAGGAGCGCCAGATTCGCCGCCTGACCCAGAAGCTGGCGATCCTCGAACAGGAACTGGACCGCGCCAGCGGACGTCCGCCGCGCGACGCCGGTGCCGACGACGAAGCGGCCTGAGCGCGACTGCGCCGTCGCATGCGCATCCTCCATCTCGGCAAGTACTACACGCCCGAACGCGGCGGCATCGAGCGCCATACGCAGGCACTGGCGGAAGCCTGCGTGATCCAGGGCGACGCGGTCGGCGTGCTGGTCCACCAGCGACCGGGCCAGTGGCGGCGCGCGCAATCGGTCATCGGCGGTGTCGAGGTGCGGCGCGCCGGCTGCCTCGCGGCGCCGGTTTATACGCCGCTGAGTCCGGGTTTCCCGTTCGAACTCGCACGTGCGTTGCGCGAGTTCCGGCCGGACCTGCTGCATCTGCATTTCCCGAATCCGTCCTGCTTCGCGGCGCTGCTGTTGCCGGCCGCGCGGCGCCTGCCGTGGATCGTGCACTGGCACGCCGACGTGCCGCCGGATTCACCGGACTGGCGCCTGCGCCGGGCATACCGGGCCTACCGGCCGTTCGAGCAATCCGTGCTGCGGCGCGCGCAGGCGATCATCGCGACTTCACGGCCCTATCTCGATGCAAGCCCCGCGCTGGCGGACTGGCATGCAAAAACGCAGGTCGTGCCGCTCGGCATCGACGACGCCGAGCCATCCCGCAATGCGGGATCATTCGAATCGTGGCGGAAAAGCGCAGGACTGCGTCTGCTCGCCGTCGGCCGACTCAGCCGCTACAAGGGCTTCGATGTATTGATCGAGGCGCTCGCCCGTGCCTCGGGCGCCGATCTGTTGCTGGTTGGCAGCGGCGAATGCGAGCGCGAGCTGCATGCGCTCACTGCGCAACACGGCGTTGCCGAACGCATCGCGTTCGCCGGTGAGCTCGACGATGACGCGCTGGCTTCCGCATACGAGTCCGCCGACGCGTTCGTGCTGCCCTCGCGCGATCGCGGCGAGGCGTTCGGCCTGGTTCTGCTCGAAGCGATGCGCGCGGGCCTGCCGGTCATCGCGAGCGCAATCAGCGGTTCGGGCGTCGGCGAAGTGGTCGTCGATGGCGAAACCGGATTGCTCGTGCCGCCCAACGATCCGGCAGCGCTGGCCGATGCGTTATCGCGGATCCGCGACGATGGTTTCTTGCGCCAACGACTAGGTGTCGCCGGCCGCGCACGCTGGCAGAACACGTTCACGCTGGACCGATCGGTACAGGCGACTCGCGCGATCTATCGCGTGGCGCTGCAATCCCTAGCGTAGAAGCGCCCCTGCGTGACACTCGGATCGTCACCCCACGATCCCTTCAGGGATCTCTCGCATTCGAGCGCATCGAGCCGGCATCCCGCAGCAGCACCGCCACGAGCACGAACACCGTCGGCACCACCTGCAGGATCAAGCGGTTCGCGCTGGTGAAATCCGCCGCCCATGCCGCCGCGCTGGTGAAGAAAAACAGCACGAACAGGAACAGCGCCTGCAGCAGCACGAGTACGCCGAGCAAGCGCGCAGCGTGGTCACGCATCAACGTGCGCCAACGCCATGCCAACAGCACGGGCAGCAGATACCAGAGCAGATGCCAGTTCGGCAGCGTGAACAGGCTGGCGAGCATCGCGCCGCCGACCGCGTGCCAGGTCAATTTGAATGTGGCGATACCAGGAATCGTCACGCTGCCCCAGGCGACATGCACCCAGCCCAGGCCGAGCATCGGCAGCGAAAACCCGCCCAGCATCAATCCCGCCGCAATGGCGACGACCGTTGCACCGGCGACCTTCCAGCGCCAGCGCGCCGGCAACAGGTCCAGCACGACGACCGCGGAGAACGCGAGCAGCCAGATCGCGCCTTCGAGCTTGATCGCCGGCAGGCACAGCG
Source organism: Pseudomonadota bacterium (assembly GCA_023388255.1). Lineage (GTDB taxonomy): Bacteria > Pseudomonadota > Gammaproteobacteria > Xanthomonadales > Rhodanobacteraceae > Dokdonella_A. The sequence continues at coordinate 73,134 of JAEWGO010000023.1, read as the reverse complement.
CCAGTCCCACACCAAGCAACCATTGCCCGCGCTCGCGAAACAGCAGCCAGCGCGACCACGCCAAGGTCGACAGGCCGAGCACGACGCCAACCCACAGGTCCGCATACCCGGCCAGCGCGACGTGCGCATCGACCAGCGGCAACGATACGAACGCGTACACAAGCGCCATCGCCAGCCACGGCGCCAGCCCGATGCCTCGCCAGTAGCCGTAGGCGGCCAGTGCGAACGCGGTGAGTGCGCCGCACCATACGATGTCGACCAGCGGTTCGTTCCAGCCGCCGGCCGCGCTGGCGAACCAGAGCTGGATCCAGGCCAGCAATTCGGGGTAGTTCCACGTCGTCGCGGTGCGCGTCGCGTCGGCGGCATTCGCCAGCCAATCGGACATCGGCACGTACGACTCCACGTGACCGAGCAGCATCCAGGTCTTCGGCTTGATCGCCCATGCGGACCATGCATCCCACGGAAATACCGGCCGCAATGCTGCTTCGTCGCCGAGCAGCAGCAGGCGCACGACGATCATCAGCAGCAGCAACCACCACAAGATGTGCCATCCGATTGCCATGCGCGGCGAAGGCATGAGCGCCGCAACCGGCTTCGAGCGCGCACGCCAAAGACGCAGTCCCGCGAGCGCCCACGCCAGCAGGGCGAGCGCGATCAGCCATGGCATCGCCTGCGAGAACGCATGCGTGGCGCCCGACTGCACCGTCTGGCGCACGCATGCCGCGACCAGCATCAGGCCGACGATCCAGCCAGTGCCGATCGCCGCTGCCATCTGGCCACGGAGTCGCTGGGTGCCGGCAAGCCAGCAGACGCCGGCACCGGCAAACAGCGGCAACAGCCACGCGAGGACGTAGTCAGCGCGCATGGTGATACCGGAACACGACCAGACGCTGATCGTCGAAACCGTCCGCATGCAGCGCTGCGGATGCGTGCATGCGCTGGCTGTGCGCGAGCAACGCGCGCACGGACGCATTCTCGCGCCATGCGTCGTTGTCGAAAAACACGATCACGCTTCCCTCCGGCATGGCGACGCCGACGACCTTGGTCAGCGCGAACTCGCCGACGTTGAGTGGCAACAGGTGCCAGATCAGGCGCAAGGTCTGGTAGCGACTGCCGGCGGCGACAAGAATCCGCGAGGACTTCGGCGAGCCGTTCAGCAATGCACGCAGTTCATCGGCCGCATCGACGATCTCGCTGTCGCCGACGATGCGCTCGCGTTCCGGCCATGGCAGCCCTTGATACAGCGTGCGTGCCGCCAGCAGCCGATGCACGAGGCCCGATTGCCAGCGCAAGTCGAGTGCAAGCCACGACAGTGCGACGGCCGCAGCCGTCGTGAACAGCAATCGTCGCCCGCGCAACCCGAGCAACGCCGCCGCCCATGCGATCGCGAGCGCCGCCGCGATCGCGACGACGAGGACTGCCGACCGTGCACCGCGCACATCGCCTTCGCGGCCAAGCGCATGCACCGAGCGCTGGCTCCACGGCCACGCGCCGAGCCAGTCGGTCGCCAGCGCGGCGAGATCGCCGCGCCACGAGGGCGACCACAACCGCACGTCGCGCAGGTCGAACGGTTTGAAGCCCAGTTCGGGCGGCACGTTGTGCGCGGTCGCGAACTGCGCGAAACCGAGTTCGATGATGGTTCCTTTCCATGCCTCGACGTGCGAAAGGTCGAAGGTCGACACGCCCTTGCCGGGCCAAGGCAGCGAGATCGTCTGCACGTCGTCGGGATGTTCGGCCGTGCGGAACATCAACGACAACTCCAGCGTGCGCGGAAAATGCGCGAAGCGATAGCGCAGGATCGGGAACATCGCCGCATCGACACTCGGCACGGCGATCGACTGCAATGCCGAGAAATCATCGCCAGCGGAGTCGACATGCAACGCCCCGTCGCGCGGCTCGGCTGTGCCGAACACCGCGCGGAAATCACTGCCGGCGAACGTGCGATTCGTGTCCGGCGAGATCGGCGCATGCCAGTCGACGTCGGCTGCCCACAGCAGCAGCACGAGCCAGCTTGCAGCCACCGCGACAACGAACGCTGCGCGCCGCATCGCGCGCCTCATGCGGCCCGTTCTTCCAGGCCGGCAAGCTCGGCCGCGGTGAAGCCGGCGCGCAAGCGCGCATCGACGTTGAACGGCCCGCGCACTGCGCCGCGCAGATGCGTTTCGAGCAGGTCGCGGAACGTCGTCTGCGCCTCGACGCCGTCGCGCGCGCAACACCATGCGAACCAGCGCGAGCCGGCCGCGACGTGCGCAACCTCTTCGGCGAGAATCGTTTCGAGGATCGCGATGGTGGCCGTATCGCCGACGCCGCGCAGGCGTTCGATCATGCCGGGCGTCACATCCAGGCCGCGCGCTTCCAGCACGCGCGGCACCAGCGCCATGCGTGCGAGGCAGGAGTCCGCCGTGCGCATCGCCATGTCCCACAAACCGTCGTGCGCGTCGAAATCGCCGTAGACGTGACCGAGCTCGGCGAGTCGCGCGGACAGCAGAGAGAAATGGCGCGCCTCGTCGGCGGCGACCTGCAGCCAGTCGCTGTAGTAGTCCACAGGCATGCCGCGGAAACGATAGACCGCATCCCATGCGAGGTTGATCGCGTTGAACTCGATGTGCGCGACCGCGTGCACCAGCGCCGCGCGACCTTCCGCCGAGCCGAGTCCGCGATGCGCGAGCTGGCGCGGCGCGACCAGACGCGGCCGTTGCGGCCGCCCCGGCGACCCGATCGGCTCGGGCGCAGTGGTGCTGTCGATGCACAGCCGACCCGCCGCAAAAGCCGCGGCAGAGTCCCGCGTCAGCGCGGACTTTTCTTGCGGATCGGTGCAGGCAAGGCAGCGAGCGGCCGCTTCGAACAGATTTCCGTTGGCCACGCGCTCCATCTCGTCCTGCGATCCCCGATGTTGGACAAACCGGAATTATCCATGACAGGGACGCGCAAGAGTGCGCGATAAGGACATGTTTTTCGACAAGAATGCGTTAAGGAATGCGGATTCCGGGCCGTCGCGCGGCTCAGGCAGCGCCGCGGCGCTGCGACTTGGCGGAATCCGAGCGCGCGAATTCGAGGTCCGCCAGGTAGGTCGGTTCGACGCCGGTCACGTACTCGCCGGAGAAGCACGAAGTATCGAACTGCTTGAGATCCTCGTTGCCATCCTGCACGGCCCAGATCAGGTCGTCGAGATCCTGATAGATCAGCTTGTCCGCACCCAGGATCTGCTCGATCTCCTCGACCGAGCGGCCATGCGCGACGAGTTCGGCGGTGACCGGCATGTCGATGCCGTAGATGTTCGGATAGCGCACCGGCGGCGCGGCGGAGGCAAGATAGACCTTCTTCGCGCCGGCCTCGCGCGCCATCTGGATGATCTGCTTGGAGGTGGTGCCGCGCACGATCGAATCATCGACCAGCAGCACGTTCTTCTTGCGGAATTCGAGGCCGATCGGATTGAGCTTGCGGCGCACCGATTTCACGCGCTCGCTCTGCCCCGGCATGATGAAGGTACGACCGATGTAGCGGTTCTTGACGAAGCCCTCGCGCACCGGCACGCCAAGCGCCTGCGCGAGCGGACCTGCGGCCGTGCGCGAGGTATCGGGAATCGGGATCACCGCATCGATGTCGTGGTCCGGCATCAGGCGGCGGATCTTCTCGCCGAGCTTCTCGCCCATGCGCAGACGCGCCTTGTAGACCGAGACGTCCTCGATCATCGAATCGGGGCGCGCGAGGTAGACGTATTCGAAGATGCACGGCGCATGCACCGCCGGCTCCGCGCACTGGCGCGTGAACAGCTGGCCATCGAGCGTCATCAGCACCGCCTCGCCCGGCGCGACGTCGCGCAGCAGCTTGAAGCCGAGGATGTCGAGCGCGACCGATTCGGATGCGACCGCGTATTCCTTGCCGGTGGCGGTCTCGCGCTCGCCGAGCACGAGCGGACGGATGCCATGCGGATCGCGGAACGCGATCACGCCATAACCAAGCACCATCGCGACGACCGCATAACCGCCGACGCAACGCACGTGCGTGCCGGCGACGGCCTTGAAGATGTGGTCCGGCGTCAACGCGCGGCGATCCTGGATCTGCAGCTCGTGCGCGAGCACGTTGAGCAGCACTTCGGAATCGGAGTCGGTGTTGATATGGCGACGATCATCTTCGAACACTTCGCGGCGCAACGATTCGGTGTTGATCAGATTGCCGTTGTGCGCAAGCGCGATGCCGAACGGCGAATTCACGTACAGCGGCTGCGCCTCGGCCGACCCTTCCGAACCCGCGGTCGGATAGCGGCAATGGCCGATGCCGACGCTGCCGCGCAAGGTGAGCATGCTTTCGCGATCGAACACGTCGCGCACAAGGCCGCCGCCCTTGTGCAGGCGCAGACGGTTGCCGTCGATGGTGGCGATGCCGGCGGCGTCCTGGCCGCGGTGTTGCAGGACGGTGAGCGCGTCGTAGAGCGCCGAAGCGACTTCCGACTTGCCGACGATGCCGATGATTCCGCACATGATGATGGGTACTTCAGGTGGATGGGGATTTCGGGACTGGCGCCGGTTTTTCCGGCACCGGCAATACGGGTTTGACCAGGCTTTCGACCGGTTCGAGATAGCGCCCGACCTCGGCCGGCAGGTGCGCGCCGAGCCATTGCGCGCCGTTCTCGAAACTCGGCAGCAGCTGCGACTGACGCCACCAGGGATCACGTGGAAACGGCGTGAAACCGAGCAGCAGTACCACCAGCACGATCAGCGCGAGTCCGCGCATCAAGCCGAACACCATGCCGAGCAGACGATCGCTGCCGGACAAGCCACTGCCTTCGACCAGCTTGCGCATCAGGAACGTCACGATCGCGCCGGCGATCAGCACCGCGATGAAGCAAACCGCATACGCCAGCAGGATGCGCGCCGACGGCGTCGATATGCTGTCGGAAAAACGTTCCGCAAGGGCCGGCCCGAGCAGCCACGCGACCCAGAACGCACATGCCCAGCATGCCAGCGCGAGCACCTCGCCGATGAATCCGCGCCACAGGCCCATCAGAACGGAAAGGCCGAGGATCGCGAGGATCGTGTAGTCGGCCCAGTTCATCGCGGAACCGGAAATCGAAAACGGCGGGACGCAAAAAGCCGATCCGCTTCTGCGATCGCCGATTCCCGATTCTCCATTCCCGACTTCATTGCGTCACGATCATGCCGTCGAGCTTGAGCTTGTCCTTGATGCCGGCTTTCAGCTTGTCGGCAGCGGTGCGGTCGACCTCGGGGCCGGCGCGCACGCGCCAGAGCGTCGCGCCATTCGCCTCGACCTTGTCGACGAACGCGGCGAAACCGGCATTCTTGATTCGATCACGCAACTTGTTGGCGTCCTCGGCCGTCTTCAGTGCGCCGAGCTGCACGGCCCAACCACCGGCACGGGCCGCTGGAACGGCCGCGACTGGCGCGTCGGCCTTCGCATCGGAAGCGAGTTGCACCACACTGCCCGGCACCGCCGGTTTGAGCTGTTTGATGTGCAGGCGCGCGGCCTCGGCTGCAGCGCGGTCCGCGAACGGCCCGACGCGCACGCGTGACGCCGGCTTGCCTTGGAATTCGCTGGACTCGGCGAACGCGGGGAATCCCCCCTTCTTCAATGCCGCGACGAGCTCCTCGGCATTCTTCGTCGCCGCATAGACGCCGAGATGCACGAAGAACTGGCCGTTGGCGGCCTGCCCGGGCACCGGCTTGGTGGTTTCCGGCGTGGCGGCCACCGCCTCCGGTTTCGTCGAAGCCGGCTTGGCGACATCGCCCTTCGAAGCGTTCGGCTTGACCGACTCGGACACCGCGGGCGTCGGCGCAGGCAGCACTTCAGGCTTCGGTGCGGTCGCGGTGTCGACGGTCGCGATCGCGTCGCTGACGGGAGACGCCGGGGTGGCCGGATTGCGCGAGTTCGCATCGATCGGCAGCACGCGCGTCTGGAACTCACGGTCCGGCGCCGGTGGAATCGCCAGGCTCGAGGTTTCCATCTCGGCGGATTTCTGCGGCGCCGAACTGGTCAGGAACATCGGCACGAAGATCACGGCCAGTGCGATCAGAACCGCAGCGCCGAGCAGGCGTTGTTTCAGCGACAAATCCATCGAGAAGCCCGCGTCGGGAAAACCGGCGCGATTATAACCGCCTGCGTCGCTGTATCGATGCTAAGCGGGAGCGATTCCACGCTGCGCAGCGAATTCCAGCGCTGCCGCGGCAACGAAGAACGAGCCGAACACCAGCACGCGATCGCCTTCCGTCGCACCGGCGAAGGCGGCATCGAGCGCCGTCGCGACATCGGCGTGCATCGAGACGTGCAGCGCTTCGGCCGGAAGCAGCGCGCGCAGAGCGGTCGCGTCGAGTCCGCGCGGCGAATCGCGATCGAGACCGGCGAGCAGCCATTCATCGATGCGCCCGTCGAGCGCGCCGACGATGCCGTGCACATCCTTGTCGCCCAGCGCGCCAAATACGGCCAGCGTGCGACCGGATGTCCGCACGTTGCCCAACCACTCCGCCAGCCCGCGTGCGGCCTGCGGATTGTGGGCAACATCGACGACGAGTTCCGGCGCCCTCCCAAAGCGCTGCAGCCGCGCGCCGATACGCGCGTCGACGACGCCCTGGCGGATCGCCACGGGATTCCAGCCGAGCCGCGCGCGCAACGCGTGCAACGCGGCAATTGCTGCGGCAGCGTTATCGCGCTGGCACGGCGCGGCAAGCCGCGGCATCGGGAGGTCGAGCGCAATACCAGCGCCATTCCAGCGCCAGCCCTGCTCATCGCCACCGCGTTCGACCGCGAAATCGCGGCCGAGCAAGAGCAAGTGCGCATCCACATGCCGGGCGTGCTCGATCAGGCTGCGCGGTGGATCGATGTCGCCGACGACGGCCGCTTTTCCGCCACGGAAAATGCCGGCCTTCTCGCGGCCAATGCTGCCGCGATCGTTGCCGAGCCAATCCTGGTGATCGAGATCGACGGTCGTCACGATCGCCACATCCGCGTCGATGATGTTGACCGCGTCGAGGCGACCACCGAGGCCGACTTCGAGCAATGCCACGTCAAGTGCGGCGTGCGCGAAGACCCACAGCGCAGCCAGAGTGCCGTACTCGAAATAGGTCAGTTGAATGTCCCTGCGCGCCGCTTCGATGCGTTCGAACGCGTCGATCAAGGCCGCGTCGTCGGCATCTGCCCCGACGACGCGCACGCGCTCGTTGTAGCGCAGCAGATGCGGCGACGTATACGCGCCGACGCGCTTGCCGGCGGCGGCGAGCATCGCTTCGAGGAAAGCGACCGTCGAGCCCTTGCCGTTGGTACCGCCGATCGTGATGACGACCGGCGCAGGCGCAGGCGCGCCGAGGCGATGCCAGACTTCGCGCACGCGATCGAGACCAAGCGCGATCGCGCGCGGATGGACGCGTTGCTGGTAGTCGAGCCAGTCGGTGAGAGTGCGGAGCATGGAAGAACCGGAATTCGGGATCAGCGGCTTTCGGCTGTGGTGAAGTGCTCGCGCAGGCGGAACGCAGATCCTTGCCGATCCCGCGCCGGCGCCCACCGTCAGCGCATCAGGATCCGCCGCGGCTTGAACGGCAGCTTGCCGCGCCAGTACTCGATCAGCACGAAACCGAACGCCATGCCGCCGAGGTGTGCGAAGTGGGCGACACCGGCCTGCGTGCCCGTGATGCCGAGGAACAGTTCGACCGCACCGTAACCGATCACGAACAACCATGCAGGCATCGGGATTGGCGGAAACAACAGCAGGATGCGCGCGTGTGGATACATCATGCCGTAGGCGAGCAGCAGTCCGAAGATGCCGCCGGACGCGCCGAGCGTCGGGAAAAACCCGTTTGGAAAGAAATGCATGACGGCCAGTTGCGTCAGCGCTGCACCGACCACACAAACGAAATAGTACAACGCGAACGGCCGCGAGCCGAACAACCGCTCGATCGCTCCGCCGAACATCCACAGCGCGATCATGTTGAACGCGATGTGGGTGAATCCTCCATGCAGGAACCCGTAGGTCACAACCTGCCACACTTCAAAGCCGGCGACGTCGCTGTATGGCGACGGCCCCAGCGGCCACAGCGCGAAGATCGCAGTCAGCGGATACGGCGGCTGGAAATCGCCCATCAACATCTGCAACAGATAGATACCGATGTTCGCGAACAGCAGCGCGCGGGTGACCGGCGGGAGATCGATGGGCATGGTTTTCCTGGTGGAGGCGCCGCGACGACCGTCGGCACGAAGCGCTCAGGATGCAGCCGGCGCCGCCCCGATTCAATATGCCCGCTCTGTCGCAGCGCGTCGCGGCAAGGCGGCTGGCTTGTGCTTCACGGCATTTCGAACCCGTCGACGAAGACGCGATCGATCACCGTGATCGAGCCACGCATGCCGCTGCTGGCGTTGCCATGCTGATCACAGTAGTAACCGATCGTGCCGAGGCGGTTGAACTGTCTGGAAACCTGCCAGCTCGTCGCACTGGGCGCGTTGTGCAGGTTGCAGTCGATGGAGCAGACGAAGCTGCCGTCGTCGGCATGCACGTTGTGCAAGCCACCGCCATTGACGAAACGCACGATGTCACCTTGGTTGATCGTCAGCGAAGCCGGCGTGAACGTCATGTCGTTGTTGGCAGTAACGACATGGACAGCCGCGCGCGCGTTCGCTGCCGCGAGGATCAACACCGCGACGAACGCGCAAACCGAATGTCGGAACGGCGCGCGAAGCATCCGGTCAGCCCATGAATCGCAGGTCCGGCGCGGAGAAACGACCGAGGTTCGGGAACAGATCGGCGATGCCACCCGCGTTCACACCGAACCACGACGCCAATGTCGCCGCGTACTGGTCGACGGCGAGCGTCGGGATGATCTGGCCATAGCCGGTGTCATCGGGATTGCTGTTCTGCGGATGATCGGCGTCGTACTGGGCAAGCGAGGGCATCGCGCCGTAGAACCGGCCGCCGCGCACGGCGCCGCCGACGACGAAATGATGCGCACCCCAGCCGTGATCGGTGCCGTCATTGTTGACCGCAAGCGATCGGCCGAAATCCGACACCGTGAACGCGGTGACGCCATCGTCGACGCCAACCTCGACGGTCGCGGCATGGAATGCGGCAAGCGCCTGCGAAAGGTCGTGCAGGTTGGCGTATTGGTCGTCAAGTTGAGTGCTGTGCGTGTCGTAGCCGCCGACCGAGACGAAGAATACCTGCCGGCTCATGCCGAGCGTGCCACGCACCTTGAGCAGCAGGGCTACGGCGGCGAGCTGGTTGCCAAGGTCGGTATCGGGAAAAGGCGTGGCCAGGCGCACACCATTCATCGCCGCATTGAGAAGTGCCGCGTTGGCGATCGCGCGATTCGATGTATCGGCATACGCGCGTTCGAGCACATTCGCCTGCGTGCCCGAGGCGCGCAGCGCGTCGTAGGCAGCGGCGCGGCCCGCGTCTTCCGGCAACAGCCAGGCCTCGGGGCCATCGCCGCGATAACTCATGCCCGGCACGCTGAAGAACGGGATCGGATTGCCATCACCGTCGACCCCGCCGGCCGCCTCCGCGGCCGCATCCCACGAATCGAGTGCGTACTGGTTGACCGCACCGCCGCGCTGGAAGCGATTGATGCCGGCCATGGTGATGCTCATCGGCAATGCGCCAGCGTTCGCAGCATGAAGCATGTCCGCGACGCGGCCGCCCCAGCCGTCGGCGTTGGCGTCGTCGGGACGCGAGGTTTGCCACTGGTTGGTCTGGTCGTCATGCGAGTACAGCTGCGGTGGCGTCGGCGCGCTGCCTTGCTGGTATTGCACCTGCGTGATCGGCTGGATCAGCGTGCCGACATTGGCGACGATCGCCGCCTTGCCGCCGTTGAACAGTCCGCGCAATCCGGCGTTTCCGCCGGTGATCTGTCCCATCGCCGGATGCAGCCCGTACGAGGCGCCGTCGCTCGGCGGCCCGCCCGGCAGTCCGTCGGACACTGCGCGCGGCGTCAGCGCGTTGGCCTGCAAGGCGGACTGCGGCAGGGCAAGGCCTTGGCGCGTCCCCGAGTAGACGGGATAGTGCGTGGCATCGTATGGCGCGAGCGTGTTGAACGCATCGTTGCCGCCACCGAGGTAGATGCAGACGAGCGCCTTGTAGTCGTTGAACGAGCCGGCGCGCGTGGCCGCCGCTGCAGCGGCGATCAAGCGAAGATTGCCGAGCGCGGAATACACGCCGACACCGCCGAGCGCCGTGCACAGGCTCTTGCGGAGGAATTCCCGGCGGTTCACATGCATCGTGTTCTCCCCAGCGCGCGAAGCGCTCATTTCTGGATCGAGTATTCGGGCGAAGTCAGGATCAGGTACAGCGCTTCCTGCACCCGCGCGCGGCCAAGGTGATCGTAGTCCACCGTCGTCATCTGGTTGAGTCGCGAGAGCAGCACGTTGCGCATGAAGGGCGACATCTGGCCGCCCATCAGCAACAGGCTGTAGCGATCGACAAGCGCGCCGGGATCGCTTGCGGCGAGCACGGCATCGCTGTCTTCGTCCATCTGAAGGTTGTTGGCGGCATCGGCACCCCAGCAGCGCTGGCTCGCCGTGTAGCTGCAGAACACTTCGTGGAACAGCAGGTTCGCCAGCGAGGTCGAGGTCGTGTCGGTGAGGATCTGGAATTCCGGCCCGACCATGCCGGCATCGTGCACCTCACCGGAAGGTGCGAAATCGGGCTTGAAGAAATTGAACACGGTCGGCGAATACAACGGCGCCTCGCCGATCATGTCGACCATCGGCGGCCAGGTTTGCAGGTTTCCGACGCGACCGCTGTAGATCGCATCGCCGGTCGGCGTGCGCGCGTGCAGCGCGCGCCACATCTGCGTGAGCTTGAGCAGCGGCTCGCGCGGTTTCCCGAACGTGGCATAACGCTGCCAATGGCCGAGGCGCGCTTCCGGGTCGAGCAGAATCGCGCGCACGACGGCGCGCAGGTTGCCGCGCACGTGAGAAGCGCTTCCGTCGTCGTTGAACACCTGGGTGACACGCTGCACGTAGGCCGGCGACGGGTTGCTCGTTACCAGGCGCTGGATGAGCTGTTTGCCGATGAAGGGGCCAACGTTGGGATGGTGGAAGATGTTGTCGAGCGCCTGCGTCAACTCGCCCTGCGCGGTCGTCGGCTGCAGTACGCCATTGGCAAGCGCCACACCGGGATAGACGAGCAGTTGCTTGCTCGAAACATTGTCGTGCCAGACCTCGACCGGCTGCATCGGCTGCTGCCATTCGGGGTCGTCTGCGCTGTTGGGACCGCAGTAGAAGTACTGGTCGGGATTGTCGGGGTTGTCGCAGCACAGCGGCATGCCGTCCACATAGTCGACGCTGCAACCGACGGCATTGAAGTTCCACCCGGTGAAGACGGCGGCGAAACCACGCACGGTGGCCTGGTCATAGGTAGGGATCGGCTGGCCACCGGACGACTTTGGCGTACCGTCGGGATTCAGCTGGACAAGGCCGATCGAGAACAGCTGGTTCACTTCGCGCGCGTAGTTTTCGTCGGGATGGATGTTCGCGCCGGCGTCCCCCTTCCGGTTCTGGATGGAACTGAGGAACACTCCCATCGCAGGATGCCTGGTGACATCTTCGAGCAAGCTGCGGTAGTTGCCGAAGGCATCCGCCGCGAGCGTGTCGTGGAAGCCTGCCAGCGCCCATGGCTGCCCGGCGAGCGTGCCATTGCTATTGGAGACGACGAAGATTTCGCTGAGCGCAAAGGCGATGCGCTGGCGCAACTGGTCTTTCGGCAATGAGCCGCCGCGACTCGGATCGGGCGTGCCGAGCGCATTGATCGCCCAGATTTCCAGGCGCGTGCCCGCCCATTCGGCGACTTGGTTGCAGCTGTTGTCGCCGGCCGGACAGGACAGGCGCTCGACCCAGTCCAGATATGGCACCTGCCTCGACACCGGCGCGGCGAACTGCTCGTTGAGCCAGCCGTCGTAGCCGACCGTGCGCAGGTGCGCGATGTCGGCATCGGTTGCGCCGAAGGTCGCCTGCGCAAGGAAACGCACCGCATCGGCGTCATCGGCCGGCGCAGCGGTCACCGACTCGAAGCCGCTGTGGTACCCCTGATCGGGAAAATGACTCTCGGCGCGAGCGTCGCAGGCGCTTGCGACCATGGTGGCGAAGACAACCGCTTTCCCAAGCAACGCGACGCGCATGCCGACCTGCCATTGTTCCGTATTCCGGCCATGCTAGCGTCCGGCTCCGGGATTTCCTCGACGCGCTGCGCACAATCCTTGTCGTTCAACGCAATTTTGCGTGACCCGCACCACGCTTGCTGCGAGTCGCCGCGGGTGGCGCCCAAAGCAATCCGTCGATGTCACGCTCCCAGCCGAATACGGCGATCTCGACGCGGCCATTGCGCGTCGGCACGCCTTCGGCGGCGAGCCGGCGCACTTGTTCGCGAAAGCCGCGGCTGCCGGGCGGGAATGCGATGCGGCCGTCGCTGCGCAGCACGCGATACCACGGCAGCTCCATCCCCGGCGGCGTCTCGCCAAGCACCTTGCCGACCATCCGCGCCCGCCCGGGCAAGCTGGCGCGGGCGGCGATTTCACCGTAACTGGCGACCCGGCCCGGCGGAATCGCGGCAATCGTGCGGAAGATGGCCGCGTGCGCGGCGGGAATGTCGGTTGGCGCTGACTTCATCGGCTGCGCACGCTAGCATAACGACGCCATCCGACCGGAAATTGCCGTGCAGAGCTTCGAACAAATCCGCTCCTACGTCGGCAGCCGCCACGCGCTGCGCACGAACGATCCGTACCTGATCAGTTTCGATCTCGCGCTCGGACATGGCCGCCACCAGGGTCTGTACCTTGCCGAGATGGACGATGAGGACGGCGCCAAGCACCTGCGCATCTCGACGCCGATCGGCCCGTTCACCGGCATGGATGGCGTACGCTGCCTGCGCTTCAACTGGGAACAACGCACCGGCTTCCTTGCGCTCAGCGACCTCGAAGGTTCGCCCTACCTGCACCTGTGCGAGAACCGCCCGTACGCACTGCTGTCGGAACCGGAACTTGATCGCGTGCTGGCCGAACTCGGCGCGCTCGGCGATCGCATGGAGCAGGCCGTGTCGAACGGCGGCGATACGTTCTGAGCGCGGCCGGCGGTCAAGCCACGAAGCGGCCGCCCAACCGTCAGGACATCCATCCAAACCCGCGCGCTGCTTCGACCAGCAGCCACGCGATGCCACCGGTCACCGGCAACGTCAGTATCCACGCCCACACCATGCGCTCGACGACGGTCCAGCGGATCGCGTTGACGCGTTTGGCGACGCCGACGCCGAGAATCGCAGCGGAGATGTTGTGCGTGGTGGACACCGGAATGCCGAAGTGCGAGGCGGTGAGGATCACGCTGGCCGATGCGGTTTCCGCAGCGAAGCCATTGATCGGATGCAGCTTGACCATCTTGTGGCCGAGCGTCTTGATGATGCGCCAGCCTCCGACCGCGGTACCCGCAGCCATGGTCAGCGCGCACAGCACCTTGATCCACAGCGCGATCTCGAACTGCTTGCCGGCATCTTCCTCGATGCGCAGGAAATGCAGCCACTCCGGCACCTGATCGAACGTGCCCGCAGCGGTGGCGCTGGCCAGTGCGAGCGCGATGATGCCCATCGTCTTCTGCGCATCGTTGAGGCCATGCGACAAACCCATCGCGCTGGCCGAGACCAGCTGTGCCTTGCCGAAGAACGCATTCGCAAACCGCGTGCGGCCGAATCTCTGCAACGGCCCCTTGCGCGAACCGAGGAACTCCATCAGCGAGAACAGCAGCCCCATCAGCAGCAGGCCGAGGATGAAACCCGCCACCGGCGACGTCACCATCGGCAATATGACCTTCGGTACCACGCCCTTGTCGCCCCACCAGTGCAGGCCACCTTGCGCCCAGATGATCGCGGACCAGTCGTCGTGCGAAGCCGCCAGTGCGGCGCCGCACAGACCGCCGACCAGCGCGTGCGACGAACTCGAAGGCAGGCCCCACCACCACGTGATCAGGTTCCAGATGATCGCGCCGAGCAACGCACAGATCAGCACGACCGGCGTGACCGCGACGATGTTCGTGTCGATCAGTCCGGCCGCGATCGTCTTGGCGACGGCGGTGCCGGCGAGCGCGCCCACGAGGTTCGTCGCCGCGGCGAGCAGCACGGCCTGGCCGGGGCTGAGCACCTTGGTCGCGACGACGGTCGCGATCGAATTCGCGGTGTCGTGGAATCCATTGATGTATTCGAATGCGAGCGCGATCAACACGACCAGCAGGACGAGGGCCAGTTCCATCGACGATCCTTGGTGCGCGTGGCGATCAGGAATTCTTGAGGACGATCTGGTAGACGACGTTGCCGGCATCGCGGCAGCGGTCGACCGCCTTTTCGAGCAGCTCGAACAGGTCTTTCAGCAGCAGGATGCGGATCGGATCGTGAAGACCGCTGTACAGGTCGCGGTACGACTCCAGCATCATGCGGTCGGCTTCGTTCTCGATCGACTGCAGACGATCGTTGAGCGACTTCATCGCTTCGAGGTTCATGCCGCGGCGCAGCTGCGCCACCATCTGCGCGATGACCTCGGCAGCCTTTTCCAGCAGCGCCGCACGCGAGCCGAAATCGATGTCGCCGAGGCGGTCGGCGGCCAGCGCATAGCGTTCGGCGAATTTCGAGATCGACTTGGTGATCTTGTTCAGTGATGCCGAAAGCGCCTCGATATCCTCACGATCCAGCGCGGTCACGAACGTGTTGACCAGCTCCTGGCTGATCTGCGCCGCAAGGTCTTTCTCGCGGCGCCGCGCCAGCATGAACTCGTCCAGTGACGGCGCCAGCGGGCGCGACTGGAACATGTGCGAAAGCGCCGTGGCCGCATCGCGCGCGGCATCCGCGCTGGCTTCGAGCAGGCCGTAGAACTTGTCGCCCTTTCCGAACATCGTCTGCAACGAAAACATGCGTGCGCCTCTGAGCGCCCGGGAGCGCGGCGGGATGCCGCCCGCAGCGGGCCGTATGACGGATATGTTACAGCAGCGACCGGTGCGGACGGGAGTTGTGGATCGGGCGCACCGCATTGCTACACTCGGCGCTTGACCTCTTCCCTGCGGCGCGGATGCTGATCGAAATCGTTCTCGTCGTGCTGCTGGCACTGTGCAACGGCTTCTTCGCACTCAGCGAAATGGCCCTTATGACCGCGCGCCGCAGCCGTCTCAAGCAGCTGGCGCGCGAAAGCAGACGGGCGCAGGTCGCGCTGGGGTTGCTGCAACAGCCGGAGAGTTTCCTCGCCACGGTGCAGGTATTCATCACCCTGCTGCAGATCAGCGCCGGCACCGCGCTTGGCGCGGATATCGGCGAGCGCATCGGGGTGGCATTCGACGCACTCGACCTGCCCGCAGTGGACCGTTACAGCATGGCCATCGGCGTCTCGCTGAGCGTTGCCGGCATCACTTTCATGAACATGTTGCTCGGCGAACTGGCGCCGAAACGCATCGCATTGGTCGACCCTGAAAAATTCGCGATGGCGGTCGCGGTGCCGATGCGTTTCATGACGTGGCTGGCGATGCCGTTCGCGTTCGTGCTGATTCGTCTGACCCGACTGCTGCTGCACCTGTTGCGCATGGACACGGTCAGCCGCGAACAGGTCAGCGAGGAGGAAATCCGCCTGCTCGTCGCCGAGGGCGCCGACCAGGGCGTGATCGATTCGGACGAACGCAACATGGTCAACCGCGTGTTGCGCCTCGGCGACCGCACGGTCGACAGCGTGATGACGCCGCGCATGCGCATCGCGTGGCTCGACGCCGGGGCGTCGTCAGACGACAATCTTGCGGCCATGCGCGAGACGCCGTATTCGCGCTATCCGGTCTATCGCGGCAATGAACAGGAAGTGCTCGGCGTACTCGAGGTCAAGCGCGTGATCGGGCGCATCGGGCGCGCAGCACAAGCCGACCTGTTCAAGACGCTCGGCAAGCCGCTGTATGTGCCGGCGACCGCACGCGCACTTGACCTGCTGGAAGAGTTCCGCGACGCGGAAACACCACTCGCGCTGGTCGTCGACGAATACGGCGACATCGAGGGTCTGGTCACCCTGAACGACCTGCTTTCCGCCGTGGTTGGCAAGACCGCCGCGCCGATCGCCGAAATGCGCCAGCACCCGATCGTGCAGCGCGACGACGGCAGCTGGCTCGTCGACGGCAGCGTCGGCATCGACGACTTGCGCGAATTGCTCGGCCTGAGCGAACTGCCGAACGAGGACGACCACGATTTCCGCACCGCGGCCGGCATGGTCATGGCGCAGTTCGGACGCATTCCGCAGGCAGGCGAACATTTCAGCTGGAACGGATTCCGTTTCGAGGTCGTCGATCTCGATGGCGCACGGATCGACAAGCTGCTTATTGCGAGAAGCGTGACGTGAGGCGCGATACGTAAAAGCACGCGATCTCGCCACCCCGGCGAAGGCCGCGGTGCGGCTTCTCCGGCCATCGAATGAAAACCGGGCCCGGCCTGCGCCGGGGCGATGGAACGTCAAGCACTACCCGGCGTCGCGCTACGTGTCATGTCTCACGTCTCGCCTCGCCCGCCAGCCGCGCCATGCGCGACGCGTCGGCGAGAATGCCGCGCAGCACGCGCAATTCGCGCCGGTCTGGCGCCGCGCGCAGGAAGAAGCGACGCAGGCGCTGCAGGATCGTTCGCGGCGAGCGCCCCTTGTGGAAGTCGATATCGTCCAGCGTCTGCGCCAGATGGTCGAAAAACCCCTCCATCTCCGCTGCATCGGCCGGCGGATCGGCGCGCTCGGGCAATGTCGCGGGTGCGCTGCCGGCGAGCCACGCCATGCGCAGTTCGTAGGCAACGACCTGCACCGCCTGCGCGAGGTTCAGCGAAGAATAGGTCGGATCGCTCGGAATCGTGATCGCAGCGTGGCAATGCTTGATCTCCTCGTTGTCGAGGCCGACCCGCTCGTTGCCGAATACCAGCGCTACCTCCTGCCCGGCCGCGACGGCCGCCAGCACGCGTTGCGCGGCGTCGCGCGGGTCATACGCCTCCATGGCCACACCGCGCCGGCGCGCGGTCACGCCGAGCACGAAACGGCAGTCCGTGATCGCATCCGGCAGCGCGGCGCTGATCGCCGCGCTGTCGAGCACGTCGTCGGCGCCTGCGGCCAGCGCGGTCGCTTCCACGTGCGGAAACGCTTGCGGCGCGACCAGCGAAAGGCGCTTCATGCCCATCGTGCGGATCGCGCGCGCCGCGGAACCGATGTTGCCTGGATGCGATGTGTTGACCAGCACGAAGCGGACGTGCGCGAGCGCACCGGTGGTGGATTCGGTCATGTCTGGGGTCATTTCCTCGAAACCGCGCGATCGCCATGTTTGGTCGGCGCGCAGCGATCTGCTACCCTGCGCGCCGCTTGCGCGGATACCGCGCATCGTTCTTTCCCACTCCGTCCAGCGGAACCAGCAATGCCAAGACCCGCCGTCAACGTGGCGGTGCGCGCCGCGCGCGCCGCCGGCCAGATCATCCTGCGCTACATGAACCGTCTGGACAGCCTCGACGTCGTCGAGAAGCAGCGCCACGACTATGTGTCCGAAGTGGACCGGCTCGCGGAGACGGAGATCATACGCGAACTCAAGCGCGCCTTTCCGCGCGATGCGACACTCGGCGAAGAGTCGGGCCCGTCCGGACAGGCGCGCAATGTATGGGTCATCGATCCGCTCGATGGCACGCACAACTACCTGCGCGGAATCCCCCACTTCTCGGTTTCGATCGGCCTGCTCGAGAACGGCGAGCCGACGCTTGGCGTCGTCTACGACCCGCTGCGCGACGAGCTGTTCACCGGCGACAAGGGCAACGGTGCCTACCTCAATGATCGTCGCATCCGCGTCGGCCGTCGCGACGGCATCGGCGGCGCGCTGCTGGCCACCGGCTTCCCGTATCGCCAGCGCCGCCATCTGGATGCACAGCTTGGCATGACGCGTGCGTTGCTCGGTGAGGCCGAGGATATTCGTCGCACCGGATCGGCCGCGCTCGATCTCGCCTATGTCGCCGCAGGACGCCTCGACGGCTTCTACGAGACCGGCCTGAAGCCGTGGGACATGGCCGCGGGATGCGTGCTCATACGCGAGGCCGGCGGACGCTATTGCGACTTCAGTGGCCGCGACGGCATGCCCGAAAGCGGCAATCTGATCGCCGGCAATGTCTCGGTAGCGAATGCGATGGTCGCGACGATCGCGCCGGAATTGCGGCCGGAACTGGCGCGCTGACGAGGCAATGCATCGGCGGCCGCACAAGCGGCCGCGGGTTCGCGCTGGCTTGCTTGCTCGTTGCTCGGCGCTGCCAGGCACATCGAATTCAGGTCTCGCGCGCCGCGCGCGGTTTCGCACGCGCCGGGATTTCGCGAGACGCCGCGCCCCAACCGATTTGCTACGGTGCCACGATGAAGGCGCCGGGCTCCCGCCGAAAGCGTGCAGGAACAACGGCACAATCCGCCGAGCCGAGTCGTCGCCCCTCGGATGGATCGCCACTCCGGAGCTGACCTGCAGGTCCAGAGATCCCGCAGGGATCGCGCAAGCAACCCTGCGCAACCTCCCATCATTGTGTGCGGTGGGCGAAAACCAGCGGCCAAGGAATGGCCGCGATGGGACGCGTCGAAGCCGCGACCGTCACTGATACGGCTACTGTGCGAGGTCGCAGCGATCCCGAACGGATCGCAAGAAAAAAGCCCGGCTTTCGCCGGGCTTTTTCGTTACACGGTGTCGAACTGGATCTTACTGCTCGACCTTCAGCTCGGTGCGGCGATTGCGCGCACGGCCTTCCTTCGTCGCGTTGGTGTCGATCGGCTGCGTTTCACCGAAGCCCTTGACCGCAGTGATGCGGCTGGAATCGATACCGTGCGCGGTCAGGTAGTCGGCAACGATCTGCGCGCGACGCTCGGACAGCTTCTGGTTGTACGCATCGGCACCAACCGAGTCGGTGTGGCCGTCGAGTTCAACCTTGATTTCCGGGTAGCGATTCAGAGCGTCGATCGCCTGATCCAGGATCGCAACGGAGTCAGCCGTCGGAACCTGCAGGGTCGGCTCGATCTTGTGCTCGCCAACCTTCGGGCGGTCAAACTTGAAGTTCACGCCGCGCAGGTCGATGACGACCTTCTGCGGGCAGCCGTCCGGACCGACGATCGTGCCAGCCGGTGTATCCGGGCACTTGTCGTCGCAGTCGTTGACGCCGTCATGATCGCTGTCCATCGAATGGCAATCCGGAGCCGGCGGCGGCGTAGCCGGAGCTTCCGGCGCGACCGGAGCAGCATGGGCACCGAAGTTGTAGACCAGGCCGACACTGACGATGCCGTCGGTGAAGCCGCTACGACGCTTGCCGGTGTAGCCCAGCGCTTCGCCGGTGCTGTTCAGCGTGTTGTTGTCGTGGTCGTAACGCGCTGCAATTTCACCACGCAGGGCGACGCGATCGGACATGTTGTACTGAACGCCACCACCGATGGTGGCCATCGGATCCCAGCCCTCGCTGTTGTAACCGGTCGGCTCGACCAGCGAACCGGAGTACGCAGCGTGACGCAGGGCACCAAGGCCCGCCATCACGTACGGACGCCACTGCGAGCCCTCGTCGCCGAAGAACCAGCGGGCGCTGACGCCGAGACCGACGCTTTCCCACTCATGTCCGGCGCGGAACGAGTTGTCCTTGAAGCTGGCGTTGTTGATCGTGTACTCGAAGTCCACCGCGAGGTGCGGATTGACCCACACGCCGACGCCGATGCCGCCCCACAGAGACGTATCCGTCTTGCGGTTGCTGTCGGAGAAATCCGCACCGATGCGCGGCGCGATGTACCAGTTGCCGAAGTCCTGCGCGTGCACTGCGGCGCTGCCGCCGATGAGCGCCAGGGCGATGAGCGCACTTAGGGCATTACGTTTCATTCAGAGTCTCCTCTCTCGTTTTGGTATTCCGCACGCGTCCGCCCAACCCTCGCAAGACGCTCACACGATGCAATTCTACGCCAGAATGACGTTGCAGCAACATGCGCTTAACATTTTATCACGGGTTCGGGGCTGCGGCGCAGTGTAGCCGCATCGCCTACGGACAACCACCGCCATGTGAAGATGCCGTTAAGGGTCGAGTCAGTCAAAACGCGAACCAGTCCATGAATCGGTGAATCGGCATCGAATCCAGCGTCGTTTTGACACGACAGCCCTCGACGATCCGTCCCGCCTGCAGCGGCGGCAGATGCCCCGCCAGCGCGGCTTCGAACTTGCGCTGGAGCAACGGGATGCCTTCCGCACGGCGTCGGCGATGGCCGATCGGAACATCGATCGAAACCGCGCCGGTTGAGCTGCCGTCCTTGAAGAATACCCGCACCGAATTGCCGATGTAGCGCTTTTCAGGATCGAAATAGTCTTTCGTGAATTGCGGATTCGCAACCACTGTCATTTTGTCGCGCAGCGCGTCAATGCACGGGTCGGCGGCGATCGCGTCGGTATAGTCTTCAGCGCTCAACCGCCCGAAGATCAGCGGCACGGCGACCATGTACTGGATGCAGTGGTCGCGATCTGCGTAGTTCGTCAGCGGGCCGGTCTTGTCGATGATGCGCGCACCGGCCTGTTGCGTTTCGATCACGACGCGCTCGACCTCGTCCAGCCTTCCGGCGACCTCGCCATGCAGCCGCATCGCGCATTCCACCGCGGTCTGGCCATGAAATTCGGCCGGATAACTGATTTTGAACAGAATGTTTTCCATCACGTAGCTGCCGAACGGCCGCTCGAACTCGAACGGCTTGCCGCCGAACGCGACATCCTGAAAACCCCAGGTGTCCGCCGTCAGCGCGGACGGATAGCCGGGCTCGCCGTTGACCGCATCCAGCGCATGCAGGACCGCGCGCCGGCAGGCGTCGCCCGCGGCCCAGCTCTTGCGCGGGCCGGTATTCGGCGCATGACGATAGGTACGCAGCGCCCCGTTGTCGATCCATGCCTGCGAGATCGCGCTGACGATCGCGTCCTTGTGGCCACCGAGCATGCGCGTCGCGATCGCCGTCGATGCCAACCGCACGAGGATCACATGATCGAGTCCGACGCGATTGAACGCATTGCGCAGCGCATAGCAGCCCTGGATTTCGTGCGCCTTGATCGCCAGCCCGAGCACATCGCGCACGGTCAGCGGCGTGCCACCCTCGCGGTCGGCTTGGCGCGAGAGATAGTCCGCCACACCGAGGATCGTGCCGAGATTGTCCGATGGATGACCCCATTCCGCCGCAAGCCAGGTGTCGTTGAAGTCGAGCCAACGGATCTGCGTGCCGATGTTGTACGCCGCCTGTGCCGGATCGAGTTGCCATGCGGTACCCGGCACTCGCGCGCCGTCGGGCAGCACTGCCCCCGGCACCAGCGGACCGAGATGCCGGACGCACTCGTGAAACTTCATCGCCAGCATCGCGCAGGCGAGCGAATCGAGCAGCACCCAGCGCGCGGTGTCATACGCCTCTTCCGACTCGATCCGGTAGTCGACGACGTAGTCCGCGATGTCGACCATCGACTGATCAGGCGGCGGGCGGACGGCCGAACGGATATCTCCGGAACTCATGTGGCGCCTCCTTTTGGCGAACGTATCGGGCTTTTCGAGGCGCGCCGCGGCCGCTTCGGGCCTGTGGGTGCGGCGACCGCAAGCCCGCGCTCCCACGGCGGAGTGCCGCCGAATTGTTCTTCCAGATAGTCGATGAACGCGCGCACGCGCAGCGGCACCAGCTTGCGTTGCGGCATCACCGCATGGATACCGGTTTCGGCAACACGGCAATCGGCAAGCACCTGGCGCAAACGACCCGCGCGCAGGTCGTCGCAGACATGCCAGGTCGAGTGCAGCGCGATGCCGACTCCCGCTAGCGCGGCGTCGCGCAGGACTTCACCGAAATTCGATTCGAAGCGGCCATTGACGCGCACGGCAACCTCGCGACCGTCGCGGTCGATGATCGGCCAGATGTCCTGACGACCGAGGCTGCCGGTCAGGATCACGCATTCGTGCGATGCCAGCTCGGCCGGCGTCGCCGGCATGCGGTGGCGTTCGAGATAGGCCGGCGCTGCGCACAGCACTCGCCGGTTCACCGCAATCCGACGTGCGACAAGACGTGAATCGGCCAATGCTCCGATGCGGATCGCGAGGTCGTAGCCCGCGCTGACCAGGTCCTGCACGCGGTCATCGAGATCGACGCTGATGCGCACGCGCGGATGCCGGCGCAGGAACTCCGGCAGCAGCGGTGACAGGTACTGGCGGCCGAACGAGGCCGACGTCGTCAGACGCAAAGTGCCGGACGCGCCGACGCCGCTCTGACGCAGATCGGTTGCCAGCGCTTCGAGATCCTCGACCAGGCCGCGGCCCTGCTCGGCCAGTACCGCGCCCTCCGGCGTCGCATGCAAGCGGCGCGTCGTCCGATGCAGCAGTCGCACGCCGAGCTGCTGTTCCAGCCGGCGCAAGCGCTGGCTGGCGACCGCGACCGAAAGATCGAGGCTGCGCGCAGCCGCGCTGATGGAGCCGAGGTCGAGCACGCGCAGGAACAGGCTGATGTCGCCGATGCGATCCATGATTATCAACGAATCATTGAAACTGATTGCCTATCCTGACGGTTTTTCAACAATCCGCAAGCGCGCAGGATGCGCTTCTTCCTTCTTCCATCGACCGAGCTCATGAGCCACGCATCCGCTCCACGCCGCGCGCCCCCTGTCGCGCTGTACGCGCTCACCGCCGGCGCGTTCGGTATCGGCACCACCGAGTTCGTCATCATGGGCCTGCTGCTGCAGGTTGCTGCCGATCTGAAGGTGACGATCGCCGCCGCCGGCCTGCTGATTTCCGGCTACGCGCTCGGCGTGTTCGTCGGCGCGCCACTGCTGACCGCGGCGACCAACCGCCTGCCGCGGAAAACCGTGCTGGTCGCACTGATGGTGGTGTTCACGATCGGCAACCTCGCCTGCGCGCTGGCACCGACCTACGCAACCTTGATGATCGCCCGCGTCGTCACCTCGCTCGCCCACGGCACCTTCTTCGGCGTCGGCGCGGTCGTCGCAACCAGCCTCGTCGCCGCAGACCGCAAGGCTTCGGCGATTTCCACGATGTTCACCGGCCTGACCATCGCCACCCTGCTCGGAGTTCCGGCCGGCGCGTGGATCGGCCTGCACTTCGGCTGGCGCGCGACGTTCTGGGCGGTCGCCGCGATCGGCCTCGTGGCGACGATCGTGATCGCCACGCTGGTGCCGCGCGATCGTGGCGATGCCGCACCGATAGCGCTGCGCAAGGAACTCGCTGCGATTGCACGACCGCAGGTGCTGCTCGGCCTGCTGACGACCGTGCTCGGATTCGCCGGCGTGTTCACCGTGTTCACCTATGTGCAGCCGATCCTGACGCGCATCAGCGGGTTCGAGGACAGCGCCGTGTCGCCGATCCTGCTCGTGTTCGGCATCGGCCTGATCGTCGGCAACGTGCTCGGCGGACGCCTCGCCGATCGCCGCCTGCGCTCGACCCTGCTCGGCTCCCTGGCCGCGCTTGCGCTGGTGCTCGGTTTGATGACGTTCGCGCTGCACGACCGCGTCGCGGTGATCGTCTTCGTCGGACTGCTCGGAGTCGCCGCGTTCGCAACCGTGTCGCCATTGCAGTTGTGGGTTTTGCAGAAAGCCGACGGCGCACAGAACCTCGCGTCGAGCCTGAATATCGGCGCGTTCAATCTCGGCAACGCACTCGGCGCGTGGCTCGGCGGCTTCGTCATCGACCATGGCCCCGGCCTGACCGCGCTCGGCACCAGCGCCGCCATCGTCACCGCCGGCGGACTCGCCGTGGCGGTCCTTGCGTTCGCGCTCGACCGGCGCGGCGCGCGGCGACAGGCGCCGATCCTCGCGTCCGAATCGGCGGCCGCTTGCAGCGCCCGTTGACTTCGTTTCCCATCTGGAGAATCCCATGGAATATCGTCATCTCGGCCGCTCCGGCTTCAAGGTGCCCGCACTCAGCTTCGGCACCGGCACGTTCGGCGGCGAAGGCAAGCTGTTCGGCGCGTGGGGCAACACCGATGTCGCCGAAGCGCGCAAGCTCGTCGACATCTGCCTCGACGCGGGCCTCAACCTGTTCGACAGTGCCGATGTCTATTCGAGCGGCGCGTCGGAATCGATCCTCGGCGCGGCGATCAAGGGCCGCCGCGACAAGGTGCTGATCTCGACCAAGGCCACCTTCCGCAATGGCGACGGCCCGAACGACGTCGGCTCCTCGCGCTTCCATCTCGTCAATGCGATCGACAGTGCGCTCAAGCGCCTTGGCAGCGACTACATCGATCTGTTCCAGCTGCACGGTTTCGACGCAAAAACACCGATCGAGGAGACACTTTCGACGCTCGACGACCTCGTTCGCGCCGGCAAGATCCGCTACCTCGGCGTATCGAATTTCTCCGGTTGGCACCTGATGAAATCGCTCGCCATCTCCGATCGTTACGGCTGGTCACGCTACGTCGCCAACCAGACTTACTACTCGCTGATCGGCCGCGACTACGAATGGGAACTGATGCCGCTCGGCATCGATCAGGGCGTCGGCGCGATGGTGTGGAGTCCGCTCGGCTGGGGCCGCCTCACCGGCAAGATCCGTCGCGGCCAGCCGTTGCCGGCAACCAGTCGTTTGCACGACAGCGCCGAGTTCGGTCCGCCGGTCGACGACGAGCAGCTCCATCGCGTCGTCGACGTGCTCGACGCGATCGCCGCGGAGACCGGCAAGACGATTCCGCAGATCGCGATCAACTGGCTGTTGCAGCGCCCGACCGTATCGAGCGTGATCATCGGCGCACGCAACGAGGAACAACTGCGCCAGAACCTCGGCGCTATCGGCTGGAACCTCGACGCGGAACAGGTCGCGCGACTCGACGAAGCCAGCCGCAAGACCACCGCGTATCCATACTATCCGTACTGGCACCAGGCCGGTTTCGCGGAACGCAACCCGGCGCCGGTGTGATCGGCGCCAATTCCAACCTGCAACGGAGCATCCCGATGAAAGCCATCGCTCTCACGCACTATCTGCCGATCACCGATCCGCAATCGCTGGTCGACGTCGAACTGCCGCAGCCCGAACCCGGCCCGCGCGACGTGCTCGTGCGCGTCGAGGCCGTGTCGGTGAATCCGGTCGACACGAAAGTGCGTTCACCGAAACCGCAGGTCGAAGCACAACCGAAGGTGCTCGGCTACGATGCCGCCGGCATCGTCGATGCAGTCGGCAGCGACGTCACGCGTTTCAAACCCGGCGATGCGGTCTGGTATGCCGGCGACATCACGCAACCGGGCAGCAATGCGCAATTCCAGCTCGTCGACGAACGCATCGCAGGGCGCAAGCCGTCGAGCCTCGATTTTGCGCAGGCTGCGGCGATGCCACTGACGACGCTGACCGCGTGGGAGCTCCTGTTCGAGCGCATCGGGCTCGACGCCGACGGCGGCGATCGCGGCACGTCGTTGCTCGTCATCGCCGGCGCCGGCGGCGTCGGTTCGATCGCGCTGCAGCTCGCGCGTCGCGCCAGCCTGGTCACGATCGCGACCGCATCGCGACCCGAGACGATCGACTGGTGCAAACGGATGGGCGCCGACCACGTCATCGACCATCGCCAGCCGCTGAAGCCGCAGCTCGAAGCGCTCGGCTTCGCGGCGGTCGACGTCGCGCTCAATCTCGCCGACACCGATCGCTACTGGGATGACCTCGGCGAAATCCTCGCGCCGCAAGGCCACGTCGGCCTGATCGTCGAACCGCGCGGCGCGCTCAAGATCGGCGACCCGTACAAGGCCAAGTGCATCGGCATCCACTGGGAAATGATGTTCGCGCGCGCGCGTTTCCGCACGCCGGACATGCATCTGCAGGGACAGATACTCGACCGCGTTGCCGACCTCGTCGATGCCGGCGAGCTGCGCACGACACTGACCGAAACCCTGTTTCCGATCGACGCGACCAACTTGCGCACCGCGCACGCGCAACTCGAATCGGGCAAGACGATCGGCAAGGTCGCGCTCAGCGGCTGGCGCTGATTCGGGATAGCCGTAGCGGGCGTCGGATGGCCACGTCGGTCGTCCGGCGCACCTGTTGCTCCGGCCGTCGCGAACGCTCCGATAGTTCGTTTTGACGAACCTTTGCCGGCGCCTAGAATCCCGGCCTCATGGATGACGCCGTTCTCACGCTGCTGCGCTGCTATCCGCAGATCTATCTCGCCTGCCACGTCGAGCACGTGCGCGCGCAAAGCAATCGGCATTCGCTGAGCGCGCGCGACGCTTCGCTGCTCGCCCATCTCGATCGCGATCGCAGCATCAACGCAGCCGAACTCGCCCGGCACATGCAGGTGCGGCCATCGACATTGTCGGCTGCGCTTGCGCGGCTGGAACAGCTCGGCTACGTCGAGCGCGAGCCCGATGCAGACGACCGCCGCGTGCATCGCCTGCGCCTCGGCGCGCGCGGCGAGGTCGCGATGGCCGAAAGCTCGGTGCTCGATCCACAGCGCGCGGCAGCCCTGCTCGCGCGCCTCGTTCCTGCCGAGCGCGAACGCGCGCTCGAAGGACTCGTCCTGCTCGCGCAAGCCGCGCGCGAACTCGCCAAGGAAACCGCATGAAGATCCTGATCGGCATCGCCGCCGCAGTCGCCTTGCTTGTCATATGCGTGCTGCTCATCGGCTCGCGCCTGCCCGCGCGCCATCGCGCGCGCATGGAGGTGCGGGTCGACGTTCCGCCGGCGACCGCTTTCGCCCTGATCGCCGACATGGCCCGCGCGCCGGCCTGGCGCAGCGACGTGAAATCGATCGAGCTCCTGGCCGCCGAAAACGGCATGCCGCGATTTCGGGAAACCGGCAAGCATGGCGCGATCACCTATCGCATCGAGGCCGCCGAAGCTCCGCACCGTTTCGCCACGCGCATTGCCGACACCGATCTCGGCTATGGTGGCAGCTGGAGCTGGGACATCCGCCCGGATGCCGGCGGCAGCATCGTCACGATCACCGAAGACGGCGAGGTCACCTCGCCACTGTTCCGCTTCATGTCACGCTACGTGTTCGGCCAGTACGCATCCATCCAACGCTACCTGCAATCGCTTTCCAGCGCACTTGGCGGGTCGACGCCGCGACGACTGTCCGACTGAAATCCACCGCGGGCCACGTGCGCAATCAAACGGTTCGACCCGGAAGTCTGCGCGAGCGAGCCTTCGCGACAGGGATCAGCGCACCATCATCGCATCACCCGGCACGCGCACCACGCCTTCCATCAGCACGCGCGCGCTGCGGCTCATGATCGCCTTGGTCACCATCCATGCATCGTCGACGAATTTCGCTTCGGCGCCGACGCGCAGGGTGCCTGACGGATGCCCGAAGCAAACGGCCTCGCGCGTGCCGCCGCCTGCAGCAAGATTGACCAAGGTGCCGGGGATTGCCGCCGCCGTACCGATCGCGACGGCGGCCGTTCCCATCATCGCGTGGTGCAGCTTGCCCATCGACATCGCGCGGACGTTGAGGTCGATGTCGGCCGCATTGATCGCTTTGCCGCTCGACGAAACATAGTCGGCTGCTGGCGCGACGAACGCGACTTTCGGTGTGTGCTGACGCTGCGCTGCTTCGGCAACGTCCTTGATCAATCCCATCTTCAGCGCACCGTGCGCACGGATCGTCTCGAACATCGACAGCGCCTTCGCGTCGCCATTGATCGCGTCCTGCAGCTCGGTGCCGGTGTAGCCAAGATCGGCGGCGTCGAGGAAGACCGTCGGAATGCCGGCGTTGATCAATGTCGCCTTGAACCTGCCGACACCGGGCACGTCGAGATCGTCGATCACATTCCCGCTCGGGAACATCGCGCCACCGCCGTCACCCGCTCCTTCATCCGCCGGATCGAGGAATTCGAGCTGGATTTCCGCGGCCGGGAACGTGACGCCGTCGAGCTCGAAGTCGCCGGTTTCCTGCACCTGGCCGTTCGTGATCGGCACGTGCGCGATGATGGTCTTGCCGATGTTCGCCTGCCAGATGCGCACGACGCAGACGCCATCGCGCGGAATGCGCGCAGCGTCGATCAAGCCATTCGCGATCGCGAATGGCCCGACCGCAGCGGAAAGATTGCCGCAGTTGCCCGACCAGTCGACGAACGGCTTGTCGATCGCAACCTGGCCGAACAGATAGTCGACGTCGTGATCGGCGCGCGCGCTCTTCGACACGATCACCGTCTTGCTCGTGCTCGACGTCGCCCCACCCATTCCATCGATTTGCTTGCCATACGGATCGGGCGAACCGATCACACGCAGCAACAGCGCGTCGCGCGCCTTGCCGGGTTGCTGCGCGGCTTCGGGCAAATCCTGCAAGCGGAAGAACACGCCTTTCGAGGTGCCGCCGCGCAGATAGGTGGCGGGAATGCGGGATTGGGGTAGATGGGTCATGACTGGCTGTTGGCGAAGGGATTGATGCTCACCCGGTACTGAACGAACCTGATCTGCGTGTTCACGGAAATTCCCGGATTACGTCGATCAGGCCAACGATGTTGTCATCTACAGGTGATCGTAACGGTCACAAAGAACGTCCTTCTCGTGTCGTTTGACGCTTACTGGCCGTCGGGAATCTCGGGTTCGACCAGCTTGGCGAGCTGGTCCAGCGACTCCTGCCAACCGAGGTAACAGAACTCGACCGGGATCGCCACCGGGATGCCTTCCTGCACAACCTGCAGCTCTGTACCACAGGCCACCGGTTTGAGCGTGATGGCGATCCTCATCTCGCCCGGAAGGTTCGGGTCGTCGAAACGGTCGCTGTAGCCGATCCGCTCGTTCGGAACCAACTCCGTATAGGTGCCCCCAAAGCTGTGGCTCGATCCGGTGCCGAAATTCGTGAACGACATGCGGTAGCTGCCGCCGACACGCGCGTCGTTTTCGTGCACCTTGCCAATGAAACCGTATGGCGGCAGCCAGCGGGCCTTCGCGTCCGGATCGAGAAAGGCGCGGTAAACGCGCTCGGCTGGCGCGCGCAGCACGCGATGCAGGCGAACGGTTCCGCTGGCTTTGCTGGTCATGATGGATCTCCTGTCGAGTAGGTTTGCCCTGCTACGACGAACGAGTCAGGCCGCTTTCGACGATTCGAGGAAATCCTGCGCGAAGCGCTGCAGCACGCCGCCGGCTTCGTAGATCGATACTTCCTCGTCGGAATCGAGGCGGCAACGTACCGGCACCTCGAACGTCTCGCCGTTGCGTCGGTGCACGATGAGATTGAGCATGCCGCCCGGCGTGCGGGCACCGGTCACGTCAAAGGTTTCGCTGCCGTCGATGCCAAGCTCCTTGCGGTCGACGCCGAGCGGGAATTCCAGCGGCAGCACGCCCATGCCGATCAGGTTGGTACGGTGGATGCGTTCGAAGCCTTCGGCGACGATGACCTCGACGCCGGCGAGGCGCACGCCCTTGGCCGCCCAGTCGCGCGAACTGCCCTGGCCGTAGTCGGCGCCGGCGATGATGATCAAGGGCTGCTTGCGCTCCATGTAGGTCTCGATCGCCTCCCACATGCGCATGACCTTGCCGTCGGGTTCGAGGCGCGTCAACGAGCCCTTCTCCGGTGCGCCGTCGACGACGGCCATCTCGTTGACGAGCTGCGGATTCGCGAATGTCGCCCGCTGCGCGGTCAGGTGGTCGCCGCGATGCGTCGCATACGAATTGAAGTCCTCTTCCGGCAAACCCATTTTCGCGAGGTATTCACCGGCCGCGCTGGTGGCGAGGATCGCATTCGACGGCGACAGGTGATCGGTCGTGATGTTGTCGCCGAGCACCGCGAGAGGACGCAATCCGCTCAGGGTGCGTTCGCCGGCCAGCGCGCCTTCCCAGTACGGTGGACGGCGGATGTAGGTACTCATCGTGCGCCAGTCGTACAGCGGCGCCGCACGGTCGCCGCTGTCCACGGCGAGCTTGAACATCGGCTCGTAGACCTTGCGGAACTGCTCGGGCTTCACGCTCGCCTTCACGATCGCGTCGATCTCGGCATCGCCCGGCCAGATGTCCTTGAGGCGCACCTCGTTGCCGTGCGCATCGACGCCAAGCACGTCCTTCTCGATGTCGAAACGCACGGTGCCGGCGATCGCGTAGGCGATCACCAGCGGTGGCGAGGCGAGGAACGCCTGTTTCGCATACGGATGGATGCGGCCATCGAAGTTGCGATTGCCGGACAGCACTGCCGTCGAATACAGGTCGCGCTCGATGATCTCCTGCTGGATCTCCGGATCGAGCGCGCCGCTCATGCCGTTGCAGGTCGTGCAGGCGAAACCGACGATGCCGAAGCCGAGTTGTTCGAGCTCCGGCAACAGGCCGGCTTCCTCCAGATACAGCTGCACCGCCTTCGAACCCGGCGCGAGCGAGGTCTTGACCCACGGCTTGCGTGTCAGTCCCTTCGCGTTCGCGTTGCGCGCGAGCAGCGCGGCGGCGATCACGTTGCGCGGGTTCGAGGTGTTCGTGCAGCTGGTGATCGCGGCGATGATGACCGCGCCATCGGGCATCAGCCCCTGCGCTTCCTCGGCCTTGCCCGCGGCGAGCTTCGCTTCGTCGGCGATGCCACGCGCGGCGAGGTCGCCGACCGGCAGGCGGCGATGCGGATTCGATGGACCGGCCATGTTGCGCACGACGCTGGCCAGGTCGAAATGCAGCGTGCGCTCGTACTGTGCGGTCGCAAGCTGATCGGCCCACAGGCCGGCGGTCTTGGCATAGGTCTCGACCAGCGCGACCTGCTGGTCGCTGCGGCCGGTCAGGCGCAGGTAGTCGAGCGTGTTGTCGTCGATGAAGAACATCGCCGCGGTCGCGCCGTATTCGGGCGCCATGTTCGAGATCGTCGCGCGGTCGCCGACCGTCAGGGCCGCTGCGCCTTCGCCGCGGAATTCGAGATACGCACCGACCACCTTTTCCTTGCGCAGGAATTCGGTCATTGCGAGCACGACGTCGGTCGCGGTGATGCCCGGCTGCGGCTTGCCGGAAAGCTCGACGCCGATGATGTCCGGCAGGCGCATCCACGAGGCACGGCCGAGCATCACGTTCTCGGCCTCCAGCCCGCCAACGCCGACCGCAATCACGCCGAGCGCGTCGACGTGCGGCGTGTGGCTGTCGGTGCCGACGCAGGTGTCGGGGAACGCGATGCCATCCTGCACGTAGATCACCGGCGACATCTTCTCCAGATTGATCTGGTGCATGATGCCGTTGCCGGGCGGAATCACGTCGACGTTCTTGAACGCTTTCTTGGTCCAGTCGATGAAGTGGAAGCGGTCCTCGTTGCGGCGATCCTCGATCGCGCGGTTCTTCGCGAACGCTTCCGGATCGTAGCCGCCGCATTCGACGGCGAGCGAATGATCGACGATCAGCTGCACCGGCACGACCGGATTCACCTGCGCCGGATCACCGCCCTGCTCCGCGATCGCATCGCGCAGGCCGGCCAGATCGACCAGCGCGGTCTGGCCGAGGATGTCGTGGCAGACCACGCGCGCCGGGAACCACGGGAAATCGAGGTCGCGCTTGCGCCCGATCAGCTGGCCCAGGTACGCATCGATGCGTGAAGGATCGGCGCGGCGCACGATGTTCTCGGCGTGGACGCGCGCGGTGTACGGCAGCGTGTCCCACGCGCCGTGCTGGATCGCGTCGACGGCGGCACGCGCGTCGAACCAGTCGAGCTTCGTGCCCGGGAGCGGTTTGCGGTAGTTCGTGTTCATGGCGGGAAATCCGTGCAAGCGGGGGACGCATCCGACACGCTGTGATTCAAGCGCGACGGGGCCATCCGAAGACTGTCTATTGTGCCAGACACGCGCCATGGAACCTCGCAAACGAGGCGACGCAAGACGGCGCGTGTCAGGGCGGCGAGAGCCGCTGCAATCGCGCGAGAATCGCCTCCAGCACCGCCGCGTTGCGCCGCGCCAGTTCCAGCGATTCCTGCGCCGCAGCCACCTGCGCTTCACGCAGCGCCGCCGCGCGCTCGATATTCTCGCGCCCCATGCGATTGACCTTGTGCGACTCGGCCAGCAAACCGCGCACGCGGCGTTGCTGGCGCGCGGCGCCCCAGAGCACTGCCACGAGGAAAATCAGCAGCCCGACCAACAGGCCATACGTACTCAGCCAAGGCGACCACGGCGTCGCAGCGCCTCCGTCGTCGCCTTGTATTTGATCGTCGCGCCATTGCGCCATCGTCAACCAGCTCGGCTTGTTGGCGTCATAGAAAAAGCTCTGGCGTTCCGCCTTCCAGCTCACGAGCCCCGACGATGGGGAGCCTTGCGATGAGGCGGGAAGATCTGGCAATTCAAAATCGACCGAACCAACGGCCTCCATTCCGTAAGTCATCGCGCCCGGCGTTCCCTGCGACCGCACGATCGCTCGTCAGCAGCCTCACTCGGCCGTCGTAACCGAGCGACTCGCTGCGGTAGCGATAATCGCCATCATCCTGCACCTCCAGCGTGCCGTCGACACGCATTGCAGCCTCCCATGCGGAGATCAGCCCGGCACGATCGGGCGCAGCGCTGGCGAACGCGGGCAGCAACAGGAACAGCAGGACAAAAAATCTTGACATGGCGACTCCCCGATTGACGATTTTCGTGGCGACGAACTCTGAGCATCGCGCTTTCGCGCGCGAAGGAATGCCGTATCGGCGCTTGTGCAGAACGAAGGATAGCGGCGGCACCCGCAGTCGGGTTCATGTGACGGCGCCAGCGATGCGCCACCATGGAATCGCCCGGCAATCCCGCAAGCCGCTCGGCGAGACCACGTCACCGCGGCCGATCAAATCGGTTGCCGAGCCCGCCGCATCCGGGCATCTTCACTCCGGGGCAGGCAGGGGTGACGCAATGACATACCTGAGTCGGCTGGCCGCCTGCACGCTTCTGTCTGCGTGGTCATTGAGCGCGACCGCGCAAATGCGCAGCGAACCGCTGCCATGGGAACCTTGGAACGACATCCGTCAGGTCGCCCTGGTCGGCGGCAACCACGGCAGCTACCTAGCCAGCAGCTATTGCCTCGATGGATGCCGCTACGACCGCACATCCGTGGATGTCGGGCGCGGCGGGCAGCGCTTCATCCGCATCGAATCGACACCGGACGGCGAGCAGGGTGTGCTCTTCGAGCAGCCCGGCGCGGGCGCCATCACGCGCATCTGGATGACGACCGGCGACGGCGTCAGCACCGACCTGCCGGCCAACGTGCGGCTGCGCGTCTATTTCGATGGCGAGGCGAAACCCGCGATCGACATGTCGCTGGCGGACTACTTCCGCGAGCCTGCGAACACGGGCGCCAATCGTGCCACATCGCCGGTCCCGCTCGGCTATGACAGGACGTTATCGAGCGGCGGCAATGTCTCATACCTGCAGTTGCCGTACCGGCATGGCATCAAGGTTGCGCTGCTGCATGGCGCGGACCTGCGCCTGTGGTACCAGCTCAACTACACGCAGGTTCCGGATGGAACACCGATCGCAGCGTTCGGTTCGCAGGCACAATTCCAGCCGCTGGCCTGGCTGTTGGCGCAACCGTGGTTGCAGAATCTGATGCTCGCCAAGCGCCTGCCGATTTCGCGCGATCGGGTGATCGATCCGCAGCTCGGCCCCGGCGAACGCATCGACACACTCACGTCCACGGCGCGATCGCAGACGATCTGGCGTGCCGAAGGTCGCGGCTGGCTGCGCGGCATGCGCATTAGGGTCGATCGCTCCCGCATCGATGACCTGCGGATTGTCCTCACGTTCGACGGCGAGCGCACGGTGGATCTGCCGCTGGCCGAGTTCTTCACCGCCGACACGCTCGACGCACAGCCGCCACGCGGCCTGTTCGCCGGCCTCGACATCGACGGCGCGTTCTACTCGACCATCCCGATGCCATACCGAAGCTCCGCCTCGATCGAACTGCGCATGCGCGATGGCGCGGGTGGCCCGCGCGTGCAACTGCGTTCAAGCGTGCAGACAGACCCGACGCCGCCGCCGGACAACGCCGGCACGTTCCGCGCGTATCGCCACGCGTCTTGCCCGACCACACCCATGTTGAGCGGCGACGAAGTGCTGCTTGCGCACACCGGTACAGGGCGCCTGCTCGGCCTTGCCATGTGGATGACCGGCGACGGCACGCGCAGCGGCGGCTACTACCTCGAAGGCGACGAGCGCCTGTATTTCGACGGCAGCGTGCAGCCCTTGTGGTATGGCACCGGCGTCGAGGACCTGTTCAACGGCGGCTTCTATTTCGACCAGCGCGAGTTCAGCCATCCGCTGACCGGTGCAACGCTCGTGCATCGCGGCGGCACGGACGATGCCACCTCGATGTACCGCTGGTTCCTGACCGACGCACCGAGTTGGCGCCAGTCGATCATCTTCAAAATGGGAAACGGCGCCTACGGCACCGAGCCGATGTGCCTGCGCAGCGTCGCGTTCTACTACGGCGAGCCGGCACCCGCACAGTCCGCACTCGCCTCGCTGCAACTTGGCGATACCGTTTCCGAAGCGGCAGCACACTATCAGCGCGGCATCGACTCGACCTGCTCGGCGCAGACCGCGACCTTCGGCGACGAATCGCCGACATCACTCACGGCGCGCGTCTGCCGCGGAACCACGCCGAGCCGATTCGTCCTGGCCGCCGCAACAGCGGGAACGAACTTCCGCCTGCGCCGCACCTTCGATGCCGGCATCGCCGGGCAGGCGGCCGACCTGTGGGTCAACGGCACCAAGGTCGGCGCGTGGCCCAACGTGCAGGCCAATCCCGCGCGCCGCTGGTCGCAGATGGACGTCGACTTCGCGCTGCCGGCTCCCGCTGTGGAACTGGCCTTCGAGATCCGTCCGCTCGGCGATGGCATGGTCAGCGAAAGCAGCTACGAGCTGTGGGGTGCCTCGGCCCATCGATGAAACGGTGCGCGACGGGACTTGTCGCGGTGACGCGATCCGGGCATCTTCATACGCCCGTTTGAATCCAGGCCACGCCGTGCGCTACCCGCACCTGTTCGCCCCGCTCGATCTCGGCCATGTCACCTTGCCGAACCGCGTCTTGATGGGCTCGATGCACACCGGTCTCGAAGACCACGCGCGCGACTACGACAAGCTCGCCGCGTATTTCGCCGAACGCGCGCGCGGCGGCGTCGGGCTGATCGTGACCGGCGGTCTTGCACCGAGCATCGAGGGCTGGCTGACGCCGTTCGGCGGGCGCATGTCGATGCCGTGGCATGTCGCGCGGCATCGCAAGGTCACGCGCGCGGTGCACGCGGAAGGCGGCCGCATCTGCATGCAGATCCTGCACGGTGGGCGCTATTCGTATCACCCGCTGTCGGTGGCGCCGTCGAAGATCAAGTCGCCGATCACGCCGTTCACGCCGCGTGCGCTCTCAGCACGCGGTGTCGAACGCACGATTG
Source organism: Pseudomonadota bacterium (assembly GCA_023388255.1). Classification (GTDB taxonomy): domain Bacteria; phylum Pseudomonadota; class Gammaproteobacteria; order Xanthomonadales; family Rhodanobacteraceae; genus Dokdonella_A. The sequence goes on along the minus strand of JAEWGO010000023.1, from coordinate 37,882 downwards.
GCGACTTCGTCAACTGCGCGCGCAAGGCGCAGGACGCCTGCTACGACGGCGTCGAAGTGATGGGCTCGGAGGGTTACCTCATCAATGAGTTCCTCGTCGAGCGCACGAACCGGCGCGAGGACGACTGGGGCGGTTCGGTCGAGAAACGCCAGCGCTTTCCGGTCGAAATCGTCAAACGCATGCGCGCGGCGGTCGGGCGCGACTTCATCATTGTCTATCGCCTGTCGATGCTCGATCTGGTCGAGCGCGGCCAGAGCTGGGACGAGATCGTGATGCTCGCGAAGAAGATCGAGGCCGCCGGCGCGACCCTGCTCAACACCGGCATCGGCTGGCACGAGGCGCGCATCCCGACCATCGTCACCAGCGTGCCGCGCGCGGGTTTCGCCTGGGTCACGCGGCGCATGAAGCAGGAGGTGAAGATCCCGCTGATCACGACGAACCGCATCAACATGCCGGACGTCGCCGAGCGCATCCTCGCCGAGGGAAACGCCGACATGGTGTCAATGGCGCGTCCGCTGCTGGCCGATCCGCAGTGGGTGGCGAAGGCGCGCGATGATCGCGCGACCGACATCAACACTTGCATTGCCTGCAACCAGGCCTGTCTCGACCACGTGTTCGAGAAGAAGCGCGCGAGCTGCCTCGTCAATCCGCGCGCCTGTTACGAAACGGAACTGGTGATTTCCCCGGCGTCGACGAAGAAGCGCATCGCCGTGGTCGGAGCCGGTCCGGCCGGGCTTGCCTGCGCCACTACACTGGCCGAGCGCGGTCATGCGGTGACCGTGTTCGACCAGGCGCCGGAAATCGGCGGCCAGTTCAACATGGCCAAGCGGATTCCAGGCAAGGAAGAGTTTGTCGAAACGCTGCGCTATTTCGGGCGACGCATCGAACAGCTTGGCATCGACCTGCGACTGTCCACACGCGCGACACTGGAACGGCTGCGCGGGTTCGACGAAGTCGTGTTCGCGACCGGCGTGACTCCGCGCGGAACGGACATCCCCGGCGGCGATCGCACGAACGTGCTGAGCTATGTCGATGTGCTCGCCGGCCACGCGCCGATCGGCGCGCGCGTCGCGATCATCGGCGCCGGCGGCATAGGTTTCGATGTCGCCGAGTTCCTGATCGAGAACGCGCCTTCGCCAACCACCGACGTCGCGCGCTGGATGCGCGAATGGGGTGTCGACACCACGCTCGTCGCGCGTGCCGGACTGGTCAAGCCGGCACCCGAAAAACCAGAACGTCAGGTCTGGCTGCTACAACGCACACCCGGAAAGCCCGGCAAGCGACTCAACAAGACGACCGGCTGGGTGCATCGGGCCACGCTTGCGGCCAAGCGCGTTACGATGCTCGGCGGGGTCAGCTACGAGCGCATCGACGACGCCGGCCTGCACATCCGTATCGGCGATGAGACGCAGGTGCTCGCAGTCGACACGATCGTGATCTGCGCCGGACAGGAACCGAACCGCGCGCTGCACGCGGAGTTCGCTGCCACGGGCGTGCCCGCGCACCTTATCGGCGGCGCCGACGTCGCCGCCGAACTCGATGCCAAACGCGCGATCGACCAGGGCACGCGGCTCGCGGCTCGCCTGTAGCTCGACGCCGGAGCCATCACCGATGTCGCGCCACGGAAACAATGCGTTCGCGAATCGGACCCCACCGGAGCCTTGCGGCGGACAGGGCGGGGCTCTACAAATGGCCGCCCCATCCCCTCAGGAAATTCCCATGAAACTTTATTATTCCCCTGGCGCCTGCTCGCTCGCCGACCACATCACGCTGGAATGGATCGGCACGCCGTACCAGACGCAGAAGCTCAGCCGCGAAGAACGCGGAACGCCGGAGTTCAAAAAACTCAATCCAGCCGGCGCGGTACCGGTGCTCGATGTGGATGGCTGGGTGCTGACGCAGAACGCGGCGATCCTGAATTATCTCGCAGACACTCATCCGGAAGCACAACTGGGCGGCGATGGCACGCCGAAGGGGCGCGCCGAAGTGAATCGCTGGCTCGCGTTTCTGAACGCCGACGTGCACCCGGCCTTCCATCCGCTGTTTGGTTCCACCGCGTACCTGGAAGACGCCGCTGCGATCGAGAAATCCAAGGACGCGGCGCGCGCGAAATTGCGCGGCCTGTTCGAACGCGCCGATCAGCAGCTCGCCGGCCGCGACTGGCTGACCGGCACGCGTTCGATTGCCGATCCATATCTCTATGTCGTGTCGCGCTGGGCCAAGGCATGCGGCGTCGACCTCGGCGGTTTCGACCATCTCGCGAAGTTCGTCGCGCGCATGGAAGCCGATTCGGCAGTGCTGAAGGTGCTGAAGGAAGAAGGTCTCTCCTGAGCCGTCCGTACCGACGAAGCGAAAAAGCCGCGGAATGCGCGGCTTTTTCATTTTCATCACTCCAGCGAACGCCTGGACGACGGCGCCATGAAATTCAGCGCTGATCGATCGGCACGAACTTCAGATCCTCCGGCCCCGTGTAGTTCGCGCTCGGACGGATGATCTTGCCGTCGATGCGCTGCTCGATCACGTGCGCACTCCAGCCGGAGGTGCGCGAGATCACGAACAGCGGCGTGAACATCGCGGTCGGCACGCCCATCATGTGGTAGCTGACGGCGCTGAACCAGTCGAGGTTCGGGAACATCTTCTTGATCTCCCACATCGTCGCTTCGAGGCGCTCGGCGATGTCGAACATCTTCATGTTCTTCTGCGCGGCCGACAGCTCGCGCGCGACTTCCTTGATCACCTTGTTGCGCGGATCGCTGACCGTGTAGACCGGATGGCCGAAGCCAATCACGACTTCCTTGCGCTCGACGCGCGCACGAATGTCGGCTTCGGCCTCGTCCGGCGTGTCGTATCGCTTCTGGATCTCGAACGCGACCTCATTGGCGCCGCCGTGCTTGGGGCCGCGCAGTGCGCCGATCGCACCGGTGATCGCCGAATACATGTCGCTGCCGGTGCCGGCGATCACGCGCGCAGCGAAGGTCGATGCATTGAACTCGTGCTCGGCGTACAGGATCAGCGAGGTGTGCATCGCGCGCACCCACAGCTCACTCGGCTTCTCGCCGTGCAGGAGATGCAGGAAATGGCCGCCGATCGAGTCGTCGTCGGTCTCGACCTCGATGCGCTTGCCATTGACCGCGTAGTGGTACCAGTACAGCAGGATGCTGCCGAGCGAGGCCATCAGGCGGTCGGCGATATCGCGCGCGCCCGGATGGTTGTGGTCGTCCTTTTCCGGCAGCGCGCAGCCGAGCGCCGACACGCCGGTGCGCATCACGTCCATCGGGTGCGCCGACGCCGGCAGGCTTTCCAGCACCGCCTTGACCGAGGCCGGAATCCCGCGCAGCGCCTTCAGCTTGGCCTTGTAGCCGGCGAGTTCCGCGCGGTTCGGCAGCTTGCCGTGCACCAGCAGGTGCGCGATCTCCTCGAACTCGCAGGTGGTGGCGACATCAAGGATGTCGTAGCCGCGGTAATGCAGGTCGTTGCCGCTGCGGCCGACCGTGCACAGCGCGGTATTGCCGGCGGCGACGCCGGACAGCGCGACGGACTTCTTCGGCTTGAAGGTGGGCTGGATGGATTCGCTCATGGGTTCTCCTGCAGACGGCACGAAACGCGCGTCAATTGTTGAAAATCTGGTCGTCGGGCAAGGTCGGGCAATGGTCCACGTCATGCACGAGTCGGGTCGATTCCTTGTAGCCGACCGGATTGCGGTCGTCGTACATCCAGCATTCGTCCAAGGTGGAACAGAAGCAGACGTTGATCGTCAGGCGCTTGCTCGCCGCAGCGCGGAACGCCAGCCAGCGCTCGGCTTCGGGAAACTTGATTGCCTTCAGCTGCTCGCCCGGGGTCAGCACGTTCGGGTTGATCGTCGACTGCTCGAAGCCGTGCTCCGGCAGACCGAGCGCGATCAGTACGTGATGCCAGTCAGTCTGCGGACGTCCATCCACGAACATCTGCGCCGAACGCACGATCGCCGGGCCGACGCCCTTGTTGTAGATCACCAGCGACTGGTCAAGGTCGTTGTTGCCGGCGACCAGCCACGGCCACACCTGCGCGCGCACCTGCTGGCGCTGGATGTACGCGGTGTAGCCGGACACCAGCAGCGCAAGCACGCCGATCGCCGCGGCGATCAGCGCCGCCAAGGCGTCCCAGTTGCGCTCGCGTGGCGGCTTCGCGTTGCGAACGGGATCCAGCGCACTCATGCGGCGTCGACGTCCGAGCCGTGCCCGCAGGCGCGATCACGCAACTCGGCGATTTCGTGGAAGTCGGGAATCTGCACGGCCAATCCGCTCGGTAGATCTGTGTTCGCTGGAATCGTGGGCCTCGAAGGCGAGCCCCGGGGGCGCACATTGTAACGGTGCGCAGGGCCACCGCATCCGTGCCGATCGGCTCAGGTATCCGCGACGGGCTCCGCCTGCGCCTCTCCGGCCCACAGCATCAGCAACGCGCGCGCCGCGCGGAGGTCGCGCTTGACGGTCATGTCCGAAATCTCCAGCGCCTGCGCAATGTCGACCAGCCCGACGCCGCCGAGGACATGCCATTCGATCACGTCCGCCTTGCGCGCATCTACGCGACGCAGGCGATCGAGCAACGCGATCAGGTCCAGCGCGCCTGGCATGTCGGCAACCTCGCCAGCCAGTTCCACGTCGAGTTCCAGCGCGGGCAGCGCGCTGCCGCGCTTGATCGCGCCACGCGCGCGCGCATGATCGATCAGGATTTGTCGCATCGCCCGCGCAGCGATGTGGAACAGATGGCGCGCATCGCTCGGCGCGCTGCCGGCGCCACGCAATTTCAACCATGCCTCGTGCACCAGCGCGGTCGTGTCGAGCGTTCCACCATGGCCACCCTGCAACTGGCGCGCGCGCTGTTTCAGCTGGTGGTAGATTTCGGTGAACAGTGCGGTGTCGTCGCAGATCTCATGCATGCCGAGAGCGTAGCAGGCGCGCGAGTCCTACGATGCGGCGGCGAGCGCGGCCCGCAACAGCGGCAACGGCAGGCGCGCGGCGCGTTCTTTTTGTTCCGCCAGCGGCCACGCGGCAAGACGGCGACGTGCCGCATCACCGCGGCCCAATCCGAGTTCCGCCTCGGCGGCGGTGAACACGAAATCGGCCTGCGACTGCGCGGCGTCCGGCGCATTGGCCGACAGCGCGATCAGATGCTCGGCGGCTTCCAGCGCCTGCGCGTAGCGCGTCGCGTCAAGCTCGGTCAGCGCGATGAACCAGCCGTTTTCGAGACGGCGCGGCAGCGGCGCGTTCTGTTCTTGCAGCAACGCATCGATCGCGCGATACGCGGCAACCGCCTCCGTCTGTCGTTTGAGTCCGACCAGCGCACGCGCACGCAACTGGCGCAACTGCACACCGTTCGACGATGCCGCGCCATGCAATTCGTCGCTCTCCGGCAGGCGTCGCTCGGCCTCGGCCAACGCGTCCGCGTAACGCCGCTGTCGCGTCAGCAGGTATATCTGCGACAGCGCGATGTGATGGCCGAGGGCGCGCCAGCGCTGCGGCTCGCGCGCTGCAGCGGCGGACGCGGCTTCAAGGTGGCGTCCGGCTTCGTCGAACTGTTCGAGATAGATCAGGAAATGGCCGAGATCCGCCTCGGCCTGGATGCGCTGCGCGGCTTCGGGGGCACCCAGCGACGCGGCCACCGGCAACGCCTCGCGCAGCAACGCGATCGCCGCCTCGTACTGGTGATCCCACGCCTCGGTGCTGGCCTGCACGGTGAGCGCGGTCACCTGCGCGTTGCGACCCTCGTCACCGGCCGCACGCGCCAATGCCAGCGCCTCGCGCGAACGCGCCCGCGACGGCTCGAAATGGCCATCGGCGCGTTCGAGTTCGGCCAGGTAACTCAGGCTCAGCGACCGCTCGGCCGGCTCGCCCGCCTGCGTCGCCGCACGTTCGATCAGCGGACGCGCCGCAGCCAGTTCGCCTATGCGATCGAGTGCGCCGGCGATGCGATTGACCAGTCGCCGCCAGACCGTCGGTGCCAGATCGGTGCGACGTTGCAACTGCGTGGCCGCGTCGAGCAGCACATCGCGCGCGCCGAGGTCGCGGTGATTGGAAACGTAGGGATCGGCGGCGGTGAACAACGCCGTCAGTACGTCGCTGACACCACGCGCGGTGGCCGCTTCCGCGATCGCTTGCGTGGCCGCGACTTCGGCCGCCGCACGGGCCACCTGCTCGCGCATCGCATAACGCCAGGTGCCGGCCAATCCGCTGAGGATCGCGACCACGGCGAGCACGCCGAGCGCGCTCGCTACGCGGTGCCGCGCGACGAAACGCTCGCTGCGATAGGCCCAGTGCGCCGGCCGCGCCGACACCGGGAAGTGGCCGCGCCAACGCGCGAGATCGGCGGCGAGATCAGCCGCACTCGCATGGCGCTTGCGCGGATCGCCGGCGGTCGCCTTGGCGACTATCGCCGCGAGATCCGCGTCGATGACATCGCGCCGGTTCGCCGGCACGTCCGCATCGGCCAGCACTTCGTCGAGCAGCAGGCCGAGTTGGTACACGTCGGCGGCGATGCCGGTCGCCTCGCCGCGTACGAGTTCCGGCGCGGCATAGCGCGGCGTGCGCGGCGATGGCCCATTCGCGGCGTCGTCTTCGTCATTGTCGAGCAGGCGCGCGATGCCAAAATCGAGCAGACGAGCGCGCCCTTCACGATCGACCAGCACGTTGGCCGGCTTGATGTCCCGGTGCAGAACGAACTGCCGGTGCGCGGAAGCGAGCGCGTCGCACACGCTTTCGAGCAGCACCACGCGCTGCACGCGCGTCAGGCGCGCGCGCCGCACATGCGCGACGATCGCTTCGCCATCGACGAATTCCAGCGCGAGCCACGCAATGCCGGACGATTCGATGCCGCCATCGATCAGGCGCGCGATGCCGGGGTGTTCCAAGCGCGCGAGCACCTGCCGCTCGCGCAGGAAGCGCTGCCGCGCGATAGGCGACAGCGCGAGCCCATGCAGGATTTTCAGCGCGACGCGCTGCGCGAACTCGCCATCGGCCCGCTGCGCTTCCCAGACCTCGCCCATGCCGCCACGGCCGAGCCGGCGCAGCAGAACGAACGGCCCAAGGTGTTCGCCGGCGCGATGGCTGTCGTCGTCGATGCCACGCAGCAGCACATCGTGGGATTGACCCGGCTGCAGCCATGGCGAAGGCGCGTCGTCCTGATCCAGCAGCGCCTGCACCAGCTGCGCAAGACCGGCATCGCGCGCTGCGAGCCGGGCCAGCGCAGCCTTGCGTTGGTCTGCGTCGAGATCGGTCAGATGCTCGAATTCGGTCAGCGCGGCGCGCACGCGGTCATCGTTCATGCGGTGATCCTATAGCGGTTTCGGTGCGCCGCCGATGCGGTCAGAACTCGAGCCCATCGTCGAAGATCCGGTCGGCACCGCGCAGGCGGAACACCAGCGCATCGTGGTTCACATTGCCGGGGTCGTTCGCGTTCAACTGGCGGTCGCCCGTGATCACCGGTTGCAGGTTGTCGAGCAACATCGCCGCGCCCCAGTGGCGACGCGTTTCGCCGAGCGATGCGTTGAACGCGTAGCTGCGGAACGATTGCGCGGACACCAGTGGCGACAGTCCGTACATGTCGTTCGTCGCGCGCTGCAGGCGGCCAACCAGTGCGTAGTCGTAGATCGCCGAGCCTTCGATGCGCCAACTGCCGGCCAGCCACAGCTGGCGGAACACCGGGTCGTATTGCGCCGTGGTGACGAGGCAGGATTCGCGCAAGCCGAATGCCGCGGCCGAGGTGCAGAAGCCATCGAGAAACGTGGTGAAGATGCCGGCTTGCAGATCGCTGCTGCCCGCCGCGATCGGCACGCGCGTCAGCGCCGGCCGCATCAATGCGCCACTGACGTCGCCGTCGGCGACATTCGCGACGACCAGCGCGAACGTGTCGAAACCGAGGTTGCCCGGTCCGGTCTCGAACGCCAGCGCGCCGATGCTGGAACCGGCCGTCGGCGACAACGCCGGCAACGCGACCTCCTGCTGCTGCGTGAGGCCGTGGTAGTGGCGCAACGCGGCGCGATGCGGCGACCCGTCGTTCGGCTGGTAGTCAAGCGCGAGGAAGAAATCGTATTCGCTGGCGCCAACGACACGCGAAAAATGCACGCGGCGCGCCGCCTCGAAATCGCCGTCGGCTGTTACGAGTTTGAATTGCGGCAGGTCCAGCGCGATGCCGGAGAGATCGTCCTTGCCGACGTCGTTCATCCAGGTGAAGGCGCCATTGGTCGGCGCGTTGGCCGCGCTGCCCTGGCGATACGTAAGCGCGGTGACGACGTAGCCGAAGCCCGGTTCAACCGAGATGTCGCTGACTTCGGCGCCCCAGCCGAGCGTCGCCGTGTCGGCGATGCTGCAACCGGCCGGCCACGCGGATGGATTCGTGCCGAAACCCCAACTTTGGAAGTTCGTATCCGGCACGCCGTCGAAATCGATGCGGCACACCAGCGCGCGCGCGAAGTGCTGGCCGCCACCGTAGTCCGCTTCGGTGGTGTAGGCGTAGTAGGCGCGATTGCCGCGCACGACCGGTCCGGCCACCGACAGCACGCCGCCACCGCTGCCGGTGCCGCCGCCACTGCGAAGGATGCGGCCGAGGCTGCCGGGCGACCCGAAACTGGCATCGCGCGTGCCGTCGGGATTGAGCCGTACCAGACCGACCTTGCCGTTCGCGCCCGGATTGACCAGCGCCGCGACCAGGTACTTGCCGTCCGGCAGCTTCGCGATGCCGCGTGCGACGTCGAAGCTCGGCGCGCCGACGAGGTTGTCGAAATCGACGCTCAGCGAACCGCGGCCGATGCCGCCGTTCACCGCCGGAACAGTGTCGTGATTGAAGCGAGTGTCGAGATCGCCGTCGTAGGCCGCTGCGGCGACGGGGGCGACGCAGCACAGGGCGTATGAGAGTGCGAGTGCCGCGACGAGACGGCGGGCGGACGATGGCATGCAAGGCTCCTCGATTCGGGGAGCCTCAGATACGCAAAACAGCGCGCCGTGGGATCATTGCGACCCGCACGGCTTCACCGGCGAAGTGCCCTACTCGTCCTTGCCGCTCGCGAACAGCGCGTCGAGCTTCTGCTCGTAGGCGTGGTAGCCGAGGAAGTCGTACAGCTCGGCGCGCGTCTGCAGCGTGTCGATAAGATTCTTCTGCGTGCCGTCGCGGCGCACGCCCTCGTAGAAGTTCAGCGCGGCCTTGTTCATCGCGCGATACGCACCGCAGCAGTACAGCGCGATATCGACGTTCGCCGACTTCAATTCGTCGGTAGTGAAGAACGGCGTCGAGCCGAACTCGGTCAGGTTGGCGAGGATCGGCACCTTCACCGCGGCCTTGAAGCGGCGGTAGTCGTCGAGTGTCTTCATCGCTTCCGGGAAGATCATGTCGGCGCCGGCCTCGACATAGGCGACCGCGCGTTCGATCGCGCTGTCGAGTCCTTCGACCGCGGCGGCATCGGTGCGCGCCATGATGACGAAGCCGGCATCGGTGCGCGCGTCGACCGCGGATTTCACGCGATCGACCATTTCGCTTTTCGACACCACTTCCTTGCCCGGCCGATGGCCGCAGCGCTTCTGGCCGACCTGGTCCTCCATGTGCACGGCGGCGACGCCAACGTTGATGAAGGAACGGATCGTGCGGCCGATGTTGAACGCGCCACCCCAGCCGGTGTCGATGTCGACCAGCAGCGGCATCTGCGTCGCATCGACGATGCGGCGCGCGTCGGTCAGCACGTCTTCCATGGTGCTGATGCCGAGATCCGGCACGCCAAGCGAGTTCGCGGCGACGCCGCCGCCGGACAGGTACAGTGCCTTGTAGCCGACGCGCTTGGCCATCAGGCCCGCGTAGGCGGTGATCGCGCCCATGACCTGCAGCGGCTGTTCCGCAGCGACGGCGGCGCGGAAACGGGCGCCAGTGGATGCGTGTGGATTCATGGTGGCTCCGTGAGCAGGGGAAGGCATGAACAGGGCCCGCACATCCGAATGCTCGTCATTCCGGCGAAGGCCGGAATCCAGCATTTGTGTACGTCGATCGAAGAACATGATCCCGGCTCTTGCCGGAATCACCGCGCAAGCGGACGTGTTCGGCGCCTGTCGAAAAGAGGATTTTAGCGCATCGCGCTGCCGCGCAAGCGCGACGAACGTGGCCGGCGACCGCACTAGCTGCCGCTCGCAGGCCCCTTCGCCAGCGCGTTGCGGCATTCTTCGAGCGCGTTCGGATCGTCCAATGTCGACAAGTCGCCCGCATCGCGCGATTCGGCCAGCGCCTGCAATGAACGCCGCAGCAGCTTGCCCGAGCGCGTCTTCGGCAACGCATTGACGATATAGACGCGCGCCGGACGTGCGATGCCGCCGAGTTGTTCGACGACACGCTGTTGCAGCGCGTCTGCCACAGCGTGCCGCGCGGCTTCGTCAGACGTGGCTGCCTTCAAGGTCGCGAACACGATCGGCACCTGCCCTTTCACCGCGTCGTGCACGCCGACGACCGCGGCCTCGGCGATGACCGGATGCGTGGCGACCGCTTCCTCGATCTCGCGCGTGCCGAGCCGGTGGCCGGCGACATTGATGACGTCGTCGGTGCGGCCGAGGATGAAGGTGTAGCCGTCCGCATCGCGGATCGCCCAGTCGAGTGAGCTGTACAGCAACTCCCTGAAATGGCCGAAGTAGCTGTGCAGGAAGCGCTCGTCGTCGTTCCAGATCGTGCTGAGGCAGCCGGGCGGCAGCGGCGGCACGAATGCGAGCACGCCCTTCTCGCCGGCCGCGGCGTCCTCGCCGGTGATCTCGTCGATGACGCGCAGGCGATAGCCGAAATTCGGCAGCCCCGGCGAGCCGAGCTTGATCGGCTTGAGGTCAAGCCCGGGTTGCAGGGTCAGCACCGGCCAACCGGTTTCGGTCTGCCAGTAGTTGTCGATGACGGGCTTGCCGATGCCCTCGCTGATCCAGTGCGCGGTCGGTTCGTCAAGCGGTTCGCCGGCGAGGAACAGCCAGTGCAGTTTCGACAGGTCGTGCGCCCTCAGCCACGCCGCATCGTGCTTCTTCAGCACGCGGATGCCGGTCGGCGACGAAAACATCGTGCGTACACCGTAGTCCGCGCAGATGCGCCACCAGATGCCGGCATCGGGATTCGTCGGCAATCCCTCATAGAGGATCGAGGTGGCGCCAACCAGCAGCGGTGCGTAGACGTTGTACGAATGGCCGACGGCCCAGCCGACATCCGACGTGGAAAACATCACCTGGCCCTGCCCGACGTCGAACGTCGTGCGCATCGACAGCGCCAGCGCGACCGCATGGCCGCCGACGTCGCGCTGCACGCCCTTCGGCTTGCCGGTGGTACCCGAGGTGTAGAGCAGATAGCTCGGCTCGTTCGATTCGAGCCATTCGACATCGACCAGCGCGCCGTCGTGGCGCGCATGCAGGCCGATGTATTCGACGTCGCGACCGGGGACGCGCGCGGCATCAGGATCGAGTCCGCGATCGACGATCAGCACGCGCGGTGGCGGGAACGCGGCCTCGGCGCACGCCGCGTCGACCAGCGGCTTGTACGGAATCACCTTGCCGGCGCGCATGCCGGCATCGGCGCAGATCAGCAACTTCGGTTTCGCATCATCGATGCGCAACGCGAGATTGTGCGCGGCGAAGCCGCCGAACACGACCGAATGGATCGCGCCGATGCGCGCGCAAGCGAGCATCGCGAACACCGCCTCGGCCATGTTCGGCATGTAGACGACGACGCGATCGCCGCGACCGACACCGAGCGATTTCAACACCGCCGCGAATGTGTTCACCTCGCGGTGCAGTTCGCGATAGCTGATCTCGCGCGTGATGTTCGTCTCGGTCGAGATCGCGACCAGGGCAAGCTGATCGGCGCGCGCGGCGAGGTGGCGATCGACCGCGTTGTGGCACAGATTCGTCTGGCCGCCAACGAACCAGCGCCGGAACGGCGGCTTCGAATAATCGAGAATCCGATGCGGCGGCGTGCGCCAGTCGATCGCCTTCGCCTGCTCCGCCCAGAACACCTCGGGCTGCTCGATCGACTGGCGGTAGAGTTCGTCGTATCCCATCGCGCATCTCCTCCGGCTGGCTCGCCAAGCCTAGCCGGAAGCCGGAGCAGCACACCCGCGACTTTGGTCGCGGTCCGCGGAGCCCGTTACGCGACCTTCCCGCCTCGATGACTGCCCTTCGAGGCGCCCTCAGCGCTTGCGCGCCGCTTCCAGTTCCTTCACCAGCGCATCCGCGTGGTAGACGTTGCGCAGCGCTTCCATGATCGCGCCACTGTGCACGGACACCGCGCGATTGAGGCGCGCGTCGTACCAGTAGTTGCCGCCGAGCGAATGGATGTTGCCGTCGAACACCAGACCAACGACTTCCGCGTTCCTGTTGACCACCGGGCTGCCGGAGTTGCCGCCGATGATGTCGTTGGTGCTGACGAAATCGTAGCGCTGGTCGAGGTTCAGATGGCCGGCCGCCTTCGCGTCCAGCCAGCTTTGCGGCAGCGCGAATGGATACGAACCCGTCGCGTGCTCGAACGCGCCACCGATCGTGGTGAACGGCTTGACCGGCACACCCTTCTCGTCCCAGCCCTCGACCTTGCCGAACGAGAAACGCTGCGTGAAGGTAGCGTCCGGATAGACGCTGGTGCCGTACTTCTCGAAACGCGCTGCGGCGATCAGTTCGGAGTTCTTGTCGACAACGGATTCCACGTCGTTTTCGTAGCGCGCACGGATCGCGCGCGCGTCGCCATCGACGCTGCGTGCAAGCATGATGAACGGGTCATCGGACTTCGCGATCGCATCCGCGCCGCCTTCCCACAGCGCCTTGCGCACGGCCGGATCGCCGAGCTTGCTGCCGTCGACAAGGCGTTTGGCCAGGTCGTCCGGCGATTCCTTGCCGAGCACCTTCTTCACGAACGCATCATCGGTGCCGAGGATTTCGCGCAGCTTGGTCAGCGACCAGCCGAGCTTGACCTTTTCGTAGTCCGGATAGATCGGCGCGGTCGAGAACAGGTTCTGCGTCAGTCCCGGCAGGCGCGCGTCGGTGTACTCACGCAAGCGCTCGGCGTCCGGCTTGGAACGCTCAGCCGCACCGCGCACCAGCGTGCGCGCGTAGCCGAAGTAGCGCGAGTAGAAACCGCGCGCGCTCTCGATGTAGGAATGGCGGTCGTCGATGTTGCGCTCGACCGCGACCGCCTTGGCGATCTCGTCCCAGGCTTCGCCGTACTTCTGCTTGCGTGCGGGATCGGCATCGACGAAGTCGCGCAGCTCCTTCTCCTGCGCGCGCTTGAGGTCGAACACGGCGGGGTCCTGCAGCGCGGACAGGCGGCCGCGCAACACCTTGTAGGAGTTTTCGGTGCCGAACAGGTCGCTCTGCGCGATGCGCCAGTGCTCGGCGCTCTCGTTGCGGAACTGCGTGAGCAGGCCGCGGCGCTCGGCCAGAAACAGCAAGTAGGAAATGACCTGGTCGTCGCGCGCGAGCTCGAGCTGAGATACCGTGAGCTGGCGGTCGGTGCCGCCCGGGTTGCCGACGATGACGGTCATCTCGCCTTCGCCCGCGCCGTTCTTCGAGAACGGGAAGTAGTCTTTCGGACGAACCGGCTTGCCGTTCTCGTAGGCGCGCAGCAGCCCCATGTCGAGGTCGTAACGCGGGAAGTTGAAGTTGTCGGGATCGCCGCCGAAGAATGCGGCTTCCAGTTCCGGCGCGAACGCGAGGCGCACGTCCTGGTAGCGGTGGTAACGGTAGAGACTGTAGACGCCGCCGTGATAGAGCGTGACGACGTCGCAGCGCGTCGTTTCGCTCTCATTGCCCGCGCACTCCTTCTCGATCGCGGACTTGATCGCCCGCTCGGCCTTGCTGTACGCCTCGCCGGACTTGCCCGCGGTCGCCTGTTGCACGCGCGCGGTGACGTCGGTGATTTGATCGAGTCGGTTAAGTTCGATCTCCGGGCATTTGACCTCGTCTTTTTCGTCCTTCGCGAGGAAACCGGATTTGATGTAGTCCTTGTCTGCGCTGGAAAGCTGCTGCACGCAGGAATTGACGCAATGGTGATTGGTCAGCACGAGACCGTTAGGCGACACGAACGAACCCGAGCAGCCCCCAGCCAGGCGCAGCGCTGCCTTCTGCACGTGCTCGGCCCATTTCGCATCCGGCGTGAAACCGAATTGCTGCTGGATCTCTGCCTTCGGCAGATTGTCCGGCGTCCACATGCCTTCGGCGGCGAAAGCGCTGGCGCTGGAGATGGCCATCAGGACCAGGGCGAAAACGGGCTTGTTCATCGGGACTCCGGGTTGCGAGGGGAAGGCGGAACCGCGCACGGCAGCCCCGCTTCAGCCCTCGCCTTCAAAAAAGCTATCGCCCTCCCGCAAGAGGGAGGGCTTGAGGCGCGATCAGCGCTTGGCGAACAGATGCTCGACCCCGGCGCGTTCCTCGCGCAGTTCCTGCTCGGTCGCATCCATGCGTTCGCGCGAGAACGCATTGATCTCGAGGCCCTGCACGATCGTGTACTTGCCGTTCTTCACGGTGACCGGGTAACCGTAGATCACGCCCGGCGCGATGCCGTAGGAGCCATCGGACGGAATGCCCATCGACGCCCAGTCGCCTTCGGCGGTGCCAAGTGCCCAGGTACGCATGTGGTCGATCGCTGCGGAAGCCGCCGAGGCCGCCGACGACGCGCCGCGCGCCTTGATGATCGCCGCGCCACGCTGCTGCACGGTCGGGATGAACGTGTCCTTGTACCAGGTCTGGTCGACGAGACCGGTCGCGGCGTTGCCGTTTACCGTCGCGTGATGGATGTCCGGATATTGCGTCGACGAATGGTTGCCCCAGATCGTCATGCGCTTGATGTCGGTCGTATGTGCCGCGGTCTTCTCGGCGAGCTGCGACAGCGCGCGGTTGTGGTCGAGGCGGACCATCGCGGTGAAACAGTTCGGATCGAGGTCCGGCGCGTTCTGCTGCGCGATCAACGCATTCGTGTTGGCCGGGTTGCCCACCACGAGCACCTTCACGTCGCGCTTGGCATGATCGTTCAGCGCCTTGCCTTGCGGCGCGAAGATCGCCCCGTTCGCTTCGAGCAGATCCTTGCGCTCCATGCCGGGGCCGCGCGGACGCGCGCCGACCAGCAATGCGTAGTCGACGTCCTTGAACGCGACGTTGACGTCGTCGGTCGCGACTACACCAGCCAGCGTCGGGAACGCGCAGTCGTTGAGCTCCATCACCACGCCCTGCAGAGAGGGCAGCGCGGGCGTGATTTCGAGCAGATGCAGGATCACCGGCTGATCCGGGCCGAGCATGTCGCCGGCGGCAATGCGGAACAGCAGGGCGTAACCGATCTGGCCGGCGGCGCCGGTCACGGCAACACGGACGGGAGCTTTCATCGTTTCTAACCTCGCAAGGACAACTGGACGTAATCAGCGTGCGGCGGTGGCCGGCACGATGCCGGCCTCGCGCAACGACGCGTGGATCTGATTGGGCACGTAACCATCGAAACGTTGCTCGCCGACCAGCAGGATCGGCACACCGCCACCACGAAGCTGCGCGAACGCATGCACGCCGGCTTCGCTGCTCTCGACGTCGTATTCGCGATATTGCACGCCCCATTGCTTGAGGTCGGCGCGCAGCTTGCGGCAATAACCGCACCATGACGCCGACAGCAGCACGACCGGCTCATCGCCGACGGTGGCACGCAGCGCTGCCCGGTCGACAGGCGCGACGCGTGTGCATGCGGCGAGCGCGACGATCGCCAATGTGATCGCCAGCGCGCGCAACAGGCGATGCATCGCGCTCATGCGAGTTCGGCGAAGAACTCGCGCAAGCGCTTCAGGCCTTCCGGCAACTGCGCGGTCGGGCACGTGTAGGAAATGCGCAGCGCGTTCGAATCGCCGAAGGCCGAACCCGGCACGCAGGCGACACCCTTCGCTTCGAGCAACGCGTTGCAGAAATCGACGTCGTTGCCGATCTTCACGTCGTGGTGACTCTTGCCGAATGCGCAGGAAATGTCAGGGAACACGTAGAACGCGCCTTGCGGTCGCGGACAGACGACGCCGGGAATCGAATCCATCATCGCCATCACTTCGTCGCGCTTGGCCTGGAACTCGGCGCATTTGTGCTGCGGTACATCCTGCGGACCACTCAGGGCAGCGACCGCGGCGGCGGTGACGATTTCCGGAATGTTGGTGATGTGGTTCGAGTTCATGGTCGTGACCGCCTGGGCGACGACTTCGGGCCCGGCGATGAAACCGACGCGCCAGCCGGGCATGCCGTATGTCTTGGAGATCGAGTCGACATGGATCACGCGATCGCGCAGTTCCGGCCGTGCATTGACGAAATTGTGGTAACCGATACCGTCGAAGATCATCCGGTTGTAGATGTCGTCGCAGATGATCCATACGTCCGGATGCTTGACCAGCACGTCCGCCAGCGCGGCGATCTCGTCCTTCGTGTAGACCATGCCGGTCGGATTCGACGGATTGTTGAACAGGAACACCTTTACGCCCGGCAGCGCCGCATCGAGTTGTGCCGGGGTCAGCTTGTAGTTCTGCGCGGCCGAACACGGCATCAGCCGGATTTTCGCGTCGACGATCTCGGCGATGTCGAGATAGCTGGTCCAGTACGGTACGGAGAATGCGATCGTCTCGCCCGGATCGAGCAACACTTCGGCGAGGTTGTAGAGCACGTGCTTGGCGCCAATGCCGGTCGCGAGATTCCTGCGCGTGTACCCGTCCAGGCCGCCCTGCTCGAGATGCTTCAGGAATGCGTCGAGCAACGCATCTGCGCCGCGATTCGAGCCGTACTGGCCACTGTCCTTCGCGAGCGCATCGCGCACCGCGGCGTAGACGTGATCGCCAGGCAGGAAGTTCGGCACGCCAATCGAAAAGCTGACGATGTCGCGACCTTCGGCCTTGAGTTTCTTGGCCTTTTCGGCGACAGCCATGATCGCGCTGGGCTTGGCGCGCCCCATGCGCGCGGCGAGAGTGGGCATGAAAATCCTCGGGAAAAATGCGAGCTCGGAACGAGCTGGAAAGTCGCCGATTCTAGCACACAGCCCGAATGTGCCGGCCGCCGAGCCGGATCGTGAAGTGGTGTTGCGCGCGCGCCGCGGCCTGCATTCCTGCGCTACAGTGCGACGGCGTTTTTCCCCCGCGAACGGAGGTTCCCATGTCCTGGTTGTGGCTGTTCATCGTTGGATTGGTCGTCGGCATCGTCGCGAAGTTCCTGATGCCGGGCAAGGACCCGGGCGGCTTCATCATCACCGGCTTGCTCGGCGTCGCCGGCATGTTCCTCGGCGGCTGGCTCAGCAGCGTGGTGTTCGGCACCACAGGCCCCGGCGGCGAGATCCAGCCGTCAGGCTTCATCGGCGGGGTGATCGGCTCGCTGATTCTCCTCGCGATCTACCGCGTCTTCAAACGCAATAGCGCCTGAACCCGGCGACGATCGCCCGCTTCGGCACCGAAGCGGGCGATCACGCATTTCCCGAAGGGATTCAGCGCGCCTTGAATCCGGCCGCGTCGAGCGCCGCGTTCCACTGCTCGATGCGCGCCTTCTCTTTTTCCAGCAGCGGCGCAGTGTCGCCTTCAACGCGGATCGACTCGATCGTGTCTTCGCCACGGATCGCATCGACGACCTTCTGGTCTTCGCTGCCGACCACCGCGCCGAACACGGTGTGCTTGCCGTCCAGCCACGACGTCGGGACGTGCGTGATGAAGAACTGGCTGCCATTCGTGCGCGGGCCCGCGTTCGCCATCGACAGGATGCCCGGGCGGTCATGCTTCAGGCCCGGAACGATCTCGTCTTCGAACTTGTAGCCCGGGCCGCCGGTACCGCTGCCATGCGGGCAGCCGCCCTGGATCATGAAGTCCGGGATCACGCGATGGAACGTCAGCCCGTCGTAGTAACCGCGCTGAGCGAGATTCACGAAACTGGCGACAGTCAGCGGGGTTTTGTCGTCGAACAGGGTCACGTGGATCGGGCCGCGCGACGTGGTGATGGTGGCTTTCAGGGCCATGGGGTACTCCTCGGATGCAAAGGTGCGCCGGCACGCCGGCAGCGGGGTGCGAACTCTAACCGAACCACTGTCGGCATGCGCCGCCGCATCCACGGCGCGCCGCACAATCGCATGCTGCGGCGCAACGCCAACCTGCGTATAATCCGCCTCCCTCCTATTTCCGGTCGCGACGCCTTTGCGGGCGCCGCCCATTCGCATGTCCATCGAAAAACTCCGCAATATCGCGATCGTGGCCCACGTGGACCACGGCAAGACCACGCTGGTCGACCAGTTGCTCAAGCAGTCCGGCACGCTGAACGAGCGCACCGTGCTGGCCGAGCGCGTGATGGACAGCAATGACCAGGAAAAGGAACGTGGCATCACGATCCTGGCCAAGAACACCGCCATCACTTGGCAGGACAACCGCATCAACATCGTCGACACGCCCGGCCACGCCGACTTCGGCGGCGAGGTCGAGCGCGTGCTGTCGATGGTCGACTCGGTGCTGCTGCTGGTCGACGCGATGGACGGGCCGATGCCGCAGACGCGCTTCGTTACCCAGAAGGCGTTCCAGATGGGCTTCCGGCCGATTGTCGTGATCAACAAGGTCGACCGCCCCGGCGCGCGCCCGGACTGGGTGCTCGACCAGACCTTCGACCTGTTCGATCGCCTCGGTGCGACCAACGAGCAGCTGGACTTCCCGGTCATCTACGCCTCCGGCCTGAACGGCTACGCCGGCCACGACGCGGACGTGCGCTCGGGCGACATGACGCCGCTGTACGAGGCGATCATGCAGCACGTACCCAAGCCGCCGGTCGACGGCGAAGGCGCGTTCCAGATGCGCATCAGCCAGCTCGACTATTCAAGCTACGTCGGCCTGATCGGCATCGGCCGCATCCAGCGCGGCAAGGTCAAGAAAAACCAGCCGGTCGTCGTCATCAGCCGCGAAGGCAAAAGGCGCCAGGGCAAGATCCTGCAGGTGCTCGGTTTCATGGGCCTGGAGCGCCTCGAAGTCGAGGAAGCACAGGCCGGCGACATCGTGGCCATCTCCGGCATCCAGGACCTGACCATCTCCGACACCCTGTGCGCGCTGGAAGCCCCCGAGGCGCTGCCGCCGCTGACCGTGGACGAGCCGACCATCTCGATGACCTTCCAGGTCAACAACTCGCCGTTCTCCGGCAACAAGGATTTGTCCGGCGGAAAATTCCTGACCAGCCGCCAGCTCAAGGAGCGTCTGGAGCGCGAGGCCGTGCACAATGTGGCGCTCAAGGTCGAGCAGCTGGAGGACGCCGACAAGTTCCTGGTTTCCGGCCGCGGCGAACTGCATTTGTCCGTGCTGATCGAAACCATGCGCCGCGAAGGCTATGAACTGGCCGTATCCCGCCCGGAAGTCATCATCAAGGAGATCGATGGGCAGATGATGGAGCCTGTCGAACAGCTGGTGGTCGACGTCGAGGAACAGCACCAGGGCGGCGTGATGGAGAAGCTGGGCATGCGCAAGGCCCTGCTGGAGAACATGGAGCCCGACGGCAAGGGCCGCGTGCGCCTCGACTTCAAGATTCCGGCGCGCGGCCTGATCGGTTTCCAGAACGAGTTCAAGACCCTGACCCAGGGCTCGGGCCTGCTGTTCCACGTATTCGACCACTATGGCCCGAAGGAACAGGGCGCCATCGCCAAACGCCTGAACGGCGTGATGATCGCCAACGCGCCCGGCCAAACCCCGGCCTATGCGCTGGGCCCGCTGGAGGAGCGCGGCCGCCTGTTCGCCGCCGAAGGCGACCAGGTGTACGAAGGCCAGCTGGTCGGCATCCACTCCAAGGACAACGACCTGACCGTCAACGCGATCAAGACCAAGCCGCTGACCAACATGCGTGCCTCGGGCAAGGACGATGCGATCAAGCTGACCCCGGCGTTGAAGTTCTCGCTGGAGCAGGCGCTGGACTTCATCGAGGACGACGAGCTGGTCGAGGTCACGCCGAAGGAAATCCGCCTGCGCAAGAAGCACCTCACCGAGAACGACCGCAAGCGGGCATCGCGTCAGGTGGCCTGATTCGCCAACGCGCGCGATACCACAGCACTCCGGTTCGACCCGGGGTGCTGTTCGAGCCATCGGCGAATCCGGCATTCGCGGTCGTCCTCGGGCTGGCGACAACCACGCAGTACATTCATGCACCCGCAGCGCCCATTGCCTGCCGGCGACTCACCGCGCAGCGGATTCTTACGCCGGCTGCGCCGTGACGCCGCGTTTGCGCACGATCAGCATCGCCAGTTCCAGCGATTGCTCGTAGTTGAGCCGCGGATCGACTTGCGACTTGTAGGCGCGGGCAAGATCGGTTTCGGTCAGGTCACGCGCGCCGCCGAGGCATTCGGTGACATTCTCGCCGGTCAGTTCCAGATGCACGCCGCCGAGGCGCGTGCCGACCGCAGCGTGCACATCGAAGGCAAGGTCGAGTTCGTTGCGGATGTTCTCGAAGCGGCGCGTCTTGACACCGTTGCCGAGCGTCTCGGTGTTGCCGTGCATCGGATCGCAAACCCACAGCGGTTTGCGTCCGGCCGACTTCACCGCAGCGAGCAGCGGCGGCAGTGCGGATTCGATCTTCGCAGCACCCATGCGGTGGATCAGGGTGAGGCGGCCGGGGTCGTTGTCGGGGTCGAGCACGTCGATCAAGCGCAACAGCTGATCGGGCGTGACTGAGGGCCCGACCTTCACCGCGATCGGGTTGCGCAGTCCGCGGAAGTACTCGACGTGCGCGCCATCCAGCGCGGCCGTGCGCATGCCGATCCACGGGAAATGCGTGGACAGGTTGAACCAGCCCCATTGGCGCGGCACCTGGCGCGTCAACGCCTGTTCGTAGTGCAGCACCAGCGCTTCGTGCGAAGTGTAGAAATCGACGCGCTGGTAGCTGCCGATCGACTCGCCGGCGAGCGTTTCCATGAAACGCAGCGAATTGCCGATCGACTCGACCATCTGCCGATACTCGCCCTGCAACGGCGAATGCTCGACCCAGGCCAGATCCCAGTATTCGGGGTGATGCAGGTCGGCGAAGCCGCCGTCGATCAGCGCGCGCACGAAGTTCATCGTCATCGCCGAATGCGCGTGGCCGCGGATCATCCGCTGCGGATCGGCGCGGCGCGCCTCGGCGGCGAACGCGGCATCGTTGACGAGGTCGCCGCGGTAGCACGGCAACGTCTCGCCATCGCGCGTTTCGGTATCGGCCGAACGCGGCTTCGCGTATTGGCCGGCAAAGCGGCCGACGCGCACGACCGGGAGCTTCAGGCCATGCACGAGCACGAGGCTCATCTGCAGCATGACCTTCAACCGGTTCGAAATCGGCGGCGAACTGCAGTCGGCGAAACTCTCGGCGCAATCACCGCCCTGCAGCAGGAAGCGCTTGCCCTCGGCCGCATCGGCGAGCAGGCGCTTCAGCGCGAGGATTTCCCACGACGTGACCAGCGGCGGCAGCTCGTGCAGTTGCGCCAGCGCGCGCCCGAGTTCGTCCGCGTCCGCATACACCGGTTGCTGCGTGTGCGGAAACCCCTGCCATGACGACGGCGCCCAATTGGCGGCTTCGCGAACAGGATGCAGGTTGCGTTCGGACGATCTCATGGCGGCCATGATTTGTTGCGCTGCGGAAAATTCATCATGCCACAGCTCATGGCGCGCGACTATGCGATGGCGCGACGGCGAAAGCCGGCCCAGAGCGCGCCGGCACCAAGCAGCACGTAGCAGATCAAGGTCCAGCCCGGCATCGTCAAGCCAAGGAAGGTCCAGCTGATCTCGCCGCAATCGCCCGTCGCCATGAACGCCTTCTTGATCGCCTCGGCGATCGGGAAGGAATCAAGCAGGTAGTTGAGGCCCGGACCACAGCCTGCAGTCAGCGGATCCTGCGGCGAGAACTGCACGATCAAATGGCGAACTGCGACAACCGCACCGACCGCCGCTGCGATTGCGACCAGCATCGCATAGGCGCGCCGACCGTTACGGCGCGGCGAGTGCAAGCCGCCGACGAGAAAAATGATGGCCATCGCAAGGAACGCGACGCGCTGGAAAATGCACTTCGGACAGGGTTCCACGCCCATCTGGAACTGTTCGAACAGCGCGTAGGCCAGCAACGCGATGCAGACCAGCGCCCCGGTGAGAAACTGCGCGCGGAATGACCACGCGAACGGATTCGGATTCATTGCATTCCCCGATAAGTGAAAAGTGGAATATCCGGATGCGAAGCGCGTGCGTCTACAGGAAGAAGCGACCCGTGACGACTCCGGAGAAAAGGCAGACCGCGAGAACCAGCCAAAGTGCCAGAGTCGCATACTCCATCCAACGCGCGCGTTGCTCACGAAACGCGAGCCACAGCACGATGGGCACCAGCGCGTAACGCTGCTCGATCAACCAAGACGCGGCGAGGAAGAAGGCCGCGATCGGATACAGCCACGCCGCCGCCGATGGACGCAGTCGCGTGGCGGCGAGTCCACAGAAGGCCACCACCATGACAATGCCGGCGGCGGCCCGCAGCCACGGCTCGCGATCGAGCGCGAGCAGGAACGCATTCCGCGGCAGGAAAGCAGGCATCGCGCCGTTGTACGGGTTGTCGGCGCGGAACCCGAACCAGTACAGCGCGAAAAGCGTGAGCGGAATGGCGAGCAGCCACAGTCGGCCACGCAACCACCCAACGAAATCGCGCAAGCCCGCAAGCACGTGCAACGGCATCAACACGCCGACAAGCAGCAAGGCGAAGAACGGATTGCCGAAGTGCAGCGTCAACTCCGGATGCAGCGCGGCTTGGCCATGCGACAGCGAGATCGAACCATTCCATGCCCAGAACGCCAGGAACGTGACGACCGGCAATGCATATGGCAGAGCGATCGACACAATCGATTTCCAATGCGTCAGGGTATTTTCACGCCAAGACGGCCATACGGCCAGCAGACCAACGAACCCCGCCCATACGACATCGTTCTGCCGCACGGCCACGACGCATACGAGCAGCAATGCCGACAAAACGTGTCGACGCGCAAGCATCGCCGCAACGGCACCAAGGATCAGTGCGAGTGCAAGCACGTCCGTATAGACGAGGAAGAAATACGGCGCAAGGATCGGCAGCGCGACAAGCTGCGCCGTGGCGACGCATTCGGTAGCTGGCCACACGCGCCGCCGCAGTGCGTGGAAGGTGGCCAACATCACCAGGCCGATCATCGCGTTGATCGCGCGTGCGGCGCCGAGCGAATCCAAACCCGCCAACTTGAGCAACACGGCAACCACCGCGTGATAGCCGGGGATCGTAGTCAGGTAAGTATCGAGGACACGGAAATCGCCGATCCGGAACAAGTGGATCTGCGCGTAGTGATAGATCTCGTCGCCATGCTCGCTGCCCGCGAACGAGTATGTGATCGCCGTCGCATAGAGCAAACCAAGCACAATGCCGAGAAACCAGACGACGAACGACGCAGGACCGAGCGCGTCGCTGGAACGCTTTTCCGATCCCGCAAAAGCAAAGCCCCGGACATGCCGGGGCTCGTACTTGTCTGTCGGTCGAGCGATCAATCCGCCGCCTCTTCGGTGCTGGCTTGTGGACGATCGACCAGCTCGACATACGCCATCGGCGCATTGTCGCCGACGCGGAAGCCGCACTTGAGCAGGCGCAAGTAACCGCCCTTGCGCTCGCGGTAACGCGGGCCGAGTTCGACGAACAGCTTGCCGACCGCTTCCTTGTCGCGCAGGCGCGCGAACGCGAGGCGGCGATTGGCGACGCCATCGACCTTGGCCAAGGTGATCAGCGGCTCGGCGACGCGACGCAGTTCCTTCGCCTTCGGCAAGGTCGTGCGGATCAGCTCGTGCTTGAACAGCGACGCAGCCATGTTCTTGAACATCGCTTCGCGATGGCTGCTGGTCCGGTTGAATTTGCGACCGGCTTTCTGGTGGCGCATGGTGAAATCCTCGATATCCGATTGTTATGAGAAACCGGCTCCTGCGTCCGGCTTCCCGCGGTTGCCCGCTGTTATATGCCCGATTGAAACGAGCTTCTGGTCAAACATTCGGCGAGGGCGCTTGCGCGCAAACTCGCCGAACCGGTTCCTGCCTGGCGATCCAGAATGATCGCAAAAGCAATCGATCAACCCAGCTGCATGCCGTGCACCAGCCCCGGCGGCGGCCAGCTTTCGAGCTTCATGCCAAGCTGAAGGCCACGCTGATAGAGCACGTCCTTGATCTCGGTCAGCGACTTCTTGCCGAGATTCGGCGTCTTCAGCAACTCGACCTCGGTCTTCTGCACGAGATCGCCGATGTAGTAGATGCTCTCGGCCTTGAGACAATTGGCCGAGCGCACGGTCAGCTCGAGGTCGTCGATGGGACGCAGCAGCACCGGATCGACGCCACCCTTGTCGGTCTTCGCATCGGCGCTTTCGCGACGTGTGAAATCACCGAACACGCTGATCTGATCCTGCAAGATCTCGGCGGCGTTGCGCACCGCTTCCTCGGCATCGATCGCACCGTTCGTTTCGACGTCCAGCACCAACTTGTCGAGATCGGTACGCTGCTCCAGACGCGCACTGTCGACGTTGTAGGCGACGCGGCGGACCGGGCAATAGGAGGCATCGAGCTGCAGGCGGCCGATCGGACGCGCTTCCTCGTCCGGCAGGCGACGGGCGGTGGCCGGCTGGTAGCCGACGCCGCGCGCAACCTTCAGGCGCATGTTCAGCGCGATATCCTTGGTCAGGTGACAGATCACGTGATCCGGATTGACGATCTCGACCGTATGGTCGACCTTGATGTCAGCCGCGGTCACAACGCCCTTGCCCTTTTTGCTGAGCGTAAGCGTGGTCTCGTCGCCGCTGTGCATGCGAATCGCGACGTCCTTCAGGTTCAGCAGGACTTCGATGACGTCCTCCTGCAGGCCTTCGAGCGTGGTGTACTCGTGCAGCACGCCGTCGATTTCGACTTCGATGATGGCACTGCCCGGGATGGACGAGAGCAGCACGCGGCGCAACGCGTTGCCGAGCGTGTGGCCAAACCCGCGCTCCAGCGGTTCGACGACGACGCGGGCGCGGTTGTTGCCGATGCGCTCGACTTGGATGCCGCGCGGACGCAGCACGTTGGTTGACGATCCCGCCATATGAGGTTGACTCCAAGAATCCTGTCGGACTCTTCAGGTGGTGTGTTTGCCGCGGAAAACCAGTGGCAACCGGTCTTCTTACTTCGAGTAGAGCTCGATGATCAGGCTTTCGTTGATATCCGACGGCAGATCGGAACGCTCAGGCAATGTTTTCAGCAGACCACTCGCCTTCTTCGCGTCAACTTCGATCCAAGCGGGAACCAGATCCATCTGCTGCGAGACGGTCAGCGATTCCTGCACCCGCAGCTGGCTCTTGGCACGCTCGGACAGCGCGATCTCGTCACCAGGGCGGACCTGGAACGACGGCAGGTTCACCTTCTTGCCATTGACGCGGATGGCCGCATGCGAAACAAGCTGGCGCGCCTGGGCGCGGGTCACCGCGAAGCCCATGCGATAGACGATGTTGTCCAGACGGCCTTCGAGCAGGCGCAGCAGATTCTCGCCCGCATTGCCCTTCTGGCTCGATGCCTTCTTGTAGTACGCGCTGAACTGGCGCTCGAGCAGGCCATAGATGCGCTTGACCTTCTGCTTTTCGCGCAGCTGCACGCCGTAATCCGACAGGCGACCGCGCTTGGCGCCAGCAGCGCCGTGCTGGCCGGGCTTCTGCTCCAGCTTGCACTTCGAATCGATCGCGCGCGAGGGACTCTTGAGGCTGAGGTCGGCGCCTTCGCGGCGCGCGAGCTTGCAGGTGGGTCCGATGTAACGAGCCATTTTCCCAGTTCTCCCTTACACGCGACGCTTTTTCGGCGGACGACATCCGTTGTGCGGAATCGGCGTCACGTCGATGATGTTGGTAACCTTGTAGCCCGCGTTGTTCAACGCGCGGACCGCGGATTCGCGCCCCGGGCCCGGGCCCTTGATGCGCACTTCGACGGTCTTGATGCCGTAGTCCGTAGCAGCCTTCGCGGCCTTGTCGGCAGCGACCTGCGCCGCGAACGGCGTCGACTTGCGCGAACCACGAAAACCGGCGCCACCGGATGTTGCCCAAGAAAGCGCATTGCCTTGACGGTCGGTAATCGTGACGATGGTATTGTTGAACGAAGCCTGCACATGGGCGACGGCATCCGTCACCACGCGCTTGGTCTTCTTCTTAGCCTTGACTGCAGCCGGCTTGTTCATGGGTCCGGGGTTTCCTCTTATTTCCTGATGGCGCGACGCGGGCCCTTGCGGGTGCGCGCGTTGGTGCGTGTACGCTGACCGCGCAACGGAAGGCCGCGCCGATGGCGCAGACCACGATAGGTGCCGAGATCGATCAGACGCTTGATCGACATGCCGACTTCGCGGCGCAGGTCGCCTTCGACGCCGAACTTGGCGATCTCATGGCGCAGCTTGTCGACTTCGGCTTCGGTCAGATCCTTGATCTTGGTCGCCGGATTGATACCTGCGTCCACGCAGACCTTCTTCGACCGCGAACGGCCGACACCGAAAATGCTCTGCAGGCCGATCACGACATGCTTCTGAACCGGCAGATTGACACCTGCAATGCGTGCCATGCTTGATGATCTCCAAAAAACAACTTAAGTGCGCAGTGAACTTGACATTATATCCGGATTGCCGGCCCCGGGAAAGCCCGGGCATGAAGGCAGGCCGGAATGCGGATTGCTCGCTCAACGGCCGCGCAGATTCGCCTTCTTGAGCAGACTTTCATACTGGTGCGACACGAGGTGCGCCTGGATCTGGGCCGTGAAGTCCATCACCACGACGACCACGATCAGCAGCGATGTGCCGCCGAAGTAGAACGGTACATGCCAAGCGTTGCGGAGGATATCCGGAACCAGGCAAACCGCGACCAGATACAGGGCACCGGCGCCGGTGAGGCGAGTAAGCACCGCATCGATGTAATCGGCTGTCGCCTTGCCCGGACGCAAGCCCGGGATCAACGCGCCGGAGCGCTTGAGATTGTCCGCAGTTTCCTGCGAATTGAACGTCAACGCCGTGTAGAAATACGCAAACACGATGATCAGTACCGCATAGATCAACATGTGCAGCGGCTCACCCGGTCCGAGCGAAGCGGTGAGCACTTGCAGCCAATGGATGTCACTCGAATTGTTGAACCACGTCGCCGCCGTCGCCGGAAACATCAGCAAAGACGAGGCAAAGATCGGCGGGATCACGCCTGCCATATTGATCTTCAGCGGCAGATGCGAACTCTGGTTCATGTACGCCTTGCCGGCACCACCTTGGCGACGCGCGTAATTCACGGTGATACGACGTTGGCCGCGCTCCATGAACACGACGAAGGCAGTCACCACCAGCACGATCGCGAACACGATCAGCACGCGCAGGATCGGCATTTCACCGGTCTGTGCCATGCCCAACGTATGCACGACCGCCGCCGGCAGGCCGGCGACGATGCCGGCGAAGATCAACAGTGAGATACCGTTGCCGATACCGCGTTCGGTGATCTGCTCGCCGAGCCACATCAGGAACATGGTTCCGGCGGTAAGGCCGACGATCGTGGTCAGGACGAAACTCGGCCCCGGCGCATACACCACACCCGGTTGCAGTTGCAGCATCGTCGCGACACCGAACGACTGGAAGATCGCCAGCGCCAACGTGCCCATGCGAGTGTACGTGGTCAGCTTGCGCCGACCCGATTCGCCTTCCTTGCGTAGCGCCTGCCAGCTCGGGATCACCGCCGCAAACATCTGCACGATGATGGAAGCGGAAATGTACGGAATGACGCCGAGCGCGAACACCGACATGCGACTCAGTGCACCGCCCGAGAACATGTTGAACATGTCGAGCAGACCACCGGCCTTGCCAACCAGGTCCGCCATCCGCGCGGGATCGACGCCCGGCAACGGGATGAACGAGCCGAGCCGGTACACGACCAGCGCGCCGATGACGAACAGCAAGCGCTGTTTCAGCTCGGTCAATTTGCCGAATGCGGCTAGCGGATTGGACTGGGTGGCCACCCGCTTACTCCACGCTGCCGCCGGCAGCCTCGATCGCAGCCTTGGCACCGGCCGTCACCGCCACGCCTTTGAGCGTAATCGCGCGCTTGATTTCGCCTTTCTTGACGATCTTGGCACGCTCGGCGCGCGTCTCGATCAGACCGGCAGCCTTCAACGCATCGAAATCGACGACGTCCGTCTTCAGCGAATCGAGCTTGTACAGCAGGACTTCACTGACTTCGTGCGCCTTCTTGGAACGGAAACCGATTTTCGGCAGGCGACGCTGCAACGGCATCTGGCCGCCTTCGAAGCCGGCCTTGACCTTGCCCTTGCCGGAACGCGCGAACTGACCCTTGTGACCACGACCGGCTGTCTTGCCGAGGCCGGAACCGATGCCGCGGCCAACGCGGACACGATCCTTGCGGGCGCCAGCGGCGGGCTTGAGTGTATTGAGACGCATGGGAGTCAACTCCAGAAAGATTCTTCAACTTCGAGGCATCGAACCGACGGCACAATGCCCCCGCGCCTTACGCGCTTTCTTCGATGCGGACCAGGTAGCTGACCTGGTTGATCAAACCGCGCACCGACGGCGAATCCTTGAGCTCGCGCACGTCGTTGAGCTTGCGCAGGCCGAGCGCACGCACGCTGAGGACGTGGCGCCCCTGGCATCCGTTGATGCTCTTGAACAGGCGGACGCGCAGCGTCTTGCCTTCGGTAGCCTTGGTCTTAGTCATTGCCGAGCACCTCGTCGATCGACTTGCCGCGCTTGGAGGCAATGCGCTCCGGCGACACCATCGCCTGCAGACCGTTGATCGTCGCACGCACCAAGTTGATCGGATTGCGCGAACCCACCGCCTTGGCCAGCACGTTCTTCACGCCGACCACTTCGAGCACGGCGCGCATCGCGCCACCGGCGATCACGCCAGTACCTTCGGACGCCGGCTGCATGAACACCTTGGCCGCGCCATGATTCGCCTTGACGGCGTGGAACAGCGTGCCGTTGTTGAGCTGGACCTTGATCATGCCCTTGCGCGCACGCTCCATCGCCTTCGAGATCGCGACCGGCACTTCGCGCGCCTTGCCGTAACCGAAGCCGACGCGACCGTCGCCGTCACCGACCACGGTCAGCGCGGTAAAGCTCATCTGGCGACCGCCCTTGACGGTCTTCGCCACGCGGTTCACGGCGATCAGCTTCTCGAGGAAGCCATCGGCGCTTTCACGTTCGTTGTTGTTTGCCATGTTTCACCTGTCATGCCGCCCAAGACCTCGGCGCGGACTTCTGCTTGCGGCGTTGCCGCTTGGAATTGTGGTGTTTCCAGGTCCGGAACGCGCCCGGTTGTTGCTTGTTTGCCATCGCTACATATCGCGACGGCAGGATTGCTCAGAACTTAAGGCCCGCTTCGCGCGCCGCATCGGCCAAGGCCTGGATGCGACCGTGATAGCGAAAGCCGGAGCGGTCGAACGCGACCTTGTCGATGCCCGCCTTGAGGGCAAGCTCGGCGACGGCCTTGCCAACCGCCGCAGCGGCCGACTTGTTCTTGGTGCCCTTCAGGCCCTCGACGATCGACTTCTGCAGCGTCGATGCCGCAGCGAAGACCTTGTCGCCGTCCGCACTCTGTACCTGCGCGTAGATGTGCTGCGAACTGCGGTGCACGCTGAGACGCGGCACGCCGAGCGAGCGGATGTGCGAACGCGTGGTCTTGGCGCGACGCAGTCTTGCGATGTTCTTTTCCACTGTGGTTCTCCGAAGAAGCGGATTGGCTTTATTGGAACGCACGGCCACGCATGGCCGGACGCCTTACGCCTTCTTGGCTTCTTTCAACGTGATCTTTTCGCCCGAGTAACGCACGCCCTTGCCCTTGTAGGGTTCCGGCGGACGGAACTTGCGGATCGTCGCCGCGACCTCACCGACGACCTGCTTGTCGGCACCCTTGATCAGGATTTCGGTCTGCGCGGGCACTTCGATTGTGATGCCTTCCGGCGCCTTGAACACGACCGGATGCGAAAAGCCGAGCGTCAGGTTCAGATCCTTCCCTGCCAGCGCGGCGCGATAGCCGACGCCGACCAGCTCAAGCTTGCGGGTATAGCCTTCGCTGACGCCGGTGACCATGTTGTTGATCAGCGCGCGCGCGGTACCTGCCATCTTGGTGTCGTCGGCGCTCTTCGCGCTCAACTTGATCTCGCCGCCCTCGATGGCGACCTGAACGCCGTTCGGCGCGGCCATCGCGAGAGTGCCTTTCGGACCCTTCACGGTGATCGCATCGGTCTGCACCTGGCACTCGACGCCCTTCGGCAGGGCAATGGGTTTCTTGGCTACACGTGACATGTTTTCAATCCTCCAAGAAACTTATGCCACCAGACCGATGACTTCGCCGCCAAGACCCTTCTTGCGGGCCTGCGCGTCGGTCATGATCCCGGACGAGGTGGACACGATGGAAATGCCGAGGCCGTTGAGGATCTTCGGGAGATCCGACTTGCCACGGTAGACGCGCAGACCGGAACGACTGATGCGCTCGATACGCGCGATCACCGGCTTGCCTTCGTAGTACTTGAGGGCGATTTCAAGCTTCGGCTTGCCGTCGACCGTATTGGTCTGCACGTCGGCCACGTAGCCTTCGTCCTTCAACAGGTTTGCGATCGCCTGCTTGACGCGGGATGCCGGCATGCCCACGGAGCGCTTGCCCGTGGCTTGCGCATTGCGAATGCGCGTAAACATGTCGGCGATGGGATCAGTCATGCTCATGATTCGATTCCTTGACTAGCATCGATATCCAGGAACCTCGAATGATCGAGGTTCCGAAGATTGGATTGTGTTACCAGCTGGCCTTGCGCAGACCCGGCACATCGCCGCGCATGGTCGCTTCACGCAGCTTGTGGCGAGCGAGGCCAAACTTGCTGTAGACGCCCCGCGAACGGCCGGTCTGCAGGCAGCGGTTGCGCTGGCGCGACGGACTGGAATCGCGCGGCAACTTCTGCAGCTTGACCGCTGCGGCGAGCTTGTCGTCATACGAAGCGGTTTCGCTGGAGACGATCTTCTTCAGCTCCGCACGCTTGCCAGCGTGCCGCTTGACGAGCTTGGTCCGCTTGACCTCGCGGTTGATCATTGAACGCTTTGCCATGTTCTTGAGTCCCGAATCAGTTGCGGAACGGGAAGCGAAAGGCTTCGAGCAGCGCCTTGGCTTCTTCGTCGGTACGCGCAGTCGTCGTGATCGCGATATCCATGCCGCGCAGCGCGTCGATCTGGTCGAAATCGATCTCGGGGAAGATGATCTGTTCCTTGAGACCCATGTTGAAGTTGCCGCGGCCGTCGAACGAACGACCCGAGATGCCACGGAAGTCGCGCACGCGCGGCAGCGAGATGTTGATCAGGCGATCAAGGAACTCGAACATGCGTGCCCGGCGCAAGGTGACCTTGCAGCCGATCGGCCAGTTTTCGCGGATCTTGAACGTCGCATGCGCCTTGCGCGACAACGTGATGATCGGCTTCTGCCCGGTGATCTTGGCCATGTCGCCAACGGCGTTTTCCAGGATCTTCTTGTTGCCGACCGCTTCGCCCACGCCCATGTTCAGCGTGATCTTGGACAGGCGCGGCACCTGCATGGGATTGGTGTAGCCAAAGCGTTCGACCAGCTTCGGCGTGACCTGTTCTTTGTAGATGGTTTCAAGACGGGTCGTCATCGCGGCGGCCTCAGGCGTCAACCACTTCGCCGGACGGGCGGAACACGCGGACCTTGCGCCCATCTTCGAGCGTCTTGTAGCCCACGCGCTCACCCTTGCCGGTGGCGGTGTTGAACAGCATTACGTTGGAAATATGGAGGGCAGCCTCACGCTCCACGATACCGCCGGGCTGGTTCGCCTGCGGATTCGGCTTGGTGTGGCGCTTGATGAGGTTGATGTTCTGCACGAACACGGAATCACCCGCGACGCGCGTCACCTCGCCCTTCTGACCCTTGTTCTTGCCGGCGATCACCAGGACCTGGTCGCCCTTGCGGATACGGTTCATGACATCAACCTCGTTACAAAACTTCCGGTGCCAGCGAAACGATCTTCATGAACCGTTCGCTGCGCAGTTCGCGCGTGACCGGCCCGAAGATGCGGGTGCCGATCGGCTCGAGCTTGTTGTTCAAAAGAACGGCGGCATTGCCGTCGAAGCGGATCAGCGAACCGTCCGCGCGGCGCACGCCCTTGCGGGTGCGCACGACAACGGCGTCGTACACTTCGCCCTTCTTCACCTTGCCGCGCGGAATAGCTTCGCGCACGGAAACCTTGATCACGTCGCCGATATGCGCATAGCGGCGCTTGGAACCGCCCAGCACCTTGATGCACATCAATTCACGTGCGCCGCTGTTGTCCGCCGCGGCCAGCGTGGTCTGCATCTGGATCATGTTACTTTCTCCTTCCGCCCTGCCACGCTTTAGGCTTCAGCGCGCGTGACAACTTTCACGACGCGCCAGTTCTTGGTTTTCGACAGCGGACGACACTCCGCAATGCGGACGACGTCGCCTT
The DNA here is from genome assembly GCA_023388255.1 of Pseudomonadota bacterium. Taxonomy (GTDB): domain Bacteria; phylum Pseudomonadota; class Gammaproteobacteria; order Xanthomonadales; family Rhodanobacteraceae; genus Dokdonella_A. The sequence goes on along the minus strand of JAEWGO010000023.1, from coordinate 5,427 downwards.
CCTTGCACTCACCGGCTTCATCGTGCGCATGGACCTTGGTCGAGCGACGGATGATCTTGCCGTAGAGGGCGTGCTGCACCTGGCGCTCAAGCAGTACGGTGACCGTCTTGGCCATCTTGTTGCTGACGACGCGCCCTTCGAGGGTTCGCTGCGTTTTCTCGTTATCGCTCATTTCACTGTCCCTGCTTCTGCGTGCCGAGCAGGTGCTTGACCTGCGCGATCTCGCGGCGGACGCGGCCAAACTGATGGGTCTGCGTGAGCTGGCCGGAGCCCTTCTGCATGCGCAGGTTGAACTGCTCGCGACGCAGTTCGACGAGATGCTCGGCGAGCTGAGTGGCGTTCTTCTGGCGGAGTTCTTTCAGTTCCATCACAGCACCGTCCGGGCCACGAATTGGGTCTGCACCGAGAGCTTGGCGGCGGCCAGGCGGAACGCCTCGCGAGCCTCGACTTCGGCAATACCTTCGATTTCATACAGCATGCGGCCCGGCTGGATCGGAGCGACCCAGAACTCGACGCTGCCCTTGCCGTTGCCCATGCGGACTTCGATCGGCTTCTTCGAGATCGGCTTGTCGGGGAACACGCGGATCCACAACTTGCCGCCGCGCTTCACATAGCGCGTGATGCAACGACGCGCGGATTCGATCTGGCGGGCGGTAAGGTGGCCGTGCGTGGTCGCACGCAGACCGTACTCGCCGAAGCTGACCTTGTTCGAGACATAGGCCAGACCGCGGTTGCGGGCCTTCTGGACCTTGCGATACTTGGTGCGTTTGGGTTGCAGCATGACTTACGCTCCCGCCTTCGGCGCACGACGCTGCGGACGCTCTTCCGCGGCTTCAGCCGTCGCTGCCTGCTGAGAGGCGTGCAGGTCGAAGATCTCACCCTTGTAGACCCAAACCTTGACGCCGATGATTCCGTACGTGGTCTGCGCTTCGGCAAAACCGTAGTCGATGTCGGCGCGCAGCGTATGCAGCGGCACGCGACCTTCGCGGTACCACTCCGAACGCGCGATCTCGGCGCCATTCAGGCGACCGCCGACGTTGACCTTGATGCCGAGCGCGCCGAGGCGCATCGCATTCTGCACCGAGCGCTTCATCGCGCGACGGAACATGATGCGGCGCTCCAGCTGCTGCGCGATCGACTCCGCGACCAGCTGCGCATCGAGCTCGGGCTTGCGCACTTCGGTCACGTTGATGTGGGCGGGGACGCCCATCACCGCGGAAACTTCCTTGCGCAGCTTCTCGATGTCTTCGCCCTTCTTGCCGATGACGACACCCGGACGAGCTGTGTGGATCGTCACGCGCGCCGTCTTGGCCGGACGCTCGATCAGGATCTTGGAAATGCCAGCCTGGGCCAGCTTCTTCTTCAGGAGCTCGCGCACCTTGAGATCGGCACCCAGATACTGGGCGTATTCGCGCTTGCCCGCGAACCACTTCGAATTCCAGTCCTTGGCGATGCCAAGGCGGATACCGGTGGGATGAACTTTATGACCCATCGTCTCAGTCCCTGTGCCTTATTCGCCGACAACCACAGTGATGTGGCTCGTGCGCTTGGAGATGCGGGAACCGCGGCCCTTGGCGCGTGCATGCATGCGCTTGAGGATCGCACCCTCGTCGACGAAGATGCGGGCGACCTTGAGCTCGTCCACATCCGCGCCGAGGTTGTTTTCGGCATTCGCGACCGCCGACAGCAACACCTTCCTGATCAGGTGTGCGGCCTTCTTGTCACTGAATTGCAGCAGGTTGGTCGCGCGGCCCACCGGAAGCCCACGGACCTGGTCGGCGACCAGTCGGGCTTTCTGGGGGGAGATGCGCGCACCGCGCAGAATCGCTTTGGCTTCCATCGTGCTCATGGTCACTTCTTGGCCTCGGCCTTCTTGTCGCCCGAATGCCCCTTGTAGGTCCGCGTAACCGCGAACTCGCCGAGCTTGTGGCCGACCATGTTTTCGTTGACCAGCACGGGAACGTGCTGGCGACCATTGTGGATCGCGAGCGTCAGGCCCACCATCTCCGGGATGATCATCGAGCGGCGCGACCAGGTCTTGATCGGGCGCTTGTTGTTTGCCGCACTAGCGACCTCCACCTTCTTTTGCAGGTGATGATCGACGAACGGACCTTTCTTGAGGGAACGCGCCATGGATTAACCTCTGCGATCGCGGACGATGAACTGCGTCGTGCGCTTGTTCTTGCGTGTCTTGTAACCCTTCGACGGCTGTCCCCACGGGGACACCGGATGCGGATTACCCTGGCCGGCCTTGGCTTCACCACCACCGTGCGGGTGATCGACCGGATTCATCGCAGCGCCGCGCACCGTCGGGCGCACACCGCGCCAGCGGCTCGCACCGGCCTTGCCCAGCTTCTCCAGGTTGTGCTCGGAGTTGCCGACTTCGCCGATCGTGGCGCGGCACTCGGCCGGCACCTTGCGCATTTCACCGGAGCGAAGACGCAGCGTGGCATAACCTTGCTCACGTGCGACCAACTGCGCCGAAGCGCCGGCCGAGCGCGCGATCTGCGCACCCTTGCCCGGCTTCATCTCGATGCAATGCACGGTCGATCCGATCGGGATATTGCGCAGCGGCAGCGAATTGCCGACTTTGATCGGTGCATCGTGGCCCGACATCAGCTGGTCGCCGACCTTCGCGCCCTTCGGCGAGATGATGTAGCGGCGCTCACCGTCGACGAAACACAGCAACGCGATATGCGCCGTGCGATTCGGATCGTACTCGATGCGCTCGATCTTGCACGCGATGTTTTCCTTGTCGCGCTTGAAATCGATGACGCGGTAATGCTGCTTGGAACCGCCGCCCTTGTGACGCGTCGTAATGCGGCCGTAATGATTGCGACCGCCGGTGTTCGACTGCGACTCGGTCAACGGCGCGTACGGTGCGCCCTTGTGCAGACCAGGCGTGACCACGCGTACTACGGCGCGGCGTCCGGCTGAGGTGGGTTTGACTGTAATCAGTGCCATGATTTGATTTCCTGATTTCCATGGACGCTCGCGCGCCCATATCCACCTTAGGGCTTGGCCGTCACGTCGATGGTCTGACCATCGGCAAGACGCACATAAGCTTTGCGCTTGTTGCTGCGCGTACCGGCGCGGTTGCGGAACGACCTGGCCTTGCCTTTCTGGTTGACCAGGTTGACCGCCTGCACCTCGACGCTGAACAGTCCTTCCACGGCCGCCTTGATGTCAGCCTTGGTTGCGGTCTGCGCAACTTCGAACACGTATTGGTTGATCTCCTGCAGGCGCGCACTCTTTTCGGAAATGTGCGGCGCGCGCAGGACGCTGAGAAGACGCTCGTTCATGCCAGCCACTCCTCGATGCGCTTGATCGATTCGACGGTCATCACGACCTTGTCCGCGCCGACCAGGCTGACCGGGTCCAGCGCCGCGACGTCGACAACGTGCAGATACGGAACATTGCGCGCGGCGAGGAACAGCGACTCCGGCGCGTTTTCGGCGACGAGGACGACACGACCGGCGGCTTCGAGCTCTGCGAGCTTCGCAACCATCAGCTTCGTCTTCGGCTGGTCGATACCGAACGACTCGACCAGCGAAATGCGGCCCTGGCGATTGAGTTCCGACAGGATCGAAACCATCGCGCCGCGGAACATCTTGCGATTGACCTTTTGCGCGAAGCTGCGCGGCTTCGCCGCGAACGTCACGCCACCGCCCACGAAGATCGGAGCCTTGAGCGCGCCATGACGCGCGCCGCCACCCTTCTGCTTCTTCGACTTCTTGGTCGTGCCGTTGACCTCGGAGCGCGTCTTCTGCGCCTTGGTGCCGGCGCGGCCCGCATTGCGGTACGCGACAACAACCTGATGCACGAGGTCTTCGCGGAATTCCTTGCCGAACACCGCCTCGGAAAGCGTGACGGGCTTGGCGCCATTGACATTGAGTTCCATGGCGTCCTCCTTACTTCGTCTTCACGGCGGGAAGGATGATCACGTTGCCGCCCGGAGCACCCGGAACCGCACCCTTGATCGCGATCAGATGACGCTCGTTGTCGATCTTGACGACCTCGAGGTTCATCGACGTGCGGTTCACGTTACCCATGTGACCGGACATCTTCTTGCCCGGAAACACGCGGCCCGGCGTCTGCCGCTGGCCGATCGAGCCCGGCGAACGATGCGACAACGAGTTGCCGTGCGTCGCGTCGCCCATCGAGAAATGATGGCGCTTGATCGTGCCCTGGAAGCCCTTGCCCTTGCTCACGCCGGCAACGTCGACCTTCTGCCCAATCGAGAACACCTCGTCCGCCTTCAGCTCGCCGCCGACGGCGAACTTGCCGAGCTCGGCCGCCTCGACGCGGAACTCCCACAGACCACGCCCGGCCTCGACCTTCGCCTTCGCGTAGTGACCGGCCAGCGGCTTGCTGACCAGCGCGGCGCGCTTCGCGCCGGCGGTGACCTGGATGGCGCTGTAGCCATCGACTTCAACCGTCTTGACCTGGGTCACGCGATTCGGCGTCGCCTCAATCAGCGTCACCGGCACCGAACGACCATCTTCGGTAAAGACGCGGCTCATGCCGCATTTACGACCAACCAACCCGATACTCATCGTCGTATCCCGTTACCTGCGTGCTTCAATGCAACTTGATCTGGACATCGACACCGGCCGCGAGGTCGAGCTTCATCAGCGCGTCCACGGTCTTGTCGTTCGGATCGACGATATCCAGCACGCGCTTGTGAATGCGCGTCTCGTACTGGTCGCGCGCATCCTTGTCGGCGTGCGGTGACGTCAGAATGGTGACGCGCTCGATCTTGGTCGGCAGTGGAATCGGGCCGAGCACCTGAGCGCCGGTACGCTTTGCCGTTTCGACGATCTCGCTCGCCGAACGATCGATCAAGCGATGATCGAACGCCTTGAGCCGAATACGAATCTTCTGGTCCGCCATTGCCGTGTCCTTGAATCTGAAAGAACGCTGTTCATCGACAACGGAATTCACTGAATTCCGTCCGCCGAAACCTCCAGAAGGAAGCCCGGCCCTCAAATACCCACCTCGGAACTAAGAAAGCTTGGGCGGACCGATGAAGGCCCGCCCAAACTCGAAACATTCGTCGCATCTGCCTGCCGCTCGACGAATCGCGTGGACTCGTGATGGCGAAGCACCGCGGTCGGCATCCTTGCCGGCGAACTCGAAGCGCATCCTGCACCTCATTTCGCTGTCGTTTGCTACCGTCCGCCGAGCGGACTGGGTAGCGAGCCGCTAAGTATAGTACTTTCGTCAGCCGATGTGAAGCGTTTTCATGAGAATCGAAGCGCTGACGTCGAATCGGTCACTTCGATCCCCAAAACCCTCTGTTACTGGATGACCTTGGCCACCACGCCGGCGCCAACGGTACGGCCGCCTTCGCGGATCGCGAAGCGCAGGCCATCGTCCATCGCGATCGGCGCAATCAGGGTCACCACCATCTTCACGTTGTCGCCC
>JAEWGO010000010.1 GCA_023388255.1 Pseudomonadota bacterium | reverse complement strand
CGCCGCCAAACCGCTCCGCGCCGATCTTCGTCAGCGCCGCCGTCAGCGTCGTCTTGCCGTGGTCAACGTGACCGATCGTGCCCACGTTCACGTGCGGCTTCTTGCGCTCGAATTTTTCCTTGGACATACCGAAAAACCCCGATCTGTTGAAACGGTTTGGATGGAGACGAGCCCGGGAAGATTCAACCGGGGCACGATGAAGCCACGACGCACTTGAAATGGTGCTCACGACTGGAATCGAACCAGTGACCTCCTCCTTACCAAGGAGGTGCTCTACCGACTGAGCTACGTGAGCCTGTATTCCAGCTGCCATCCCTGACTGCAGAAGAACAGACCGGCATCCTGCCGAACTTTCCAACTAAAAGCAGACTTTCGCGCGAAGCTCGATCAATGGAGCGGGAGACGGGAATCGAACCCGCATGATCAGCTTGGAAGGCTGAAGTTCTACCATTGAACTACTCCCGCGCCGGAATCGCCTGCTTGGGTGTTGCACCGGTACTGACCGAAGCCGCCGGGTCTTGCATGACTGGTGGAGGGAGGTGGATTCGAACCACCGAAGGCGTAAGCCAGCAGATTTACAGTCTGCCCCCGTTGGCCGCTTGGGTATCCCTCCGTCAGGGAGCCGCGCATTTTCCTTTCCCTCCCCACCTCCTGTCAACAGTGAAACACGGAAAATTCATCCCGCCGATGCGATTCCTTGCCCGCGACGCCGGACATCGCGTCAACCCGACGATTTCGGCCGAAACTCGGCGACTTCGCCTTCCATCGCCTTCGACAGCTCGAGCAGGCGCTGCGCGCGAGCAGCCAAGCGACGATCCTCATCGCTGACCGGCTGCCAGGGAGGCACTGCGATCGGCTTGCCGTCCTGCGCGTCCAGAGCCACGAAGACGATGATGCAGCTCGTGGCACGCCGATTTTCGGACGATTTCAGGTCGCGGGCCGTGACATCGACCGCGAAGTGCATGCTGGAGTTGCCGGTATGGATCAGCGTGCACCGCACGAGCACCAGATCGCCGATCAGAATCGGCGCGGCGAAGCGGATGCCGCCGACCGCTACTGTCACGCAATAGCGGCCGCTCCAGCCGACGGCAGCGGCATAGCCTGCCTGATCGATCCATTTCATGACCATGCCGCCATGCACTTTGCCGCCGAAGTTCACGTCGGTCGGTTCGGCGAGAAAACGGAATTCGACTTCACGCTGCTGGCCTGGCATGGCTTGCGCTGACCTCTCCTTGATGCGGATGTACCGGAAACTGCGTCGGATCAGCGTAGACGATACGCCATCGGGGTGGCGATCACGTCATCTCGTTGCTGCTGCGGTCCGAGATCGACGAAGCCAAGCCGGCGATAGGCCGCCACCGAGAACGCGGAAGCATTGACGGTGATGGGCTCGGGATTCGCCACGGCGACGCAGGCATCCATCGCCACCTGCCAAAGTGCACGCGCGAGGCCGCGGCGCTGGAAGGACTCATCGACGAATAACAAATGCACGCGGCTATCGTCGCGCATACCGATGACACCAACCAGCGTCACACCTGCCTCCGCAACATGATGCCGGTGGCCGTCCGCAATGCGTCCGGCTATGGCGTGGGGGCTTATCCCGGCAAGCAGCTTCTCGACGCCGGCCGACGGTTGCTCGGGCAAGACATGGGTCCACGACAAACGGGTCGCCAGCGCGGAGATCTGCCGCGCATCCTCGATCGTCGCCAGCCGGATTCCGATCGCATGCCTCATTGCGTCAATTTAGCGAAAGCCGACGGCGAACTTCCGCCGTCGGCGGTGCAGCGCGAGACTCAATGGGTCGGATCGCGACGCCGGAACGTGATCGTGCCGAGCGGGATTTCCTTGCCGGTCTTCGGGCCGATCGCGGTCATCGTCAGCACGCGCGTATCGCCGCGGAACTCCTCCGTCATGCGGTACTTGGCTGGTGGATGCGGTGCGGGCTGGCGCAGCTCCGACGACCAGGTCATGGTCCGCGTAGTGGCGTCGTAACTGCCCTCGTCGAAGCGGATGTAATCCTGATTGCTGTCGACCCAGATACCGACGTATTTGCGCTTGACCGGGTCGTAGCCCCAGGTGCCATGGCCGCCGTACTTTGCATCGACCGCGAAATCGTTCTTGATCCAGCGCTTGCCGGTAACGAAGGTGTTGGTCTGCACGCCGGTGGCATGCGTGGTCGCCGCGCCCGGCGCGGACGGCGGGAATTCGATGGCGGCGTCCCAGACGCCCTCCTCCATCGCCAGAACATCGTGCTCGGACACTGCGGCTGCCGCGGCCGGTTTTTCGGTAGCGGCCGTTGCGAGCGGCATTGCAATCGCGAAGGACATCAGGAACAGGGCACGCATGGGCTCTCCCGTTGCAGAGGTAACGATCGGCGGACGCCGGTCGCTCGCAGTACCCACCGCCCATTCAGGCGATCGGCACAATCGATACCCGTGCAAACGCGAAAGCGCGCGCGTTCCTATCGGGCAACGTGAATTGCGTCGCCGGTGAAGCGCCAGACGTTCCCCCACTGCACAACTGGCTCCTCATGGATATTCGCCCAATCTCAGTCTGCAAGACGTCCAAGATTTCAGGAATCTGACTAGCGAAGAACTTCAGCCACTTGCTGCAGGATTCGCGACGGACCGAGCGGAAAGTGGGCGCCATGTACCGAAGCGGAGTTCGACCATGGCGATGAATCGGGTACAGCTCCAACCGGGGTTGTCGATGACGCAGTTCCTGAGCCAGTACGGCACCCAAGCGAAGTGCCAACGGGCGCTCTACAAGGCGCCGACGTTTCCACTTGCCCTCCATGCCGCCATGACTCGCCCGCGCCATGATGCTCCGCAAGCCTTGCGCCGAGCGGCCGCTGAGCGCCGCGAGCAATTTTCTGAGGTTCGTCGCCAATCAGGTGCTTGCTTTGGCCGCTTCTTTCGCTTGGAGGGTCGTTCTATTCGTGGATCCCGACGTAGTCGTGGATGTCGCGAGCGAGGAAGGAAAGCGCGCCTTCTTGAGCACAGTCGGGTCGCACTCAGCTTCCTTCGCCTCGTTGCTCGGCGAAACCGAGGGAAGTCAATTGCCGCCAACTGGATTCGGCAGCCGCCCCATGCATGCCCCTGTTGCGGCATGCAAGGATGAGTGTGCTTGTCCTGCTATACGTTGAAGCGGAAGTGCAGCACATCGCCTTCCTTGACGATGTAATCCTTGCCTTCGAGGCGCAGGCGGCCCGCATCCTTCGCACCGGCCTCGCCCTTGTACTTGATGTAGTCGTCGTAGGCGATCGTCTCGGCACGGATGAAGCCGCGCTCGAAATCGGTATGGATCACGCCGGCAGCCTGCGGCGCGGTGGCGCCTTTTTTCACCTGCCACGCGCGCACTTCCTTCTCGCCGGCGGTGAAATAGGTCTGCAGGCCGAGCAGCTTGTAGCCGGCGCGGATCACGCGGTTCAGGCCCGGCTCGTCGAGGCCGAGATCCTTCAGGAACTCGTCGCGATCGGCGTCTTCGAGCTGCGCCATCTCCTCCTCGATCGCCGCGCACACCGGCACGACTTCTGCGCCTTCCTGCGCTGCGCGCTCGCGCACTCGGTCGAGGTGCGGATTGTTCTCGAAGCCGTCCTCGCGCACGTTGGCGATGTACATCAGCGGCTTCAGGGTGAGCAGGAACAGGTCGCGCAGCAGTGCCTTCTCCTCGTCGTCGAGGCCCAGACTGCGCGCGGACTTGCCTTCATTCAGGCCGGCCGCGAGCTTCTGCAACACGGGTCGACGCGCCAGTGCATCCTTGTCGTTCGCCTTCGCCGCGCGCTCGACGCGGTTCAGCGCCTTGTCGACCGATTCAAGATCGGCCAGTGCCAGTTCGGTGTCGATCGTCTCGATGTCGGCGATCGGATCGACCTTGTTCGCGACGTGCACGATGTCCGGATGCTCGAAGCAGCGCACCACGTGCGCGATCGCATCGACTTCGCGGATGTGCGCGAGGAACTTGTTGCCGAGCCCCTCGCCCTTCGATGCACCCGCAACGAGGCCGGCGATGTCGACGAACTCGATCGAGGTCGGAATGATCTTCAACGGCTTGGCGATGGCGGAAAGCGCAGCCAGACGCGGGTCCGGCACCGGCACCACGCCGACGTTCGGCTCGATCGTGCAGAACGGAAAATTCGCCGCGGCGATGCCCGCCTTGGTCAGCGCATTGAAAAGGGTCGACTTGCCGACGTTCGGCAGGCCGACGATGCCGCATTTGATGCCCATATCTGGAATCCGTGAGACGGTAGACGTGAAACGTGAACAGCAAAGTTGCCATCTCACGTCTCACGTCTGACGTCTTAGCTTGACGTATGCAACTGCTTCATCGCCCGTTCGAATTCGCCGGCGACCGCCAACGGCAGCACGTCGAGCGAACGCGCGATCGCATCGACGATCGAGTTTTCGTCGGCGATCGATGGGCGACCAAGCACCCAACCGGTGACGCGGTCCTTGTGGCCGGGATGCCCGATGCCGAGGCGTAGCCGATGGAACTTGCCGTGGCCGATATGCGCGAACAGGTCGCGCAATCCGTTCTGTCCGCCATGGCCGCCATCGAACTTGAGGCGTGCCGTTCCGGGTGGCAGATCGAGATCGTCGTGGACGACCAGCATCTCCTCCGGCGCGATCTTCCAATAGCGCAACGCTGCGCCGACCGAGGAACCACTCGCGTTCATGTAGGTGGCGGGCTTGAGCAGCCACAGCGGCTGCCCGTCGATCGAGGCTTTCGCGATTTCGCCGCGCAACTTCGATTCGATGCCGAAACGCGCACTGTCACGCTGTGCGAGCGCATCGACCAGCCAGAACCCGACGTTGTGTCGGGTCCTGAGATGTTCGGCGCCCGGATTGCCGAGGCCGACGATGAGGCGCAAGCCTGCCATGTCGAAGCGACATCCTCAGCTCCGCTTTTTCCCGCATCCGCGGAAAAACAGACGCACCGCTCGAGGCGGTGCGTCATCGGAGCGGAAAGACGACTACTTCTTGTCGTCTTTCTTGGCCGCAGCCGGCTTGCCAGCTGGCGCTGCCGCCGCTTCGCCTTCGACCGCCGGAACAGCCTCGGCTTCCTCGCGCACTTCGCGCGCAACGACCACGGCGTGGTCGTGTTCCTTGCCGAAGCGCAATTCCGGAATCTCGACGCCAGTCGGCAGCTTCAGCTCGGACAGATGGATCGTGTCGCCCGGCTTCAGGTCGGACAGATCGATTTCGATGTTCTCCGGCAGATCCTTCGGCAGACACGAGATTTCGACTTCGGTCAGTTCGTGCATGATCACGACACCGGAGGTCTTGCCCGCCAGCGAGCCTTCCTGGCCGAGGAAGTGCAGCGGCACGCGCACGCGCAGCGCTTCGTTCTCGTTGACACGCTGGAAGTCCAGGTGCAGCACGAGCTGCTTGAACGGATGGCGCTGCATGTCGCGCAGAAGCACCTTCTGCACGTCGCCGCCGAGGCTCAGGTCGAGAATCGACGAATAGAACCATTCGTTCTGGCTGGCGTGCCAAACGTCCTTGTGCGCGAGCTGGATGCTGACCGGCTTCAGCTCACCGCCGTAGACGATCGCCGGAACGAAGCCAGCGCGACGCAGGCGGCGGCTCGCACCCTTGCCCTCGTCGTTGCGCTTTTCAACATTGATTTCGTGGGTCTTTGCCATTTTCGTATTGCCTTCTTGCAGTTGAAGCCGCCTCGCGGCGGCGATGGCCTCCCCCGCGACCAGGGGAGGTGGGTTTGAAGCCGGGAATCGGGAATGGAGAATCGGGAATGGTTCGAAGCAAGCGCTTCTTTCGATTCCCTATTCACGATTCCCCATTTCCGGCTCAATCCACATACAACGAGCTCACCGACTCGCCATAGGCGATGCGGCGGATCGTTTCGGCGAGCAGGTCCGCCACCGACAGCTGGCGGATCTTGCCGCACGCGCGCGCGGGCTCCGACAGCGGAATCGTGTCGGTGACCACGAGTTCGTCGAGCGCCGACCCGCTGATGTTCTGGATCGCCGGCCCGGACAGCACCGGATGCGTACAGTACGCCACGACCTTGCGCGCGCCGCGCTTCTTCAATGCCGCGGCCGCTGCGCACAAGGTGCCGGCGGTATCGACGATGTCGTCGACGAGCACGCAGACCTTGTTCTCGACATCGCCGATGATGTTCATCACGGTCGCTTCGTTCGCACGCGGGCGGCGTTTGTCGATGATCGCGAGATCCGCGTCGTCGAGGCGTTTGGCGATCGCGCGCGCGCGCACCACGCCGCCGACGTCGGGCGACACCACGATCAGGTTGTCCTTGGCGTAATAGCGCCAGATGTCGGCCAGCAGCACCGGCGAGGCGTACACGTTGTCGAGCGGGATGTCGAAGAAACCCTGGATCTGGTCGGCGTGCAGGTCGACCGTCAGCACGCGATCGGTGCCGACCACGCCGATCATTTCGGCCGCGACCTTGGCCGTGATCGGCACGCGCGCCGAGCGCGGGCGGCGATCCTGCCGCGCGTAGCCGAAATACGGCATCACCGCGGTCACGCTGGCCGCCGATGCGCGCTTGAGCGCGTCGATCAGCGCCAGCAGGTCCATGAAATTGTCCGCCGTCGGTGCGCAGGTCGGCTGCACGACGAAGACTTCCTGGCGGCGCACGTTCTCCTCGATCTCGACCTGCACCTCGCCGTCGCTGAAGCGACCGACGAGTGCCTTGCCGAGCGGGACATTGAGCTCCTCGCAGATCGCCGTCGCGAGTTCGCGGTTGGCATTGCCGGTGAATACCAGGATGCCGGATGAACTCATGTTGGTGTCCACGTCTTGCTCCGTTGCGACAAGGTCACGGCACGCCATTCGTGCCCACTACATCAGTACCCACTACGTCCGTGTCCACTATCCATCATGCAGGCGCGTTTCGCGCTCGCTGCCAATTCACTTCATCGAATTGGCTGGGGCGGCAGGATTCGAACCTGCGAATGCCGGGATCAAAACCCGGTGCCTTACCACTTGGCGACGCCCCAACCGAAACCTTCACATCCGTGCGCTGCGCCATTCGTCCAAGCGCGCGAGCAATGGCGAACGCGTCACGCCGCGCGCGATGAAACCGCGCAAGCCGGGCGGACATCCTTGCAGCAGCGCGCGGCCTGCCTCGCGCGATTCCAGCGCCATGAAAATGCAGCCGCCCGAACCGCTGAGCCGCGCCTCACCATGGCCGTTCAGCCAATCCAGCGCGTGCGCCACGACCGGGAAGCGCCTGCGCACGACCGGCTCGAACGCATTGGCCGTCGCGGCACCCGAAACAAAGCGCGGAATTGTCAGATGCGCGGCGTTCCGTGTCAAATCCGGAGCTGCGAAAAGCTCGGCCGTCGGCACGCTCGCGCCGGGGTCGATCACGACGTACCAGCGGTCCGGCAGGTCGATCGCATCCAGTTGCTCGCCGACCCCCTCGGCCCAAGCGCTGCGGCCGCGCACGAACACCGGCACATCGGCGCCGAGGCCAAGGCCAAGCGCGGCCAACGCATCGACACCCAGATCCGTGCCCCACAATGCGTCCAGCGCGACCAAGGTCGTGGCCGCGTCGGAGCTGCCGCCGCCAAGTCCACCGCCGAGCGGAATGTGCTTTTCGACCGCGATATCCACGCCAAGCCGGCTGCCCGATGCGGTGCGCAACGCATGGGCTGCGCGCACGGCGAGATCGTCTTCGCTGGCAACGCCGGGCAGCGGATCGATGCGCCGGATCAGTCCATCCTCGCGCACGCGCAGGCGCACGCGATCGCCCCAGTCGAGCAACTGGAACACCGTCTGCAGCAGATGGTATCCGTCGTCGCGACGGCCGGTGACATGCAGGAACAGGTTGAGCTTGGCCGGCGCCGGCCATTCGCTCCAGTCGGTGTCGGGAGCGCCGCCGCTCACCGCAACGCCCAGGCGCGGATCGCCAGCCGAACACGCGTATCGCCCTTGGTCGCAAACACCTTGCTTGGCAGCGCTGGCGTACGGCTGGTGTCGTAGTCGAGGTATTGCACGGTCCAGCCGGACTGATCGATTTCACCCGGCAAACCATCGGCGCGGAACTGGATGCGCGCCTCGCCCGGCGCGCGCAGCCCGCGTGCCCAATATGTCAGCTCGGCGATCGGCACACGCCAGCCGAGTTCGCGTTGCAGCAGTTCGGCCGCATCGTCGCCGCGCACCGGCTGCTCGCGCAGGCCTTCCAGCACCGCATGGCTTGCGTCGCCGGAAAGAATCCAGGTCTTGCCGGTGATCGACGCATGCACCGCGAAGCGGAATCCATGCCCGTCCTGGCTCCAGTCGAGCGCACCGCTCCCGCTGTCGCGCGCGTCGGACACGCCAAGCCGGCCTTGCAGGGTCCAGGAATCGTGCGCGGCCAAGTCCTGCTCGCGTTCGGCTTGGCGCGCCAGCGATGCCGCGTCCGGCGCCAACGTCTGCACGCGCTGGCCGGCACATGCAGCCAGCAGCACCACGGCAACGCCGAGCGCGGTCGTGCGCAGGAAACGCGGACTCATGTCGTCAACCGCTGGATCGCTTCGAGCAGCGCCTTGTTCTTCGCATCCTTCTTGCGGCCCTCATCCCAGACCTTGCGCGCTTCCTCGCGCTCGCCCTTGACCCACAGCACTTCGCCGAGGTGCGCGGCGATGTCGGCATCCGGCTGCTTGGCATAGGCACGACGCAGGTCTTTCAAGGAAGCGTCGAGGTCGCCCATGCGATAGCGCACCCAGCCCATGCTGTCGATGATCGCCGGTTCGTCGGGCTTGAGCTTGAGCGCGCGCTCGATCAGGCCGAGTGCTTCGGCCTGCTTCGGATCGCCATGCCGGCTGTTGTCGGCAATCGTGTAGCCGAGCGCGTTCATCGCTTCGGCGTCGTCGGGCTTGAGTTCGATCACGCGACGCAGATCGCGCTCACCACCGGCGAGGTCGCCCTGCTCGACCGCGAGCAGCGCGCGTGCGTACAGCATGCGTGGATCATCCGGCAGCGTGTCGAGCGCACGCGCATAGACCGCCAGCGCATCGTGCGCGCGGCCCTTGCGCGCGAGCAGATCGGCTTCCAGCAGATAGGCGTTGCCGAACTGGTCGCTGTCCTCGGCCGTCTGCGCCTGCAACTGATGCAGGAATTCCAGCGCCTCGGCAGTGCGACCGAGCTGATCGAGCACCACCGCCTCGCGCATCTGCGCATCGAACCAATGCTCGTCATCGTCGGAAATGCCGCGATACCAGTTCAGTGCATCCTCGCGATTGTCGATCATCTCGGCGACCTGGCCGAGCAGGTACAGCCGCTTGCCACCGCGCGCGGCCTTGTCGGCATCGAGCTCGCGGTATAGCGCGAGCAGGGCTGGCTTGTCGTCGGCACGCGCAGCGTAGGCCGCACGCGCGGCATAGCTGGTGTCGTCCTGTGGACCTTTCGCCAGCACACGCGCAGCACCGGCGTTGTCGCCGGCATCGGCCAGCAGGGCCGCATAGCCCCCGCGCAGGCGCAGGCTGCCCGGGTTGCGCCGCAGCGCTTCGGCGTAGGTCGCGCGTGCGGCGTCCTTGTCGCCACGATCGAGCGCAAGGCGGGCGCTCCAGGCATAGCTGTCGTCGCCATGGAATCGTGTCACCGCGGCATCGGCGAGGCGCTGCGATAGCGCCTTGTCGCCGAGCTTGAAGGCCAGCTGGCTGACCGCGATCCAGTTCGTTTCCTTTGCCGCAAGCCGTTGCGGCGTGGCGAGGCGATCGAGCAGACGCGCCGCCTCGGCCTTGTCCGGAGCACCAAACAACGCCTGTGCGACAAGACGCCACGCCTGGTCGTCGGCACGCACGGCAAGCGCCTCGAGATCGGCGTAGGCCTCGTCCGGTCGATGCTCGCCCAGCGCAAGCCATGCGCGCGCCTGCGCGACACCGGGATCGCGCGGCGCGAGCTGCTGCCAGCGCGCCAGCGCGCGGCGCGCGAGCGGCCAGTCCTTGACCGACAAGGCCAGGCGCGTCGCTTCCTCGCTGAGTTCCGTGTCGGCCGACAGCTCGGCGGCATCGGCGAAGCCCCGCGCGCCGGTCGCCAGATCTCCATCCTGCAGCGCGAATTGCGCGCCGAGCAGCTTCAGCAGCACGTCATTCTCGGCGGCGACCGGCGTTGCCAGCGGCGTGGCGGTCGTCGGCACCGCGTGCGGACGCACGCTCGCGCACGCACCGAGCAGCGCGCACAACGCGATCGCGCAGAGCACCATCGTGCGCCGAACGTGGGCGGATTTCAGCTTGCGGGGAGCGCGCGGAGAATGCATGCAAAGCCTTGTCTTGCTTGATATCGCGGGACGCCGCCCGCACAATTCGCGGTGCCGGCCGCGGAACCGCCTGGACGACGCGAGAGCTAGCTTAGCCGATCTCGTCCACCGCAATCGGGCACCCGCCGAGTCAGATTCCGATCATTCCACATGGCGCTGATTGCCCTAGGACTCAACCACCAGACCGCACCGCTGAGCCTGCGCGAACGCGTCGCCTTTCCGAGCGACGCGACCACGCCGGCGCTCGCCGGATTGCTGGCCGAACCCGGCGTCAGCGAAGCGGCGATCCTGTCGACCTGCAACCGCACCGAGCTGTATTGCACGGTCGAACCCGGCGCGGAAGCCGCGCCGGCTGCGTGGCTGCATCGCCACCAGGACTTGACCCACGCGCGCATCGACGAGTTCCTGTATCGCCACCATGATGCCGACGCCGTGCGCCACCTGTTCCGCGTCGCCACCGGGCTGGAATCGATGGTGCTCGGCGAGCCGCAGATCCTTGGCCAGGTCAAGGACGCCTACGCGATGGCACGGGAGGCGCACACGCTGAAGGCGCCGCTGGAACGCCTGTTCCAGAACACCTTTGCGGTCGCCAAGCGCGTGCGCTCGGACACGCGCATCGGCGCGAACACGGTGTCGGTCGCATTCACCGCGGTGCGCCTTGCCGAACGCGTGTTCACCGACCTGCGCGACGCCTGCGTGCTGCTGATCGGCGCTGGCGAGACAATCGAGCTGGCGGCGCGCCACCTCACCGAAGCGAACGTGCGCCGCCTGATCGTCGCCAACCGCACGCTCGACAATGCGCAGACGCTGGCGACGCGCTTCGGCGGCTATGCGATCGCGCTGGCCGACTTGTCCAAGCACCTCGCCGAGGCCGACATCGTGATCGCTTCGACCGCGAGCCGCGAACCGGTGCTGTTGCGCGAGCAGGTCGCCGCCGCGATCGCCGCGCGCCGGCGCCGGCCGATGTTTCTGGTCGATATCGCGGTGCCGCGCGACATCGAAGCGTCGGTCGGCGAACTCGAAGACGTCTACCTGTACACGATCGACGACCTGCGCCAGGTCATCGACGACAACCTGCGCTCGCGCCGCGAAGCCGCGCTCGAAGCCGAAGCGATGATCGAGCTCTCGGTCGAGCATTTCATGGGCTGGTGGCGCGCGTTCGACGTGCACAATCCGCTGCTCGACCTGCGCCGCGTCGCCGAGGCGAACCGCGACGAGACCCTGGCGAAGGCGCACGCCCTGCTCGCGCGCGGCAAGTCGCCGGAGGAAGCACTCGCCTTCCTCGCCAACACATTGACCAACAAGTTGCTGCATGCGCCGAGCGCGAACCTGCGCGCCGCTGCGCTTCGCGGCGACGCCGAACTCTTGCGCGCCGCCGAGCGATTGTTCGATGCGGCGCCGTCAGCACACGGCGAACGCGAGCGTTAGCTCCGCTCTTTTGCCGTCATTCCGGCGAAGGCCGGAATCCATTTTTTCATGCGCCCAAGAGCAAGATGGATTCCGGCCTTCGCCGGAATGACGGCACCGCGACGTTTCGCCAATCCCCAATCACCAATCTCGAATCCCGGCTCTCCGTCCATGCAAGCATCCATCCGCCGCAAGCTCGAACAACTCGCCGAACGCCACGAGGAACTGGAGCACCTGCTCGCCAGCCCCGAAGTGTTGGCCGATGCGAAACGCATGCGCGATCTCGCGCGCGAGCACGCACAACTGACGCCGCTGAGCGAATCGCTGCGCGCCTACGACGAGACCGGCAGCGCGCTGGAATCGGCGCAGGCGATGCTGCGCGATCCGGAAATGAAGGATCTGGCGCAAGAGGAAATAGCCGCGCTGCAGGTCGAGCGCGAATCGCTCGAAAGCGAACTCAACCGCCTGCTGATCCCGAAGGACACGCGCGACGAGGGCAACCTGTTCCTCGAAATCCGCGCCGGCACCGGCGGCGACGAGGCCGCGATCTTCGCCGGCGACCTGTTGCGCATGTACCTGCGCTATGCCGAGCGGCGCCGCTGGAACGTCGAAATCCTGTCATCGAGCGACGGCGAACACGGCGGCTTCAAGGAAGTCATCGCGCGCGTCGAAGGCCAGTCGGCGTTCTCGCGCCTGAAATACGAATCCGGCACGCACCGCGTGCAACGCGTGCCGGCGACCGAAGCGCAGGGCCGCATCCACACCTCGGCTGCGACCGTCGCGATCCTGCCCGAACTGGACGAAGTCGACGACATCGAAATCAATCCGGCCGACCTCAAGACCGACACGTTCCGCGCCTCCGGTGCCGGCGGCCAACACGTCAACAAGACCGACTCGGCGATCCGCATCACGCACCTGCCGAGCGGCATCGTGGTCGAATGCCAGGACGAGCGCAGCCAGCACAAGAACCGCGCACGCGCGCTGTCGCTGCTGAAGGCGCGCCTGCTCGACGAGGCACAGGCGAAACAGGCGGCCACGCAAGCCGAAGCGCGCAAGCTGCAGGTCGGCTCCGGCGACCGCAGCCAGCGCATCCGCACCTACAATTTCCCGCAGGGCCGCGTCACCGACCACCGCATCAACCTGACCCTGTACCGCCTGCCCGAGATCGTCGCCGGCGACATGGACGAACTCGTCGACGCACTGACGCGCGAGGATCAGGCGGATCAGTTGCAGCAGCTGACCGCAACGCTCTAGTCCGGTCGCAAACGGCTACAGCGTGCGACCGATCACATCGCTTTTCAGCGTCGCAGCAGGTTCAAGCGCGAGCGATCCGCCGTTGGCAACGGTCGTGCTCGCGCCGGGTGGCGTCCAGCTCGCGCAATCGGCAGCCGGAGCACGCCGATCGCGCGTGAGCGTGAAGCAGATCGGCACATAGGCGCTCGACGCCAGCGCGTGACCACCGACGCGCTCGGGCTGAAATGTCCAATGCCGCACCGACTTGAGCGCAGCATCGCTGACCGCACGATCCACCTCCGGCGCGCCCGGCGCGACTTCCGCGCCTATCACCTTGCCGGCCGCGTCATAGTGCACCTGCACGACCGCCAAGGCCGAGAACGTGTCGGATTCGCGACGCAACACGCTGACCGGAAACGTCGGCGCGAGGGTCTTGGCGATGCCGCCGCCGGTGTTCACGTGATCGACGCGGACCACATAACCGTTGCTCGCATTCGGTTCGAGCGTGACACCGACCTGCAAGGTCGTTTCCGTCGCCGCGGGACGACCGTCGACGCGCCCCGGCTCGAATACCCAACTGCGGATCGCGCGCGCAAGCGGCTCGCTCAGAAGCGGCTTGACCTGGGTCGACTGCTTGAGGTCCACAACGTGGCCGTCGGCGTCCAGCGAGACGTTCCATGTCGTGTCCACCTTGATCGCCGACGATGCGTCCTTCGCGGCATGGGCAGCTCCGCTCATTGCGAGCGCAACGAGTGCGGTAAAAAGAACGGTGCGCATCGACTTCTCCTTCGTCAACGGTGTTCTCAATCTAGCCGGATTGCCTCGCCGGCTTCAACCGACTGCATCCGCATTCGCGCTCGCCGCCAGCAACCGCTCGGCAATCGCGCGATACAACCGCGGCAGACGCTCGATTTCGTCGAGCGCGACGGATTCGTCGACCTTGTGGATGCTCGTGTTGCAGACACCCAACTCGATCACCTCGGCGCCGAGCGGCGCAATGAAGCGGCCGTCCGAAGTACCGCCGCCGGTGCTCGGTTCCGGTTCGATACCGCAGAGTTCGCGGATCGCCTCGACGGTCGCCTCGCGCAGCCCGTTGGCCTTGGTCAGGAACGGCTCGCCGGACAGCCACCAGTCGAGCGTGCAACTACCGGTTTCCGCAGCGATGCCGTGCCGGCGCAGGATCGCCTCTGCTCGCTCCTTCAAAGAGTCGGCCGTGCTCGCGGTGCCGAAGCGGAAATTGAACACCGCGCGCAATTCACCCGGAATCACGTTGTCGGCACCGGTGCCGGCGGTGAGGTTGGATACCTGGAACGACGTCGGCGGAAACGCCTCGTTGCCATCGTCCCAGCGTTCCGCTGCGAGCGCGGCAAGCGCAGGCGCGAACATGTGGATCGGATTGCGCGCCTTCTCCGGATAGGCGACATGACCCTGCACGCCGACGACATTCAGGCGACCGGTCAGCGATCCGCGTCGCCCGACACGGATCAGGTCGCCGAGGTGTTTCTTCGACGACGGCTCGCCGACCACGCACCAATCGATCGCCTGCCCGCGCCGATGGAACTCGACCGCGACGCGACGCATGCCATCGACCGCGGAACCTTCCTCATCCGAAGTCAGCAGCAACGCAATGATGCCGCGATGACCCGGATGCGCCTGCACGAAATCGGTCAGCGCGACGACCATCGCGGCGACGCCAGATTTCATGTCCGCCGCACCACGGCCATATAGACGTCCATCACGGATCGTCGGCTCGAACGGCGGACTGGACCACGCCTCGACTGGTCCGCTCGGCACCACATCGGTGTGGCCGAGGAACGCGAGTACCGGACCGCCGCTGCCGTGCGTCGCCCACAGGTTGTCGACGGCGCCGAAGCGCATGCGTTCGATCGTGAATCCGGCCCGGGCGAGACGCGAGGCGACCACCGACTGGCAACCGGCATCGTCCGGCGTCACGGACGCCCGATGGATCAACTCGCGGGTGAGATCGAGGACGGCGGACACGACGACACCCCTGTATTTGGGAGGCGGCGATTGTCGGTCTTCGGCTGGCGCGAGGGAAGCGCCAGCGCTCAGCCGAACAGCCCGGAGTACAGCTTGTCGGTGAAGCCCTGGTGCACACGGCCGTCGGCAAGCACGAGCAGCGGCCGCCGGATCAACGCCGGGTATTCCTTGATCAGCAAGGTCCATTCCGCCGCGCTGCCGGGCGATTTGCGCGTCTCCGGCAGGCTGCGCCATGTCGTCGATGTTCGATTGACGAGCTTCTCCCAGCCGCCGAGCGCCGGCGCCCATTCCTTCAGTTGCGCGGCCGGAATCGGATGCGCGCGATAGTCGATGAACTCGTAGGCGAGCTTGTGCCGCTCAAGCCAGTTGCGCGCTTTCTTGCAGGTGTCGCATTTGTCGAGTCCGTAGATCTTCACACTCACGCTCATGCCCTCAGCAGTTCGTTGATGCCGGTCTTCGCGCGCGTCTTCGCATCGACCTTCTTGACGATGACCGCGGCATACAGGCTGTGGCTGCCGTCGGCGGCGGGCAACGAGCCGGCAACGACGACACTGCCGGCCGGTACGCGGCCGTAGCTGACTTCGCCGGTGGCGCGATCGTAGATCTTGGTCGACTGGCCGAGGAACACGCCCATGCCGATCACGCTGCCCTTCTCCACGACCATGCCCTCGACGACTTCCGAGCGTGCGCCGACGAAACAGTCGTCCTCGATGATCGTCGGATTCGCCTGCAAGGGTTCGAGCACGCCGCCGATGCCGACGCCGCCGGAAAGATGCACGTTCGCACCGATCTGCGCGCAGGAACCGACCGTCGCCCAGGTGTCGACCATCGTGCCGGCGTCGACGTGCGCGCCGATGTTGACGTAGCTCGGCATCAGTACCGCATCCCTGGCGATGTGTGCGCCGCGTCGAACCAGCGCGCCCGGCACGACGCGAGCGCCGGTCATGCGGAAGTCGGCGTCCTGCGCATCGACGAAGCGCAGCGGCACCTTGTCGAATGCGGCCATCGGACCACCGTCCATGACGCGGTTCGCGCTGGTGCGGAAGTACAACAGCACGGCCTTCTTCAGCCACTGATGCGTGTGCCAGCCGCCGCTGCCATCCGGTTCGGCGACGCGCGCACGGCCCGCTTCGAGCATATCGAGCACACGCTCGATCGCCGGGCGCACAGTGGAGGCGATCTCCGTTTCGGAAAGATCGGAGCGACGCTGCCAGACGTCGTCGATGAGGGACTCAAGTGCGTGCATGCGGAATCTCGCTGGAAGAATCGGAAGGGATGCCAAGGTTGCGATGCAGGATCGCAACCAGCGTGGCCTGCGCGGCAGGCGCCAGCGCGGAATTGTTCTCGTCGGTCAGCACGAAGAAATCCTCGACGCGTTCGCCGAAGGTGGCGATGCGCGCATCGTGCACGCGCACGCGCGCCTCGCGGAATGCCTGCGCGACCTGCGCGAGCAGGCCGGGCTGATCGCTGCAGACAAGGGAAAGCTGGGTCGCCATGCCGGATTCGGCGAATTCGATCTGCGGAGCGCGCTGGAAGTGACGCAGGCGCCGTGGCATGCCGCGGCGGGCGACGCGGATCGGAAGATCGCGCGCGCCGAGCACGCCCAGCAGCGCCTCTTCGAGCTCGGCCGCACGCGCGGCATCCGGCGCCGCGAGCGTGGCCGCGTCAAGCAATTCGAAGGTATCGAACACGCGCCCACTCGGCGTGACGAACAGACGCGCATCGGCCACGCTGAGACCGTGCCGATCGAGTGTCGCGGTGATCGCGGCGAACACGCCGTCGCGATCCGGCGCACTCACGAACAATTCGCCGCTGCCGCCGCGCAGCGAACGCGGCAGCAGTGCAACGACGACCTCGGCGCCATTGGCACGCTCGAACGCGCGCGCCTGCCACGCGATCTGCTCGGGTCGGTGGCGCAGGAAGCTGCCCGATGGGAAACCGGCGAGGAGCCGTTCCGCGCGCTCGGCGTCGATCTCACCTTCGACCAGCAACTCGAGCGCGCGAGCACGGCACGCCGCGGCGCGCGCCTGCGCATGCGGCGGCTGTTCGAGTCCGCTGCGCAACGCGTAACGAGCGGCGACATAGAGGTCGGCGAGCAGGCGCGCCTTCCATTCGTTCCAGAGCTTCGGATTGGTACCGGCGATATCGGCGATCGTCAGCAGGTACAGGTGATCGAGCCGCTCGCGGTCGCCGACCTGGCTCGCAAAGCGATGCACGACCTCCGGATCGGTGATGTCCTGGCGCTGCGCGGTCACGCTCATCAACAAATGCCAGCGCACCAGCCACGCGACGAGTTCGATATCGGCTTCGGGCAAGCCGAGTTTGGCGCAGAACGCGCGCGCATCGCCTTCGCCGAGCACCGAATGATCGCCGCCGCGGCCCTTGGCGATGTCATGGAACAGCGCGGCGAGCAGCAGCAGCTCGGGCTTGTCGAGCGTGGCGAACGTCGGCGCCGCGATCGGGAATTCGGCTGCCGCATCCGCGTCGGCGAAACGCGCCACGTTGCGCAGCACGCGCAGCGTGTGTTCGTCGACCGTGTAGACGTGGAACAGGTCGTACTGCATGCGTCCGACGACGCGGCGGAACATCGGCAGGATCGCAGCCAGTACGCCATGCCGGTTCATCGCCGCGAGCGCGTTGACGGCCACCGCCCCACGACGCAACAGCGCGAGGAAGGCCAGCAGCACGTGCGCATCCTCGGCGAACAGGTCGCGATGCCGCACGAGCGCGCGTTGCATCAGCCGCATCGTCTCCGACGACAAGCCACGCAATTCCGGATGGTCGAGCGGGATCGCGAACACGTCGACGATCGCACGCGGTCGGCGCAGGAACAGATCCGGCGCTTGCGGTTCGATGCGCGCGCCACGCGCGACGAAATCGCGATCGAGCTCATGCGCTGCGGCGACCGGTTCCAACCATTCTGCGCAGCGTTCCTTGAACTGCACGCACAGGCGTTCGGCGATCGTCGCCGCACGGTAGTAGCGCTGCATGAACTGCTCGACGGCGAGATTCTTCGCGTGTTCGTCGGCGTAACCGAGACCGGCGGCGAGCTGGCGCTGGTAGTCGAACAGCAGGCGTTCCTCCGGTCGGCCCGCTGCGAGATGGAGTGCATAGCGGTAGCGCCACAGGGTCGCCTCGGAACGCTCCAGCGCGGCGCGCTCGGTCGCGTCGAGCAGGCCGCGCTCGACCATCGCGGCGAAGTCGCCGGCGCCAGCGACGCGGTGGCCGAGCCAGCGCATCAGATCAAGCGTGCGCAGACCACCGGGGCCTTCCTTCAGGTTCGGCTCGAGGTTGTAGGCGGTGTCGTTGAAGCGCGCGTGGCGTGCGGTCTGTTCGGCGCGCTTGGCATCGAGGAACGCACGTGGCGGCCACAGCGAAGCGTCGTCGACGATCGCCGCCAGCGCCGCGCCGAGTGCGATATCGCCAGCAAGCGGGCGCGCGTCGAGCAGCGCGGTGAACACGGAAACATCGGTCGCAGCGAGTTCGCGGCACTCGGCCGGCGTGCGCACGGCATGACCAGGCTTCAGGCCGATATCCCACAGGCAGGCGAAGAACGCTTCCAACGCGCGCGCCTGGCGCGACATCGCCGCGGCATCGGCGAGTACCAGCAGGTCGATATCGGAATACGGAAACAGCACGCCACGACCGAAGCCGCCAACCGCGAACAGCGTGCAGCCTTCAGCATCGCCGACGCAGGCACGCCAGACATGCATGACCACACGCTCGACCGCCTGCGCGTGCCAGCGCACGAGACGCGCGACATCGACGCGCTGACCGAACGCAATGGCAAGCGTGCGTGCGCTGTCGCCGAGCACCTGACGCAGCGCGAGCCGCGCCTCGGCGGAAACGCCGCTGCGCGGCATTGCCGCGGGCAGGCGCGGCAGGTCGGGCAGATGCGCGACGCTGGCGCCGTCACGCGTCACGGCACTCAGGCCGCGCTGGGCCAGGCGGTCAGGATCTCGTAGCCGTCGTCGGTGACCGCGATCGTGTGTTCCCATTGCGCCGAGAGCGAATGGTCCTTGGTCACGACGGTCCAGCCATCCGGCAGCAGTTTCGTGTATTGCTTGCCGGCGTTGATCATCGGCTCGACGGTGAAGGTCATGCCCTTCTGCAGCTTCATGCCGGCACCTGGGTGTCCGTAGTGCAGCACCTGCGGGTCTTCGTGATAGATCTGCCCGATGCCGTGCCCGCAGTATTCGCGCACGACCGAGAAACCCTGCGCCTCGGCATGTTTCTGGATCGCGTGGCCGATGTCGCCGAGCGATGCACCTGGACGCACCTGGCCGATGCCGAGCAGCATCGCTTCCAGCGTGGTGTCGACCAGGCGCTTGGCCAGCACGGATGGCGTGCCGGAAAAATACATGCGGCTGGTGTCGCCATGCCAGCCGTCCTTGATCACGGTCACGTCGATATTGACGATGTCGCCGTCCTTGAGGATCTTGCCGGCATTCGGGATGCCATGACAGATGACATGATTGACCGAGGTGCACAGCGTCTTCGGGAACCCCTTGTAGCCGACGTTGGCCGGGATCGCCTTCTGCACGTCGACGATGTGCTCGTAGGCGAGCCGATCGAGTTCCTCGGTGCTGACGCCGGGCTTGACGTGCGGCACCAGCATCTCCAGCACTTCCGCAGCGAGACGGCCGGCGACGCGCATCTTTTCGATCTGTTCGGGGGTTTTGACGGTGACGGGCATGATTCCTCGTTGACGTGGCCTTGTGGCGCGGACGCACCACACACGCTATAATTTTACGGTTTCGTCGGCTCGCTTTAGCAAGCCATTGTCGCGAAACGATAAAATGCGGCCGAGCGGGCAATCCGCAAGGCCGTTACGGCAATCATGCCGAATCCGCACACGTATCGTCACCGCGTTCGGGGTGCTCCGCAAGGAGTCGCACGCGGCGGATACGTGGAGGTTCAACCCCGGGCTGCACCGCGCAAACCAATGGTCGCGGCGTGCCCATCATTTGGAGTTTCACCATGCCTCAGGTCACCATGCGCCAGATGCTCGAAGCTGGCGTGCATTTCGGCCACCAGACTCGTTACTGGAACCCCCGCATGGCGCCGTACATCTTCGGCGCGCGCGGCAAGATCCACATCATCAATCTCGAAAAGACCATGCCGCTGTTCAGCGACGCGATGAATTTCATCTCGGCGATCGCACAGAAGCGCGGCACCATCCTGTTCGTCGGCACCAAGCGCTCGGCGCGTGAGGCGATCAAGGAAGAAGCGGCGCGCTGCGGCATGCCGTCGATCTCGCAGCGTTGGCTCGGCGGCATGCTGACCAACTTCCGCACGGTCAAGCAGTCGGTCTCGCGCCTGAAGGAACTCGAGGCGATGGCCACCGACGGCAGCTTCGAGAAGCTGGTCAAGCACGAAGTGCTGGCGCGCATCCGCGAGTGCGAGAAGCTGGAAAAGTCGCTCGGCGGCATCAAGGACATGAACCGCCTGCCGGACGCGCTGTTCGTGATCGACATCGGCCACGAGGACATCGCGGTCAAGGAAGCCAAGAAACTCGGCATCCCGGTCATCGCCGTCGTCGATACCAACTATGACCCGGCCCTGGTCGACTATGCGATCCCCGGCAACGACGACGCGATCCGCGCCGTGCAGCTGTATGCCAGTGCCGCCGCCGATGCCGTGCTCGAAGGCAAGGCCGCCGCGCCGGCCGTCGCCGCCGGCGAGAAGGACGATTTCGTCGAACTCGACGCCGATGGCAACCCGGTCGTGAAGAAGGAATCGCGCGAGCGCGATCGCGACGACCGCCGCAAGCCGTCGGGCCCGCGCAAGCCGGGCGGCGACAAGCGTCCGCCGGCTGGCCGTCGTGGACCGCCGCCGTCGCGCGGTGGCAAGAGCGAAGCTCCGGCTGCCGAGTAAGTGTCATGTCCGGGCCGCATGATCGCGGCTCGGAACAGAAAACAATCTTGCCGTCATTCCGCCGGAGGCCGGAATCCAGCCCTTCCTGCGATTGGAGAACTGGATCCCGGCCTCCGCCGGGATGACGAGCAGTGGATTCCGAAACGAGCGCCTCGCACCGCGGGCCGCTTTCGCTATTTGAGGTATTTCATGGAAATCACCGCACAGCTGGTCAAGGAACTGCGCGAGCGCACCGGCGCCGGCATGATGGAGTGCAAGAAGGCGCTCACCGAAAACAACGGCGATATCGACACCGCCGCCGAATGGCTGCGCAAGCAGGGCTTGGCCAAGGCCGACAAGAAGGCCAGCCGCGTCGCCGCCGAAGGCCGCATCGTGGTTGCCCAAGATGGCGGCAAGGCCGTGCTGGTCGACATCAACTGCGAAACCGATTTCGTCGGCAAGGACAACAACTTCCTCGCTTTCGCCGATGCCGTCGCGCAGGCCGCGCTGGCGTCCGGCGCGAAGGACGTCGAGGTGCTGAAGTCCGTCAAGCTGGCCTCTGGCGAAACCGTCGAGGAAGCGCGCGCCGCGGTCATCGCCAAGGTCGGCGAGAACGTGCAGGTGCGCCGCCTGGCGCAGATCGTCAGCGACAAAAACGTCGCCGCGTACGTGCATGGCGGCCGCATCGGCGTGCTTGTCGAGCTCAATGGCGGTGACGCCGAACTCGCCCGCGGCATCGCGATGCATGTCGCCGCGATGAATCCGCCGTACAACAAGGCGTCCGACGTGCCTGCCGAGTTCCTCGCCAAGGAAAAGGAAATCGAACTGGCCAAGATGAGCGAGAAGGATCGCGCCAAGCCGGCCGAGATCCTCGAGAAGATCATCGGTGGCAAGGTTGCCAAGATCGTCAACGAGAACACCCTGTACGGCCAGCCGTACGTGCTGAACACCGACCAGACCGTCGAAGCCGTGCTGAAGGCGGCCGGTGCGGACGTGGTCGGTTTCCAGCGCCTCGCCGTCGGCGAAGGCATCGAGAAGGTCGTCGAGGACTACGCGGCCGAAGTCGCGAAGGCGATGCAAGGCTGAGATCGGCCTTCTCTCCGGAACGCAAACAAAGCCCGCAGACATCTGCGGGCTTTTTTGTTGCGCGCGTTTCTGTCACCTTTTTTCCCGACCGCGCCACTTGTGCGTCACCATGAACACGACCGCACATCTTTTCGAATCAGCCAGCGACGATGCCACCCTCGTCGCGCAGAGCCTCAGCGGCAGCCGCGATGCGTTTGCGCACATCGTCGCGCGCTATCAATCGCTGGTCTGCTCGATTGGTTACAGTGCGACCGGCAACCTGAACCGCAGCGAGGACCTCGCCCAGGAGACCTTCCTCAGCGCGTGGAAGCAACTGCGTGACCTTCGCGACCCGGCCAGCTTGCGCGCATGGCTGTGCGGCATCGCGCGCAATTCCGCCAACAACGCGCAGCGCCGCGACAGCAGGGAGCCTGCGCACGCCGCTGAAACGATCGAAGCGACGTTCGATGCGCCGGCCGTCGAGCCGCTGCCGCACGAGCAAGCAATCAACGCCGAAGAGCAGGCAATCCTGTGGCGCGCCATCGCGCACATTCCGCAGACGTATCGCGAGCCGCTGGTGCTGTTCTATCGCGAGCAGCAGTCGATCGAAGCGGTCGGCGCAGCACTGGGCTTGAGCGAAGACGCGGTCAAGCAACGCCTGTCGCGCGGACGCAAGTTGCTGCAGGACCAGATCGCGAACTTCGTCGAAGGCGCGCTGGCGCGCAGCGCACCGGGCGCGGCGTTCACACTCGCAGTCGTTGCCGCGCTGCCGGCCATGACCACTTCGGCGACAGCCGCGGTGATCGGCGCGACCGGGGCGAAGGGCAGCGCGCTGGCGAAATGGGCAGGGGCAGCCGCGCTGTTCAATGCGCTGATCGGCCTTCTGCTCGGCTTCGCCGGCAGCTATCTCGGCTATCGCATCAGCCGTGAGACCATGCGCACGCCGCGCGAACGCGCGCTGCTGCACCGGCAGATGCGTGACATCGTTCTCGGTCTCGCGTTCTTTCTGCCGATCCTGTTTGCGTTCACGTACTCGGGACCGTTCTGGGCGGAACATCCGCGGCTTTTCTTCATGGTGGCGATCGCGCTGCCGCTGACGTTCGCGGCATGGATCATCTGGACGATTCTAGCTTCGACCCGCGCCACGTCCGCGTTGCGTGAAGAAGAACGCATCGCGCATCCCGAATTGTTTTCCGGCGGCGGCTCCACGGTTGACCGCGACTTCAGCGAGTATCGCAGCCGCGCCTCGTTGTTTGGCGTGCCATTGCTGCATGTTCAATTCGGCTTGCCGCCACGTGGCGCCGGCCACGCGTACGGCTGGATCGCCGTCGGCCCAGCACATGCCACCGGCATCCTGTTTGCACTGGGCGCGACAAGCTGCGGAGGCATCAGCGTCGGTGCGCTCTCGATCGGCATCGTGACGGTCAGTTCGGTCGGCGTCGGCGTCATTTCACTCGCCACCATCGCCTTCGGCTGGCTCGCGTTCGGCGGCATCGCGATCGGCGACTATGCGATCGGCGGGTTCGCCGCAGCGTGGACCGCCGCTGCCGGTGGCCTCGCCGTGGCGCACGACATCGCCGGCGGGGGATTCGCGATCGCCGAACATGCGAACGATCTCGTCGCGCGCGAGTTTTTCCGCGCCCATCACTTCGATGCGTACTTCAACGCCGCTCTCGCCACGACCGTGTTGCTGATCGGCGTACCGGGAATCCTCTACGCACGCGCGTTGCGCCAGCGGCGGCGGCCAGACTGATTCGCGCCGCGCGGCGCGCAGCGTTTCCCGCACTTCCTTTTCGCGTTGCCCATCGAGGAGTTCGACCATGCGCGACACCGCGCTCGCCTACCTGCGTGCGTTCATCACCGTGCTCGTCGTCGCGCACCATGCGGTGCTCGCCTACCATCCCTACGCACCGCCGCTCGGCAGTTTCGACAGCGGCAACATGCTGTGGGGCGCCTTTCCCGTCATCGACACGCATCGCTGGATCGGCATCGATCTGTTTGTCGGCTTCAACGATGCGTTCTTCATGTCACTGATGTTCCTGCTGTCGGGACTGTTTGTCTGGCCGAGCCTGCAACGCAAGGGAACCGCCGCATTTCTGCGCGGCCGTTGCGTGCGCCTGGGTCTGCCGTTTCTCGTTGTTGCCGCCATTCTCGCGCCTCTCGCGTACTGCCCCGCGTGGCTGCAACGCGGGGGTGAAGGCGGCATCGCCGGATTCGCGCACGCATGGCTCGCGCTCGGCGTGTGGCCGGCGGGCCCGGCGTGGTTTCTGTGGGTATTGCTCGCATTCGATGTATTCGTCACGCTTTCATTCCGCATCGCACCGCGCTGGGCCGACATTGCTGGACGACGAATCGCCTCGCTTTCGGGCGCAGCATTTTTTGGTTGGCTGGCCGTCATCGCGATCCTTGCGTTCGTGCCGCTGGCCTCCCTCGTCGATCCATCGAGGTGGGCGAGCGTCGGGCCGTTCTTCGTGCAGACCGCACGCATCCTGCTCTATGCAAGCTTCTTCGCTGTCGGCGTTGCGCTCGGCGCGTTCGGCACTGCGCGCGGCGTGCTCGCGGCAGACGGCAGCCTCGCGCGCCGCTGGATGCCGTGGTCGAATCTCGCGCCGGTCGCCTACTTCGTTCTCGTCGCGTTGTTCATCACCCTGTTGGTGACGAACGCGAAAGGCACGCCGATTCCCGGACTCGAAACGGCCACGCTTGCTGCATTCGCGCTTTCCTGTGCAACGTCGTCGATCGCGTTTCTCGCCCTGTTCCTGCGCTTCGGCCAGACGCGCCGCGCCGTGCTCGACAGCCTCGGCCGCAACGCCTACGGCATCTATCTCGTCCACTACGCGTTCGTGAACTGGCTGCAATACGCGCTGCTCGGCGCCAACTGGCCCGGCGCTGTCAAAGCTTCCATCGTATTCACCGGCTCGTTGATCGCGAGCTGGTCGATCGTCGCAATGCTGCGCCGCTTCCCAATGGTGGCGCGAGTCATCTGATCGATTCCACACTGTTCGCTGCGCACATGGACATGCTTCCACATGCGCGCAGCGCCGGGGTCATCGCCGGTTCCGCCAGCAATGGCGGCGCAGGGTATCCATGCTTGCATGACAATCTTCGCCGCGCGCCGCGCGCATGGCTTGAGCGCCATCGCCGTGCCAACCGCACAGAACACGCGCACGGTCGCAGCCATGCACAGGTGGCGGTGCATTCGACCACCACTTCGGACGTCAAACGCGTCATCCGTCGCGATCGACCCAAAGCTGGTCGCGACCAGCAGAGTCCGATTGATGGAACGATGGCACTGTGGACGCGCTGATCCGGTGCTTGCTTCCCCGCGCGAAGATCAGGAAGGGTCGCTGCCACGAGCAGTCGGCAAGTGCCAGCCGCGGCGTACCGCCATCATGCGCAGTCCGAAACACAATGCCGCCGCCACGATCGCGACCGGCGTCGAGGGTAGGTCCAGCACGGCGCCGCTCACCACCACGATCGCACCGGCAAGCGCGGCAACCGCGTAGAGATCGGCGCGCAGCACCATCGGCACGTCAGCCAGCAGCACGTCGCGCGCCATGCCGCCACCAATGCCGGTCAGCATGCCGAGCAATGCGGCCATGACGGGGTTGAGCCCGAACACGAGCGCCTTCTGCGCACCGGCCACAGCGAAAAGCGCAAGACCGGCGGCATCAAACATGCGCACCGGGTTTTGCAGCTTCTCGATGACCGGAGCCCAGCAGAACGTGACTATCCCGGCAACCAGCGATACGGTGAGATAGCGCCAGTCGCTGATCGCGGCCGGGGGCGCCGCACCGATCAGGAGATCGCGGGCGATGCCGCCTGAGTTCGCTGCTGCAAAGGACAACACCAGCACGCCGAACAGATCGAGCCGACGCCGTACCGCCGCAGTCGCGCCGCTGAGCGCGAACACGAACGTGCCGCACAGGTCGAGTACCAGCACCAGGGTTTTCATCGTCAACATGCAGATTCCCGGCGCAAAGGAACTCGCACTTTATCGTTCCGCTTGTCGCAGGTCAGCTGCGGCCTCGCCACAAACGTTGCGCGCGCCATATCGGCGGCTCGCCTGACTTTCCTGCCGGACTCGGCGATCCGCTGCCGGTACACACGCAACATCGGCTACCGGGGAAACGAGGGTTTCCCATCTGCGTGTTGCGTGGGTGCGGCAGGTCTGGCAATGCGCGCGCGTTCGAACCTGCAGAAACTGCCCTACATCCTGCATCCGGACGGCACCCGCCAACAGAAGTGTGTTCGCGTTCACGTGGAAGAGCAGCATCACGCTCCGAGGCGCGACGGACGCGCGTTCGCGACCGCGCGCTTCCTGTGCCCCCTCCCCCGGTCCATGTGCCCGCGACAACTCCACGCAGCGCGTCAAACCGTCGTGGCGTTACAATATGGCTGTTTTGCCTGCCGGAAATCATCCATGCCCGCCGAAATCAAGTACAAGCGCATCCTCCTCAAACTTTCCGGCGAAGCATTGATGGGGGATGCCGACTACGGCATCGACCCGAAGATGCTGAGCCGCCTCGCTCGCGAAATCATCGAAGTGCAACGCGCCGGCGTGCAGGTCGGCGTGGTCATCGGCGGCGGCAACATCTTCCGCGGTGAAGGGCTGGCCGCGTCCGGCATGGACCGCGTGACCGGCGACCACATGGGCATGCTGGCGACTGTGATCAACGCGCTGGCGATGCAGGACGCGATCGAGAAGGCCGGCGGCTCCGCGCGCACGATGTCCGCGATCAAGATCAATGAAGTCTGCGAGGATTTCATCCGCCGCCGCGCGATCCGCCACCTCGAAAAGGGCCGCATCGCATTGTTCGCCGCCGGCACCGGCAACCCGTTCTTCACGACCGACTCCGCCGCCGCACTGCGCGCGATCGAAATCGGCGCGAACCTGCTTCTGAAGGCGACCAAGGTCGATGGCGTCTACACGGCCGACCCGGCCAAGGACGCCAGCGCGACGCGCTACGAACACCTCAGCTACAACGACGTGATCCAGCGCAACCTGCAGGTCATGGATACCAGCGCGATCGCGCTTTGCCGCGACCACAAGATCCCGCTGCGCATCTACGACATGTCGCGCGAAGGCGATCTGATGCGCATCATGTGCGGCGAGCAGATCGGAACGCTGGTCGGGCTGCAGCGCTGAACGAACGCTGTGCCGACCAATTGAAGGCTCCGCGTTGGGATTCGGACAAGGCGCCGTCGGACACGGGCACGATCGCGAACAGTGGATCGGTAAACGTGTTGAAGTATTCGGCACCCCTGAAGGCAAGGCGATCGCCGTCGAGAACCATGCCGGTCGATCGGGTCTGCAGTTGGCGCAAATGCCGATATCGCCGCCGATGGCACGTGCGCCATTGCCGACCCGGGAAGCGTCGGCAAGAGCACTTGCACGAGCAGCTTGGTCACGCTGCCTTCTTGTCCCGTGCAGGATCTGTCGCCCATGCTCGAGGCGAGGTGGATCCCGCCCGTCGACACACCGCCTAAGCTGCGGTCCGCGACAGCAACGCCAGCGAAACCTTGTCCAAACGGCAGTGCCGGTCAGCTCCCGAACGTGGTCGCGCGGTTGGCGTCTTGGCCATTGGGCGCGAGCACGAACGCAATGCACGCGACAACGGATTCTTCACGCAACGGGCTGTAATCGCTCCGGGGGATTGCTGATTCAGTACAGTGAAGACCTTCGTCTTCTGCGCCAGCCGGAATGCGGACGCGATCAACGCCAACGGATCCCGCAATGGAACGCCTGGTTCGCTGCTGTTCTGGAGTACGTCATGAAAAGCAATACCCGCCTCATGTTTGGCATGAGCCTGGCACTGGTGTCGGGTGCCGCGTCGGCGGCCAACGGGATCTATCAGGATTCGCTGCACAACGTTACGGTCCACGCGCATGTCTGGCCCTATGCGACGGCGGATCGCCCGCTGGGCGACTGCACCCCGCCGAGCGATCTTCCGGTCTGTACGGATCTGCACCGGCAGATCCGCCGGGAGTTCAGTTCTTCCGACATCGGCATGCTGTTCGGAGCAGCGACTTCCTATCCGCAATACCTGACCTCGTACTCGCGCGTGCTGAATCACTACCAGCGATTCCTGCAGGAAATCGATGCGAACAGCAATCCCGCGGTGGCGATGGCCAGCAAGTAGAGGCGAACCTTCGCTCCGATTCCGCGCCGCTGCGGCGAATGCCACCTGCGGCGCGGCTAGAGGATGAGCTTGCGCGATCCTCCAAAGGCATCCGTCAACTGGCCTGCAAAGCTCACTCAAGACCAGCGCGATGAGTGGTTCTCACACCCCGCGATGGAATGCGATCTTTCGCGCGCGTGGCGATGCGTCCGCGCGCGCGGCACTCGATGTGCTGTGTCGCACGTATCGCTTCCCTGTATTCATCTATATCCGCCGTCACGGCTACAGCGCCGACGCCGCGGAAGATCTGACCCAGCGCTTCTTCACGCGCTTGCTCGAACACGGCTGCCCGATCGAGGTCGGCGCGACGCGGGGACGGCTGCGGGCAATCCTGCTGACCGCAGCCAAGCGATTCCTGATCAATGTCGAACAGGAAGGTCGCGCCATCAAACGCGGCGGTCGACTGCATTTCCAATCCATCGACGGCGGCAGCGCGCCATTTGGCGAAATCGTCGCACCAGACGAGACGCCCGAACGCGCGTTCGAACGCGAATGGGCGCGCACGCTGCTGCAAACCGCGTTGCTGCGCTTGCGCAACGAGGCAGTGCTGGCCGGCAAGACGCAGCTGTTCGATCGCGTGCGCGACTTCCTGGTGGAACCGCCTGGTCACAATGAATACGCCATCGCCGCCGCCGCGCTGCAGCTGCGCCGCAACACGCTGGCGGTGGCCGTGCATCGCCTGCGCCGTCGCCTGTGCGAACTGGTGCGCGAAGAAATCGCCGTCACCACGCCTGGCGATGATCTCGAACGCGAACTGCATGAGCTCGGCGCCGCACTTGAGCCGGGCGTGCGCGCATCCCGCCGCCCGTGGGTCGCGCCACGGGTGCCGATCGATGCGCTGCCGCACGACTGCCACGACAAGGCTTCCGCCGTGCACGCTCGCACGGAACCGGGGCATTCCGCCGCTGGTATACTCGCCGGTCACTTGCTACACGGATACGGTGGGCCCGCCATGCTCGACAATATCAAGAAGGACGCGCAGACGCGCATGCAGAAGAGCGTCGATTCGCTTCGTCAGGAACTGACCCGCCTGCGCACCGGACGCGCCAACACGGCGCTGATCGAACCGCTGAAGGTGTCCTATTACGGCACCGACACGCCGATCACCCAGGTTGCCAACGTCGCGATCGCCGATGCGCGCTCGATCGTCATCACGCCGTTCGAGAAAACCCTGGTCGGCCCGATCGAGAAGGCGATCCTTGCTTCCGATCTCGGCCTCAACCCGACCACGGTCGGCACGGTGATCCGCATCAACCTGCCGCCGCTCACCGAGGAGCGCCGCAAGGACCTGTCCAAGCATGTCGCGCATGAAGGCGAGAATGCCAAGGTCGCCGTGCGCAATGTGCGTCGCGACGCGCTGCAACAGGCCAAGGAGTTACTGAAGGAAAAGCAGATTTCCGAGGATGACGAGCGCCGCGTCGAGGACGAAATCCAGAAATTCACCGACAAATACGTCAAGGACGTCGACGCTGTCGTCAAGGCGAAGGAAGACGAATTGATGGCGATGTAGGAAAGGCCGGGATTCGAGGTTGGGGATTGGGGATTCGGAAAGGCAGGTAGTGGAACAACCTCCCCTGCTTTTCGACTCGCGACTCAAGTCCGAACAGCAGCGCGGCTGATGCCGCTTCTACAATGTGAAGCATGGATTCCGAAGCCGCCCCCCGCATCCCGCGCCACATCGCGATCGTCATGGACGGCAACGGCCGCTGGGCCGAGCGCCGTCATCGGCCGCGCACTCTCGGGCATCGCGAGGGCCAGAAGGCCGTGCGCGCGGCGGTCGAGTTTTGCCGCCGTCGCGGCGTCGAGGTGTTGACCCTGTTCGCGTTTTCGAGCGAGAACTGGAAGCGTCCCGACGAGGAAGTCGGCGCGCTGATGCAGCTGTTCCTGCGCGCGCTCGATCGCGAAGTCGACGAACTGCACGCGAACGGCGTGCGCATCGCGTTCGTCGGCGAGCTGTCCGCGTTCGCGCCGGAACTTGGTCAGCGCATGCGCGCGGCGATGGCGCGCACCGCCGGGAACACATCGCTGCGCCTGAACATCGCGGTCAACTACGGCGGTCGCTGGGACATCGCGCAGGCCGCGCGCACGGCCGCCGAAGCGGTCACGCGCGGCGAACTCGATCCCGCCGCGATCGACGAGACGACACTCGCGCGCTACCTCTGCCTCGCTGACCAGCCGCCGCTGGACCTTTTCATCCGCACTGGCGGCGAAACCCGCGTCAGCAACTTCCTGTTGTGGCAGATCGCCTACGCGGAGCTGTACTTCACCGATGCGCTGTGGCCCGATGTCGACGCCGTCGCGCTGGATGCCGCGCTCGCCGAATACGCACGCCGCGAGCGCCGCCAAGGCCTGACTTCCGCTCAAATACGCTCCGCAGGCTGAAGGACCGGCGCATGCACTGGCAAAACCACGTATCGCTTCGTCATCGCCCGATCCTGGCTTGGCATCCGCTCGCACTCTCCCTCGCGTTGCGGGCAAACCGGCTCCGTCGCGGGCCTTGGCAGATCATGAACAGGCTCCGCACATGCTGAAGCAACGCACCCTGACCGCGCTCGTGCTGGCCCCATTGGCGATTGCGCTGATCCTGCTGTCGCCGACCGTGGTGGTCGCCACGATC
Organism: Pseudomonadota bacterium; assembly: GCA_023388255.1. Classification (GTDB taxonomy): domain Bacteria; phylum Pseudomonadota; class Gammaproteobacteria; order Xanthomonadales; family Rhodanobacteraceae; genus Dokdonella_A. Next base: position 88,837 of record JAEWGO010000010.1, on the reverse strand, counting down.
ATCGCGGCGCTGTGCGTGCTGGCGACATGGGAATGGGCGCGCCTCGCCGGGTTCCCATCCCGTCCGCTGCGTATCGGCATCCTCGCCGTCAATGCAGCGGCCTATGTGGTGTTATGGGAAATCCGCGACACGCCCCTGGCGTGGTACGTGATCGGCGCCGGGCTTGCCGGCTGGCTTTTGTCGCTGCTGTGGCTGCGCAATTCCTCCTGGGCCGCGGCGCCGACGCGCGAGAACGCCGCGATCAAACTGGTCGCCGGCGAGCTGGCAATCCTGCCAGCGTGGCTGGCGTTGATGAAACTCCATGGCGAACCCGAGCACGGCCACGCGTGGGCGCTGTTCGCGATCGTGCTGATCTGGATCGCCGATACCGGCGCCTATTTCGCCGGCAAGCGCTACGGCACGACCAAGCTGGCGCCGCGCATCAGTCCGAACAAGACCACCGCCGGCGCATGGGGCGCGCTGGCCGGCGCTGTGGTCGCCGGTCTCGTGGCCGGCTGGCTTTTCGATGTTCGCGGCGGCGCGCTGTTGGCGCTGGTGTTGCTGGCGCTGGTCGCTGTAGCCGCGTCGATCGTCGGCGACCTGATCGAGAGCCTGCTCAAGCGCCAGGCCAACGTGAAGGATTCCGGCGCGCTGTTCCCCGGCCACGGCGGCTTGCTCGATCGTTTCGACAGCCTGTTCGCCGCGTTGCCGGTATTCGTCGCCGGCAAGGCGCTGATCGACCTCGTCTTTCATCCATGAGGAAGATCGCGGTCCTCGGCGCGACCGGATCGATCGGCGCGAGCACGCTCGACGTAGCGCGACGCCATCGCGACCGGTTTTGCGTGACTGCGCTGGCGGCGCACCGCAACAGCGCGGCGCTGGCCGAGCTGTGCGTGGAGTTCCGCCCCGAGCTGGCCGTGATCGCCGACCCGGCCTGTGCGGTGGACCTGCGCACGCGACTCGCGGCGGCCGGCGTTTCCATTCGCGTCGAAGCCGGCGCCGAGGCGCTGATCGAGGCCGCCGCAGGATCGCATTGCGACACCGTGGTCGCGGCAATCGTCGGCGCGGCCGGGTTGGAATCGACTTTGGCCGCAGCGCGCGCGGGCAAGCGCCTGCTGCTGGCGAACAAGGAGGCGATCGTCATCGCCGGCCCTTTGCTGCTGGCCGCACTCGCCGCGGGTGGCGGCGAGCTGCTGCCGCTCGATTCCGAGCACAACGCGGTGTTCCAGTGCCTGCCGGGCGGTCGTCCGGATCTTGCTCGCGCCGGCGTGCGACGCCTTCTGCTGACCGCCTCGGGCGGGCCGTTCCGCGGCTTGAAGGCCGCCGACCTGACCGCGATCACGCCGGAGCGCGCCTGTGCTCATCCGAACTGGACCATGGGTCGCAAGATCTCGGTCGATTCGGCGACCTTGATGAACAAGGGCCTCGAAGTCATCGAGGCGCATTATTTGTTCGACGCGCCGGCCGATCGCATCGATGTCGTCGTGCATCCGCAGAGCATCGTGCATTCGCTGGTCGAATACGTCGACGGCTCGGTGCTGGCGCAGCTAGGCAACCCGGACATGCGCACCGCGATCGCCTACGCGCTGGCATGGCCGGAACGCGTCGACACCGGAATCGCCCCGCTCGACTTGCTGCAGATCGCGCGGCTCGACTTCGAAGCACCGGACCTCGCCACGTTCCGCTGCCTCGATCTTGCCTACCGCGCGCTGCGCGCCGGCGGCACCGCGACAACCGTGCTGAACGCGGCCAACGAGGAGGCGGTCGCCGCGTTCCTCGACGGCCGATTGCCGTTCCTGGCGATTCCCGAAACGATCGAACGCTGCCTCGACGCACTCGCCCCGACGCGCGCCGACGACCTGCCGGCACTGCTTGACGCCGATTTAACTGCGCGACGGCAAGCGCAACGTATGATCGCCCTCCTTTCCGCCTGAGTGTCCAAACCCGCGCCATGAGTCAATTTTTCGGTTCCATCTGGTGGCTGATCGTCACCATGGGCCTGCTCGTCACCTTCCACGAGTTCGGCCACTTCGTGGTCGCGCGGCGCTGCGGCGTAAAGGTGCTGAAGTTCTCGATCGGTTTCGGGCCGGCGCTGTGGTCGCGTTTCGACCGCCACGGCACCCAATTCGTGATCGCCGCGATCCCGCTCGGCGGCTACGTCAAGATGCTCGACGAGCGCGAGCTGGAAAATTCGGACAGCGGGGTTTCCAGCGCGGACCTGGCTGGCGCGCACAACCGCCAGCCGGTGCTGAACCGCATGGCAATCAGTGCCGCAGGTCCGGCATTCAATCTGGTCTTCACCCTGGCCGCATTCTGGCTGATGTTCGTGATCGGCAAGCCGGACTACCTGCCGGTGGTCGGCCATGTCGACCACCTGGCCGCGACGGCCGGATTCCAGAGTGGCGACCGCATCACGAAGATCGGCAATGCCAGCGTCGAAACCTGGACCGATGCCAGCCTCGCCCTGCTGCAGGCAGGCATGGACCGGCAGGACACCGGCGTGACCGTGGTCGATGCCGGCGGCACCGAACGCACGCGCAGCCTGGCGTTGTCCAAACTGCCCGCACAACTGGGCGAGGAAGATGCGTATCGCGAAATCGGCCTGTCGCCGCGGCAATGGGCGCTGGCACCGGTGATCGGCGCGGTGGCGCCGGACAGCGCGGCGGCCAAGGCCGGTCTGCGGCCGGGCGATCGCTTCGTCTCGATCGACGGCGACCGCGTCGACGACTGGCGCGACGTGCCCACGGTCATCCAGAAACACGCCGCAGCCGGCCAGACGCTCGCACTGGAAATCCGCCGTGGCGGCGACACACTTGAATTGTCGGCGACGCCAACGCGCCGCACGGCCAATGCGGCCGCGCCGGACTCGGCGCCCAACTGGGTACTTGGCGTAACGCCGCAGCCTTCCGAAGCGAAATACGATGCGACCCTGCACTACGGTCCGCTGGCCGCGATTCCGAAGGCGTTCGGCGAAACCTGGCAACGCAGCAGCGAGACGCTGGGCATGCTCTGGCGCATGCTGAACGGCAGCGCCTCGCTGAAGAACCTGTCCGGCGTCATCACGATCGCGCAGGTCGCCAACACCTCGGCCCAGCTCGGACCGGCCTGGTTCCTCAATTTCCTTGCGATCATATCGCTCAGCCTGGCGATCCTGAACCTGCTGCCGATCCCGATCTTGGACGGCGGCCACCTGCTGTATTACCTTATCGAGCTGGTAAAAGGCAGCCCGGTGAGCGAACGCATGCAGATAGCCGGTCAGTACGTTGGACTTACCTTGCTGATGGCCCTGATGGGCTTGGCGTTCTACAACGATATCCTGCGGATCGCGTCCTGATCCGCCGGTTTGCCCCACGATACCCAGCAGGCCGCGGCAATGCCCGTCGCGAGCCCAACGATGCCCTGACGGAAGTGACGACTCGATGAAGCGTATAGCCGCCCTGTTCCTGCTCGCCTTTTTCTCCGCGCGAGCCGCCTTCGCGTTCGACGCCTTCACGATCTCCGACATCCGCATCGACGGCCTGTCGCGCATCGCACCCGGAACCGTGTTCACCTACCTGCCGGTCGAGAAGGGCGACACGCTGACCTCCGACCGCGCCGACCAAGCCATCCGCGCGCTGTACAAGACCGGCTTCTTCAACGACGTGCAGCTCGCGCGCCAGGGCGACATCCTCGTCATCAACGTGAAAGAGCGCCCGCAGATCACCAAGATCGCGATCCGCGGCAACAAGGACCTGAAATCCGAGGACCTGCTGAAGGGCCTCAAGGGCATCGGGCTTTCCGAGGGCGAGGCGTTCGATCCGCTCAAGCTGGCCGAGGTGCAGAACGAACTTACCCGCCAGTACTACAACCGTGGCAAGTACAACGTGTCGGTGAAGACCTCCAAGGTCAATCTCGACCGCAATCGCGTCGAGATCGCGATCAATATCGCCGAAGGCAAGGCCGCGAAGATCAAGCACATCAACATCGTCGGCAACACGGTATTCCCGGACAAGGAAATCAGGGGCGAGTTCGAGTCCAACAATTCGAACTGGACCTCGTGGTATTCGAAGGACGATCAGTATTCGCGCGAGAAATTCTCCGGCGATCTGGAAAAGCTGCAGTCCTACTACATGGATCGCGGCTATGCCGACTTCAACGTCGATTCGGCGCAAGTCAGCATCAGTCCCGACAAGCGCAAGATGTACGTCGTCGCCAACATCAAGGAAGGCGAGCTGTACAAGGTCAACGACATCAAGCTGACCGGCACATTGGTGCTGAAGGAAGATGACCTGCGCAAGCTGATCCAGGTCAAGAACGGCGACGTGTTCTCGCGCAAGAAGGTCGAGCAGTCCGTCGACGCGATCACTTCCGCGCTGACCAACATCGGTTACGCGTTCGCCGACGTGCAGCCGATCCCCGAGCTGAACAAGGAAAGCCGCGAAGTCGGCCTCAACTTCTTCGTCAATCCGGGCAAGCGCGTATACGTGCGCCAGATCGTGTTCAAGGGCAACCAGCATACCGAGGACGAGGTGTTGCGCCGCGAGATGCGCCAGCTAGAAGGCGCCTGGTATTCGCAGGCCGCGATCGACCGCTCGAAGATCCGCCTGCAGCGCCTCGGCTTCTTCAAGTCCGTCTCGATCGACACACCCAAGGTGCCCGGCACCGACGACCAGGTCGACCTCGCGATCGCCGTCGAAGAGCAGAACTCGGGCCAGTTCCAGTTCGGCCTCGGCTACTCGCAGGTGCAGGGCATCATCGCCAGCATCGGCGTGACGCAGAACAACTTCTTCGGTACCGGTGACCGCGTCTCGGTCAGTGCACAGAAGAGCTCGGTCATCGAGAGCTACCAGTTGTCGTACTACGAGCCGTACCTGACCGACGACGCCATCGGCCTGGGCTACGACATCAAGCACACGAAGATGGATTGGGGCAACAACAACCTCGCGAACTATCTGTCGAGCACCGATGCATTCGACATCTATCTCGGCTTCCCGATCACCGAAGCGGACACGATCAACACACAGATCGGCATCAACAAGACGCAGATCTTGCAGGCCTACACGACACAGAGCCTCGTCGACTACATCGACAATCTCGGTCACCGCACGTTCCACTCCTGGAACGTGCTGTTGTCGTGGGCGCACGACACGCGCAACCGCTACTGGAATCCGACGCGCGGTTCGCTGCAGCAGGTGTCGGTGCAGACCACCCTGCCCGGCTCCACGCTCGAGTACTACAAGATCAACTACCAGTTCGCCCAATACCTGCGCATGACCGAGAGCCTGACCTTCTACGGTCACTTCGCAATCGGTTACGGCGACACCTACAGCGCGCCGAAGAGCGTGCTGTCTCCGGCCGATCCACGCTACATGGCCGACCTCGGCGGCCTGCCGTTCTTCGAGAACTTCTACGCCGGCGGCGTTTCCGACGTGCGCGGCTTCCGCGACAATACGCTTGGACCATTCAGCACCTTCAATCCGGTGACGTGTCCGCCGACCGACAAGAATTGCCGCCAGCCGCTCGGCGGCGCATTCAAGACGGTGGCTTCGGCGGAGGTGATTTTCCCTACGCCGTTCCTCAAGGAAAACAACGACAGCACGCGCATCTCGGCCTTCGTCGACGTCGGCAACGTGTTCAAGAACAACCTGTGCGACAGAACCACCTGTCCGGAATACAAGAGCTGGAGCGTGGACCAGTTGCGCGCATCGGCCGGCATTTCGTTCCAGTGGCGCGCGCCGGTCGGACCGATCGTGATCAACCTCGCCAAACCGCTGAAGAAGAAGCCCGGGGACGACACGGAAGTGATCCAGTTCACCTTCGGCAACACGTTCTGACGTAGCGCGGAGTCCGCGAGCAGCGTCGGGGGTATGGGTGACGCACCATCCATCATCGCGAAACCTGTTTCGTGCGCTGCTGTTCGCGTCGGCAGTTGCGCTGGTAGGCGTTGCGTCTGCACAGGCGCCCGCCCCGGCGCCAACCCGCATCGGCTATGTGGACATGAAACGTCTGCTCGACAATGCGCCCCAGGTCGTTGCCGGCCGTCAGCAGCTCGAACGCGAGTTCGCCGCACGCGATGCGGCGCTCAAAGCCGACGAGAAACGCGCCGCCGCGCTGCATGAGCGCCAAGCGCGCGAAGCTGCCTCGACACCCAAGCCGGATGCGTTGCAGCGCGAGATCGACACGCTCGAGCGTTCGATCAAGCGCAATCGCGACGCCTTGCGCACGGAACTGAAGGCGCGCAGCGACCAGGAGCTGGACAAGAGCTGGCGCGAAATCAACGGCGCCGTCGTCGAATTCGCGCGCGAGCAGGGCTTCGATCTGATCGTGCCCAGCCCCGTCATCTATGCGAGTTCGAAAGTGGACGTAACCGAACAGATCCTCGAACGCCTGCGCCGCCAGTCTGCCAAGAGCGGCACGCCATGAACGCTGCGTCCACCTGGTCGCTCGGACAGATCGCAGAACGCTTCGCACTCGAACTGCGCGGCGATGCCGCACACGTCATCCGCGGCGTCGCCACGCTGGCCGAGGCCGGCGCCGACCAGATTGGCTTTCTCGCCAATCCGCGTTACCGCGCGCAATTGGCGGAGACGCGCGCCGGCGCGATCGTGCTGCATGCACGAGACGCCGAGGCGTGGTCCGGCGCCTGCCTGATCGCCAACGACCCTTACGTCGCGTTCGCGCAGGTCGCCTCGCTGTTCGAACACCCGTCCGCCGACGTTGGCGGCATTCATCCAAGCGCAGTCGTCGCCGCTGGCGCCGTCGTCGCCGACAGCGCGAGCGTTGGCCCGCTTTGCGTCATCGAGGATGGCGCTGTCATCGGCGATGGCGCACGCCTCGGACCGCATTGCGTGATCGGGCGCGGCTGCACGGTCGGAGCGCAGTCGCGCCTGATCGCGCGCGTCACCCTGGTGCAGGACGTCACGCTCGGCAAGCGCGTGCTGATCCATCCGGGCGCTGTCATCGGCGCGGATGGTTTCGGCCTCGCCTTCGAGCGTGATCACTGGATCAAGGTGCCGCAACTCGGCGGCGTCGCCATCGGCGACGATTGCGAGATCGGTGCCAACACGACAATCGATCGCGGCGCGCTCGGCGACACCGTGCTGGAGGAAGATGTCCGCCTCGACAACCAGATCCAGATCGCGCACAACGTGCGCATCGGCGCGCATACCGCGCTCGCCGGCTGCTCCGCGGTCGCCGGCAGTGCCACGATCGGCCGCTACTGCCTGATCGGCGGCAGCGCTGGCATACTCGGTCATTTGAGCATTGCCGACCGCGTCACCGTGACCGCGATGAGCCTGGTCACCCACTCGATCCGCGAAGCCGGAGAATACTCTTCCGGGACGCCGATCCAGCCGAACCGGCAATGGCGCCGCAATGCGGCGCGCTTCAAGCACCTGGACGAGATGGCCCGGCGTCTCGACGCCGCCCTGAAGGAACCGAAATGACGAACACCCCTACCGCCGTCGAGCTGCCGATCGGCGTCGAACAGATCGCCGCATTGCTGCCGCATCGCTACCCGTTCCTGCTGCTCGACCGTGTCATCGCGTTCGAGCATGGCAAGAGCGTCACCGCGATCAAGAACGTGACGATCAACGAGCCGTTCTTCCAGGGCCACTTCCCCGGTCATCCGGTCATGCCGGGGGTACTCATCGTCGAGGCGATGGCGCAGGCCGCCGGCATGCTGACGTTGTTGTCGACCCCGCGCGACCCGGACCACCCGACCGTGTTCTATCTGGTCAAGGTCGACAAGGCTCGCTTCAACCGTATCGTCGTACCCGGCGACCAGTTGCGCCTGGAAATCGAACAGAAGCGTTCGATGCGCAACATGAGCCAGTTCTGGGGCCGCACGCTGGTCGACGGCGCGGTTGTTGCCGAAGCGGAAATGCTTTGCGCCGGAGTCACCAGCTGATGATCCACGCGACCGCACTCGTCGATCCCGCCGCGAAGATCGGCACCGGCGTGAGCGTCGGCGCATACAGCATCATCGGCCCCGACGTCGAGATCGGTGACGGCTGCACGATCGGCCCGCATGTCGTGATCGAAGGCGCCACGCGCATCGGCCGGGACAACCGCATCTTCCAGTTCGCCTCGATCGGCGCGGAACCGCAGGACAAGAAATTCCACGGCGAGCGCACCGAACTGGTGATCGGCGATCGCAACACGATCCGCGAATTCGTCACCTTCAACCGCGGCACCTCCGCTGCCGGCGCGACACGCATCGGCGACGACAACCTGTTTCTTGCCTACAGCCATGTCGCGCACGACTGCGTTGTCGGCAACCGTTGCGTGTTCTCCAACAATGCGACCCTGGCCGGCCATGTCGAAGTCGGCAACGATGTGATCCTCAGCGGCTTCGCCGGCGTACACCAGTTCTGCCGCATCGGCGCGCACGCGTTCATCGGCATGGGCGCGCTGATCAGCGGCGACGTGCCGCCGTTCGTGATGGTCGCCGCCGATGCGCAAGGCCGCCCGCGCGGCATCAACAGCGAAGGATTGAAGCGCCGCGGCTTCGACGCGACACGCATCGGTGCGATCAAACGTGCCTATCGCACCGTCTATGTCGCCGGCACGCCGTTGGCGCAGGCACGCGAGAAGCTGGCCGAACAGGCCAAAGACAGCGCCGACGTCGCCGCGCTGCTCGACTTCATCGGCAGCGGCGAGCGACCGTTGGCGCGGTAGGGCGTCGGGGATCAGGAAAAGCCGTGAAGCTCGTTGTTCCGGCGGAGGTCGGAATGACGACATGCTCAACCGTCTCCCGGCGTTGGATGATGCAATCGGAACCCCGATCTGTACGATCCGCCTCCGGCTGTTGAAAGGCGCTTCCGGCTTTCGCAAGGAACGATGTATCCGCACCACGTTCGAAGCAATCGCGCGCTCCCATGTCGATTCCCGATCCCCGCCCCCCGAATCCCGGCCCAAGGCGTTTCGTCCTCGTCGCTGGCGAAGCCTCCGGCGACCTCCTTGGCGCCGACCTGATCGCCGCGCTGCGCGAGCGCTATCCCGATGCCCAATTCGCAGGGATCGGCGGTCCGAAGATGATCGCAGCCGGATTCGATGCGTGGCATCCAGCCGAAAAACTCGCCGTAATGGGCTTGGTCGAGGTGCTCAAGCACCTGCCGGGATTGCTCACGATCCGCCGCGACGTGGCGCGCCGCGCGCGCGCATGGCGACCCGATGCGTTCATCGGCGTCGACGCACCCGACTTCAATCTCGGTCTCGAACGCAAGCTCAAGCGCGCGGGCATCCGCACCGTCCACTACGTCAGCCCGTCGGTGTGGGCATGGAAAGAAAAGCGCGCGGAGAAGATCGGCCGCAGCGCTGATCGCGTACTGTGCCTGTTCCCGATGGAGCCGCCGATCTATGCGCAGCATGGTGTCGACGCACGCTTCGTCGGCCATCCGCTGGCGGATGCGTTTCCGCTCGAGCCCGATCGCGCCGCCGCGCGCGCCGCGCTCGGCCTGCCTGCGGACGCACCTGTGCTGGCGATCCTGCCCGGCAGCCGCCTCGGCGAGATTGCTCGCCTCGGCGCGGACTTCCTCAGTGCCGCGCGCCTGCTGTGCGGGCAGATCCCCGACCTGCGCGTGGTCGCGCCGATGGCGAATGCCGAGTGCCGCGAAACCTTCGCCGGCTTGCTCGCGAAGGCGGAAATCGACAATGCCGGTGCATCGTCGACGGCGGTCGAATCGATTCCCCATTCCCGACTCCCGATTCTCGTCACCAACGGCGACGCCCCCACCGCCATGGTCGCCGCCGACGCGATTCTGCTCGCCTCCGGCACTGCCACGCTCGAAGCAATGTTCGCCAAGCGCCCTATGGTGGTCGCCTATCGACTCGCGCCGCTGACGTACAGGATCGTCAAAGGGCTCGGCCTGCTCAAGGTCGATCGCTACGCTCTGCCGAATGTACTCTCGGGACGCGACCTCGCGCCGGAGTTCATGCAGGACACCTGCACACCCGCCGCGCTCGCCGAAGCGCTGCTGCCCGTCTTGCGCACGCGCGCGATTGCACCGGAATTGCTCGCCGAATACGAACGCCTGCACCGGCTGCTGCGTCGCGACGCCAGCCGCAGCGCGGCAGCCGCGATCGCAGAATTGCTCGACAGCGCCGCCCCCGCGCGCCACTGACGCATCGATGGAGCGCACCGATGAACGGCGCCGACTGAACCATGGCGCCGCGCAACATCGAATATCGCGTGGTCGCGCATTGACGAAGGCCGTGCGCATGCGCACGATGCGGCGATGACGAACGCCGCATGAGCGCAACTGCCCCGCCACTGCAACGACGCACGCTCGCGCTGCGCGTCTTCGCCCTGCTCGCGTTCGCCGCGATGTTCGCGCTCGGCCCGCTCACCGAACACACCGCCAACGAAAAGCTCTTCGCCGGCACCCTCGCGCTGGTATCACTGCTGCTGGTGCTGTTCGCGAGCGGGCGGCTGGCGTTTTCGCTGCTGCTGGCTGCGCTGTTCTTCGGCGTGGTCGAACTCGCCGGCACACTGAAATTCATGTACCTGATGACGCCGCTGATGGCGCCGGACCTCGAGTATTTCGTCAATCGCGACACACTCGAAGTCATTTCGCACTACCCGTTGCTGCTCGGCGCCGGCATCTCGGCGGTAGTACTGGTGCCCGTGTTGTTGATCGGCGCGTTCATGGCCGAACGCAACCTGCTGCTGACAGCTCGCCCGCGCATGCTGCGCATAGGCGTGCGCGTACTCGGCAGCGCTGCCGCCGTTGCCGTACTGGCCGCATGCCTCACATCGACCGGCCCGTTCAAGGCGGTGTTCAACAAGCCGATGTGGATCACGATCAACGACAAGAGTTTCATCACCGATTTCTTCACCTCGTTCAACGACACCGTCATCACCAAGCCGACGATTCCGGCCGACGTGGACCACGGCATTTCCTGGAAACTCGACCGACCGCTGCAGGCACCGCCGACACGACCGGACGTGGTCGCGATCCTGGAGGAGAGCACGTTCGATCCGCGCATCCTCAAGTTGTGCACGTTGCCCGTGTGCAAGCGCCGCATGTTCGATGCGGACAAGCAGACGCGCGCTCACGGCCTCATGAGCGTGCACACGTTCGGCGGCGGCACTTGGACATCGGAGTTCTCGTTCCTGACCGGCCTTGCGCATACATTGTTCGGCAACGCCGGCCTGTACGCGCCCTACAACCTTGCGCCGCGCGTCGCGTTCACCTTGCCGAAGGTGTTCAAGAACGCCGGTTACCGTGTCATCGCGCTGTATCCGATGAGCGGAGACTTCCTCAACGCGCGCAACGCGTACGACTACTACGGCTTCGACGCGTTCTATGACGGCACCCAGTACGGCCTTGGCTGGAAGAGCCACGATGCCGACCTGCTGCAAGTGTTCGAACGCATCTATGCCGACGAAAAGCGCGTGCATCCGGACCAACCGCTGTTCGTCTTCATGCTGACCCTGCACCAGCACGGCCCGCACATGGTGCCGCTGGCCGAACTGCCACCGCCGTACAACCAGCCGCTGTTCCCGGGCGCGTTCAAGCCGAAGGCGCTCGACGACTGGCTCAACCTCAACCTCGGCAACTACCTCGAACGCCTGCAGCAATCGGACGCGATGCTGGCCGATCTGGAGAAATTCCTGCTCGGCGGCGAGCATCCGGCCGTCCTGATGCATTTCGGCGACCACCAGCCCTCGTTCGATGGCGCGATCAACGAGATCCCGAAGAGCGTACCGAAGGAAGCACGGCGCACATCGAACTGGATCACCTACTACATGCTGAAATCGAACTTCCCGGTGCGCCGCAAGTTCGACTACGCCGTGCTCGACATTGCCTTCCTCGGCTCGCTGCTGCTCGACGTTGCCGGCGTACCGAAGGACGCTTTCTACCAGGCCAACACCCTGCTGCGCGATCGATGCAAGGGCCTCTACCTCGATTGCCCGGACGCGAAAATGGTCACTTCGTACCACGACTACGTGTTCACCAAAATCGGCGACCTGCACGAATGACGCACGCTCCGATCGAAACCATCGCCGGCGTCGACGAAGCCGGGCGTGGGCCGCTGGCTGGACCGGTGATGGTCGCCGCGGTGATCCTCGACGCACGTCACCCGATCGATGGTCTGGCCGATTCCAAGCAGCTCGGCGAAACCCAGCGCGAGGCGCTCGCGCCACTCATCCGCGAACGCGCTGCGGCCTGGTCGGTGATCGCCATCGAAGTCGAAGAGATCGAACGCCTGAACATCCTCGGCGCGACATTGGCCGGCATGGCGCGCGCATTGGATACGCTGATACTCGCCCCGACACTTGCGCTGATCGATGGCAACCGCATACCGAAGGTGTTGCGTTGCCCAGCGCGCGCGATCGTCGGCGGCGACGCCAGCGAACCGGCGATCAGCGCCGCCTCGATCCTCGCCAAGACCGCGCGCGATGCGCTCATGCGCGAACTCGACGCCATTCATCCCGGCTACGGCTTCGCCCGCCACAAGGGCTACGGCACACCCGAGCATCTCACCGCGCTCGAACGCCTCGGTCCATGCGCGATCCATCGGCGTGGCTTTGCGCCGGTGAAACGATTGGTCGCGCCCGCGCTGCTCTGATCGTCAGCCAGACACGCCCCATCCGGAACGCCCATCGGCGGCCGATTCGCGCGCGCGGCCGCAGTACAGCCCGCAGCTGACACAGCACAACCCCGCTACCATTGCCTTACAATTCCTTTGCAACCACGTTGCCGGAATAAAAAAAGCGCCTCATGGAAGGAAAACACACCCTGCGCCGCCTGTTCGGCGGCGTGATCGGCTTGGCCGCGTTCTGCCTCGCGCTGGCGCGCCTGCTGAACGCGGAAGCAGACACGCCCGAGCGCCTTTACTGCGCCACGCTCGCGTTGACGCTGGCGGCTTTTCTCGCCATGGTCTTGGGTCGGATCGGCTTCGGATTCCTGATCGCCGGCGCGCTGGCCGGCGCCATCTGGTTGGCTGGAGCGCTCAAGCTCGTCTATCTGCACGAGCCGCTGATGGCACCGGACCTGCTGTACTTCACCGGCGCGACCACTTTGGATGTGATCGCACACTACCCGACTCTCTGGCACAAATGCGCCTTGGCCATGCTCGGCGGACTCGCATTGGCGGCATTGGTCTGGCGTCTGGAGTCACCCGGTTTCTGGCGTCGGCAATCCAGCCGTGTCGCCGCCAGCCTGCTGGCAGCGTTGCCGCTGCTCGCCGCCATGTGGCCCAACGGCCCGCTCGGCGACGCCCACGCGATCAGCACCTGGGACTTCATGAGCCAAGCGACGCGCAATCCGACCTCGACATTCCTGCGCTCGTTCGGACGCATGCGCGTGAGCGTGCCAGCGTTCACGCCAAGCGCCGCGGACTCACTCGACTGGGGCAGCGCAGCCATTGCCACGCAGGACTCGCGCCCGGACCTCGTCGCGGTGCTGGAGGAAAGCACGCTGGACCCGCGCCAATGGGCAGCCTGCACGGTGCCGCGCTGCACGCTCGCGATGTTCGAGCCAGACCAGGCCACGAACGCACATGGCGCGCTCAAGGTGCACACCTACGGCGGCGCCACCTGGACCAGCGAATTCGCGTTCCTCACTGGCATGCCGCACACGCTGTTCGGACCGGCCGGCATCTATGCACCCTACAACCTCGCTCCGGGCGTGCGCCAAAGCCTGCCGCGCCAGTTGCACGAGCTCGGCTATCGCACCATTGCGATCTACCCGGCTCCGCGCCATTTCGTGCGCGCCGCCGATGCCTACGCCGACTACGGCTTCGACGCATTCTACGATGCCGAGGACATCGGCCTCGGCCCGTACTGGGAAAGCACGGATCTCGACCTCGTGCACCGCTTCACCGACGTCCTGCAACGCGAACGCGCGAAAGACGACCGCCCATTGTTCTTCATGCTGCTGACGATGCATCAGCATGGTCCGCACGACCACCCGCTCGACACCTTGCCGTCGCCGTGGAACGAGGAGCCGGCGCCGGCGCTCGGCGAACGCATGAACCGCAATCTCGGTACCTACCTGTTCCGCGCACACCAGTCCGACCAGGCCATCTCCGCGCTGCGAACATTGCTGTTCGACGGCAATCGTCCAGTCGCGCTGCTGCACTTCGGCGACCACCATCCATCGTTCGACGGCATCGAACGCACGTTGAAGCCCGCGCTCGCGGACGAAACGCCGGCAAATGCGGCCAACCTGACCTACTACCGCATCGACAGCAACTTCGCCGCCGCGCCGATTCGCGCCTATCAGGCGCTCGACATTGCCTTTCTTGGTGGCGCCCTGCTCGACGTCGCCCGGCTGCCGAAGAACGCGTACTTCGAAGCCAACACGCGCCTTCGCGAGCGTTGCGCAGGACGCTACGAAGACTGCGCGGACAAGGCAACGCTGGACTCGTACCTCGCCCGCACCTTCGGCGAACTGCACGCGTTCCAACGCTGAAAAACGCATCGCCGCGACGCGGTTGCGCGTGCCGCCGAAGCGGCGCTTGTCAACCTTGCCGCGAACCGGGGCAGCGACTACGCTGGTCACCCGAGCGCTTTTTCCCGCCATGTCTCCCGGCTTCATCCACCTCCACGTGCACAGCGAGTATTCGCTGACCGATTCGACGATTCGCGTCGCCGATCTGGTCGAGGCCTGCGCGCGCGCGGACATGCCGGCGGTGGCACTCACCGACCAGGCCAACCTGTTCGCGCTGGTGAAGTTCTACAAGGCCGCGCAGGGTGCCGGCATCAAGCCGATCGCCGGCGCCGACCTGTGGCTCGCCGATCCGGAAGACCGCAGCCAGCCGCAGCGCCTGACCGTGCTGTGCCAGGATCGCGCGGGCTACCTCAACCTGTCGCGCCTGCTCTCGCGCGCCTATGCCGAAAACCGCCACGGCGATCACGCGCTGGTCGAGGCCTCGTGGTTCGACGAGGCGAGTACCGGGCTGATCGCGCTGGCCGGCCACGGCAGCGACGTCGGACGCCTGCTGCTCGCCGGTCGCGACGATGCCGCGTGTGAACGCGCGCAGTGGTGGCGGGCGCGCTTCCCGGAGCGTTTCTATCTCGAAGCCTCGCGCGTGCAGCGCGCGAACGAGGAAGCATTCCTCGCCGGCGCGCTTGATCTCGCCTCGCGATTCGACCTTCCGGTTGTCGCCAGCAACGACGTGCGCTTCCTCGGCCGCGATGATTTCGAGGCGCACGAAGCGCGCGTGTGCATCCACGCCGGTCGCGTGCTGGCCGATCCGAAGCGACCGCGCGACTACTCGTCCGAGCAATACCTGAAGTCTCCGCGCGAAATGGCGGACGTGTTCGCCGACCTGCCGGAGCTGCTCGACAACACGGTCGAACTCGCTACCCGTTGCAACCTGGAATTGAGCTTCGGCACGTACTTCCTGCCGGCATTCCCGGTGCCGAGCGAGCACACGCTGGACAGCTTCATCCGCTCGCAGTCGCACGAAGGACTCGACAAGCGCCTCGCCGCGCACGATCCGGCGCCGGGCTTCGCGCGCGAGGACTACGCGCAGCGACTCGATCGCGAACTCGACGTGATCGTGCAGATGGGTTTCCCCGGCTACTTCCTGATCGTCGCCGACTTCATCAACTGGGCCAAGCAGAACGACATCCCGGTCGGACCCGGTCGCGGTTCCGGCGCCGGCTCGCTGGTCGCCTACGCCCTCGGCATCACCGACCTCGACCCGCTGCGCTATGGCCTGCTGTTCGAGCGCTTCCTGAATCCCGAACGCGTGTCGATGCCCGACTTCGACGTCGACTTCTGCATGGACGGGCGCGATCGGGTCATCGACTACGTCGGCCGCAAATACGGCCGCGACCGCGTCAGCCAGATCATCACCTACGGCACGATGGCGGCGAAGGCCGTGCTGCGCGACACCGGCCGCGTACTCGGCATGCCATATGGTCAGGTCGACCGCATTGCCAAACTGCTGCCGAAGATGCCTCTCGATCTTTCGCTGGAGGATGCGCTCGGACGCTCGGAGAAATCGCGCAAGGAGCCCGATCGCGTCGTCAGCGAATTCAAGGGCCTGTACGAGACCGACGAGGAAGTCACCGAACTGGTCGATCTCGCGCTGAAGCTCGAGGACATAACGCGCAATGCCGGCAAGCACGCCGGCGGCGTCGTCATCGCGCCAGGCCCGTTGAGCGACTACGCGCCGCTGTTTTCGGAAAATGGCGCCGAGGGCATGGTCACGCAGTTCGACAAGGACGACGTCGAGGCGGTCGGCCTGGTCAAGTTCGACTTCCTCGGCCTGCGCACGCTGACGATCATCGACTGGGCGGTGAAGGCGATCAATGCACGCCGCGCGCAAACCGGCGAAACGCCGCTCGACATCATGGCATTGCCGCTCGACGACGGCGCCGTGTTCGACCTGCTGAAGAAGGCACGCACGGTCGCGGTGTTCCAGTTCGAATCACGCGGCATGCAGGGTGCGTTGAAGGACGCCAGGCCCGATCGCTTCGAGGACATCATCGCGCTCGGTGCGCTGTATCGCCCCGGCCCGATGGACCTGATCCCGAGCTTCTGCGCACGCAAACTCGGCCGCGAGGTGATCGAGTATCCCGATCCGCGCGTCGAGCCTGTCCTGAAAGAGACCTACGGCATCATGGTCTATCAGGAACAGGTCATGCAGATGGCGCAGATCGTCGGCGGCTACACCTTCGGTGGCGCCGACCTGCTGCGTCGCGCGATGGGCAAGAAGAAAGTCGAGGAGATGGCCAAGCATCGCGCCATCTTCCGCGACGGCGCGGCGAAGAACGGCGTCAGCGAGGCAAAGGCCGACGCGGTCTTCGATCTGATGGAGAAGTTCGCCGGCTACGGCTTCAACAAGTCGCATGCGGCCGCCTATGCGTTGATCTCGTACCAGACCGCGTGGCTGAAAGCACACTACCCTGCCGAGTTCATGTCGGCCGTACTGTCATCGGACATGGACAATACCGACAAGGTCGTCAACTTCCTCGGCGAAGCGCGCGCGCTCGGCCTGACCGTGCTGCCGCCGGACATCAACGTCTCGGCGTGGATGTTCGAGGCGACCGACGCGAAGACGATCCGCTACGGCCTCGGCGCGGTGAAAGGCGTCGGCCGTGGCGCGGTCGAGAACATCGTTGATGCGCGCATGCGTAGCGGTGCATACACCGGCCTCACCGACTTCTGCCAGCGAGTCGATCCGCAGAAGCTCAACAAGCGTGTGTTCGAGGCGCTCATCCTGTCCGGCTCGATGGATGCGCTGGCGAAGTACCGTGCCAGTCTGATGGCGCAACTGCCCGAAGCCGTACGCGCAGCCGAACAACAGGCGCGTGACGCGCTCGCCGGGCAGAACGACATGTTCGGCGCGGCAACGACGGCGGCGCCAAAGCACACGCTGGCCGAAGTCGCCGAATGGCCGATCGCGCAACGTCTCGCCGGCGAACGCGACACGCTCGGGCACTATCTCTCCGGGCATCCGACCGACGCCTGGCGCGACCTGCTTGGCGCAGTCGCGAGCTGCCCGATCGGCGAGATCGACAAGCACTATCGCGCGCCGCCACCCGACCAGCGCAATCGCTACGGCAACCAGCAATCGCTGACCTTGGCCGGCTCGGTCGTCGCGTTGCGCAAACAGGGTGATTCGCGCGCGTTCGTCACCGTCGAGGATTTCTCCGGCAAGTTCGAGGCGGTGCTGTATCGCGAGAGCTGGATCGAATACGGGCCATTGCTCACACGCGATGCGATCCTCGTGTTCGAGGGCGGCATCAGCCTCGACGACTTCTCCGGCGGCTACCAGTTGCGCGTCAACGCGGTGTCGACGATCGAAGCCGCTTGCGAGAAACGCGCGCGATTGCTGCGCCTGCGCCTCAACGGCGTGCGCGCGGACTTCGTGCCGCGCCTCGGCGAAGCACTCGCCGCACATCGCGGCGGTGCCACGCCGGTGCGCCTGTCCTTGCGCAACCAGGGCGCGGAAGCCGACATCGAACTCGGTGCCGAATGGCGCGTGCGTGCCACGCCTGCGCTGCGTGATTCGCTGCAGGCCCTCGACGGCGTGCATGCGGCCGAACTGGTTTTCGGCTGAACCGCCTCCATCGAATCTGCACAAAGTTTGCCCGACCTTTACGCGCATCCGAACGAGCGTCGCATGCGGCGCTGCTGGCACCCATGGCATTCCGGCCGCGCGGCAAAACCATGGACACTTCATCGGCAAAACGCGGCACGTTGCTGGCCGCGAGCACGATCCTTCTTGTCTGCATGGCGATCGGCGAGAGCTGCGCGCAGATGCCCGGCGGTGGCGGCGGCGGAGGCTTTGGCGGGCATGGCAGCGGCGGTCGTCACGGTCCACAGGGAGCGAACAAGCACGCGCCGCGTCCGGATTCCGCACCCGCTGCCACGCCCGATCCGTTGACGACATTCTTCCTCGGATTGCGCGCATTGCGCGAAGGCATGATGCTGCGCCAGGAGCAGGTCGAAACCTGGATCGCGATGCGCGAAGCGTTGCGCAGCTATATCGAACTCGGTCCGGCCAGCGCCCTGGCATCGGCGTCCGACATTCCGCCCCTGCAGGCGTTGCACACGCGCGTGGCGCAGGCGCGCGCGAAGGCGGATGCGTTGCAGCAGGTCGATGGCCGCATCGCCGCGCTGATGCCCATCCTCGATGCGAACCAGCGCACGCAGTTCGAAACGCAACTCACCAACGCATTCAACGCCGGCCGCTGAATACGACGGTCGCATCGCCTCTCCAGCGCGCGCAACTGCGAGACGCCTGACGGCGCATATCCGCGACCGCACACCAACGCGCTTGGATTCGACGCGAGCTGGCACAATCTTGGGTCGACCGCATCCTGGAGTCCGCCATGTCCGCCGTTCCGCCCTCCCCCTACGTGTTCGATGCCACCGAAGCGAATTTCCAGACCGACGTACTCGATGCCTCGTTCGAGCAGCCGATTCTGGTCGACCTGTGGGCGACCTGGTGCGCGCCGTGCACGACGCTCGGGCCGTTGCTGGAGAAGGTCGTTGGCGAATACCACGGCGCGGTGCGCATGGCGAAGGTCGATTGCGACAAGGAGCAGGCGCTGGCCGCATCATTCGGGGTGCGCAGCCTGCCGACCGTGGTACTGCTGCGCGAAGGCCAGCTCGTCGACGCGTTCACTGGCGCGTTGCCGGAAAGCGGCATTCGCGAGTTTCTCGCACGCCACGTGCAGCCGAATGCGGCGCCAGCGGCCGAACCGGCGGCACCTGTGGTGCAGGAAACACCCGAGCAGACGATAGCGCGCGTGCAGCAGGAAATCGCCGCACAGCCGGACAATGCAGAACTGAAGATCGAGCTTGCGCTTGCGCAGATGCAGGTCGGCAACGCCGCCGCGGCCGAAGCCGAACTCGATGCGTTGCCGGCCAACTTCGCCAGCGACGACCGCGCCAAGCGCCTGCGCAGCCAGCTCGATTTCGCGCGCAGCCTCCAAGGTGCGCCGACCGCGGCCGAACTGACGGCGCGCATCGAACGCGATCCCGCCGACCATGCCGCACGCGATCTGCTCGGCGTGCGCCTGTTGATCGACGGCGATGCCGCGGCTGGCCTTGACCAGTTCCTCGCCGTGTTGAAGGCCGACCGCAGCTGGAACGAAGGCCAGGCCAAGAAGCGCCTGATCGCTGCGTTCAGCGTGCTCGACGACGCCGACCTCGTCGGCAACTATCGGCGCAAGATGTCCTCGCTGCTGTTCTGAGCTCCGTGCGCGCAGGAATAGCGTGGCTCAGGCGCTCCGCACATCGGCCGATCGGCGCAAGCCACGCTGCATCAACAGCCCGATCACGATGAACAACACGGCCGCGCTCAACGCAAGCGACCAGTGGATGCCGATGCGCGCGCCGACGATGCCGACCGTGATGCCGCTGAACATGCGCATGCCTGAAGCGAACATGCTGAACACCCCGATCGCGCGACCGCGCATGTCGGCGGGTGCTTCGAGCTGGACCAGGGTCTGCGCCATCGCATTGAACGACAACTCGACGAAGCCGGCGACGAACAGCAGCGCCAGCGCGAGTGGATAACTCGTGCTCAGCGCGAAGCCGCCGAGCGCAACGCACCAGATCATCGCCAGCACGCAGGCCGTGCGCGCACGCGGCTGCAGCAGGCCGCGGCTTTCGAGCACGAAGCCCGCGGTCAAGGCGCCGGCCGCATCGGCCGCGAGCAGCATGCTGTAGTAGAAGTCCGCCTGGCCCTGGCCGAGGTCGTGCGCGAAACCCGGCATCTGTGCCTGATACGCATTGCCGATGAACAGCGACGCGCAGCCGGCGAGCAGGGTCATCACGAGAATGACGCGATGTTGCGCGATCTCGCGCAGGGCGCGCCCGACGTCGCCGAGACTGCGCACTGCGCGCGTCGCGACCTCGGCTCCGGCGGCGCGGAACTTCGGCCCGTACGCCGCGACTGCGAGCCACGCGATGAACGGCAGGTACAGCAGCGCGTTGACGAGGATGCCGAGGTTCGGCCCGAGCCACAGCAGCAGTCCGCCGCCGACACCCGGCCCCATCAGCATGCCGAGCTGACGCGCGGTCGCGTTCAGGCGCACCGCACTCTGCAGATGCTCGCGCCCGACGATGTCGTGCAGCAGGAGCTGCGACGGCGGCCCCCACAGCACGCCGGCCATGCCGTGCACGACCAGCAGCGCCCCGGCATGCCAGATCTGCAAGGTGCCGGTCGCGAACAGCACGCCCCAAGCGATCGACACGCCCATGAACAGCGCCATGCCAAGCTGGATCATGCGACGCGGATCGAAGCGGTCTGCCAGCGCGCCGGACGTCACCGAGAACAACAGGAACGGCAGCCAGTGCGACACCACCGCAAAACCGCCGAGCGCCGGCGAATGGAACTTCTGGAAGATCACCCAATAGCTGATCACGTGCTCGATGTTGTCGGCCATCATCGCCAGCGCCGACAGCAGGAAATACGCGCGGAAACCCGGATGGCGCAAGGCCGCGAACGCGACATGCGGTGCGGCGGCGGGAGTCGAAGACACAGGCGATCCTGATGCGTGCGGATCGGCGATTATAAGAGCCATGTCGACAGCCAACCGTGTCGATGACGACGCGCGATTGACTCGGTGCGATCGCACACGCATGTTCGCGCAACGCGCCCCTCAAGCAATGCAAGCGGAGATGCCATGCCGGCCAAGGTTTCGCCCCGATCGATGCGCAGGCTGCTGAACATCTGGCCGCCGTTCCTGTTCGCCGGCATCCGCGTGCTGGAGATCTCCGACGACTGGCGCCATGCGCGCGTCGTGCTGCGCAAGCGCTGGTACAACGGCAATTACGTCGGCACGCACTTCGGCGGCAGCCTGTTCGCGATGACCGATCCGTTCTGGATGATCCTGACCCTGCAATGCCTCGGCCGCGACTACATCGTGTGGGACAAGGCCGGCCAGATCGAGTTCGTCGCACCCGGTCGTGAGGATGTCTACGCCGAGTTCCATGTCGACGAAGCGATGCTCGACGAACTGCGCGCCGCCACCGCGAACGGCGAAAAGGTCCTGCGCTGGTGCGAGACGCCGGTGACGACCGCCGCAGGCGAACTGATCGCGCGCGTGCGCAAGCAGCTCTACGTGCGGCGCAAGCGCGAGCCGTCCTCGCAGCACGGGCGCGGCACCGGCCACGACGACGCCTCGCCATGAGGAAACTCGTGCGTGTGCTGCCGCAAGCCTGGCGCAACCGGCTGCGCGCCTGGCAGCTACGCGGCGTGGCCTCCTCGCGGGATCGCGACGAAAGTGCTCGCGCCGCGCTGCCACAGGAAGCGATCCTGCATTGCCGCTTCTGCCGCACTCCCGACGCACGTCACCACGTGCCCGGCGATGTGCCGTTGACGCATCCGGGACCGTTCGAGCAGAGCGCGTACCGCCTGCTCCACTGCAACGTCTGCGATGTCGTCTACCTCGACCCCGAACCCAGCGCCGGCGACCTGTCGACGCTCTATCAGGGTTCCGTCCAGTTCAGCGACGAGAGCTACTCCGGCGACGCGCAGGCTCTGCGTGTGCTGGACAACTACGGCCGTCGTCTCGATCGGCTGGGCCTCGTGCCTGAGGCGGGAGAGGCGCTGCTGGAAGTCGGCGCGGGCCTGGCATGGGTATCGCGCGCCTGCAAGCAACGCCGCGCCGGCGTGCGCACCGTCGCGCAAGACGTCAGTGGCGAATGCGCTGTGCAGTGCCCGTGGGTCGACCACTACCGCGTCGGACCGCTTCGGTCCCTGCCCCCGGGCGATGCCATGCGCTCGCCTCGATGACCCACGTGATCGAACACCTGACCGATCCGGCCGCGATGCTCGCCGAACTGCATGCGCGCCTGCTGGCCGGCGGCAGGCTGTACGTCACCGCAACCCATCGCCCTCCGCTGTGGCGTGGCGGCGACGGCATCCGCCCCTGCCTGCGCTACGAGTACCTGCATGTGCCGGCGCACATCGCCTACCTGTCGCGGACGCGGTTCGAGAAGGTCGCCGCCGGACCGGACTTCGAGCTGGTCGGCTGGGACACCTCCCACGACGGTCACCAGGTGCTGGAAGTGGTGCTGCGCAAGCGCGCGGAAGGCTAGCGTCGCCCGATGCCGGTGGCGCCCACGCAGTGCGGCGCGGCGCTGTCGAGCCCGCTGGCGATGGCGACGCACGGTGGCGATCCCGGCGGCGCCTCGGCAGAATGCGTCGATCCTTTCGGGAGCTCCCTTGAACACTCCAGCCGACCCATCCACGGTTCCCCCGGGCAGTGACGCGACAGCGGACGGTGGCGTCCAGCCGACCGTCGCCGATGTGCTCGGCAGCGTGCACACCACCAATTTCCCGGACTTGCTGCGCCAGCTCGGCGGCTGCCTGCTGGTCAGCACCTACCAGGCCGGCAAGCTGGTGATCCTGCGTCCCGACGGCGCCAGCATCAACACGCATTTCCGCAGCTTCAACCGGCCGATGGGCATGGCCGCCGATGGCGAGCGCATCGCGCTCGGCGCAGCGATGGAGATTGCCGAATTCCGCAACATGCCGGCAGTGGCCAAGCGCCTGCAGGACCCGCCACGCCACGACGCGGTGTTTCTCGCCCGCCGCGGCCACATCACCGGCGCGATCGACATCCACGAAATGGCGTGGGACAAGAACGGCGAGCTGTGGTTCGTGAACACGCTGTTCTCGTGCGTGTGCACGCTCGATGCGAAATCGAGTTTCGTGCCACGCTGGCGACCGAAATTCGTCAGCCACTACGCGCCGGAGGATCGCTGTCACCTGAACGGCCTGGCCATGCGCGACGGTCGCCCGCGCTACCTGACCGCGCTCGGCGAAACCAACGAGCCGCAGGGCTGGCGCAAGAACAAACGCGACGGCGGCATCCTGGTCGACATGGCGACAGACACGGTGATAACGCGCGGACTGTCGATGCCGCACTCGCCGCGCTGGTACGACAACAAGCTGTGGGTGCTCGAATCGGGTCGCGGCAAGCTGGTCACGATCGATCCGAAAACCGGCGCCAAGACCGATGTCGCCGCGGTGCCCGGCTTCGCGCGCGGACTCGATTTCATCGGCCCGGTCGCGTTCGTCGGTCTGTCGCAGCTGCGCGAGACGAACGCGTTCACCGATATCGAGATCACCGAGGACAACACCGACCGCCAGAGCGGCGTGTGGGCCGTGCACATCGGCACCGGCAACACCATCGGCCTGCTCAAGTTCACCGGCGGGGTGCAGGAAATTTTCGCGGTACAGGCGCTCAAGGGTGTGCTGTTTCCGGAGATCATCCATGAGGGAGAGTTCCTCAGTTCTTCCTATGCGTTGCCGGACGAAGCGCTGCGCGAGGTCGGCTTCACGCCGCAGCCCGCCGCAGCAGCCACCGATTCGTCGTACACCTCAGCCGACGGCAAGGACGCCCGATGAACGACGCGGCGGTCACTTTCCGCTACATCACCGACTGGCCGACGATCGAACCGGCGCAGGCGGATGCGATCCGCGCGTTCTGGTTGCGCGAAGGCGCGCTCAACGACGAGGCCGCGATGGCCGAGCGCGTGAAACAGGTCGTCCTGCACGCGCTCGATGCCGAAGGGCGCGTGGCCGGCGTCTGTACCGCGCTGCCGACGACGGCACCGCTCGGGCAGCCGATGTATTTCTGGCGCTGCTTCGTCGGCGCGCAGTGGCGTTCGACGCCGCTGGTGATGTCGCTGCTCAAGCGCTCCTGCGCATGGCTGGAAGACTACGCGATCGCGCACGGCTATCCTTGCATCGGCGTGCTGCTCGAACTGGAAAACACGCGCTTCCGCGACAAGGGCCGCATGGCGAACTGGTGGAATCCGCGCTTCACCTACATCGGTCGCAGCGCGCGCGGACTCGACTTGCGCGTGCACTATTTCAAGGGGGCGAAGCTGAAGCCGCAGGCCAACAGCGGATAGCGCACGCATCGCCTCGCTCCGCTGCATCCTCGCCCGCCCCTGATCGAACGTCCCATGCCCCGCCTTCCGCTGCCCTTCGAGATCCCCGGTTACCGGATCATGCGCCGGCTGGCCTTGGGCGGCATGGCGACTGTCTATCTGGCCATCCAGGAGTCGCTGGCGCGGCCGGTCGCGGTCAAGGTGCTCGCCGGCGAACGCACGCCGAACGACGAATTGGCACGGCGTTTCGAAAACGAGGCGCGCATGATCGCGCGGCTCGATCATCCGCATATCGTGAGCATCCACGACGTCGGCCGCACCTCCAGCGGCCAGATCTACTACACGATGCCGTACCTGCCGAACGGCGACCTGTCCGGACGCAGCCTGCGCGACAGCCCTGAACGTGTGCTCGGGATCGTGCGCGCGCTGGCCGAGGCGCTCGGATTCGCGCACGAACACGGCATCGTGCACCGCGACGTGAAACCCGAGAACGTGCTGTTCGACAATCTCGACCGCCCGCTGCTGGCCGACTTCGGAATTGCGCTCAGCGGCACGCAGCCGACGCGCGTGACGCGCGAAGGCGCGACGATTGGCTCGTCCGGCTACATGAGCCCGGAACAGGCGCGCGGCGGACCGATCGACGGCCGCTCCGACCTCTACAGCCTCGGCGTGCTCTGCTATGAACTGCTGGCCGGCGAGATGCCGTTCCACGGCGCGGACGCGCTCGCCGTCGCGCTCGCGCACATCGAAAAGCCGGTGCCGCGGCTGCCGGTCACGCGGCGCCTGTGGCAACCGTTGATTGACAAGGCGCTGGCGAAGCATCCCGAAGCCCGCTTCCAGGGCGCGGAGGAATTCATCGCCGCGCTCGACGTGATCGAACGGCGCATGCGCGCGCCGCAGCGGCTCGGCCTGCGCCGCTGGTGGCTGCCATTGGCCGACCGCATCGCCGCGGTGCCGCGCCGCCAACGCGCGCTGTCGTTCGGCTTGATCATCGCGGCCGTGCTGGCAGGCCTGGTCGCGCTGATGCCACGCGTGCCGGAGCCTGCGGCGATGCCGGCCGATGCGGCGATGGTGGCGCCGGAGCACACTCTGGCGACAACCGTCACTGCTGCGCTGCCGCCACTGCTGGCCACTGACGAATCCCTGCCCGCAACCGCTCCGGCTGCCGCGCAAACGCCGCTGGAAGAGCATCTGCGCCAAGCCGCGAACCT
Organism: Pseudomonadota bacterium; assembly: GCA_023388255.1. Lineage (GTDB taxonomy): Bacteria > Pseudomonadota > Gammaproteobacteria > Xanthomonadales > Rhodanobacteraceae > Dokdonella_A. Next base: position 63,342 of record JAEWGO010000010.1, on the reverse strand, counting down.
GATCGAGCGCGGCCGCTTGACCCGCCCGGAATCGGACAACGCCGCACGGGAATACCTTGCAATCCTGGCCGGGGAGCCGCAGCAACGCGACGCGCTCAAGGGCATTCGCCGCCTGCTCGATCTGCTCGCCACGCGCGCCGCAAAGGCGATCGACGACGGCGACAGCAGTGCGGCGCTCGATTCGATCGCACAGGGCCAGACCCTTGCCGAGCGCGCGCATCTGGCCGGTTCAGCGGGCATGTCCGCGTTCGTCGCGCCGATCCACAACGCGATCGAAACACGCCGCAAGCGCGTGCGCGATCCGTTCGACACGCAGGCGATCGCGGGCCTGGCACCCCTGCTGCCGGCGCTGGCGAAGCTCGACGCGGAACAGGCCCGCGCGGTGCAAGCCGATCTCGATCGCCCGGCGCAGTTGTTGCGCACCGGCGGGCGCTTCCGCGACGCGAACGGGCCGTCAATGGTCGTGCTGCCGGCGCGGCGCAGTGGGGCCACCTCGACGGCGCATGCGCTCGCGATCGGCGCGGACGAAACCACGCGCGCCGACTACGCGCGCTTTGCCGCGGCGACCGGCCGCGTCGCTGCGCGCTGCCGCGAATCGCAGCGCCTGTTCGCACGTAGCGACGGACTCGCGTGGGGCAGCCCGGGCTTCATGCAAGGCAAGGACCATCCGGTCGTGTGCGTCAGCTGGGACGACGCCAGTGCGTATGCGCAATGGCTGAGCACGCGCACGGGCGCGCGCTATCGTCTGCCGACCGCGCAGGAATGGCTGCTCGCGGCGCAGGCCGCCGGGGCCGGCACCGGCTGCAGGGCATCCAATATCGGCAAGCACGCGCACAGCTCGGCGAACTGCGACGACAGCTTCGCCAACACCTCGCCGGTCGGGCATTTCGCGGCAACCCGCGATGGCGTGCACGACATTGCCGGCAATGTCGGCGAATGGGTCGCAGGCTGCGTGAAACCGGCCGGCGCGACCGCCAATTGCCGCGAGCGCAGTTATCGCGGCCTGTCGTGGCGCGACGACGACGGCGAATCGAACCTGCTGAAAGTCGCCACCAGCGCCAGCGACATCGGCTACGCGACGGTCGGCTTCCGCCTCGTGCGCGAGCTGCCGGTCGGCGACGCGTCGCGCTGAACCTCCGCTCGCACGCGGCGACGCAGTCGGGCAGGATACGCGGCGTCGCGCGAACGCGGCGCCGCGATCGGCGCAGGCGCGATCCCGTATCGATTGGCGAGTCCGCATGCGTCCGCTCTATGTCCAGCGTTACCTGATCACCGGCCTGCTTACATTCATCCCGATCTGGTTGACCTGGATTGTGTTCAAGTCGATCTTCTCGATGCTGTCGTCGGTCAATCTGCCGTGGGTGTCGGCGCTGTTCGATGCGCTGGCGGACGCGTTTCCCGACACGCTCGGCCGCATCAACCAGGGCTGGCTGATTTCGCTGCTCGCCTTCATCGTCACGATCGTCGCGCTGTACGCGATGGGATTCGCCGCTAACCGCGTGTTCGGCCGGCGCCTGCTCGGCGCGTTCGAACGCGTGATCGATCGCATCCCGATCGCGCACAGCATCTATGGCGGCGCCAAGAAGCTGATGGGCATGCTGCAGAGCAAGCCGAGCGGCACGCAGCGCGTGGTACTGATCGAGTTCCCTTCTCCCGAGCTGAAGTCGATCGGCTTCGTCACGCGCGTGTTCCGCGATGCCGACGGAGTCGAACTCGCCGCGGTCTACGTGCCGACCACGCCGAACCCGACCGGCGGCTATCTGGAGATCGTGCCGGTCGGGCGTCTCGTCGCGACCGACTGGAGCGTCGACCAGGCGATGGCGTTCATCCTTTCCGCCGGCGCCGCGGCACCGGATACGGTGTCGTTCGCGATCGGGCGCAGTACGCCGCCGGCAGACGGTTAGTCCGCTGCCGGCGACGCGATTCGTCGCGAGGCGATCCGCTCACTTTGTTTCGACGATCTTCTTCAGGTTGTCCAGCCCGGCCTGATAGACGCCGCCCATGGTCTTGGTCGCGGTGGCGTCATCGGCATCGGCGGCCGGGTGCGGTCCGGTGTCCTTGCGCTTGAACGCGCCCGACCAGGTCACCTTGGAGCGCCCCTTGCCGGCCGCCTTGATGCTGACGATGGAGGTGTAGCTGCTGACCGGCAACACGCCCTCGAGGATTTCGTAGCGGAAGCGATGGTGCTTGGCGTCGAAACCGAGCAGCTTTTCCTTGATCGTGCCGCCGTCGCCGAGCGTGAGCAGGCGCACCGCACCGCGTTCATTGTTCGTCCCGGAGACGAGCTCGTCCTTGGCCACCGCCGGATGCCAGGTGTTGAGACCGTCGAAGTTCTTGATCTTGTCCCATACCACATCCGGCGCCGCGTGCACGATGACGCTCTTGCTGACCCTGAGCACCGGCGCCGCGGCGAAAGCCAGACCTGGCAGGGCGACGAGTGCGGCGAGGACAAGGCTGCGAAGGATCTTCACGGTGGCGATCTCCGGTAGCGGGACGAGGATGGAACGAGCCGTCGCCAAGCGCGGCGAAGGCGCATGCCGTCCGGAATCTGACACAACCCCCGCATCGCTGCATGCCGCAGTGCACAGCGCCGGCGCCGCGCCGGAAATCGCCACAGCCCATCGTCGGCAGATGCCACGCCCCAATGCCCACGGGACAGGCAATGACCTTCGGCACTGCGCCGGAAGCGCCGCCCCACCTAGGCTGATGCCCCCTTTTTCCGACCGGAGCGACGCATGGCCGCATGCAGAACTCGCACGCTGACCGCTGCGCTGCTGTTCGCCATCACCGGCGGCGCCGGCGCACAGGGAAATGAGCACGGCATCGACCCGCGCAACTTCGATACGGCAACAGCGCCCTGCAGCGACTTCTTCCAGCACGCCAACGGCGGCTGGCTCAAGGCCAACCCGATTCCGGCCGAATACAGCCAGTGGAGCCTCGACGACGAGCTGCGCGAGCGCAATCTGGCGCTGCAGCGCGAAATCCTCGATGCCGCCGCGAAGAATCCCGGCTCGGTCGGCAGCATCACGCAGAAGATCGGCGACTTCTACGCTTCCGCGCTCGATGAGGCCACGGTTAACGCGGCCGGCTTCACGCCGATCCAGGCGGATCTCGCGCGCATCGCCGCACTGAAGACCTCGGCCGACGTCGCCGCGCTGGTGCGTGCATGGCATGCGCAGGGCCTGCCGGTGCTGTTCGATTTCAGCGCCGAATCGGACATGAAGAATGCGACTGTCGTGATCGGCTACGCGACGCAGGGCGGCCTCGGCCTGCCCGACCGCGACTACTACACACGCAGCGACGCGAAGTCGAAAGCGCTGCTCGACACCTACCGCAAGCACGTCGCACGCATGCTCGCGCTGGTCGGTGACGGCAACGCCGACGCGGAAGCCGGCTGGATCGTCGATCTCGAAACCACGCTGGCGAAAGCCTCGCTCGATCGCGTGGCCCTGCGCGAACCGCTCAACTCGTACCATATAGTGTCGATCAAGGAAGCCGACGCGCAGACGCCGCACTTCGCATGGAGCGCGTTCCACCAGGAACTCGGCCGGGGCGACGTGACCCGCTTCTCGCTGGCACAGCCGACGTTCTTCGCCGCCGCCGACAAGGCACTGGCGACGGTTCCCGTCGCGCACTGGCAGGCCTACCTGCGCTGGCACCTCGTCGATTTCGCCGCGTCGTCGCTGTCGAAGGATTTCGTCGACGCCGATTTCGACTTCCACGGCCGTACCCTGCGCGGTACGCAGGAATTGAAGCCCCGCTGGAAGCGAGCGATCGACGCCACCAACGCAGCGCTCGGCTTCGCCGTCGGCGAGGCCTACGTCGAGCGCACGTTTCCGCCGGAAGCGAAACAGCGCGCGTTGGCGCTGGTGAAGAATCTCGAAGTCGCACTGCGCACGCGCCTGGCCAAGCTCGACTGGATGGGCGAAGAAACGAAGAAGGCCGCCTACGCCAAGCTCGAAACGCTGGTGCCGAAAATCGGTTATCCGGACACCTGGCGCGACTATTCCGCGCTGACGATCAAGCGCGGCGCGTATTTCGACAACGTGCGCGCCGCCACCGCGTTCGAGGCGAAGCGCCGCTACGCGAAGATCGGCAAGCCGGTCGACCGCAGCGAATGGGACATGCTGCCGCAGACGGTCAACGCGTACTACAACCCGCTGCAGAACGAGATCGTGTTCCCGGCCGCGCAACTGCAGCCGCCCTACTTCGACGCGAGCGCCGACGACGCGGTGAACTACGGCGGCATCGGCGCGGTGATCGGTCACGAGATGTTGCATGGCTTCGACGACGAAGGCAGCCAGTTCGACGCGCAAGGCAACCTGCGCGACTGGTGGACGAAGCAGGACCGCACACGCTTCAACGCGCGCACCGCGAAACTCGCGCGACAGTTCGACGCCTACGTGCCGATCGACGCGTTGCACATCAACGGCAAGCTGACGCTCGGCGAGAACATCGCCGATCTGGGCGGCTTGCAGGTGGCCCTTGATGCGTTCAAGCTGACCCCTCAGGGCAAGTCCGGCGAGGCGCGTGACGGCCTCACCGCCGATCAGCGCTTCTTCTTGGCGTTCGCGCAGAGCTGGCGCACGCAGCAGCGCCCGGAGGCGCTGCGTCTGCAGGTGCAATCGAACGAACACGCACCGGCGAAGTTCCGCGTCGATGGCCCGGTCAGCAATCTACCCGCGTTCGCCGAAGCGTTCTCGTGCAAGGTTGGTGCACCGATGGCGCGCGCTGCCGCCGATCGCGTCGACATCTGGTGAAATCGAATCCACACAACACGTCATCTGGAATGGAGAAGGAAAAAATGCGGAACGTCATGAACCGGTCCCTCGCGTTTGCGATCTGGGCCGCGCTGTCGACCAGTGCGATCGCGGCGACGCCATCGTTCGACATCAAGGACCTCGACGCCAAGATCAGCCCTTGCGCCGACTTCAACGGCTTCGTAAACGCGAAGTGGGTCGCGGCGAATCCGATCCCGGCCGACCGCACGCGCTGGGGCGCATTCGACCAGTTGCGCGAGAAAAGCCTGCAGACCCAGCGCGAGATCGCCGAAGGCGCCGCGCGCGACGCGAACAAGGCGAAGGCCGGTTCGATCGAGCAGAAGATCGGCTGGTTTTACCGTTCCGGCATGGCCGAGGGCGTGATCGAGAAGGCCGGCTACGCGCCGCTGAAGCCGGAACTGGCGAAGATCGATGCGTTGAAGACCTCGGCCGACATCGTCGCCTACCTCAACGAAAGCTTCGCGCAGGGCCAAGGTGGCCTGTTCGCGGTCGGCCCCAGCGCCGACTTCAAGAATTCGAAGGTGCAGATCGCCTACGCGTTCCAGGGCGGCCTCGGCCTGCCGACGCCGGACTACTACGACAAGGCGGAGCACGCCGACCTGCGCAACGCCTATCTCGCGCACATCGCGAAGATGCTCGAAATGACCGGCAGCAAGTCCGCCGACGCGAAGAAGGATGCAGCGCAGGTGCTCGCGTTCGAGACACGTCTGGCGAAGGCTTCGCTGGCGCCGGTCGAACTGCGCAAGCCGGAAAACCAGTACCACTTCGTCACGCTGGCCGAGGCCGACAAGCTGACTCCGAATTTCTCGTGGACCAAGTTCTTCGCCGCGCAGAAAGCCGACATCCAAGGTGGTTTCTCGCTGTCGCAGCCGGCCTTCTTCGCCGAAGTCGACAAGATGATCGCCGGCGTCCCGGCGGCCGAATGGCGTTCCTACCTCCGCTTCCATGCAATCGATGCCGCCGCGCCCTATCTGTCCAAGCCGTTTGCCGAGGAAAGTTTCGCGTTCCATGGCAAGACGCTGAACGGCCAGAAGCAGCAGGAACCGCGCTGGAAGCGCGTGCTCGGCGCGGTCAACGAATCGATGGGCATGGCACTTGGCGAGCTGTATGTCGCCAAGGCATTCCCGCCGGAGTCCAAGGCACGTGCGCTGGAACTGGTCAACAACGTCAACGCCGCGCTGAAGGCGCGCATCGAACATCTCGACTGGATGAGCGATGCGACCAAGCAGAAGGCGCTGGAGAAGTGGTCGACCTTCCTGCCGAAGATCGGCTACCCGGACAAATGGCGCGACTGGAGCGGCGTGACCGTGTCGCCGGACAACTACTACGGCAACGTCGTCGCTGCAACGCAGTTCAACTACGACTACGAGATCGCCAAGGTCGGCAAGCCGAGCGACCGTCTCGAATGGGGCATGACGCCGCAGACCGTGAACGCGTATTACAACCCCACCGACAACACGATCAACTTCCCGGCCGCGATCCTGCAGCCGCCGTTCTTCGATGCCAAGGCCGACGACGCGATCAACTACGGCGGCATCGGCGCCGTCATCGGCCACGAAGCGACGCACGGCTTCGACGACGAGGGCAGCCAGTTCGACGCGCAGGGCAACAACGCCAACTGGTGGACGAAGGAGGATCGCGAGAAGTTCGACGCGCGTACCGCCAAGCTGGTCGCGCAGTTCAACGAGTACGAGCCGCTGCCGGGCAAGCATGTCAACGGCCAGCTGACACTAGGCGAGAACATCGCCGACCTCGGCGGCATCAACGTCGCGTTCGATGCGCTGCAGATGGCGCTGAAGAAGAACCCTGCCGAGAACGTGAAGATCGACGGCTACACGCCGGACCAGCGCTTCTTCCTGAACTTCGCGCGCATCTGGCGCGGCAGCACCCTGGCCAAGCGCCAGGAAGTGCTGCTGAACACCGATCCGCACTCGCCGGCGCAGTACCGCGCGATCGGCGCGCCGTCGAACATGCCGGCGTTCGCGCAGTCGTTCGAGTGCAAGGCCGGTGATGCAATGGTTCGCGACGACGCGCGCCAGGTGAAGATCTGGTGATCTGACCCCACCGGTTCCTTCCGACCATGGTCCGCGCGCTTCGGCGCGCGGACCTGGCGTCGCACCACCGGTAGCGGCGCTCTCTTTTCCCGCTGCCGGAGACTTTCGATGCCGCACCACCCCACCCGTCTGCTCGCCATCCTGATTCCGTTCGCCCTCGCCGCACAAGCCCGCGCGGCATCGGTGTTCGACGTCACCGAACTCGACAAGAACGTCTCGGCCTGCACCGATTTCAACGCCTACGCGAACGGCAAATGGATCGCCGCGAATCCGATCCCGGCCGACAAGACGCGCTGGGGCGCATTTGATGAATTGCGCGAAAAGAGCCTCGCCGCGCAGCACACCATCGTCGAGCGGGCCGACAAGGATGCCGACAAGGCCGCCAGCGGTTCGATCGAGCAGAAGATCGGTTGGCTGTATCGCTCCGGCATGAACGAAGCGGCCATCCAGAAGGCTGGGTATGCGCCAATCAAGGGCGATCTCGCCGCGATCGCGAAGCTGAAGAACAGCGCCGACATTGCCGCGTGGCTCCGCAAGTCGTTCGCGTCCGGCAATGATTTCGCATTCCGTTTCGGCGCCGGCCCCGACTTCAAGGACGCCAGCCGCCAGATCGCGTTCGCCAACCAGGGCGGCCTCGGCTTGCCCACGCCGGACTACTACACGAAGGACGAGCACAAGGCGATCCGCGATGCCTATGTCGCGCACATCGCGAAGCTGTTCGAACTCGTCGGCACCCAGCCCGCCGAAGCGAAGAAGAAGGCCGACGGCATCCTCGCTTTCGAAACACGCCTGGCCAAGGCGTCGCTGTCGCGTGTGGAACTGCGCGACCCGAAGAACCGCTACCACTTCGTCGACGTCGCCGACGCGAACAAGGTCACGCCGCATTTCGACTGGGCCGCGTTCTTCAAGGCCATCGATACCGCTCCCGGCAATGGCTTCTCGCTGTCGCAGCCGAAGTTCTTCGCCGAGTTCGATGCGATGCTCGCCGACGTGCCGGTTGCCGGGTGGCGCGACTATCTTGCGTTCCACACCATCGACGAGGCCGCGCCGTTCCTGTCCAAGCCGTTCCAGGACGAACAGTTCGCCTTCTACGAGAAGACCCTCAACGGCCAGCCCGAACAGCGCGTGCGCTGGAAACGCGTGCTCGATGCGGTCAATGGTGGCATGGGCGAAGCGCTCGGCCAGCTTTACGTGAAGAACTACTTCCCGCCGGCGGCCAAGGCGCGCGCGCAGGCGCTCGTCGACAACGTGCGCAACGCGCTCAAGAACCGCATCGAGCACCTCGACTGGATGAGCGACGCGACCAAGCGGAAGGCGCTGGAAAAGTGGTCGACCTTCCTGCCCAAGATCGGCTACCCGGACACGTGGCGCAACTGGGACGGACTGAAGGTCGTGCCGAACGACTTCTTCGCCAACGTGCGCGCGGCCGAGGCGTTCAACGCGCGCTACCACCTCGACAAGATCGGCAAGCCGACCGACCGCTACGAATGGGGCATGACGCCGCAGACGGTCAATGCGTACTACAGCTCCGGCACGAACACGATCAATTTCCCGGCTGCGATCCTGCAACCGCCGTTCTTCTATGCCGATGGCGACGACGCGATCAACTACGGCGGCATCGGCGCGGTGATCGGCCACGAGGCCGGCCACGGTTTCGACGACAGCGGCAGCCAGTTCGACGGCGCCGGCAACAACGCCAACTGGTGGACGAAGGATGACCGCGAGAAGTTCGACGAGCGCACTGCCAAGCTCGTCGCGCAGTTCGACGGCTACGCGCCGCTCGCCGATCATCCCGACCAGCACGTCAATGGCAAGCTCACGCTGGGCGAGAACATCGGCGACCTCGGCGGCCTGAACTTCGCTTACGACGCCCTGCAGGCCGCCGACGGCAACAAGCCTGATCCGAAGATCGACGGCCTCACCCGCGACCAACGCTTCTTCCTGAGCTGGGCGCGCGTGTGGCGCGGCAACATCCGCGACAAGGCGCAACTCGTGCTGCTCAACACCGATCCGCACGCACCGGCGAAATTCCGCGCGATCGGCGCGCCATCGAACATGCCGGCGTTCGCCAAGGCATTCGACTGCAAGGCCGGCGATGCGATGGTGCGACCGGCCGATGTGCAGGTGAAGATCTGGTAAGCGAAACAGTCACTTCGTGGTCGACGAAACGGCGCCCTCGCGGCGCCGTTTCCTTGTCATCGCTCCGGATGCAAGCTCGTTTGCAGGACTGAACGATTGCGCTGTCCCGAGAAGCCACCGCCAACGCCCGCTTGCCCCGGCATGGGATGAATCAGTCAACGTGCGTCCGCGCATTGCCGCAGTGCGCAATCCGATGCCGCGCATTTTGCGTTACCTTCGGGCCCGCGACCGCGATCATTCCGGCCGCATCTGCCATCGCATGCCGCGTGCTCCCTGCCGCGCGCACCCCTGACAACCCAAGCTCGAGCAGTCCAATGATGCGAATCCGATTTCTCTGTGGCGGTCTTGCCGCCCTCGCCGCTTCCGCGGCCGTACAGGCCGCTGTGCCTACCTACGTGCAGACCGAACTGCAGGCACGCAGCAACCTGATCGTCAACGACAACGGCTGGAACGTGCCGCCGGGCACGTCGTTCAACAGCATTTCGGCCAACCTCAACGATGACGACCAAGTCACCTTCACCGCCGGCGTCGTGCCGATCGACGGTGACCTCTCGCACGTCGGCGCAGGCATCTGGTTCGGCGGTCATGCCAAGGGCGAGTTCGTCGCGATCCACGAAACCGGCAGCAGCGATCCGGAATCGGCCATGATCATTTCCGACCGCCCCGGCATCAACGCCGGTGGCCAGCTCGCCTACTACACGAGCGTCGACGGCGGCCCGTATACCTTGCGCAAATACGATCCCGCAACGAGCCAGAGCACTCCGGTCAGCCTGCTGCCGCTGACGCCGAGTTCGATCGCCAATCCGAACATCGCCGACGACGGCACGATCGGCTTCAAGGGCCGCATGGGACTCGGCTACGGCATCGCCACCGGCGGCAACGGCAGCGGAACGCTGTACGCGGTCGACACCAATGTCGACGGGGCCAGCCCGTACGCCTACCTCTATTCGCCGGCCTCCAACAGCGCGCACCAGATCGCGGTGAAGGTCAGCACCAGCGACTACAGCCACAACGAGATCCGCCTGTTCAACGGCTTCGGCGACAGCACACTCGTGGTCGCGGACAAAGCGACCGACACGACCTCGCCGTTCGCCACGTTCGACAACGGCCTGGCCGTCAACGACGCCGGCGCGGTCGCCGTCGTGGTCAAGCTCGCCGACGGAAATGTGCGCGCGGTGTATCGCTTCACGCCCGGCGCGAACGGTGTCGAGGCGAAGGAGATCGCGCGCGTCGATGCAGCCGGAGCGGTGCGCGTGATCGATTCGTTCGCACCGGCGATCAACAGCGACGGCCTCGTCGTGTTTCGCGGTGAAGACGCCAACGGTCAGGCGATCTTCGCCGGCGACGGCAAGAATCTCGTGCGCGTCGTCGGCAAGGGCGACGTCGTCGCCACCGACCTCGGTCCAGGCCAGCTCGGCCAGCACGACAGCAGCCCGATCTTCAGCGGCGCCCCGGCCGTCAATGGGCACGGCGACATCGCCTTCGTTGCCGGCCTGCACCCCGAAGGCAACAACCAGGACGAATGGGGCAGCGGCGTGTTCGTTGCCTACACCGAGCGCCCCGTCGATGACGACACGATATTCCGGGACGGGTTCGAAGAAGCAGCCATCACGATCGAGTACGTCAACGACGATGGCAATGGCAATACCAACCAGGGGCCGCCGTCGACATTCGACCCGGACATGCTGTGGGGAAACTACTTTCTGGCGCAACCCGGCGGCGAGGTCATCACGAGGATCTCGGTCGCGTTCGGCCCGACCTTCCCGTCATTGGCGAACGGTCCGGTCACGTTCTGGCTGCTTGAGGACAGCGACGCGGACTTTGACCCGCTCAACGCGCATGCCCTCGTCCATGTACAGGCGACGCCAGACGTGTTCAACGACAATTTCTTCAGCGTCGACATCCCGCCGACACTCGTCCATGGCGCGTTCTTCGTCGGCGCCAGCGCGAAACTGCTGGGCGGCCAGGACAGGCCGGCGCGCGTCGATACCGACACGCCGGGCAACAACTCGTGGTTCTTCTATGCGCCAGACATCGCTGCCACGATCGACGACCTCGCCTCGGCGCCGTACCACGCGCACAACGACACCACACCGGTGTTCCCGGGCTCGTTCATGGTGCGCGCGACCGGCACCGCCAGCCCCTGAGACCGTTCAGCGACCACCCGCGACGCGACGCAATGGCGCGTCGCGGCTTCCGGTTGCAGAGGCTGTCGCCCTGCCGGCGCGGCATCCCGCCGCAATTCCTTCCCGTAAGCGCCGCGGAGGCGGATAATCCGCACCCGCTTCCACCCCGCATCCCATGCCTTTCGCTCCCGGTCAACGCTGGATCTCCAATGCCGAACCCGAACTCGGGCTCGGCACCGTTGTGCGCCTCGACGGCCGCACCGTGCAGGTGCTGTTCGCCACCGCCGGCGTGCTGCGCCACTACGCCAAGCACGCGGCGCCGCTGACCCGCGCTGAATTCCGCGTCGGCCAGAAGGTCGCCGGACAGAAGCACAGCTTCGTCGTCGAACAGGTCAGCACGGTCGACGGCCTGTTCGTCTACCACAACGGCGGGCGGGCGCTGCCGGAAGCGGAACTCGACGATGCGCAGCCGATGTCGCGCGCCGACGAACGCCTGCTGTCCGCACGCGTCGATGCGCCGCACACGTTCGATTTCCGCGTGCAGGCGCTCACGCGCCGCGCCGAGGCGATGCGTTCGCCGGCATGGGGCCTCGCCAGCGCGCGCGTCGACCTGATCGCACACCAGTTGCGCGTCGCCGGCATCGTCGCGCAGCGCCGTCCGCCGCGCGCGCTGCTCGCCGACGAGGTCGGCCTCGGCAAGACGATCGAGGCCGGCATGATCCTGGCGCGCCTGCTCGCCACCGGTCGCGTCGCGCGCGTGCTCGTGCTGGCGCCGGCCAGCCTCACCTGCCAGTGGTTCGTCGAACTGCTGCGCCGCTTCAACCTGCCGTTCGCGTTGTTCGATGAGGAGCGCTGCGAATCGATCGAGGTTGCCGATCCAAGCCGCAATCCGTTCGAGGACGAGCAATGCGTGATCGCCGACATCGACTGGCTCGCCGCAGCACCGAAGCGCGCGCAGCAGGCGATCGATGCCGAGTGGGACATCGTCGTCGTCGACGAAGCGCATCATCTGGAATGGTCGCCGCTCAGCAGCAGCGCGTCGTATGCGCTGGTCGAAGGCCTCGCCGCGCAATCGCCCGGGCTGATCCTGCTCACCGCAACGCCGCAGCAGCTTGGCCGCAGCGGCCACTTCGCGCGCCTGCGCCTGCTCGATCCGGCGCGCTACACCGATCTCGATGCGTTCGCTGCCGAGGCCGACGGCTATGCGCAGCTGTCCGCGCTCGCCGCCAAGCTGGTCGACGCGGCTGCGCTCGATGAATCCGAACTCGCGCTGCTCGCGATGCGCTTCGCCGCCGACGAGGAACTGCTCGCGCTGCTGCAGCGCTACGACGCCGATCGCACCGCGAACGCGCCGGTCCTGCTCGATGCGCTGATCGATCGCCACGGCACCGGCCGCGTGATGTTCCGCAACCGTCGCGCGCAGATCGGCGGCTTCCCGCGCCGCGTCGCCAACATCGCCACGCTCGACGGCGGCGAACTCGACGACGCGCAGCGCCAGCAACTACTCGGCGAATTCCACGCCGACGCGCAGGTGCATCCGTCCGCCAGTGACCTGGACTACACGAACGATCCGCGTCTGTCGTGGCTGCTCGCATTGATCGACAAGCTCGCCGGCGAGAAGCTGCTGCTGATCTGCCGCAGCCAGGCGAAGGTGCTCGCGTTGGAAGAAGCGCTGCGTCTGCGCAGCGGCGTCAAGGTCGCGCGCTTCCACGAAGGCATGAGCATCATGCAGCGCGACCGCAACGCGGCCTGGTTCGCTGAAATCGACGGCGCGCGCGTGCTGCTGTGTTCGGAAATCGGTTCGGAAGGCCGCAACTTCCAGTTCGCACACCATCTGGTGCTGTGGGACCTGCCGCTCGATCCGGACCTGCTCGAACAGCGCATCGGCCGCCTCGATCGCATCGGCCAGCGCCACGACATCGTGATCCACGCGCTCGCGTTCAGCGGCAGCGCGCAGCATGCGCTGCTGCGCTGGTATCACGAAGGCCTCGACGCACTGCGCACGAGCCCTTCGGACGGCCGCGAAATCCTGCGTCGTTACCGCTCGCGCCTGCTCGCCGAAGCCGAACGCCATGCACTCGGCGCCGAGGCCGCCGACGCGGAACTCGATGCACTGATCGCCGACACCGCGGCGACGCATCGCGAACTATCCGCGCTGGTACAGGCCGGCCGCGATCGTCTGCTTGAACTCGCCACCGAACGCCAGTCGCGCGATCTGCCGCTCGGCGATGCCTTGCGCGCGCAGGATGCGGATGTCGCCGGCGACGAGTTCATCCTCGCGCTGTTCGAGCAATTCGGCGTCGACGGCGAGGAAACCGGCGCGCGCACCGTCGTGCTCGATCCCGAATACCTCAGCACCGATGGCTTCCCCGGACTCAAGGACGGCCCGCAGCAGGTCACGTTCGACCGCGCCACGGCGCTCGCGCGCGAGGAACTGCCGCTGCTGCGACTCGACCACCCGCTCGTCGGCGGTGCGCTCGACCTGCTGCTCGAAAGCCAGCAGGGCAACGCGGCCATCCTGATCGACGCCGCGTTGCCGCCGCGCACAGCCCTGCTTGAATGCGTATTCGCACTCGAATGCGTCGCCGATCGCAAACTCAACGTCGGCCGCTTCCTGCCGCCGCTGCCGCTGCGCACCGTCGTTGACACGCGCCTGACCCAACGCAACGACTACGCGCCACACCCGGCCAGCGTCGCTCGCGCGAAGGAACAGCCGATCGACGCCGCGCGCTATCGCCCGCTGCTGGCCAAGCTGGTGCCGCCGATGTTGGCCGCGTGCGAGACACAGGCACGCGGCCTCGCTGCGACCGAAGTCGGCGCGGCCCTTGCTGCCGCGCAGAACGAACTCGATGGCGAACATGCACGCCTGAGCGCGCTGGCCAAGGTCAATCCCTCGGTGCGCGCCGACGAAATCGAGGCAATTGCCGCCGAACTGGATGCATTGCGCGAAGCGCTGGCGAACGCGGCGCCGCGGCTCGATGCGATCCGCTTCGTGTGCAGCGCGGATATCGCGGCGCGCTAGGGAAACTGCCGCCGGCAGAATCTGCCCCGAAGCGGCGCACGAAGGAAGTACGCCGCACCCTCGGGCGTGATCGCCATCAGTGGCGGCCTTCCGTCATGCGCCCTCCGGCACCTCAAGGCCGCCGCAGGGCGACCTTCGATCCCGGCGGGAGAAGGCGTCGTCCGCCGCGAGTGCGCTTCGGCGCCGCCGCCGCGATCTGCGACGGACTCACGCCGAGCACGCGCCGCATGCAGCGCGCCAGATGGCTGGCGTGCGCGAAGCCGGTTTCGAGCGCGATGTCGGTGACGTTCGCGCCGCCTTCGAGCAGGCGCTGGCGCGCGCGCTCGACGCGCCGTTCGAGCACGAAGCGATGCACCGGCGTGGCGGTGGCCTGCTTGAACAGCGCCTTGAAGTGCGACGGGCTGAAGCCGGCGACGGCGGCGAGTTCGGCCAGGGTCAGGTCCGCATCGAGATTCGCCTCGACATATTCGATCACGTGGCGCAGGCGCCAGGCCGGCAGTGCATGGCTCGGCTTTGCGGTCGGCCGCAGCTGCAGCGCCAGCAGGCGCGCGGCCAGCGCGGTGGCGAGGCTGTCGGCGAACAGGCGGCCGCCCGGATAGGCGTCGCGGTCCTCGGCCTGCATCATCCAGCCGATGCGCTCGATCTGCGGATCGCGGATGTGGATGGCCGGCGCGAGATCGACGTCACGCGTACCGAACGCCATCGCTTCGGCGCTCTCGCGCAGCGATGACGGCGCCAGCCGCAGCAGCAGCGAGGTGGCCGGTCGCGACAAGGTCCAGCGCGTCGACGAACCGGCCGGCACCACGCAGAACTGCCCATGCAGGCGCACGCCCCCGCGCTCGTGCCGTCCGGCGCGGTACGACACCGGCACCGGCTCGCCCAGATGCAGGCAAAGCACGTGGCGATGGTCGAGCGGCGAATCGAATCGGCCTTGCGGCACCGGCGAGGCGAGCACGTCGAGCTGCGGCAGGCGCGACGGGAGCGCGCTCGGCTGCAAGGCGGCAGCAGGTTCGGGATAGCAGGCGGGACGATCGCTCATGGCGCCATCGTTCTACGCCGCCGGCACGCATGCAAGTGGCGGATCGGCCGTTCGTGCTGTCGAACATCCATTCGTGCGCGCAACCGCGCGACGCATTCGCCAGCATCGGCGCCGGTTCCCATTCCATCCCGGAGATCGACGATGCAACGAAGACAATTCCTGCAACTGACCGGCGCGTCGCTGGCTGTCGGCGTCGCCGCCGCATGCACGCCGCGCATCCCCGCCTTGCGCGCCGCCAAGGTGACGACATCGATCGACGCCGCCGCCTTCCATTCGATGCGCCGCTTCGCGGACACGCCGTTCGGCCGCATCGCCCATGTCGAACGCGGCAGCGGACAGGCAGCCCTGTTCCTGCACGGCGCGCCGCTGAACGGCTTCCAGTGGCGCGGCGCGATCGAGCGGCTGTCGCCGTACCGGCGCTGCGTCGCGCCGGACTTCATGGGACTGGGCTATTCGGAAGTCCCCGCAGGCCAGTCGCTCGCCGCCGCCGACCAGGCCGCGATGCTGGAAGCGCTGCTCGGCACGCTCGGAATCGACAACGTCGACATCATCGCCAGCGACAGCGGCGGTGCGGTCGCGCAGCTGTTCGTCGCGCGTCATCCGCAGCGCGTGCGCAGCCTGTTGCTGGCCAATTGCGATGTCGAGCCGGACAGTCCACCACCGAAGATCGAGCCGGTGATCGAGATGGCGCGTACCGGCACGTTGGCCGACGCGACGGCGAACTGGCTGGTCGATCCGGCGAAAGCACGCGCGACGTTCGGCAAGGCCGTCTATGCGTTTCCCGATCGCCTCGGCGACGAGACGATCGCGGTGTATGCGCGGCCGCTGGTGGCTTCGCCGCTGCGACGCGCGCAATACCATGCGTTTCACCTCGCACTGAAGCCGAACCCGCTGGCCGGCATCGAGGCGACGCTGAAACGCAGCCCGGTGCCGCTGCGCATCGTCTGGGGCATGAGCGACGACCTCTTCAAGCCGGCCGACGCCGACTATCTCGATCGCCTGTTTCCGCAGTCGCGCGGCATCCGCCGGATTCCCGAAGGAAAGCTGTTCTTCCCGGAGGAGTTCCCGGACGTGATCGCGGAGGAAGCGCGGCGGTTGTGGGCGTCGGTCTGAGTCCACGCGACGAAGGCGGCTGACGGCAATCTCGATTTCTCGTTGCCCGTCATCGCCACGAAGGCGGCGCTTTCAACAGTCCAATGGGGTCATCCAGCGCCTTTGCTCTTCGACGGACAAGCCGCTGGATGACCCGCGCTTCGCGCCGTGGCAAAACGCTTCCCGCCTTCGCGGGAACGATGTCGCAATGGAGATTCCGCTGCGCGCCGCACGCCGCGCGCCGACAGCGAATCAGGCCGCCTTCGGCCGCTTGGTGAGCAAGGCGAGGACGGCGCCGACCTTGTCACGCATCTCGCGGCGGTCGACGATCAGGTCGATCGCACCGTGCTCGAGCAGGAATTCGGAACGCTGGAAACCTTCCGGCAAGGTCTCGCGCACGGTCTGCTCGATTACGCGCGGGCCGGCGAAGCCGATCAGCGCCTTCGGTTCGCCGATGTTGATGTCGCCGAGCATGCCGAGGCTGGCGGAGACGCCGCCGGTACTCGGATGCGTCAGCACCGAAATGTAGGGCACGCCGGCTTCGCGCAGGCGCGCGAGCGCGGCCGAGGTCTTGGCCATCTGCATCAGCGAGAACAGGCCTTCCTGCATGCGCATGCCGCCTGAGGCGGAGAAGCACACCATCGGCATGCGCTCGGCCAACGCCAGTTCCGCCGCGCGTGCGAACTTCTCGCCGCCGACCGAACCCATCGAGCCGCCGATGAAGGAAAACTCGAACGCGGTGGCGACCAGCGGCTGGCCCTTCAAGGTACCGCGCATCGCGACCAGCGCATCCTTTTCGCCGGTGCTTTTCTGCGCGGCCACAAGGCGGTCCTTGTACTTCTTGGTGTCGCGGAACTTCAGCGGATCGGTCGGTTCGAGGCTGGCAAACAGTTCCTGCGTGCTGCCCGCGTCGAAGAAACCGGCCAGACGCGCGCGCGCGCGGATCGCGTGGTGATGGCCGCATTTCGGGCACACCATCAGGCTCGCCTCGAGCTCGGGCTTGTACAGAACTGCGCCGCAACCGTCGCACTTCTCCCACAAGCCTTCCGGTACCTTGCCTTTGCCGACCGTCGCTGCGCGCGTGCGGGGGCCTACCAATTTCTGCAACCAGTTCATGATGTTTACCTCGGTCGTCGTCCCTGACGACAAGGATCAAACCGGCATCCGTGCCGGACTATCAATGGTCATTCCGGCGAAGGCCGGAATGACAAGCCAAAGACTACTTGCGAGCATCCAGCGCGGCGCGGATGGGTGCGAGGAAGTCGCGCGCGCGTTCGCGCAGCTCATCTTCCGTCGCCGCCCCGGCGAGCCGCTCGACCAGCGCGCTGCCGATCACGACCGCGTCGGCAAACGCACCGATCACCGTGGCCGATGCCGCATCGCGCACCCCGAAACCGACCGCGACCGGCGTCTGCGCCTGCCGCTTGATCGCCTCGACACGCTCGCGCACGTCGTCCGTACTGAGCCTGGCCGCGCCGGTAATGCCGGCAAACGAGACATAGTACAGGAATCCCTCAGCCGCCTCGCAGACACGACCGAGGCGCGCGTCGGTCGTGGTCGGCGCGGCGAGCAGAATCTGCTGCAGACCGGCTTCGCGCAGCGGCGTTGCGGTATCGGACTCCTCGACCGGGCAATCGACCAGCAACACGCCGTCGACACCGGCCAAGGCCGCTTCGCGTGCGAAGCGCGCAGCGCCATGGATCTCGACCGGATTGAGATAGCCCATCAGCACGATCGGTGTGGTCGCGTCGCGCGTGCGGAATTCGCGCACCCAACCGAAGATTCGCTTGAGGCCCACGCCCTTGGCAATCGCGCGCTCGCTGGCGTGCTGGATCACCGGACCGTCGGCCATCGGATCGGAAAACGGTACGCCGAGTTCGATCAGGTCGGCGCCGGCCTCGACCAGCGCATGCATCAGCGCGACCGTCGCGTCCGGCAATGGGTCGCCGGCGGTGACAAACGGGATCAGGCCGGTGCGACCCCCGGCCTTGAGTTCGGAGAAACGCGTGTCGATGCGGCTCATAGCGACAACCCCTCACGCGCCGCAATCGTGTGCACGTCCTTGTCGCCGCGGCCGGACAGGTTGCACAGCACCAGTTGGTGTTTCGGCAATTCGCGTGCGAGCTTGATCGCCTGCGCGACCGCGTGGCTGGATTCGAGCGCGGCGAGGATGCCCTCGGTACGCGCAAGTTCGTGGAACGCGGCGAGCGCTTCGTCGTCGGTGATGCCGACATAGTCGGCGCGACCGGAATCCTTGAGGAACGCATGCTCGGGACCGACGCCGGGATAGTCGAGGCCAGCCGACACCGAATGCGTCTCGGTGATCTGGCCGTCGTCGTCGCACAGCACGTAGGTGCGGTTGCCATGCAACACGCCTGGACGTCCGGCCGCGAGGGATGCTGCGTGATGGCCGGTCGCGATGCCCTCACCCGCTGCTTCCGCGCCGACGATGCGCACATCGCGATCGTTGAGGAACGCGTGGAACAAACCGATGGCATTCGAGCCGCCGCCGACGCAGGCGGTCAGTACATCCGGCAGGCGGCCGTACTGTTCGAGCATCTGCGCGCGCGCCTCGCGCCCGACGACGGCATTGAAGTCGCGCACCATCTGCGGATACGGGTGCGGGCCGGCGACCGTGCCGATGATGTAGAACGTGTCGGCGACATTCGTGACCCAGTCGCGCATCGCCTCGTTGAGCGCATCCTTCAGCGTCTTCGAGCCGGACGTGACCGGCACGACTTCGGCGCCGAGCAGCTTCATGCGATAGACGTTGATCTTCTGCCGCTCGATGTCGACCGCGCCCATGTAGACGACGCAATCGAGGCCGAAGCGCGCGCACACCGTCGCGGTGGCGACGCCGTGCTGGCCGGCGCCGGTCTCGGCGATGATGCGGCGCTTGCCCATGTGGCGCGCGACCAGCGCCTGGCCGATCGTGTTGTTGATCTTGTGCGCGCCGGTGTGATTCAAATCCTCGCGCTTGAGCAGGATCTGCGCGCCGCCGATTTTTTTCGACAATCGCTCGGCGTGGTAGATCGGCGATGGTCGGCCTACGTAGTACTTGAGGTCGCGCTCGAACTCGGCAATGAAGGCCGGATCGACGCGCAGCTTTTCGTATGCGGACGTCAGTTCGGCCAGCGGCGCGATCAGCGTTTCGGCAACATACGAGCCACCGTAGTTGCCGAAACGCCCGCGCGCATCGGGATAGTGCGAGTAGTCGATCGCCGCGGCAGGCGCGGCGTCATTGGATGGGGACGACATGGGCTTCTCCGGAACGGTTCGACGGGCGAGCGCGCGACCTTGCGCGACTCGCGAACGCTTTGATTGCGCAAGCCGCGTATCGTTATCGCACCGCAGCCGCAGGCACGCGGCGCCAGCGGCGCAACGAACGGCCGAACGGTGGCGACGGAAGCGGGCGGATCGAACGGTTCATTGGAGTCGGCATAGCGTACTCAATTCCATGCGGATTTGCCCCTTCCCATGCCCACCACGCCATCCGTCAAGGCGGCCCGAACGATACGAGGCGATCGTTGCTTCCGATGCGGTCGACTGCAATTGCGGCGCGCCATGGATGATGCCCGTGATCGGCATTTTCCGGGCGGGCTTTGTTCAGCCCAGCTCCGCTTGACGCTGACGAGTCCAGGCAGGGATGCTTGGCGCTTGGCACGATAGTTGGAACTACTTTCGAGTCTTTCGCCGTATTTCTGGCAGCCCTCAACCCGGAATCGAGAAAAAGAGGTCGTATCCGTGCGATCCAACTGGCTGGAAGGGGAATTTCAGCTGCGCATTCGCCTCGGCGGATTGCTGCTGGCGTTGGCGTATGCCGTCGTGTTCTGGGCGGTGCGGCAAATCTCCGTCGACCAATGGGTACTGTCCGCAGGGGTGCGCATAGGCGCCCTCCTGCTGTTCCCGCCGCGCTACTGGCCTTACCTGATTGCCGGCGAATATGCGGCTTTCGGCTACATGCGCTATCCGCTGATCGAGCGATTCGGCCTGCCTTGGGTCGTGATCTCTTCCGCCGCGCTGATGCCGATGGCCGCGTTCATTGTTCACCGGCACCGACGCCTGATGGCATCCGGCAATCCATACGGACTTCTTTCGGTGGCGGCGCTGTCCGCGATTTGCATCACTGCACTCAACCTCGGGCTGGCCTGGCTGCTAATGCCGACGCGCCACGCGGCGGTTTCATGGGATGGCGCCGTCACGTACGTCATCGGCGACTACCTGGGCATCCTGATCTTCGCGCCGCTGGCAATGTTCTGGAAGCATCGCAACCTGTCGATCCAGTTCTCCACGCGATGGCGGCTGGACGTGGCCGCAGCACTCACGATCCTTGTCCTGCTCGGTGTCTATGCAATGCTGCTTCCGGAAACCCAGATCGCGGCAAAGAACAGCCTGCGCATCCTGATGCTGCTGCCGGTGATCGCGCTGACATGCCTGCATGGCTGGCAGGGCGGCGCCGTGGGCGTGGCCGCGCTGAACCTGGTTTTCGGATTCACGATGGAGAGCAGCGGCCTGGTCGAATCGCGCGATCCGAACGCTTTCGTCGCACAGGAAATTCTCGCGATGACAGGAACCGCACTATTGCTTCTCGGATCGACGGTTTCCCACTTCTATTACAAGTTCGTCCATCGCGATCAAATCGAACGGCACACGTTGACCTTGGCGCGCGCGAACCTGCTCGCCACCGAGCGCGAACTGCGCGAAGGCGCGGCGCAGATCAAGCTGCTTGGCGAGGACATGGATCATGCCGTTCAACAGGCCGTGAAATGGCTGCGCGAGCGCGGACACAACACGGCCGCGGCGGACATGTTGCGATCCAGCGTGGCGCAGTCGCAGTTGTTCCGCGAACAACTGAGCCTGATCTACCCGTCGGGGATCGAGCACTACGGGCTGTATCTGGTTCTGCAATCGAGCGGGATCACCGGTGTCTGGGAGCAGTCCGAACGCATGGTCTCGCCGCACCTGTCCGGAAATCCGTGCCGGCTCAGCCTCGGATTGCAGTTGGCCGCGTATCGCAGCATCTGCGATGCGGTCGCCATCCTTCTGGAACAGGAAACCGGAGCCATCAAGATTCGCGCACGCTGCTGGCACACGAATGCCCAGCAGGGCATCGTGGTCAATGTCTCGCTGATCGATCGGCTGCGCACACTATCGCCCCAAACGGCCAAGCGCACCGCTGATTCGCTGACAGGACGTGCGTTGGTCTACGGCGGCACCGTTCGGTGCCGCCACAATCACATTCGCCTATTGTTCGTCGAGCCGGATGGAGCGCCGGCGGCGACTCATCGCGTCCCGTCGGGCGCCTCGATCGACCAGATGATGCCGCCGTTCGCCTCGTAGGCCGCCAGCACCACGCCGGGCTTGCGATAGACCTCCGTCCGCGGCGCACCTGCCGGGATCGGCAAGTTCTGTTTCGGTAACGAGACGACGTCGGCTGCACTGCCCGCCGGCAAGCTCCAGAAGGTTTCGCCGATGTTGCCGATGATGACGCGGACATTGCCGTCGCGGTCGTTGACCTGGAGATACTGAATCCCGTCGCGCTCCAGCTCGTAGGCATTCCACGCCGCGCTCTGGCTGACATTGGCTGACAGTTGATTCGTCTGTCCAACGCCGGTAACCGCCTTGGCGGTCCCGTGCGGCTCACCCAGGCAGCACGGCGGACCGGCGAAAGCCGAACCCGCCGCCGAGAACAATATTCCTGCAACCAGTACGCCAGACGAATTCCGATAAAGCATCGCCATAACTCACCTGTCTCAAAGAGTTTGAAGGTGCCAATCGCACCATCGCGGGACGCTAGCACAACTGGAACAGGTGGACGTTGCGGCAAACACGCAAGGATGCAGCCGGTGCCGTCGCCGAGGGGGATGCCTAACGATCCGTCTCGCGCGCCGTCGCGACGAATGCTTGCATCTTCGCCACGTCCTTGAGGCCGGGTGCCGATTCGATGCCGCTCGATACGTCGACCGCATAGGGCTGCGCCACTGCAATCGCCTGCGCGATATTGCTCGCTTCGAGTCCACCGGCCAGCACGAGCGGGCGGCCGAGATCGCGCGGCACGCGGGTCCAGTCAAACGTTCCTCCGGTGCCGCCGACCATACCGACCGCATGGCTGTCGAGCAGAAAGCCGGATGCCTGGGGATGCCGGCTCGCGTAGGCCGCCACATCGCCAACGGAAGCCATCGGCACCGCTTTCAGGTATGGCCTCGGAAAGCGCGTGGCGAATTCCGCCGTTTCCTCGCCGTGGAACTGCAGCAGGTCCGGACGCACGCTCGCCACCACTTCATCGACCCAATCCGCCGAGTCGTCCATCAGCAGCGCGACCGCCGCGACGAATGGCGGCAGCGCATCGCGCAGCGCGCGCGCCTGTGCGAGCTCGACGAAACGACAGCTCTTGCGCGTGAGCACGAAACCGATCGCATCGACACCGAGTTCGACCGCGGCGCGCACATCATCGATGCGCGTGAGGCCGCAGAACTTGATCCGCGTGCGCATCACGACAGCGTAACCTCGGCAGGCAACTTCCATTCCGCCGGATAGCGCGGCGCAAGGAAGGTCAGACCGGAAGCCCGCGCGGTCGGCCCGGCAACACCGCGATCGCGGCCGCGCAGCAATTCGGCCATCCATTCGACCGGACGTTCGCCGCGGCCGATCGGCAACAGCGAGCCGACGATGTTGCGCACCATGTGATGCAGGAACGCGTTCGCCTCGATCTCGACGATCACCTTGTCACCGCTGCGTGCAACAGTGATTTCGTGCACGTTGCGCATCGGTGTGTTCGCCTGGCACTGCACCGTGCGAAATGCGCTGAAATCGTTCTCGCCGATCAATGCCTGCGCGGCGAGCTGCATGCGCGGCGCATCGAGCGGCGTGCGTTCCCAGGTCACGAAGCGCGCATCCAGCGCGGCGCGGATCGGGCGATTCAGGATCGTGTAGCGGTAGCGCCGCGCACGCGCGCCGAAACGCGCATGGAATTCGTCCGGCACCGGCTGCGCCCAGATCACCGCGACATCGTGCGCGAGGCGCGAGTTCGCCCCGAGCGCCCACGCGCGTTCGCTGCGTTCGGCGATCGTGTCGAAATGCACGACCTGGCAACGCGCGTGCACGCCGGAGTCCGTGCGTCCGGCGCAGGTCACCTCGACCGGATGCGCGGCGACAAACGACAGCGCCGCCTCGACCTCGCCCTGCACGCTGCGTCCGTGCGACAGGCGCTGCCAGCCGAGGAAGTCGGTGCCGTCGTATTCGATGCCGAGAGCGAGGCGCATTGGGGCGGAAATTCGGGATTGGGGATTGAAAAAAGCGGAAGCGTCGACGCGGCGAAATGCACAAGTGCGCTCGCGCAAAGCTCATGCGCTCGTCCATGAGCACGGCCCCGATGCCTTGCGTCGCCAGAACGCGGAGCAAAAGTTTCGCCGAGTCCGGAAGCGGCCTTCCCTGACCACATTTCTCAATTAAAAAGGGAGCCGGTTTCACCGGCTCCCTTGCATGCTATCGGGAAGATTCAGGCTTGTCGCTTTTCCGAATCTCCGAGCGTTTCACAACGACGGAAGAGCGGTCGTCTCCCATCACGGCTTGTCAGCCCAACTCGCTCATCAGGCGGCGCGCCTCGGACTTCTGACCGTCATTGCCTTCGGCGAGGACCTCATCGAGCATCGAACGCGCGCCTTCCGGATCCCCCATGTCCATGTAGGCCTTGGCCAAATCCAGTTTGGTGCCGATCGCGTCGTCGTCGAAATACTCTTCGTGCGACGCGCGCAGCGGCGCCGGTTCGGACTCGGCGACTTCCAGTGCAGGAACATGAACGGTCGGCGTGGCTGCCACGTTGAAATCCTCGAGTGGCGGCAAGGTATCGAAGTCGAAGCCATTGCCGACATGGCTGGCCGGTGCCGGAGTGTGAGCCGCGTTGTCGGCAATCGCAGGCTCGAAACCGAAGTCGAAGTCCGAAGCGTCGTCCGCGTGGACGTTCGCGGCGGGCGGCACGTGCGCCGCGTCCTCGCGCAACGACGCGGCGAACGCATCGTGCTCGGCGTCCTCGTCATGACCCGGGAAATGCGCGTGCTGGTCGAAGGCCGGGCGCTCGACGGTTTCTGCATGAGCGTCGACCACCGCGTCGTCATAGCTGTTCGCATGCACGAACAGTGGATTGTGCGGCGCGAGCTCCTGCCCCATCGCCTGCGCTTCCAGCCACTCCGGCTGATGCGGATCCACGACATGCGCCTGCATCTCCGCAGCCGCGTCCTCGAAGCGACCGACATCGCGCTCGGCGTAGTAGAGGCTGAGCAGTTCCAGATGCAAGCCGACGTTGCCGGGGTCATGCTGCAGTTCTGCACGCAGCTTCGCTTCCTCGGTTGCGGCCGAATGCGCGCCGTCCGGGGACGACAACGGCGAATCGCCGAACGCACCGGCAATCGATCCACGCGTGGCTTCGGGCGCCTTGCGCTTGCGCAATCCCAGCAGGCCGAGCAGAAGCAACAGGATGCCGGCGGCGAGCGCCGCGGACTTGACCCACGCTTCCTGGTACCACGGCAGCGCTGCCATCGGCTGCGGCTTCACCGCAGGCTTGGCAGATGGCGTGGCCGGCTTCGCGACGGGCTTCGGTGCTTCGGCAGCCGGTGTTGTGGCGGGTGTCGTGGTCGCGTTGCTGGTCGCGGGCGTCGGCGCGAGCGGTGTCGTCGTGGCGACACTGCCGGATGGCGCGGGCGACACGGTTGCAACCGGCGCAGGCGTGGCCAGCGTCTTTTCGGCCTCGGCTGGCTTGGTCGAAGCCGGTGCGCTGCTGGCATTGCCCCAGATGTCCTGCTTGTCTATCTTGGCGCCTTCGGCGTGGCTCGACGGCGGCGTAGCGGTTGCGGCCACCGGCGCGGATGCCGGCAGTGCTGCGGTAGCGCTAGGCGTCGTCGCAGCGGATGTTGTGGCGGCCGTGGTTGTGGCTGCCTTTGCCGCCGCGGGATTGGACTGACTCTGCAACTGCTTGAGTTTCTGCTGCAGTTCGGCGATCTCGGAATCCTTGAGGCTGATCAGGCGATCGTTCTTGCCCTTCAGGTCCTCCAGTTCCTTGACCCGCGATTTCAGCTCGCCGGTCTCCTGATCGCGGGCGGTCAATGCTTCCTTGGCCCGCGACAGTTCGGATTTGAGCTCGGTCGTCGCACCCGCGGCTGCGCTGCCCGCGCCCGCACCGGGACGATCGTTCATCGCCAGGCTGTCCTTGCCGGCCTTCGGCGGCACCAGTTCGAGGCGCTCGCCGCCATCCGCCTTGGCCGTGGTCTTCGCTGCCTTGGTCGGCTTCGAAGCCGTCGGAGCAGTCGTCGGAGCTGCGGCGCTGTCGGCAACGAGGGTCGGGCTCGCGCGTCCGCCGCGCCAGTCTTCGACCTGCGCATGCACCTGCGCGGCGGCTTCGCTGGCCGTGCCGACCGCCTTGATCTCGTCGGCCGACGGAATGCGCAGGATCGCGCCGCGCTTCAGCGCATTGATGTTGTCCTTGTAGAACGCATTCGGATTGTTCTTGAGCAGCGCCAGCATCATCTGGTTGATGTTGCCGCGCTCGCCGGCCTGCGCGGCGCGTGCGATCGCCGACAGCGTTTCGCCGGCCTCGACCGGACCGTATTCACCTTGCGCCAGCTTGTGCTCCGGCGCTGCCGGTGCCGCTGCGGGGACCGGCTTCGCCTTCGGCGCAGGCGCCGGCGTCGAGTCGGCGATACGGGCGACCGGCTTTTCGCGTTTGGTCAATGTGACCGTGCCGGGCGAGGCGGTGACGGCAGGCGCGCTGGCCGTATGCGTCGCCGGCGCGGTGAGCGGCGGATCGAGCAGCACGGTGTACTCGCGCAGCAGGCGGCCTTTCGGCCAGTTCGCTTCGACCAGGAAATCCAGATACGGCGAGCGTACCGGTTCGGTGCTGGTGACCTTGATGACGAGGTCGCCACGCGCGCCCTTGGCGACGGCGAATGTCAGCGGAACGCCCAACCGCGAGCGGCTAAGGCCGATGCGCTCGAAATCTTCGTCGCCGGCCAGGTTCACGAGCAAACCTTCGGCTTCTCCCGCGGTCCCCTGGATCACCGGGATCTCCGCGTCGAGCGGCTGATTGAGCCTGGACTTGACCTGCACCGGGCCAAGCCCGAGTGCGAGCGCGTTCGTTCCGCACAGCGCGAGCGTGATCGCCAGCGGCAGTTGCAGCGGTCGTTTCATCTAGGCAAGCCCCCCAAAAGGCGTAAGCGGTCCCACTACGGGAACATCTCGAAATTGGCTTATAACACAATCGTAACTATGGATTACAGCACGATTTAGCGGTCGTGGGTGCTGGATCACAGGCCGCTTTTCACGAGCAGTTCGGCGATCTGCACCGCGTTCAGCGCGGCGCCCTTGCGGATGTTGTCCGAAACCACCCACAGGTCGAGGCCACGCGGATGCGAAATGTCCTCGCGGATGCGGCCGACGAACACGCCGTCCTTGCCGGCCGCGTGCGACACCGGCGTCGGGTAACCACCTGGCACGCGTTCGTCGACGACGACCACGCCGAGCGCCTTCTCCAGCAATGCGCGCGCGGCCTCGGCGCTGATCTTCTCGCGCGTCTCGATGTGCACCGCCTCGGAATGGCCGTAGAACACCGGCACGCGCACCGCGGTCGGGTTCACCTGGATCGCATCGTCTTCGAGGATCTTGCGCGTCTCCCACACCAGCTTCATTTCTTCCTTGGTGTAGCCGTTGTCCTGGAAATCGTCGATCTGCGGGATCAGGTTGAATGCGATCTGCGCCTGGAACTTCGCCGGCTCCACTTCCTGGAAATTCAGCAGCGCCGCCGTCTGGCTGCCGAGTTCGTCGACGCCCGAACGGCCCGCGCCTGACACCGACTGATAGGTCGCCACATTGATGCGCTCGATGCCGACCGCGCGATGGATCGGCGCCAACGCGACCAGCATCTGCATCGTCGAACAGTTCGGGTTGGCGATGATGCCGCGGTTCGTGTACTGCGCGATCGCATGCGGGTTGACCTCGGCGACCACCAGCGGGATGTCGTCCTGGTAACGGAACTCCGAGGTATTGTCGATGACCACGGCGCCCGCCGCCGCAGCGCGCGGCGCATGCACCTTCGACACGCTGCCGCCGGCCGAGAAGAATGCGATGTCGACGCCGGCGAAGTCGTATTTCTCGAGCGATCGCACGGCGACCTCAGTGTCGCCGAACGACACCAGGCTGCCTGCGCTGCGATCGCTCGCCAGCGCCACCAGTTCGCTGACCGGAAATTCGCGCTCGGCGAGGATCGCCAGCAGCGCTTCGCCGACCGCGCCGGTGGCGCCGACCATGGCTACCTTGTAGCCGCTCTTCTTGCTCATGGGAGTGTGCTCGGATCAGGAGGAGGAACGCGCGCCGGCGTTCGCCAGCACATCGGGATTGAGGATCGTGGGCGGATGCCCGGCGTGCGGGCCGTGGCCGAACAGTGCGAGTACGTTGTCGACCGCGAGCGCGGTCATCGCGCGGCGCGTGTCGAAGCTGGCGCTTGCGATGTGCGGACTGAGCAGGACGTTGTCGAGTTCGAGCAAGCGCGGATGCACGGCCGGTTCGTGCTCGAATACGTCGAGCGCCGCGGCGGCGAGACGGCCTTCGGCCAGCGCGGCGGCCAGCGCGGCGTCGTCGACGATGCCGCCGCGCGCGATGTTGACCAGCACCGCGGTCGGTTTCATCAGTGCCAGCTCCGCTGCGCCGATCGCGTGTCGGCTGTCTGCACTCAACGGCAATGCCAGCACGAGGAAATCCGCATCGCGCAGCAAACGATTCTTGTCGAGATAGTGCGCCGCACACTCGTGTTCGACGGCCGCCGGCAATGGTGATCGATTGTGGTAGACGACATGCATGCCGAAGCCGGCCGCACGCCGCGCGATCGCCTGGCCGATGCGGCCCATGCCGAGGATGCCGAGCGTGCGACCGCGCAGGTCCATGCCGAGCCAGCTCTTGAATTCGGTCGCGTGCCACTGGCCGGCACGCAACCAGCGTTCGGCCGCGCTCACGCGCCGCGCGGCGCCGAGCAGCAACGCCCAGGTGTAGTCGGCGACGCTTTCGTTGAGCACGTCGGCAGTGTTCGATGCAGCGATGCCGGCTGCGCTCAATGCGGCAAGATCGAGGTTGTCGTAACCGACCGCGAGGTTCGCGACGATGCGCAAGCGCTTGGCACCGGCGACTTCCGCCGCGCCGATGCGCTCCTTGAGGCCGACGATGATCGCATCGCAATCGGTGATCTTCGCCGCGAGCTCGACCGGCGTGAACACGACTTCCGCGGGCTCGACCTGCACGTCGAAGTACGCATCGAGGCGCGCGGTGATGTCGGGGAAAGTCGGACGCGAAATCCAGACGCGCGGCTTGCTGGTCATCGTGCCGTACTCCGCGTCGTCACGACGGCAGCGAGCCGGCGATGCGCGGCGTGATCTCGCCGACATCACCGCACTGCGCGCGATGGCGCAACGCGTGATCCATCAGCACCAGCGCGACCATCGCCTCGGCGATCGGTGTCGCGCGGATGCCGACGCAGGGATCATGGCGGCCCTTGGTCACGACCTCGACCGGTTCGCCGGCGAGGTTCACGCTGCGACCCGGAATCAGGATGCTCGACGTCGGCTTCAGTGCGATCGAAGCGATGACCGATTGCCCGCTTGAAATGCCGCCGAGGATGCCACCGGCGTGATTCGACAGGAAACCGCCATGCGCGATCTCGTCGCGATGCTCGCTGCCTTTCTGCGCGACTGCGGCGAAGCCGTCGCCGATCTCGACGCCCTTGACCGCGTTGATGCTCATCAGCGCGGCGGCGAGGTCGCCATCGAGCTTGCCGTAGATCGGCTCGCCCCATCCAGGCGGCACGCCATCGGCGATGACGGTCACCCGCGCACCGACCGAATCGCCGGATTTGCGCAATGCATTCACATAGGTTTCCAGTTCCTCGACCATCGATGCATCGGGCCAGAAGAACGGATTGCCCTCGACCGCACTCCAGTCGAACGCGCGCGGCACGACATCGCCGATCTGCGCGAGATGGCCGCGCACGCGCACGCCGCATTTTTCCGCCAACCACTTCTTCGCGATCACCGCGGCGGCGACGCGCATCGTCGTCTCGCGCGCCGACGAACGGCCGCCGCCGCGCGGATCGCGGACACCGTATTTCTGCCAGTAGGTGTAGTCGGCGTGACCGGGACGGAACGTCTCGACGATGTTGCCGTAATCCTTCGAGCGCGCATCGACATTGCGGATCAGCAGCGCGATCGGCGTGCCCGTGGTGCGGCCTTCATACACGCCGGAAAGAATCTCGACGTCATCCGCTTCGTGCCGTTGCGAGGTATAGCGGCTCTTGCCGGTCGCGCGGCGATCGAGATCGGGGCGGAATTCCTCCGGCGCGATCGCGAGTCCCGGCGGGCAGCCGTCAACGACGCAGCCGATCGCCGGACCATGGCTTTCGCCGAAGGTCGTGACCGTGAGGAGTTTTCCGAACGAATTGCTGGACATGGGTGACGCCGTTTCCTTGGCCCCTCGCGAAGGGAGGGAGAGAACTACGCGCGTGCCTTTGCAGCTGCATGGATCGCATCGACGTGTTCAAGCAGGTCGCGCCGATCGAGCAGGAACACACCCATCTGGCCGACATCGAACTCGATCCAGTTGAATGGCACCTGCGGCAGCAATTGAACCAGCGCGCGCTCGCTCTCGCCGACTTCGACGATCAGCACGCCGTCATTGGTCAGATGATCCGGCGCCGCAACGAGGATCCGCAATGCGAAGTCGAGGCCGTCATCGCCGGCGGTCAAGCCTAGTTTCGGCTCATGACTGTATTCGGGCGGCAATGCGGCGAATTCCTGCTCGGTCACGTAGGGTGGATTGCTGACGATCAGGTCATAGCGCTCGCCAGCGAGTCCCGCGAAAAGGTCGGAAGGGATCACTCGCACGCGTTCGCCGACGTCCTGGAACTCGACGTTCTCGCGCGCCAGCGCCAGCGCGTCAGGGCTGATATCGGCCAGATCGACCTGCCAATCCGGGTTGTGCGCGGCCATCGCGATGCCGATACAACCCGAGCCGGTGCACAGATCCAAGGCACGCTCGATCGGGCGCTCGTCCAGCCACGGCGTGAAGCCGGCCTGGATCAACTCGGCGATCGGCGAACGCGGCACCAGCGCGCGCGTGTCGGACTTGAACTTGAGCCCGGCAAACCACGCCTCGCCGGTCAGATAGGCGACCGGCTGGTGCTCGTCGATGCGGCGCTCGATCAGTGCGAGCACGGCCTGCTTTTCCGACGCGGTCAGGCGCGCGTGGCCGTAGGTCGGCGCGAGATCGTGCGGCAGGTGCAGTGCATGCAGGACGAGATGCGTCGCCTCGTCGAGCGCGTTGTCGTAACTGTGGCCAAAGGTCAGGCCGGCCGCACCGAAGCGGCTCGCGCCATAGCGGATGAAGTCGACGATCGTGGCAAGTTCCTGGGTCACGCGGGTGCTCATCCGAAAACGGGGTCGCACAGTATACGGCGCGATACGGCGCTGTTCCGGCTCGTGCGGCGATCGGCAGGCGTGGCGCAGCCTCTATACTGTCCCGATGACACGACTCCATACCGCAGGCCGCGTCTCCGTGACCTGGCTGATCCTCATCGCCGCCTTCGCCGCCGCCCTCGGCCTGTGGCTCGGCGCCCGCCAGTTCGGCGCACCGCCACGGCCGGAGCTTTCGGCCGCGGTGTTCTACCCGGCGCCGCGCGCGCTGCCGGAGTTCCACCTGACCCGCAGCGACGGCCAGACGCTGACGCTCGCCGATTGGAAAGGCCGCTGGACGGTCGCGTTCTTCGGCTTCACCAACTGCCCGGATGTCTGCCCGACGACCCTGACCACGTTCAAGCAGGTCTGGAAAACATTCGATGCCGCGACCGCGGCCAAGCTGCGCTTCGACTTCATCTCGGTCGATCCGGCGCGCGACACGCCGGAACAACTGGCGCGCTATGTCGGCTATTTCAGCAAGGACTTTGTCGCCGCGACTGGCAGCGATGAGGAACTCACCCACCTGACGCGCGCGCTTGGCCTGATCTATTCGCGCGGAGAACCGGTCGACGGCACCTATTCGGTCGACCACAGCGCGTCCGCGGTCATCATCGATCCGCAGGGTCGCCAGGTCGGCCTGTTCCGGCCACCGTTCGAGGCGGCCAAGATCGCCGCCGACCTCAAGACGCTCGCGGACGGCTCCTGATGCACCCGGCAGTTCTGCTGCAATACCTGCTGCCGCATCGTTTCCTGTCGCGTCTCGTCATGTGGGGCACGCGCTGGACGTTCGCGCCATGGAAGAACTTTCTGATCGGGCGCATCGTCAAGAGCTACAACGTCGACCTCGACGAGGCGGTCGATGCGAATTTCGCGTCGTATGCGCATTTCAATGCGTTCTTCACGCGCCTGCTGAAACCCGGCGCGCGGCCGCAACCTGCCGATGCAGCGGCGATCGCCTGCCCGGCCGACGGCAGGATCAGCCAGTCCGGCGCGATCGACGGCGAGCGCATCGTGCAGGCCAAGGGCCACGACTACACGGTCGCCGAATTGCTGGCCGACACGGACGTCGCGGCGCCATACGTCGACGGCAGCTTCCTGAACGTCTATCTGTCGCCGCGCGACTATCACCGCGTGCACATGCCGCTGGCCGGCGAGCTGGTCGAGACGGTCCATGTGCCCGGACGCATCTTCAGCGTCGCGCCATTCGCGGTGCAGGCGATCCCGCGCCTGTTCGCACGCAACGAGCGCTTGGTCTGCCATTTCCGCAACGAACACGGACCGTTCGTCGTCGTTCTTGTCGGCGCGATGCTGGTATCGGGCATCGAAACGGTCTGGGGCGGCGTTGAAGTGCCGCCGTACGCGTCGAAGATCACGCGCCGCGACTACCGTGGTAGCGGCATCCGCCTGGACCGCGGTGCTGAATTGGGCCGTTTCAACATGGGCTCGACGGTGATCGTGCTGCTGCCGGCGGGTATCGGCCGGTTCGACTCGACGTTGCAACCGGAACAGGCGGTCCGCGTCGGGGAACTGGTCGGCAACGCAAAGATGGGTCATTATGTGACGTAATTGGACAAGTTGTGACGCGATGGACGGACTCCATTTCGCGTAGCGGTTAAGGTTTCGCTACTGGGGAGCCTGAACGCACACAGCCGGGGATGGCTCGGGAGGATTTCATGCAATTCGTCACACGCCTGATCGCTTTGAGCCGCGCCGTACAGTTGCGCCGGCAGTTCCGCGAGATCAACAAATCGATCGAACAGCTCGCCCCGAACGTGCGGCGCCAGCTTGCCGCGATCGCGCTGCGCGAGTTCTCCAGCGCCTCCAAGAGCGAGTTCCCGCACCTGTACGCGACGCCACCCGAGGAGAAGTACCGCGCCTGGGGAAGCGGCGCCGACATCGGCCTTGAGCGCATGCGTTCGGACAACCTGCAGGTACGCCTGCGCGGCATCGCGCTGTGGCTGGCCGTGGTCTATCACGAAACAAAGGATTCGACGTTCGCCGAGCAGCAGGACCTGCACCGCCAGGTCATGCGTCTGCTGCGCACGCTGAAGGAAGCGATCCCGGCGGCCGACCTCAACCGCTGGATGCTGGACGAGTCCGAAGCCGTCGCCTGAACGCGGCGTGCGTCCATGAGGCGGCGGCGGAAGCTCCGCCGCCGGCTCTCAACAACCCGGCAACTTCAGCGCCTGCCCCGGCTTCAGGGTGTAGTGAGGCCCGCGCAAACCGTTCGCCGCCGCGATGTCCTTCACGTTGCCGCAGCTGCTCTTGCGCGCGATCGCCGCCAGCGTATCGCCCTTGCGCACGATGTAGGTGCGCGTCTTCGGCGCCTTGGGCTTCACCTGTGACTGCTGCGCCAGCGCGACCGGCGGCGGCGGCGGGATCGCCGCGGCATGGAGCTCCGCCGCCAGTTCCGGCCAGCGTCCCGAAGCGCAATCGCGCTGATAGACCTTCTCCAGTTGCAGCGGCACCGCCAGCTTCGCACCGACCGGTTCCTGCCGTTGCGGGTCCAACTGCGGATTGAGGTTGCGCAAGGTGCGGAACCAGCCGTCGTGCATGTTGCCGTCCTGGCCGAGGCAGACGGTCAGTTCGGAAATCGAGGCTGCACGCTTCAGCGTGATGCTGCCGGGCCGCGTGGCGATCTTCGGCCAATCGAGCTTGTAGCGCTCCGGATGCAGGAACAGCCACGCCGCTGCCAGCACCATCGGCACGTACTCGCGCGTTTCCTGCGAAACGCCGAAATATACCTGCGGATCCCAGAAGCTGAGCGCGCCCTCGCCACGTCCGGCGCGGCGCTGCATCGCCCCCTCGCCGCCGTTGTAGGCGCCGATCACCAGATCGAGGTTGTTGTTGAAGATCGCCAACTGTTCGTTGACATAGGCCGCATTCGCACGCGCTGCCAGTTGCGGATCGAAGCGCTGGTCGAAACCGTCGACCGTGCTGAGGCCAAAACGCAGACCGGTCGCATACATGAATTGCAGCGGCCCGGACGCACCCGAGCGCGACACCGCGTGCACCTTCCCCCCCGACTCCTTGGCCAGCATCCCGAACAGCAGTGCCTCGGGCAGGCCGGCCTTTTCGTACTCCGGCCACATGCGATAGCGCATGTACTGGTAGTTCTCGTAGGCGTCCATCAGGTTTGGTCGGTATTGTGTCAGCCAGGTTTCCAGCGCTGCCTTGACCGGGCCATTCAAGGCCATGATCTCGCCGAGCTCGCGCCCCTTCAGCAGGGTCACCGAGCGACCGAGTTCCGGCAAGGTGGCGATCACCGGCGAGGTTTCCCCGGCTTCGGTCGTGGCCTCCGTCGTTGCGCCGGAGTCGATACTCCCGGCGTTCGCACTGCCGGCGCCAATGCCCTGCCGCAACAAGTTGTCGAACCCCGCGATGAAGCGCTGCTGGTCGCAGGTAGGCGTCGTCGCGCAGCGGCTCGCGGTCGCGCGCAGGTCATCTAGCGCGGCCTTCATCTCGCTTTGCGCCTGCTCGGTGTCGCCGGCGCGCGCCAGAGCCAAGCCGTTGGCATAGCGCTTGCCATCCGCATCAAGCCGTGCATACAGCGCGTTCGCCGCGTCGTCGGGCTTGGCCATGGCGGCGACGGCCGCGGTGCGCGGCGCATGATTCGGGGTGCCGGCGCAGGCAGCAAGCAACAAGACGCAGGTGACAACGGTAACGCGGTGGAATGACGACATGCTTGACTCCGAAGTGACGGGGCACGTTACCGGCATGCCCCGTGCGCGGCAACCCGAAACAACGCCACCCCAGTTTCCATCCGGGGATGGGTACGCGAGCTATCATCGCGGACATGCCCATCTCGCAAACCCATATGGAAACCCGCACATGAACGAGATACTGATCGGCAAGGGCGACAAAGAAGTCACCCTGCTGCCGAAATACGCGAACCGCCACGGCATGGTGGCCGGTGCGACCGGCACCGGAAAATCGGTATCGCTGATGCTGCTCGCCGAGGGTTTCTCCAAGCTTGGCGTGCCGGTGTTCATTGCCGACGTCAAGGGCGACCTCGCCGGCCTGTCGCAGGCCGGCGCGATGAACGACAAACTGAAGGCCCGCATCGACAAGCTCGGTTTCAACTGGACCGCCGGCGCGAATCCGGTCGTGTTCTGGGACATCTTCGGCAAGTCCGGCCATCCGGTACGCGCCACGGTGTCGGAGATGGGCCCGAACCTGCTTGCGCGCCTGCTCGAACTCAACGACACGCAATCGGGCGTGCTCGAGATCGTGTTCAAGACCGCCGACGATGAAGGCCTGCTGCTGATCGACCTGAAAGACCTGCGCTCGATGCTCGTCTTCGCAAGCGAGCACGCCAAGGACATCTCCCAGCACTATGGCCTGATCTCGCCAACCTCGATCGCCGCGATCCAGCGCGCGCTGCTGTCGCTGGAACAAGCCGGTGGTGACATGTTCTTCGGCGAACCGGCGCTGGAACTGGCCGATTTCATGCGCCAGGACCTGTCCGGCCGCGGCATCGTCAACATCCTCGCCGCCGATCAGTTGATCCTGAAGCCCAAGCTGTACACGACCTTCCTGCTGTGGATGCTGTCGGAACTGTTCGAGACCTTGCCCGAGGTCGGCGATCTAGACAAACCGAAACTCGTGTTTTTCTTCGACGAAGCGCACCTCTTGTTCGACGACGCACCGCCTGCGTTGCGCCAGCGCGTCGAGCAGGTCGTGCGCCTGATCCGTTCGAAAGGCGTCGGCGTGTATTTCTGCTCGCAGAATCCGGACGACGTGCCCGACGTGATCCTCGGCCAGATGGGCAACCGCATCCAGCACGCGTTGCGTGCGTTCACGCCACGCGACCAGAAGGCGGTGAAGGCGGCTGCGGAAACCTTCGCGCCGAACCCGAAGGTCAACGTGGTGGAAGCGATCACTCAGCTCGGCGTCGGCGAGGCGCTGGTATCGACCTTGCAGGAAGGCGGCGTGCCGCTGCCGGTCGAGCGCGCGCTGATCGCCTCGCCGGGTTGCCGCATCGGCACGATCAGCGATGAGGAGCGCTCCGCGGTGCGTTCGCGCTCGCCGGTCGGCGGCAAGTACGACACGGCGATCGACCGCGAATCGGCGTTCGAACTGCTCGCCGCGCGCCAGCAGCAAGGCGCTGCTGCTGGCGAACCTGCAAAGCCCGGCGCTGCACAGGGTGGCGCGGTCCAAGGCAATGGCTGGATCGATGCGGCGAAGGACATGGTGCTCGGCACGAGTCGTCGCCAGGGCATGCTCGAAGCGTTCGCGAAATCGACGATACGCAATGTTGGCAATCAGCTCGGCCGCTCGATCCTGCGCGGCGTGCTCGGTTCGATGAGCAAGCGCTGAGGCATCTCCGAACAACTCGCCATTCCGGCGAACGCCGGAATCCAGCTTTCAAGCGAGCCGCGAAAGATCTGTCGACGGGCTTCGCTGTTGTGAAGCGCTTCCGGGCTTCACCGCGATGACGGCAAAAGCCCAGGCTTCAACGACCATCGATCACGGCGCATGCACCGCGCGTTCCATCACAGGGAATTCCATGAGCCATCCACCCATCGTTCCTTTCTGGAATCGCTTGCGCGAGATCGCGCTCTATCCCGCGCGTAGCGATGCGCTGCTGACGATCTGCGTGCTCGCCGTCTGCCACCTCGTCAAGTTCCTGCCGTTCGGGCGTTTCCTCGACATTCTCGTCTGGGTGGCCATGTACAAATACGCGTTCGAATGTCTGCGCGCGTCGGCGGATGGTCGACTGGATCCACCGGAAGGAGCGGTCGGTGTCGATGACAGCCTCGGCTGGAGCCAAATCTGGCTGCAGCTCGTTTTCATCGCTTTCGCCGTGCTCGGATTCCTCCTGTTCGGACTGACCGGTGGCGCAATCATGCTGGTCGCGCTCGGTCTCGCCTGGCCCGCGGCGATCATGTCGC
The DNA here is from genome assembly GCA_023388255.1 of Pseudomonadota bacterium. GTDB lineage: Bacteria > Pseudomonadota > Gammaproteobacteria > Xanthomonadales > Rhodanobacteraceae > Dokdonella_A. The sequence continues at coordinate 26,712 of JAEWGO010000010.1, read as the reverse complement.
TTGCGATGGAGCAAAGCCTCGCCAAGGCGCTCAATCCGTTGACCTGGTTGGCAGTCTGCACGCGTTTCGGCTGGCCCTATGTCGCGGTCGCCCTGCTCTATCTCGTGTTCTTCATCAGCCAGATCTACGCGCAGGCATTTGCGGCGATGATATTGCCCACGTTCCTCGCGATCCTCATCGTCAACGTCATAGCGCACTATGCGATCGTCGCGACGTTCCACCTGATGGGCTATCTGATCTACCAGTACCACGAACAGGTCGGCTATGAACCCGCGCAGGTCATGCAGCCATTGCGGCGCGCCAGCGACGATCCGGACCAGGCCACGCTCGATGAAGCCGCGCAACTCGTGCAGGGCGGCAACGCGGATGCGGCGCGCGAGCTGGTCGGTGCGCAACTGCGCGGACGCGGCGGTTCCGATGCGCTGCACGCGCAATACCGCAAGCTCCTGATGCTCGGCGAGCACCGCGCCGAGCAACTGCGCCATGGCCGCGAATGGATCGGCGTGCTGCTCGCGCAGGACAAGGACCGCCGCGCGGTCGACGTCGCACGCGAATGCCTCGAACTCGATCCGCAATTCCAGCTCGCTGAAGCAGACCAGGTGGCGCGCGTCGCGCAGAAGGCGGTCGACTCGGGCAATACGCAGGTCGCGCTGAAACTCGTGTCCGGATTCCACAAGCGCCACCCGAAGCACCGCGACATTCCGCAGAACTACCTGCTCGCCGCGAAACTGCTGGCCGAACGCATGGGCAAGGACGCCGAGGCGCGTGCGCTGCTCGACCAGCTGATGAAGACCTATGCGGATCATCCGCTCGCGAGCGATATCGCTGCGTACCGGCAATTTCTCGACAAGCTCGCATCGGCAAGCGCTCCGGCGCGTTGACGGAACCTAGGCGATGTCCGTCAGCAGCAGACGGGCCTTGTCGGCCTCTTTGCCCTGCGGCCAAGCGGCAACCATGCGCGCCAGCAGTTCCCGCGCAGGTGTCGGTTCGGCGCGCATGCGCAAGTCGCGCGCGACGCCGAGACACGCCGCGTCGAGACCCGGTGTCGCCGGTGCGCGCTCGATCAGCGCGATGAGCAAGGCGACCGCATCGGCACCGGCGCCGATCGCCGGCCAGCGTCGCACCAAGGCGATCGTCTGCGCCGCATCCAGCGGCAGCACACCGGCGCCGGCTTTGCGGAAGTCGTCGTGGATCGCCTTCTGCTCGCGCACTTCGGCGGCGTTGCGGGTCGCGAGCGCGAGCACGGCACGCGCTGCCTCGGCGAGGCGCGGCATGCGCGGTTCGTAGCGCGCGCAGCGGTATAGCGCGACGCGCACGTCCAAGTCGTCCGGCCGCGATGCGGCGAGCGGCTCCAGCAGCGCACGCGCGGCCGGCAGTTCGAGCCGACCGATGTGTTCGCGCGCTTTCGCCAGGGCGGCGCGATCGTCGGCTTCGGCATCGGCGATCGCGTCCTCGTCGAGGAAGTCGCGCCTCTCCCATTGCAGTGCGCGCACGCCGAGCGCGAGCAACGCACCGGCGATGATGCCGCCCGCATGCGCATCGAAACCGACGTGTGCACCCTTGTTCCAGAACAGGTTGACCAACTCCCAGCCGAGCCAGAACGGCAGCAGCACCAGCGCCGGTGCCTTGACGTAGTCGAACACGACGAAGAACCACCAGAAGAAGCGCACCTTGCGCGTGCCCCACAGCACGCAGTACGCGCCCATCAAGGCCGCGATCGCGCCGGAGGCGCCGAGCGCGCTGCCGCTTTCGCCCAAGCGCCAGAGCATGCTGAGGAACGCGCTGCCGAAACCGCCGAGCAGGTAGAGCGCGAGGAACAGGCCGTGGCCGAGCGCGCCTTCGACGAGCAGGCCAAGCAGAGCGAGGAACAGCATGTTGCCGATCAGGTGGCCGACGCCGCCGTGCAGGAACATCGCGCCGAACATGCGCTCGGGATCGAACTCGGAGAAGCGGATCATCCAACGCTGGGTGAACGCGGCGTCCCAGAGACGATCGAACTCACCGCGCCGCTCATGCCAATCCGCGTAGCCATCGGCATCTGGAGGGATCACGCCGCCGGCGTGCAGATCTGCGAGAAAAGCGCTATCCGATTGCAGAATTTGCGTTGCGATGATCTTGTCACCAGCTTCCACGAGGCGCTCGAACGCGACGCTCCGCTGCGAGGTGTCGGCGTTTTCCGCCAGCCACGCGCGATAAGCTGGATATTCCCACTGCGCCAGATCCTGCTGCGCGTAGTAATCGAGTGCGCGTTGCTGCACGCGCGCATCGCCCGACTGCAGGAATGCGAATACGAACACGTTGGCGAAGATCAGCGCGAGCGTGGCCCACGGAAAATTCGCCGGCGTCGGCGCACGGTGCAACGGAATGATCAACACGATGCGGTGCTCCCCCGGCCCGAGCCATGATTCTACGCATCGGCGCCGGACGCACGCACGCCGCCGATCACGGCCGCGGCCACGGCGCATTCACACCCCCGCGCTTGCCTGTCGCGGACGGCGCATGGCCGTCCACGTCACCATGGATCACGAAACTCCGAACAGCCTCACGCCCTCATGGGCGGCAAGCCGGCATGACGGCGGAAAAGCCATCCAGCGCGCCGCTATGCGTTGCCGATCACCTCGACCGTCACCTCGGCCATGCCGCGTCGGTGGATGCCGAGTTTTTTCGCGGCGGCCGGCGAAATGTCGAGCACGCGGCCTGCCTGTCTCGGACCACGATCGTTGACGACCAGCTCGACCGATTTGTGGTTGTGCGTGTTGGTCACGCGCACGCGCGTGCCAAACGGCAGGCTCTTGTGCGCGGTGGTCAGCGCGTTGCGGTTGTAGCGCTTTCCGCTCGCCGTGCGGTGACCGTTGAGGCGATCGCTGTAGACCGCGGCAAGTCCGGTTTCCGTCCCGGATGTCACAGCTGTCGAGCCGGACTGCGTGTGCGAAACGGCCTTGTCCCGCGCAGGCGACGATGCGGGATCGGCGGCGAACGCGCCTTGCAGAATGACCGAGGCAACAAGCGCAACAAAAATGCGAAGCCATGATTTGCACATGATGTATCTCCGTATACGAATCGCTGGCGCGGCACATGGGGAAGACGGGCGACGCTCGCGCCGGGTCGCCGCGCCGTCGACCCGCCCCAACTGGAATAGCCGCATCGGCATCCCATGCGGCCGGCGACAGCATATGCCTACTCCAGGCCGGTTGATCACGCAGGGCGTATACGGGCTGTTACCAGTTGTGTCGCGCGTCCAAGGCACCGGGCGAGGGTATCTGCGGTTGACGATCCAAGGAGCTGCCGCTAGCGTGCCGGCGACTTCGTTGCACGAGATTTTCGCATGAGCCGCTGGCGCCCCGCCGCTGCCGCGTCAACCGCCGTGATCACGCCCGCGGGCCATCGTCGCTTGAAGGATGAACTCGATGAGCTGTGGCGCGTGCGACGCCCTGAAGTCGTGCGTGCGCTCGCCGCGGCTGCGGCCGAAGGCGATCGCTCGGAAAACGCCGAGTACACCTACCGCAAGAAGCAGCTCGGCGAGATCGACCGGCGCGTGCGCTACCTCAGCAAACGCCTGCCGGAACTGCGCGTGCTCGACACGCAACCGACCGATCCGTCGGCGATCTTTTTCGGCGCATGGTTCCGCATCGAGGACGACCACGGCGCCGAGCATGAATACCGCATCGTCGGCCCTGACGAGACCGACGCGCCCGGCGGCTGGATCAGCATCGACTCGCCACTCGCGCGCGCCGCGCTGAAGCGGCGCACCGACGACGAATTCGAAGTCGAGCTGCCTGGCGGTCGGGCGCATTTCGTGGTCGTGGCAGTGCGCTACGGCGAGCGCTGAAGTCCGTCCGGGATATTGCCAACCGGATTCGGAAGTGGCTATTCCTTGAGAAGTGCAGCCATGGATGGCTGCCTGTGGCGCGTTCCGAGGACACCTGGCGACGACGTGCCCCAGTCCCGGAATCGCGGCGATCCAGGATCGGATCGCAAAAAAAAGCCGCGCAATGCGCGGCTTTTTCGTCGCCATCAATCGAACCGTTACAGTTGGATCGGCAGATACGTCTTGAAGGTCTGCTGATCGTCTGCTGCATCCGGCGCCGACGTCAGTTCGTCCCAGAAGCGGCCGAGGCCGGCCTCGGAATAATGATAGCCGTGCGTTTCCGCGTAGGCCTTCTGGTTCAGGCGCAGAAGCGGAAGCGCGGCCGGGCTGCCGGTGTATTCGGTGACGAGCGCCTTGCCCTGGTACCACAGCGCGGCGCGCACGTTGCCTTCGACGACAAGCAGGCCACCCTTGTCCTTGTCGCCGGTGTTGAGCACCGCTGGCTGCTCTTCCTCGTCACCGGTGTCGCTCGGCGACGGCACCGGCGTCGTGATCGTGAGCTCGTGTCCACCCAGCGAGAACGTTTCCGCGCTGACCGGCACCGCGACGGCGAAGGTGTAGTCCTCATCACCCCAATTGGTGGTGATCGTCATGCGCGGGCCGGCGGCGGTGAGACCGGCCTTCTTGATGGCCGCATCGATCTCGGTCATCGCGGCGTTCGTCGCGTCGGCGACCTCGTCGAGCGAACGCTTCGCCTTCGTGTTGACCAGGAACACCGGGCGCGCAGCGACATCGACAACGTCGATCTTCTGCTCCTTGTAATCAGTGTTCGGGAAACCGGCGATCATCGCCGAGAAGTTGTTCAGGCTGGTCTGGATCGTCGATGCCGGATCGCCATTGATGTACATGCCGGCAAAGCGCGACATGAGGTTCCAGCCGTAGTCGACGTCATACGCGCAGCGGATCTTCAGCGTCTTGCCGTTCGCCGACGGCACCAGGGTGATCGTGTATTGCTTGTTGGTGCCGGTCCAGGCGTTGTCGATAGCGATGCCGATCTTGCTGTCTTCCTCGTTCGACTTGATCTCCAGGCTGCCGTTGCCGATCTTCTCGAGCGCGCTGGTCCAGCTGACCTTGGCGCCGACGCCCGATTCCGGACCTTCGAGCGACATCTTGATGTTCGGATCGAAGCTGCGCAGCGCCGACCACTGCGGATAGCGGCGGAACGTATCGAGCGAGTCGTAGACCTGGCGCACCGGGCTGGAGACCTCGACGGTGCGCTCGATATGGCCATGGTCCGGCAACATCACGCCAACCACGACGGTGAGCACGAACACGATCAGCAGCGCTACCAGTATTTCGAAAAGACGAATCATCCGAGGCATCTCCAGAACATCAACCGACCCTGCCGCACACGCATCGCGACGTTCACGGGGGCAGGCCGCGTCGACTGCCCTCCCCGATCCCCCGTCTCGCGCACACACGCGACCCCGCCTTGCGGGACAAGGAGCGGATGGTACTGGACTCCGGGGCGAAAGCGCCATGCCCGGGACGTGCGGGCGGCGATGGGCCGATGCCCCCGCACGGCAGGCGGCGGCGCAACACGGCCAGCGGCGCTGCGTTAGACGATGCCCAGCTCGAATGCCTTCAGCACCGCGCGCGTGCGGTCGCGCACCCCGAGCTTGGACAGGATGTTGGAGACGTGGTTCTTCACCGTACCCTCGGCCACGCCGAGCGAGTTGGCGATCTCCTTGTTGCTGTAGCCGCCGGCCATCAGGCGAAGGATCTCGGTTTCGCGCTCGGTCAGCGGATCGGGCCGGTCGAGGCTGGTGAACTCGTTGTGCATGCGCTCCAGGCCCGACAGAAGGCGCTGGGTGACCACCGGCGCGACCAGCGAGCCGCCGTCGGCGACGGTCTTGACCGCATCGACCAACTGGTCGAGTGAGACGTCCTTGAGCAGATAGCCGCGCGCACCGGCCTTCAGCCCGGCCAGCACCAGTTGATCGTCGTCGAAGGTGGTCAGGATGATCGTCGGCGGCAGTTCGTTCTTCGCCGCCAGCGCGTTCAATACATCGAGACCGGACATGCCGGGCATGCGCATGTCGAGCAGCACCACGTCGGGCTTTACGCGCGGAATCGTCTCCACCGCGTGCGTGCCGTCGCCCGATTCGGCGACGACGCGGATCGAATCGGACAATTCCAGCAACGAGCGGATGCCCTGGCGCACCAGGGTCTGGTCGTCGACGAGACAGACTTTGATCATGTGGTTCCCTCCAGCGGCAACAAGGCGTCCAGCGCGAAGCCCTGCCCTTTGCCGGTGACGATATCGAGCCGCCCTCCGAATTGCGCGAGACGCTCGCGCATGCCGGAAAGCCCATTGCCTTGCCTGAACTGGATCGCGCCGTGGCCGTCGTCGCGCGCGTGGATTGCCATCTGGCGGTCCGCACTGCGCTCGAAGCGCAACCACAGGTTGCGCGCGCCGGCGTGGCGCACGGTGTTGGTGATGATTTCCTGCGCACAGCGCAGCAGCACCTGCGCACGCTTCGGATCGTCGACACTGAAACGCGCCGGCAGTTCGAGATGGATGTCGAGCCCCGGCACGCCTTCGGTGAGATTGCGCAGCGCCTGCGTCAGGTCGATGCTGTCGCCCTCGCGCAACTGGCTGACCACTTCGCGCACGTCGCCGAGCAGCAGCTTGGCCACCGACTGCGCCTGGCGCACGTGCTCCTGCGCCTGCCCCTGCACGAGATGGCTGGCGACTTCGAGATTGAGGCTGAGCGCGGTCAGGTGATGGCCGACCAGATCGTGCAGCTCGCGCGAAATGCGCATGCGCTCGGCCAGCCTGCTCGATTCCGCCAGCAAGGTGCGCGTAGCGCGCAGCTCGGAATTGAGCCGGCGCTGCTCCTCGCGCGCTTCGACCTGCTGCTTGGTCACCAGCGCCGTCACGAACGCGAGCACGATGAAACCGAGATACAGGCTCGACTGCAGGAACGCATCGCCGAGGCTGAACACCGGATCGCGGATGCTGGCGAACACCGGCACCAGCGAGAAATTCTGCAGCACCATCCACGCGATGCCGACGCGCAGCGGCAGCAGCCATGGCAACACCACCGCCACGACCGCGAGCAGCAGCGCCGAAATGCCGCTCTGGCTGAACCAGCCGATCGCAACCGCCATGCCGTTCAGCACGACCAGCAGTGCGATCTGGATTGCACGCCGCCACGGCGTACGTCGACGATCGCCGAGATCGCGGGTCAAGTACCAGTAGACGAGCCCGAACACGATGTAGCAGCCCAGCCAAAGCGGCACATAGGCCGTCGGCAGCTGCTTCTGGGAAAGATCCTCGACCAGTGCCTGATAACGCAGGAACGGCGTGCCGACGCTGGCGTATTGGAACAAGCCGGCGTAGCGGAGCAACTGGATGTGGTTGAACTGCGGCCACGACATGCCGTCATCATAGGCGCGCGACGCGGCGGCGTAACCTGCCCGAAAGTCATTGCGGCCACAGTTGCGCGTTCTGCCTGTCGTAGCCGGAATTCCACCGGGGTCCGGATCCGATCTGCCGGCTCTCGCGCCAAAGACCTAACGCTTCGCTAACACCGGCGCCCGGCGGGCGCCATGACCTTGCCACGCCCACGTGCGATAATCCGCCCCAGTGGAAGTCAATCGGCGTCCGCGCCCGAGACGCCGCGGCACGATCCTGGACGGAGCAAGACACGACATGGCCCTAAGCATCCGCGACGTGCAGCCGCACGAACTGGATTCGGTGCTCGCCCTCAACAACGCCGCCGGTTCCACGATCCTGCCGCTGGACGCCGCGTCGCTGCGCGCGCTGTACGACCAGGCCAGCTATTTCCGCCTCGCCGAGATCGATGGCCATGTCGCCGGCTTTCTGCCGGCGATGCGCGAGGATGCCGACTATGATTCACCGAATTTTCTCTGGTTCCGCGCACACTACCCGGCGTTCGTCTACGTTGACCGTATCGTCATCGCGCGGCCGTACCGCGGTCTCGGCCTTGGCCGCGTGTTCTATGCCGACGTGATCAGCTACGCCGAAACGCGCGTGCCGCAACTGGCCTGCGAGGTCTTCCTCGAGCCGCGCGACGATGTCTCGGTGCTGTTTCACGGCGCCTACGGTTTCCGCGAAGTCGGCCAGCAGACCATGCCGAACAACGGCCGCCGCGTATCGCTGCTGGCCAAGGAGCTGTGCAGCTTCCCGTTCGTGCGCGACACCTATCTCAACGTCGGCGGCAGCGGCTTGCCCGACCTCCCGTGGCTGGCCGAACGCACCCGCGCAAGCACTCAGCCCGTGTCGGGCGCGCGTGCGGCCGGCGGCGCGTGAACACCTTTCCCCCGATGACAGCCGCTGCCCCAGCAACGCTCGAACCCGTCGCCGAAATCAAGTTCGGCCAGGTCGGCATCGCCAACCTCAAACTGAAACGCCTCGATCCCGACGGCCTCGCCGCGGAACTGCGCGAAAAGGTCGAGAGCGCGGCCCAGCTGTTCGCGCGCGCGCCGGTGGTGCTCGACCTCAGCCATCTGCCGTCGCTGCCGGACGAGAACACCGTGCGCGACCTGCTCGCTCGCATCAAGGCCAGCGGCATGTTGCCGGTCGGGCTTTCCTATGGAACCAGCGAAAACGATGCGTTGGCCTTGGCGCTCGATGTTCCGGTGATCGCCAAGTTCCGCGCTTCCTACGAGCGCGCGACAACGGACTTCGGCGAGGCGCCGCCTGCCCGCCAACCGACTCCGCCGCCGCCTCCGCGCGAACGTGTCGCGGAGCGCCCGACGACTCCGTCGCCGCCGAGTGCGGCGCCAAGCAGCGGCCTGCTGCACGACAAGCCCGTGCGCTCCGGCCAGCAGGTGTATGCACGCGGCCGTGACTTGGTCCTGACCGCGCTGGTCGGCAATGGCGCCGAAGTCATCGCTGACGGCTCGATCCATGTCTACGGCGCGCTGCGCGGCCGCGCGCTGGCCGGCGCGCAGGGCGACGAGAACACGCGCATCTTCTGCCGGGAATTCCATGCCGAGCTGGTATCGATCGCCGGCCAATATCGCGTCTTCGAGGATATTCCCGCGGAGCTGCGTGGCCAGCCGGTGCAGGCGTGGCTGGAAAGCGGCAAGTTGTTGTTGAAGAAGCTGTGATTCAGGCTACGAGATTCGGGACTCGAAAAGACGCCGGACGCAATGACGCGTTCGGTCGCCCGGCCGGAGTCGCCGCATCGATGTTTCCCGAATCTCCAATTCCAAATCACGAATCCCGAGGACATCCCATTGACTGAAATCATCGTCGTCACTTCCGGCAAGGGCGGCGTCGGCAAGACCACGACCAGCGCCTCGCTCAGCGTCGGACTCGCCAAGCGCGGCAAGAAGGTCGCGGTCATCGACTTCGACGTCGGCCTGCGCAACCTCGACCTCATCATGGGCTGCGAACGACGGGTCGTGTACGACTTCGTCAACGTGATCCAGGGCGAATGCACGCTCAAGCAAGCGCTGATCAAGGACAAGCGCATCGATACGCTGTATGTGCTGGCCGCCTCGCAGACGCGCGACAAGGACGCGCTCAGCAAGGAAGGCGTCGAGCGCGTGCTGAACGAGCTCGCCGAGGATGGCTTCGACTACGTCATCTGCGATTCGCCGGCCGGCATCGAGAAAGGCGCGGCGCTGGCGATGTACTTCGCCGATCGCGCGGTCGTCGTGGTGAATCCCGAAGTATCCAGCGTGCGCGACTCCGACCGCATCCTCGGCCTGCTTTCGAGCAAGACGCGGCGCGCCGAACTCGGCACCGGCGCGGTCGAGCAGCATCTGCTGTTGACGCGTTACAACCCTGACCGCGTCGCCGGAGGCGACATGATGGGCATCAACGACGTCAAGGAAATCCTCGGCATCGACGTGCTCGGCGTGATCCCCGAGTCGCCTGGCGTGCTGACCGCCTCGAACTCCGGCGTGCCGGTCATCCTCGACGACACCTCGGATGCGGGCCAGGCCTATGCGGACGCGGTCGCGCGCCTCGCTGGCGAGACGCGCCCGATGCGCTTCATCGATGCGCAGAAGAAGGGCATCTTCGCCCGCATCTTCGGGAGCTGACCATGGGACTGTTCGATTTCCTGCGTTCGCGCCCGAAGAACACCGCCTCCGTCGCCACCGAGCGCCTGCGCATCATCGTCATGCAGGAGCGCAACGCCGACGGCCGCGGCAACACGCCCGACTATCTGCCGATGATGCGTCGCGAGATCCTCGAAGTGATCCGCAAGTACGTCAACGTCGAGGCCGAGGCGGTCGACATCCACGTCACGCACGAAGGCGACGACGAGGTGCTGGAACTGTCGGTCACGCTGCCGGAACGTCGAAAGGACGCACCGCCGCCGACCGACGAGAGCTGACCGCGCAGCATGCAACTTGCGGAATCGCGCGCACTCGCGGTGCTGACGCTCGCGCAGATCGGCTTCGACGCCGCGCGCGCGCTGCTTGCTCGCCACGCGCTCGAGCTTGTAGAAGTTGCCGACGCCGAGGCGATTCCCGGCAGCTACTGGGGCGACTGCGAAGCAGGCGTCATCGCCGATCGCGTCTATGCGCGCAGCGATACACCCGTGCACTCGTTGCTGCACGAGGCCTGCCACCTGATCGTCGCACCGCCCGAACGCCGGGCGCGGATCCACACCGACGCCTCCGACTCGCAGGCCGAGGAAGATGCCACCTGCTACCTGCAGATCCTGCTGGGTGACGACCTTCCGGGCGTCGGTCGCGCGCGCGTGATGGCCGACATGGACGCGTGGGGTTACACGTTCCGGCTCGGCTCCGCGCGCGCGTGGTTCGAGCACGACGCCGGAGATGCACGCGACTGGCTCGCACAGCGCGGACTGCTGCCGGCGCCGGCATGAAAGCCGATGCGCGCCGGATTCGCATGCCGCAGCGCCAATGTCAGGCCATATACATGTATGCGCTGCGACAATTCTCGATCATTTGACGGAGACTGCTGCGCGGACACGCCGCCGCGCGAATCGGCTTGTGACAACACATGACGCTCCATCCCCCGGAAGTCCGCCGGCACCGCTGCCGGAACCACCACTGCCCGAACTGGCGACCTTGGCGCTGTTCGTGGACATCGATGGCACGCTGCTCGAATTTGCCCCGCATCCCGATGCCGTCGTCGTCGAGCCCCTCCTGCCCGTCTTGTTGAGCAAGCTCCGCGCGCTGCTCGATGGCGCGCTCGCACCGATCAGTGGACGACCGCTGCGGCAGATCGACACCCTGCTCGAATGGACGGGCGCGGCAGCCGGTTCGCATGGCGCGGAGCTGCGTCGTGCCGATGCCAGCCTGACAATGCCGTGTCATGCACATGACGACGTCGCCGCGCTGCATGCGCATGCGATTGCCCTGCTGTCGGATATTCCCGACGTACTCGTCGAAACCAAACCGGGTGCGCTCGCACTGCACTATCGCAACGCGCCGCAGGCGGCAGCTGCCGTGCATGCGGTGGCCGCCGCGCTGCTGCGCGAAGCGGGCAGCGGCTATGCACTGCAACCGGGCAACCACGTGGTCGAACTGAAGCGCGCCGACGTCGACAAGGGCCGGGCGGTCGCCACCTTGATGCGTGATGCGCCATTCGCCGGTCGCGTGCCGTGGGTGCTCGGCGACGATCTCACCGATGAGCATGCGTTCGCCTGCGCAAATGCGCTCGGGGGCGACAGCGTGATCGTCGGCGCGCGGCGCCCCACCGCGGCGCGCCATGCGCTGGCGGATCCCCGAGCCGTGCGCGCGTGGCTCGTGGCGCTCGCACGCTCGGCACCGCTGCCGCCGACATGACTTCACCCCAAAAGGAATCGCCCATGCACACACCCGCTACGGAAACGGCTCCGCCGTCGCTCGACCTCGGCGTGGTCGGCAACGGCAGCATCAGTGCATTGATCGATGCACGCGGCCGCGTCGTCTGGTGTTGCCTGCCCACCTTCGATGGCGACCCGGCATTCTGCGCGTTGCTGTCGCCGCGTGTCGGCGACAGCGGTTTCTTCGATATCGCGCTCGAAGGCGAAGTCGCCAGCACGCAATCCTATCTCGACAACAGCGCCGTGCTTGTCACGCGCCTCGATGCCAGCGACGGCAGCGCGATCGAGATTACCGACTTCGCTCCGCGCTACAAGCAGAACGGCCGCATCTTTCATCCGATGAGCCTGGTGCGCACGATCCGTCCGCTCGCCGGCGCACCGCGCATCACCTTGCGCCTGCGTCCGCTCGCCGGATACGGCGAGCGCCGCCCGGAACGCACGTTCGGCTCGAACCATCTGCGTTTCATGCTCGGCGACCTCGTGCTGCGCGCGACTACCGATGCGCCATTGCCGATGCTGCGCGACGAGCTGCCGATGCTGCTCGATCGCGAGGTCACCATCGTGCTCGGCCCGGACGAAACATTGGCGCAGGCACCGGCCATCTTCGCGCGCGAATCGCTCGATGCAACGCTCGACTACTGGCGCGAATGGGTGCGCTACCTGTCGATCCCGGCGGAGTGGCAGGATGCGGTGATCCGCGCCGCGATCACGCTGAAACTGTGCCAGTACGAAGGCACTGGCGCGATCGTCGCCGCAATGACGACCTCGATTCCGGAAGCGCCGCATACGGTGCGCAACTGGGACTACCGCTATTGCTGGCTGCGCGATGCCGCCTTCGTCGTGCGCGCATTGAACCGGCTCGGCGCCACGCGCAGCATGGAAGAATATCTGCGCTACCTTTTCAATCTCGCCGCTGGCGCCGATGGCGTGCTCGCACCGGTCTATGGCATCCACTTCGAACGCGAACTGATCGAACGCGAAGCGGAGCACCTGGCCGGCTACCGCGGCATGGGTCCGGTTCGCATCGGCAACGACGCCTGGCGCCAGCAGCAGAACGACGTCTACGGCAGCGTCGTGCTCGCCGCCGTGCAGTTGTTCTTCGATCGCCGCCTCAACACCGCCGGCGACACCGCCGCGTTCGCGCGGCTGGAGCACGTCGGAGAATCAGCTTGGCGGCTGCACGATCAACCCGATGCGGGATTGTGGGAATTCCGCGGCCGCGCCGACGTGCATACGTATTCGAGCGTGATGTCGTGGGCCGCCTGCGACCGTCTCGCGCGCATCGCCACGCATCTCGCGCTCGGCGAACGCGCACAGGTCTGGGCGGCGCGTGCCGAACGCGTGCGCAACCTGATCCTCGAACGCGCCGTGCATCCGGAGCACGGTTACTTCGTCGACGCGTTCGACAGCGAGCGCCTCGATGCCAGCCTGCTGCTGCTCGCCGATCTCGGTTTCGTCGCCGCCGACGATCCGCGCTTCGTCGCCACCGTCGAGGCGATCGGCCGCGTGCTGCGCCAGGGCGACCACCTGTTCCGCTACATCGTGCCGGACGATTTCGGAACGCCCGAAACCAGCTTCACGATCTGCAGCTTCTGGTATGTCGACGCACTCGCCGCAATCGGACGTACCGACGAAGCGCGCGGCTTGTTCGAGCAGCTGCTGGCGCGCCGCAACCCGCTCGGATTGCTGTCCGAGGACGTGCATCCGGGCACCGGCGAATTGTGGGGAAACTTTCCGCAGACCTATTCGCTGGTAGGCCTGATCAATGCCGCAACGCGACTGTCACGATCGTGGGAGAGCATGCTTTGAGCCGCCTCGTCGTCGTCTCCAATCGCGTCGCATTGCCGAAGGAAGCGCGCGCGGGCGGCCTCGCGTCCGCGATGCAGGCCGCATTGGCCGAGCACGGCGGACTCTGGTTCGGCTGGAGCGGGCGTATCGTCGACGATGGCGAGCACGAGCTGCACAGCGAACGCGTGGGTTCGCTCGAATACGCACTTCTCGATCTCTCGCGAGCGGACTACGAGGAGTACTACCTCGGCTTCGCCAATCGCACTTTGTGGCCACTGCTGCACTATCGACCGTCGCTGCTCGACTATCGCCGTGCGGATTTCGCCGGCTACCAGCGCGTCAATCGCCTGTTCGCACGCGAACTTGCGCCGCGCCTGCGCGCCGACGACCAGGTCTGGATCCACGACTACCATCTGATCCCGCTCGCCGCCGAATTGCGCGAACTCGGCGTGACCGCGCGCATCGGATTCTTCCTGCACATACCGGTGCCCCCGGCGAGCGTGCTGACGACGCTGCCGCACCACGAACAACTGTTTCCCGCGCTGGCCGCCTGCGACCTGATCGGATTGCAGGGAGAACGCGACCGCGACGCGCTGCTCGGATACTTCCGCGAGGAAATGGCTGCACGAACGGATGCCGCTGGCGCGGTGCTCCTGCCGAATGGCCGCCGCTTCCGCGTGCGTGCATTCCCGATCGGCATCGATACCGCGCAGGTCGCCGAGCAAGCGCGCAAGGCCGCCAACAGCGCCACCACGCAGCGCCTCGTGCGCAGCCTGGAAGGCCGCGAGCTGGCGATCGGCGTCGACCGGCTCGACTATTCGAAAGGGTTGCCGCAACGCTTCGAGGCGATCGCGCGTTTCCTGTCGCAGCATCCGGAATGGCGCTCGCGCCTGTCGTTCCTGCAGATCGCTCCACCGAGCCGCGAGGAAGTGGCCGAATACCGTGAATTGCGCTCGCGCCTCGAACGCCTGGCCGGCGCGACCAATGGCCGCTACGCCGAACCGGACTGGGTGCCGATCCGTTACGTCAATCGCAGCTTCAACCAGGCCACCTTGGCCGGCTTCTATCGCGTCGCCGGCATCGGCCTGGTGACGCCCTTGCGCGACGGCATGAACCTCGTCGCGAAGGAGTACGTTGCCGCGCAACCGCCGGAAGATCCGGGCGTGCTGATCCTGTCCAGTTTCGCCGGCGCCGCCGAGGAGTTGCCGCAGGCGATCGTCATCAATCCGCTCGACCCGGACGACATCGTCGAAGCGATCGATGCCGCGCTTGCCATGCCGCTCGCGGAGCGGCGCGAGCGCTGGCAGTCGATGTTCGAGCATCTTTCCCGCAACGACATCAACGCGTGGCGACGAGGCTTCCTGCGCTCGCTGGCTGAAACGTGAAAAGAAAACGGCCCCGTTTCCGGGGCCGTGATCCTGCTGCAAGAACAACGATCGACTAGAACTTCTGCGTATAACGCAGGTAGTAGAAGCGACCGATGTCGTAACCACCGTAATAGTTGAAGCTGGAGTTCGGCTGCGTGTACATGTTCTGGCCCAGATGGCCGAACACGTTGTTCGCACCCACCGCGACCGTCGCATTCCATGGCGCATTCCAGCGCACCTGCAGGTCGTGGAACGTGTTCGAGCCGATGCGGTTCAACTTGAACGGACCGGTATCCGGCGCGACATGGCCCGGATCGCTGCACTCGCCGGCGTACTTCGAGCACTTTTCCTTCAGGGCCGAGTAGTAGCGCGTGGTCCAGCTTGCGCCGAAGTCACCGAAGGTCCAGTCCAGGCTCGCGTTCGAACGCAGGCGGAACGAGGCGCCGCCGCCAACGACCAGGCCGTTGTTGACGGTTACCGGCGTATCCGGCAAGTCGTCCGGCTTGTTGTCGAGATGCGCGATGTAGGTCGAATCCCAATGCAGCGCGAGGCGGCCGAACGGCATTTCCGGCAGACGATAGTTCGCGCTCAGGTCGTAACCTTCGGTGTCGACCCAGCCCTGGTTGATGCCGGCGCGCAGCGCATAGTTCAGGCCGCCGGTTTCCGGGTTGCGCGTGAACAGGATGTCCGAGCAGCGTGCAGCGGAACCGAGCACATAGCAGTCGCTCAGCATCTGGTTGATCGAGTCCTGCGTGATCGCATTCTTGATGCGCACGCGGAACCAGTCGAAGCTGAGATCCAGGCCCTGGATCCAACCCGGGCTGTAGACGATACCGAGCGTCTTGCTGGTCGCCGTTTCCGGCTTCAGGCGCGGGTTCGAACCGGCAAAGGTCTGCACACCGGACTGGCACGGCAGGTTCGTGCAGGGGCTTCCGCCCTGCCCCGGCTGGCGGAAATCATTCGCAACACCCGGCTGGCCACCGAAGCCCTGCGTGCAGCGCGCCGCCACGGCCGGATTGCTGGCCGCCGCACCGAGCACGGAATCGCACGGATCGGTGTAGGTGTCGAACGTGCCGCCGATGCCACCGTAGAGATCGTTGATCGTCGGCGCACGGAAGCCCTGCGCGTAGTTGCCGCGAACGAGCAGATCGTCGATCGGCTTCCAGGTCAGGCTGAACTTGCCATTGGTGGTATTGCCGAACGTGTTGAAGTCCGAATAGCGACCCGCGACGTTGAACGACAACTGGCGCGCAAACGGCATGTCCTTGAGCACCGGCACGTCGACTTCGACGTAGTACTCGTCGATCGAGTAACCACCGCCGGTCGGACCCGCCGACAGATTCGTGCTGAGGCCGGTCTGGCTGTACGCATCCGGCACGAACTGGCCGGATTCGTTGCGGTGCTCATAGCCCGCCGCGAGACCGAGATCGCCGGCCGGCAGGGTGAAGATCGAGCCGGTGACGTTCGCCGTATAGTCGACCGTCTTGGTGCGGCCGGTGTCATGGTAGTACGGGAACAGGAACTTCTGCAGATCCGGATCCGAGAGCGAACCCGAGCCGCCCTGACCCGCCGGGATCATCGGATTCCACGGGATGCACGAGCCCGGCGCGGTGCCGTACGGAACAGGGCTGTCCGGCGTTCCGCAGACCACGCGCTTCGTGATTGGATCGTAGAACGACGGACCGAGCGCCTGCGTCATCGCGACCAGGCTGTAGTCGCCGTGCTGCGTCTTCAGCAGGTCGTTCGTGTTGACGTAGCCACCCACATCCCAGTTCCAGGTGTGGTCGCCGATGTTGAACGTGCCTTCCAGCGTGCCGGAAACGCGATACGTCTGCAGGTCGCTGCGGTTCGTGCGCGGCACTTCCCATCCACGCCGGTAGAAGTAGATGTTGTGGTCGACAACCGGATTCTTGTCCTGCTGATGGCCGAACGGGTTGTAGTAGCTGTCCGGCGACAGTCCGATGTAGGGCTGATCCACTCCGGGCAATTTTGCCCCCGAGAACGGATAGCCCGCGATCTGCTGCAAGGTCGAGCGCTTGTTGTAGAGGATGTCGGTGCTGAACTTGATGGAGTCGGTGATGTTGTAGTCGCCGCTGACGAACAGCGAATGCCGATCGACACCTGTCTGCAGCATCATCTGCTGGTTCGAGTTGGAACGGTCGCTGTTGCCGCCTGCCGAGCCGGTTCCGTGATAGTCATTCAGGTCCAGCGGATTGCCGCCAGGATTGAGCGTGCACGCGCCGAACGGGCTGTCGTCCTGACCCGCGCAAGAGCCATCCGGGAAGAAGAACACACCCCATTGCGATACCGGCGACCAGCTGCCCGGCTCGTTCGGATGGAACTGGCCCTGCGGATATGCGCTGAACACGCGATCCTTCGCATACACCGGCTCGGATTTCGCGTATTCGGCGCTGAACGTGATCGAGCCGCGCTCGTTGTGCGAGCCGAGCGTCATGCTGTAGGTCTGGTCGGCGCCGTCGTCATTGTCGAACTGGCCGACATAGGCGTTCGCTTCCGCGCCATCGTAGTTCTTGCGCGTGATCACGTTGACCACGCCGGCGATCGCGTCGGAGCCGTAGATCGCGGACGCGCCGTCCTTCAGGATCTCGACGCGTTCGATCGCCGACAACGGAATCTGCGAAAGATCCTGCGCACCCGAGGTCGTCGCGCCGAGGCGCTTGCCATTCAGCAACACCAGCGTGCGGTTCGGACCGAGGTTGCGCAGGCTCGCATAGTAGCCGCCGACCGACTCGCCCGAAGCCAGCGCATCGGCGCGGCTGATCGCGGGTGCGCCGCTTTCGCTGAGGTTCTGCAGGATGTCGGCGACGGAGTTGAAGCCTTGATGGTCGATCGCGGCGCGATCCAGCACGACGATCGGCTGCGCCGTCTCGACGTCCGCCTTGCGGATGCGCGAGCCGGTCACCGTGACCGTTTCGAGCTGCTGGTTTTCAGCGGCGGCAGGTGCATCCTGGGCCATCGCCGGAGCGGCGATGGCGGCAAGCGCAAGCGTCGCGCCGGTCAGGCTGTGCATGCGCAAGCCGCGTCGGATCGCGTTTCGAAGCAGGTTTTCGTACATGTCGTTCTTCTCCCATTCTTCTCGGGGTGGTGAGCCATCCAGCCGTCGCAACGGCCTTGCTGAAACATTAGGAAAACGTGAAAGGCCAGCCTTGGCCTGTCCTTGCAGGAGCGGTTGCAAAAATTGATGAAGACCGACGTGGGTGACCCCGTCGGCAGCGTCCGTCATCGGCTCGGACCGACGATGTCGTGTTGCTCAAGCCGCCGCGCGACGCGCCACGCGCAGGTCGCTGGCGGTCACGCCGAAGCGGCGCTTGAACGATCGGGCGAACGCACAACGGTTCTCGAAGCCGCTGGCACGCGCGACTTCGGTGATCGCGAGCGCGCTGTCGTCGATCAGTCGGCGCGCCCGGCCGAGGCGCTGCTCGACCAGCACCGCATGCGGCGTCTCGCCATAGACGGAACTGAATGCGCGGATGAAATGACAGGGCGAATAGCTCGCCATGCGCGCGAAGTCGGCGATATCCATGTCGAGATGACAGCTCGACTCCATCAGGTTGCGCACACGCTGCAGGCGCAGGAACACGTTGCGGCGCTGCGCCAGCGTGCGGCCGGCACAGCGGTCGATGAGCGCCTCGAAGCGCGTCTGCAGATCGGCCACCGCAGCAGCAAATGCCGCAGCGGCACTCAGCGCAGCGGAACTTCCGCGCGCTTCGACGCTCGCCGCCACCCGCGCGAGACGGATCGCCGCGCGACGCAGCACGCGATCGGCGGCATGTGTCGCCGGAAGCAGCGGCAATCCTTGCGCATCGCCGAGCAAGCGTGTCCATGCAGCCGCGGGCGCGAGCAATGCGATCCACAATGCATTGCCGCGACCGATCGCCTGGACGCGCTGGCCCGTCTCCACCACCAGCAACTCGCCTGCCGTCAACGTGCGCGCGCCATCGCCCTCGGAAACCTGCACGCGACCGCGCAGCGGCAACAGCAACGTCGTCGCCGGTGCGACGCCGTGCAGCACGCAACCGCGGCCTCGGCCGAGTACCACGCGCAAGACATCGTCAACGGAACCGTTTTCATCGGCGGCGCACTCCAACCGTCCGCCATTCGCCATCTGCTCGAACTGGATTTGCATGGATCTTCACCGTTGCGGGAACGGCCGCATGCTCGCGATCCAGCGCATGCCCAATCAGGAAGATCCGGCGAACAATTTCCGAAATACTCATGATGGCGACGAAGTCATTCCGAACATCGCGCAATACGCACGCCTCGTCGCTGCGCCTGGTGGCTCTGCCCCTCGCAATGCTCCGACGTCGAGGTGGCTCTTGCGGGCGGCGATGCCGCGATGCGTCGCGCCGGAATGAATTCCGACTTGCGGTGCCGTGATCGCCATGTCGCGTATCGGGAGACCGACCTTCAACCTGTGGCGCCGCTTCAGCGCACTACCACGCCCCTCGTACGGGGGCGTCGATTGAGCAAGAAGGCCCGAAGCAGAGAGGGAGGCGCACCGTCGTGCTGACCACCCTTCGATACCAGGGCCAACGGCTTCGCGGGGCTGATTGCAGAACGCTCGGGTTGCTGCTGGTTCGCAGGAGCGGGAAATGAATGTCTGCGGAAGATCCGGACGCCCCGTGATCTGGCGGCGTGTTCAACGATCTCCGACGCCATTGCGGCGCAAGGTCAGCACGCCGACATCGGCATCGAGCGCAGCAGTGCGGACGATGACGGCATGACGCCGGTCGCGCGCGACACTGAATTCCAGATCGCCGAGCCAGCCGGAAATCGACCCGATGCGGCGCTCGCTGCCGTCGGCGGGGTCATAGCGGCGCAATTCGACGAGGCCGCTGACGGCCGATGTGAGCTGGAATACCTGGCCGCCGAGCACGTGCCAGCCATCGCGCGCTACCGAGGTGATCGCGCGCGTGACTACGCTTTCGGCACCCGTTTGTGCATCGATGCGGAACAAGGCGGTTTCGGCGACACGCGTGAAATACACCGCGCCCGTCGCGGGATCGCGATCGATCCGTGCAACGCCGCGTGCGAGTACGCGGCGATCCACGATGCGGCCGTCACGACTTCCGAATTCGATCAGCTCGCGATCGCCCACGACGGCGACGTAGCGGTCGGGCGTGCCGGCATAGACGCCATATTGAACGTCGTCGCCGACCGCGGTGAGCGTGCGACGCGTGCGCGTCGCGAGATCGATCTCGATCAAGCTGCCGGAGTTCGCGCCACGCGCGACGACGAGCAGGCGCGCGCCATCCGCGCGCCATGCCGGAAAGCGCAGCGTGGGTTCGGCCGCATCCGTCACGGCGGCGGTTTCGCCGGACACCGGATCGTGCAGCCACACCTGTTGGGCGCCGCCGCGATCGGACACGAACGCGATGCGGTCGTCGACCGGTGAAAGCGCCGGCGCGCCATCGCTGCCGGTGGAAGCGACCACATCGCGGCCGACTTTGTCATCGCCATCGAACGTGACCTCGGCAAGCTGCGTTCGCAGGCGCGGGATCTCGTAGACGAGGGTATCGGCGTGGCGTGCCGCGCTCGGGAACTCGGCTGGCTGCACGTCGAGCGCGTCGATGCGGCCATTGTCGATCGACACCGTGTAGAGCGCCTGCTCGCCATCATGTCCGGACGAGAACACCAGCGCGCTGCCGTCGCGCGTCCAGTCGTATCCGCGAATGCGCGTGCCCAAATGCGTCAGGCGGTGCACCGCTCCCCCGCCCGCTTCCATCACGAACAAATCGCTATAGGGATTCGCGCCGCGCCGGAATGCGATCTTCCGGCCATCCGGCGAATAGCGCGCATCCAGATCGATGTCGGTCGCCGCATGTTCGTAGGCGATCCGTTCGGCCCCGCCGTCGTCGATCGGCAACAGCGCGATCGCCGCGTCGGCACGATCCGCCGCGGATGGCGTGGTGGTCAGCAGACGCTTCGCATCCGGCGACCATCCGATGTAGTTGAGTGCTTCGCCTGAACACGCGGCGACGCGCCGTTCGCTGCCGCCGATCGCGGGCGCGACGAACAGGCCGCATTGCCCTTCCGCGTAGCGCGAGAACGCGAGCATCGCGCCGTCGGGCGACCACACCGGAAAGAACTCGTCACCGACGCTCGCCTCGGTCAGCCGCGTGGCGCGCGGCGATGCAAGCGAGCGCTGCACGATGCGCATGTCGTGCATTTGTGCGTTGCCGACCGAATACGCCACGCGCGTTCCATCGGGCGAGATGCGCGGATAGCTTTCCGGTCCCGGATCGGATGTGATCGCCCGCTGCGACGTGACTTGCCAGAGTGGCGCGGACGGTGCCGACGCGGAAGGGCGCAGGTATGCCAGCAAGATCATGCCGGTGCAAAGCACGCCGACGGCGACCATGGCGGCAAGCCCGCGCGGACCGGGGTTGCCGATGCGCGCCGGGGCCACCTCGTGCGAACGAACCGGCATGCTCGCCGGCGTGCTCGCACGTGGCAATGCATCGAGAAAGCGCGCGGACGCAACGAGGCGATAGCCAAGACGCGGCAAGGTTTCGATGTAGCGCGGCGCCTGCACATCGTCGCCGAGCACGCGGCGCAAGTCGGCAATCGCCTGGGTGAGCACGTCGGGCGTCGGGCAAGTGCCCTTCCAGACTTCGTCAAGCAGCGCGTCGCGACTCATGGTGCGACCGGCGTTGTCGACCAGATGCAGCAGCACGGCCATGCTCTTGGGGGTCAGGCGCGATGCGTCCGGCTTGGTCGCGACGCGCAGCGTGTCTATTTCGATCACGTGTTCGCCGACAGCGAGGAAACGTCGCGGAGCGGGCGTGCTGTACGCAACGGTTGCGGCGTCGAGGCCTTCCGGATTGAGCAGCATGGACGGGATCGCTTGTGACCTGCGGGAATCACGGCGCGGATATCCGCGCCGACCGTTCAACCCGCGATGCGTCGCGACGTTCAGGCGTCGCAATTCGCGCTGCATCCAGGTTGCCATTCTTGTGCATGGCAAGACTGCCGCGAACGCGCACGTCGCGCATCGGTCGAAACGCGTTTGCGCGCCGAAACGACGGACATGTGCGCTGAAGCGACGATGCGGCACGCTGCCTTGCACCGCGCAGACACCACCACTAGCCTCGCGCTTTTCACCCGTTGGGGAGTTCGCGCATGAAACCGACTTCGTTGCCGCTGGTTCTTGCCGTTGCATCGGCGCTGGCGCTGGCTTGTGTCCCGCTGGCCGCCGCGCCGGCGAAACACATGACCACCAAGGCACCATCCGCAGCCGACGCGCACACCTTCGTCGAGAAGATGAACGCCGACTACAAGGCTCGCTACGTCGAGCCGAACGCGGCCGAATGGGTCGCCGAGACCTACATCACCGGCGACACCGAGATGCTCACCGCACGCGCGAACGAACGCTGGCTGCAGTGGTTGTCTGACGAAATCGAACAAGCCCGTCCGTTCGAACACGTCAACGGCATCACTGCCGGCGACCAGCGCGCGCTCGATCTGCTCAAGCTGCAGACCGCGATGCCGGCACCAAAAGACCCGGCGCATCTGACCGAACTGACCACGCTGGCGTCCAAGCTCACTGCCGCGTACGGCGCAGGCAAGTTCTGCACCAACGCGAACGATCCGGCGACCTGCCGCAACCTGACCCAGCTTTCGAACACGCTGGCGACCGATCGCGACTGGAACCACGCGCTCGACGCCTGGGCGGGCTGGCACCGGGTCGGCCGCGGCATGCTGAAGGACTATCAGCGTTTCGCGCAGTTGCTCAACGAAGGCGCGCACGACCTCGGCTACGACAACGTCGGCACGATGTGGCGCTCCGGCTACGACATGGCGCCGGCGGATTTCGCAAAAGAGACCGATCGCCTGTGGAAGCAGGTGCAACCGTTGTACGGCCAGTTGCAGTGCTACACGCGCAACAAGCTCGCGCAGGAATACGGCGACAGGATGCCGAAGGACGGCACGATTCCGGCTCATATCACCGGCAACATGTGGGCGCAGGACTGGGCCAACCTGTATCCGCTGCTGCAACCGTATCCGGGCGTCGGCAACCTCGACGTGGACGCGCGCCTCGCCGCGCAACGCAAGGCTGCTTACGACGACCTGCACAAGAACTTCAAGGGCACGCCGGCGCCGCTCGACCTCGCCGCTCTCGAACACGATGCCGATCTCGCCAGCGCGAAGGCGATGGTCAAGCGCTCGGAGGATTTCTACACCTCGATCGGCTTCCCGCCGCTGCCGGCTTCGTTCTACGAGACGTCGATGCTGTTGCGCCCGCGCGACCGCGATGCGCTGTGCCACGCGAGCGCATGGCCGATGGACCTCGGCAGCACCGACATGCGCATCAAGATGTGCATCCAGCCGACCGAGGAAGACCAGTACACGATCTACCACGAGATGGGCCACATCTATTACTACCTGGCCTACAAGGACATCGCGCCGATCTTCCAGGCCGGCGCGAACGACGGCTTCCACGAGGCGATCGGCGACACGATCCGCCTCAACATCACGCCGGCGTACCTGGCGCGGATCGGTCTCGCCGGCAAGGCCGGCAGCGACGACAAGGCGGCGCTGAACGCGCAGATGAAGCTCGCGCTGGAGAAGGTCGCGTTCCTGCCGTTCGGCCTGTTGATCGACAAATGGCGCTGGGGCGTGTTCGACGGCTCGATCGCACCGGACCAGTACAACGCCGCATGGTGGAAATTGCGCCGCCAATACCAGGGCCTGTCCTCGCCGATCGCAGCGACGCCGGCCGATTTCGATCCCGGCGCGAAGAACCACGTACCGACCAACGTGCCGTACATGCGTTATTTCCTCGCCGACATCCTGCAATTCCAGTTCTACCGCTCATTGTGCGAAGCGGCCGGTCACAAGGGCCCGCTGGCGACGTGCTCGATCTATGGCAACAAGGAAGCCGGCGCGAAGTTCTGGAAGATGCTCGGCACCGGCGCCAGCCAGCCTTGGCAGCAGACGCTGAAGGAGCTGACCGGCAAGGACGAGATGGATGCCAGCGCGATCCTGGACTACTTCGCGCCTCTGTACGCATGGTTGCAGCAGCAGAACAAGGGCAAGGAGTGCGGCTGGCAATGAAGACGGGATATGGAATGCCCAGCATTCCGCCGTTCTGAAGCGGTCGGCTTCGCCAAAACAAGCGCGTCGTCCCGGCGAAGGCCGGGGCGACGTGTCCATTCTCCCGCTCGGTCGCTCGCGGCAAGCATTCCGTGGAATCGGCAAATCGGCGAAACTCCGCCATTCCTCCATCCCGACTCCCGGCCCTGCCATGCAACGCTGGATCAAACTCCCCGACGGCCGCTACATCGACGCCAGCCGCATCGCCTACGTCGGCAAAGTCGAAAGCTACGCACGCTTCGACGAGAACGGCAACGACCTCGGCACCGGCTATGCGGTCAACATCGGCACCGATTTCCCGCGCGAAACACAGATCGGCGTGACCGGCAGCAAGGAGGAGGTCTTCGCCGTGCTGCGCTCGATCCTCGGCGGTGCGGCGGCGAGCGCACCAGCAGCGACCTGATGACGCGTATCGAGGCCGAAGTCCCTGCGATGGCGGTATGCGGCGGCTTCTACCCCACATCGAGCGCAACGGCCACGCGCCGCTGCATCGCGCTGTAGACCTGCCACGCGGCAAAGCCGAGCGCGGTCGACAACAATGCACCCAGCGCGAGCCAGCGCATGCTGCCGGACAGCAGCGGCGACAACACGCCGGCGACCGTCGCGTTGATGACCAAGCTGACGAAGGCCTGCACCGACGACACTGCGCCGCGGTGCTGCGGGAAGCGGTCGAGCAGCAGCAAGGTCAAGGTCGGGAAATTGATGCCGATGCCGATCGCATGCAGTCCGATCGGCAGCACCGACCACGGCACGCGCGGTTCCGGCAACGCGAATGCGACGACGAGATTGATGATGCCCGCGGCCAGCATGATCATATAGCCGAGCCGCACCGTCGAGGCCGCGCTCAACCGTCCGGCGAGGCGACCGGAAAGGAATGCGCCGAGCATCAGGCCGCTGATCGCCGGCACGAACAGCCATGCGAACTGCTGCGCGTCGAGGCGGAGCAGGCCGAGCACGATCGCCGGCGCGGACGAGATGTAGATCCACAACGCATTGAAGTTCAGCGAACCGGCCAGCGCGAGCGGATAGAACGCGCGGTCGCCGAAGATCTTGCGGTAGTTCGTGAGCAGCGCTCGCCCGGACAGCACGTTGCGCCGTTCGTGCGGATGCGTCTCCGGCAGCAATGCGAGACAGGCCAGCCACAGCAGCAGCGTGAACGCAGCAAGCAGCCAGAAGATCATCGGCCAGCGCGCGAACGCGATGACCCAGCCGCCGATGATCGGCGCGATGGCGGGCGCGATGCCGAAGATCATCGACACCGTCGACATCAGTTTCTGCGCCTCGATGCCATCGAAGCAATCGCGGATGATCGCGCGGCCGACGATCTGGCCGGCTCCGGCGGAAAAGCCCTGCAGGGCTCGATAGGCCAACAACTCCTCGATCGAGCCGGACAGCGCACAACCGATCGATGCCAGCACGAACACGATCAGGCTGACGAGGATCACGCGACGCCGGCCGAGCGCATCCGAAAACGGACCATGCAGCAGCGACATCAGCGCATATGCGATCAGGTAGACGCTGATCGTCTGCTGCATCGCGAACGGACTCGCGTGCAGATCGCGCGCGATCGCGTCGAAGGCCGGAAAGATCGTGTCGATCGAAAACGGGCCGAGCATCGCCAACGCCGCGAGCAGCGGTGCGAGCAGGCGGCGACGGGGAGTGAGGGCGGCAGTCATCGGCAATCCGCGTAGCGGACGCGCATGCTACACGTCGCGGGCTGCGAAAAAAAACGGCCCGTCGCCGAAACGACGGGCCGTGCGATGAGCAGGACGGCGTCGAATACGCCGTCCTGCGCTGACCGGATCGCCTACGGCACGACCAGCTCGAATCCATCCTTGAAGATGCGGTCATCGATGGTCGTCGAGCAGGCCACATCGACGTTCGTGACATTGCTGGCGCCGATCGTGCCGCTGCCATTGGCGACGGTGCAGGTCTGGCCGCTCGGCTGCGTGCCGATGGTGACCGCATACGCCGTGCCGCTCGGCAGGCCACCGGCGAACGTGAACGGACCATTGGTAGCGACCGGCAAGTTGGTGCTGCCATTCAACGTCAGCACCAGGCCCGTACCGCCCAGGCCGCCGACCGTCCCGCCGACGGTGTACGTCGAGCCACCCGAGCCGACCGTCAGCGTGTAGTCCTCGGCCTGGCCGTAGCCGTCGGCATTGCACGCGGTCGGCGCCGTGTTGTACTTCTTGACCACGCGCATGCGTGTCGATCCGCTCAGCGCGCCCGCCGGCACCACGATGTTCGCCGTCACCTGCTTGCCATCGGCGCCGGTCGAATTGATCAGATCGCCGATCACGACGTCTTCGCCGGTGTCGAACGTGCCGTTGTGGTTCCAGTCGATGAAGGCTTTCACCTTCGTGGTGTAGTTGCCATCGGTGTTGCCTTCGACGGTCATCGCGTACGTGCTGCCGGGCATGACCGCGCCGCCGGCGACGCCGAGGAAATCCTCAAGCGCCGGCGTGCCACCGACCGTGGCCGAACTGGGGTTGTCGATGCCGGTGAACTTGACGCGCGTGATCGGCTCGACGTTGCTCGGGAACGAGACTGCGCAATACGGCTCGGGGAAGGTCACGCCGGTGGTGAACGTGAACGTCGACGACGACGCGCTGTTGCCGCACGGGCTGTTCGCCTTGACGCGCCAGTAGTACGTGGTCATCGGCTGCAGCGGCGTGGTCGGCGTGAACGTGGCGGCGCTCGGCGTGCCGGTCGCGACGATCGTGGTGAAGGCATTGTCGGTCGCGATCTCGATCGTGTAGCCGACCGCCGCTGGATCCGCGGCCCACGTGAACGTCGGCGAGCGCGC
>JAEWGO010000016.1 GCA_023388255.1 Pseudomonadota bacterium | reverse complement strand
GATCGACGCTGTGCGCAAGCGTGGAGCGAGCCTGTACTACCCGGCCATAGCGGCAATTTCGGGCGCGGGCATGGGACTTGTGATCGCCGGAGGAGAACTGGTCATCGTACCCTCCGCAGGCGCGTCGGCAGCGCCTTCGGCAGGTGCAATCCTTGGTGCTCTCGCTGGCGACGCTGCAGTCGTTCTCGGACTCTCGTCCCGCTCCGTCGGCCATATCTCACTGCTCTATGGTTATGATCCCGAAGATCCTGGCGAAAAGCTATTCGTGATGTCAGTCATGAACGCCGGGACGGCAATGTCGGCCGGCGCGAAGACCGCGGCCATGGCCGACATCTCGCGACTTACCCAGGCGCTCGTCCGTGGCAAGACGTGGGCCGCCCTTTTGGACAAGTCAGTTGTCGCCCAGGTCTCCAAGCAGTTCGCAACGGCATTCACCGATCGCTTCACCAAGCAGTCGCTCGGCAAGGTCGTGCCCGCCGCGGGGATCATCCTTGGCGGCGCCTTCAACTGGGCCACCTTGGAATCGATTGTCGATGCCGCGGATGTTGCGTATCGGAGGCGGTTTCTCCTTGAGAAGTACCCTCATCTCGCCGGCGAAGGCGCGCCTGGACCAATTCCCGATGTCAGCACGGGCGCTCCAAACGACGCCGACGAGGCGATCAGCGTGCTGGGCGAACTCGCAGAGGCGGGTGGTCCCGACCTCCAGCGATCAGAGCCGGAGGAACTGGTGCAAAGACCGCTCGAGTGACGTTCTGCGGCGCACCAACGGCGGGGCTCCTGCCCTCCCGGCAGCTGCTGAATCCCTCTCTGTCAAGGTCGAGTTGGACACGCCGTAGCGCGTGAGATCTGAGCCAACTGCAGGGCGAGACAGGATGATCCACTCCCGTGACCTTGACCTTCGCTGACACCCGGGGTGTGCGGCCCGATGATGGTGTCGTGAGTTCCTCCGGCGGCCCGCGAGCCGACCAGCCGCGTCGGCGCGCGTTCACCGCCGAGTACAAGCTGGGGATGGTGGCCGAGTACGACCGGGCCGCTGCGGGCGAGCGCGGTGCTCTGTTGCGCCGGGAAAGGCTGTACCACTCCCACATCATCGAGTGGCGCAAGGCGCGCGACGCCGGCACGCTGGTGACTCGTCCTGCGGCCGGGCAGACCGAGACCGTGCCGGACGAGCAGACCCCGTCGGTAGCGCGGCGCCGGCGGCGCGGCGCGAACACGGCCGAGGAAGTCGAGCTGGAGCGGCTGCGCCGGCAGAACGAGAAGCTGGCCAAGGACCTGGCCCGGACCCAGGCTGCGCTGGAGATCATGGGAAAAGCACACGCGCTCTTGGAACTGCTCTCCGAGAGCACGGAGGACAAACGCGAGCCGGGGTCGAGCAGGTGATGGACGAAGCTTTCGCCAAGCTCGTTGACGCCGACGTGGACGTGCGGCGGGCGTGCAAGCTGGTGGGCCGGCCGCGCTCGACGCACTACTGGCGGGCCCGGCCCAAGCCAGCGGTGTCACCACGCGCGGCGCGGCCGGCGCCGGCCAACGCGCTGAGCGCGCCCGAACGCGAGCGGGTGCTGGCGCTGCTGCGCGATCCGTCCTTCGTGGACAAGTCACCAGCGCAGGTGTGGGCCTGCCTGCTCGACGACGGGATCTACCTGTGTTCCCAGTCCACCATGTACCGGATCCTGCGCGCCGCGGGCGAGTCCCGCGAGCGCCGACGCCAGGCCACGCACCCGGCGAAGGTCAAGCCCGAGCTGGTCGCCCACGCCCCCGGCCAGATCTACTCCTGGGACATCACCAAGCTGCGCGGCACGCACCGGGGTACCTGGTACGACCTGTACGTGATGCTGGACATCTTCAGCCGCTATGTGGTCGGTTGGCGCGTCGAGGCCACTGAGACCGCCGAGCTGGCCACCGAGTTCATCGACGACGTCATCCGCACCTACGGCAAGCCCAAGGCTGTGCACGCCGACAGGGGCACCTCCATGACCAGCAAGTCCGTCGCCCAGCTCCTCGTCGACCTGGACGTGGCCCGCAGCCACTCCCGGCCCCACGTGAGCAACGACAACCCTTTCAGCGAGGCGGCGTTCAAGACCCTCAAGTACTGCCCCGCCTTCCCCACCCATTTCGACGACATCGAGCACGCCCGAGCGTTCTGCAAAGAGTTCTTCGACTACTACAACCACGAGCACTACCACTCAGGGCTCGGACTGCACACCCCCGCATCCGTCCACTATGGAACCGCCGAGAAGATCCGCGCCGACCGCGGAAGCGTCCTCGCCGCCGCCTACGCCCGCAACCCCGAGCGGTTCAGCTGGCGTCCAGAACCACCCAAACTGCCGACCGTCGCATGGATCAACCCACCCAGCGAACCGGCCCCGCTACAGAACAACTGACAACTCGGTGTCCAAAAAATCTTGACAGATTCCGAATCGTCGTTGCTGTGCGCTACGGTCAACCCGGACGCCCCCGACGCCAACCCAAACCTGTACCTGGCCTCACTTACAATGTGTCAGCGCTCGCCGCCGAACGCGCGTGGCATGGCGCACGCTGCTAGCC
>JAEWGO010000001.1 GCA_023388255.1 Pseudomonadota bacterium | reverse complement strand
CCTCGAAGCGATCTTTTTCGCTCCGCAGCGCCCGACCTCGCCGGACAACCTCCTCGCCGTTCCGCCCTCTCGGACCGCCCAGCGAAGGGCCGCGAATCCTACATCCGTTTTCCCGTTCGTCAAGCCCCAGATCAACTTTCGATCCGTGCCGCGAAACACCTAGGAAGACGCCCCTCATCGGCAACCCACGCGGGCCGGCTCAATGAAGGGCCGCGAATCCTACAACCAATTTCCGATCCGTCAACCCTCCGCCTGAAAAAGCCCTCGCGTCACACAGGCCCGAGCCGCACGCGCGCGAACGCGCGCTTGCCGACCTGCAGCAGATGCTCGCCGCCGGCCGGCAACATCCGTTCGCGATCCTCGACCACGACGCCGTCGATGCGCACGGCGCGCTCGTTCATCTTGCGCGTGATCTCGGAATTGCTCGCTCCCAACTTCGCCGCAACAAACAGCGCGGCAACGCGGATACCTTCGGCAGGCACACCGATGTCGAGCAGTGGCAGATCGACATCGACCCGCTGCTCGCGGACCAGGGCCGTCCATTGCCCAATCGCCTGCTCCGCGTCCGCGTTGCCGTGGAAACGCGCGGCCAATTCGCGAGCGAGCGCGGTCTTCGCATCGCGCGGATGCAGTTGCCCGGCCGCAACATCGCGCTTCATCTGCTCGATCCCGGCCAGCGATTGATCGAGGCTCAGCAGCTCGTACCAGCGCCACATCAGGTCGTCGCTGATCTTCATCGTCTTGTTGACGATGTCGATCGCCGGCTCGTTGATGCCGATGTAGTTGCCGAGCGACTTCGACATCTTCTGCACGCCGTCGAGGCCTTCGAGCAGAGGCATCGTCAGCACGATCTGCGCCGGCTGGCCATGGTGCTCCTGCAACCCGCGCCCCATCAGCAGGTTGAACTTCTGGTCGGTGCCGCCGAGCTCGACATCGCATTTCAAAGCGACCGAGTCATAGCCCTGCACCAGCGGATAGAGGAACTCGTGGATCGCGATCGACTGCTGCGTTGCGTAGCGCTTGGCGAAATCGTCGCGCTCGAGCATGCGCGCGACCGTATGCTGCGCAGCGAGCTTGATCATGTCCGCCGCGCCCATTTGCCCGAACCACTCGGAATTGAAGCGGATCTCGGTGCGCTCGCGGTCGAGCACCTTGAACACCTGCTCGGCGTAGGTCTTCGCATTCGCCTCGACATCTTCGCGCGTGAGCGGCTTGCGCGTGACGTTCTTGCCGGTCGGGTCGCCGATCATCCCGGTGAAGTCGCCGATCAGGAAGATCACCTGATGGCCGAGCTCCTGGAACTGGCGCATCTTGTTCAACAGCACGGTATGGCCGAGGTGCAGATCCGGCGCAGTCGGATCGAAGCCGGCCTTGATGCGCAACGGGCGGCCGAGCTTCAGTCGCGCCTCCAGATCCTCGCGCTTGATGATTTCTTCGGCGCCGCGACCGATCAGGTCGAGTGCGGATTGCAGGTCCGTCATGGTGCTCCTTGACGCCGCCGACACTGGAGTAATTCCAGTACTGCGTCGATCAGAAAATATGGGTCGGGAATCGGAAAAGAGGCGCGGCAGTTAATAAAACGTTAGATCAAAGAACGCTCGCAACCCCTTGTCAGCATTGGCATTGACGTCAATGGATGACGCCTTTATGGTACCGCGCTATTGACCGGACCGCGACCCGTGACCGATATCCGCCATACCTTCAAAAACGCTCGCCACAAGGCTCGCCGTCTCGCGATCCGGCGCCACACTCAACGCAGGTATTTCCATTTCTATTCGCGCTGCGCGAATTGGACGTTCTTGCAGAACGTGTCGGCCTCGCCGGTCAGTTGGCGCGCCGAACACTGGATCCTCGGCGGCGTCGCGCTGCTGCTGACCGCCGTGATCGGCGTCGTGATCCCGACTTGGGCGAACGCAACCCGCCACGAACCCGCGCCAACGCCATACACGACGATGGCGCTCGACCTGCCGCAACTGCCGCCGGGCGCGGAAGCCGATCCGACGATCGGCGCCTATGGCGTCGACGGCACGCAACCCGAATGGCATGTGGTCAGCGTGCGCGCCGGCCAGTCGTTGTCTGACATCTTCCGTGAGCAGGGACTCGGGCCGTCCGACCTGCAGCGCGCGCTTGATTCGCAAGACGATGCTTCCGCACTGCGCCACATCCGGCCGGGCCAGGAGTTCGCATTCGCGATCGACAACGACGGCAGCCTCACCGCGATGCGTTTCGAACGCGGCGATGCGACGCGCGTGGTATTGAACTTCACCGCCGATGGCGTAACCGAAGCTGCCGAAGCACGCGCCGTCGAACGCCGCACGCACGTCGCGCACGGCGTCGTCACGCGCTCGCTGTTCTATGCCGGCGAACAGGCCGGCCTCACTGACGCGATGGTGCTGAAACTCGCCAATGCGTTCGGCTACGACATCGATTTCGCGCAGGACCTGCGCGAAGGCGACAGCTTCAGCGTGATCTACGACGACGTCTACCGCGAAGGCGAACACCTGCGCGACGGCGACGTCATCGCCGCCACGTTCATCAACCAGGGCAAGCGCTACACCGCGATCCGCTATACCAACGCGGACGGCGAGACGATGTTCTACAACGAAGCCGGACGCCCGCTGCGCAAATCCTTCCTGCGCACGCCAGTCGAATTCACGCGCATCTCGTCGGTATTCTCGACCGGCCGCCAGCATCCGATCCTCGGCTACATGCGCGCGCACAAGGGCGTCGACTACGCGGCGCCGACCGGCACGCCGATCCGCGCCGCCGGCGACGGCAAGATCGCATTCCGTGGCTGGAAATCCGGCTATGGCAACTTCGTCATCGTGCAGCACAACGCGCACATCAGCACGGCGTACGGCCACATGTCGCGCTTCGCCAACGCGCAAGTCGGCCAGCGCGTGCGCCAGGGCGAAACGATCGGCTACGTCGGCATGACCGGCCTCGCCACCGGCCCGCACTTGCATTACGAATTTCGCGTCGACGGCGATCATCGCAATCCGTTGACAGTGACGCTGCCGGCCGCCGAGCCGTTGCCAGCCAGCCAATTGGCGCAGTTCAAGCAGAAGATCGCGCCGATGTTGGCCCGGCTGAAAAGCGTCGACGACATCAAGCTCGCCCGTGCCGGCAATTGAAGCCTCCGCGCCAATCGATGCGGACCTGTATCTCGGGCTGATCTCCGGCACCAGCGCCGACGGCATCGACGCCGTATTGGCGCGTTTCGAACCGCGACTTCATGTCGTCGCCGCGCACACGACCCCGTACCCGCGGGCGGTACGCGAACGCGTGCTCGCCCTGGCGACCAGCGCCGCGGCGATCGCGCTCGACGACTATGGCTGTCTGGACGTCCAGATCGGCGAAGCATTCGCCGCTGCAGCGAACGGCCTGTTGCGCCAAGCAGGCGTCGACGCATCCACCGTCGCGGCGATCGGTTCGCACGGCCAGACCGTGCGCCATCGCCCCGACGGCGCGCATCCGTTTACCTTGCAGATCGGCGATCCGAGCGTGATCGCCGAACACACCGGCATCGCCACCGTTGCCGATTTCCGTCGTGCCGATGTCGCCGCCGGCGGCCAAGGCGCACCGCTGCTTCCGGCACTGCATGCAGCCGTGTTCGCGCATGCATCGATTTCGCGCGCGGTGCTGAACCTCGGCGGCATCGGCAACCTCACGATCCTCGCTCCGGGCGAAGATGTGCTCGGCTTCGACACTGGCCCGGCGAATTGCCTGCTCGACGCCTGGGCCGCACGCCATCTCGGCACGTCGCGTGATGAAGGTGGCACATGGGCACGCAGCGGCACGGCGATTCCCGACCTGCTCGCGGATTGGCTGACCGAGCCGTACTTCGCCGCACCGCCACCGAAAAGCAGCGGTCGCGAAGTATTCAATCTCGACTGGCTCGATGCGCGTCTGCCAGCGAACCTTGCGCCCGTCGACGTACAGGCGACCTTGCTGCACTTGAGCGCGCGCAGCATCGCGGATGCATTGCGTGCGCACGGCCGCGGCACACGAGAGGTCTACGGTTGCGGCGGCGGCGTGCACAACAACGCGCTGATGGATGCGTTGCGCGATGAGCTGCCGGACGTGCATGTCGACACAACGACAGCGCTGGGTCTCGATCCGGACTACGTCGAAGCGGTCGGCTTCGCCTGGCTCGCGCGCGCGCGAATCGCCGGCCAACCCGGCAATCTGCCGAGCGTCACCGGCGCACGCGGACCGCGCCTGCTCGGCGCGATCTACCCGGCGCCTTCCTTGCCGATGTCGCGATAGCGCGGCCACAACCAGATCAGCAGTACCGTCGCCGGCACCAGCGCGAGCACGGTGATCACGAAATAGGCGCCGTAGCCCACCTGCATCGCGATGCCGCCGGCGAAGATGCCGAGCACCTTGCCGGGCAGGTTCACCAGCGAACTCAACAACGCGTATTGCGTCGCCGTGTGCTCGCGGTTGACCAGCGCAGACAGGAACGCGACCGTTGGCGGCCCGAGCATGCCGAGCGTGAAGTTCTCGGCCGAGATCACCACGGTCAGCATCCACGGGTTGCCGGGGAACGCGATCAGCAGCAGATAGAGCAGATTGCAGCTGCCGCACAGCACGACCATCGCGCACAACGGCTTCCACGGCCCCCAGCGCACGACCATCGCGCCGC
This sequence comes from Pseudomonadota bacterium, assembly GCA_023388255.1. Taxonomy (GTDB): domain Bacteria; phylum Pseudomonadota; class Gammaproteobacteria; order Xanthomonadales; family Rhodanobacteraceae; genus Dokdonella_A. The sequence continues at coordinate 232,914 of JAEWGO010000001.1, read as the reverse complement.
CGACGAACGCGCCGGCAATGCCGATCCAGATGCCGTAGACCTTCGTGATCGCACCGATCTGCGTCTTGCTGAAGCCCATGTCGAGATAGAACGGGCCCATGATGCCGCCGATCGTCGCCTGCTCCGGGATCTTGAACAGCAGCAGGAACGCGAGCGTCACCAACGCCAGCACCACGCCGTAGCGGCGGAAGAAATCGGCGAACGGATCGACGACTGCGTAGCGCATTGCCGCGCGCCAGTCGACCGGCAGCCGATGCGACGCCATCGGCTCGCGCGCATACAGGTTGGCGACAATTGGAACCAGCATCAACGCAGCGATCGCCAGATAGACCTGCTTCCAGGCGACGTGGTCGGCGAGGATCAAGGCGAACGCGCCGGCTGCCATCAGCGCGATGCGATAGCCGAGCGAATACGTCGCGACCAGCGCGCCCTGCTGATTTGGGGGCGCGATCTCGATGCGCCACGCATCGACGGCGATGTCCTGCGTCGCGCCGAAGAACGCGACGGCGACCGTCGCGACGATGAAGAGCGGCAGCTGCGCCGGCGTCAGCAACGCCATCGCGACAAGTCCGGCGATCACGCCGATCTGCGCCAGCAACAGCCAGCCGCGCCGCTGGCCCAGACGCGCGAAGCCGGGCATCCGCCAATGATCGAGCAGCGGTGCCCACAGGAACTTGAATACGTACAACATGCCGGCGCTGGCGATGACCGTGATCTCGCTGAGGACGATGCCGTGCTCCTTGAGCCAGTACGCCAGCGTGCCGCCGACGAGCAGGAACGGCAGGCCCGACGAGAAGCCGAACAGGAACATCGTCCATGCGGCCGGCTGCGCGAAGGCCTTCCAGACCGATGGCCGCGCCGGGTTCGCGATGGCGTCAGGCGTCGACGCCTCAGTCACGGTAGTCGACGAGATAGGGCGCGTGGTCGGAGAACCGCGGCTCGCGCGTGATCGAGCACGCCTTCAGGCGCTCGCGCAGGCCCGGTGTTGCGAACTGGTAGTCGATGCGCCAGCCGACGTTGTTCGCACGCGCGGCACCGCGGTTGCTCCACCACGTGTAGTCCTGGCCCTGCGGATGCAGTGCGCGATACGTATCGACCCAACCATGCGAAGCGTGCGCCGTGCCATCGCTGCCCTCGTCGGCGCCCATCTGCGCGTTCAGCCATGCGCGTTCGGGCGGCAGGCAACCGGAGTTCTTCTGGTTCGACGTCCAGTTTTTGATGTCCAATTTGCTGCGCACGATGTTCCAGTCGCCGCATAGCACGTACTCGCGCCCGCTGGCGAGCCAGCCGTCGAGGATCGGTTTCAGCCATTGCATGACCTCGAACTTGAAACCCTGGCGCTCCTCGCCGGACGAGCCGGACGGAATGTAAAACGACACCACGCTCAAGTTTCCGTAGCGCGCCTCGATGTAGCGGCCCTCGTTGTCGAACGGCGCCCAGCCGAGCGCGGTGCGCACCTCGTCCGGCTCGCGCCTGGAATAGATCGCCACGCCGCTGTAGCCCTTCTTGGTGATCGCGTCGCGGTAGAAGCAGTGGTGCCGGTCCGGCCGGAACATCGGATCGGTCAGCTGGTCTTCCTGCGCCTTGGTTTCCTGCAGGCAGACCACGTCGGCGTTCTGTTCGCGCAGCCAGTCGAAGAAGCCCTTGTTGGCGGCGGAGCGGATGCCGTTGGCGTTGAAGGAAATGATTTTCATGGATCCGGGAATCGGCTATCGAGAACGGGGAATCGTTGCAGCCTACAGGCTCGCGCCTTCCGTGCAAGCTCGCAGCCTTGCTTGCACCGGCCGGACCTGCACAATCTCCGTTCCCGAGCCCTCATTCCCCCATTCCCATGCTCCAGACCCAACGCGCATTCCTCGACCTCGCCGTCGCCCGCAACGTGCTGCGCTTCGGCGAATTCACTCTGAAATCCGGCCGGTCCAGCCCGTATTTCTTCAATGCCGGCTTGTTCGATTCCGGTGCGGCACTGGCGACCTTGGGCACCGCCTACGCCGAAGCCGCCGCTCGCTCGGGCATCCAGTTCGACATGCTGTTCGGACCGGCCTACAAGGGCATCGTGTTGGCCGCGATCACCGCATCGGCGCTGGCCGAGAAACATGCTCGCGACCTGCCGTTCGCGTACAACCGCAAGGAAGCCAAGGACCACGGCGAAGGCGGCACCTTGGTCGGCGCACCGCTCAAGGGGCGCGTGCTGATCGTCGACGATGTGATCACGGCCGGCACTGCGATCCGCGAGTCGCTCGCATTGATCCGCGCCGCCGGCGCGACGCCGGCCGGCGTGCTGATCGCGCTGGATCGCGAGGAGCGTGGCCAAGGGGCACTGTCGGCGACGCAGGAACTGGCCGCCGAACACGGCATCCCGACGTGCGCGATCGCCCGCCTGACCGACTTGCTGACATATGCCGCGGACAAACCGGAACTCGCCGGCCATCGGCAGGCCCTCGCCGACTATCGGGCGCGCTACGGCGTGTGAGCCAGCAGCCGGTGCACCGGGCCGTTCGTCGCCTATACTCGGGCAGGGAGGATCTCACCATGCCGTGTCTGCTGTGCTTCTCGTTGCCGCGCCTGCTCGTCGCCTCGCTGGTCATCGGCGCGTCCGCGAGCGCGTTGGCCGCCAATGGATTGGATCGGAACCGCTACAAGTGGCACGACGCGTCCGGTGGCCTGCACTACAGTGACGCATTGCCGCCCGATGCGGCGAAGTTCGGCTACGAGATCGTCAATCCGCAAGGCATCACGGTCAAACGCGTCGAACGCGCGAAAACCGCAGAAGAACTGGCCGCGGCACAGCGTGCGCAGAAGCAGATCCAGGCCGAACGCGATCAGGCCGATGCGCTCGCCCGCAACGACGCGCAGCTGATGTCCGGCTACCCGACCGAAGCGGACCTGAAACGTTCGCAGCAGCAAAAACTCGACCTGCTCGAACAACAGGTGACCTCGGCGAAGATCAGCCTGCGCAGCCAGGAGCAGACCCTCGCCGACCTGCTCGATCGCGCCGCCGAAGCCGAACGCGGCGACAAGGCGCTGCCGGAAGCGCAGGCCAGGCAACTCGCGAGTTCGCGCAAACAGGTCGACGACCAACGTCTGGCAGTCGAGCGCCGTGAGCGCGAGCGCGATCAGGCCAAGGTGCAGTTCGAGGATGAAACCTCGCGCTATCGCGCGCTGAAAGCCCAAGCCGCCGCGCCACCCGAACCGGCGCAGTAGCCGCGGCTCCCGCGCCAGTCCCGCCGCCGCGGTATTCCCGATTTCAGAACGGCAGCGGCAATGCCGGATCGAGCGCCTTGAATTGCGCGCGGAACACGTCCTGGATGCGTTTCAGCGCCACCGCGTTGTCGGCATCGAAACGCAGCACCAGCACCGGTGTCGTGTTCGACGCACGCACCAGTCCCCAACCGTCCGGCCAGTCCGCGCGCACGCCGTCGATCGTGGTCAGGCGTGCGCCGTCGAACGTCGATTTCTCGCGGAACTTCTCGATGAAGCGGTAGTGCTCGCCTTCGTGCATCGGAATCTTCAGTTCCGGTGTCGAAACGCCTTTCGGCAAGGTATCGAAGATCTGCTGCGGCGTGCGTTCCTCGACGTCGCTGGCGAGAATCTCCAGCAGCCGTGCGGCCGCGTAGATGCCGTCGTCGAAACCGTACCAGCGCTCGCCGAAGAAGAAGTGGCCGCTCATCTCGCCGGCCATCGCCGCCTCGGTCTCGCGCATCTTCGCCTTGATCAGCGAATGGCCGGTGCGCCACATCAGCGGGCTGCCGCCGTGCTGCAGGATCAAGGGCTGCAGGTGGCCGGTGCATTTGACGTCGTAGATGATCGTCGCGCCCGGATTGCGGGTCAGGATGTCGATCGCGAACAGCATCAGCGTGCGGTCCGGGAAGATCACTTCGCCACTTGCGGTGACCACGCCGAGGCGGTCGCCATCGCCGTCGAAGGCGAGACCGATGTCGGCCTTGGTCTGCTTCACCGACAGGATCAGGTCTTGCAGGTTGTGCAGGTCGGACGGGTCCGGATGGTGGTTCGGGAATGTACCGTCGACCTCGCAATACAGCGGAATCACCTCGCAGCCGATACCCTCGAGCACGGCCGGCGCGATCGCGCCGGGAATGCCGTTGCCACAGTCGACGACGACCTTCAGCTTGCGCTCGACCTGGATGTCGTCGGTGATGCGGCGGATGTAGTCCTGGCTGACGTCGATCGTCTGCACGCCACCCATGCCGTCGACAAAGCGGTTCTCCGCGATTCGCCGGTAAAGATCCTGGATCGCATCCTCGGACAAGGTCTCGCCGCCGAGCACGATCTTGAAGCCGTTGTAGTCCGGCGGGTTGTGGCTGCCGGTGACCGAAATGCCGGAACCGGTGCGCAGGTGATAGCCGGCGAAATAGGTGACCGGCGTCGGCGCCGCGCCGATGTCGATCACGTCCATGCCGGTCGAGCGCAGGCCTGCGATCAGCGCGGCGACCATGTCCGGTCCGGACAGGCGTCCGTCGCGACCGACGACGATCTCGCGCAGGCCGCGGTCGCGCGCCTCGCTGCCGACCGCGCGGCCAATCAGGCGCGCGACGCCGGTGGTCAACGACTGGCCGATGACGCCGCGGATGTCGTAGGCGCGGAAGATGCTCGGATCGACCTTCACGGTTTCCTCGAGCGTGCGCGTCGGCGCTTCCGTCGTATTTTCCGGCGCGGACGTGGCCGCCTCCGGTTGCTGCTTGATTGCCTCGGCCAACGTGATCTCCGGTTCTTGCGATGTCGATGAGGATGTCCTGCGCAGCGTCGCCAGTGCACGCTGCACGCCGACCTGGCGCAGCCACAGTGCAACGCCACCGCCGATCAGGCACAACGCCGCCAGCGCGGCGAGCAGTGCGAAGCTGTTGGAAACCGCGATGAAGTTCACCGGTTCCGCCCGGCCGATGCGCAAGCGCGTGCCAGGCACCGGTTCGCCGAGATCGGCGACCGAGTCGCCGCCCCTGCTGCCGATGCTGGCGATCACCACGTCGCCGCGACCATCGCCTTGGCGCAGGTCGAGCCGCGCGCCATGGAGCGCGTGACTGCGAAATGTCTCGATGATCGGCGCGAACGGCGCCTCAACGACCGCGTACGCGACGACCGCGCCGCCGACGCGCGCCGGCAACGCCAGCATCAGTTGCTGGCCCTTGTCCGCTTCGTTGCGCATCTGCGCGGCCGGGTGCTCGGGATCGATCTTCGCCTGCATCAGCGCGGCCGCCTTCGCGAAACCGATCTGCTTGAGGTCGCCGGACAGCACTTCGTCAAGGTCGGGGCTGAAGAAGCGCGCGTCGGTGATGCCCGGCAACGCCTGCATCAATGCGGCGGCCGCGGCGTCCCGACCAGCGGCACCTTCCTGCAGCGCCTGCTGCACCGCGTCGCTTTCGATCGCCTGCTGCACGCGCTGCTCGCTACCCTGGATCTTGGTCGCTATCTCGGCAATCGCCTGCGTGCGCACGCGATCGGCCTCGACCGCACCGCGTTGCGCACCGAACACGACCCATGCCTGCCATGCGAAGAAGACACCGCCCAACAGCAGAAAAGTCGCCAACGCCAATGGCACCAGCACGCGCCAGTCGGGCGCCATGCGCGCCAACGCGCTGCGGGCAGTCGCGATGCTCTTGTCTTGCCTGCTGTCGGCCTCGGCCATCGCCTGCCCCCGTTGTCCGGATGAAGCTGCTGAACGCGGCGCGCCCGAGGCCGCCACGTCACCCATCACGCTGAAGAACCTAGTGCCGCCCGGAGCTGCCGAACCCGCCGGTGCCGCGCGTGCTCGGCGCGAACTCCTCGACCAGCTCGAATGCCGCGCGCACGATCGGCACGATGACCAACTGCGCGATGCGTTCCCCCGGCTCGATGGTAAAGGCCGTGGCGGAACGGTTCCAGCAAGAGATCATCAGCGGCCCCTGGTAGTCCGCGTCGATCAAGCCGACCAGATTGCCGAGCACGATGCCGTGCTTGTGGCCGAGGCCGGAGCGCGGCAACACGATCGCGCACAGGTTCGGATCGTCGATATGGATCGCAATGCCGCTCGGGATCAGCGCACTGGCTCCGGCTTCGAGTGTCAACGGCGCATCCAGCATCGCGCGCAGGTCGACGCCGGCGGATGCCTCGGTCGCCGGCGCCGGCAGCGGGAACTCGTTGCCGAGGCGCGTATCGAGCACCTTCATCGCGATCCGGCTCATGCGCGTGCCGCCTTGACGGCACGGCGCTCGGCGATGCGTGCGACTAGCTGGTGCGCGAGTTCGCGCTTGCCGGTCTGCGCAAGCTGTTCGCTGCCGCCGTCCCAGAGCAGCAGCAGCGCGTTGTCGTCGCGCTCGAAGCCAAGGCCGGCGCCGACCTGATTCGCCGCGATCAGGTCGAGCCGCTTGCGTTCGAGCTTGACGCGCGCGTGCGCCTCGACGTTCTCGGTCTCGGCGGCGAAGCCGACCACGAACGGCCGCTGCGCGAGCGCGGCAACCTCGGCCAGGATGTCCGGGTTTTCGACCAACGCCAGTTCCAGCGCGGCGCCGCCCTTCTTGAATTTCTGTGGCAACGCGGTCCGCGGCCGGAAATCGCCGACCGCCGCGGCGGCGATGAACACGTCGCTGTGCGAGGCACGCGCGAGCACCGCATCGTGCATCTCGCGCGCACTGCGCACGTCGACGCGGGTGACACCGACCGGCGTCGCCAGCGCGACCGGACCGGCCACCAGGGTGACCTCGGCGCCCGCCAACGCGGCAGCTTCGGCCACTGCGAAGCCCATGCGGCCGGAGCTGCGGTTGCCGATGAAGCGGACCGGATCGATATCCTCGTAAGTCGGTCCGGCCGTCACCAGCACGCGCGCGCCGACCAGCACCCGCGGGGCGCGCGACGCCGCCAGTCCGGCAACGATTTCGTTTGGTTCGGCGAGACGCCCCACGCCCGATTCGGGTTCGGCCATGCGTCCCTCGGCCGGTCCGATGAAACGTGCTCCGCGGCCGTGCAACGTGGCGACATTCGCCTGCGTCGCCGGGTGCGCCCACATGCGGTGGTTCATCGCCGGCGCGAGCGTCAGGGGCGCGGTCGTGGCCAGGCACAGCGTCGCCAGCAGATCGTCGGCCGCACCATGCGCGAGCCGTGCGATCAGGTCGGCCGAAGCAGGCGCGATCAGCACTTCGTCCGCCCAGCGCGCGAGTTCGATATGGCCCATCGCGGCTTCGGCCGACTCGTCCCACAAGCCGCTGCGCACCGGATGGCCGGACAACGCCTGGAAGGTCAGCGCGGTGACGAAGCGTGCCGCATTAGCGGTCAGCACGACGCGCACCTCAGCACCGGCATCGCGCAGACGCCGCACCAGTTCGGCACCCTTGTATGCGGCAATGCCGCCGGAGACGCCGAGCAGCACGCGTACGCCGGTCAATTGTTGGCTCATGTAGGAAACCGCGGACACGACGGGAAGCGGCTAGCTTACTGAAATTCGCGCAGGCCGCCGCTGCGGCGGCGTCAAGGCTCCGTTAACGTGCAAGGCGATCACGCAACAACGACATCCCATGCCGCTCATACGCCGTGCCGATACCCGGCACGGCGCGCGGTTCCAGATCCCGAATCTCACGTCCCGAACCCCGGATATTCCATGACCATCCGTGACTGGCCCGATGACGAGCGACCGCGCGAGAAGCTGTTGGCGCGCGGCGCCGGCGTGCTGTCCGATGCCGAACTGCTGGCCGTGTTCCTCGGCTCCGGCCGGCGCGGCCAGACCGCGGTCGACCTCGGCCGTCTCCTGCTCGCCGATGCCGGCGGGTTGAAGCCGCTGCTCGATCGACCGCGCGATCCGCAGCGCATCGGCCCGGTCGCGTGGTGCCGCCTGGTGGCGGCGCTCGAACTCGGCCGTCGCTATCTCGACGCCGAACTGCGCAGCGGCGAGACGTTGACCGATCCGGCGATGAGCGCGCGCTACCTGAAATCGCGCCTCGCCGGCTATCCGTACGAGGTCTTCGGCGGCCTGTTCCTCGACAACCGTCACCGCGTCATCGCGTTCGAGGAACTGTTCCGTGGCTCGATCGACGGCGCCAGCGTGCATCCTCGCGAGGTGGTGCGGCGCTGCCTCAGCCACAACGCGGCAGCGGTGATCTTCGCGCACAACCATCCATCCGGCGTCGCCGAGCCGTCCGCCGCCGATCGCGCGATCACCTTGCGCCTGCGCGAGGCGCTGGAACTCATCGACGTGCGCCTGCTCGATCATTTCGTGATCGGCAGCGGCGCACCGACCTCGCTCGCGCAGCGCGGCTGGCTGTAGCGGCTCACGGTGCCGCCATGAAGCCAAGATCGTGGCGATCGAAGGCGCCGAGATTCGGGAACACGAGCCCGAGATTCGCATCCGAAAGTCCGAACCAGCGGCCCAGGGTCGCGCCGTACTGATCGACCGCGATGCGTGGAATCGTGTTGCCGTCGGCGGCGATGTCGGCGCTGCCCGCGCCGAGGTCCGGCATCGCGCCGAACACGCGCCGGCCACGCACCGCGCCGCCCATGACGAACAGGTGATTGCCCCAGCTGTGGTCGGAGCCGTCGCCGTTGCTGGTCAGCGAGCGACCGAAATCCGATGCAGCGAACGTGGTCACATTGGAATCGACGCCAAGTTCCACCGTCGCCGCATGGAACGCGTTCAGCGCGCGCGAAAGGCCGGCGAGGAGCTGCGGCTGGTCGGCCATCTGCGCATCGTGCGTGTCGAAGCCGCCGAGTGAGCAAAAGAAGATTTGACGGCGCAATCCCAACGCCTGCCGCACGGAAATCAGCTCGACCGCGCGCCGCAACTGGCGGCCGAGCGCGAACGCGAAGCGATCGGCTGCGGGCGCACCTTCCAGCGGGGGCGCCGGAAACGGCGTCGCCAATGCCGGAGCGCCAGCCAGCGCCTGACCAAGCACACGGTAGTCGTCGACCGCGCGCTTGGTCGTGCGCCGGTATTCGTCGGCGAGCAGGTTGGTTTGCGGCATCGCCAATATCGCTTCGAACTCGGCGGCAGCCTGCGGATCGAGTTCGTTCTCGATCGAGCGGATCTCGCCGCTGTCGACCGACAGTGAATTCGTGCTGCGACCAGCCTCGAACAGGTTCGCGCCGGCCAGCGACATGTTCATCGCCAAGGTCGCGCCGGGATTGCTGCTGCCATGGATCAGATCGGCGATGCGCCCGGCCCAGCCGCTCGCCGGTGTGATGTCGACGGCCGAACGCACTTCGAGGCTCTGCCAGAAATCCTGCTGGTCGTTGTGCGAGAACAGTTGCGGCGGCAGGCGCGCGAGGCGTTGGTCGTACTGCGCCTTCGTCACCGGCTCCAGCAGCGCGCCGACATTGGCCATGATCGCGAGACGGCCGTTTTCGAACAGCTGGCGCAATTCCGGCACCGCCGGATGCAATCCCAGCGCGTAATTTGCGCCCTCGATCGGCGTGATCGGCAGCAGCGCGTTGCGCGCGATTGCCAAGCCGCGGCGCCGTGTCGCATATGTCGCGTACTCGGCATCGCTGTTGGCGACGACGAGATTGTGGCCGTCGTTGCCGCCGAGCAGGAACACGCAGACCAGCGCCTTGTAGTCGTTGCCGGCAGGCGCGCTTTGGGCCCACGCGGCGTTCAACAGCGACAGACTGCGCGGCGCTGCAAAGAAGCCGGCGCCACCGGCCAGCGCGGCGAGTCCGCTGCGCAGGAAAGAACGGCGGGAACATGAGCGATCGATGATTTTCATGGCCGTTTCCTCAGCGCTGTACCGCGTACTCGGGGGATGTCGTGATCAGGTACAGCACGTTCTGCACGCGTCGCAGTGCGTCGCCCGCCGGAATCGCAAGCAGGCGCGTGCGGATGCGGGCACGCAGGGCCGGCGAGAGCTGGCCGCCGAGCAGCAGGTCGCTGCAGCGGTCGAGCAGCGCCTCCAGCGCGCCGGCCGGCGCTTCGCTGGAGCCCGGCAGTGGCGTGATCGATTGCACCCAGCGTTCGAGCCGGATCAGGCGTACCGGGGATTGCGGATCACCCGGATCGTCCATTGGGCCGCCGACGTAGCTCCAATAGATGCGCCCGGCGAGGTCGTTGCTGAGATGGATCGCGAAATTGGCCGTGATGATCTGCATCTCCGGCGCGCTCAATTGCGCCGCCGCGAGCACGCCGCCTTGCGTGTAGTTCGGCGCGAAGAAATTGAATACCGACGGCGAATACAGCGGCGACTGGTTGTAGCGCTCGTGGATATCGAGGTCGTCGAGCATCAGCCGGTCGTTGCGCCAGGTGACATCGAACGCACGCCACAACTGCGTCAGGCGCAGCAGCGGCTCGCGCACCTTGCCGAACGTCGCCGGCGCGGCGTGATGGCCTTCGCGCGCCTCCGGATCGAGCAGGATCGCGCGCACCGTGGCGCCGAGATCGCCACGCACGCCGGCGCCGTTGTCGTCGAACACGGCGGCGACACGGTCGACATAGGCCGGCGAAGGGTTGCTGGTGACGAGCCGCTGGATCAGTTGCCGGCCGATGAACGGACCGACGTTCGGATGGTTGAACAGCACATCGAGCGCGCGTTCGAGCTCCGGCCGCGCGTCGCTGCCGGCCGGCAGCACGGCGCCGTCGAGCAGGCGCTTCTCGCCGCGGTCGTGATAGTTCTCGAACGGCACCATCGCATGCTCGGTGCTGCATGTGAAGTTGTCGTCGAGGAACGGATCGACCGGGCATTGCTGTCCCGTGCCGCAATGGCAGGCCCAACCGGTGAAGGCACGCGCATAGCCGCGCACGACGTCGCCGTCGTACGTCGGCACGGTCTGGCCGCCGACCAGCACGGGGGTGCCATCGCGGTTCAACCTGACCAGGCCGATCGAGAACAGCTGCATGACCTCGCGCGCATAGTTCTCGTCGGACTGGATGTTGTTGGCCGCATCCGGCTTCCGATTGCGGTACATGCTCAGGTAGCGCCCCATCGCGGGGCTGAGCGTCACCTCGCCGAGCAGTTGCCGGTAGTTGCCGAACGCATTGCGCAGCAGGGTGTCGTAGTAGGCGCCGAGCGCGAGGCCGTCGTTGCCGAGGCCGTTGCCGCGCTCGGAAACCACCAGGATTTCGCTGAGCGCGAACGCGACGCGCTGACGCAGCTGGTCAGGCGCCGCGAGTGTGCGCACGAACCAGGCCTGCCGGAATCGGTAGAACGGCAAGGCGTCGAGCGGATTGGTCACGTTTTCGGCCGCGCGCATGTACGGCAGCATGAAACTCGTCGGCAAAGCGAATTGCGCATCTAGCCAGGCGCGATAGCCGCGCTCGACGAGCGCATCGATGTCCATCTCGGTCGTGCCGAACGTCGCCTGTGCGAGAAAGCGGCTGGCCTCGCCACGACTTGGCGGAAGGTCCGTCGCGCGCTCGAAACCATTGCGGAAGACCAGATCGGCATCCGCCTGCACGCGCATGGGGAGAAACGCAAAAGCTGCCGCCATCGCCATGGCGGCGACGCCTGTGAAACCGCCTTGAACCCGCATCATGTCTTCCCCGAGGATCGCCCTTTCCCTGCACACGCAAGACGGCGCGCATTCCTATCAATGCGACCGCAGAAATTCCGAACGGCGCAGAAACGGCAACATCCACCTTTTCGATCCGGACCCGAGCCGACGGACAGTGCACCGGCCCGCATACCGAAACCCGGTCATGCGCCTATACTCGGACGGCTTCCGGGGAAACACCCGATTCGTGATTTTCGGATTCCCACACTCTCATTCCGTGGACGATGCCGAACGGCGTCTGCCGAACGTGCTCGCGGTGCGCACGTTGCCAGGCGAGTACGCCGAACCTCTGGAAGCGCTGCTGGCGCAACGCCGCGAGCAATGGCGTTTGCTGGTCGCGGACGCCACCAGCCTCGCTCTGCTCGCACGCACCGAGGACGCCGTACGCCTTGCATACGCACGGCTGGCGTTGCGCCACGGCCGGCTCGGCGAGGACTTCCACGCGTACCACAACGAAGGCCACATCCTCGACATCTGCGGCGATCGCATTGATCGCCTCGTCGAAACGATCGGGCTCGATGCGCTGCCATTGCGCGACGGCTGCGCGTTGATGCTGTTCGGTGCCGGTCACGACCTGCGCCAGCGCGAGGCCGCGCAGCTGATCGCCGGTGTCGGCGCGAACGAACGCGCCAGCATCGCCGAGACACAACGCATCATGGATGCCTGCGGCTTTTCGCGCGAGCACGACGCCGATCTCTACATCGCGCTCGAACTGATGGTCGCCGGCAGCACGTTCGACGCGCGACCTCCGCCCGGGGGATTCCACTACAACGCGGCCGATCTCGTGCAGAGCGGCGGCGCGCTCGCCATGCGGCTCGACCAGACCCTGGACACGTTGCGCCCGGACTGGCGCGCCGATCCGCGCATCGGACACGGACTGCAACTCGCGCTGATCGCCGCCGACCTCGACACCGCCAACGTCGCCGAGCCGTTCCGCCGGTTCGCCGGCAGCGGCGAAAACCTGTGCCGCGAACGCGAGATGCTCAGCGGGCGCTCACTCGATGCCGGCGAGAGTGCTCTGCCGGTACTCGGCTTCCTGACCGATGGCCAGGACCGGTTCTTCTTCGAACTGCACCGCTTCCAGTCCGAACCGGGTCGCGCCGCATTCGAAGCCGGGAAACGGGCCAACGCTTCGAAACTGAAGGCGCTTGGCATGGGATTGCGCGCGCGCATCGCGCTTGGCGGGCGCCCAGTCGACGGTAACCAGGTGATCCTGGCGTATCGGGACGTGCTGTCCCATCTGGCCTGAAGATCGGTGCGTCCCTGCACCCAAGGCAACGTGCGCATCCCGCACGCCACCAACTCCATAGCGAAGCCCCGAGCAAGGCCTGACGCGCCGCAAAGCAGCATCGGGGTGTACGGTAACGCTTGTTCACGACGATTCGGTGACAGCCGATGCGTCCAAGCCCTCGCGTGGCTGCGCGCCGATTTCGGGAACGCCGCGCGGACCGCTACAATGCGCGGCTTTTCCGAACGATCCGACCCCGTGAAAAACCAACTCCGCGACCTCGTTCTCGATGCGATCACCGCGCTGCGCGCTGACGGCACCCTGCCGTCCGGCGAGGCGCCCGCCTTTGTCATCGAGCGCACGAAGAGCCGCGAGCACGGCGATTTCGCCACGAATGCCGCGCTGTTGCTGGCCAAGCAGGCCGGCAGGAAACCGCGAGACCTCGCCACGGCACTTGTCGCGGCGCTTCCGGCGAACGACGACATCACCAAGGTCGAGATCGCCGGTCCCGGCTTCATCAACTTTTTCCTCGGCGCCGGCGCGTATCAGCGCGAAGTGCGCGCCGTGCTCGAACAGGGCCACGCCTACGGTCGCGGCAGCTCCGGCGCCGGGCGCAAAGCCGGCGTCGAATATGTCTCCGCAAACCCGACCGGCCCACTGCATGTCGGCCATGGCCGTGCGGCAGCGATCGGCGACTGCATCGCGCGCGTACTCGACGCGAACGGCTGGCATGTCATGCGCGAGTTCTACTACAACGATGCCGGCGTGCAGATCGCCAACCTCGCGCTGTCGACGCAGGCACGCGCGCGCGGCATCGAGCCGGATGCGGACGGCTGGCCGGCCGACGGCTATCGCGGCGAATACATCAAGGACGTCGCACGCGCGTTCATGGACCACGAAACCGTGCATGCGGATGGCGTGGACCTCGTCGGCACCGGCAACGTCGACGACCTCGACGCGATCCGCCGCTTCGCGGTCGCCTACCTGCGTCGCGAGCAGGACCTCGACTTGCGTGCATTCGGCGTCTCGTTCGACGTGTACTTCCTCGAATCTTCGCTGTACGCGGACGGCAAGGTCGAGGAGACCGTGAAGGAACTCGTCGCCCACGGCCACACCTACGAAGAAGGCGGCGCGCTGTGGCTGCGCACGACCGATTTCGGCGACGACAAGGACCGCGTGATGCGGAAATCCGACGGGACCTACACGTATTTCCTGCCCGACGTCGCTTACCACCGCAGCAAATGGCAGCGCGGCTACGAGCGCGCGATCACCGAACTCGGCTCCGACCATCACGGCTCGCTAGCACGCGTGCTCGCAGGCCTGCAGGCGCTCGACGCCGGCATTCCGAAGGGCTGGCCCGAATACGTGCTGCACCAGATGGTCACGGTCATGCGCGGCGGCGAGGAAGTGAAGCTCTCCAAGCGCGCCGGCAGCTATGTCACCCTGCGCGACCTGATCGACGAAGTCGGCCGCGACGCGACGCGCTACTTCCTGATCGCGCGCAAGTCCGATTCGCAGCTGGTGTTCGACATCGACCTCGCGCGCGCGCAGACCAACGACAACCCGGTCTACTACATCCAGTACGCGCATGCGCGCGTGATGAGCGTGATGCGCCAGCTCGGCGAGCGCGGACTCGACTGGAACCAGGGCAACGGCCTTGCGCAACTCGCGCGCCTCGATGGCGAAGCCGAACAGGCACTGCTGGTCGAGCTGTCGCGCTACACGGAAGTGGTCGAGGCGGCTGGCGCCAATCTCGAACCGCATCTGGTCGCGACGTACCTGCGCGAACTCGCCGCGGCGTTCCACGGCTGGTACAACACCAACCAGTTCATCGTCGACGACGCCGACCTGCGCGACGCACGACTCACCTTGGCTTCTGCCGTGCGCCAGGTATTGGCGAACGGCCTCGACCTGCTGGGCGTATCCGCCCCGGAGAGCATGTAATGGCAGCGAAAAAGAGCGGGCGCCAGGCGACCCGCGGCGGCAACGGCAACCAGAAACCCGCATGGGTGTGGGTGTTGGTCGGCATGCTGCTCGGCGTCGGCCTGATGCTGCTCGTGCTTGGCAAGGACTGGGCACCGCTCTTGCGCAAGAAGGAACTGCCACAGCCGAACCCGCAGGCGACCGCGCCACGCGACAGCGAGCCGCCAGTAGCCGAGGCGAAGCCGAAGAAGAACTACGACTTCTACCAGGTGTTGCCGGAGGCGGAAGTGGTGATCCCGGATGCGGAGCTTTCCGCCAAGGCCAAGGCCGAGCAGCAGGCACGCGCGAACGCGGCCGCGAATGCGGCCACGCCACCCGCCAGCGCGCCGGCGACGCCAGCCTCGGCAACCGCATCGAGCCGCTATGTCCTGCAGGCCGGCTCGTATCCGGACCCGAAGACTGCCGACGAAGCCAAGGCCAAGCTTGCGATGGCCGGTTTCGTCGCGCAGGTGCAACCGGTGACGATCAACGGCAAGACCTGGCATCGCGTGCGCGTGGGGCCGTACGCGAGTGCGAGCGAACTCGAATCGGCCAAGCGCTCGCTGGCGGAGAACGGCATCAGCGCGATCGCGCTGAAGGAACAGACGGCGCAGTAGAAACAGCCGCGATCAGGGCTGTTCGAAACCGTCGCGGAAGATGATGTCGGCGGCATCGACGACAAAGGTTGCCGTCACGACGCAATCCGCGCTGATCGCCGCGGTCGTGTAGACCTGCGCAACGAGCGTGCCGGAACAGCCCTCGACGCCGTCGATCGCGTAGCCCGGCTCCGGCTGCACGGTGAAAGCGACCGTGTCGCCGTCATCGACCGTCTGCGCGGTCGATGGCGCGATCGAGCCATTGCCGATTGCGGTCGGCGTGACGACATGCGTGAGCGGCTGCGGATCCGAACGGAAGCGATAGACCGTGTTCGTCGCCGTGTTGGCGACATAGAGATTGCCGGCTTCATCCTCGCCGAAGCCCGAATAGGTACCATAGCCGTTCGCGTCGTTGCGCCAGACCGTGTAGCTCCATTGGTCCTGCTCGTCCGGTTTGGCGAAGAAGATCTCGCTCGAACACGAATCGGCGAACACGTACATCCCCTGCAGCATCGGAATCGGACCGCGGAAGCGGTAACCGCCAGTGACCGCGCAACGCGAGCCACTGGAATGGTCGTATTCGAGAATCGGCAACACGTTCGCCGGCAACGGCGGCGCGCATACCTGACTCGTGTTGAACACGGCTGTTCCTTCCATGCAATGCCAGCCGTAGAACACCGGCTCGGTCGAATCGGCCTTGCGCAGGTCGATTTCCTCGAAATGGCTCTGGCCGACGTCGCCGATCCACATGTCGCCGGTCTGGCGGTCGAAGCTCCAGCGCCACGGGTTGCGGAAGCCGTACAGCCAGATCTCGTCGCAGGTGTGCTCGGAACCGACGAACGGGTTGTTGCCCGGAATCGCGTACTCGGCCGGCTGGCCAGTTTCTGCGCCGCACATTTCCGGCGTGGCCGGCGCTCCGCGCGTGTCGACGTCGATGCGCAGCATCTTGCCGCGCAGGAAATACTGCGGCGTCGCGGTGGAATCGCCACAACTGGCAGAGCTGCCGTCATTCGGCTTCTTCCACAGGCACTCGGCCTGCCAGTTGGTACCGCTTTCCTGGCCGCCGTCACCGACCGACATGTAAAGGTCCCCGTCCGGACCGAAATGGATGTCGCCGCCGTTGTGGAACTGGATCGTCGTGCCGGACAGCCGCATCACGGTCGTGCCCTGCGGGTTGGCGACATCCGGGTCGGCTGACACCGTATAGCGTTCGAGCACTTCGTCCGGCCCTTGGCCGAGGCAGCCGGTCGGCGTACAGCCAGCTTCGCGGATGCGCACGATATAGAACTCGTCGGCATGCGGCTGGCCCGCACGGCCGTAGTTCGGATGGAACGCGAGGCCAAGCAGGCCACCGGTGCCGCCGGAACCGGGATACGTCACCGGAAGGGTCAGGAAAGGCGTCGGCAGCAGGCTGCCGGCTGCATCGATGATGCGGATCGTGCCAGCCTGGCTCAGCACGAACAATCGCCCGCTGCCGTCATTCGGCGCACGCACGCCGATGGGCGCCACGACTTGGCTGGTGACCGTTTCGAGCGTCAGGTTCCCAGGGACTTCCTGTGCCGTCACATCGAAAGCCCACGCCGCCATCGCGACCGCGCACACACCCGCAAGCTTTCGCAGCATGATTCCCCCGGTATCGCGTGGGCCGCGCGCGGGCGGCAGAAACTCAGTCGAAGCCGTCCTTGAAGATCAGGTCGGTCGAACTGTCGGAGTGGAACACGTAGATCTTGCCGCCGCCATCGGCGGCATACAGGTTCCCCTGCGCATCCTCGCCGAAACTGTAGGTGCTCATTGCCGGCGTGCCGGCGAGCGTCTCGTATGCCCACGGCGACACCGCGCCGCCGGCATTCGCGACGACATAGACCAGTCCCGAACAGGAATCGCTGAACACATATTGTCCCTGGAATGCGCTGATCGGTCCGCGGTAACGATAGCCGCCCACCACCGCGCACCGTCCGCTGGCATGCGAATAGTCGAGTTTCGGCGGCACACTGCCGGCCGGTCCTGTGCACGATGCCGCGCCGCTCGGGTACGTATGGAAGCCCTCGCACTGGTTCCACTGGAAGTTCTGGCCGGCACTGCCGGCCGGCTGGAAATCGATCTCCTCGTAGGCATTCTGGCCGACGTCGCCAATCAGCATGTCACCCGTTGCGCGATCGATGCTGAAACGAAACGGATTGCGGAATCCCCAGTTGAAGATCTCCGCGCATTCGTCCGGGTGCTGCGCCGCGTCCGCGAACGGATTGCCGGGCGGAATCGCGTACGGCGCCGGTTGCCCCGCGGCCACGCCGCAGAAGTTGGCTGGTGCCGCGGCGGTGGTCGCATGCACGTCGAGGCGGATGATCTTGCCGAGCAGGTAGTACGTTGGCCCCGAACCGGAGGTCGAATGGCAGCTGGCCGGATTGCTGTCGGCCTTCTTGCGCCCGGTGCATTGGGCAAAACCGTTCGGATCGCCCTGCACGCCGCCATCACCCATCGACCAGTTCAAATAGCCCTGATGGTCGAAATGCAGGTCGCCGCCGTTGTGGTTGGCGGCGATATCCGGCACGCGCAGGATGACCTCACCCGTCGGATTGGCCACGTCCGCGTTCGCGGGCGACACCATGTAGCGTGCCAGCACTTGGTCGGCGGTCGCGCCAAGGCGCGGGTCGGCCGAGGGTGCGGTGTAGGTGACATAGAACGTGCCGTTGCTCGCGAACTGCGGATCGAACGCGAGGCCGAGGATGCCCTGCTCGCTGCTGCAGCTGGCACTGATGGAAACGAATGGCGTCGCCAGCAGCTGCCCGTTCTTGACCACGCGGATGGCGCTGCAGCGTTCGATCACGAACACGCGCCCGCTGCCGTCATCAGGGGCGCGGATCGCGATGGGCTGCGCGAACGTGGTGTTCGCATCGGGCCAGCGTACCAGCGCGAGATCCGTCGGCGTTACGGCTGCCGCGGATGTCGCCGCCAAGGCCAGTACCACCAGGATTCCGATCCGATCGAGTGCCCGCATGCCCCATCCTCCTCGCCCAAGGTCCTGTTAGTTAACACGGCTCACGTTGGATTTGCGTTGCGCCCGATCACCCATTGGCCTCGCCACGCGGCGTTCGCTGTGCACTGCGTCATCACAAGCAGGCCTGCCGCGGCATACCATCGGGGTTCGCGACCGGCCATCTCGCCACCGGCCCGCACCTCGGAGAGAATCCCATGCACTTGAAGCACCTGTGCGGCGCGGTCGCGCTTGCCTGCCTGTCCCTGCCCTGCCTCGACGCGCATGCCGCGGACTGGCTGCAATGGGGTTACGACGCCGCGCACAGCGGCAATAATCCGGATGAGGCGACGATCACGCGCAGCAACGTGTCGCAACTGGCGCGGCGCTACGACGTGACGATGAGCGACACGACCAATGCAGCGCCCGTGCTTGCGCGCGCGGTCGTGACACCGAGCGGCACCAAAGATCTCATCATCGTGACTGCGCAGAGCGGGCGCACGACGGCATATGACGCGCTCGACGGCTCGCTCGTGTGGACGAATACGACCACGGGCAAGGCGCCCACCGAAAGCTCGCCGGCGATCGACCCGAGCCGGGAGTTCGTGTACGCCTACGGCATCGACGGCAAGGTGCATAAATACCAGATCGGCGATGGCGTCGAGATCACGACGGGCGGCTGGCCACAGATCGCCACGCTCAAGTACAGCGTCGAGAAAGGTGCTTCGGCGCTGGCGTTCGCGGTTACCAGTGGCACCACGTACCTGTATGCCGTCAACGACGGCTACATCGGCGACCAAGGCGACTATCAGGGCCACATCACGTCGATCGACCTGACGGTCGGCACGCAGACCGTATTCAACACGCTGTGCAGCGACGTGACGATCCACATGATTCTGAACGGGCAGAACGGCGTGAATGATTGTTCGTCCCGCCAGAACGGCATCTGGGGCCGCCCCGGCGCGACCTATGACGCCGGCACCGACCGCATCTACATCACGACCGGCAACGGCCAGTTCAACGCCCACACAGGTGGCAAGAACTGGGGCGACAGCGTGCTGGCGCTGAAGCCGGACGGCACCGGCGCCGGTGGCGGCATGCCAATGGACAGCTACACACCGACCAATTTCCAGGAGCTTCAAAACGGCGACGTCGATCTCGGTTCGGCCTCGCTGACAATCTTGAAACCACCGGCTGGCAGCAACGTGCAGCACCTCGGCGTGCAGACCGGCAAGGATTCGAAACTGCACCTGATCGATCTCGACAAGATGGGCGGCACCGGTTCCGCGGGCGCCGTCGGCGGCGCAATAGACGTCATCAACGTTCCGATCAGCCAATCGTGGATGAAAACCCAGACGGCCACATGGATCGCGCCGAACGGCGACAACTGGGTCTTCATCGCCAACGGCAGCGGCCTGTCCGGCCTGAAAGTCACGCTGAACACGACGACGAGCAAACCGTATCTGCAGCCGACTTGGCAGAACAGTACCAACGCGACCTCGACGATCATCGTCAACGACGTGATCTACCACGTCGGTTCCTGCAGCAGCGGCAACTGCCTCTACGCGCGCGACCCGCTCAACGGCTCGGTGCTGTGGACCTCGCCGACGATCGGCAGCATCAAGTGGCAGAGTCCGATCCTCGCCAACGGCGCGCTCTACGTGGCCGCCGGCACGCGACTGCAGCGCTTCGACCTCGGCAATCCGCCGGCAACGCACACCGTATCGTCGAACGCCGGTGCGCATGGGCGCGTGTTGCCTGGCACACCGCAACTCGTCGACCAGGGCGCCTCCTTGTCGTTGACGATTGCGCCCGATCGGGGCTACGCAATCGACAGCGTCAGCGGCTGCGGTGGCGAGCTCGACGGGACGCTCTATCGCACGGGCCCGGTCACGGCCGACTGCACGGTCAGCGCGACCTTCGTCGCCACGCACACGGTCACGCCGACGGCCGGTGCGCACGGCGGCATCGCGCCAGGCACACCACAGACCGTCATCGATGGCGCAACGACCACTTTCACGCTGACACCCGACGCGCACTATGCGATCGACAGCGTCAACGGCTGCGGCGGCAGCCTGAACGGCTTGGTCTACACCACCGGCCCGATTACCGCCGACTGCACGGTCAACGCCACGTTCGCCGCGATCACGCATGTCGTGACGCCGATCGCCAGCGGCGCCGGCACGATCACACCGGACACGCCTCAGACGGTGCCGGAAGGCACTTCCATCAGCTTCACGCTGACGCCGGCCGCCGGCCATGTCGCCTCGGCGAGTGGCTGTGGCGGCAGCCTGGCCGGAACGCTCTATACAACCGCCGCGATCACGCAGGATTGCAGCGTCACTGCCGTATTTTCCGTGGACGACAGCGACGTGATCTTCATCGACGGCTTCGACGGAACGAATCCGTAACGGATTGCCGGAGCGGTCCGTGCGGATCGCTCCGGCCCACAGCGCCACGGCACTCCGTGCCACATGCGTCGCGGCGCGATCGGGTGCATCATCGCGCCGCGCCCGGCGCTCCATCCCATGTCAGGTTCCCGCAACGAAAACGCGGAACACTGGCGTCCGGCGCATCCCCTGCCCGGAGGACGATCATGGCATCGACCCGCCTGCTTTCCCGCAGCACACTCGCCACTGCGCTCGCCTTGACCAGCTACACGCACGCGGCGGACTGGATGCAATTCGGCTACGACGCCGCGCACAGCGGCAGCAACACCGCGGAAACGGCGATCGGCACGGCCAATGTGGCGCAACTGGTGCCGCTCTACGCCAATCCGGTCACGCTGTCCTCGAGCGTCGACAGCGCTCCGGTCTATCTCGCCAATGTCGCCACGCCGAGCGGCACAAAGAATCTGCTGTTCCTGCTGAGCCAGAACGGCAAGGTCATGGCGATCGACGCAGCCACCGGCAGCGAGGTCTGGTCGCACCAGACCACCGGCAAACAGCCGACGACCGCCTCGCCGGCAATCGACCCGAACCGTCAGTTCGTCTACAGCTACGGCACCGACGGCAACGCGCACAAATACAAGGTCGGCGACGGCAGCGAGATCACCAGCGACGGCTGGCCACAATCCATCACGCTGAAGACCGACGTCGAGAAGGGCGCCTCGGGCCTGACCATCGCGAGTGCGAACGGCACGAACTATCTGGTCGTCGTGACGGACGGCTATATCGGCGATGGTGGCGACTACCAGGGCCACCTCGTCTCGATCGATCTCGCGAACGGCGCACGCAAGGTGTTCAATGTGATGTGCAGCAACGTCAGCACCCTGCTCGCCAGCGGAGGCTGTCCATCCGGCCGCATGGGCGGCATCTGGGGCCGCGGCGGCACCACATTCGATGCCGCTACCGGACGCGTCTACATCGCCACCGGCAACGGCAACTTCAACGCGAACGGCGGCGGCTTCAACTGGGGCGACAGCGTGCTCGCGCTGGCACCGGATGGCAGCGGCAGCGGCAATGGACTGCCGCGCGACAGCTATACGCCGACGAACTTCCAATCGCTCGACGACAGCGACACCGATCTCGGCTCCGTGTCGATGGCAATCCTGCCGACGCCGGCAGGCAGCGCGGTCGCGCACCTCGGCATGCAGGTCGGCAAAGATGCGAAATTGCGCCTGATCAACCTCGACAACATGAGCGGCGCCGGTGCGCCCGCGCATGTCGGCGGCGAACTGCAGCTCCTGAGCGTGCCGCAGGGCGGTGGCGGCATGCGCGAGCAACCGGCGGTATGGGTCAACCCCGCGGACCACTCGACCTGGCTGTTCGTCGGCAACGCCAGCGGATTGTCGGGCCTGCAGCTCGGTCTGGGGGCAGGCGGCCAGCCCGCACTGTCCCAACGCTGGACGAAGACATCGTCATCGACCTCGGCGATCGTCGCCAACGGCGTGCTCTATCATGCCGGCGCATGCACGGGCGGCACCTGCGTTATCGCCCACGATCCGCTCACCGGCAACGTGCTGTGGACCTCGCCGAAGATCGGCAGCGTGCACTGGCAAAGCCCGATCCTCGTTGCCGGATCGCTCTACATCACCGACAACAATGCGAAGCTCTGGAGGTTCGGCACGGATGTGATTTTCAAGGACGGCTTCGACAGGCCGTGACAGGTCGGAGTAAGGCGGCGCAACCGACGCCAGCGCGCCATTTCAGCGCTTGCGCTTCAGGCGGATCAACGCCGAGATGTCGTCGTCGCCGCTGCCCTGCGCCATCAGCACCGCGTAGTCGGCCAGCGACTTCTCGATCACGGTGCGGTCGGTGCCGGCGGCGAGCGCCAGTTCGCGCACGATCTTCAAGTCCTTGTGCAGCAGCGCGAGCTTGAATCCGACCTTGAACTCGTCCTTCAGCATCGTCGCGCCGCGCTTGTCGAGAAACCAGTTTCCGGCCGCGCCGGCTTGAAGCGTCGGCAGCAGGCGTTCGGGATCGAGGCCGAGCTGTTCGGACAATGCCAATCCTTCGCACACCGCTTGCGCGATGCCGGCGACCAGCACCTGATTCACCGCCTTGGTGTTCTGGCCGGCGCCGACCGCGCCCATGTGGCTGACCTTCGCCGCGTAACAATCGAGCGCGGGACGCACGTCGATCAGCACGTCGGCATCGCCGCCGACCATCACCGACAGCTTGCCATTCTTCGCGCCTTCGACGCCGCCCGACACTGGCGCATCGAGGAACGGGCAAGCGCCTGCCGCGAGAATCGCGTGCGCTTCCTTCGCGGTCACCGATGACACGGTGGAATGATCGACGACGATCGTGCCTGACTTCGCGTGCGTGGTGATCTCGCGCGCGAGGTGCAGCACGTCGGCATCCGCCGGCACGCACAAAGCGACCACGTTGCACA
Source organism: Pseudomonadota bacterium (assembly GCA_023388255.1). GTDB lineage: Bacteria > Pseudomonadota > Gammaproteobacteria > Xanthomonadales > Rhodanobacteraceae > Dokdonella_A. The sequence goes on along the minus strand of JAEWGO010000001.1, from coordinate 209,858 downwards.
GCGGAATCATTTCCGCCAGCGTGCGCGGCGCGGCGACACCGAACTCGTTCGCCGCCGCCGCGGCCTTGTCGTGCGATCGGTTCCACACAGCCGCCAGCAGGCCGGCTCGGGCGAGATGGCCGGCCATCGGCAGGCCCATCGCACCGAGGCCGATGAAACCGACGTTGAGATCATTCAAGGCGGGTTGCTCGTTCATCGTGTTTCCAGCGTCGGGATTCATGGTCGGAGGCGGCAAACGGGCCGAAGTGAACTCACGCGCGCCGCTGCGCGTTCGGCCATTCGGAGAATGCAAAAACCCACAGAGCCACCATGTTCAGCAGCGGCACGAACAGCAGCAGCGACCACGCGCCGGAATAGTCCGCCTTGCTGACGATCTTCCAGATCGGCACCAACAGGACGATGCCGAAGAACAGCAGCACGATGAGCCATTGCCACATACTGAACGATCCCATCGTCGATGCCTCCTGATTTGCGTTGATGCATGTGGGCATTTCGGCCGCGACAGGCGGCCGCGCCGGCGTGGCCGCCAGGAGCCGAATCCTCAAGCGGACTCGGCGAGATATGTATAACCGGTCAGCCCCTTTTCCAATGCCGCTTCGAGCACGCTCGCATCGCGCGCATCCACGCCGGCCGCGGCGATCTTGTCGCGATACGCGGCGCGCAGCGCGGCGAGATCGTAGCCGACGTAGTCGAGCATCAGGTCGGTGGTGTCGCCGCGGCGCTGGTGCGTGAAGGCGTAGCCATCACCGTCCAGTTTCACGCTCACCGCATCGGTGTCGCCGAACAGGTTGTGGATGTCGCCGAGCGTTTCCTGGTACGCGCCGACCATGAAGATGCCAAGTCGGTACGGCTGACCTTCGCGCAACGAATGCAGCGGCAGGCTGACATCGACGCCGTCGGCTTCGACGTAGTGATCGATGCGCCCATCCGAATCGCAGGTGAGGTCGGCGATCACGCCGCGCCGGTCCGGCGCGCGGTCGAGACCGGAGATCGGCACGATCGGGAACACCTGGTCGATCGCCCAGATGTCGGGTGCGGATTCGAACACCGAAAAATTGACGAAGTACTTGTCGACCAGGGTTTCGTCGAGATCGTCGAGCACCTGCCGATGCACGCGTTCATCCGGCTTCAGGCGCGAGCGCACCGCATTGACGACCGCATAGTAGAGATCGTCGAGTTCGGCGCGATCGGCGAGCGAAAGCTGCCCGAGCGCATACAGCGAATAACCTTCGGACAACTGGTATTGCGCCTCGTGGTACAACTCGGTCGGCGGGCGCTGGTCGATCTCCGCATACGTTTCCCGCAGGCGGCGCAGCACAGCCGGTTCATCCGCGCGCGGCGGCGGCACCGCACCGCGCGGCGCTTGCTCGACTTCACTGACGTTGACGACGAGTACCGCATGGTGCGCGGTCAACGCACGCCCGGATTCGGTCAGCACGTGCGGCGGCTTCAATCCGTTCGCGGCGCAGGCTTCGGACAACGCGCCGACCACCGCGGACGCATACTCGCCGAGGCCGTAGTTGATCGAACAATCCGAACGCGAACGCGTGCCTTCGTAGTCGACTCCGAGGCCGCCGCCGACATCCATGTGCGTGATCGGCAAGCCCATGCGCGACAGTTCGACGAAATAACGCACCGCTTCGCGCATGCCGTTCGCAATGTCGCGCACGTTCGACATCTGCGAGCCCATGTGGAAGTGCAGCAGCTTGAGCGTGTGCGAAAGCTTCGCGGCTTTCAGTTCATCCAGCAGGGTCAGCAACTGGCGCGGCGTCAGGCCGAACTTGGCCTTGTCGCCACCGGAGTTCTGCCACTTGCCGGCACCGAGGCTCTTCAGGCGCATGCGCACGCCGAGCAGCGGCTCGACACCGAGCGCGCGCGATTCCTCGATCACGTAGCGCAGTTCGGACGGCTTCTCGATCACGATGAAGATGTCGAGGCCGAGCTTGCGCCCGATCAGTGCGAGACGAATGTACTCGCGATCCTTGTAGCCGTTGCAGATCACCGTGCTGCCGCGCCGCGCAAGCGCGAGCACGGCCATCAACTCGGGCTTCGAGCCGGCTTCGAGGCCGAAACCTTCGGCGCCGTTCGCGGCGAGTTCGCCGGCCACGTTCTTCTGCTGGTTGACCTTGATCGGATAGATCGCAGTGTAGCCGCCGCCGTAGTCCCATTCGGCCATCGCATTCGCGAACGCGCGCTGCAGACGCGCGCGGCGATCGTTCAGGATGTCCGCGAAGCGCACCAGCAGCGGCAGGCGCGCGCCCTGCGCCTGCGCATCGGCGACGATCGCCGGCAGCGACAGGATCGGGCCGCCGGCGCCGCGCGGACGCACCTTGAGGTCGCCATCGTCGCCGACATCGAAATAGCCCTCGCTCCAGTGCGGCACGGCCCACGTGTGGCGCGCCTGATCGGCGGTCCAGCGCTGTTCGGTCACCTCGGAGCTCCATCTTCGCGATACAGGGGCGCATAGTGTAACGAGGCGTTGCCTTGTGCGTATGTCGGTGTCGCGCGGAACCGCTACAATCGCGCCCCGAAAAGCTGCACCCCGAATTCCGCGTCGACGGAATCGGCCACTACCGCCCCCAACTTTCGCAGGAAGCACACGATGTCCGTGTCCGAGCAGAACGCCGCCGCCCCCAGCTGGTTCACCGAGCAGCACGAACGCTCAGGCTCCTCGTTCGGCCTGCGCGTGAAGGAACGCCTGCACGCCGAACAGACGCCATTCCAGTCGATCGAGATCTACGACACGACCGACTGGGGCAAGCTGATGATCATCGACGGTTGCACGATGGTGTCCACGCGCGACAACTTCCTGTATCACGAGATGATGTCGCACCCGGCGTTGTTCACGCATGCGCGCGCCAAGCGCGTCGTCATCATCGGCGGCGGCGATTGCGGCACCTTGCGCGAAGTGCTCAAGCACGAGGAAGTCGAGCACGCGGTGCAGGTCGAGATCGACGAGCGCGTGACGCGTCTGTCCGAGCAGTATTTCCCGGAGCTGTGCGCGTCGAACAACGATCCGCGCGCCGAACTGCTGTTCATCGACGGCATCAAGTACATGGCCGAACAGGAACCGGAATCGATCGATCTGATCATCGTCGACTCGACCGACCCGGTCGGCCCGGCCGAAGGCCTGTTCGGCGCCGAGTTCTACGCGACCTGCTACAAGGCGCTCAAGCCGAGCGGCATCCTCGTGCAGCAGAGCGAATCGCCGCTGGTGCATCTGGACCTGATCAAGGCGATGCGCTCGGCGATGCGCTTCGCCGATTTCCATTCGGTGAAGACGCTGACCTTCCCGCAACCGCTGTATCCGACCGGTTGGTGGAGCTGCACGATGGCGCGCAAGGGCGCGGACCTTTCCGGCTTTCGCGAACGCGGCGCCGCGACCAAGCAGTTCCCGACGCGCTACTACAATGTCGACATGCACAAGGCCGCGCTGGCGCAGCCGGAGTTCATGCGCGAAGTGCTCGGCGAATAGAATCCCGTCGGACGCCGCAAGGACAACGCCGCCATGCAAAGCCGTCTCGTTGCGATCCTGCTCAGCTTCATGTTCGCGGCGACTGCCGCGGCGGCACGATTGCCGCCCGACGCACGCATCGGCGTGCTCGACGCGCTGGCGCCGCACCTGTCCGCCGGCATCGGCAGCGCCACGGACACGGCCAAGGCGCCGACGATCCGCGACGACTGGAACCTCGTTGCGGTCGCGCGGGAACAGGCGGTGATGCCCGGCGACGCCTCCTTCTGCATCTAGCCGGTCCGCGCAGAACAAACGCGCCCGCAGGCACCATCGATACGGAAAGTGCGTAGATTGCGCGCCCGTATCACTCCGGGCGACGGATCGCCTTCGCCAGCAACGCGCCGATCACGCCCGATGTCCGTCACCTCCGCCTTCGGCTTCATCCTCGCCATGCTGGCGCTCGGCCGGCTGCTGGCGTGGCGGCGGCTGGTGCCGGAGAGTTCGCCAGCGACGCTGAACCTCGTCGTGCTCTACGTCTGCCTGCCGGCGGCGATCCTGCTGTATGCGCCGCGGATCGTGTTCAGTGCGGAATTGCTTGGCGTGATCGCGGTGCCATGGCTGATCCTCGTCGCGAGCTGCGCGCTGACGTTCGCGCTGTCGCGCCTCCTGCATTTCGATCGCGGCACGACCGCGGTGCTGTTGCTGCTGATCGCACTCGGCAACACCTCGTTCCTCGGTTTCGCGTTGATGCCGGCGCTGGCCGGCGAAGGCGCGTTGCGCTACGCGGTCGTCTACGACCAGTTCGGCACCTTCATCATCCTGTCCACGTTCGGCCTGATCGTGCTCGGCGTGTACGGCGGCGAGCGCCCGACCCTGTTCGGCATCATGCGTCGCATCGCGACATTTCCGCCGTTCGTCGCGTTGCTGGTCGCGCTGGTGCTGATGCCGGCGAGTTATCCCCATGCCGTCGCCAAGCCGCTCGCATTGCTTGCCGACAGCCTGCTACCCATGGTCGCGCTGGCCAGCGGCATGCAGTTGCGACTGGTGCTGCCGCGCCATCACCGCGCGCCGCTTGCATATGGTCTGCTCGCCAAACTCGTCCTGATGCCGCTGCTCGCGCTGGGCCTGTGCTCGCTGCTCGGGTTGTCGGGCGAACTGCGCGGCGCGGCGATCTACGAAACCGCTATGCCGCCGATGATTACCGCTGGCGCCCTGCTGTCGCTGGCCGGCCTCGCGCCGGAGCTCGCCGCCGCCCTGGTCGGCTATGGCATCGCGCTGTCGATGGCGACCTTGCCGGCGTGGCACTGGCTGCTGACGCAGTTGCCGCAGTAGCCGACACTCAGGCCAAGGCTCGAAGCCGGACGCGTCGTTCGCGATCAGGCGATGGCCGCTGCCACCCCGTTCGATGCGCAACGGCAGGCCGTGCCAGGAGAATGCGGCAGAGCGTGACGCGATCGGGTTCGATCAGCGGAGCAACGGGGGCGAAGAATTCGTGCGGCATCGCGTGCTCGATCGCCGAACGGATTGCGCAGCACCAACCGCTGCGTCGTATGCTCGGCGCTTTGTTGGGGGGACTGCCATGAACCGCATCGCGCTCACACTGCTCGCCGCGCTCGCCACCTGCAGTGCGCACGCCGGCGACCGCATCACCGGCAAGCCGTTCGCGACGCGCTCGGAAGTGCTGGCGATGCACGGCATGGTCGCGACGTCGCATCCGCTGGCGACGCAAATCGGCCTCGATGTGCTGAAGAAGGGCGGCAGCGCGGTCGATGCGGCGATTGCCGCGAATGCCGCGCTCGGCCTGATGGAACCGGTGTCGAACGGCGTCGGCGGCGACCTGTTCGCGATCGTCTGGGATGCGAAGACGAAGAAGCTTCATGGCTACAACGGTTCAGGGCGCTCGCCGAAATCGCTCACGCTGAAATGGTTCAAGGAGCACGACTACAAGGCGATCCCGCCGACCGGGCCGCTGCCGGTCAGCGTGCCGGGCGCGGTCGATGGCTGGTTCGCGCTGCACGATCGTTTCGGCAAGCTGCCGATGCGGCAGGTGCTGGCGCCGACGATCGCGTACGCACAGGAAGGCTTTCCGGTCACCGAACTGATCGCGCACTACTGGGCCCTGTCGGTGCCGAAACTCGGCAAGTATCCGGGCTTCACCGAGCAGTTCACGAAGGACGGCAAGGCGCCGGCGAAGGGAGAAGTCTGGAAGAACGCGAATCTCGCGAACACCTTGCAGGCGATCGCCGACGGCGGCCGCGACGCGTTCTACAAGGGCCGCATCGCGCACGTGATCGGCGACTACTTCAAGGCAAACGGCGGCTTCCTTTCCTACGACGATCTTGCCTCGCACACCGGCGAATGGGTTGAACCGGTGTCGACGAACTATCGCGGCGTCGATGTGTGGGAACTGCCGCCAAACGGCCAGGGCATCGCCGCGCTGCAGATGCTGAACATCCTCGAAGGTTACGATTTCTCGAAGATTCCGTTCGGCAGCACCGAGCATGTGCACCTGTTCGTCGAGGCAAAGAAGCTCGCGTTCGAGGATCGCGCGAAGTTCTACGCCGACCCCGCGTTCGCGAAGGCACCGGTCGAGTGGCTGATCTCGAAGCCATATGCGGCCGAACGACGCAAGCTGATCTCGTCGGACAAGGCGATGAAGGCGGTCGAGCCCGGCACGCACAAGCTCGACGGCGACACGATCTACCTGACCACGGCCGACAAGGACGGCAACATGGTCTCGCTGATCCAGTCCAACTACCGCGGCATGGGTTCAGGCATGTCCCCGCCCGGCCTCGGCTTCATCCTGCAGGACCGTGGCGAGATGTTCGTGCTGAAGGAAGGCCACGCGAACACCTATGCGCCGGGCAAACGTCCGTTCCACACCATCATTCCCGCGTTCCTCACGAAGGATGGCGCGCCGTGGCTCAGCTTCGGCGTGATGGGCGGCGACATGCAGCCGCAAGGCCACGCCGAGATCGTGATGAACCTGATCGACTTCGGCATGAACCTGCAGGAAGCCGGCGACGCGCCGCGCATCCAGCACGAAGGCTCGACCTCGCCCGAAGCACAGGCCGAACCGATGCAGGACGGCGGCTGGATCGACCTCGAATCCGGCTTCCCCTACGAAACCGTGCGCGGCCTGATGCAGAAAGGCCATTCCGTGCGCTTTGCCAACGGCCCCTACGGCGGCTACCAGGCGATCGAGTGGGATGCGAAGAACAAGGTCTACATCGGCGCCTCCGAAGGCCGCAAGGACGGGCAGGCGGCGGGCTACTAGTGGCGGTGAGTCGCCTGATCGTCGGACTGCAGGCCCGCGTGAAAGTCGTTCAGGTTCGCCGAATGACGATACCGGTGTACCCTCTGGGCCACTTTGCGTACCGACGGAGGCATCCATGCTGAAGGTCCTGGTGGCGAGTTCGAAGGGCGGCGCCGGCAAGAGCACGCTGGCGACCAATCTGGCCGCGTACTACGCGGTCGATGGCAAGAACACCGTGCTGGTCGATGCCGACCGTCAGGGCTCTTCCTTGCGCTGGAGCGAGAAACGCGCACTGCACGCAAACGCGGTGCTCGGCGTGCCGGGCCTGCGGCGCGACTGGGAAAAGCACGTTCCGGCGGACACCCAACGCGTGATCATCGATACGCCGGCCGGCGTCCGTGCGAACGAGGTGGCCGAGTATCTCGACACCGTCGATGCGGTGGTCGTGCCGGTGCTGCCCTCGGCGATCGATCTGGAAGCGACCGAGCCATTCCTCGCCGAGATCGCCGAGCTGCCGCGGATCAAGCGCGGCAAGGTCGCCGTCGGCGTGGTGGCGAACCGCCTGAAACCGTGGACGAATGCCTCGCAACTCGCGGTCGAGGAAATGAAGACGTTCCCGTTCCCGCTCGTCGGCGAACTGCGCGACACGCAGGGCTACGTGCTCGCCAACGCGCTCGGCAAGAGCATCTTCGACTACCACTCGGAGATCGTGCGCACACACCAGGACGACTGGTCGAAGTTGTTGCGCTGGCTGAAGAAGCATTCATAGACGAGCCCGCCTGCGCAGGTCTTGACACGACTTTGCGCGATCTTTGCAGCGCGGCGGTAAACATTCCGGAGCCCTCTGCGTTCAATAGGGGTGCGGCCAGCGTGGCCGTCACGACGAGATCCCCATCATGCGCAAGCTCCTCCCTACCCTGCTCGCCACCGCCCTGCTCGGCACCGGCGCGCTGGCCACGACCAGTGCTGCCCTCGCAGACAACGGCACCGCCACCGACCGCGCCGCCGCGCGGGACGCGGCACGCCAGCGCTTCTTCGACCGGATCGATGCCAATCACGACGGCGTCATCAGCCGCGCCGAATACCACGCCTGGGTCGACGCCCGCTTCGCCAAGCTCGACCCGCAAGGCAGCGGCAGCGTCAACGCCGCGCAAGTCGCCGCGTCGCCCGCAACCACTGCGCGCGTGCAGAAACGCGCCGAAGCCTTCGTCAAGCGTTACGACGCCAGCGGCACCGGCACCGTTACCAAGGCTGATTTCGAAGCGAAGGAAATGGCGCGCTTCGACCGCCTCAGCGGTGGCGCCGACACGTTGACGCCCGAGCAGCTCGCCGCCGCACGCCACGGTCGGGGCGGTCGCGGCGCGCCGGCCGCAGACACGAATTCCGGCGGCTGATTCCGGCTCGACTCCAATTGGCATGGGAATGGATCGCGATTGAGTCGCACCACGCCCTGGATTGCCCCGACACCGGCAGGCGGGCAGACATTGCCGCCTGCCGGTTGCGTTGTGCCGCGATGATCGTCTGCGCATCCAGCGCGCTTGACCGCGCGTGCGCCGATTCGGGCATGATCGCCTATCGAACCCCGAGGAAGGAGTCGTCATGGCCAAACGCGAAATCATCCTGCTGCGCCACGCCCACGCCGAACCGCAGATGCCGGATCAGGACGACATCGCACGCGTGCTCAGCCTGCGTGGCGAGGCCGAGGCGGATGCCGCCGGTGCGTGGCTGAAGTCGCATGGCGTGACGCCGGATCGCGTGCTGTATTCTCCGGCCGCGCGTGCACGCGAGACCTGCGAACGCGTGCTCGCCGTGCTCGGTTTTGCCGAACTGCGCAGCGACGCGCGCATCTACGAGGCCACACCGGCGACCCTGCTGCGCGTGCTCGACGAGCATGCCGACTTGGGTTCACTGCTGCTGGTTGGCCACAATCCCGGCCTCGAGAGCCTGGTCGCGCTGATGACCGAAGGCGCATCCGACTCCGGCCGCGGCATCCCTCCGGCCGGCGTCGTGTGGATGACCTTCCCGGACGGCGCCCTCGAGCCCGGAACTGCGGAGGTGCGCCATTTCTGGTGGCCGTGAGTCGACCGGTGGCGCTTTGCCACGCCATGCTGTGCTGGGCGCTGGCCGCGACATGGCTTGCCACATCAATCTCGGAGGCGCGTGCTGACGATCGCATCGAACTCGACGGCGCGCGCTCGCGCGCCGAGTTCCGCGTCAAGGTGGTATGGCTGGTCAGCGTGCGTGGCCGCTTCGAATCGGTCCACGGCAGCGTCGATGTGGATCGCTTCCGCAGCCAGGCCGTGGTCGACGCGAGCATCGCGGTCGACAGCGTGCGCATGAATGCACGCGGCTACGAGAACTGGGTGAAGTCGCCCGAATTCTTCGATGCGAAGGCGCATCCACAGATCCACTTCGTGTCCGAGCCGTTTCCGTTGCAGCGCCTTGAGAAAGGCGGCGATCTGCCTGGCTGGCTGACGCTGCGCGGCGTCAGCCAGCCAGTGGCATTGAAGCTGGAACCGGCCACCTGCGCGCGTCCCGGTTACGATTGCGCAATCGTCGCCAGCGGGGTCATCAGTCGCTCACCCTTCGGCATGCGCTCGCGACTGGGCACCTTGAGCGACAAGGTCGAGCTCGGTTTCAGCGTGTACGCCAAGCCTTCCGCGACAACCTTGCAGCCGTGAACCCGCACGACGGCTTCGTGTCCCGCGTCGACAGCTGGCGCCTCGTGCACGCCCTCTCTCTGGCTGCGGCGCTGCTCCTGTTGTGCGGTTGCGGACTCAATCGCACCCTGGCGCGCAAGGCCGATGCGCTCGTCGCGGAGCGTCCGGCCGATCTCAGCTGCCAGCGCGCCGATCATTGCGCGATCGAATCACCGTACCGGGCGCTCGTCGACGAGGCACGCGCGACAAGCACGCCGGATGCGCCCGCGCACTACGTCAACGTGCTCGAACGCGGCGAGGACGCGCTGCTGCTGCGCATCCACCTGATCCGCGCGGCGAAGGAGAGCATCGATATCCAGACCTTCATCTGGGCCGAGGACGATGCCGGCTGGCTGGTGCTCGACGAACTGATTGCGGCGGCGCGGCGCGGCGTGAAGGTGCGCGTGCTGTCCGACCAGCTGTTCTCGCTCGACGACGTCGAATGGCTCGCGCGCATAGCGCGCGCGCACGCGAACCTCGATTTCCGGCTGTACAACCCGACCTTCGACGACGCCGTCACGCAACCGCTGGAATTTGCCGCCGGTGTGCTGTGCTGCTTCTCGCGCTTCAACCAGCGCATGCACAACAAACTGTTCCTCATCGACGGCGAGATCGGCATCGCCGGCGGACGCAACTACGAGAACCGCTATTTCGACTGGGATCAGGAATTCGACTACCGCGACCGCGACGTGCTCGTGCTCGGGCCGAAAGCCGGCGCCGAGATGCAGGCTTCGTTCGAGCAGTTCTGGGCGAATCCGCGCAGCGTGCCGCTGACCCGACTGAACGACGTCAACCGCCGCCTCGTCGACGACGCCGACACGCATGGCGCGCTGGCCGCCCCGGAAGGGATCGACCGCGACCGCATCGCGGCGTTGCGCGCGCACGCGGACGATGCGGCCTACATACGCGAGCACTTCACCGCCGACGCGCTCAAGGTCGCCCGCGTCGACTATTTCTCCGATGCTCCGGACAAGGCCTCGCGTCCGGGCGACCCGGCCGGCATCGAACTGACCGCGCGCATAAGCCAGCTGCTGGTCGGCGCGCGCAGGCAGGTCGTGTTCGAAACCCCCTACCTCGTGCTCAGCCGCAGCGCCCGCAAGATCTTCCGCGAGCTGTACAAGCGCTCGCCGCGCGTGCCGGTGATCGTCTCGACGAACTCGCTCGCGGCGACCGACGCGTTCTACGTCTATGCGCTGTCGTACAAGTACAAGAAGCGGTATCTGAAGCGCTACGGCTTCCGTATCCACGAGTTCAAGCCATTCCCGGCCGATGCGGAGGATTTCATCCAGGACTATGCCGGGCTGTCCGGCGGCGGCCAGATCGGCAGATACCAGCGCTACGGCCGCGCGCCGCTCAAGCACGACGGCGTGCGGCTTGGCTTGCATGCCAAGTCGCTGGTCATCGACGATCGCGTCAGCGTGATCGGCTCGCACAACTTCGACCCGCGCTCTGACAACTACAACACCGAATCCGGTTTCATCATCTACGACAAGGCCGTCGCCAGCCGTGTGCGCGCGGCCGTGCTGCGCAATACCGAACCGCAGAATGCCTGGGTCATCGCCAAGGCCGAACGCCCGCGTCTGCTCGGACGGATCAACGACACGATTGCCGACGTTTCGACCGCCCTGCCGCTGTTCGACATCTGGCCATTTCGTTATGCGAGCAGTTTCGAACTCAAACCAGGCTGCACGCCGCTCCCGCCCGGCGATCCGGGTTTCTACGCCTGCCATACCGATGTCGGCGACTTCCCCGAGGTCGATCTGCCGCTGAAGACGATCTACACGCGCATCGTGACTGCGTTTGGCGCGGGGCTGGTGGGAATACTTTGAAGGCCGCCAATTGACGCCAAGTACACCGGCTAGCTAGTCTCACCATCCTTTTCCGTGGAGCTGCTCCCATGTCGCTCGCCATCACGATCGAGCTCGGCGATGCCGACCTCAAGCATTTCATCACCGCGATGCACCAGTCGCAGGAGCAGGCCAAGCACCTGTCACCACGCGAGGTGACCGAAGCTGCCTCGAAGCTGCTCGCCGACGGCCATCAGGTCGCCCTGCCGAACTTCATCGCCGAACGCCTCGCCAAGCTCGACAGCATGATCGCGATGGTCAACGATGAAGGCTTCGCACTGCCCGAGGAAGACAAGCAGCGCGTACTGGCCTGCCTGACCTACTTCGCGAACCCGCAGGACATCATTCCCGACAACGTGCCTGTGCTCGGTTACCTCGACGACGCGATCATGATCGAGCTGTGCGTGCGCGAACTTCAGCACGAGATCGAGGCGTACGAGGATTTCGTCGAGTACCGCAAGGAAGAAGCGGCTGCACGTGGCGTCGATGCATCGACCTTGAAGACGGCCCGCCACGAATGGGCGGAGGCGCGCCGCCTCGAACTGATCGACCGCATGCGCAAGCGCCGCGGACAGAGCTACCAGAGCGAAGACGGCTGGAAGCCGACGCTGTTCACGTTCGGTCGCTGAGCGGCTCCATGCTCTCGTGAAAAGGCCGCCTTCGGGCGGCCTTTTCGTTTTCCTGCCTGCATTTTTGAGCGCCGCTTCGACGCCTCATGCCGCTGCGCGGAGTGGCGGTTTCGTCGAGTCCAAGAACAGCCATCCGTGGCCGCACATTCCAATTCCGCTCAGAAGCCCTGGCCGTTGCGCAGCATGCTTGCACCCGCCTGCATCGCGGCCGACATGTAGAAGCACATCGCCGCGACGAACAGCAGCCATGCAGCAATGAACAGGCCGTTGACCAGCCAACCGTACCATGGCATCGGCGGCCGTGCCTCCGGCAGCGGCTGGCCCGGACGCACGTCGCGGAACACCACCACGGTGCCGGCCAGCATGTCGTGCAAGGCCTGCTTGCGTGCGGTCCAGCCGGCCAACATGAAACCGATCGCGAGGATCAGGCCGGACAGGATCTTGCCGAAGAAGCGTCCGCTCGCGCGTCCAAAGCCGATGCGTTGGCCATAGTCATCGGCGACCTTGATGCCCATCGCGCGCTTGCCGAGAGTCGCCTGTGCGGCCGAACTTTCCTGCAAAGCGAAGTACAGCCAGCCGATGACCAAGCCGATGATGCCTCCGAGCAGCGATGCACTCATCGAATCAACGGCTCCTCCGAGCGTGGTACCCATCCCCACACCGACGAGAAGGCCCGCTGCATACGCCAGCACGAACGTGATGAAGTAGTCGAACAGATACGCCGCGCAGCGCCGCCAGAAGCCGGCATGGATCGCGGCGCCGGACGGCAGCGCGCCCGGCTCCTCGACGCTCGCTTCGGCCACCGGCGCCACCCTCACGATCGTCGCCTTGACGTCGCCGGCATGGAACGGCTTGTCCAGAGCGAGTTCCGGCTCCGGCGCCGGCAGCGTATCCACTGGACGCACATCGAATTCGTGATATGGCTTCCACGCTTGGGTGCCGACTTCGGCGACGCTGAGCGAGGTCGGCCACAAGCCGTGCTCTACGCGCTCGTCGACCAGCACGCGCGGCACCGGCCCGCGCGGCGCGTTGTCGAGCAGCACGAACAATGCCGGACGACCATCCGGCGCGCAGACTTCAGCTTCCGCACCGACCGCGGCGATGCCGGCCTGCAGGGTCTGCAGCTTGCCGAGATCGTCGCCCTGCTTGATCGTCAACGGTGCGCGCGCAAGCAACTGGCCGGTGAGCTTCTCCGGCGCCATGCGAAAATACGTTGCGAGTGCCGGCCACACCGTTTCCGGCGAATAGCCGGGAAGCACCGATCCTGTCAGGACCAGCGCATAGCTGCTGTTTTCCATATCTCTCCCCGAGGCTGCAGGCCCGCCTGCAGCATACTCAGGGCCGTTCGAGAATGGCAGTCACGCCCATGCCGCCCGCCGTGCAGATCGAGATCAGGCCGCGGCCCGAACCCTTTTCCTCCAGCATCTTCGCCAACGTGGCGACGATGCGCGCACCGGTCGCTGCGAACGGATGGCCAGCAGCAAGGCTCGATCCGTTCACGTTGATCCTGGCCGGGTCGATCGCGCCGAGCGGCTGGTCGAGGCCGAGCCGGCTTTTGCAGTAATCGGCCGACTCCCACGCACGCAAGGTGCACAACACCTGTGCGGCGAATGCCTCGTGGATCTCGTAGAAATCGAAATCCTGCAGGCTGAGACCGGCCTCGGCGAGCATGCGCGGCACCGCTATCGTCGGTGCCATCAGCAGGCCCTCGCCATGCACGAAGTCGACCGCGGCCACGCGCGCATGCGTGAGGTAGGCCTGCACATTGAGCCCGCGCGCAGCTGCCCATTCGTCGCTCGCCAGCAGCACCGCGGCACTGCCGTCGGACAATGCGCTTGAATTGCCGGCGGTCAGCGTGCCCTCGCCCGAGGTCTTGTCGAATGCCGGCTTCAAGAGGCCGAGCTTTTCCAGCGTGGTGTCGGGGCGCAATACGTTGTCGCGCTCGACGCCGCGGAACGGCACGACCAGATCCTTGAAGAAACCGCGCTCGTACGCCGCAGCGAGCTTCTGGTGGCTGGCCAGCGCAAGACGATCCTGCTCGTCGCGCGGGATGTGCCACTCCTTCGCCATCAGCTCGCAGTGTTCACCCATCGACTTGCCGGTGCGCGGTTCGGCCACACCGGGGAACGAAGGCTTGAGATCCGACAGCGAGAAGCCCTTGACCGCCGCCTCGACTTTCTCCAGCGGCGCCTTCGCGCGGTTCATCGCCAGCAGGCGCTGCTGCAACGGCCTGGAGTAGACGATCGGCACGTCGCTGGTGGTGTCCGTGCCGCCGGCGATGCCGGCATCGATCTGTCCGGTCGCGATCTTGTTGGCGACGATGATCGCATTGTCGAGCGAGGTGCCGCACGCGCGCGCGGTCGTGATGCCCGGCGTGGTCGGCGCGAGACCGGACGACAACGTCGCCTCGCGCGCAATATTCCAGTCCGAGGCATGCTTGATGACAGCGCCATAGGCGACCTCGCCCAGTTCAATACCATGCAGGTCGAAGCGCTCGACCAGGCTGCCAAGTGTTTTCACCGCCATGCCGAAGTTGCCGACGTCGGCGTAAGCGGTGTTGTTGCGGCAAAACGGGATACGCACGCCGCCGATGATGCCGACTGGCTTCGTCATGTCATCGCCAAGGTACAGGGAAGGATTCGCTCGCCGCTCATCATGCCGCTCCGGATTGCCCAACCGCTATTGTTCCGCCTGCACACCCGCTTGACAATCGCCAACGCGAGCGCCGGTCACCACCGCTTCACCCGGATGGTGCCGTCTCCGGCGCGGCAGGCGTGTCGATGGATTCGGCCGCCGGCAGCCACGTCGGCCACTCGGTCCAGAAATACCATGCGGCCGGATCGCGGCGGATCAGCGAATCGAGCAGCGCGGCGAACCAGGCAAGATTGCCGGCGGTATCACGTGCATCGCGCGCGTCGCCGATCATCAGCCTGCGCATGCCTTTCGCATCGAGTTCGACCCAGAATGGAACCACCGGTACGTTCGCTGCGGCCGCGAGCTGGAATATGCCGACCGGCAGTGACGCCGGTTGATCGAGTATTCGCACTGCCTGCTGGTTGGCAGGTACAAGGCGCGGCGGCAGGTCGAGCAGACCCATCACGACGTCGCCATCCGCCAGCGCCTTGATCAGTTTTTCACGCACGCGCGGACGATACGCCGCGGCATGACCGGCGGAACGCTCCATTTCGCGATGGCGCGCGCGCGAATAGCCGAAGTAGACACGCCGCCCCTTGTAGTCGCCCGGCTCGAATGGCGCGGCGATGACGGTCGTTCGTCGGTCCTTGCGCAACAGGTCGCGCAACATCCACATGCCGTTGCCGTAGTGGAAGCTGACCGCCACGAACGGTCCCGAAGGCCATTCGCCCTCGACACGGAAGTGCCCACCCGGCGCGACCGACAAAGGTGTGCGGCGTGCGAGATACAGGTCGGCGAAGTCGAGCATGCGCAGCAATCGAAGCCTGCGTCGCAACGTCCTGCGATCAGCACCGGGAAGCGTTAGTTCGATGATCTGCGCGCAGGCGCGCACCTGATCCTCCAACAGTACCGGCGCACGGCTGAGCGCGCGATAGCAAGCCCACGCCCAGCGCCATGGCAACAACGACGGCAATCCCGGGACCAAGCAGAGCACCCAGAAATCGCAGATCTCCTGCACGCCGCGGCGAATCAGCGGACGCAACACGACGTCACCCAGTGCATGCCAGTGGTGCGCAACAGCGATCGCGGCGGCTCATGGCGCATCGCCGCCTTCCTCACGCCATTCGCGTTCGTACAATCGGTAGTGTGTCGGCGCCATGCGGAGCGACGCATACGTCGCCTGTGCACGTTGGTTGTCCTGCTCGACGTAGAGCCGCAAGCCGATGACGCCGGCGGCAGCGCGGGCGCGCCGCTCGACTTCCGCATGCAATGCGCGGAACACACCGACGCGCCGTGCGTGCGGGGCCACATAGACGCTTTGCAGCCACCACCAGTCGCCGTTGCGCCAATCGCTCCATTCATAGGTCACCAGCAGGCAGCCCACGCGTTCGCCGGCGCGTTCCGCGATCAGGTAGAAGCCGCGCTGGCGCTGCTCGAACAGGCCCGCAACGCCGCGTTCGAGCACATCGCGATCGAGCGCCTTGTGTTCGGTTTCGCGGGCCATCGCGGCATTGCCGTCGACAAGGAACGGAATGTCGGCGACGGCGGCATCGCGGACGGAAACGATGTCAGTCATGGGTTTGGAATCGAGGCAGATGCAGCGCAAAGATACACAGAAGCGACCGTGCGGATCGAGACGGCAACTGCGACAGAATCGCCGGCCCAACGACGATCGACGCAGCATGCGTCGGTGCGCATGTGGACGAGCTCATCCATCGCGACGGCGACGCGAACTGCCGAGCTTGCGCGTCATCGTATTGCGGCTGAGACCGAGTGATCTGGCCGCGTTCTGGCGATGACCGCCATGCGCGGCGAGTGCGGCGTCGAGCAGTACGCGCTCGAACTCGGCGAGTGCTTCGGTATGGATGTGGTCGGCACCGGCGGCGAGGCGCTGCGTTGCCCACTCGCGCAGCGCAGCGCTCCAGTCGGCCAGCGATTCGACCGGCATGGCATCGAGCAATGCCGGCGGCAGGTCGCCAACGCCGACTTCGCGGCCCGGCGCGAGCACTGCGAGGCGTCGGCACAGGTTTTCGAGCTGGCGCACGTTGCCGGGCCAGGCGTAGTCGCGCAGCACGCCGAGCGCGGCCGGCGAGAACCGTTTCGTGCCAATACCTGCGCTGGCCGTCACCTGGGTGAGGAAGTGTTCGGCCAGCAATGGAATATCCTCGCGCCGTTCACGCAAGGCCGGCAGGTGCAGGCGCACGACGTCGAGTCGATGCAGCAAGTCGGCGCGGAAATCGCCGCGCCGGGCCTTTGCATCGATGTCCTGATGTGTCGCGGCCACCACGCGCACGTTGGCACGGATCAGTTCTCGCCCGCCGATGCGGTAGAACTCGCCGGCGGCGAGCACGCGCAGCAGGCGAGTCTGCAACGCCAACGGCATGTCGCCGATCTCGTCCAGGAACAAGGTGCCGCCATCGGCCTGCTCGAACCGGCCGGCGTGACGACGCGCTGCGCCGGTGAACGCCCCTGCTTCGTGGCCGAACAGTTCCGATTCGAGCAGTTCCGCCGGAATCGCTGCGGTGTTGAGCGCTATGAACGGCTGCGCGGCACGCGGACTCTCGCGATGCAATGCACGTGCGACCAGTTCCTTTCCGGTGCCGGTTTCGCCGGTGACCAGCGCGCCGAGCCCGCTGGCGGCAACGCGGCCGATCGCGCGGAAGAGCTCGCGCATGCCGGCACTGCGACCTATCAACTCGGCGTCAACGTGCGTCTGCGTCGACGGCGCAGCCTTCGCCGCGTGGGGTTGCGCCAGCGCTCGGCGCGCGGCGGCGACCGCCTGGTCGAGATCGAACGGCTTGGGCAAGTAGTCGAATGCGCCGAGACGATACGCCGAGGCCGTCGAGGCGACGTCAGTGAACGCACTCATCACGATGACCGGAAAGCGCGGCTCGTGTGTGGCAATGCGTTCGAGAAGCTTGAGGCCGCTGATGCCGGGCATGCGCACATCGCTGAACAGCAAGTCCGGCGTCGCTTCGTCGAGCGCGGCGAGCGCAGCCTCGGCATCGGCGAATTCGCGCGGCTGCCAGCCGGCTTCGCGCAGCGCGGCGGCGAGCACCAGGCGCACGGTGCGATCGTCATCGACGATCCAGATGTCGCTCATCGACGCACCTGCACTGCGCGGCCCATGCGAGCGTATCGGGTCGTCATGCGCTCACCGGAAGCAGCAGGCTGAACACGGTCGCGCCGGGACGACCGGCGTGGCTCAGTTCACCGCCGCTCTCGCGTGCGATTTCGCGCGCGATAGCGAGGCCGAGGCCGCTGCCGTCGGCGCGGCCGGAGACGAGTGGCGCGAATAGGGTTTCGGCGAGTTCGGCCGGCACGCCGCAGCCATCGTCTATCACATCGATACGTACCGCCAAGCGCGCCACGGCATCGCCGATGCGCGACCGATGTTCCGCGCGCGTACGCAGCGTGATCTCGCGTGCGCCGGCCTGCGACGCATTGCGCATCAAATTGAGCAACGCCTGCTGGACACGGTCGGCATCGACGCAAACCTGGGGCAGGCTCGGGTCATAGTCGCGCCGGATGCGTGGCGCGCAGGATTCCGCGGCGATCAGCGCAGCGACGCGTTCGAGAATCTCATGGATGTTGATCGGCGCGCCATCCGCGATCACACCGACATGCAGCAAGCGATCGGACAGCAACGCGAGACGATCGACTTCGTCGACGATCAATCGCGCCAGTTCGCTCAAGTCGGCGGATTCGACGCGCCGCTGCAGCAATTGCGCCGCACCGCGCATGCCGGCGAGAGGACCGCGCACCTCGTGTGCGAACCCGCGCAACGATTCGGACAGGCGCACGCCTGGCACCGGATCCGCTCCAACCGGCTGCAGTTCGAGCAGCAGCGACTGCGCATCCATCGGCGTAAGCGCGAGATCAGCGCCGCGGTCACCCGTCGCCGTGCGCAGCCGCGCCTCGCGCACCCAGACCCGCCGGTTGTCCCCGAATGCGCGTGCGATGGCTTCGCACAACAGCGGCGGCCTCGCATCGAGCAATGCCAGTGACGCGCCGCGCCAATTGCGCGTACCGCCCGCGAGCCAGTCGCACAGCGCCGGATTCGCCGCGCGCAGGCACATGTCGCGATCAACGATCGCCATCGGCGTCGCACCCTGTTCGAACACGGGGTCACCACTCCCGGGCCTCGTCGAAAGTGGCGCTGGGATGCGCGGAGCTGCCTTCATTGCACAAGTCTAGTGCAAATTCCGCGAGGACTTTCCTGAATGCCATCTCCCATGAAATTTTCGTTGTTCATCTTCTGGTCCGCGCGGCACATCCATGGTTTGCCCACGCGACCGCCGGTCGCCGCGCCTTCCGCAGGCGCTGCTCGTCAAAGGAGATTCCCATGAAGAACAGCTTGTCGACCCTTGCTCTCGCTTCGATGCTTTCGCTGGGTTGTGCCTCTTTCACAATGGCGCAGACAGCCACCGCGAGCGGCGAAACCGCAATGAAATCCGACCAGCCGGTGACGGATACCTGGATCACGACCAAGGTGAAATCCGAGCTCGCGACCACCGATGGCGTGAAGAGCATGGATATCAGCGTGAAGACCGTCGATGGCGTGGTGACGCTGACCGGCGTGCTGGCCAACGAAATCGCGGTCAAGAAGGCCGTCGCCGCGACCAAGAGCATCAAGGGCGTCAAGGACGTCGATTCCAGCGGCCTCAAGTCGCGCGACTGATTCATGCCACGCCATTCACACGGGAGAATTCAATGAACGAAGACAGGATCAAGGGCCAATGGAAGCAGATCGCCGGACAACTCAAGGCGAAATGGGGCAAGTTGACCGACGATGACCTGAAGGTCGCCGAGGGCAACAGTGAATATCTGGCCGGCAAGCTGCAGGAGCGTTACGGCATCGCCAAGGATGAGGCGCACAAGCAAATCAAGGAATTCGATCGCTCGCTGTAGCACCAATCGCCGGAGGGCGGCGCGGAATTGCGCCGTCCTCCATTGAAGGGAGGATTGCCTCATGGGCAAGTATTTCATTGCATGGCTGCTCGGTGTTCCAGCCGGCCTGCTCATCCTCATCTATCTGTTCATGCATTTGTTCTGACGACCGCACGGTCGACTCGCGCTGCCGGAAAGGGAGCATCCGGCAGCGACGCTGCCTTCATCGCATCAGTGGTCGTAGGCAGAGTCGCCGCGGGGATGGATGTCGAACTCGCCGCACTCGTGTTCTTCGGCGACGCGCAGGCCGACCAGAACATCCGCGACCTTGTAGGCGACAAGTGCGACCGCCGCCGACCACGCCATCGTGATGCCAATTGCCTGCGCCTGGATCCACACCTCGGCACCGATGCCGGGAAAGCCGCCCGCACCGCCGTAGACGAACCACAGCACGCAGACCAGCAAGAACACGACGAAAACCTGCATCAGCACCGACAGCATGTTCTTGGCTCGCCCGAGGCCGCCATATGACAGGTCGAGCGCCGGCACCGCCATCAGCAGCACCAGCGCGCTCGACAGCAGCATCGACGCGGTGTCGCCCTTGTCGGGCTGCGGCGTCGCGGAGAACGCAGGATCGGGAGTTGCGAGCGATGCGGCAATGAGCGTGGCTTGCATGCGCATCGCGGCCGCCTCAGAGCGCGTCGTCGCCGATCTCGCCAGTACGGATGATCGCTACGACGAGTTTCATGCGCGCGCTCCGGAACGATGGGCAAGCTCCCTCTCCCGCTTGCGGAAGAGGGTTGGAATGAGGGAACCAGGAGCGACGCGCTCCACTCCGCTCCGCCACAGCCGCCTCGCTTCGCACGACTACCTCTCCCGCAAGCGGGAGAGGTAGTCCGCACTCAGATCGCGTAGTACATCTGGTATTCGAGCGGATGCGTCGCCGCACGGAAGCGAGTGACTTCCTGCATCTTCAGGTCGATGTAGCCATCGATGAAGTCGTCGGAGAACACACCACCGGCCTTCAGGAACGCGCGATCCTTGTCGAGCGCTTCGAGCGCCATGTCGAGCGAATGGCAGACCGTCG
This sequence comes from Pseudomonadota bacterium, assembly GCA_023388255.1. Lineage (GTDB taxonomy): Bacteria > Pseudomonadota > Gammaproteobacteria > Xanthomonadales > Rhodanobacteraceae > Dokdonella_A. Next base: position 189,362 of record JAEWGO010000001.1, on the reverse strand, counting down.
GGATGTTCTTCTCTTCCTCCGGCGGCAGGTCGTACAGATCCTTGTCGGCCGGCGCGCCCGGGTCGATCTTGTTCAGGATGCCGTCGAGGCCGGCCATCATCAGCGCCGCGAACGTGAGGTAGCCCGAGTTGACCGGGTCCGGGAAGCGCACTTCGATGCGGCGCGCCTTCGGACTCTGCACGAACGGAATGCGGCAGCTGGCCGAACGGTTGCGCGCGGAGTACGCGAGCATCACCGGCGCTTCGAAATGCGGCACCAGGCGCTTGTAGCTGTTCGTGCTCGCATTGGCGAACGCGTTGATCGCGCGCGCATGCTTGAAGATGCCCCCGATATAGTACAGCGCGGTCTGCGACAAGCCTCCGTAGAGATCGCCGGCGAACAGGTTCTGGCCGTTCTTCGCGAGCGACTGGTGCACGTGCATGCCGGAGCCGTTGTCGCCAACGATGGGCTTGGGCATGAAAGTCACGGTCTTGCCGTTCTGGTGCGCCACGTTCTTGATCACGTACTTCATCGTGATCAGCTCATCTGCCTTCTTCACCAGCGTGTTGAAGCGCGTACCGATCTCGCACTGGCCCGCGTTCGCGACTTCGTGGTGATGCACTTCGACAACCTGGCCAACCTGTTCGAGCACCTTGCACATCTCGCTGCGCAAGTCCTGGAACGTGTCGACTGGCGGAACCGGAAAATAGCCGCCCTTGACGCCGCCGCGATGGCCGGAGTTGTTGCCGTCGTACGACTTGCCGGTGGACCATGCCGCCTCTTCCGAATCGATCTGGTAGGAGACGTGGCCCATGTCGTTGCGGTAGCGCACCGAATCGAAGATGAAGAACTCCGGCTCCGGGCCGAAGAACGCGGTGTCGGCGATGCCGGTCGACTTCAGGTAGGCCTCGGCGCGTTTGGCGAGCGAACGCGGATCGCGCGCATACGCCTGCATCGTGGTCGGTTCGAGCACGTCGCAGTTGAGCAACAGCGTCTTGTCGGCCATGAACGGATCGATGATCGCGCTGTCCGGATCCGGCAGCAGCACCATGTCCGACTCGTTGATGCCCTTCCAGCCGGCGATCGAGGAGCCATCGAACATCTTGCCGTCCTCGAACAACGATTCGTCGACCGAGTGCGCGGGATAGGTCATGTGATGCTGCTTGCCAAGCATGTCGGTGAAGCGCAGGTCGACGAACTCGACCTCGTTGTCCTTGATCTGCTTGAGCACATTCTGCACGGACATGGGAAAACCTCGAGGGAAGTGGTGCACGGATGAAGCAATGGGCGTGCCAGCGGCGTATCGCTAACGCGTCCAACAAAATCAGTTGGTTGAAAAACATGGATCAATTTTCCTGCGCAATTTTGGTGCAATTAATTTCGACATTTCACCAACTCGAAGCATCCGATCTGCGCGCGCTTCAGCGAGCACATCGAACGGAACGTCCCTGATCCTTGGCCCCACCAAGGCAAAACGACCGACCGAGGCCCGACGCTGCTCAGGCCAGTGCACGGGCGCAGCCGTCCGCCGCATTACACTTCACGGCCACCGATTCCCATCGCAAGGCGCCCCGTGAACGACCTCGTCAACCCGATCCTGCTCGGCATCGTCGAAGGCATCACCGAATTCCTGCCGGTTTCCAGTACCGGCCACCTGCTGATCGCCGAGCGCTGGCTCGGCGCACGTTCGGACGTGTTCAACGTGGTCATCCAGGCCGGCGCGATCCTTGCCGTCGTGCTGATCTACCGCCAGCGCCTGTGGCAGCTCGCGACCGGCCTCGACAAGGCTGAGAACCGCGACTACGCACTGAAGCTGCTGGTCGCGTTCCTGATCACCGGCGCGCTGGGCTTCGCCGCGACCAGGCTCGGTTTCAAGCTGCCGGAAACGATCACGCCGATCGCATGGGCGCTGATCATCGGCGGCATCTGGATGCTCGGCGCCGAATCGCTGGCGGCCCGGCAACCCGAACACAGCACGATCACCTGGCGGGTCGCGATCCTCGTCGGCCTCGCCCAGGTCGTCGCGGCGATCTTCCCGGGCACCTCGCGCTCGGCCGCGACGATCTTCGTCGCCATGCTCGCCGGCACCGGCAACCGCGCCGCGGCGACCGAGTTCGCGTTCCTCGTCGGCATCCCGACCATGTTCGCCGCGAGCGGCTACGAATTGCTGAAGGCGTTCAAAAGCGGCGGCGCCGCGCACGAGGACTGGACCGCGCTGGCGATCGCCTTCGTCGTCTCGCTGGTCACCGCATTCGTCGCCGTGAAATGGCTGCTCGGCTACATCCGCACGCACCGCTTCACACCATTCGCGATCTACCGCATCGTGCTCGGCATCGCGTTGCTGCTGTGGTTGCCGGCCGGCGGCTGACGACACGCGCCGCGCGCGTCCGTCTTCAGATCGCCGGCGTTTCCGCAGCGCGATTGAAGTCGCCGATCGCCTCGATCAGCGAGGTCAGCGCGACTCGTTCCACCTCGGTCAGATACGGATTCCACGCGTCCATCAGCATCACGACGCGCGTGTCGGCGCTGCGGTTCCATGCCTCGTGTTCGTAGGTGTCGTCGAAACTGAAGCAGCGCCCCTCGGTCCAGCCGCGCGCCTCGCCGGCGACGACCAGTGCGCAATCGTCCGGCACCACCAGCGCGAGGTGCGTGACCACGCGCGTGTTCGTCACACCGTGGTGCGGCAGGATGTGCGAACCGGGCGTCAACACCGAGAAACATGCCTCCGGCGCGTGCGCGCGGATGCGGCACAGCGGTGCCGCGTCAAGCGCCGCGGCGGTGCGGGGGCAACGTCGCGCATTTTCTTCGTCACGCATGCCGTGGCGATGGAAGAAGAACGCATTCCATGCCGGCTCGCCGCGCTCTCCACGCAAAAGTTCGCCGAGCTGGCGGCGATCCTCGACATGACCCAGGAAGGGTTCGAAGCCATTGTCCGCGGCCAGCACCGCGAGCATCTCGGCGCGGATCGCATCGGCCTGCGCCTCGAGGCTGGCGTACCACGGAAACAGGTCGCGGTCGAAAAAGCGCGGCGCCGGCAGATCCGGGAAATACAGGAATTTCGGCCGTTGCGCGGATTCCGGACAGGTTGCGGCGAGATCGCCGAGATGGATCGCCAGCGCCTTCTCGACCCGCGCAAGCGCGGCGCCGCCATGGACCTCGCGCAGCGGATCGAGCAGCGCCGAGAACAGCGTGCGGCGCCCCGCCGCGACCACACGCATCGCATGCAGCACCAGCTGTCGCAGGCCGGGCGCGGTCGTCGCGTCACCGAGCCATTGGCCGCGCTGCTGGGCGGTCGTGATCGCGCCGTAGTAGGCCGGCAATGCGTCGGCATCGCGACCGAGTGCCTCGAGCACTTCGGCCAGACGCAAGCGCGCCAGTGCGAAATCCGGCGCGAGCTGCACGCTGCGGCGCAGGGCCGCGCAGGCCTCGTCGAGGCGGCCCTGCTCGCGCAGCATCACGCCGAGATTGATCAAGGTCGCCAGATCGTCCGGATGCGCCGCCTGCGCGCGCGCGAGCAAATCGATCGCTTCGTCGAGGCGGCGGCGACCGTGCGCGCGCAGTGCGAGGAAGTTCAGAGAGTCGACATCGGATGGCGCGTCGTGCAGCAGCGCCGCGAATGCGTGTTCGGCTTCGGCGATGCGCCCCTGCTCGGCCAGCGCGCGCGCGGCAGCGCGGCGTGCGGCCACCGATTCGCCGGCGAACGTCATCAAGCGCGCCGCAATGCCGGGTTCAAGGTGTAGGTGCCGGTCAACACGGCCTCGGCGAGCACGCGGCCGACCATTGCGGCGCGCACGTCGGCGAGGGTGAAATCGTCGGGAACGTCGAGCGCGGCGACATCGAGCGCGAGAAGCTGGAAACGGTAGCGATGCACGAGCGCATCGTTCCACGGCGGGCACGGGCCGTCGTAGCCGAACCAGTCACCAGCCATCGCTGCGTCGCCAGCGAACCAGCCGGTGTAGTCGTTGCGGCCCTGACGCGCGCCGGGCGGGCCCGGCGGCATGCGCTTGCCGCGCGCAACGACGCCGTCGCTGCAACTGCCCTGCGCAAGTTCGCGGCATTCGCGCGGGATGTCGAGCATCAGCCAGTGCACGAACTCCGCGCGCGGCAGGTCGGCCGGCACTTCGCGACCACGCTGGTTGACGTCGTCGGCGCGGGTCGGCACGTCGATGTCGATGCACATCAGCATGAACGAACGCGTGCCCTCGGGCACGTCGGACCATGCCAGCTGCGGGTTGCGGTTGCCGGCAAAGACGCATGGTTCGCCGGCATCACCGCGGCGTCCGAACGCGCACGCTGCCGGAATCGGCTGGCCGTCGTCGAAATCGTGGCTGCGGATGCGCATCGTCATTTCCCCGCGGGTTTGTAGCTGACGCGGTAGACCGCGCCGGCGAGATCGTCGGATACCAGCAGCGCGCCATCCGGCATGACCAGCACGTCGGCCGGGCGGCCGCTGGCGGCTTCGTTCTTCTGGAAGCCGTCGATCAGCACCTGCTCGCCGAGCACGCGCGCGCCGTCGAGGCGCACCGCGACGACGCGATAGCCCGACTTCTTCGTGCGATTCCACGAACCGTGCTCGGCGATGATCGCCGCGCCCTTGTAAGCGGCCGGGAACATCGCGCCGGAATGGAAGCGCATGCCGAGCGAGGCGACGTGCGCGCCGAGCTTGTGCACCGGCGGGACGTAGTCCTTGCAGGATTTTCCCTTGCCCAGTTCCGGATCGAGCGTGTCGCCCTGGTGGCAATACGGATAGCCGAAGTTCTCTCCGGCGCTCGCCACGCGGTTCAGCTCGTCGGAGGGCAGGTCGTCGCCGAGCATGTCCCGGCCGTTGTCGGTGAACCACAGTTCCTTCGTGCCCGGCTGCCAGTCGAAACCGACCGAATTGCGCACGCCTGAGGCAACTTCGCGCCAGTCCGAGCCATCCGGCTTCATGCTGATGATGCGCGCGAACTCCGCGCCCGGCTCGCAGATGTTGCACGGCGCGCCGATCGGGACGTATAGCCGTCCATCCGGTCCGAAGCCGAGGAACTTCCAGCCGTGATGGGCCTTGTCCGGCAACTTGTCGGTGACGACTTCGGGCTTCGGCGGGTCGTCGAGGTGATGCTCGATATCGCGCAGGACGAGGATGCGGCTGAGCGCGCCGATGTAGAGGTCGCCATCGTGGAACGCGATGCCGCTCGGCATCGTCAGGCCGCTCGCGATCACGCGCACGCGCTCGGCGTTGCCGTCGTGGTCAGCATCGGTCAACGCATAGACGGTGCCGGCCTCGCGCGAGCCGGCGAACACGGTGCCGTTCGTGCCGAGCGCGAGTTCGCGCGCGTTCGGCACTGTGTCGGCGTAGGTGTCGATGCGGAAGCCGGGCGGCAGGGTCAACTGGCCCGGCACCGCGGCCATCGCGCACGCCGGTATCGCAAGCATCAGGGCAAGAGCCGTCATCGGCGCGCGCATGGGTTATCCATGGTCGAAGTGGCCGAACGCCTCCGCGAGCACGTCGCGGTAGCCGTGCCAATGGCCAGCCGGGAAGCGCACCGGCAGGTCGCCGAGTCCATACAGGGTGCTCGCGAACGTCGGCCCTGCCGGCAGGGCCGGAAGACCGAGGAATCGCGCGAGTTCTCCGCCGGCCTGGGCCGGATTCTCGAGCATGGGATCGGCCGCAACGACGATGCGCCGCGGCTCATCGAGCTCGGCGCCGAAGTGCAGATGGCGACGCGCGCGCGCCAGCCATTCCGCCGCCACAACCGGCTCCGGACATGCGAAATTCTGCGCCCAGCCGAACGCGAGCCAATTCAGCAGCGTGTCGCGCGGATCGCGCTCGACGATGATCAGACGTGTCCCCGGCATCGCACGGCGAACCAGTGCGACCAGGTTCGCATCCCAGCGTGGCAGCCAGTCGACGACGGTTTTCCCGTTGCCGGCGCCAGCCGCGCGTATCGGCGCGAGATAGCGTTCGCGCAGCGCATCGATGTCGGACGCCTCGAGCGGACCGCAATAGAACCCGAAGCGCGGATCATTGAAGTCATCGTTGCGCATGACCGCACCGATGCGATCGCGCAGCACGTCCAGTTGCGGCTGATCGGCCAGCAACGCGGCGATGCGCTCGACGCCGCTGCCGGGCAATCCGAGCAGCAGGACCGGTGCATCGACCCACGGCTCGTCAAGCGGTTCGCGCAGCGCCACGATGAGTTCGGGCCGCGGATCGTCGAGCGGCGGCAGCATCGCCGGCGTACCGCGATGTGCTTCGGTGAAACAGCGCACCGCCTCGGCCATCTCCCCGGCGCGATCGCATACACGACCCTGGTAGTTCCAGCACAGCCGGTTCTGCCCTTCGCTCAGTTCGCCGCGGCCGAGCTGTTCCAGCGTCGCGCGCGCACCGGTGTCATCGCCCGCGCGCAGCTGTGTGCGGGCGTGGATCAGCAGCATTTCCGCATCGGTCGGCTGCGACCGCAGGGCGATGTCGGCATTCGCCTGCGCGGCGTCGAAATGGCGCAGACGCTCCTCGATCAGCGCGAGCTCGCGGCGCGCATGTCGATTGCCCGGATCGCGTACCAGCAGGTAGTTCCAGTCGGCGGCCGCCTCCGGCAAGCGATCGACCAGCATCAGCACGTCGGCGCGCACGTTGCGAATCTCGTTGTCCTCGGGCGCATGGGCGAGATAGTGGTCGTACGCCGCGACGACTTCGGCATTGCGACCCAGCGACGCGAGCGACCACGCCAGCATGCGCGTCGGCAATGCCTGCACCGGCTGCAGATTGAGCGACGTGCGGTATTCCGCGATGGCGTCTTCCAGCCGGTTCTGCATGCGCGCAACGTCGGCGAAGCCGTTGTGCGCAATCACTTCGTAGCCGGGCATCTCGGACAGATAGCGATAGTGCGGTTCGGCTTCGTGGGTACGCCCGTCCTTCAGCAACACCTCCGCCAGCCACGGGCGCACCTGGTGCATGCCCGGCTCCAGCCGCAGCGCGTTCTCGAACGCGCGCTCGGCGAACGCCAGCATGTCGCGCCGGGTGAACGCCTGGCCGAGCAGGAACTGGATCAGCGCCGACTCAGGCACCATTTCGGAAGCGCGTGTCAGATACCGCAGTGCGACTTCGTGCTCGCCGCGCTCGAGCGAAATCGCGCCTACGCCCGCCAATGCATGGCCATCCTCGCCGGCACGCAGTGCAATGCGAAAATGCTGTTCCGCGCTCGCACGATCGCCGCGCACCATCGCGATCTGGCCAAGCCCGATGTGCGCGCCGCCGAGGTTCGGATCGAACGCCAGCGCACGCTCGAAACCGCGCCGCGCATCTTCCTGGTGACCGAGCTGCAGGTGCATCGAGGCCATGGCGAGGTCGATGCGCGGATCTTCCGGCGCGATGGCATGCGCCTTTTCCAGTATCTGCAGGGCTTCCGTCGTTTCGCCGCGCTGGTGCTTCAGCAGGCCGAGCAGGTGCATGGCGTTGGCATCGTTGGGCTGGTCCTCGAGCCACGCTCGATAACCCTGTTCGGCTTCGGCAAAGCGGCCCTGGCGGTGCAATTCGATCGAGTCTTTGAGCATGTGGGAATTGGACGGATGCGGAGGAATGGGAGGTGCCAGCGCCGGACGGAGTCCGGGCGATGCAAGCAACCCGGGGTACCGCATTGCGCGCGGCAGGTGCACGAAATTATGCCTGATGCCGGCGTGCTAGGCTTGCGCGCCCGCGCCGACCCGCGGCGCCCCTTTTCGTCCCAGCCGACCACCCGACCTCGTGCCCGCCAACCAGGATCTCGTTACCCTGCTGCGTGCGCGCACGCCGCTGCTGCTCGTCGACTCCGCCGCCGAAGGTCGCGTGATCGAGGGTTTCCGCCATGCGATCGCGCAGGCGCTGCGCCCGCTCTATCGCTGGAGCATCACCGATGGCCTCAAGCGTCTCGACCTCGACGCCGACGACGAGGACACGCCGCCCGACGCCAGCATGATGCTGCACGCGCTCAAGCAACAACGCACGCCGGGCATCTATCTGCTGCTCGATTTCCAGCCGTATCTGCGCTATCCGATGACCTTGCGCCTGCTGCGCGAGATCGTGCAGCGGCTCGAGTGTGCCGAGCACACGCTGGTGTTGGTCGGCGCCGGCTACGAACTGCCGCCCGAGCTCGCGGCCGCGGCGACGCGCTTCGAATTCGCGCCGCCGGATGCGAATGCGCTGGCCGATCTGCTGCGCGCGGAAGCCTTCAACTACTCGCGCGAGCACGACGGCCGCCGGGTCGTCGTCGATGCGGACGCCGCGCGCGCGATCGTGCGCAACCTCAAGGGGCTGGATTTCGAGGACGCCCGCCGCATCGTGCGCAAGCTGATCCATGACGACGGCGCCCTCACCGCCGCCGATCTGCCGGAACTGGCGCGCGCGAAGTACGCGTTGCTCGACCGCGACGGCCTGCTGCATTTCGAATACGACACCGCGCAATTCACCCAGGTCGCCGGACTTGCGCGTCTGAAGCAATGGATCGCCCAGCGCAAGGCCGCCTTTCTCGGCGAGAAGACCGCGCTCAAGCTCGATCCACCCAAGGGCATGTTGCTGCTCGGCGTGCAGGGTTGCGGCAAAAGCCTCGCAGCGAAGGCGACCGCCGGCGGCTTCGCGGTGCCATTGCTGCGGCTCGACATCGGCACGCTCTACAACAAGTACCACGGCGAAACCGAACGCAACCTGCGCGACGCACTGAAGAACGCCGAACTGCTCGCGCCCTGCGTGCTGTGGATCGACGAGATCGAGAAAGCGCTCGCGACCACCGGTTCCGACGACGGGGTGTCGCGCCGCGTGCTCGGCTACCTGCTCACGTGGATGGCCGAACGCAAGGCGCCGGTATTCCTCGTCGCGACCGCCAACGACGTGCAGGCGTTGCCAGCGGAACTGCTGCGCAAGGGCCGCTTCGACGAAGTGTTCTTCGTCGACCTGCCGGATGCGGCTACGCGCGCCGAGATCTTCCGCCTGCACCTCACGCTGCGCGACCTGCACGAATCCGACTACGACCTCGCCGCACTCGCCGACGCCAGCAACGGCTGTTCCGGCGCCGAGATCGAGCAGGCCGTGGTCGCCGCGCTGTATGCCGCGGTCGCCGGCAAGTCGCCGCCGACGCAGGCGCAACTGCTCGCCGAGCTGCACGCCACGCGCCCGCTGTCGGTGCTGATGGCCGAACGCGTCAACGCATTGCGCGAATGGGCACGCGAGCGCACGGTGTCGGCGGATTGATCCTGTCGGATCCGTCAATCCGAAGCATGCGGTTGCCGCGGCGGTGCGCGGCAGGAATGGCCTCTTCGGGATTCCCTAGGCGGCGCTGCCGAGCCGCGCCAGCATGCGCTCGGCGATGTAGTCCTCGGTGAAACTGCGCAGCGCCGCGTTGCGGATGAAGCCGCAATGGCCGCCGTGCGCGGCGATGTCGAGTTCGACCTGCGGCGGCAAGTCGAGCGCGCGGAAGTCGGCGACCGGAATCACCGGGTCGTCTTCGGCCGTCAGGATCGTCGCCGGCATCGCAAGGCGACGCAAGCGGTCGCCGGCGATCGAATAGCCTTCGAGATAGTTTTCCAGCGAACCGAAATCGGTATGGCGAAGCACCAACGCACGGGTCAGGCCACGCAGGTCGCTGGCGAGCTCATCGGTGTCGAACCAGTCCACGTCCGGGAACAACGCCTGCTTGCGGCGCAACGAACTGCGCCACTTGTGCAGGAAATAGCGCTGGTAGATCCACGGCCCGGATTCGAGCCCGAACAGGCCGGCGGCCGGGCTGATGACCGGGCACACGGCCAACGCGTAGGCCAAGTCGATTCCGGCCTCGGGGGCGCGCAGCGCGACGCGCAACGCGAAATTGCCGCCAAGCGAAAACCCCGCGATCGCCAGTGGTCCGCGCGCGAACTGCTGTTGCGCCACGCGCACCGCGCCGACGACCTCGTCGATGCGGCAGGAATGGAACAGATCGCGATTGAGATGGTGCGTGTCGCCGTGGTCGCGGAAGTTCAGACGGAACACGTCGAAGCCTTCGCGCAGCAGGCGAGCGCCGGTGTTGACGACGTAAGCCGAACGCACGCTGCCCTCCCAGCCGTGCAGCAGCACGACCAGCCCGCGCGGTGCGGCCAGCGCGCGCTGCGCCGTGTGGTAACCCTGCAGGCGCACACCGTCGCCGCAGTCGATCACGTGGCCGGTCGATCCCTGCTCGATCTCGCGGCGCCGGCTCGCCGACAACCAGCGACGCAGACCGCTCGACGCCAGCACCGATTGCAGATGCGGATTGCGCAGCAGCCGCGCCGGCTGGAAATCCGCCCCGCACACCGGCGCCTGGGACACGTCAGTCGCCATAACCAAGCAGGCGCACGATGCGCGCACGGCTCTCCTCGGCCATGCGGCGACGCGCATCCGGCGTCGCCGGCACCGGTTCGAGAAAATGCACCTCGGCATCCATCGGCGGGCCGCCGAGGATGCGCAGGACGTTACCGAAGAAGCTTTCCTTCACGCCGAACGGCACGCGCGGGTCCTGCGTTCCGTGCGTGCCGTAACGCAGCGCAACCGGTTGCACCGGCACGTCGGCATCGAGTGCGGTCTGGAAGATGCGCGCGTGGAAGGTGCCAACCTTGTCGCCATGGCCACTGCCACCTTCCGGGAATACACCGACCGGCACGCCTGAACGCAAGCGATCGACTACGCGGCCCATCACGACATTCAGCGAATCGGTGCTGCCGCGACGATGGAAGATCGTGCCGGCACGCGACGCCAGCCAGCCGACAAACGGCCAGCCGGCGATCTCGCTCTTGGCGACGAAACTGACCGGGCGCTGGCTGTGCATCAATTCGATGTCGAGCCAGGAGATGTGGTTCGCCACGTACAGCACCGCGCCCGGCAGCGGTTCGCCGAAGCGGCGCAGACGGAAACCGAAGATGCGCACCAGCCGGCCCGACCACCAGCGGATCATTGCCTTCTCGAACGTGGTGTCGCCGACGCGGACACGCGCAGCCACGGGGTTCAATGCGAGCAGCGCAAGCGGAGCCGCGATCAACGCGTGCAACAGCAGTTGCGGTATGCGCAACGCGTAGCGCAGCGGACGCAGGCGGTCATGGGGAACGATGGCGGTGGGCATGTCGGCGGCGCGGCTCATGCGCGCCATGGTAGCGGAAGTCTGGTGCGCCGCCGCATTCCGCCCCAACGCCGTCAGCTGTAGCGCGCCTCGATAAGGTCGATCTCGCGCACCAGCTTGCGCGCGATATCGTCGGAGATGCGATGGTGGCGCGCCAGTGCGAAGATCGCCTCGCGTTCGGCGCGCAGGCCGGCAACGCGCAGCACACGCTCCGCGGCATCGGCCTTGCGCAACGCATCGGCGTCGATGCCGGTGCCGTCGTCGCCGAGCCTTCGTTGGTACAAGGCCATCACGCGCACCGCCGCGTTGGCGTAGACCTCGGGCTCTTCGGATGCCAGCGGCAGCTGCTTCTGGGCGCGTTCGATCGCCGTGATTGCCGTCTTCGCGGCGTCGCGACGGGCCAGATTCTCCTCGCGTGCGGCTTCCGGCTCCGGCGGGATTTCGAGCCCGACCAGCAGGCGCGGCAACCCGATGCTGGCGACCAGCAGCGACAGCAGGATCACCGCAGTGGCAAGGAAGATCGCCAGGTCGCGCGCCGGAAAAGCATGGCCGTCCGGCAGCAGCAGCGGCAAGGTGAGCACGCCGGCCAGGGTGATCGCACCGCGCACGCCTGCCAGTGAAGTTGCCACGATCAGCCGCCAGCTCGGCGGCGCCATGGACTGGCCGCGACGACGCGCCGCAAACAGGCTCACGCGCAGCGACACCAACACCCATGCGAAGCGCAGCAGCGCGAGGCCGACATTGATCGCAAGCGCATACACCGCCAGCCACCACGGATTGACGTGGCCGGCCTGCTCGACCGACGCGACCGCGCCGGCGAGTATGCCCGGCAATTGTTCGCCAAGCAGCACGAACACGATACCGTTCAAGGCGAAGTGCACCGAATCCCACACCGCCGCACGCTGGACGCGCGTGGCCGCGAGCGCGCTGCCGCTCAATTCGACGTAACTCATCGAAATGCCGGCCGCGACCGCGGCGATGATGCCGGATGCGCCGAGATGCTCGGCCGCCAGATACGCGCCGAACGGCGTCAGCAGGCTGATCAGGATCGGCGCACCGGCATCCTGACCGAACCTGCGCGTGATCCAGACATGGCCGCGGCTGATGCCGAAGGTGACGGCCGCGCCGATGCCGACGCCGCCCACCGCGAGCCACAGGAATGTCAGCGATGCCGACGCGGCCGAGAACTGGCCGGTCATCACCGCGGCGACCGCAAAGCGGAAGCAGACCAGTCCGGATGCATCGTTGAGCAGCGATTCGCCTTCGAGGATGTGCATCAGGCGACGCGGGATCGGCACGCGCGCAGCGATCGATGACACCGCTACCGGATCGGTCGGCGAGACGATCGCGGCCAGCGCGAACGCGACGGCCAGCGGCATCGCTGGAATCAGCCAATGGATCAGGAAGCCGGCGCCCAACACCGTGAACACGACCAGCCCGAGCGCAAGCTGCAGGATCGCGCGCGCGTCGCGGAACAGGCCTTCTTTCGGGATGCGCCAGCCATCGAGGAACAACAGCGGCGGCAGGAACAGCAGGAAGAAGATTTCGGGATCGAGTCGCACGCCGCGGTGCAACACCGCCGCAACACCGGCGCCCAGCGCGATCTGCACCAGCGGCAAGGGCAGCGAGAACGGCAGCATGCGCACGATGTAGCCGCTGGCAAGGACCAGCAGCAGCATGGTCAGGACGACTTCGATCGATTGCATGGAACGACACTACCGCGTGGGAGCGGAATCGAAAACCTGCGATTCGCCAACGCTCCAGCTGCCAGGCGGGATCAGTCCTCGCCCAAGTGTGCCTGCGCCTCGGCCAGGTCGTTCAGATGCTGTTCCCACCAGCGCGCCTCGCCGACGTAGGCGAATGCGCGCGGAAACGCCGGATCATGCCAGCGCGCGGCGACCCAGCCGGCCCAGTGGACCTGGCGCATCAGGCGCAGCGGCTCGATCAGGCACAGCTCGCCGAAGTCGAAATCGCGGAACTCGGCATAGCCTTCGAGCAACGCATCGAGAGCGCGTTGCGACGGCGCGAGCATCCACAGGTCCTGCACGGTCGGGCCCATGCGCGCATCGTCGAGGTCGACGAAGTGCGGGCCGGAATCGGTCCACAGCACGTTGCCGCCGTGACAGTCACCGTGCAGGCGGATGCACGCAGGTTCGGCCGCGGCGAAACGCGCGTCGATGATCGACGCGAGCTCGTCGGTGCGTGCGCGATAGGTCGCTTCGAGACGCTCCGGAAGCAGGCCGGAGGCGAGCACTGCGCGTGAGGCAACACGAATGAACGTGTCGGTATCGATCGCGCCACGTTCGCGGAAGCGCGCACGCGCGCCGACGCCGTGCATGCGCGCGAGCAATCGGCCCATCCATTGCAGGTTGTCGACCGATTCGAGTTCCGGCGCTCGCCCGCCTCGACGCGGATACAGCGCGTAGCGGAAACCTTCGTGTTCGAGCAGTGTCTCGCCGTCGATTCGCAGCGGCGCGACCATCGGCAATTCCGCCCCGGCAAGCTCGAGCGCGAACGCATGTTCCTCGGCGATCGCCGCATTGCTCCAACGCTCCGGGCGGTAGAACTTGGCGACCAGCGGCTGCGCGTCCTCGATGCCCACCTGATAAACGCGATTCTCGTAACTGGCCAGCGCGAGCAGGCGGCCATCGGTCATGAAGCCGGCCGCTTCGACCGCATCGAGTACGAGGTCCGGCGAGAGCGCGTCGTAGGGCGCGCCTGTGCTCACGCTCATACCGCCTTCGGCGTTGCTCGCGGCACTACCGCGAGCGTCAGACGCGAAATGCACACCAGCCGCGCGCGCTCGTCCTCGATACGAATCTCCCACACCTGCGTGGTGCGGCCGACGTGCAGCGCGCGGGCGGTGCCGGTGACAAACCCTTCGGTGACGGCGCGCACGTGATTCGCGTTGATGTCGAGTCCGACCGCCATTTCGCCCGCCTCGATGCACAGGTTGCCGGCGAGGCTGCCAAGCGATTCGGCCAGCGCTACCGAGGCCCCGCCATGCAGCAGGCCGAACGGCTGCTTCGTGCGCCCATCGACCGGCATCGTGCCTCGCAGGTAGTCGTCGCCGACCTCGGTAATCTGCATGCCGAGATGCTCGACGAGGCAGCCGCGGTTCCACGCGTTGATGCGATCGAGATCGGTGGTTTGTTTCCAGAGGCTCATGATGCGGCACCGGCAGACGGGCCATCGACTATAGGCGATTCGCCCGTTACGGGTCGCCCGCAAGGCAGCCGCCTACGTACAATCACGCGATTCTCCGGCGACCGCGACCCTTGTCCCACTTCATCACCCTGCAGACCAGCGGCAAGCGCTTCCGCGTCGACGCGGGCGAAACCGTTCTCGAAGCCGCGCGCCGCGCCAGGCTGGCGCTTCCGTACTCCTGCCTCGCCGGTGTCTGCGGCAGTTGCAAGGCCACGCTGGTCGAGGGCGAATGCACGTATCCGCGCAACCCGCCTAGCGCGCTCGATGCCAACGAACGCCTTCACCACCAGGTGCTGCTGTGCCAGGCAGTGCCGAGCAGCGACCTCGTGATCGCGGCGCGCGAAGTCGCCTCGGTCGCCGACATCCCGCGCCGCGTATTCACGCTGAAACTCATCGACAAGAGTCTGCTGGGTCATGACGTCGCGCGCTTGACGCTGCTCACTGCGCGCGGCGAACGCATGCGCCGCCTGCCAGGCCAGTACCTCGACGTGCTGCTGCCGGACGGCAAGCGTCGTGCATTCTCGATTGCCAATGCCCCGCACGACGACGACACGATCGAACTGCACGTGCGTCGCGTCAGCGGCGGCGGCTTCACCACCCGCGTGTTCGATGACATGAAGCCCGGCGCGCTCCTGCGCGTCGAGGGGCCGCTCGGCACCTTCGTGCCGCGTGAAGACAGCGAGCGGCCCATGCTGCTGATGGCCGGCGGCACCGGATTCGCGCCGATCAAGGCGCTGGTCGAGCACTTCCTGCATCTTGGCAGCTTGCGCCCGATGACCTTGTACTGGGGCGCGCGCGATCCCGCCGACCTGTACCTGCGCGGCCTGCCCGAAGCATGGGAGCGCCAAGTACCGGGGTTCCATTTCGTGCCGGTCATCTCCGACATGGAAACCGCCGACGGATTGCGCAGCGGCCTCGTGCACGAGGCCCTGCTCGAAGACAACGCGGACCTGTCCGGCTTCGACGTCTACATGAGCGGGCCGCCGACGATGATCGATGCCGGGCGCCGCGTATTCGTTCAGGCCGGATTGCCGGAAGAACGGTTGTATTACGATTCGTTCGATTACGCGCCCGAGGTGATCGCCGCGATCCTCGGCAGCCGCGCAGGGATTCACGGCTTGTAACCCGAACTTCGCGTCGACAAGCGCGGTCGATGCTGGACCGCTCCATTCAACCGGCTTGCGAGGACCCATGCGCCGTCATTTGCTGCCGATTCTCCTGCTTCTCTTCGCCAGCCCAAGTGCATTCGCGATGCGCTGCGGCAACCGCCTCGCCACCGACGGCATGCAGGATTTCCAGGTGCGCGAACGCTGCGGCGATCCGTACTGGACAGACCGTTACACGAATGTGGAGGTGCTCGGCGCATATAGCCCGCTCGAACGCCAGCGTTCGGTGCAGTTCGACGTCTGGTATTACAACTTCGGTCCACGCCAACTGATGCGCCGGCTCGTGTTCCGCAACGGCGTCCTGCTGCGCGAGGACGCGCTCGGCTACGGTGTCGACACGATCGGCAGCGACTGCAACCCGAACCGCCTGATCGACGGCCTCAGCGCCGGCGAACTCGTCGCCCGCTGCGGCGAACCCGCCAGCCGTCGCGACCTTTCGGAAACCGTCGTCCGCCGCCCCGCACCCGGCGTGGAACTATGGCGCGACCGGCGCCGCGAGGAATGGGTCTACGACTTCGGCGACAACCGCTTCGTCCGCGTCGTGCGGCTGACGGACGGGCAAGTCAGCGGCGCGGATTCCATCCCCCGATGACCAAACTCGGCGAGTCGATCCGAATCGGCGCACGACGGAAGCGTCGCGTGCGCAATTGTCTGGCTCCCGCGTTTGTCGTATTGCTCGGCGGCATGGTGGTGGCGTGCGCATCGGCAAAGCCTCGCTATCAGGTGATCAAAGGACATTTACCGATTGCCAAGGATGCCGTCGCCGCGGTCGAAACGGCGCAATTTTCCGCCGCCCGCTTCCAGGCATCGGATGGCACCATCCTGCCGTATCGATTCCTCGCCCCATCGCACCCCGAAAAAGGAAAGCGCTATCCGCTCGTGCTGCAGCTGCATGGTTCCGGCGGCATCGGTACGGACAACGCGATGCAACTGGACCGCCTCGCCAGGACCTGGGCGATGCCCGATGTGCGCGACCGCTATCACGCCTACGTTCTGGTTCCCCAGTTTCCGATCAGGAGCGCGAACTACGGGCCGCCCGCGGCGGATCAGCACTCGGAGCCTTCCGCGGCGCTGGACGCAGCGCTTGAGCTGGTGGAGAGATACGCGCTCGACGAAGGCGTCGACCGATCCCGCATCTACGCCACCGGGTTCTCGATGGGAGGCTCGGCCGCATGGCTCTCGCCGATGCTCAGGCCGGAGCTGTTTGCGGCCATCGTTCCGGTTTCCGGGATCGCGCCCGACAACGCCCATGCACCGGCCTTCAGGCGTTTGCCGGTACTGGTCATCCACGGCAATGCGGACCCCGAAAATCCGATTACCTCGGACATCCGGTTCACTCGTGAAATAGCCCGCATTGGAGGAACCGAAGTCGAGCTCAGGGAGTACGAAGGGCTGGATCACCAGATGCCCGACGACATCTATCCCGGATACGAGTGGCGCGACTGGTTGTTCTCGCATCGCCGCCAATAAGGAGGCACGGGCGCGTCACTTCGCGCCCGGCAATCGTGGCACGCCGTGTTCGCTGCGTTCCTCGAACGCGAGCGGATGCGTGTCGACCGGACCGCGCGGCTGGCGCGGACCGATCGGCACGGTCGCTTCACCTCGCGCGAGGCGCAGTGCGTTCGCATAGGCGGTATTCGCACTGGCGAGATCGCCCTCGCCCTGGCGGCAGTCGCCGAGCGCTTCCCACGCGGTCGGCGATTGGGCCAAGCCGAGCGCGCGTTCCAGCGGTTCCTCGGCCTGCGTCCACAGCGATTGCTGGATGTACAGGCGGCCAATCGTCGCAAGCAGCGCCGGGCTGTTCGGCGCCATGGCGAGCCAGCTTTCGGCCTTGCGCGTGCGCGCGGCGAGTTCGGCCGAACCGAGGTCGCCGTAGACGGTTGCCAGTTCGTCGCTCCATTCGCGGCGCTGGGCGGATTCGATCTCGTCCATCGCTGCGAGCGTCTGGCCAAGCGCGGCGGCGCGACGCGCGAATGCGGCGACGAGTTCCGGACGCTTGCGCTGCGCGCGACTTGCGCCACTCCACAACGTATTGAGCCTGGTCGCATCGGGCGCCGCGGCGAGCGCGGCGACGAGCACGCGCGTTTCCAGTTCGGCCTGCGTATCCGCGGTCAGCGATTGGCTGCGCGCGAGCGCCGGCAATGCGTCGAGCGCTGCCGGCATGTCGCCGGCAGCAAGCGCAGCGTCGATCAACAGGCGCCAGCCGCGCAGCGACAGGTTGCCGGCGGCGGCGTTCTTCTTCAGCAGCGCGAGCGCCTCGGCGTTGCGGCCGTTGTCGATCAGGAAGCGCGCGCGCATCGCATCGGCGGCGCGGCTGCCGCGCTCGCCGACGTCGTCGAGCGCCTGCGTCGCGCGATCCTCGGCGCCGCGTTCGTGCGCGGCGCGCGCCAGCACCAGTAATGCCGGCGTGCGGAACGCGTCGTGGTTGGCCGCCTTGGCCAGCTCGCGCTCGGCCTGCGCGTACTCACCTTCGGCGAACGCGGTGAGTCCGCCGGCGAGGCGTTCGCGACCCCGCCGCTTCACCGAGCGACCCCAACTGCGGAACGGCCAGCGCAGCAGCCACCAGCAGGCGCTGACCGCGGCCCAGAACAGCAGCAGGCAGGCAATAGCGACGACGACGCTGGTTTCGATCGTGGTGCCGCGCATGCGCAACTGCAGGTAACCCGGATCGGCGGCGAGCCAGTGCCAGGCGAATGCGGCGACGACCGCAACGATCAGCAGCATCAGGACAGTGCGCCAGGCTTTCATGTGCCGCCCTCGGTCGTTGCCGGCGGCGGGCTCGCCGGTGCCGGCGCAGCAGGCGCAGACGCAGGCGTCGACGCGGGCTGCGCAATCACGCGCGTCGCGCGCAGGTTGCGCAGTTCGTGCAGCGCGCTGCCGAGTTCCGGCGGCGCCGGCGCCCGCGCCGCGGCGTTGAGGTGATTGAGTTCGGCCAACACAGCCCGGGTCGGCTCCGCGTCGGTGGCGAAGGCCGCGGCAATGCCGGCACGCGCACGCGCCAGTGCCTCCGAATACGCCTCGACGTCGCGCGCGAGAAGCGCGGCTTCGGCGCTGCGCAGGTCGAGGGCGGCGAGCGAGCGGGTCAGGCCAATGTCGCGATCGCCGACGGCGCCGGTGTCGCTGCTGTGGCTGACATGCACGAATTGTGCGAGGAAACGCTGCCAGCGCGACGGTTCCGCGGCCGTTTCGGCGGCGATGCCCGGTGGCGGCAAGGTGGCAAGTTGCGCGCGGATGCGTTCGAGCGATGCGAGCGCGGCCTGTGTTTCGACCGGCTTGCTCGCCGCCAGCGCCTGCCGTTCGGCGCCGATGGTTTGACGCACCGAGGCGAATACAGGGTCCTCCGCCGCGGCGAGTGCGGAATCGGCGAGCGAGTAGGCGCTCATCGCGGCCTGCACGTCATGGAACAACGCGAGGCGTTCCTGCGCCAGTTGCAAAAGGAACTCGGCCTCGTTCATCGCCAGCGCATCGCGGCCGCTCTGGTGGCGCTCGGCCAGATTGGCGACGGCATCCTCGAGATGGCGCGAGCGCTCGCTCAAGGCCAGCAGCTCTTCGCGCACGCTCTGGTTGACGCTGTCGGCATCGGCGAGGCGCGCGCGCAGGCTGTCGATGTCGCGCTTGCGCTGGTCGATCGTATGACTGACATCGTCGACGCGCGTGCCGAGCTGCTGGCGGAATGCGGCTTCGGCATCGACCTGACCGCTGCCAAGCACCTGCACGCGCCATATCGCGAAACCGGCGGCGAGCAGGGCGATCAGCGCGATCAGCCAAGCCAGGCTGCCGCTGCGGGAGGCTGCACCGGCGCGCGCATCCGGCACGCGCGTGGGCGATTCATTGCTCAGCGCGACGGGCGCGCGGTCGGAGTCTTCGCTCATGCCTGCATGCTACCGTGGCCGCTGCCAAACTGCATCGCGTGCACGCGTCACAAGCGGTGTCGCGCGAGCGCGTGTGCCGCGGCAGCAAGCAGGTCGCGCGGCAGCGCCGAGGCGGCCTCGACGACATCCTCGAAGCCGTACTCCCGGGCCAAGGCCGCCAAGCGCGGACTGCTGACGATCAGCGGCTGGTGGCGCAGGCGCGCCAGCACGGGTGGCGGCAGCAGGATAGTCAGGTTCGCCAGTGCGGCCGCGCTCGACAGCAACGTGAGCAAGGGACTGGGCGCACGCGCAAGCGCATCGAAATGGCGGCGGCTCAAGCGCGGCGCACGGCGTTCGTAGACGTGCAGCGGTTCGACCGTGGCACCGCGCTGGCGCAATGTCCCGGAGATCAGGTCGCGCCCGCCCGGCGCACCGACGAGGGCGATGCGCCAGCCGCGCACGTCGGCCAGATCCGGCAACGCGAGCAGCCCCTCGCTGTCGCTGCGCTCGGTCGGAACGACGGCCGCGACACCGCGCCGCGCGAGCGCACGTTGCGTGCCGCGGCCAACGCCGAACACGCGCGCCGATGCCGGCAGGTGCAATCCCGATGCCGACGTGAAGGCGAAACGCACCGCATTGGGACTGGTGAAGATCCATGCCTGCGCCACGCGCGCGGCTTCGACCAGCGCATGCGCGACGGTTGGCTGCATCGACCTGCGCAGCGACAGTCCCGGCAGCGCCAGCGCACCCGCGCCGCGCACGCGCGCACTGGCGAGCAACGCGGTCGCGGTGCCGACCGGGCGCGTAACGATCACGGTTGCGCCAGACAACGTCTGCGCGATGGTGGAATGCAATGACGGCATGTTCGACACGGAGCCTGTTTCCCGGGACGCCCTGTTTTCGAAAGTGCGACGCCCGGCGCGGAATCATACGCGGACGGCTTGAGCGCGCGTCGCGCGTTGCGCACACTCGCGCACCTTGTGCCCAAACCACCACGATCATGACCGTTGCCTCCGACACTGCCACCGACGCCGCACGCGCGCTCGAACACGAGTTGCTGGCCGGCATTCCGCTGGCGCGTGCGATGGCACTGTCGATCGAAAGCAGCGCGCGCGATTCGTTCAGCCTCGCCGCGCCACTGGCACCGAACGTCAACGACAAGGGCTGCGCGTTCGGTGGCAGCCTCGCCAGCCTGATGACCCTGGCCGGCTGGGGCCTGCTCAAGCAGGCGCTCGATGCACGCGGGACGGACTGCGAGATCTACGTGCAGGACAGCACGATCCGCTATCTTGCGCCGGTCTGGCAGGACTTCCGCGCGATCGCTCGACTGGCCGAGGGCGAACGCTTCGAGGATTTCTTCGCCGCCCTGGACGCACGCGGCAAAGCGCGCCTGCGCGTGAACTGCCATGTGCCGCTGCCGGATGGCGGCGCGGCGGCGACGCTGGAAGCGCGTTTCGTCGCGCTGGCGAAACGCTGACGCGCGCCATCCATTCCGTGCACAATCGCGGCACGGAGGGCCACCATGCGTCGTGATCTGTTCGGTTTGTCGGTATTGCTGTCGACGGCGCTGCTGGGCGCCTGCGCGACCGAGAAAATGCGTTCGAAGGAAACCGTGCTGGACGAGACCTTGCGCACCTATGCGGCAACGGTCCGCTGGGGCGACATCGAGCAGGCCTTGTCCTTCGTCGATCCCAAGGTGCGCGAGGAACATCCGCCCACCGCGCTGGAACTGGCGCGCTTCAAGCAGGTGCGCATCACCGCGTACAACGAGCAGTCGCCGATGCCTTCCGGCGAGAATGAAGTGCGCCAGTCGGTCGAGATCGGCCTCGTCAACGAGAACACGCAGGAAGCGCGCAGCGTGATCGACCGGCAGGTGTGGCGCTACGACGAGAAGACCAAGCGCTGGTGGCTGATGACAGGGCTGCCGGACATCAGCCGGCGCGAATGAGCCGCTGAACACCCGCGCGCGAGCCAACGTTCCGGCGTGCGCTTTGCCACACCGGCGGCGCTCCCGGATAATCCGCGTCCGCGCGATCTGCGCCCTCTTCCGCGAAACCCATGTCCGACATCCTGCATCGCCTGCCCGAGTTCCTCGGCAACCATCTCTACCTCACGCTCGGCTTCATCGGCGTGCTGGTCGCGCTCGTCGTCACCGAAGCGCAGCGCTTCACGCGCGGCTACACGGCACTGACACCGGCCGGCCTGACCCAATTGATCAATCGCGAGAACGCGCTGCTGGTCGACGTTTCCAGCGCGCAGGACTTCGAAAAAGGCCACATCCCCGGCGCGAAGCAGGTCGCGATGAGCCAGTTCGATCCGGAAGGCAAGGATCTGGCGAAAGCGCGCGAACTGCCGGTCGCGCTCGTCTGCAAGACCGGCCAGACCTCTGCACAGGCCGCGCAGCGGCTGAAGAAAGCCGGCTTCGCCAAGGTGTTCTGGCTCGAAGGCGGCATCGCCGCGTGGCGCGAGGCGCAGATGCCGCTTGCCAAGGGCCGCGCCTGAGCGTTGGCGCAATGGCCGCCATGACGTGCGCTGCCTGCGTCGGCATGGGATAATCGAAGTTCGTTTGTGCGTTCGTCCTGAACGCGAGAATCGAGAAGCAGGCACCCGCGCCTGCACTTTCAACTGTTTGCGCGTTCTTCCTTGAATGCGAGAGTCAAGAAGCGGGCGTCCATGCCTGCACTTTCAGTCAACAATCTTTCCACCCAATCGAGTATCCCATGGCAGAGAACACCAACGGCGCCCTCAACGGCCAGACCCCGCCGCAGGCGCAGGCGCAGCTGAACCTGCAGCGCATCTACACCAAGGACGTCTCGTTCGAGGCACCGGGCTCGCCGCAGATCTTCCAGCAGCAGGGCCAGCCGAATGTCGAACTGAACCTCAGCCAGCGCGTCGCGCAGCTCGGCGAGGACGTGTTCGAAGTCGTGCTCAGCGTGACCGCGACCTGCAAGGTCGAAGACAAAACCGCGTACCTGGCCGAAGTGCATCAGGCCGGCATCTTCGGCGTGACCGGCTTCGACGCCGCGTCGCGCGACATGGTGCTGGCCACGTATTGCCCGAACGTGCTGTTCCCGTACGTGCGCCAGTCGGTGTCGGACCTCGTGCAGAATGGCGGTTTCCCGCCGTTCTTCCTGCAGCCGATCAACTTCGATGCGCTGTATGCCGAACAGCAGCGTCGCCGCGCCGAGTCCGGCACCGGCGAAGCGGCGAACGCCTGAGGCGTTCGTCGTGCCCGCGCACATGACTGACTCCACTGTTGCGCATGTGCGCGCGCACCACCCGCAGTCGCCGCTCGCGGCGGCCGCGGCTCTCCGCGGTGGTCGCGACCGCCGCGGTCGTTTCTCCCGCGACTCCATCGCGACGCGATGACGTCGCCAGTCGCGGTCCTCGGCGCCGGCTCCTGGGGTACGGCGCTCGCCGTGCAACTCGCCCGCAACGGCGTACCGACCACCCTGTGGGGGCGCACGCCGCAGGCTGTCGTCGACATGGCGAGCTCGCGCCGCAACGCGCGCTACCTGCCCGACCTCGATTTTCCCGATCCGTTGCAGCTGTCGGCGATGATCGAGCCGACCGTGCGCGACGCCGGCACCGTGCTGGTCGCGGTGCCGAGCCACGCCTTCCATGAGCTGCTCGACACGATCACGCCGTGGATCGCACCCGGCGTCGGCGTCGCCTGGGCAACCAAGGGTTTCGACCCGGCCAGCGGGCATTTCCTGCACCAGCTTGTCGGTGACCGCCTGCCCGGCCATGCCGCGGCGGTCGTGACCGGCCCGTCGTTCGCGCGCGAAGTCGCGATCGGCCTGCCGACCGCCTTGACCGTGCATTCGGCCGACGCGGCGTTCGCGCAGGACGTCGCGCAGAAGCTGCATTCGCCACGCTTTCGTGCCTACACCGGCAGCGACGTGCTCGGCGCCGAACTCGGCGGCGCGATGAAGAACGTACTGGCGGTCGCCACCGGCGTTGCCGACGGCATGCAGATGGGCCTCAACGCGCGCGCCGGCCTGATCACGCGCGGCCTTGCCGAGATGCTGCGCCTCGGCGCCGCGCTCGGCTCGCGTCCGGAAACCTTGATGGGCCTCGCCGGCCTCGGCGACCTCGTGCTGACCTGTACCGGCGACCTCTCGCGCAACCGCCGCCTCGGCCTCGCGCTCGGTCGCGGTGTCGGCCTGCAACAGGCGATCGCCGAGATCGGCCAGGTCGTCGAAAGCGTGCAGACCGTCGACACGGTGATGAAGCTCGCCGCCGAACACGATGTGGAACTGCCGATCAGCGCGCTGGTGCAGAAAGTGCTGCACGAAGAACTGACGCCGGTCGAAGGCATGCACGCGCTGCTGTCGCGCGAGCAGAAGCCCGAGTATCCGTAAGCGCCACCATTCCATCGGCATGCGCGGACCGTTCCCGATCCGTGTCTCTCAATCCGCGCCGTCGAAGCTGCTCTGGCGCCACGCCTCGTAGACGACCACGGCGACCGTGTTGGACAGGTTCACGCTGCGATTGCCCGGCCGCATCGGCAGACACAGACGTTGTGCCGGATCGAGCGCATCGAGCACGTCCTGCGGCAGGCCGCGCGTCTCCGGCCCGAACAGCAACGCGTCGCCGTCGGCATAGGCGACCGTGTCGTAGCGCACGCGGCCGCGCGTGGACAACGCGAACAGGCGCCGCGGCGCGACCGTGGCAATGAACGCGTCGAGGTCGTCGTGCACCGCGAGCTGGGCGAACTCGTGGTAGTCGAGTCCAGCGCGGCGCAGCCGGGTGTCATCGAGCTCGAAACCGAGCGGCCGGATCAGATGCAGCGCCGCGCCGGTGTTCGCGCAGAGGCGAATCACGTTGCCGGTGTTCGGCGGAATCTCGGGCTGGAACAGGACGACATGCAGCACGCCTGCATTATCGGGCCATCACGCGAGCGCGCCTAGCCGGCACGCGCTCAGCGGCGCTCGGCAACATCTTCGTCGCTTGCGAGCCGGTAGGTCGCGCCGTCGCCGGGCTGCGTGGAATCCGTCGCGGCGACCGCGAACACCGACGGCAACAAGGCGGCGAAGTCAGACACGCGTGCTGTGACATACACGGTCGGCATCAAGGTCACCGGCAAGCCAGCCGTGTCGGCGACGCGCAGCGACGCGTTCGCGTCGGTGTCGGCGGGCGGGGTCACGGTGATCGTCGGCAGCAAGGTCGCGTGCAGTGGAGCGCGCGCATCGACCAACATCGAAGACGTCGCCTGCGCGGCGTTCGCCAATGGCGTCTGCGCAACCGCGAACGTGCAGCCGACGATGGCTGCCGCTGTCGCGAGAATGGAAATCGTGGTGCGGGTTTTCATGGAACTCTCCAGCAAACGGGGGTTGCAGACTTCGTTGAGCAAGCACCATGCCAGCGTCGAAGCGCGTGTTGTCTGCCCCTGTATGGATGCGGGATCGGGGAATAGAGTTTCTAGCCCGGAAGTCATGTTCCGGCATCTGGCTTGATCAGCACGATTGCCCGGAGACGCAAGCGTGGCGCGGACTTTCGGACCTGTTCCGAAACCTGACTGGTTGCAAAACGCATGGTGCAGGTACTTCGCGCCCGGCACTCGGCGCCCCGCTCGCGCATGCGCATGTAAACGTCCGCGGACGCTGCACGGACGCAAGAGCGGACAGCGTCGCCGGCTTCAGCGCCAGCCCGCGAAGTCCCCGCGCCGCGCGCGATCCACGCGGTCGATCAACTCCTCGGCGATCGCATTCGACGCGAACGATGCGAGCAAGCCATTCGGCGGCGGCGAGAACGCGATCTTGCGGCCGAAACGGCTCGGCGTGCGCAGGCTCAGCGTGATCCGCGGCGGTCGCGTGTTCGTCGACGAGTCGACGTTGATGATGTCGGCGAGCGGAATGCGTGCTTCCTTGCCCATCTTGCGCACGATGAGCGCGTCGCCGCTGTCGACGACCTCGTCGGCGAGGTCGAACACGAACTTGCGCATGATGAACCAGCCGAACACGGCCATCGCGGCAGGAACGATCAGGAAGACCGGATCGAGATCCGCGCGCGCACGATCGGACAGCAGCGCGACCGCGAAGAAGATCGCGAGGAACCCGAACCAGAACGCCGGAAAGATGCGCTTGTAGAAGAACGTCCAGCGCCAGGAAATCACCCGCATCGCCTGTCCTTTGCCGAAGCCCGGCGCAACGATGCCCGCTGACATGGCTTGCGCACAAGCGGGCCGACGCGCGGCCACGCGATCGTCACCATGCGATGGCGGCGCCGTCGTGGCCGATGAAACATCCGTTGTCCGATGCCTGCAATCGGGCGATCGTGGCGAGCATCGCCGCGACGGAATCGTGCGGTGCCTGCGGTGCGTTCGCGCCGCCCATCTCGGTGCTGACCCAGCCCGGGCTGATCGCGACGACGATCGCGCCACGCTCGCCCAGCGCGATCGACAACAGCTTGACGGCCATGTTCAGCGCGGCCTTGCTGATCGCATAGCTCGGGCTGTACAGCGAATCGGTCGCTGCGATCGAACCGAGCCGGCTCGACAGGTTGACGACCTTGGCGTGTTCGGAGAGTCGCGGCGCGAGTGCCTGCGTCAGCAGGAACGGGCCCTGGGCATTGGCGGCGAAGCTGTCGCCGAGCGACTTCGCCTCGATAGCACCGAAGCGTTCGCCCGCGACGAGCATGCCGGCATTGTTGACGAGCAGGCCGATGCGCAGGTCGAGCGTTTCGATTTCGCGCACGAGTTCGGCGATCGAACGTCCATCCGGCAATTGCAGCGGCAGCACGTGCAGGTGGCCCGGATGCTCGCCGGCGAGCCGGGTCAACCCAAGCGCGCGGCCCGGCTGGCGGCAGGTCGCGACGACGCGTTCGCCGCGCGCAAGCAATTGGCGCACGAATTCGAGGCCGAGGCCGCGATTTGCACCGGTGACGAGGACATGGCTCATGGGTTTCTCACCGTTGCGATGGAATGGGAGGCGGCGACTGCGGACCCGCATGCTTTGACCGCGCGATGCAATCCGCAGGATTCGCATACATCGCTGCCCGCTTGTTTTGAATCGTTTCGGACCGTCACGAAACTCCGAACGCCGCAACGAGTCTACGCCGGGGCCGTGACGCTCGCCCGTTGCGGAGCGCGGCAACGGCGTTTAGCCTGCACCGCATCATCTTTTCCAGCGCCTGCAAGGAGACTCATGCGCACGTCCCTGATCGCCGCATTCGCGGCTACCTTCCTCAGCCTCGGGATTGCGCACGGCGCGCCCGCGGCGACCGACGCCATCGACATCCCGTTCACGCGCTTCACCTTGCCGAACGGCCTCACGGTGGTCGTCAGCGAGGACCACAAGGCGCCGGTCGTCGCGGTCAGCGTCTGGTATCACGTCGGCTCGGCCGACGAGCCGACCGGCAAGACCGGCTTCGCGCATCTGTTCGAGCACCTGATGTTCCAAGGCTCGGAGAACCACAAGGACGAGTTCTTCCGTCCATTCGAGCTGGCCGGCGCGACCGACCAGAACGGCACCACCTGGTTCGACCGCACCAACTACTACGAAACCGTGCCGACCACCGCGCTCGACATGACGTTGTGGATGGAGTCGGATCGCATGGGCCACCTGCTCGGCGCGATCGGCCAGCACGAACTCGATGAGCAGCGCGGCGTGGTGCAGAACGAGAAGCGCCAGGGCGAGAACCAGCCCTATGGCCGCGTCGACGAGCGCATCACCGCGAACGCGTTCCCGGCCAACCATCCGTACCACCACGACACGATCGGCTCGATGAAGGATCTCGATGCCGCTTCGCTTACCGACGTGAAGAACTGGTTCGGCGCCTATTACGGCGCGGCCAACGTGACCGTCGCGCTGGTCGGCGACATCACGCCGGAAGTCGCGAAAGCGAAGATGCTCGAATACTTCGGCGACATCCCGGCCGGTCCGCCGGTCGCACGCCAGCAGCCGTGGACCGCGCCGCGCACGACGTCCACGCGCGACACGATGACCGACCACGTCGCGCAGACGCGCATCTACCGCGAGTGGAACGTGCCCGGCCTCGCCGATCCCGAGGAAACCCAGCTCGAACTCGCCGCCGCGGTGCTCGGCGGCGGCAAGACCTCGCGTCTGTACGAGCGCCTCGTCTACAAGGACAAGCTCGCCGACGGCGTGTCGGTCGGCGTGCAATCGTTCGCGCTGGCGTCGATGCTGCAGATGCAGGTCGACGTCAAGAACGGCGTCGATCCGGCTAAGGTGGAGGCCGCCGTTGCCGACGAATGGAAGAAGTTCCTGAAGGACGGGCCGACAGCGGACGAACTCGCGCGGGTCAAGGTCGACACGCGTGCCGGCTTCATCCGCGGCCTCGAGCGCGTCAATGGCAAGGCGACGATCCTCGCCGAGGGACAGGTCTATCGCAACGATCCCGGCGCCTGGAAGACCGACCTCGCGCAGATCGACGCATCGACGTCGGCCAGCGTGCGCGCGGCGGCGAACAAATGGCTCTCGAAGGGCGACTACACCTTGACCGTGACGCCTGCGCCGAAGGACGCGGACGAATCGGCGAAGGACGAAATGGAACAGCCCGGTCGCGCAGCGATCGCTGGACGCCCACAGGCGAAGCTGCCGCCGAAGCAGGACTTCACCACAACGAAGTCCACCGTCGACCGCAACAAGGGGGTGCCGGTCGTCGCGACATTCCCGGATCTCAGCTTCCCGAAACTCGAGCACGGCCAGCTGAAGAACGGCATCAAGGTCGTGCTGGCCGAGCGCCACACGATTCCGGTGGTGCAAGTGCAGTTGCTGTTCGATGCCGGCTACGCCTCCGACCAAGGCCGCAAGCTCGGTACTTCGGCGTTCACGATGGGCATGCTCGACGAAGGCACGAAGGAACTCGATTCGCTCGAGATCGCACGTCGCGCCGAACGCCTCGGCGCGCAGATCGGCGCCGGTTCCGGCCTCGACAGCTCCAGCGTGAAACTCAATGCGCTGAGCGCCGAACTCGAACCGTCGCTGAAGCTCTATGCCGACGTCGTGCGCAATGCGGCGTTCCGCGACGCCGACATCGCGCGCATCCGCGGCCAGTGGCTCGCCCGCATCGCGCAGGAGAAGACCCAGCCAACCGGGCTGGCGCTGCGCACCCTGCCGCCGCTGCTGTACGGCGAAGGCCACGCATATGCGATCCCGTTCACCGGCTCCGGCACCGAAACCTCGATCAAGTCGCTGACCGCCGACGACATGCACGCCTACGTGCGCGACTTCATCCGCCCGGACAACGCGACGATCCTGGTTGCCGGCGATACCACGATGGATGCGATCATCACCAAGCTCGACGCCGTGTTCGGCGACTGGAACGCACCGAACGCCGCCATGCCGAAGAAGAACATTGCCGACGTCGCCGCGCCCAAGCAGCCGCGCGTGTACCTGATGGACAAGCCCGGCGCGCAGCAGTCGCTGATCCTCGCCGGTGTGGTCGCGCCGTCGACGAAGGCGAAGAACGATCTGGAGATCCAGACCATGAACGGCGCGTTCGGCGGCAGCTTCACCTCGCGCCTGAACATGAACCTGCGCGAGGAAAAGCATTGGGCCTACGGCGCCGGCAGTTTCCTGTCGAGCGCGCTCGGGCAACGTCCGTTCATGATGTATGCGCCGGTGCAGACCGACAAGACGTCCGAATCGGTCGCCGAGATCCTGCGTGAAGCGAAGAACGTGATCGGAGCAAAGCCGCTGACGCACGCAGAGATCGACAAGATCAAGGTCGGCGACGTGCGCAGCATGCCGGGCGAATACCAGACCACCGGCGCGGTGCTCGGAGCGATGAACGGCATCGTGCTTTATGGCCGTCCGGACGACTACGTGCAGACCTTGAAGCCGCGCATCGAGGCGCAGACCGATGCCGCCGTGCAGGCGGCCGCGAAGGAAGTGATCCGACCGGACGCGCTGACCTGGATCGTCGTCGGCGACCTCAAGAAGATCGAGCAGCCGGTGCGCGACCTGAAGATCGGCGAGGTCAAGGTGATCGATGCGGACGGCAAGACCGTGCGTTGATTGCGGGCCAGTGCCGTCATGCCACCTTCTTCCCTGCGGAGAAGGTGGCACGATCCCGAATGAGCCCGTCACTCCAGCTCAAGGAACAAACACGACCCGACTCCGATTGAAGGAATGACCGAAGCAAACCGTTCAACCTCCGCGTGCGAGGATCGCGCGTTTCCAATGGAGCAATCGATGAAAGTCCTGCCGCTGATCCTTGTCCTTTCCCTGCCTCTGGCCGCGTGCAGTTGGGGCATCAAGCTCGACTCCGGTGGCGACAAGGTGCGCACCGCGTGGAACGGCGATGTCAGCGGTTGCCGCGACATGGGCAGGATCACCGTATCGGTGCTCGACCATGTCGGCCCGGTCGATCGCAACGGACTCAAGGTGCGTGACGAACTGGAAGTGATGGCGCGCAATGAGGCGGCGGGTCTCAGCGCGGACACGATCAAGCCGCTCGGTGATCCACGCGATGGCCAGCAAAGTTGGAACGCCTACCATTGCGGGCCGGCCACGCGCGTGAACCAGCCGGCGATGCGCATCGAGCAGAAGAGCAGCAGCGAAGGAACCGAGACCTATCCGATCAAGGATCACTGAGCCTGCACAGGAGGCCGCCATGGGCACGCGCGTCGGTCGCATTGGACAGATCGCGCTCGGCGTCACCGAAATGGCGCACGGCGTCGCGTTCTGGCGCGACACCGTCGGACTGAAGTTTCTGTTCGAGGCGCCGAACGTCGCGTTCTTCGATGTGGCCGGCGTGCGCCTGATGCTCGCGCAGAACCCGACGGCTGCGCCGAAGCCATCGGGCATCGTGCTGTATTTCGAGGTCGATGATCTCGATGCGGCATTCGCCTCGCTGCACAGTCACAATGTCGCGGTCGAACCGCAGGGCGAACCGCACTTCATCGCGAAGCTCGGTGCGAACGAACTCTGGATGGCCTTCCTGCGCGACCCGGACGATCACGTATTCGCGTTGATGAGCGAACGCGCGGCGGACTGACGCGAACTCGGTTCACGGCACGACAGTCGGCGGACTCCCGCGTTCGCCGTGCGGTGGCAACATGCCAGGCGGCAACGGACGCGTCGCATGCACCGGCATGGACAACGGCGTCTGCGGCCGCGGACGCACGATGCTGTCGAACGGCGCGATCTCGGCGTCCGGATCGAAGCGGCACGGCCCCTCGACGCTGCCT
Organism: Pseudomonadota bacterium; assembly: GCA_023388255.1. GTDB lineage: Bacteria > Pseudomonadota > Gammaproteobacteria > Xanthomonadales > Rhodanobacteraceae > Dokdonella_A. Next base: position 158,926 of record JAEWGO010000001.1, on the reverse strand, counting down.
TGCGCCGCCAACGCCTCGCACTGCTGTTGCAGGTCGGCCACGGACGGTTGCGGTGCGCCGTCCTTCCACGCGCGCAGCGCCTCCCATCCGGCGAGACCTTCGGCTGCGGTGAAGCCGCAATGCGTCGGCGCGTCCTCGTCGACGATCGCGCTGGTCAGCTGCGTCGCCGGTACGACCTTGCGCACGAATTCCTGGTTCGACGGAATCACCAGCTGGTCGCGGCTGGTGTGCATCGACAACACCTTCGCGTCGCCGACCGCGCCGTTGAAATCGGAAACCGCGTGGAAGCGCGCCGCGGCCAGCGGATCGGCGACGATGCGCGCGATACCGGCATCGATCGCCGGATCGCTGCCGTAGTCGACGCCCGCGGTGGTGAACGGATTGCTGCCACCAAGCTTGTCCGGTGCGCGCACGACGTCGCTCATCACGAACGTCGAGTAGCCGATGTTGGTGAGAAAGAATTTCTCGTCGCTGATGTGCGTGAACGCCATCAACTGGTCGAGGCGCCGCTGCATCGCGTCATTGCGCAGATACGACGGCAGGTTGATGCCGGTGCACTGGTTGACCGGCACGAGTGCGCGCGCAACCAGCGCCTGATCGAACAGGTCGCCAAGGTCGACCGGGATCTGATCCATGTTGAATGCCCATGGCAGCGGCTGCTGTCCCCGCGGCAGACTGCCGGCGCCATTGCAGATCACGTCGTAGGCAAGGCGCGCATCGATTGCCGCGTCCCACAAGCGCGCACCGGCTGCCGCCGGACACAACGCGTAGGTACCACGCACCGGCGGGAAGCCGCGCGCCTCGGCCAGCTTCAGCGAGACCAAGCCACCCAGCGAACCGCCGAACGGCACGATCTCGCCGGGAGCGCCGGCGGCGCGCTCGAACAGGTCGAGCAGCTCGCGATTGTCGTGAATCGCGCTGAACAGCGCCCAGCCACGCTGGGTGTAGCTGGTCGCGGCGATCGCATAGCCTTCGGCCAGCATCACGTCGCGTAACGGTCCGAGTCCCGGCGCGTTCGTCGCGTCCTTGAAGTCGAGGCCGTGTTGATACATCACCAGCGCGTCGCCGGCCTTCCAGCCATCCGGAATCATCAGGTGGTACCACGCGCCGGACGGCGCCATTCCGCTGAGTTCGCGCGGAGCAGCGGCGGCGCTGCTTGCTGCGACGCCAAGCGAGAACAGGATCGTGTAGAGATGTCGCATCATCGGCTGCCTCCCCGGCGTATATCGCGTCCAGCGCGGAACCGCCACGCTATGCCGGACAGCCTGAGCGGTAGATAAAGGAATGCGGAATCCGGCGCGGCGAAGTCGCGGCAGGTAGAATCCACGCCATGTCCGAAGCCTCCATTTCCTCCGGCACGACCGCCCCCGACGCGCGCGCGCCCAATCCCCTGCTCGCCCTGCTCGGTCGTGCGCTCGAAGCGGCGCTGGATCGCCTCGTCGACCTCGACCCGGATACGCGCGCGCGCCTGGCTGCGCTCGATGGCCGCGCGATTACGCTCGATTTCAAGGGCATGCTGCCGGGCATGCGCATCGCGGTCGACAACAGCCATCTGCGTATCGGCCCCGTGTTCGGCGGCGACAGCGCGCTGCGCATCGCGGCCACGCCGGGCAGCCTGCTGACGCTCGCGCTGGCACGCCGCAACGACGCCACGATTGCGCCGGGCCGTGTCGACATCGCAGGCGATGCCGAGCTTGCACGCCGGCTTGAACAGATCGCGAACCGTTTCGCGCCGGATTTCGACGAAGCGTTCGCACGCGTGTTCGGCGACGTCCTCGGCATGCAGCTCGCGCGCGCGGTGCGCGGCGGTCTGACGTGGTCGCGCACGTCCGCACGCACGCTCGCGCGCGATGCGGCGGAGTTTCTCACCGAGGAAGGCCGCGACCTCGTCGCCAAGGCCGAACTCGACACCTTCCTCGACGACGTCGACGCCTTGCGCGAACGCGCCGACCGCCTCGACGCGCGCGTACGGCGCATCAAGGCCGCGGCCGGAAGCGCGCGCGCATGACGCCGCTGCGGCAACTCCCGCGCCTGCTGCGCATCGCTCGCGTGCTGGCGCGCTACCGCCTCGACGATCTCGTCGACGCCGGCCATCGCTCGCGCGTGCTCGCGTTCGCGCGCATCGCACTGCCGAAACCGCGAGCCGGGATCGCAGAGCTGTCGCGCGGCGAGCGCTTCACGCTGGCGCTGACCGAACTCGGACCGATCTTCGTGAAGTTCGGCCAAATCCTGTCGACGCGGCGCGACCTCATCCCGACCGACATCGCCGATGCGCTGACGCAGCTGCAGGACCGGGTCACGCCATTCCCGGGCACGATCGCGCGCGCTGCGGTCGAACGTGCGCTGGGCGCACCGATCGTCGACTGCTTCGCCGCGTTCGACGACACGCCGCTCGCGTCCGCGTCGATCGCGCAGGTGCACGCGGCCCGTCTTGAAGGTGGACGCGAAGTCGTGGTCAAGGTGCTGCGCCCGGACGTGCGCGAACGCATCGCCGCCGATGTCGCGCTGCTGCGCGCGCTGGCCGATTCGGTCGCGCGATTGCATCCGAACGCGGACAAGATCCGCCCTCACGACATCGTCGGCGAGATCGAGACCACGCTGACGAACGAACTCGACCTGCAGCGCGAAGGCGCGAACGCATCGCTGCTGCGGCGCAATTTCGCCGGCTCCGACGATCTCTACGTGCCCGAGGTGATCTGGTCACACACCAGCGAAGGCGTGCTGACACTGGAACGCGTGCGCGGCATTCCGGTCGACGACCTCGCCGCACTCGACGCCGCCGGCATCGACCGCGTCGCGCTGGCCGAGAAGGGCGTACGCCTGTTTTACACGCAGGTGTTCCGCGACAACTTCTTCCATGCCGATGCGCATGCCGGCAACATCTGGGTCGATCCAGCGCGGCCGCACGATCCGCGCTTCATCGCGCTCGACTTCGGCATCATGGGTTCGCTGCCCGAGCGTGACCAGTACTGGCTCGCCGAGAATTTCCTCGCGCTGTTCAACCAGGACTACGCGCGCATCGCCGAGCTGCACGTACGCGCCGGCTGGATGCCCGCCAATGCGCGGCTGGACGAGCTGGAAGCCGCGGTGCGCACGGTCTGCGAGCCATACTTCACGCGACCCTTGAGTGAAATTTCGCTGGCCGAGGTCGTCGTCAAGCTGTTCCAGATGGCGCGCCGGCATCAACTCACGCTGCAGCCACAACTGATACTGCTGCAGAAGACCCTGCTCAACATCGAAGGCGTCGGCCGCCTGCTGCATCCACGGATCGACATCTGGGCGACCGCAAAGCCGGTGCTCGAGCGCATCTGGCGCCAGCGCAGCGGCCCGCGCGCGCTACTGAAGGCGCTGCGCCGGCGCGTGCCGGAATGGCTGGCCGCCGCACCGGACATGCCGCAGCTCGTGCACGACTATCTCGCGCAGGCGACGCAAGGCGCCTTGGAACTTCGCATCGCTTCCGATGATCTGAAGGGCTTGGACCTGCGCGTGTCGCGCGGCCAACGCAATGCGGTCTGGCTGTCGCTCGGCGTCTCGCTGGCGGTCGGCAGCGTACTGATAGCCCTGCTGTCGACGGCGCCGCAACGCTTCGGCCTGCCGCTCGCCGCATGGCTCGCCGGCGTTGCTGCCGCCGCCGCGTTCGCGTTGGCGGCACGTCGCAGCTGACCTGATCCGTCTCGAATCCAATGGGAGAGTGAACGATGAACAAACTTGGTCTGTTTGCCTTGCTGTGCGCGCTCGGCGCCACAGCCTGCTCGCACCTGCGCGAGCCGAGCGATGCTCAGCTTGCCACGCTGCTCCGTAGCGAACGCGCCGAGCCGACGGATGCAAACGCTGCGCTCGACGGCAGGGCAATCGAATGCCTGCGCGCCTGGTCCGGAGACAAGGAATTGCTCAACGGCCTGCCGGCGCGCGCGGCGGGCGAGGACGGCAAGAAGGAATGCCGTGGCAACATCGATGGCTGGATCGCCGATGCGAGCCGCAATCCGGACAAATTCAGCTTCGCTGACGTGAGCGCACCGAAGGTCGTTCGTCGTGCGATGGGTATCGAGGAAGCGCGACGCCTCGCCGCAGCCACCGATCCGGCCAAGCGCCAGCCCCCCGCGGTGTTCAACAGCACACCCGCGGTGCCCAAGCCATTGGCCACACCGGATCCAGCGGTCGATCTCGGCATTGCCGGAACACGTCTGGCGGAAGCCGAAGCACTATGCCTGCAGGCCCAGCAAGCGGCTGCGACACCTGAACACAACAAGATCAAGCGCTTCGCGGACTACTGCTCCGGCAAACTGCGCACGCTGCGCACGTCAATGGAGCAGGCGGCCCGCAATGGCCAGAGCGCCCAACGCCTCGATGAAATGGCGGTCGGCGCGGACAACATGGCGAACGTCGCCCGCAACGCGCTCGCAAAGGGTTCCCAGTAGCATTCCGGCATATGTCGCGATCTGCCGCCGCCAGGATGCGCCCCGATGCTCGAAGTCGCCGATGACCTGCACATTCCCGACGACGAGCTCGTCGAGCGCTTCGTGCGCGCCGCCGGCCCGGGCGGCCAGAACGTCAACAAGGTGTCGAGCGCAGTCGAGCTGCGCTTCGACGTCGCTGCATCGCGCGCTCTGCCGGATGCGGTGCGTGAGCGATTGCTTGCGCGCCGCGACCGTCGCCTCACCGACGCCGGCGTGCTGGTGATCCAGGCAAATCGTTTCCGCGACCAAGGCAAGAACCGCGAAGACGCGCGCACGCGCCTCGCCGAGGTGATCCTCGCGGCGACGATCGTGCCGAAGCGCCGCGTCGCCACGCGGCCGACGCGCGCATCGAAGGAGCGGCGCATCGACGCCAAGAAGAGCCGCTCGGCGATCAAGCGTACGCGTGGCCGCGGCACATGGAGCGCCGATTGAGTGTGCGCGACGGCCTGTTGCCGCTGCCGCCGGCAGCGCCGCAATTCCCGCCATCGTGGCAACGCCGCCTGTGCGCCGCGCTGCTGACGCGCTGTGGCTGGCGTGTCACCGGATCGCTACCCGATTGTGCGCAGCTGGTCGTGATCGCCGCACCGCACAGCTCGTGGTGGGATGGCGCGTGGGGGCTGTTGTGCAAGGTAGCACTGGGCCTCGATCTCGCCTTCATGGGCAAGCAGGAGTTGTTCCGTGGGCCGCTCGGCTGGGCACTGCGCCGGATGGGTGGCATCCCGATCGAGCGCTCCGAAGCACATGGCGTGGTCGACCAGATGATCGCGCGCTTTCGCGACAAGCCGCAACTCTGGCTCGGCATCGCGCCGGAAGGCACGCGCCGGCGCGTGACGAAATGGCGCAGCGGGTTCTGGCAGATCGCGCGCGCGGCCGACGTACCGATCCTGCCGGTCGCGTTCGACTATCCCACGAAGACGATCACGATCGGGCCGGTGTTCGCGCCCAGCGCGGACCTCGCCGCCGACCTCGTCGCGCTGCGCGCGTACTATGCGCCGTTTCGCGGCAAGCACCGCGGTGTGGACGGCGCCGTCTGAGCAGCAAACCGCACGCGTGAAAGTACGGCGTCCGCAAACGCGACGATCGCCCACGCCAGTGCCGCATTGACGACGAGATGCCCCTGCTTCGCCGCATCGGCGAGGCCGTCGCCAAGAAGCGTAATGCCGAGCGTCGCGAACATCGTCGCCACGGTCAGCGAGGTGTAGTGCAGCGCGCGGCTGCCGCGACGCGGGCCGGGTCGCCACAGCAAACCGCACAAGCCGAACACGGGCGACGCCAGCAGCATGAGTTGCAGCGCCGGCCACGCGTGCAGCGCGCCACCGAGGCTCGGATGCGCCGGCGTCATCATGGCGAACTCGCCACCCTCGACCTGCCCGAGGTTTTTCGCGATCCACGGATCGAGGCCGAGCACGCCGTGGCCAAGCAGGCGCAGCGCGATGCGCGGATGGCGCAGCAACGTGCGCAATTCGGTGCCGCGATGGAACTGCGACAGGCCGCTGCAGACGCGCTCCGGCATGTCCGGAAACTCCCAGGCGTGATGATCGCTGTAGATGGCGCAATCCGGATCGATACCCAATTCCGACAACAGTGCGCGCCGGTCATCCGCGAACGGCAGCAGCGCGGTGAACACGACATCGGCGCGGTTGTACTGGTCGATCGCGTCCATCATCGGGTTCTCGCGCTGCATCTGCACGAACTGCAGCCAGAATCCCGCGAAGCCGCCGGCCAGTAGTGCCGCCGCACGCCAGCTCACCCGTCCGCTGCGCGCGCGATCGAGCAGCAGCACCAGCATGCCGAGGCCGAGCGGCAGCAGGAGATGCTGGATCTTCGTCGTCGCGAGCAGGAATGCGGCGAGCGCAAGCCACGCGAAGCGCGCGCGGCTGCGCGCTTCGTCGCGCCACAGAAGGACCAGGGCAAACAGCGCGTACGCGGCGAGCAGCGCGCTCCATTCCGCATAGAACGTGTCGAGATAGAACGTGTTGCCGGGATCGGCGAACAGCAGCGGCGCCAGCGCCGCGTTGACCAGCGCCGCGCGCGCGTCGCCACGGAGCATCCACGCGCGCGACAGCGCGATCGACAGCGCCAGCAAAGCGATCCAGCGCAGCGCGCCGACCCAGCGCACGTCGTGCACGTCGCCGGAGCCGAGCAGCTCGCCGGACTTCCAGATTGCCGCGGTCGCAGCGGTGAACACCAGTTCGCTCGACCAGTAGCACATCGGGTCGCCGCTGGCGATGAAGCGGTATTTCGCGAACGGAGCCTGCGGGCTGTTCTGCTGCGGCGGAATCTCGGCGGGACGATCGGGATAGAAGTGGAAGCAGTTCGTATAGCGCGTCTGGTCGTAGCTGTTCGCATACGCATACAGCGGATCGTGCGCCCACAGCGCGAACGCGCGTAACGTGCCGGCCAGCCACAGCAGCACCAGCACGACGAGGACGACCCGCGAGCGTGACGTCAGCATGTGCGCAAGTCCTCTCGATGGCCGCGCCATGCAAGCGCACGCGCCGCGACCGGCAATGCGAGCGCGACGGGCAACACACGCACCCAGGGCGGCAGACGCGCAGTCAGGGACATTCCGGTGTCGCGACGTGGGGACGGCCACCAGTGTAGGGCGCACATGTTGCCGTCTCAATCGTGCCGGAGTGCGATCCGCTTCACACTGCGGCCGCGACGCAGGCACGTCCACCGCCGCCAAGGCCATCCCGATGCCGGCCGATTGCGCGGTGTAGGATTCCGTTCCATCAACGGGCGTCCGCCCGGAACGGGGGTTGGTCATGAGAACGCGCTTGGGTCACTACGACATCGTCGCCGAACTCGGCCGCGGCGGCATGGGCGTCGTCTACAAGGGATACGAATCGTCGTTGAACCGCTACGTCGCGATCAAGGTGCTGGCCGATTCGCTTGCGCACGACGAGGGCATCAAGGAGCGCTTTCTGCGCGAGGCGCGCAGCATGGCCGCGCTGAACGACCCGCACATCATCCAGATCTACTTCATCGGCGAAGACGAAGGCCAGACCTATTTCGTCATGGAGTTCGTCGAGGGCGAATCGCTCGGTTCGATGCTCAAGCGCGACCACAAGCTCACCGTGGAGCAGTCGGCCAAGGTGATCCAGCAAACCGCGCTCGGCCTCACCACCGCGCACGACCGCGGTGTCGTGCATCGCGACATCAAGCCCGGCAACCTGATGATCTCCAGCCGCGGCGCGGTGAAGATCGCCGACTTCGGCATCGCGCTGTCGAACCAGGACCTGTCGAAGAAACTCACCACGACCGGCGAATTCGTCGGCACGCCAGGGTATCTGTCGCCCGAAGTCTGTCTCGGCAAGCCGGTCGACCAGCGCTCGGACATCTTCTCGCTCGGCATCGTGCTGTTCGAGATGCTGACCGGCAAGATGCCGTTCAACGACGAATCGCCACTCGGCCTGATGCTCGAAGTGGTCAAGGCCGATATCCCGGATGTGCGCCAGTTGAACTCCGACGCCGATCCGCTGATCGCGCAGATCCTCGCAAAGATGATCGCGAAGGAACCCGCCGACCGTTACCAGAACTGCCATGAACTGGTCACCGACCTCAATGCGCACCCGCTGGTCGCCAAGGGTGGTCCGATCACCGTGCAGACGAAACTGTCGCCGGCGGCGGCCACATTGATCGGCCAGAAGACGCCGGTCTCCGGCCAGACCTCATTGCCGGCGACGCCACCGCGCAACACGCCCGTGCAGGCCAACACGCGCATCACGCCGAGCAGCCAGCCATTGCCGCCGCCACTCGCGAGCGCGCATCGTTCCGTGCTCGATCGCGGCAACGCTGCCGGCACGCCGCCGCGCCGTTCCGCGCTCCCATGGGCGATCGCCGCGATCGCGCTGCTGTGCATCGCCGGTGGCGCTTGGGCGTATCGCGGCCAAGTGCCGGCGCTGGCACACCTGTTCGGCACACCGGCGGCGACCACGAGCACAACGACGTTGGCGTCGACATCCGCTGCGGCGAATTCGGCCAGCGATTCGATTCGCGCATCGCTCAACGCCACGCCTGCGTCCACACCCGCAGCGACGACTTCGCCCGCACCAGGCGCCACGCCTGCCGCGCAATCCCTCGCGGCCGCATCGGCGCCGGCCGCGGTCGATGGCAGCGGCAGCACGCAGGCCAACGATCAGACCGCAGTTTCTGCGACGACCGACGGCGGTGCCAGAGCCAGTAGCGCATCTGCGGAGACGAGCAGCGCCGCTGCCGACAACGCAATCGCGCAGGCCGCGCCGCCTGTCGATACGGATACCGGCGCGCCGACGGCACGCGCCTCGCAGGCCGGCATGCAGGCACTGCACGACCTGCCTGTAGCGCAGGCGGCCGAGCAGTCCGGCACGACTGCGGCGACGCCACGCGTCGCCATGATCGCGCCACCCGAGCGCACCGTTTCGCCAGCGAAGCCACGCGTGCCGACGATCGCCGTGGTCGCTGCCGGCGACGAGGTGATTTCATCGCCGGCCGAGGAAGCGCTGGTCAGCCTGCTGCAGAGCCGCGGCTTCCGCGTCATCGAAGGCGGCCGCACGCGCGGCGACCGGCCGAACCTGCGCGCACTGGCCGGCAAGGCCGACGCGGTCGTGTTCGTCAACGCGCGCCCGGTCGGTTCGCAGGAACTGACCTACTACGGCCAGAGTTCGACGATGTACACCGTGCAGCTCGGCATCAAAGCCTACAAGGTCGCCGATGGCAGCGTGCTGTGGACCAGCGGCAGCGAACAGGTCAACTTCACCAGCCTGAACGCTGCCGAGAAGGCGCGCGAGGCAATCGAGCCGATGCTCGATCAGGTTGATGGACGTCTCGCCGAATACCGCTCACGCGGCGGCCGCGGTTGATCCGCGATCAAAGCGGCACTGGATTCCCGCCAGAAGCATGCAGGAACTTCGGCAGTTCGGGGCCATCACGATCGGCGGAACCATTCGCTCGCTACGCTACAACGCACTCAGATTCGCATACGCCAGCACCAGCCGCTTGCGCCCGACGCCGGCGAAGTTGACCTCGACCAGCGTATGCGTGCCCGCGCCTTCATAACCGAGCACGACGCCCTCGCCGAAGCTCGCATGCGCCACGCGCTGGCCGAGCTTGAACGGCACCGATGTCTCTTGCAGCGACGCGGCGCCGCGGCCGACGAATGCGGGGCGGCTGACCTGCACTTTCGGCCGCACCTCGTGCAGCAGTTCGCCGGGAATCTCGCCGAGGAAGCGCGACGGCCGCGCGTACGACTCGACGCCGTGCATGCGGCGCGACTCGGCGTAGCTCAGCACCAGCCGTTCGCGCGCACGCGTGATGCCGACGTAGGCGAGGCGTCGTTCCTCTTCGAGGCGACCCGCTTCCTCGGTCGATTTCTGACTCGGGAACAGGCCGTCTTCCATGCCGACCAGGAACACGAACGGGAACTCGAGTCCCTTCGCCGAGTGCAGGGTCATCAGCTGCACGCAATCCTGCCACGCCTCGCCCTGCCCCTCGCCAGCTTCGAGCGCGGCGTGCGCGAGAAATGCCGCGAGTTCCGACAGACCGGCTTCGACATCGTCCGGCGTGAGCCGGAAGCGGCTGGCGACGTTGACGAGTTCGTCGAGGTTCTCGACGCGCGACTCGGCGCTGCCGCGGCTGTCCTTCTCGTAGAAGTCGCGCAACGCCGAACGTGCCAGCGCATGCTCGATCTGGCGAGCCAGTGCGAGCGGCTCGTCGCCGTCGACGGTGTCCTCTGTTTCTTCGACGACGTTCTCACGGACCAAGCAATCGCGCGCCAGCCCTTCGATCAGCTCCAGGAAGCCGCGCAACGCATTCTTCGCGCGTGCGGCCAGCGCGCCGGCGCCGAGTTCGCCAAGCGCGGCTTCCCACATCGAGGCGTTCTCGCGCCGCGCGCGCTGGCGCAAGCCGTCCAGGGTGCGATCGCCGATGCCGCGCGGCGGCGTGTTGACCGCACGCTCGAACGCAGCGTCGTCATGTCGGTTCGCGACGAGGCGCAGGTAAGCCAGCGCATCCTTGATTTCGGCGCGATCGAAATAGCGCAGGCCACCGTAGATGCGATATGGCACCTTGTGCTGGATCAGCTGTTCCTCGAAGTTGCGCGACTGCGCGTTCGAGCGGTACAGGATCGCCATGTCCGACGGTTTCGCGTCCGCGCGCAGGTGCTCGCGGATGCGCTCGACGACGAAGCGCGCCTCGTCCTGTTCGTTGTATGCCGCATACAACTCGATCACCTCGCCGGCATCGCCGGCGGTCCACAACTGTTTGCCGAGCCGGTCCGGATTGTTCGCGATGACCGCGTTCGCGGCAGCGAGGATGTTGCCGGTCGAACGGTAGTTCTGTTCGAGGCGGATCGTCTTCGCACTCGGAAAGTCACGCAGGAAATGCTGCACGTTCTCGACGCGCGCGCCGCGCCAGCCGTAGATCGCCTGGTCGTCGTCGCCGACCACGAACACCTTCCCGGTGTTGCCGGCGAGCACGCGGATCCACGCATACTGCAGGGTGTTGGTGTCCTGGAACTCGTCGATCAGCAGGTGCCGAAAGCGTTCGCGATAGTGCGCGAGCAGCGCTTCGTCATGCAGCCACAACTCGTGCGCGCGCAGCAGCAGTTCGGCGAAATCGACCAGCCCGCCGCGCTGACAAGCAGCTTCATAGGCTCGATAGATATCGATCATCACGCCATGGTTCTGGTTATAGCCGGCATCGAGCGCGTCGGGCCGCTTGCCTTCGTCCTTCGCACTGTTGATGAACCAGGTCGCCTGGCGCGGCGGAAAATGCGCCTCGTCGAGCCCCATGCCCTGGATCGTGCGCTTGACCAGGCGCTGCTGGTCGTCGGCATCGAGGATCTGGAACGTCTCCGGCAGTTTCGCCTCGCGCCAGTGCCGGCGTAGCAGGCGGTGCGCGATGCCGTGGAAGGTGCCGATCGTGAGGCCGCGCGCGCCGCCTTCGATCAGCGCGTCGGTGCGACCGCGCATCTCGCCGGCCGCCTTGTTCGTGAAGGTGACCGCGAGCACCGACCACGGCGACACCCGCTCGACCTGCAGCAGCCAGCCGATGCGATGGGTCAGTACGCGCGTCTTGCCGGAGCCGGCGCCGGCGAGCACGAGGTAGTGGCCGGCTGGTGCGGTCACGGCGTCTTGTTGCGAGGAATTGAGTCCGTCGAGCAGGTGGGAAACGTCCATCGCGCCATTGTACCGGCGGCACGGCTTCGTCTCGCCATCGTGATGGCGCATGATCACGGCCATGTCACTCCGTCTGACAGCCGTATCGCTCCTGTTCGCCAGCGCGGTTTCAGCGCATGCGGCGGACGCTCCGCGCTACACGCTGCGCTACGACGCGCGCGACACGACAATGCAAGTCGAACTGTGTCTGCCGCGCGCCGCGGCGAGCGTGCGTTTCGCGGCGGGCGACGCCTCCGCGCGGCATCTGGATGCGATCACGCGCGACAGCGGCGCTCCGGTTTCGCGTGCGGAGGGCGCATGGCTCGCGCGCAATTGGCGCGCTCGCGAATGCCTGCACTATCGCGCTGCGCTCGGCGAACTCGCGGCGGAAAAGGCGCGCCACGGACGCATGCAAGGCGGCGATGATCTCGTCGTCGATCCGTCGAACTGGCTGCTGCAGGTCGACGGCGCGGGCGACGCCGAAGCGCGCGTGCAACTGCCGCCGGGCTACGCGATCTCGACACCGTGGCGGCGCATCGAAGGCACCGACCGCTACACGATCCCGCACACGCCGGACGACTGGATGGCGCGCGTCGCGATCGGCCGCTTCAGCGAGCAGGCGATCGTGCTCGCCGGTGGAACACTGCACGTGGCGATCCTGCACGGCGCCGATGCCGCGCAGCGCGAGCGCCTGCTCGGCTGGCTGCGCCGGGTCAGCCACGCGGCGCTGTCGGCATATGGCCGGCTGCCACTGGCCGACGTGCAGGTGCTGGTGGTGCCGGTCGGCACGCAGCGCGAGGCAGTCGTATTCGGCCAGTCGACGCGCGGGCAAGGGCATGCGCTGACCCTGTTCGTCGACCCGGGGCAACCGGATGCGGCGTTCGACCGCGATTGGATCGCCGTGCACGAACTCTCGCACCTGTTCCATCCATACCTCGGCGATCGCGGCGCGTGGCTCGCCGAGGGACTCGCGACCTACTACCAGAACGTGCTGCGCGCCCGCGCGGGACTGCTGACGCCGCAACAGGCATGGGCCGCGCTCGACGCGGGTTTTGCGCGCGGCAGGCAGGCGACGCGCGGCGATGTCGATCTCGAAGCCGCTGCCGCGCAGATGGGCGAACGCCACGACTTCCAGCGCGTCTACTGGAGTGGCACCGCATATTGGCTTCAGGTCGATGCGGACCTGCGTCGTGCCAGCGAAAACCGCATGAGCATCGACGAGGCATTGCGCCGCTTCGATGCGTGCTGCGGCCTGAGTGAACGGCCGTGGCCTGCAGATGCCTTCGTCGCGAAACTCGACGCGCTCAGCGGCAGCGATGCGTTCTCGCAGCGCTTCCGCGAATATCGCACGCGCCGCGATTTTCCGGATCTCAAGACGCTCTACGGCTCGCTCGGCATCATTCCTGCCGATGCTGGCGTGCGCCTCGATGACGGCGCGCGCGAGGCGAGCATCCGCCGCGCGATCATGGCGCCGGGCTCTCCTGCCTCTCGACGCAAACGAACGCCCTGATTCCGGCATGCGCCTCGAACATTCGCAGGGCCGCCTGTTCCTGCAGCGCGGATGCTTTGCCACGCGCAACGCGGAACACCCAGCGCGCGAGACATCGACGACATGCTTTCGCCGTTCCGCACTCCGCGCGCGAAGGCATTCGCGTGCACCTTCCCGCCATCCCGTTCGGCATCACCGACCGGGCGACGACCGAGCGCACCGAGCATGCAGGCGCCGGCGGGATCGCCGATTGGCGAAGCCGGCCGCAGCGTGTCACGCCTTGCGCCGAGATCGTTCATTCCCTCGCGGATGCAGCGCACCCGGATTCACGAATCGCGACGATTCAGTGCGCCTTGACCGGACTCTCGCGATGCGAGCCGGTGCTGTTCATGATGCGGTCGGTCAGCGCGATGCCGATCGCCGACAGGATGAACACGCAGTGGATGATCGTTTGCCACATGACGCCGACGGTCGTCAGCGTGCTGCAGCGTGGGGCTGCGACCGCGGTGTCCTTGATAAGCGCGAACTCGGCGGCGGTGCAGAATGGCAATCCGCCATCGCCGAGCGCACCGGCGGCGATGAAGGTCTTCAACAGATGGATCGAGCTGATGCCGATGATCGCCATCGCCAATTTGACCTTCAGCACGGACGCGTTGACATGGCTCAGCCATTCGGGCTGGTCCGGATGGCCTTCGAGATTCAGGCGCGAGACAAACGTCTCGTAGCCACCAACGATGACCATGATCAACAGGTTCGAGATCATCACCACGTCGATCAGGCCGAGCACGATCAGCATGATCTCCTGTTCGCCGAAGTTCACCGCACCGTGGATGAGGTGCCACAGCTCCTTGACGAACAGCACCACATAGACGCCCTGCGCGACGATCAGGCCGAGGTAGAGCGGCAACTGCAGCCAGCGCGAGGAGAAGATCAGCGCCGACAACGGCGGCGGCAGGGATTTCGGTGGCGACATGCGGAAGTCGTCGTTCTGGAAAAGGAGTGCGGATTCTAGCGGGCGCGCCTGCACGGCGCATGACGGTTTCGGCGCGGTGCGGCCTACTCGAAGCCGTTGCCGAAGATCCCGTCCGACGCGCCGGCGAGATCGGCCAGCACGGCAACGTTCGTCTTCAGGATCGCGCCGCCCATCGCCTCGGCATTCGGCCCGATGTTGACCGGAATGTCGGTGCTTTCGTGATAGTGCGGATAGATGTCGTAGTCCGACTCGATGCCGAGCAGCGCCTGCCTGCCGGCGTCGAGGTACGGCATGTGGTCGGAGCCGAACGGGTTGAGGCTGATCGAGATGTTCAACTCCGGCGCATACGTCGCGGCCGCGGCGCCGAAGCGGTTCAGATACGCCTGCCATTGCGGATAGCTTTCATATTCCGCATCGAGCTGGTCGTCCTCGCTGTAGCCGATCATGTCCATGATGACTACCGAGGTGACCTTGGCGATGTCGCCGCTCGCCTGCAGCGCCTGCACGTGGCGCTCGCTGCCATACAACCCCTGCTCCTCGCCGGCATAGCACATGAACAGCACCGAGCGCTGCGGACGGAACGGCAACAGCGCGCGCGCGATCTCGATCACGCCGGCGCAGCCGCTCGCATTGTCCTCGGCGCCGGGCGTGTCGTTGACCGCGCGGAGATCGGCATTGCGCGAATCGTAGTGCGCACCGACGACGACCCATTCGTCCGGCACCGTCGTGCCGGTCCACATGCCGACCACGTTCTGCCGCGTGATCGATCCGCCGTTCGCGCCCGGCATCGTGAAATCCGGTTTCGCGACCGTGAGGCCAAGACCGGCGAACTGCGCGCCGATCCAGTCGCGCGCGGCAAACAGGCCGGTGGTGCCAAAGCTGGAGCGGTCCCACGATGCCAACTGGCTGAGATCGGCGAACCAGCGTGACGTGTCGATGTGGCGCACCAGCGGCAACACCCGCGGATCGGCTGGCGCGGCCAGCGGCGCATCGAGGCGATACTGCCGCGCGACCACCTCGTTCGGCTGCACCGGACGCCAGTGTTCGTCCGCATCGCGTGGCAACGTCTCGCCCACGGCGAGTTGGCGCAATTGCCAGCGGCCGCCGCGTGCGAGCAGGCGACCCGGAGCGTCCTCGTGGATGGCGCAACCGACCGCGCGCAAGGCGAGATCCTCCACGCGCAGGTCCGACAGCTGCGCCAATACCGGCGTCGATGCCGGCAACGGCGACCCTGCCGCGACGTCGCCCGCCAGGAGCATGCGGTTGCCGAGTTCCAGCCACCAACGCACGCCATCGCCTTGCTTGAGCGCGGCAACCTCGACCGGGCTGGCCGCACGGATGTCGACGATCAACGCATCGTCGGTGCCGGCCGCGGCGGACGCGGCGAGCAGCAAGGGGAGCAACACGGGCATTGGAGTCACGCGGCGGGATCGGGTCTGAGAGTCTAGCGCCCGGGTTCCGTCCACACGTGCGGCACGTTGCCGACGTGGCCTCCGCCCACGGACGGTGCGCGACGGCAGCGCGTCCGGACGAGGCGAATTCAGACCCGATATGGCGCACCCGCGCAAGAGAGGTGGCAACCGGTTTCTCGCGCTGCGGCCACGGGAACGGGGACGAATGACGAAACAGCAATCTCCGCCCTGCACGACCGAGCGGAGATGCGGATTGGGGCGAGGCGATCGTCGCGCAGCGCCCCCGGACCAGATCCGGGGACGCCCGCTTGCTTGACTCGTTACAGGCGACAGCTTTCGAAGTCGTCGGCAAACAGGAGTTCGCCCCCCGCGACGACGTCGAACAATGCGCTGCCGCTCAGACTGCCGCTGCTCGCGGTCAGCATCTTGCCGGCAGCCAACATGTAGAAGCGCGCCGTGGCATTGGCCGGGAAACTGGCGACACCATTGCTGGCGGTAGCCTGTCCCAGCGCCACCGGACCGCCGCAGGCGGTGGTCGCCAGGGTGATCTGCGAGGCGGAATCGGTCGTGATCACGTTGCCGTCCACGTCGACGATCGACACCGTCACCCCACCCAGGCGATCGCCTTGGAGCACGTTCGCCACCGGCGCCACCACGAGGTGATGGGACGGATTGGCCGCGAAGTTCGCGATCACGCTGCAATTGGCGGTGATGGCGCCGGTGGTATAGCTGCCACCGCTCGACGTGCCTGCCGGGCATGATCCCGTGACGTTGAGGATGTGGTAGCCGGCATTCGCGGTCAGCACGAACGCCTGCGTTGCGCCGCTCGCCACCGACTGCGGCGTGTTGGGCGAGATCGTGCCATTGCCGCTGGAGCTCGGCGTGACCGTGAACGTGGGCGGCGTCACCGTCACCGGCTTGTTGACGGCGTTGGTCGCGCCAGCGTTGTCGGTCACCGTGAGCGTGACGGTGTAGCTGCCAGCCGCCGCGTAGGTGTGACTCGGATTCTGCTGCGTGGAGGTGCCGCCATCGCCGAAGCTCCATGCCCACGACGCGATGCTGCCGTCGCCGTCGGTGGACGCATCGATGAAGCTGGCGGCGAGGTTGTTCGTGGAGAACGTGAAGTTGGCCGTCGGAGGCACGTTCGCCGCCACCGTCACCGGCTTCGTGATCGAGCCGGTCGCACCGAGGTTGTCGGTCACGGTCAGCGTGACGCTGTAGGTGCCGGCAGTGGCGTAGGTATGGCTCGGATTGATGGCTGTCGACGTGGCGCCGTCACCGAAGCTCCACGAACGCGACGCGATCGAGCCGTCATTGTCGGTGGACCCGTCAGTGAAGTTCGCCGTGAGGTAGGCGACGGCGAAGCCGAAATTCGCGGTCGGCGGCACGTTCGATGTCGCCACAGTTACCGTTTTGCTGATGGTGTTGGTGGCACCGCCGTCGTCGGTCACGGTAAGCGTGACGGGGTAGCTGCCGGCGGTGGCGTAGGTGTGGCTCGGGTTGGTTGCCGTCGAGGTATTGCCGTCGCCGAAGTTCCATGCCCGCGAAACGATGCTGCCGTCGCTGTCGGTGGACACATCGGTGAAGCTGGCGCTGAGATTGTTCGTGGTGAAGGTGAAATCCGCGACGGGCGATGCGTTGCCGCTAGGCGCGTATTCCCACACCGAGCGTCCGAAGGTCGCGGCGCGGATCAGGCTGCCGTCGTCGGCCACGTACAGGTCGGTCACGTTCACCAGCGGCATGCCGGCGCCGTAGCGTGTCCACGTCGCGCCGCTGTCGCTGGATGTGTACACGCCCAGATGTGTGGCGGCGTACAACGTGCTGCTGGTCAGCGGATCGACGATGAGGTTGTTGACCGGAATGCCGGTCGGGAAGCCCGAGGTGGTGCCGTCGATCGCCGACCAGCTGCTGCCGCCGTTGGTCGAACGCCACAGGTGGGTGGACGCCGAATCCGGCGCCACCGACGCGATGTAGACGATGCCGGCGTTGCCCGGATCGAACGTGATCGAGGACAGGCTGAGCCCGTTGCCGGGCAGGCTCGTGGTGCTGCCGATCTGTGTCCAGCTCGTGCCGCCGTTGGTCGTCATGAAGGCTCGGCCCGAGTTGGCGACGACGCCGACCGTATTCACGCTGCCCGCTGCCACGCCGACGTTGCGCATGACCAGGCCACTCGGCAGGCCCGTGGTGCCGAGCGCGGTCCACGACGTGGCGTAGTTCGTGCTCTTGTAGACCTTTGTATTGCTGAAGGTGAACAAGGTATTGCCGGTGGCGTCGCCCTTCCACTCCGCGATGCGCGTGGTGAACGGCGCGGTGCTGGAGTTGTTGCATTCGGTGATGCCGCTGCACGACTGGCTGAAGCTGGTGCCACCGTTGGTGCTCTTGTAGATGCGGCTGTAGTACAGGCTGCCGAGCATCTGGTTCGCGTTGGAGCGGTTGATGTTGCAGCCGAACCCGTCGCCACCAATGATCTGGTTGAACACGGCCGTGTTGCCCACTCGCACGCGCGTGCCGTTGTCCTGCAGGCCGGCGACCACGGCATCGCGGTTGGCGGTCGAGGAGCCGACCTGGTAGATCAGGTGCGAGGCGATGCCGCGGTTGAGGGTGTCAGTGAAGGTGCTGCCGTTGTTGGTGGAGCGGAAGATGCCGCCGTCGGTGCCGAAGTAGAGCGCGCCATTGCTGGCGATGTGGCCGGCGTGGAAGTCGGCGTGCACGTAGGGCAGGCCGAACTGCGCCAGCCAGTCGGTCGCCCGCGAATAGGTGGCGCCGCCATCGGCGCTCTTGGCCGCCAGCAGCGCACCGCCGAAATAGACGACGTCGGGATTGGTCGGATCGACCAGCACGACCTGGTTGTACCAACCCTGCCCGTTCAGGAGTGCATTGACGCGGACGGTACTGGCATTGGTGTAGGCCTTGTAGGTGGTGCCGGTCTTGCCAATGCCGGTCCAGGTCACGCCGTTGTCGGTGGACTTGAAGAAATTGGCGAGGTCGGTGGACGAGCCGGTATAGGAGTTGTTGTTGGCCGCCTCGACATACATGACGTTGCGATCGGACGCCGCTGCAGCCACGGCCAACCGGGTGATGCCGTTGGTGTCGGTGATGCCCGTGGAGCGGGTCCAGGTGACGCCGTTATCGGTGGAGCGCCAGATCTGGCCGTTGGTCTGGTAGCTGGCATTGGCCGGGTCGGCTTCCAGGCTCAGCACGAAGTTGGTGCCGCCACCCCACGCAATGGTCCACACGTAAGGATCGCCAGCCACACCGGTAGCGATCGTCACCTTGCTGAAGCTCGCGCCACCGTTGGTCGAGCGGTACAGGCCGGCATTGGTCGCGGCCAGCACGATGCTGGTGTCGCTGCGTGCGACTTCGATGTCGGGAATGATGGTGGAGTTGCCGAGATAGACGACGTTGCCCCAGTTGTCGCCACCGTCGGTCGACTTGACCAGACCCATGCCGGTGCCGTCGAATGGATCGCCTAGGCCCAGATACAGCGTATCGGCATTGTCGGGCGCCATTTCGAGCGTTCCGACCGAGAGCGATCCCAGCGTTTCGGTCTTCGCCGCCCAAGTGCTGCCGCCGTCGGTGGACTTCCACACACCGCCGCCGGAGAAGGCCACGTAGAGCGTATTGGGGTTGGCGGGATCGGTGACGATGGCGTTGACGCGGCCGGCATCGGTCACGTTCAAGATGCCACCGTTCTGCGCGAAATTGGCGCTGGTGGGACCGATGTTGAGCCAGTTGCCGTTGGCCGCGGCGACGAACGGCGCAAGCGCATCGATCACCGGGTTGGAAGTGCCGCTGTAAGGCATCAGCGCAGCATGGCGCAGACGCTCGCGGCGGGCCGCCTCGTTGAGGAAGCGCTCGTATTCCGGCGAGAACAACACCTGCTTGCGATCGTGGCCCTCGTCATCCGAGCCGCGATGGCTGTAATCGTCGGTGTACCACTCCGCCATCGCCCTGCGGCGTGCGGTGGCATCGTCGTGCTCGCCTTCCTCATCGGCAAACACCGCGGTCGGCATCGCCGCCAACATGCCTACCAGCAGCAGGCCCCAACCCCATCGTATCGACTTCACGTTCATTCAAACTCCCCCAAAGATTGATGACCAGCGGTCAGCCCGCCTTCGCACATGCATGACTGCGTCCCCGGTGCGCAACGGAGACACACGAAAGGGTTTGCAATCCGGATATTCAGCCGGAGCCTGCAAAAAAAGCCGCAGCACGTGCTGCACACCGACGCTCAGCCGAACAGTGACAAATCGGCAGGTTGCACAACGAAGTTCCCGGGTCTTGCCGGCGCACTGCGCAGAGGCTTGACTCGTTCGACCCACAGGCGCAAAGGGCGGCGGAATCTACGCCCTGAGACGGAGGCCGGTCAACTTCCGGACGCAGGGGGCTCTCGCCGAGGCCAGGCGCAATTCCGGCACTCGCAGCAGGGCACCGCGGGGCGGTCCGAACAGGCGCGGATTGAGCCTGCAAATCCGTACGCATAGCTGTCGCTGTTGCGGCTCGCGAACACCTTCGCAGTGGCGGTGCACACCACCGCCGCGTCGGCTCCCGTGAGCGCCGCCCGAGGCAAAGCTTCAGCACATCCTGCGGCAAAGCGCGGACGGACTGACTCGAATGTCGGCCCGCATGTGAACGACTGGATGCTGAAACCACCGCGCCCTCGGAGCCGCGCAGGTGAACTTGCTTTCGAAATCGGCGATTGGACGCAGCATGATTTACTCCGTCCTCCTCGACCGGAAGGGACGGTCGCAAGAGATGGGTTACGACGCCGACTCCGGAAACTGCATTCGACCAAGGGTCGCTCGCGGGCAATCGTCAAATCACCTCGGTTCAAGGCGCCGCAAAGCAGGAACCGATTCCTGAAACATCGTTTGGTCAGTCCAGGTCTGCAGCACCGCGCATCAAACGGCGTACGGGGGGGGGGTGCGGCGCGCGCAAGACGCTCGCAAGTCATGCGTGCGCCGAATGGCGAGAATCGACCGATGCGTTCGCGGAGGCGCTCCGACCAAGCCGGGACCTTCCCGCACTATTTGCCGCTTGCTGCCGGCGGCTTCGATGCATCGGCATACAACTGCTCGGCACGCTGGAACAGCACCCACGAGGTCGCGATGTACTTGTTGCCGCCCTTGGGCCGGTTGCCGCGGTGCGTATGCGTGAAGCCGGCCGGGGCGAGAAGCAGCGAGCCGGTCTTCGGCACGATCTTGCGGTGCTGGTAGAAGAACTCGGTCTCGCCTTCGCTGAACGCGTCGTTGAGGTAGATCGTCCACAACAGGATGCGGTGCAGGTTGTCATCCTGAGTGGCACCCGCCTTGGGCGAGATCTCGCTGTGCCAGGCGGGATAGCCGCCCTGGTCGGCGAAGTAGCGCTGGATGTTGATAGCGCCGGGCCGGAACAACTGCGTGGCGAGCCGCTGCAACTCGGTATCCGGCAGCGCGCGGATGTCGTCGATGCCGAGCATGATCATTTCTTCGCTGCCGGCCGGCTTGCGGAACAGCGCGGTCGGCGCCAGCGCGAGATACGTGTACTTGCGGATGTAGGCCATCACGCCGCGCAGCATCGCCGTGTTCAGCAGGTTTTCGGCCTGCTTCCATTCCGGATGGCGACTGACGTCAAGATCCCAGCTGTCCTTGAGGCGCAGGTTGACACCGCCGCTGGTCGCGCCGCGCACGACCTTGTCGCTGGCTTCGAAATGCGCGATCAACTCGCGGCACAGATGCGGATCGAGCGCGTCCTCGTAGACCTCGATGAAATCATCCGTCACGACCGGCTCCGGCAAAACGCGCATGCTACGACATCGGCAATGGGCATCCGCATCCGATGCTCAGGCGTCGGCTTCGCGGTGGTAGGCAGTGACGCGCTCGACCTCGTTCTTCGAACCGAGGAACACCGGCACGCGCTGGTGCAGTTTTTCCGGCTGGATGTCGAGGATGCGTTCGCGCCCGGTGGTCGCCGCGCCACCGGCCTGTTCGACGATCATCGCCATCGGGTTGGCCTCGTACATCAGGCGCAGCTTGCCCGGCATCGCCGTGTTCTTGTTGTCGCGCGGGTAGATGAAGATGCCGCCGCGCGTGAGGATGCGATGCACGTCGGCGACCATCGAGGCGACCCAGCGCATGTTGAAGTCGCGCGCGCGCGGGCCTGTCTTGCCGGCCAGCAGCTCTTCGATGTAGCGCTTCATCGGCGCTTCCCAATGGCGCATGTTCGACATGTTGATCGCGAATTCCGCAGTGTCCGCAGGGATCTGCACGTTCGTGCCGGTCAGCACGAATCCGCCCTGCTCGCGATCGAGCGTGAACGTGTGTACGCCATCGCCGAAGGTCAGCACCAGCACCGTGCTCGATCCGTATACGGCGTAGCCGGCCGCAACCTGCTGCGTGCCCGGTTGCAGGAACGCCTTTTCGTCGGGCTCGCTGACGCCATCCGGGCAGCGCAGCACCGAGAAGATCGTGCCGACCGAGATGTTCACGTCGATGTTCGAGGAACCGTCGAGCGGATCGAACACGAGCAGGTATTCGCCCTTCGGGTAGCGGTGCGGAATCGGATGCGGATCGTCCATCTCTTCCGATGCCAGCGCGGCGAGGTGGCCACCCCATTCGTTCGCTTCGAGCAGGATCTCGTTCGAGACGACATCGAGCTTCTTCTGCGTCTCGCCCTGCACGTTCTCGGTGCCGGCACTGCCGAGCACGCCGCCGAGTGCGCCCTTGCCGACCGCGATCGAGATGCGCTTGCAGGCACGCGCGACGACTTCGATCAGCAGGCGCAGATCGCCGTTGATGTGACCCTGGTCGCGTTGCGCCTCGATCAGGAAGCGCGTGAGTGAAATCCGTGGCGTGGTCGACATCGGCTGCAATCTCCGCTGAAAACGAATCCGGACATTGTCGCGGCTCGGCCACGATGGCGCCAGTCTGCTGACACCAGGCTGGCAGCAGCCCCCCGCCACACTGCTCGACGTGCGGATCGCGCACCTTGCGGGAAGTGAGCGTCATGTTGAATCCGAATGTACCGGCCTGGTTCGAGATCCCGGCTGCCGATTTGAATCGCGCGCAAGCGTTCTACGAAACCGTGCTCGGCGTGCGCCTGCTGCGCGAGGACATGGGTGGCGGCGCGATGGCGGTATTCCCGTACGGCGGCAAACCGAATGCGAGCGGCGCGCTGGTCGCACGCGAGGACTGCGAGCCGCATGTGCAGGGCAGCGTGATCTACCTCAGCGTCGCCGACCTTGTGCCGGCGCTCGATCGGGCCAACCAGCACGGCGGCGACACCATCGTGCCGCGCACGGCGCTGCCCGACGGCATGGGTTACTTCGCGCAGTTCCGCGACTGCGAAGGCAACCGCGTCGGCCTGTGGTCGCCGGTGTGAACCGCCATCGGCGACGCACGCAGCCGCGTGCGTCGCTGTAGCCGCCGCGCCACGCGCGCAGGCGACCGAATCGCGAAACCGCACAACAGGAGATGCCATGAACACGCCGCAAGCGCCAGACGGTTCGCACGATTTCGACTTCTGGTTCGGCCGCTGGCACGTCGCCAACGAACGCCTGAAGAAGCGCCTGGCTGGCTCGACCGACTGGGAACATTTCGAGGCGACGCAGGAATGCCGACCGATCCTCGGCGGCATCGGCAACATCGACGATTTCAAGACCGACTGGGGCGAAGGTTTCGTCGGCATGACGCTCCGCCTGTACGACATCACCACGCGCGAATGGAGCCTGTATTGGGCCGGCAGCCGTACCGGCGTGCTGGAGCCGCCGGTGGTCGGCCATTTCGACAACGGCGTCGGCACCTTTTACGGCCGTGTCGTGCACGAAGGCCGCCCCGTGCGGGTGCGCTTCATCTGGTCGCACATCGCGCGCGACCGCGCGCTCTGGCAACAGGCGTTCTCGACCGACGAGGGCAAGACTTGGGAAACCAACTGGATCATGCGCATGACGCGCACCCACGATTGAGGCGGACACGATGAATGCAGTGATCGAAGACATTTCCACCATCGCAATGGACGAATGCATGACGCCTTCCGGCGTCGATTGCGCCGCGTTCGAGCTGCGCCAGTACACCTTGCATCCGGGGCGCCGCGATACGCTGATCGAACTGTTCGAACGCGAATTCGTCGAGCCGCAGGAAGCCTGCGGCATGCGCCTGTTCGGTCAGTTCCGCGATCTCGACGATCCGGATCGCTTCGTCTGGCTGCGCGGCTTTCGCGACATGCGCGAACGCGCGCAGGCGCTGGCCGCGTTCTATGGCGGCCCGGCCTGGCAAGCGCATCGCGAAGCCGCGAACGCGACGATGGTCGATTCCGACAATGTGTTGCTGCTGCGACCGTCACGCGCCGGCTCCGGTTTCGCGCTCGCCGGCACGCATCGCGTCGCGACCGGGAGCGAACCGATTCCGTGCGGACTCGTCGTCGCGATGATCTGGCAACTGCCGCTGCGCATCGACGCGGGACTTGCCGCACTGATCGAAGGCCGGATTGCGCCGCTGCTGCTGGATGCCGGCGCAACGTTGCTGGCGAGCTTCGTCAGCGAGCACGCGGCCAACACGTTTCCGGCGCTGCCGGTGCGCGAAGGCGAGAACGTGCTGGTGCTGTTTGCAAGCTTCGACGACGAGGCGCACTGGCAGCGCAGTTTCGGTGAACAGATTTCGCCTGGCGCCGATCCGCAGGTGCTGCGGCTCGCGCCGTCCGCACGTTCCGCGCTGCGCCCTGCGCGCGGCAGCGTTGCAACAATCCATCACTCGCAAGGAGCCCCGTCATGTCCGCGTTGATGGAGTGGCTGGTCCATGCGTATTCGCCCCTCGCCGCACGGCATTTCCTGATGGAAGCGGTCGCGCACGACACGCGCAGGCTCGATGCGCGTACGCGCGATCCCGCCATGACCCTCGTCGCGTAGCCGGTCGCGTGAAGCCGATGACCAACCGTCGTCCGCGATGTGCCGAATGCGTGCGGGTGACGGCATGGCTCACGTTTGCGTGACCACGTCTTTGCCAGTGAGACACGCGCAGGCGATCATCGCGGGATGCGCCGCGCCGATCGCCTGTTCCTCATCATCCACGCCCTGCGCGGCCGCCGCGCCGCGGTGCCGGCGCACAAGCTGGCCGAGACACTGGCGGTGTCGCTGCGCACGGTCTACCGCGACGTCGCCGACCTGCAACTGTCCGGCGTGCCGATCGAAGGCGAGGCCGGCGTCGGCTACGTGCTGCGCAAGGGTTCGGACATCCCGCCGCTGATGTTCAACGCCGACGAACTCGAAGCTCTCGTCGTCGGCACGCGCTTCGTCAAGGCGTTCGCCGGCAAGCGCCTCGCCGGCAGCGCGCAAGCCGCCCTGCTGAAGATCGAAGCGGTGCTGCCGACGGAGCTGCGGCAGCGCGCGTCGCGCTCGCGCATCCTCGCACCGGCGCGCTGGCACGAAGCGCGCTCCGGCCTGATCGACCGCCTGCACGAAGCGGTCGCCGCGCATCGCGTGCTGCGCATGGACTACAGCGACGAAGCCGGCCGCACCAGCGCGCGCGAGATCGAACCGCTCTGCCTCGCGTTCTGGGGCGGCGTCTGGACCCTCGGCACGTGGTGCCGCCTGCGCACCGATTTCCGCAACTTCCGCCCGGATCGCATCACTGCGTTCGAGCCGACCGGTGAACTGTTCACGGAGACGCCCGACCGCGGATTCGCCGCCTACCTGAGAGCGAGCGGCGCCGACGCCGACGCGCAGGACTATTGAACCGGCGACACGCCGTCTCTTGCAATCGTTGGACGCCGCCGCCATCCTTCGCGGCCGTTCGACCTTCCACAGGACATCGCCGCCATGCGCACGACCACGCCGACGCAATCCACCGCCCGTGCCCTCGTCCGCAAGGTCTGCCATGCCCGCTCTCGTCGAACTTCATTCCGTTTCCTGCGCCGCGCTTGACGGCCACCTCCTTTTCGAAAACCTCGACCTCGTCTTCGGCGCCGAGCGCTGCGGGCTCATCGGCCGCAACGGGGTCGGCAAGTCCACCCTGCTCGGACTCATTGCCGGCGACCACGCGCCACATGGCGGTCGTGTGCACCGGCATGCGCGCATCGGCTGGCTGCGCCAGCAGGTCGGCGTCGATGCGCAGGCAATTGTCGCCGATGCGCTCGGCGTCGCGGAATCGTGGGCACGGCTGGCGCGGCTCGATGCCGGCACCGGTACGCCAGAGGACCTGATCGACGTCGACTGGAACCTGCCGCTGCGCATCGCCGCGGCGCTGGAAGATGTCGGCCTCGCCCACGTCGACCCGATGCAACCATTGATGCAACTCAGCGGCGGCCAGCGCACGCGTGCGGCGCTCGCCGCGCTGCGACTCGACGATGCGGAACTACTCCTCCTCGACGAACCGAGCAACAACCTCGACGCCGATGCGCGCGCGCTGCTCGCGCACCTGCTCGCCGACCGACGCGGCGGCGCGATCGTGGTCAGCCATGATCGCAACCTGTTGCGCTCGATGGATCGCATCGTCGAACTGTCCGCGGCCCGGGCACGCAGCTACGGCGGCGGTTATGCGCTCTACTCCGAGCAGCGTGCGCTCGAACGTGCCGCCGCCGATCGCGCGCTGGCCGATGCCGGGCGCGACGAAAAACGTATTGCACGCGAACGCCAGGAAGCCCGTGAACGCCAGCAGAAACGCGACGCCCGCGGCCAGCGCGCGCGCGCACGCAACGACCAGCCGCGCATCGTGCTCGGACTGTGGCAAGACGGCAGCGAGCGCAGCTCGGCACGCAACGAGCGGCTCGGCGAGCGTCTGCTTGCACAGGCCGCGAGCGCGCGCGACGCGGCACGGCGCGAGGTCGAGCAGCACACCGCGCTGGATGCCGCGCTGCCCGCCTGTGGACTCGATGCCGGCACGCGCGTGCTTGCGTTCGAGGACGTCGACTACGCCTGGCCGGGCGCTCCGCCACTGCTGCACGGCATCCGCTTCGAAATCCGCGGCCCCGAACGCATCGCGATCATCGGCGGCAACGGCGTCGGCAAGAGCACCCTGCTGCGCCTCGCCGCCGGCGAACTGGAGCCGACCCGCGGCCACATCATCCGCGGCGCACATATCGCCCTGCTCGACCAACACGCCGCCCTGCTCGATCGCGCGAGCAGCGTGATCGACAACTTCCGCGCGTTGAATCCGGACGACGACGAAACTGCCTGCCGCAGCGCACTCGCGCGCTTCCTGTTCCGAACCGACGCCGCACTCAAGCGCGTCGCCGACCTCAGCGGCGGCGAGACCCTGCGCGCGGCGCTGGCCTGCGTGCTCGGCGGACGCCGGCCGCCGCAACTGCTGATTCTCGACGAACCGACCAACCACCTCGACCTCGATTCGATCGCGGCGATCGAGTCCGCGCTCGACGGCTATGACGGCGCGCTGCTGGTCGCCAGCCACGACACCGAATTCCTCTCTGCAATCGGCATCGAGCGACATGTCGACGTTGCCGCATGCGTTCGTGCACTTCGCTTCCCCGGCCACAGCGCGCACACGGATGGTTCCTGCGCATCGATCGGGGTCGCCGTCCCGACCTTCGGCACTGCCGCCGCTGCGATTCGATGCGATGATCGACATTTGCCTCGAAGGAGAACGCGATGAGACCCTGGGTTGCCGGCCTGCTTTGCGCAGGCGTCGCCATCAGCGCGCTGGCGCACGCCGGGAGTGCGGACGAGCGCTTCAAGGCGCTGTACACGAAAGAATGGAGTTGGCGCCAGCAACAGTTCGGTGGCTACGACGACGAAGACAGCCAACCGAATCCGAGCGACAACCGCCTGCCCGACGTTGGCGCGACGGCGCAGAAGGCGCGCCTCGCGTACTGGAGCGACGTGCTCAGGCAGCTCGACGCCATTCCGGCGAAGGAGCTGTCAGCAGAGAACCAGGTCAACCTCGCGGTGTACCGGCCGCAGGTCGAAGACCTTGCTGCGGAGATCCGCTTCCGCGGCTACGAGATGCCGTTCAACAGCGATTCGCAGTTCTGGTCCGGTCTCGGCTTCATGGCGCGGCGGCCACTGAAGAACACGCTGGAAGCGCGCAACTACATCGCCAAGCTCGATGACGTGCCACGCTATTTCGCGCAGCAGACCGACAACATGCGCGCCGGACTGAAGCGTGGCTTCAGCGTGCCGCAGGCGGTGCTTGCCGGTCGCGACGTGTCGATCGCGAGCTATGCGGAGGTGAAGTCGCCCGAGGACAGCGAGTTCTACGCGCCGCTGAAGAAGCTGCCGGCGACAATCCCCGCCGACGAGCAGGTCAAGCTGCGCGCCGATGCGGTGCGCGCGATTCGCGAGAACGTGATTCCGTCCTACGCGAAGTTGCTGAAGTTCTTCCGCGACGACTACGTGCCGCACGCGCGCACGACGCTCGCGGCCGAGGCAATGCCGGACGGCAAGGCGTTCTACCGCCAACAGATCAAGGAATACACGACGCTCGATCTCGATCCCGAAGCGATCCACCAGATCGGCCTGAAGGAAGTCGCGCGCATCGACGGGCAGATGCGGGAGACGATGAAGCAAACCGGCTTCAAGGGCGATTTCCCGGCATTTCTGCAATTCCTGCGCACCGATCCGCAGTTCTACGCGAAGACGCCGGACGAGCTGCTGATGCGTGCGGCGTGGATCGCCAAGCAGGTCGACGCCAAGCTCGATCGCTTCTTCGGCCTGCTGCCGCGCGGGCGCTTCGGTATCGAACCGGTGCCGGCCTCGATCGCGCCGTTCTGGACCGCCGGCCGGGGCGGCGCGCATACCTACTGGGTCAACACCTACGACCTGCCCTCGCGCCCGCTCTACAACCTGCCGGCGCTGACCTTGCACGAATCCGCACCCGGGCATGCGCTGCAGGGCGAGCTGGCCGAGGAACAGAAGAACCAGCCCGAGTTCCGCAGCAAGAACTACATCTCGGCCTACGGCGAAGGCTGGGCGCTGTATTGCGAAAAGCTCGGCGAGGAAATGGGCATCTACCACACGCCGTACGAGGAGTTCGGCCGCGAGACCTACGAGATGTGGCGCGCGGCGCGACTGGTGATCGACACCGGCATCCACCACAAGGGCTGGACGCGCCAACAGGCGATCGAGTACCTCGCTTCGCACACCGCGTTGAGCACGCACGAAGTGGAAACCGAAGTCGACCGCTACATCTCATGGCCGGGACAGGCGCTCAGCTACAAGCTCGGCGAGATCAAGATCGTCGAGCTGCGCGCACGCGCGGAAAAGACACTTGGCGACAAGTTCGACCTGCGCGCGTTCCACGATGCGGTACTGGCCGAGGGCTCGGTGCCATTGCCGGTACTGGAGCAGCGCATCGATGCGTTCATTGCCGCGGCGGCCAAGCCGAAAACCTGATCAAGCACTGCCGCCTCGCCATCGAACGGGCGAGGCGGCAGTGGTTCAGAAGCGATACCCGATCGCGATGCCGTAGACCCACGGATCGATCTTCACGGTGCCGACCTTGGCGCCGTTGACCTTCGCGTCGGTTTCGATGCTCATCCAGCGCACGTCGGCGGTGAACAGCCAGCGCTCGGCGAAGCGTACGTCGAAGCCGGCATGCACGGCGCCACCCCAGGAATCGGACAGGTCGAGCCGGGTGCCCGACAGCGGCCCGGTTTCGCGAATGCCGAAAAAGCGCGTGTAGTTGAGGCCAACGCCGACGAACGGCGAAAACTGTTCCTGTGGCATGAAGTGGTACTGCACACTGACGGTCGGCGGCAGCTGCTTGACGTCGGCGGCCTTGGCGCCATTGAGTCTGACCTCGTGCTTGAACGGCAATGCGCCGAGCACTTCCATGCCCCAGTTCGGCGTGACGAGATATTCGAGGCTGACGGTAGGACGCGCGCTGTCGCCGACATCTGTTTTCAGCGTACCGCCGGCGAGACGGCCATTGTCCGATTTCGGCGTGACCTGATGCACGCCGAACTTGAGTACCCAGTCACCCGCCTCGCCGGCCTGCGCCGCCCCTGCCATTGCGGCCACCAACATGGCCAATCCGATCGCTGTGCATCTCGCTGCGTGATTCTCCTTTTCGTGTGAGACGGCGCCGCGCGTGGCACGCAGCGGAGTGGCCGCCGTCATTCAACACGCCAGCAAACGGCGTACCCGCGAATTCACGCAACAAGTGCAAAATGCAGCACATTCCCATTGTTGCAAGACGACGCAAGTGCGCGCTTTTTGCGACAAGGATGTGGCCGTAGTGGCCTCAGGGACTGTCCGCATCCTTCGGCGGCACCGCCTTCGACGGAGCTTTCGCGGCCTTCGGCTTGGCCGCACCCGGCTTCGAGGGCGCCGGTTGTTTTGCCGCAGCTGCCGCCTCGGCGGCGGCGCTCTGCGCCCATGCCTGCAACAGCGCCTTGCGTGCGTCACCCTCGCGTTGCCCGGGCGCTTCTTCCGGCGGGGGCGCCGTCGGATTCCCGCTGTCGACATAGCGAACAAGACGCGCAACCTGTTCGCCGAGCACTGCGTCGACCTGCGGCGCGAGCTGGTCGAGGCCGCTCACTGCCGAGCCACTGACGCGGTATTCGACATCGAGCGTGACGGCGCCATCGTCGCCCGTCTTGATCCAGAAACTCAGGACGCCTTTCAGCGCGAGTTCCTGCAGCGGACCGAGCGCACCATCGATGCGCAGCACTTTTTCGGGCAGCGCCATCAACACACGGCCATGCTCGACGCTGCCGCCAAGCCAGCGTTCGCAGAAACATCCACCAGCGGTGGCGCCGAGTTGGAGATTGGCGGCCTTGCCGGAGAACGTGTGCTCATCGCTCCACCAGCGCTGCACCTGCACGAGATCGGCCCATGCTTTCGCTGGCGTCGCATGCACGGGCAACGAGTACCCGAGGAAGAAACTGTCGGCGGCCGCCTGTCGCACTTCGCCATGCGCGATGCCCGCGCACAGTGCGAGCGCGAAGCCGAGGAGGAGACGTGAGGAGTTCATGCGTTGCATGGCGGGAGTCCATGCCGGCATGCGCGGCCGGCGTCGCTGCGGCGGCGCTCAGAAATCGGCGTCGTTGGCCCAGCCTTCGCCGCTGCCGCGCTGGAACACGGCATCGCTCGCCAGCACGTCCCCAGCCGGGATCGACGGCTGTGCGGCGAGCTCGGCATAGATCGGGCGGAAGTCCGGTCGGGTCGCTTCCATCAACTGCTCGAAGCTGTCGATGACGAAGTAGGTTTTCTGGTAGGTGTCGATGCGGTAGCGCGTTCGCATGATGCGCCGCATGTCGAAGCCGATCCTGTTCGGTGCCGACGATTCCAGACAATGGATCGATTCGCTCTTCGAGCTGACGATGCCCGAGCCATAGATGCGCAAGGCATTGTGCTCGCGGATCAGACCAAACTCGACCGTGTACCAGTAAAGGCGCGTCAGGTTGACCAGCGCTTCGGCGCCGATGCCGTGTGCCTTCACGCCACCGCGGCCGTACGCCTGCATGTAGTCGGCGAATACCGGATTCAGCAGCAGCGGCACGTGGCCGAACAGGTCGTGGAACAGGTCGGGTTCGGCCAGATAGTCGAGTTGCTCCGGCTTCCTGATCCACCAGGTGACCGGAAAGCGGCGGTTCGCGAGGTGATCAAAGAAGGTCAGCTCCGGCAGCAGGCCTTCGACGCCGACCAGTTGCCAACCGGTCGCCTTGGCCAGCACCTCGTTGAGTTCGTCGAAACGCGGAATCGCACCCGGCGTCATGCGGAAGCGTTGCTGGTTGTCGATGAATTCCTTGCATGCGCGGCCCTTCAGCACCTCGCGCTGTCGCTCGAACAAGGTCGACCAGGTCTGGTGGTCGATGCGCGAATAGCTGTCCCATTGCTGCTCCACCACGCTGGTCGTGTAGACGGGAACGTAGCCCTTGTCGGTTTGCTGGTGGTCGACGCGGCGTGGAGTGGAAGCATTCATGCGGGCATCCGGTGGTTCATCGGCGACAGCTTAGCGCGGTTCGTCCTGCACGCGCTGTGCGGGGCGCGCTACGGTCAATGCACGGTCGGCGGCGGTGGATCGGGATCACGCGGACGGAACGCGATCACGCGTCCGTTGCGGTCGTCGCCCGGCACACGCTGCCACAGCACCGGCACGTGCTCGGCGCGCGGCATTTCGAGTTCGTCATCGACCGCCGCCAGGGTGGTTTCGTCCTCTTCCCAGCTGTAGCGCTTGCGCGGCGGCGAGGGATCGCGCGCATGCAGCACGAATGCCGCGAGCACGCCGGCGATCGCGCCGGCGAGATGGTATTCGAAGCTGATGCGCTCCTCGCCGGGCAACACCGACAGCAGCATGCCGCCGTACAGGAAGAACACGACCAGCGAAGTGACCACGGCCAGGCGGTCGCGCCGGATCAGGCCCATAACGAACAGGAAGAACATCAGCCCGTGCGTGATGCCGCTGGCGCCGACGTGCACGGAATCGCGCGCGAACAGCCACACGCCGAGGCCGGAGAGGATCCAGATCAGCGGCAACGCGAGCCGCGCGGCACGCGGATAGCAGTACAGGGTCAATGTCGCGAGCAGGCCGAACGGCAAGGTGTTCGACATCAGGTGTTCGAACGAGGCATGCGCGAACGGCGCGCTGAGCACGCCGACGAGGCCATGCCAGTGGCGCGGGCGGACGCCGAGATCGTCCATCGACCAACCGAGCAGCCACGCGCCGAGCCATGCAATCCATATCCCGGCCAGCAATGCCGCCGCGCCGAGCACGGCATAGCGGACGCGGTCGCGGTCGCGCGCCACCGTGCGTGCGGTCGGTTCGGGCAGGGGCCGTGCAATGTCCATCCGGCAACGGTGGGGGCAGGCCGATGCCGGCGCAAGAGCTGCGCCGGTTCCGGTTGCGGTCGATGCCGCTCAGCCGTCGCGCGCAGACCGCGGCAGGATCAGGCTGGCCGCGATCGACGCACCGATCAGGCAGGCGACGACGCCGAGCGCGATGCCGATCGGAATCTTGAACACGTCGGCCAGCAGCATCTTGGCGCCGATGAACAGCAGCACCGAGGCGAGGCCGTAGCCCAGCAGATGGAAACGCTCGGCCGCACCGGCGAGCATGAAGAACATCGCGCGCAGGCCGAGCACGGCGAACACGTTCGAGGTCAGCACGACGAACGGGTCCTCGGTGACCGCGAAGATCGCCGGGATCGAGTCGACCGCGAAGATCACGTCGGTCACCGCGATCAGCACCATCACGACGAACAACGGCGTGTACCAGCGGCGGCCGTCCTCGACCACGCTGAGCACATTGCCGCGGAAATCGCGCGTCAGGTGCAGGCGCTTGCGCATCCAGCGCAGGATCGGATTGCTGTCGAGGTCGGGTTCCTGGTTCGTCGACAGCAGCATCTTCACGCCGGTCACGATCAGGAACAGGCCGAACAGGTAAAGGATCCAGTGGAACTTGGCGACCAGTGCCGCACCGACGAAGATCAGGATCGCGCGCAGCACTATCGCGCCGAGCGCGCCGAGCATCAACGCGCGCTGGCGCAGTTCGACCGGTACGCCGAAGTAGTTGAACAGCATCAGGAACACGAAGATGTTGTCGACCGCGAGTGCTTTCTCCACCAGATAGCCGGTGAGGAATTCGAGACCGATCTCGTTGGCGAGCGCGCGCCCCGCGTGCGCGTCGAGCCACCACCACAGGCCGAGGTTGAACGCGAGCGCCAGCCCGACCCAGGCGAGACTCCACCACAGCGCTTCGCGAAACGACACGCGATGCGCGCCGGCGGTTCGCAATACGAGAAAGTCGATCGCCAGCGCCAGCGTCACGATGACACTGAACGCGGTCCACAGCCCGGTTGTTCCGATGGATTGCATGGCCAGCTCCGAAAACGCAAAAACCCCATGAGCCAACGGCGCACGGGGCCTCGTTTTCACAGGGCACACCTTCGCCGTAGACGGCGAAGGTCTTGCTCGCGGACACGCCCGAATCGGCGATCCACCCACCGGACCGGAGCCTTGGAATCGATTGAAACCAAGCCTCGTGTTGACGATCACGGCAGCGGGAGCTACTCCCCTTCTGCTGGAGCGCACCCTAACCGGTGCACAAGCCGCTGGCAAGGACGTCTGCGGCAAGAGGACGCGAAAGCGCGTCCACGCATCTGCCGCCGCACCGCATCCATCAGGTCAGCAGGATCACCCGCAGCGCATACATCAATGCAATGACGACGAGCACGATCACGCTGGCCGCGATCAAGCCGGCGACCACGCGCATCGCACGCACGCCCTCCGCGCCTTCCTTCGCATCGAAGCCCCATTCGCGCACCTGCTGCCCGACCCAATCCAGCGCCTGACGCGCGGACGCCGCCGTGCTGGCCAAAGTGCCGCCGCCGAACGCCAGCCGCGCGCGCATCTTCGATTCGTCACCATTCACCGCACGCGCGCTGTCGGCAAGATTGGCATTTTTCGCCTTTTCGGCCGCGTCGGCCTGCAACTGCTTGGCGTCCGCATCAGCGCGAACCAGAGCCTGCGACAGGCGCGCATCGGCAAGACGCGGATCCAGCATGCGCGGATCGGCCAAGGTTCGTGCCTGCGCGTCCGCGGTCGATTTCGCCTGCGAAGGATCGAGTGTCTCGGCGCCGCGCCGCGGATCGGCCAGCTGCGTCGGCGCGCGCGGATCGTTCGCTGGCTGGCGCAGTTGGGCCGTATCGGCAGTGCCCGGCGTGCGCGGCTGCGCCAGCGCGTCCTTCGCCGATTGTGCATTCTGACCAGCAAGAATCGCTTGATCCGAGGCCAGTGCGGCTGCATGCGCAGCATTGGATGCGGAAGGCGTCTGAGGCATTTGCGCTGCCGCTCCTTCGGCAAGCCCCGCTGCCAGCGTCGTCCCGGCGAGCATCGCGGCCTCGGCCATAGCCGGCGTCATGACGAGGCCCGCGTTCGCGTTCGCGTTCGCGTTCGCGTTCGTGGTCGGCGTTGGCGTTCCCGTGTGCTGTCCCAGCGGGGATTGCGCGGCCCCTGCTTCCGGCCCGGCGCGCGTCTGGCCTTGGCCTTGGGCATCGGCGCGCGGCACTTCAGCGGGCGCTCGTGGTCCGTCGGGTGTCGGCGGTAGCGGACGATCGGAACCGGCATGAGGCGAGGCGGGATCGGGAGCTCCCGGCTGGTTCAGGACACGACCCGTCGGATCCCCCCCGGAACGAGGCGTCTCGCCGGGCGAAGAGAATGGACTGTGCGGCTGCCAATTCTCTCCCGGTGAGTTGCCGAACAGTATCGAGCTGAGATGACCGAGTGTGCCACCAAGGCCGGATATCAGGCCCGATTGCGGGCCTCCATAGTTACCCGCACCGTTGTTGCCGGCACCGTTGCCGTATCCGCCATTGCCGTCGTTGCCGCGGCCATTGCCGTTGTTGCCGTACCCGTGATCGTTGCCGTTGTTGCCATAGCCGTGGCCGTTGCCATTGTCGTGACCACCGCCGTGATCGTTGTGGTCGTTGCGGCCGCCCGCGGAGTCCTCGCGCCTGACGGCCTCCCCGGTCGCTCCCTGGTCGTCCGATGGCGTCAGCCCGCCATCGCCGCGGTTGTTGGCCGGGTCGTGGCCGGACGTCACCTCCCCGTCATTGCCGCCGCGATTCTGCACGGGATCGCCCTGCGACCCGTGCCGAGACAACAGGCCGTCATTCATGTGGCCAGCGATGGGCGGGCGATTGGATACATTTGCCATGGGGCGCTCCTGCGGCGCACAGGATCGGGCGCAACATGAAAAGTTATACGCCTCGCTTCCGTCGGCAACGATTGGGGAAAACCCGAGGATTCGGCGCCGTATGGCGACGCTTCCGCGAACATCGCGCCACCATGCAGACCGGCCGCTTCGCTATCATCCGCAGATGAACGACACCGCTCGGGGCAGCCTGCCCCTGATCCAGCTCAAGACCGATCGCCGCTCGAACCACCCCTGGATCTTCCAGAAGATGGTCGAAAAGCCGGAAACGAAACCCAAACCCGGCACGATCGTCGACATCGTCGATCGTGAAGGTCATTTCGCCGGCCGCGGTTTCTACAACGGCCATTCGCGCATCTCGCTGCGCGTGCTCACGTTCGATCCCGCCGAAGCCGTCGACGAGGCGTTCTTCGCGCGCAAGATCGCCGACGCAATCGCCCTGCGCCGTGACCTGCTCAAGCTCGATGCGATCACCGACGCGTACCGCCTGATCCATTCCGAAGGCGACGGCCTGTCCGGCCTCGTCGTCGACCGCTTCGCCGACACCCTCGTCGTCGAGTACTTCTCGGCCGGCATGTTCAAGCAGCGCGACCTGATCAAGCGCTGCCTGTTGGAGCACTACCCGGATGCGACCATCTACGCGTTCGCCGAGGAACACGTGCAGAAGCAGGAAAGCTTCGATTGCGCGACGCCGGCGACGCCGAAGCCGAGCGTGATCCACGAGCACGGCGTGCAGTTCCATGCCGCGCCCGGTACCAAGCACAAGACCGGCTTCTTCGCCGACCAGCGCGATAACCGCAAGCTGCTGTCGGAACTATGCGCCGGCAAGCGCGTACTCGACCTGTGCTGCAATTCGGGCGGCTTCGGCATCTATGCGAAGGCGATCGGCGGCGCCGAGGAAGTCGTCGGCGTCGACCTCGACGAGGAAATCCTCGAAGTCGCAGAGAGCAATGCGCGCCTGAACAAGGCGAAGATCCGCTTCGTGCAGGCCGACATCTTCCATTGGCTGCGCGATGCGGCGAGCAACAACGCGAAGAAGTTCGACGTGGTCATCCTCGATCCGGCCAAGATGACGCGCGACCGCGAACAGGTGATCCCGGCGCTGAAGAAATACCTCGACATGAACAAGCTCGCGCTAGGCGCGGTGAAACCGGGCGGCGT
This sequence comes from Pseudomonadota bacterium, assembly GCA_023388255.1. Classification (GTDB taxonomy): domain Bacteria; phylum Pseudomonadota; class Gammaproteobacteria; order Xanthomonadales; family Rhodanobacteraceae; genus Dokdonella_A. The sequence goes on along the minus strand of JAEWGO010000001.1, from coordinate 122,715 downwards.
CTTCCTGACTTGCTCGTGCACCGGCCTGGTCAGCGAGGAGCAGTTCCTCGACATGCTGCGCCGCGCCGCGTTCTACGCCGGCCGCACCGTGCAGGTGCTGAAGGTGACCGGCGCCGGCCCGGACCATCCGTGGCAGGCGCACGTGCCCGAATCGCGCTACCTCAAGGCGGCGTTCTGCCGCGTCGAATGACGCCGCACGATCGGTGCGGCGCGTGGCGCCGCCCGATCATTCGCTGGCGGTGTTACTTCTGCAGCGTGATTTGGGCTTTCGCCGGAATGCGATCGGCGAGCACGAGTTCGACCGCCACAGACTTACCCCCGCGCTGGCAGTCGAGCGCGAGCTTCGTTCCGGCCGGCAGTTCGCGCAGGCGCTGGCGCCAGTCCGGCAGGGTCCGCGCGGCGATCTTCTCACCCCCGATCGCCATGATCCGATCATCCGCGCGCAGGCCCGCGTGCGCCGCCGCGCTGTCCGGCGCGACGTCGGCCACGGCCAGCGCATCGCCGTCACCGAGCAGCCACAGACCACTGCGGTCGAACACGTCAGGCTTGCCGAAGTTCGCGTTCGGCGCGAGGTACATCGTCCTGTTCGTGTAATCGAACGCGACCGTGAAGCGCTTCAGCACGCCGCCGCCGAGATTCGCCGAGATGTCCGGACTCGCGAACGCGCCCTTATCGCCGGTGTAGATGTCGCCGGCAATCGCATCGATTGCAAGCGCGCCGAGCTGCAGGCTGCCGAAGCGCGCCGGCCGACCGCGCGAAGGACCGCCGACACCCCAGCCCGTCACCGCATCGGGCGCCGCGTGGTATCCGGCGACGAGGCCGTGTTCGCGCGCGAACGGCGAGTGCAGGGTCAGCGAGACGCGCGACCCGGTATCCACGCTGATGCGCGCGGGTACGCCGTCGAGCACGCCTTGCACGATCGGAATGCGGTCGGCGAGCACGAACGGCACCGCGCTGGCGTTCGCCGGCGGTGCGAATTTCGACGGCTCGGCGAGCACGAGCTCCCCTTTCGCGTAGTCGATCGTGACACCGAAGCGGCGAAACATTTCGTAGCCGACCAGGCCGTCGCTTTCGACGCCCTCGACCGCCGGCAGCTTGCCGAGGTCCATGATCAGGAACACCGGCTTGGCAAGCACCGCGTCGCCGACACGCACCTCGCCCGCGTGGCCGAACGCGACGTCGACCATTTCGTCGCCGACACCGCGGCCGCCAAGCTTGCCTTCGCCCTTGATGCCGAATTTCCTGGCCGCCGCCGGTGTCAGCAGGTTCGAGCCGCCGGTGTCGACGAGGAAGCGCGCCGGCTTGCCGTCAAGCGAGCCGTGCACGTAGATGTGGTTGCTGGCGAGATCGAATGGCACGCGCGTGACGCCGGCCGGCGCGTCGATGCGCGCGGTCGCGACCATTGCCGGCATCGCGAAATCGGCATCGCTGACCGGCACATCGAGGACGATCTTGTCGATGCGTTGCTCGGTGTGCGTGCGCGGATCGGTGCGTCCCGCCGCATCGGTGACGTCGCCGGCGACGCGGAATGGCAGACGCAGGCCGTCCACGCTGCGCCAATCGTCGAAGATCGTGGTCGCGATGCCGTCGGACTGCTTTTGCTGCGTGCGCGCGAGCAGATGCGTCTGCGCATCGAACCACAGCGTGACCGCATCGCCGCCTTGCGGAGTCGCGATGACGACGACATAGCCTCGGCCTTCCAACTCGCGCGACTCCGGCACCGCATACGTCGCCGCAATCCGCGCCGGATACCAGAAGCCGCGCGCATCGAGCCAGGCCTGGCTGCGCGCGCGACGCTTCGCTTCCGGCGCGTCCTGCGCGGCGACTTCGCCACCGGGATCGCGCGACCAGTTCACGTTGCCGTCGTAACCGTCGGCGCCCTCGATCGGCCCGAGCGTGTAGTGATCCGACGAGCGCCCGCTCGATACGTCCTGCAGCGCTTCGAACCTGCCGTTCAACCCGCCCGCGGCGAGCATGCCGCTGATGCGCAGGCTGCGCACCGAATCCCAGCGTGCGCCGCCGCTTGCGCTCTTGTTCTGCGCGAGCAGATCCTCCACCGCTCCGGCGCGTACCGTCGCGCCTGCGCACAACGCCAGCGCTGCGAGCATGAGTGTCATTGCCTGTCTCATCGAACGTCTCCTCGGGATTCGCGCAGCGCTTGCATGACGCTTGCGTTGTTTGAATAATCTTCGCAAATTTCAAAACAGGCAAGCCAACCAATGGCACAAGGGAAGACGGCGCGGAGAAAGAATGGCGGCGCGATCGAGGACGCCGACGAGATCGGCCTGCTCGCCTCGCCGACGCGCATCGAGATCGTCGACACGCTGGAAACGCTCGACGCGCCGGCCTCGGTCATCGAGCTTGCGGCGCAGCTCGGCCGACCGGCCGACGGCCTTTACTACCACCTGCGCCAGCTCGCGGCGGGCGGCCTGGTCGAGCAACTGGATACGCCCGATGGTCGCCGCTATCGGCGGCGCTCCAGCGATCCGTTGCGCTTGCGCTATCGTCCGGGGGCGACTGCAAACGCCGACGCGGTCGGCCGCGTCGCGGCGAGCGTATTGCGCGTCGCCGGACGCGACTTCGCACGCGCGCTTTCCGACCCGGATTCGGTCGTCGAAGGCCCACAGCGCGAATTGTGGGCTGCCCGCGGCAAGGGCTGGGTCGGCACCGCCGAACTCACCGAGATCAACCGTTTGCTCGCACGCCTGACGGACCTGCTGCAGCGCCCGCGTCCGAAGCGCGGCGGCAAACTGGTCGCGTTGTCGTGGGTACTCGCGCCGCTCGATGCGAAGGCGCCGCGCCGCGCATCGGTTGCGACGGCAGCGCACTCGCGAGCAAGGCCCCCGGGCGCGACGCCGCGCCGATCACGCTAGACTTCGCCTCCGCATCACGGCGCAGCGCCGACGACGAGTCCTTCCATGAAGAAGAAAACGAAAACCGCATCGATCGACCTGCCATCGGTGGATCAGACCCAGGCCGAGGAAGCCGTGCGTACCTTGCTGCGCTGGGCCGGCGAGGATCCCGCACGCGAGGGCCTGCTCGACACGCCCAAGCGCGTCGCCGAGGCGTATCGCGACTGGTTTTCCGGCTACGCGGTCGACCCGGCCGAATACCTCGGCCGCACCTTCGAGGAGGTCGCCGGCTACGACGAGATGATCGTGTTGCGCGACATTCCGTTCGAATCGTTCTGCGAGCACCACATGGCGCCGATCATCGGCCGCGCGCACGTCGGCTACCTGCCGACCGACAAGGTCGTCGGTATCAGCAAGCTCGCGCGCGTCGTCGATGCCTACGCACGTCGCTTCCAGGTGCAGGAAAAACTGACCGCGCAGATCGCGCACTGCATCGGCATGGTGCTGAAGCCGCGCGGCGTCGGCGTGGTGATCGACGCAACGCATCAGTGCATGACCACGCGCGGCGTGCACAAGCGCGGCGTGTCGATGGTCACCAGCCAGATGCTCGGCTCGTTCCGCGAGGATGCGCGCACGCGCGCGGAGTTCCTGCGCTTCATCGACATCGACAATCGGTGAGTGCGATCGATCGTCCGTGATCGCTGCTCCGACAGCGAGCTGCGACCGCGAGCGCGGCTTCTGCCTCGGCTGATCCAGAGCGGGCGTCACTTGCCGCACTTTCGACGAACCGCCATGTCGCAGGCGGGTCTGGGCGGCACCTGAAGCAAACCGCGAGGGCGAGGCGCGCGGCCCACGGATCGGCTATCGTGCGCGCCCACGCCCAGGCCTTGGACATCCGCTTGAACACCGTCGCCACCGAACCACGTCGCGCCGCGGTCGTGTTCATCTTCATCACGGTGCTGATCGACATCCTGTCGTTCGGCATCGTGATTCCGGTATTGCCGCATTTGATCGAGCAACTCGGCGGTGGCGGCATCGCCAAGGCGGCGATGTGGGTCGGCGTGTTCGGCACCTTGTTCGCTGCGATCCAGTTCGTCTGCGCGCCGATCCAGGGCGCTCTATCGGACCGCTACGGTCGGCGTCCGGTGATCCTGCTGTCGAACCTCGGCATCGGCATCGACTTCCTGTTCATGGCGCTGGTCAACTCGATTCCGCTACTGCTGATCGGACGCTTCTTCTCCGGCGCGCTGGCGGCGAGCTTCACCACCGCGAACGCCTACATCGCCGACGTGACGCCGCCGGAAAAGCGCGCGGCGAGCTTCGGCCTGCTCGGCTCCGCATTCGGCATCGGTTTCATCATCGGCCCGGCGCTCGGCGGCTTTCTCGGCGGCTTCGACGTGCGCCTGCCGTTCTATGCGGCCGCGCTGCTCGCGCTGGCGAACTTCTGCTACGGCTTCTTCATCCTGCCCGAATCGCTGCCACTGGAGCGTCGCAGTGCGCGTCTGGACTGGAGCCATGCCAATCCGCTCGGCTCGCTGCTGTTGCTCAAGCGTTACCGGCAGGTGTTCGGCCTCGCCAGCGTGGTGCTGCTGACCAACCTCGCGCACTACGTTCTGCAGAGCGTGTTCGTGCTGTACGCGGACTACCGCTACGGCTGGGGCCCGCAACAGGTCGGCTATACGCTGGCGCTGGTCGGCGCGTGCAATGCGATCGTGCAGGCGTGGCTCGTGCGCAAGCTGGTGCCGAGGATCGGCGAACGCCGTACCCTGCTGATCGGCATCGTGTTCGGCGTGGCCGGATTCGCCTGCATGGCGCTGGCCGGCAACAGTCTCGTGTTCCTGCTCGGCGTGCCGCTGCTGGCGTTGTGGGGACTGGCCGGACCGGCAACTCAAGCGCTGATGACGCATCAGGTAGATGCGAGCGAGCAGGGCCGATTGCAGGGCGCGGTGTCGAGTCTGGCCAGCCTCGCCGGCATCTTCGGCCCGGCATTGTTCACCCAGGTGTTCGCGCTGTTCATCAGCGACCACGCGCCCGTGCATTTGCCGGGTGCACCGTTCCTGCTCGCGGCTGCGCTGCTCGCGGGCGGCTGGTTCGTGGCGGTTCGTGTCACGCGCGGCACCGCGGCGCACATCGACACTGCGTTGCCCGACCGCGATGTCATAGCGGAAGCATTGCCCGTCCGCGATGTGCAGGCGTCTCCCGGCAGCGATCAGACGAGTTGACCGGCCGCGATGGCAGCAATCGTTCCAGGCGACATCGGCGGATCCACCAATCGCGCGATGGGATGTCCGGTGACCGTTTGCGCGTTGGTGCAGATGGCTCGGCAAACGCAAGGATCCGAACGCCAGCGGCGAAACGGCCGAAGAACGAGACGAACCGCTGGCAGCTGTCTACGTGTCGTCGTCTAAACTTCGAAACAGGCGCCCCATCCGGTGCATGCCTGTGACCCGAATCATTTGACGTACGCAAGCGCGCCTGCCAGCCCGACAGCGGGTCAAAAGCAACATCGGAGCAACTGTGAAAACAATCGGCATGATCGGGGGCATGAGCTGGGAGTCCACCGTGCCGTACTACCGCCTGATCAATGAAACGGTGCGAGCGCAGCTTGGTGGCCTGCATTCGGCGAAGATCGTGCTGTACAGCGTCGATTTTCACGAAGTCGAGCAGTTGCAGCGCAACGCGAACTGGGACGCGGCTGGCGATCTGGTCGCCGCCGCGGCACGCTCCCTCGCAGCAGCGGGAGCGGACTTCCTCGTGCTGTGCACGAACACGATGCACAAGGTCGCGCCGGCAATCGAAGCCGCCGTTGCGATCCCGCTGCTGCACATTGCGGACGCGACGGCTGCGGAGATCCGTCGGGCCGGTTTCGCACGGGTCGGTCTGCTCGGCACGCGCTTCACCATGGAGCAGGCGTTCTATCGTGAACGGCTCGCGCAGCAACACGGCATCGAGGTGCTGGTGCCCGACGCGGCGGATCGCGGGATCGTTCACCGCGTGATCTATGACGAGCTCTGTCTGGGCCAGGTGCACGAGGCATCGCGGATGCAGTACCGGCGCATCATCGCGTCCCTGATCGAGCAGGGTGCGCAAGCCGTGATCTTCGGTTGCACCGAAATTTCGATGCTGGTGGACGCGAGCGATTCGACGGTGCCCGTGTTCGACACGACGCGCATCCACGCAATCAGTGCCGCAGAACGAGCGATGGCGGAGCGCTGAACAGCGCCGTCAGGCCGATCGGCCACTTGCGGCGTGTATTTGCAGTGCGCTGCCCGATTGCGGCGAAAGTGGCGCAGCAGGCCGACGAACGCTTCCGCCTCGTGCTTCGATTGTTCGATTGCCTGCGGATTGATCGTGGCCACGCACTGCTGCTGCAGCCGGCGCGCTGGCGGGAGCACTTTCGGCACGGGCGAATCGTCCCCATATGGGTGACGATGAAACCGCCGACCCAAACGGGCGGCCCCTTGCGGGAGGTATCGATGCTAACCTTTGTGCTCTGGTTGCTGCTACTCGTGTTCTGCTGGCCGCTGGCCCTGCTCGCGCTGATCCTGTATCCGCTCGTGTGGCTGATCCTGCTTCCGTTCCGGCTGGTCGGCTTCGCGGTCGAAGGCGTGTTCGAGCTGCTGCGCGCGATCATCCTGCTGCCGGCACGCATCCTCGGCGGCCGTCCGGCAACACGCTGATGGCGGTGACCGCGCCTGACCCGCGCAGCCGTGAGGTTCTCGCATTCTGGTTTGGCGACAGCGCCGATGACGCAACCGTGATCGGCGAACAAGGTCCGCTCTGGTTCCGCGGCGGCGATGCGGTGGACGCGCAGATCCGCGACCGCTTCGCCGTATTGCGCGACGATGCGGTCGCCGGCCTCCTCGACGCCTGGAGTGCGACACCGCACGGGCAACTCGCGCGCGTGATTCTCGTCGATCAGTTCTCGCGCAACCTGTTCCGTGACGACCCGCGTGCTTTCGCACACGATGCGCTCGCACGCCAATGGGCGGATGCGGCGCTGGACGCAGGCTCGGATTGCCTGCTGCGCCCTATCGAACGAGTGTTCCTGTACCTGCCGCTCGAACATTCCGAGGCGCTGGCCGACCAGCAGCGCTCGGTGCGCGCATTCACGGCACTGCTCGACGACGTGCCGGCACCATTGCACGACGCGTTCGCGAACTATCTCGACTACGCGCGCCGGCATCACGACGTGATCGCGCGCTTCGGCCGCTTCCCGCATCGCAACGCGATACTTGGGCGGCCTTCGACGGCCGAGGAAGTCGAGTTCCTGCAGCAGCCCGGCTCGACCTTCTAGTCTTCGCCGAAACGCGCGGCGGCTTTCAGCGCCTCGACCTCGGCATCCTCGAACAGGCGCGAGCGCGTGAGGAATCGCACGCCCTCGCCGTTCCGGCGAGAACATGCCGCCGCGACCCTCGACGACATCGATAGTCGGCTGAGGATGCTTCCAGGATTCGAATTTCGACCGGCTGATGTAGAGCGGAGTACCGCCGATCTCGCCGAGCAGCACGCCGCGGTCGCCGACGATGGTGTGCTGTTCCTCGACGAACTCGGCGACATGCCGCTCGCCCTGCAGTCGCGTCTGTTGCGCGTTCCGCAGGAACGCGAAGTCACCGCACTAGGCAGCAGCTGCGCAACGCCGGTCGATTTCGCGCCGATCGCCGCCTCGCACCACGAACTCGCGCAGTCCGTCGAGGCACAGGCGTTCCGCGCCGTCCTCTGCTACCGGATCGCGCAATCGGGCACTCACCTGCGGCCACTGCGCGAGCGTGCGAACTTCGGCCAACTGGTCGGCGAGATCTGGAATTCGCTCGGCGCGCCCGCAGCCGGCCCGTACCTTGGCGACAACACTCGGGACGCATCGGCATCCCGTGCGTGGCCCGGCAACTTCCGCCAACTCGTCGGCGTGCTACGTACGCTGATCGCGCTTTCCGACCCCGGCATGACAATCGGATGCGACAGGTTGCCGGCGCAGGTCATGGGCGCGTCGAAGACACGTTCGCCGGCCATGGCATCGCGGACCGGCGTCGCAGCGCTCGCCGATATCGCCCGCGATGCGATGCGCAAGACGCTCAGCGAGACCGACGGCAACACCTCGGAAGCCACCCGCCGGCTCGGCGTCAGCCGCAGCACGTTGTATCGGCGGCTACGTTCGTCCGGCTAGGTACTTGACTTCGGCCGCGGCAAACGCAAGGCGCTCGCCGGACACGCCCGCCTCCGCCAGAACGCGCTCGCGTGTGACCTTGATCAGCCAGGTGTGCTGCTCCAGAGGTTGCGCCTGCCGGAACGCGCGCGCATCGAGCACGGCCCATGCATCGCGATGCTGCGGATCGCGCACCGAGCGATAGCGGATCAGTACGATGCCGGCTTCGCGCGCAGCGTGCGCGAGCCCTTGCGTCGCGAGGTAACTCGCCGGATCTTCCCACTGGCGCCGCTGGCGATTGAGCGGTGGTTGCGTCAACACGATGGCGCTGCCGCCAACGCTGGCGCGGAACGCCGTGTGCGGCACCGGCGGCAGGTCCGGCGTGCCCGGCGAATCGGAGAGGAAGCGCAGGCGCCAGTACGCAACCTCGGCCAACGCGGTTTCGACCGCATCGGCGCCATACCAAACCCCCGGATCGCCGATCGCGCGGAAGCGCGAGCCCGTCGGCGGCGGCGCCGGATAGCGGAACGGCGTCGCCAGCAGGTAATGCAGATGCCGCGCATCCGACGGCAACGGCGGCTTGCTCGTGTCGAGCAGGTCTTCGAGCATGCTTTGCTCGTCAAGCGTGTCGACCAGGCGCATCGTCGACGCGCGATGCTGTGCCTCGACCACGCGCCACGGTTTCGCGCTGATGCGTCGCGCAATCTTCTTCAGGCTGTCTCGGCTCGGTGTCATCGCGCATCCTTCACGCAGACGACGATCGCACCAGCAGGTCGCAGCAAACGCGACACGCGAATGCGGTTACAGCCGGGCGCGCGCGCTGTCGAGGTAGTGCAGCACATGGATCAGTCCTTCGGCGCTGCGCAGCCGCTCAAGCGGCTTCGCGCCACCGAACGCGGCGTTCGGCGAACCGAGCCACGCACGCGCGGCGACGTCGTTCGAGCCGACGATCGCATCGAGCGAACGGAACACGCGCAACCATAATCTGGCGAGTTCGCCGGCCTTGCTGTCCGGATCGAGCGGCGCACGTGCACTGGCCGCGCGCGACATCGTCGAGGCGCTGACGCCGACAATGTCGGCCAAGGCGCGCTGCGGCACGCCGAGCACCTCGGCGGCGCGCAACGCGGCCTTGGTCAGAACGACACCCGTATCAGGCTTGGCGGCGGCCTTTCGCAGGACGGACGAGGACATCGCGACGCTCCGTGAAATATTGCATGTGAAATTATTATTCCATCTGGTTGCAAATGCAAACCGCATGGAAATCAGAAATCCGCGATGCCATGGCGATGCAATCGTGCGAGCAGCGCGTCGATCTCCGCGTCGGATGCCGCGATGGCCGATTCGCTCAAGCCGAGCGCTCGCAGCCACGACGCGCGCGGCTGCCGACGCGCCTGCGCGAATGCGGCCAGCAGTGCATCCGCGCGCGTCGAGCCGAAACCGGGAATCTCCGCGAGCCGGTCGCGATCAAGATCGAGCCAATCGGCAACACCCGCGACCAGCCCGGCGCCGACCAGACGTTGCCACGTTCCGGCACCAACGCCTTCGATCGCCAATCCGTGCTTGCCGCCAAGCCAGGCAAGCCGCGCGATGAACTGGCGTTCGCAGCCCGGCTGCGGATGCCAACAAGTCGCGATGCCATGCGCACGCGCATCCGGCACCTCGACCGGCACACGCCGTTGCGCGCGCCAGACGACCGAATCGAAGCGCGGAATCGTCAGGCCGGCCAAGGTCAACGCGACTTGATCGCCAGGGCGGATATCGAGTTCTCGCCAACGCGGGAGCGATCCGACGCTGACGCGGCGGATCGTGCGGTCGTCGAGGCGCACCGGTGCGAGTTCCAGCACCGGCGTGATGCGCCCGCTGCGTCCGACCCTGAACTCCACCGCGACGACCTCGGCCAACGCCTGCGCCGGCGGATACTTCCACGCAACCGCCCACGGCGGCGGCTTCGCCCGCCATGCCGATGCCGGCGGTCGATGTCCCTGACGGACCACGATGCCGTCGGCCGCGAATTGCAACGGCGCGTGGAACCATTGCTCGCGCCAGTCACGCACCTCGTCGACGTCCTCGACCGCCAAGGTGAATGCGGCCGCGTCGGCGAAACCGAACGCGCGCAGGCCATCGAGACGCTCCTGCATCGCATCGGGGCCATTGGGCCAATCCCAGACGAACAAGCCGATATGCCGCGCCGTATCGGCATCGATCCGATCGCGTGCGAGTGCGCCGGCAACCTTCGAGCGCGCGCCGACACTGCCGTGCATCGCCTGCACGTGATCCTCGAGGCGCCAGTAGAGTTCTCCCTGCAGCACGACGCGCGATGGCGCATGCACGAGCCGTTTCGGAATCGCGTCAATGACCTGCACGTTCGCGCTCCAGTCCTCGCCACGCTCACCATCGCCACGACTGATCGCCTGCCGCAGCTCGCCGTCGACATAGAGCAAGGTGACCGCCACGCCATCGATCTTCGGCTGCATCCACAAATCCGTGTCGCCACGCGCGCGCATCCACGCCGCCAGCGCATCCGCATCGGGCAACTTGGCGAGACCGGTCTGCATGACCGGATGGCGCAGCGTGCCACGCGTGCCCTGCAACGGATTCGCGTCGATCGGCGCCTGCTGCGGAAAACAGCCTCGCCAATGCGCGTAGCGCATTCGGGCCTGGTCGTACAGCGTGTCGTCGATCGGCGAGACGCCGTCGCGGTGATAGGCGAGATCCCAAGCCTGCAATTGGCGATCGAGCGCGCCGAGCTCCCGCCGCGCCTGATCCGGTGTCCATGCCGGGCAGTCGCCGGTCGCCGTCGCCGCTGCCATCAGCAGCCATCCCGCCCATCCAAGCATGCGCATCCCTCGAAGCCTTGCCTGCCGACAGGCTACGCATGGCGTGCGCGGGAAACGAGCGCGATTCGCGATTCCGTCGCGTAGGAAATCGGCGACTCAGCCGAAGAACCAGTAGCACACGGCGATCGAGGCGAGCACGCCGGCGAGATCGGCCAGCAGCGCGCAGCCGACCGCATGGCGCGCGCGCTGGATGCCGACCGCGCCGAAGTAGACGGCGAGCACATAGAACGTGGTTTCGGTGCTGCCCTGCACGGTCGCCGCGAGCAACGCGGGGAAGCTGTCGACACCGTGTGTCTTCATCGTCTCGATCAGCATCGCGCGCGCCGCGCTGCCGGAGAACGGTTTGACCAGCGCAGTCGGAAGCGCATCGACGAAACGTGCGTCGGCATTTGCCGCGTGGGCAAGCCAGCGGATGCCGTCGAGCGCGAGATCGAGCGCACCGGACGCGCGCAACACGCCGACCGCGCACAACATCGCGACCAGGTACGGCAGCAGATCCCTGGCGACCTCGAAACCCTGCTTCGCGCCCTCGACGAAGCTCTCGTATACCGGCACCTTGCGCCACGCCCCGGCGAGCAGGAACGCGATCACGATCGCGAACAGCGTGAAATTGCCGAGCAGCGACGACAGCGGCGCCAGTGCGGCCGCGGACAGCGTCGCCAGCAGCGCAATGAAACCGCTGAGCAGCAGCGCGATCGACAGCAGCCAGACCAGCACGACCGGATCGCGCAGCTTCAGCTTCTGCATGAACGCGACGCCGAGCAGCCCGACCATTGTCGACGCGCTGGTCGCGAGCAGGATCGGCACGAACACCAGGGTCGGATCGTGCGCGCCGGCCTGCGCGCGGTACATGAAGATCGACACCGGCAGCAGGGTCAGCGATGACGCGTTCAACACGAGGAACAGGATCTGCGCATTGCTCGCGGTATCGGCGCTCGGGTTGAGCGTCTGCAGCTCGCGCATCGCGCGCAGGCCGATCGGTGTCGCCGCATTGTCGAGGCCGAGCAGGTTGGCGGCAAAATTCAAGGTGATCAGGCCAATCGCCGGATGCCCGCGCGGCACCTCCGGCATCAGCCGCGCGAACAGCGGCCCGAGGGCGCGCGCGAACAGGTCGATCAGGCCGGCGCGCTCGGCAATGCGAAGGAAGCCGAGCCAGAGCGTGAGCGTTCCGAACAACAGGATCATCACCTCGACCGACAGGCGCGCCATGTCGAACAGGCTGCCTACCATCGCCGCAAACACGCCGGCATTGCCGCCGATCAGCCACTGCGCCAGCGCGGCGATCGCGGCGGTCAGGAAGAAACCGAGCCAGAGGCGGTTGAGCATGGACGTGTCCGGCCGCGGCCGGGCGCCGCCCGGCGATGCTAGCAGGGTGCTCCGGGATACCCGACGCGAATGCAGCAGACCAGTCATCCGAAGTCCGACAGGCTCCTAGGGTCGACCCTAGCTCGGGTACGCCCCGGGATGAAACACTCGATACGCAAGGGTACGGTAGCGCTGTCCTCGCCAACGGATGGCGTTCCCTGAACGACTGAGGTCCGCCATGTCCCCCGTTTCAGCCATCCAATCCGCGTTCCGCGAAGTCCAGCCGAGCGACGCGCAGTACGCGAAGGCCGCCGACCTCGCGCCCGCTTCGGTACTTCGCGCGAGCAGCGGCGATACCAGCACGCGCATCGACGGCAACGCGACCAATTCGGGTGGCCGCACGACCTCGCAGACGGCGGACGGCAAGTCGATCGCGGTCGACCCGCTGCACCAATCCGGCGACCTCACGATCAACCGCGAACGCACGATCGTGCAGGACGGCCGCGACCAGTATGTGAGTTCCGACCAGCTCGTGCTGACCACTGGCGCCGGTAACGACAAGATCAGCGTGAAGAACAACACCGATGGCTCGCTCGCCGTGCAGGTCAACGGCCAGTCTTACCAACTGGAGATGGCCAGCGGCCAGTTGCTGACCCTGCGCACCGGCGCTGGCAACGACGTCGTCGACGTCGCCTCCGACGTCAAGGTCAACCTGATCGTCGATGCCGGCGACGGCGACGACACGATCACGACCGGCGCGGGCGACGACATCGTCCTCGGCGGCGACGGCAACGACACCATCAAGACCGGCGCCGGCAGCGACTACATCGAGGCCGGCAATGGCAATGACATCGTCGACGGCGGCGCCGCCAACGACGTGATCTATGGTGGCGACGGCAACGACACTTTGTCCGGCGGTGCCGGCAACGACTACATCGAAGGCGGCAACGGCAACGACGTGCTCAAGGGCGGCGCCGGCCAGGACATGCTGTCCGGCGGCAACGGCGACGACCGCATCGAAAGCGGCAGCGGCAACGACCGCGTCTACACCGGCGAAGGCAAGGACACGGTCGTCAATGCCTCGGGCAAGGACGTCGTCTATGCACAGCAGGGCATCGACACGTTCAGCGCGGCGAAGGGCGCGAGCAACCAGGTCGTCAACGTCGACCTCACCGGCTCGCCCGGCGGCAAGGGCCTGAGGATTGAAGGCTCGCCCGCGTTCGTGCAGCGCGTGCAGGCCGACCTCGATTTCCTCAAATCCTCGCCGGTCGGTCGCCAGATGCTGGCCGAGTACGACAACGCTGCGGCCAAGGGCAACACGGTCACGATCCGCGAGCTCGCCAACGAGGACAACGGCTACACGATGCCGGACACGAACGGCACCTGGGCCGACACCGAACTCGGCCGCAACGGCGCAGGCAAGGGCGACGATGCGGTCATCGCCTACAACCCGTCGTTCCACATGGCCGAGTTCCCGGCGCCCGTCGGCGTGCTGTACCACGAGATGTCGCACGCCTATGACGCGGTCAACGGCTTCTTCCAGCCCGGCAACTACGCCGGCAGCGATGCACAGGACCGCAACGCCGGCGTGCCCAATTCCGAGCGCCAGGCCGTCGGCCTCGACAACAGCGGCATCGCCTACGACTTCGACCACAACCCGGCGACACCGAACACCACCGCCAATCCGATCGCGCTGACCGAAAACGGCCTCCGCGCGGAACTCGGCCTGCCATTGCGTTTGCACTACGCACTCTGAGCACAGGGCAGTCGGCGGGACGCACGCGACCCCCTGCGCGTGCGTCCCGCCTGCTCGCTAACGGCTAAACTCGATCGCATGCGAACCACGTCTGCCCTGCTCGCCTTCGCACTGCTGTGCTGCGTGAGCGCGCCTTCCCGTTCGTCCAGTCCGGTCGCCGCACCCATGCAGAATCCATCCGTCCCGACGACCGTGGTCGAAGACCGCGGCCTTGCCCTGCACATGCAGTTCGTTTTCAGCGAATCGAGGCGGGTGCTGCGCGTGCACTACACCCTCGACAATCGCAGCGGCGGCGCCATTGCCGTGTTCGACCGCGGCGACAGCGCCTCCGTCGCGATGCACAAGCTTGCCTTCGGCGCGGTTCCCGCCCCGCTGACCGAGCAGGGCGACGACGCCTTGACCCTGACCCTGCGCGCGCTGCCATTGCCCAAGCACACGCCGACGGTTCCGCGCATCCCGCTGGCGGCGCGGCTCGATGCCGGCCGCTCGCTCGCCGGCGACTTCAGCACCGGCATCGACGCTTCGCTCACGCGCGTGCGCGCCTGCATCGGCGTCGCGGCATTTTCGGACGACTTGTTTTCCGACCCGAAAGACGCCAATGGGCTGGAAATCCGCCGCGCCTCTTTCAAGGCGGTCGACCGGCAGCGGCTGCTGTGCACGTCGTGGTTCGATCTCGAAACACGCACATTCATGGCGCACTGACGCGGAACCGTCATCGACACTCCGTCGCGTGCTGCGTCTGCCGCTGCGAACGGAGATACCAGCTGCGAGCACCATTTGAGTCACGGCACGCGCAATGCGACGATGCCGCATGACTACGAAACCGCATTCCGACGCCTGCGAACGCAACCGCGAACCGATCCTCGCAGTACTGCGCGACTTCTTCGTCGATCGCCATCACGTGCTGGAGATCGGCAGCGGTACCGGTCAGCACGCAGTGCACTTTGCTGCCGCATTCCCACAGCTCGTCTGGCAGGCATCCGATCGCGACGAGAACCTGCCCGGAGTGCGTGCCTGGCTGGATGAAGCCGCGTTGCCGAACACGCCCGCGCCGCTGCGGCTCGACGTCACGCACGACGCTTGGCCGGCCGCATGCTTCGACGCCGTGTTCAGCGCGAACACGCTGCACATCATGGCGTGGCCCGAGGTCGAGGCATTCTTCGCCGCATTGCCGGGCGCGACGACCGACAACGCGAAACTCGCGATCTACGGGCCGTTCAATGTCGACGGGCAGTTCAGCAGCGACAGCAATGCCGCGTTCGATGCATCGCTGAAAGCGCGCGCGCCGCACATGGGCATCCGCGATGGCGCCGCGGTGGATGCGCTCGCGCGAAATGCCGGCTTCGCCCTCGTCGACGACGTCGCGATGCCGGCGAACAACCGCCTGCGTCTGTGGCTACGTCGCGCATGAGCACGCCGGTGTTGCTTGCGTGGAGCGGCGGCAAGGATTCCGCGCTCGCCCTGCACCGCCTGCTTGCCGACCCGCGCTGGCACGTCGCCGGACTGCTGACCACGGTCACGCAGGACTACGAGCGCATCAGCATCCACGGCATGCGCCGGGGCATCCTGCATGCGCAGGCTGATCGATTGCGGCTCCCGCTCATCGAAGCGCGGATTCCGGCGCAGGCGACGAACGCCATCTACGAAGCCGCGTTCGCCGCCGCACTGGCGACGGCGCGCACGCGCACGCCCGACATCGACACGATCGCGTTCGGCGACCTGTTCCTCGCCGACATCCGCGCGTACCGCGAACAGCAACTCGCGCGCGTCGGCTGGCGTACGCTGTTTCCGTTGTGGGGCGAAGACACGCTCGAACTCGCGCGGCGATTCATCGCCGATGGTTTCCGCGCAACGCTGTGCTGTGTCGACACGCAGCAACTGGATGGCGCGTACTGCGGCCGCGAGTTCGACGCGCGCTTGCTGGCCGAGCTGCCGGTGTCCTGCGATCCCTGCGGCGAGAACGGCGAGTTCCATACCTGCGTCCATGCGATGCCGTCGTGGCGCGAACCACTCGTACTGACGCACGGCGAGCGCGTTCTGCGCGATGGTCGATTCCAGTATGTCGACTTGATCGAGGCGCCCGGCCGCGCGGCGGCACCAGGCATCGCTTCCTGACCCCGCCGAACACGCCGGAAGCGGCGGTCGAATGCCGCCGCGGCCTTCACGAAATCCAGATAGGCTTTCCTTGTCGGTGGCATCGTCTATCCGGAAATCACCCTGATCGAACCCGACGCGGATGGTGCACTCAGCGCGAAGTTCAGCGACGGGGGCGTCAGTCATGTGCGGGCCGGCAACAACACCGAGACGCGCGCCCGGACAGTGGACGCCTGCTGGTCGCCGCGAAGAGCGACGGATTCGATCCCGACGACAGCACAGACCACCCGCAATCGCACGTCGAATTCGACGCCGCCGCCCCCCGTGCGGCCTCGGCCATCGTCTTCACGTTCCCGTCCAACGGCATCGACATCGCATCGCGCTCGTATCCGAAGAACCGTTCCGTCGATGCCGCGGCCCGCACCCTGATTCCGGGTTGGCGCGACCGGGAATACGCGCAGGGACCGTTCGTGATGAACCGCGACATCAGCGTGTCGCGCTTCGGCGGCACGTGCGCCGACCGACCACGGCACCTGCGCCGCCCCAGCCCTCCCGAGCCGCGGCGCACGTTCACAACGGCGCGAACAACTCGGCCAGATCGGTTTCCTCGAAGCGCGCCGCCTGCGTGCTGCCGCCATCGAGTACGGCCTGTGCGAGGTCGGCCTTGCGCTGCTGCAGCGCCTGGATCTTCTCCTCGACGGTGCCGGCACAGATCAGCTTGTAGACGAACACCGGCTTGTCCTGGCCGATGCGGTGCGCGCGGTCGGTCGCCTGCGCCTCGACGGCCGGATTCCACCACGGGTCGTAGTGGATCACGGTGTCGGCCGCGGTCAGGTTCAGGCCAACGCCGCCGGCTTTCAGGCTGATCAGGAACAGCGGCACCTTGCCCGCCTGGAAGCGTTCGACCAGCGCCGTGCGCGCGGTGCCCGGCGTGTCGCCGGTCAGCAGTTGATAGTCGAGCTTGCGTTGCTTCAGCGCATCGGCAATCAGCGCGAGCATCTCGGCGAACTGGCTGAACACGAGCACGCGACGGCCTTCGTCGACGAGGCTTTCGAGCAGCTCCATCAGGTAGTCGAGCTTGGCCGATTCGCGCACGTGCTTCGCGCCATCGAGCTTGACCAGCCGCGGGTCGCAGCAGGCCTGGCGCAGCTTCAGCAGCGCGTCGAGCACGACGATGCCGCTCTGCGCGAGGCCGCGCTTGCGCACTTCCTCCAACACGCGTTCGTGCTGGGTCAGGCGCAGCGCTTCGTACAGTTCGCGCTGGTCGCCCTCGAGTTCGATGCGACGCACGATCTCGGTCTTCGGCGGCAGCTCGGTCAGCACGTCTTCCTTGCGCCGGCGCAGCAGCAACGGCGCGATGCGACGCTGCAGGCGCTCGCGCCTTTCGACGTCGCCGTGCTTCTCGATCGGCGTGCGGAAGAAGCGCGTGAAGTGCTTGTCGTTGCCGAGCAGGCCGGGTTCGACCGCGTCGAACTGCGCCCACAATTCGCCGAGATGGTTTTCCAGCGGCGTGCCGGTCATCGCGATGCGCTGGCGCGCCTTCAGCTCGCGCACGACCTTCGCGGCCTGGCTCTTCGCGTTCTTGATCGCCTGCGCTTCGTCGAGCACGAGCACGGAATACTCGTGCGCGACCAGCTCGTCGCGATCGCGCAACAGCAGCGGATAGGTCGTGATGACGAGGTCGTGCTGCGGAATCCGCGCGTGCGCTCCGGCGCGCTCGGGACCGTGCACGACCAGCACCGACAGGTCCGGTGCGAACCGCGCCGCCTCGTCGCGCCAGTTGCCGACCAAGCTGGTCGGCGCGATCACGATGGCGGCCCGATCGAGCCGCCCGCGCTGTTTCTCGGCGAGCAGATGCGCAAGCACCTGCACGGTCTTGCCGAGACCCATGTCGTCGGCAAGGATGCCGCCAAGACCGGCGTCGGCGAGGAAGCCGAGCCACGCCAGACCTTCGCGCTGGTAGCCGCGCAAGGTCGCACGGAAACCGTCTGGTTCGCGCGCAGGTTCGCGTGGCGCCCGCTGGCGCTCGAGCTCGGCGCGCAAGCGTTCGCCGCCGAGCCATGGCCGTTCCATGCCTTGCGCCAGTTGTTCGACCACCTCGGCCTGGGCCCGGCGCAAGCGCAACGCGCCGTCGTGCTCGTAGCGCTGGCCTTGCAGCCATTCGAGCAGCGGCTCGATCAACTTGCGCAGCTTGGCCAGCGGCAGCGGCGCGCGGCGGCGCGTGTCGATCGGCACCAGCCAGACCGCGTCGTCCGCCTCTCCCTTGCGCGGTGTCAGCGGAAACGCCGGGTCGGCGAGCAGACGGTGCAACACCGGCAAGAGGTCGATGCGCTCGCCGCCGATGTCGATGCCGAGGCGCAAATCGAACCACGGATTGCCCGATTCCTCGATCTCGGCGACCCACGCGTCCGCGTCCGGCTCGTCGAGCAGGTCGAATGGAAAGCCGTCGGCGGATTCGAGACGGAAGCCGAGATCGCGCAGGCGCGGCGTCAGCGCGAACACCTGATCCGCACCAGCCATACGCTGGCGGCCGTGTTCGAGCACGAAGTCGTTTTCGTCCAGCGCATCGCGCGCGACGCCTTCGACGCGACCGAAGATTTCCGCCGCTTCGAGACCGGCGCCTTCGAGGCGCTCGACCGCGGCGATCTCGCTGGCGGCATCGCGCACGATCTCGACGATGCGGCCATCCTGGCGCCGTCGCTCGCGCGGCGCGGCGGGTGCATGCGACAGGCGCACGCCGCCGTAGTCGAATCCGAGTCGCACCGCGCCGGCCTGATACGCGAGGCCGTTCGTGCGCGCGCCGAACGCACGCAAGGTCAGCACCGGCGTCGGCGTGATTTCGCGGATTTCCACCGCGCCGGCGACGGCGGGCTTCGGCAACGCCGCGAGCAAGGGCGCGTCCTGCCAGCGCTCCATCAGCAACGGCACCTGCTCCGGCAACAGCGGCGGCGAACGCAGCACTGCTTCGGCCAGACGCGTGTCGCCATCGACTCGACCGAGCTCGCGTGCGACGGGATCGAGATACCACAGCCCGTCGATGCGCAGCAGGCGCGTCTTCGGCGACGCTTCGTCGACACTGAGCGCGAGCTTCTGTGTGCCGTCCTCGCGCGCCTCCCAGCCGATGCGCAGCGCGCGCACCGCTCCGTGCGCGAGTCGTCCACCGGACGGCTTCTCGAAGAAGCAGGGCAGCGAGCCAAGTTGGCGTTCGAGGAAGTCGGCATCGTCCTTGCCCTCCAGCGCATACCATTCGCCGCCCGTCGCATATACGCGCCGACGCATGCGCAGTGCCGCAACGCGCTGGAACTCGTCACTGCTCAGACCGCGCCACGGTTGCGGGTCGAGTCCGCTCGGCTGCAGCGGCTGCGGCGAGATGAAACCGCCGCGCTTGCCCGGCTTCACGCCAACCGGTTGCGCCAGCAGGTTCGGGATGACGCTTCCGTCCGAATCCTCACGCAGCAGCAGCGCAAGCAATGCATCTGCGCGCTCGCTGCGCGGCAGTGTTTCGATGCCGCTCGGCACGGGCGGGCGCAGACCATCGAGCCAGTTCTTCCATGCGCCGAGCTGAGGTTGCGATGGCGTGATGGCGCGACGCGGCGGCGTGCCGGGCGTCTGCTGGCGCAGCACGTACAGCACGGTCGCCGCGACATGCTTGCATTCGAACTGCACCGGACACGTGCAATGCGTGTCGAGGCGCGCGCGGCGGCCGTCCCACTGGATACGGATGCCGGCCGCATAGGGATCGAGCGTCGACCCCTCGACCATGCCGATCAGCGCACCTTCGCCGTCGCCCGCCTCGTAGTGCGTCCCGAGCACGTTGCCACGGCGCAGATAGTCCGCGCCCTTCTCTATCGTGCGGCGGTCAAAGACCGTGGACCAGTTCTGTGCGAGCAACTGGCGGAACGTGACCTCATCCATGGGCGGTACGCGAGCTCGCGGCGACGGACAACCTGCAATCGTGCCTGCGCGCTGCGCATTCCGTCCAGCACAATCCGCGATTGCTCGCCGGCGCGATTCCGCGCCGCTTCAGCCGCCGACCGGAGCGGAAACGCGCAATGGACTCGCGCCGCTGTTTTCGCTCAGGCCGCCACGCGCCTGCTCGACGGATTGCGCCACGCCGAGAGCAAGTCGTCCTGGCGCTTCATCGCATTGGCGAAGTGGCGTTCCTTGACATGGCCGTAGCCGCGGATGTGCTCTGGTATCGAGGCAATGTCGACCGCGAGCGCATGGTTGTCGCCGTTCAACCCGGCCAGCAGTTCGTCCAGCGTACTGCCGTAGTCGGTGATCAATTGGCGCTCCATCTTGCGCTCGGCGGTATAGCCGAACATGTCGAACGTGCCGCCACGCAGGCCGCGCATCTTCGCCAGCAGCTTGAACGCCTTGAACACCCACGGGCCGTACTCGGCCTTCTTCAGGTTGCCGTCGGCATCACGCTTGGCGAACAGCGGCGGCGCGAGGTTGAAGTGCAACTTGAAGTCGCCGTCGAAGGTGTCCTTGATGCGCTGCTCGAAATCGCCGCTGGTGTACAGCCGCGCGACCTCGTACTCGTCCTTGTACGCCATCAGCTTGAATGCATAGCGGGCGACGGCCTCCGACAGCGTGGTGAAGCCTGGCGTCTTCGCTTGCTCGGCGGTACGTACCCTGTCGACCAGCGCGCGGTATTTCGCGGCGTAGGCGGCGTTCTGGTAGTCGGTCAGGAACGCGACGCGGCGCGCAATGCGTTCATCGAGCGACGCGCTCACTGTTGCATCGTCGAGCGCAGAAGCATTGCCGTTCGAAGCCGTGCGCCGCGCCGGCAGCGCGAGCGGGATCGCACCGGACGGCAGATGCGGATTCGGCAGGCCGGCTGCCTTGCGTACGGCGACGACGTCGTGCACCGCCATGCGACCCCAGTTGAACGCGGTCTTGTTCATCTCGATCGCCGCGCCATTGAGTTCGACCGCACGCATCAGCGCGTCCAGCGAGACCGGCACCCAGCCCTTCTGCCACGCATAGCCGAGCATGAACAGGTTCGCTGCGATGGTGTCGCCAAGCAGCGCGGTGGCGAGTTCGGTCGCGTCGACCAGTTCCGGCGAACCGCCGTCGAGCGCGGTCTTCACCGCGTCGATGATGGCTTGCGCCGGGAACTGCATGTCCGGCTTCATCGTGAACGTGCCCGGCATCGCCTCGTAGCTGTTCAGCACGACATGCGCGCGGCCGGCGCGGATCTTCGACAACGCCCAATAGTCGTTGACGACGACGATGTCGCAGCCAAGCACGAGGTCGGCTTCGCCGGCGGCGATGCGCACCGCGTGGATTTCGTCCGGCGTCTTCGCGATGCGCAGGTGGCAGGTGACCGCGCCGCCCTTCTGGGCGAGGCCGGTCTGGTCGAGCACGGTGCTGCCCTTGCCTTCCAGATGCGCGGCCATGCCGATCAGCGCGCCGATCGTGACCACGCCCGTGCCGCCGATGCCCGTGACGAGGATGTTCCACGGCTGCGCGAGATCGGTTGCGATCACCGGCTGTGGCAGCGTCGAGAAATCGACGTCGGTCTTGCCTTTCTTCTTCTTGAGCCCCCCGCCGACGACCGAGACGAAGCTCGGGCAGAAGCCCTTCACGCAGGAAAAGTCCTTGTTGCAATTTGACTGGTCGATCTCGCGCTTGCGGCCGTATTCGGTTTCCTTCGGCAGTACGGAAACGCAGAACGATTTCTCGCCGCAGTCGCCGCAGCCTTCGCAGACCAGCGAATTGATGAACAGGCGCTTGTTCGGATCGACCATCTTGCCGCGCTTTCGGCGGCGGCGCTTTTCGGTCGCGCAGGTCTGGTCGTAGATCAGCACGCTGGTGCCGGGAATCTCGCGCATGCGCTTCTGCACCGCATCGAGCTCATCGCGGTGAATGAATTCCACGCCTGCCGGGAAGATCTCGGGGCGCGACCATTTCGTGATGTCGTCGCTGACGACGATGATCGCCTGCACGCCTTCGCTGCGCACCTGGTGCGCGATGTCCGGCACGGTCAAGGTGCCGTCGACCGGCTGGCCGCCGGTCATCGCGACCGCGTCGTTGTAGAGGATCTTGTAGGTGATGTTGACCTTGGCTGCGATCGCCTGACGGATCGCCAGCGAGCCGGAGTGGAAATAGGTGCCGTCGCCAAGATTCTGGAACACGTGTTTGGTTTCGGTGAATGGCGCCTGCCCGCACCAGGTCGTGCCTTCGCCGCCCATCTGGGTGAACGTGTCGGTGCGGCGATCCATCCACGTGACCATGTAGTGGCATCCGATGCCGCCGAGGGCGCGCGAACCTTCCGGAACCACGGTGGACGTGTTGTGCGGGCAGCCCGAGCAGTAGTGCGCAGCACGGGGGAAATTCGCACGCGGCAGGGTGAGCTCCTTCTCCTTCGCCTCGATCCACGCGACGCGCGAGGTGATCGCCTCGCTGGTGAAGAAGCGCGACAGTCGCTTGGCGATGACCAGCGCGATCATCGCCGGCGTCAGTTCGTTCGTGCTCGGCAAGATCCAGTTGCCGGCCTCGTCGTACTTACCGACCACGTGCGGGCGGCGCGCCTCCGGCCAGTTGTACATGTATTCCTTCATCTGGGATTCGATGAAGGAACGCTTCTCCTCGACCACGACGATGTCCTCGAGGCCTCGCGCGAACTCGCGGATGCCGACCGGCTCCAGCGGCCAGGTCATGCCGACCTTGTAGACGCGGATGCCGATGTCGCGCGCGTCGCGCTCGCTGATGCCGAGATATTCGAGTGCCTGCAGCACGTCGAGGTAGCTCTTGCCGGTGGTGACGATGCCGAGGCGAGCATTCGGCGAATCGATCACGACCTTGTCGATGCGGTTCGCGCGCGCGAACGCGGTCGCCGCCTGCACAGCGTACTGATGCAGGCGCATTTCCTGGTTCAGCGGCGGATCGGGCCAGCGGATGTTGAGGCCGCCTTCCGGCAACATGAAGTCCTCCGGCAGCACGATGTCGAGCTGGTGCGGATTGACGTTGACGCTCGCGCTCGATTCAACGGTCTCCGCGATCGTCTTGAAACCGACCCAGCGTCCGGTGAAGCGCGACATCGCCCAGCCGAGCATGCCCATGTCGAGGATGTCCTGCACGCCGGCAGGATTGAGCACCGGCATCATCGCCGACACGAATTCGAGCTCCGAACCGTGCGGCAAGGTCGACGAACGGCAGGCATGATCGTCCGCCGCGAGCGCGAGCACGCCACCGAACTTGCCGGTGCCGGCCGCGTTGCCATGCTTGAACACGTCACCGCAGCGATCGACGCCCGGCCCCTTGCCGTACCACATCGCAAACACGCCATCGTATTTTGCGCCGGGGAACAGGTTTGCCTGCTGCGTGCCCCAGACCATCGTCGCGCCGAGATCCTCGTTGAGGCCGGGCTGGAACTCGATGTTCGATGCGGCGAGATGCTTCTTCGCCTTCCACAGCTCGAGATCGAAACCGCCGAGCGGCGAACCGCGATAGCCGGAGATGAAACCGGCCGTATCGATGCCGGCGGCGCGGTCGCGCATCTGCTGCATCAAGGGCAATCGCACCAGTGCCTGCACGCCGGACAAATAGATGCGCCCTTCCGCGCGCGTGTATTTGTGGTCGAGCGTGTACTCACGGTCGATGGCGGGCGCAAGCGCAGCGGCGGGGACGGACATGGCGGAATTCCTGGGAGGGGGCCTGGGCAACCGCTTATTTTAGCCGATCGCCGTGGTGCATTGCCGCATGGCGGTTTTGCGGGGTTCTCCGCCACGAAAATGTGCGGCTTTCGTGTTTGCGACAGGGGACCGCATGGCCACCGAATTGTTCCGCAGCGACCGTCATTTGTGCGTCGCCTTCAACGATCTCGTGCGCGGCGACGACGGCGTGCAGGCGAACCAGTTCCTGATCGTCGACGGCGACCAGTCGGCGCTGATCGATCCGGGCGGCGCCCTGCTCTACACGCCGCTCAGCCTCGCGCTGCCGCAGTACGTGCAGCCGCGCAGCCTCACCTGGATCCTCGCCTCGCACCAGGATCCGGACATCATCGGCTCGGTCGACAGCTGGCTGCTGTACACGCAGGCGCGCGTCGTCTGTTCGCGCCTGTGGGGCCGCTTCATCCCGCACAACGTGCCGCATTACCAGAAAAATGCCGGCAGCGACCGCTACCTGCTGCTCGCCGATGAAGGCATGGACCTGCCGCTCGGCAGCACGCACATCCGCGCCGTGCCCGCGCATTTCCTGCACAGCGTCGGCAATTTCCAGTTCTACGATCCGGTCAGCCGCATCCTGTTCAGCGGCGACCTTGGTGCTTCGATGATCGAAGCCGGCGCACCATACGAGCCGGTCACGGATTTCGACGCGCATATCCCGCGCATGGCCGGCTTCCATCGCCGCTACATGGCCTCGAACCGCGCCTGTCGCTGGTGGGCGCAACGCGCACGCAAGCTCGACATCGGCATGATCGTTCCGCAGCACGGCCTGCCGATCCAGGGCGCGCACAACATCCAGCGCTTCATCGACTGGGTCGAGAGTCTCGTCTGCGGCGTCGACCTGCTGCAGGAAGAGGCGGCCGAAGCACTGCTCTGAAATGCCGCATCGATGCCCGCGCTTGCGGGCATCGATGCTTCAGGCCAACGGCTTCGCGCGGAACGGGAACGATTGCTGCGCAGCCCAGCCGTCCGGCATGTAATCGCCGACGACGCCGTACTTCTCCGGCAACGGCTTGTGCGAAGGCACCTTCACTGCAGTGCCGAACAGGTGGTCGAGGAACGCGTAGTGCGCCGCGTAGTTGCGGTCGATCGCCTCGTCGTCGGAAGCGTGGTGCCAGTGATGGAAGTCCGGTGTCACGATCAGATGCTTCAGCGGCCCCCACCGAACATGCACGTTGGCGTGATTCAACACGGCCTGGAAACCGACAATGATGATGTAGGCATTGATGACCGCCTCGCCGAAGCCGATCACGAACAGCGGCGCCAGCACGCACACGCGCGTGAACACGATCTCGAACACGTGCTGGCGCGAGCCGGCGAGCCAGTCCATCGTTTTCGCGCTGTGGTGCACGGCGTGGAACTTCCACAGCAACGGAATCTCGTGATAGGCGCGGTGCGTCCAGTACTGCGCAAGATCGGCGACGAGGATGCACAGCAGCAGTTGCGGCACGAACCAGAGACGTTGCACCGCGAGCTGGAAATCGTTGTGGACCAGCCAGGCGAAGCCGTGGTGGATCGTGAAGTTCACGGTCAGCAGGATCAGGCCGACGAGGAAATGATTGACCGCGAAATGCTTGAGGTCGGTCTGCCATTCGCGGCGGAAAACCGACTGCCCCTTGTACAACGGAAACACTTTCTCGATCGCGACGAACACCAGGGTCGAACCGAGCAGATCGAGGATGAACCAGTCGAGGCCGATGTAAGGCGTGTGGTCCGGGAATTCGCCGACCGGCACGCGCGAGCCGCCGAGCGCGACCGCGGCCAGCACCAACGCGAGCCCGACCAGATTCAGATGACGACGCCGGCCGAACACGATGTTCGCCAGCGACAACCCGCCGGCAATCAGCAGCGCGACGAACATCGCCTGGCGCAGCACGTCGACCGAATACTGGTGGCGCAACTCCGGTGTCGTCAGGTATTGCGGGAAGTGGAACGCGATCACGCCAAGCAGGCAGAGGAAACCGAGCGAGAGCGCGATGATCGTCGAGATCAGCCCCTGCCCGGCTTTCAACTCGCCGCTGCTCGCAAGCAGGCCAGCGGTGTCGTCGACGCTCGCGCGCACGATCTTCGCCGGCTTCTTCGCGACGACTTCGACGACATGGGGAATGCGGCTGATCGAACGTTTCGGCATGGTCGTCGCGGACATGCCGGCGACGCAGCCGGCGTGCCGATATTCTAGGGCCTGACGGGGCCTGCCGCCGCGGCCGCCAACGCGACGACGCAGTTGAACGCCACGGTGATGCGCTCGCCGCCGCCGTTGAACGGCAGCACCTGATGCAGCAGCCACGACGGAAACAGCACCAACTGTCCCGCGGCCAGCTGATACGACAGGTTGCCGATGCCGAACGGCGGTTGCATCGCTTCCGTACCGGCATCCAGATACATTGCGCCGCCACCGTGCGGATGGATGAAAGTCAACGGGCCGCTGTCGGCGTCGCCGACGTCGTGTTCACCCGGCGCGACGCAATACACGCCGGACCACGATGCCATCGGATGGTTGTGCACGCCGAAATGGCCGTGGCGCCGGGTCACGTGGAACCACGCGTCGGCGGTGATGCGCAAGCGCGCGCGGGTCGCTTCGTCGTAACCGTTGAGTTCGCCCGCGAGCCGCGCGACGCGCGACAGGCAGAACTCGCGCAGCTCCGCGATTTCCGGTTGCGGCCACGCAAACAGATCGAAATGGCTTTCGAACACTGCCGCATTGCGCAGGGTAAACGGTGTCGGGTTCGCGTAACGCGCGCCCTCTACCTCGCGCGCCAGAAACAGGCTGCGCAGCGACGTGTTCAACCGCTGCGGATCGGCATGGCGATCGAATGCGAACGGCACCGGAAACATCCCCTGGATACGCATCGCGCAAAGGCTTCCGGTGGAGTTTTCGCACTCTAGCAGGACGACCGCGCATCGCGGCGCTCGCTCAAACGAGTTGCAGATCGAGCGGCTTCGATCCCGGAAGCGCCGTCTGCATGCGTGCCGGGGAAAGTCCCCAACTCCGCTGCAGGAGGCCGCCGAGCAGAACGCGAACGTTCGTCAGCACCGGATAGTCGCGGTTCTGCAGCAGGTGCTGTGGCGCCAGCGCGATCTGCCGCCCGGCGATGCGTCCCCCATGCACCGAACCGCCGAGCGCCCAAGTACACGGTACCGTGGCCGTGGTCGGTGCCATTGTCGCCGTTCTCGTGGAAAGTGCGGCCGAATACGGGAATGACCACCACGAGCGTGCTGCGCCACTCGTCGCCGAGCGCATCCGCATACGCGGCCACGCCGCGCCCGAGGTTGCCGATATTGTTCGCCAGCACACCGCCTGCGCCGCCCTGGTTGACGTGCGTGTCCCAAGCCGCCGACGTCGACGAAGCCGAGGCGGAAGCGCGCGCGCATCAAGGTGGCGATGCGCTGCGTCTCGCCGGCGAACGTCTTCGCATTCGCCGCGCCGCGGCGAGCGGCGTACCCGCATACATGCCGGACAGGATCTGCGCTTGGCGCGCGTCGAATGCCGGCTTGCCAATGCCGCGCAGCGAGTTGTTGCGGTCGTAGCCGCCACGCAGGAATCACCGTCCGCACACGCTGAAATGCACCCTGATGCCCGCCCGGGACGCGCTGGCGATGTCGATTCGCGGAACGCTGTGGCTGCCACTGGACGATCTGCTGGCGGTGAGCGATCACGCCGAAGCTGCAGCTGTCGTGCTTTTAGACCGGCTCGTACAACCCGACATGCCGGTTTGCCATCATGCGCACCTTCGCATGGGCGGTGTGTACAAATGGACGTCCATACGTCCATTCGAAAAATCATTCCTTGAGCTGCCTTTCCACCCGAGCGGAGCACGTTTGCTGCGACGCGTCAAAGCGGTTTGAATGGCGGATTGCCGCCTCCACTCGGCACAAGCGATCCGCCGGACGGCCGTCAGGACGCGGCAGACCGCATACGCGCCTTGCGTGCGGCTTCGCCGCTGCTCTACGCTCCCCCGCTTGGGCGGCGCGTGCGTGCCGCGGGGAGAACCACATGTTGCAGGCGTTGGGGCATATCGCGTTCGGCCTGTTCGGGCTGGCCGCGCTGATCGGCATCGCGTTCGCGTTTTCGAACAACAAGCGTGCGGTCAGCTGGCGGCTGGTGCTGACCGGCGTCGCACTGCAGATCGTGTTCGCGACGCTGGTCCTGAAGCTGCCGCTCGGCCGCGACGTGTTCAATGCGATCGCAACCGGCTTCGTGCGGCTGCTCGATTTCGTCAACGTCGGATCGACGTTCATCTTCGGCAGCTTCATGGACACCTCGAAGTTCGGCTTCGTGTTTGCCGTACAGGTGCTGCCGACGATCATCTTCTTCGCATCCTTGACCGGCGTGCTGTATCACCTCGGCGTGATGCAGCAGATCGTGCGCGGCATGGCCTGGGTCATCACCAAGGTCATGAACGTGTCCGGCGCGG
This sequence comes from Pseudomonadota bacterium, assembly GCA_023388255.1. Classification (GTDB taxonomy): domain Bacteria; phylum Pseudomonadota; class Gammaproteobacteria; order Xanthomonadales; family Rhodanobacteraceae; genus Dokdonella_A. Next base: position 94,637 of record JAEWGO010000001.1, on the reverse strand, counting down.
AGACCACCAGCGTCTGCGCCAGCGTGTTCATCGGCCAGACCGAGGCGCCGTTGACGATCAAGCCTTATATCGACCGCATGACGCAGTCGGAGCTGATGACCGTCATGATCGGCGGCATGGCACATATCGCCGGCTCCGTGATGGCCGCCTATGTCGGCTTGCTCGGCGGCGACGACCCGGTGCAGCGCCAGTTCTTCGCCAAGCATCTGTTGACCGCCAGCATCATGGCCGCGCCGGCGACCCTGATGCTGGCGAAGATCCTCGTGCCGGAGACGCAGGAGCCGCTGACCCGCGGCACCGTGAAGCTGGAAGTCGAGAAGACCACCGCGAACGTGATCGATGCGGCCGCCACCGGCGCCGCCGACGGCCTGCGCCTCGCGCTCAACGTCGGCGCGATGCTGCTCGCGTTCATCGCGCTGATCGCGCTGGTCAATGGCCCGATTCAGTGGCTCGGCACCTTCGCCTGGGGAGCGGACCCGGCGTCCTCGATCAATGGCTGGCTGTCCGCCAGCGCCGGGCATCCGATCGAACTCTCGCTGCAGACCCTGTTCGGCTGGGTGCTGGCGCCCATCGCGTGGCTGATCGGCGTGCCGTGGCAAGACGCGACCCTGGTCGGCAGCTTCATCGGCGAGAAGGTCGTCATCAACGAATTCGTCGCCTACGTCGACATGTCCAAGCATCTGTCGCAGATGACCAAGGAAAGTCAGCTGATTGCGACGTACGCGTTGTGCGGCTTCGCCAACTTCTCCTCGATCGCGATCCAGATCGGCGGCATCGGCGGCCTCGCGCCGGACCGACGCCCCGACCTCGCGCGGCTCGGCATGCGCGCGGTACTGGGTGGCTCGATCGCGACGTTCATGACCGCGACGATCGCCGGCGTGCTCGAACAGCTCTGAGCACGACAGGCAGCGCCGACATGCCAGCGGACGTCGTCGTCGTCGGCAGCTACAACCAGGACTACGTCTGGCAGGTCGACCGCGCACCGGACGCTGGCGAGACCTTGCGCGGCCACGGCTTCCGCAGCGCGGTCGGCGGCAAGGGCTTCAACCAGGCGGTCGCCTGCGCGCGTCAAGGCGTAGTGACGCACTTCGTCGGCGCGATCGGTGCAGATGCGGGCGGCGACGCCGCGCAGCGCGTCGCAACCTCGGAGGGCCTCGCGGCGCATTGGCAGGTGCGCGATGACGCCGTGACCGGCAGCGCCTGCATCCTCGTCGAAGGCGGCGGGCAGAACCGCATCGTCGTTGCGCTGGGCGCGAACGAACGCCTCGATCCTGCGTTCCTGCGCCTGCAGGCACCGCTATTCGCCTCCGCGCGCGTCGTGCTGGCGCAGCTCGAGAACAATCTCGACGCGACGCGCACGGCGTTTGAACTGGCCGACGCGCATGGCGCGTTGCGCGTGCTGAATCCGGCACCGGTGCATCCCGACCTCGACGCCGCGCTGCTCGCGCAGTGCGATGTCGTCACGCCGAACGAATCCGAATTTGCGCTGCTGCTCGAGCGCATCATCGGCGTGCGCGTCGAAGCGGACTCGCTGGCCACACTGGCCGACACCGAATTGCACGCACATGCGCGCCGGCTCGGTGTGGCCACGGTGGTCATCACGCTCGGTAAATCGGGTTGTTTCATCTCGCATGCCGACGGCAAGCCACGCGGTGACGATGCGGCGTTCTATCGGATCGCTCCGGAAACCGTCGATGCGATCGATGCGACCGGCGCGGGCGATGCGTTTTCCGGCGCGCTGGCCGCGGCGCTGGCGCGCGTGGCCGACGGCTCGTTCCGCGCGGCGGCCACGCATGCGAACCGCTGCGCCGCGATGTCGACCGAAACGGTCGGCACGCTGCCGGCGATGCCGCGCTTCGACCATGTGCTGACGCGGTTCGGCGCGGCGTAGAGGATTCCGAACAGCGCCCGGCGCGCCGGCGAAATCGATCCGGATTGGCCGTCTAGATGGCCGTCCCGCGATTGCTGCCGGGCTTGACGATCAAGCGCGCGTCTTCCTCGCGAGCGCGGCAACGCTGCACGAACGGCAGCGCGGATGCCGGATCGGCGCGATAGCGCTCGTAGAGCGCGCGGTCGATCGCGTAATACTCCTCGTAGTCGACCATACCGTTGCCGACCGGGATCGAGAGATAGAACGCACCGGTGCTTTCCTCGATGCCGAGCGAGAAGCGCTCTTCGCGCTCGACCAACGTATCCGTGAATTTCACTCGACCACCATTACTCAGCGAACTGGCGTCGTGGAGTATCGCGTATCCGAGATACCGGCGACATCGACCACGGCTTCGGAATTGCCGGTCGGCAGTTTTCCGCCGGGAATCCACTGGTCGTTCGCTCCGGCCTCGTTGCCGGAAGGAATGCGCAGTTCAAGCTCCTTCGGCTTCGGGATATCGACGCGCACCAGCGCATTGTCGTCGAGGAAGTGTTCCGGAAGCCCGAGCGCCTGCTCGAGCGCGCGCGGATCGCCCTTGGTCGACGCGAGCAGCTGGTCGGCTTCCGCCCTGGGCATGACGAAGGAGGTGCCATCGCGTTGGCCGATGCCGTACTTGCCGAGGTTCGACTCGGTCATGAAGCGTGTCGCGCCGTTGTCGAACTGCGCGAGATGCTCGGAAATGTAGGTCGGCGACAGGTACTCGGTCGGATTCGGGCGCGAACCCTTCGGCAGCGCGAGGATTTCCTCGATTTTCGTCTTGCCGAGGCCGCTGGCGGCACGACCGACATCGCCGGCTGCATCGAGCGCCTTGGCGCCATCGGCAACCTTGTCCAGCGCATTCACGCCTTCGCCGAGCTTGGCGACCGCATTCGCACCTTCGGCCCCTTTGATCGCCGCGTTCGCCTCGCCGACGCCGATGAACAGGCTGCCGACGTCGACCACGCCGCGGCCGATGAACTTCGACCAGTCGCCCTGCTTCGCCGCGTCCTGATAGCCGCCGGTGACGCCGTCCCACAGCGTCTTGGCGGTGCCGACGTTGCCGTCGGTGTTGGTCAGCCAGGCGGCCGGATTGGTCAGATTCTCCAGCGCGACGGCCGCCTTGCCGACGGTTTCGAGACGCTGCAGATTTCGATCGCCATGCGTCGCCCATTCGAGCGGGTTGGCCAGCTTGCCGGCACCATCGGCAAGTTGCACGACGCCCTTGCCCATGTCGTACACCGCCAGTCCAGCGCCTTCGACCAGACCGATGCTGTTGGAGACGTTCTCGGCCAGCGCCTTGCCGACGAAACCACCGTGCTGTTCACCGAAATCGACGATGCCGTGACGGAAGTCATCGACCGCATGCTCGGCGCCCTGCACCGCGCCATCGATCTTGCCGCCGACCCAGTCCTTGGCATGGTCGACGTCGTCGAGGCGGTCGCCGACCCAGTGCTGCGCGTCCTGCAAGGCCGTGCCGCCAGCATCGAGCACGTGATCGACGCTCGTCGCGACGCCCTGTGCAACCTCCGCGCCGTCGCGCACCGCCTCGTCGACCTTGTCGCCGACCCACGCTGCGGTGCTCTTGACGACGCTACCCAGGCTGAAGCCCATGCTGCTCTCCTCGATCTGCGCCGCCAAACCCGCAGCACCCGAAGAACGCAGGCTAACGACCTGCCGGCGCGACGCCCATTCGGGCAAACCCTAGGAACCCGCGCGGCCGGGTCCGTCTTCACCGCCGGGCGGCGCGCCGATATCGCCGCGCGCGGCACGGCGATGCCGATGTGCACGCAGGCGTTCGCGGCGCCGACACGCGCGGCGCCACACGATCCAGCCGAGCAACGCGACGAGCACGACCAGCAAGAGCGCGACGCCGCCCTGTCCGCGTTTGACCGTCGCCAGCAACCACACGCGGTTCTCGGCGCCGTAGTACCCGAGATAGACCCATACCGGCACCGAGATCAGCGCGGCCGCGCCATCGAGCAGGATGAAGCGCAGGAACGATACGCGCTGCGACATTCCCGCGGTCAGGAACACCGCCGTGCGCAGGCCCGGCAGGAAGCGCGCGACGAACATCATGCGATTGCCGTAACGCTCGAACTTGGCCTGCACCTGCGCGTAGCGGCGCGGCGTGAGGAGGTGCGCGACCCAGCGCAAGCGCAGCGCGCGCGTGCCGAGATGGCGGCCGATCAGGAATACCGCGGTGTCGCCGAACAGCACGCCGGCGATGCCGACCGCGCACATCACCTGCACGTTGGCATAGCCGAGGCCCGCGATGATGCCGCCGGCGACCAGCGAGATGTCCTCCGGTATCGGCACGCCGAGGCCGCAGATCAGCAGCACGACGAACACGGCCACGTAGCCATGCACGGTGAACAGGCGGATCAGCAAATCGAGGAAGTCCATCGCGATGTTCGGTGGCGGCCAACGATTCCGTCGCCGGCCCGGCAAAGGGTTGAAGTCTAACTGCGCACGGCGCCGCGCGGGCGGCATCCGCGGCGTCGAGCCGGCTTCGCGGGCACGCACCGCGTCATGCCGGTTAAAATGCCGCGATGCGTATCGGACCTCACCTGATCGAACCCGCCGTCGTGCTCGCGCCGATGGCCGGCGTCACCGACAAGCCGTTCCGCCAGCTGTGCAAGCGGCTCGGTGCGGGTTTGGCCGTGTCCGAGATGACGACCGCCGATCCGCGCCTGTGGATGACGCGCAAGTCGCTCAAGCGCATGGACCATACCGGCGAACCGGATCCGGTCAGCGTGCAGATCGCCGGCTACGATCCGGCGATGCTGGCCGACGCCGCGCGCTACAACGTCGACCACGGCGCGCAGATCGTCGACATCAACATGGGCTGCCCGGCGAAGAAGGTCTGCAACGTCTGGTCCGGCAGCGCTCTGCTGCAGGACGAGGCGCTGGTCGGCCGCATCCTCGATGCCGTCGTGAAGGCGGTCGCGGTACCGGTCACGCTGAAGATCCGCACCGGATGGAATCGCGAGAACAGGAACGGCGTGACGATCGCGAAGATCGCCGAATCGGCCGGCATCGCCGCGCTCGCCGTGCACGGGCGCACGCGTGCGGACCTGTACGAAGGCGAAGCCGAGTACGAGACGATCGCGGCGATCAAGGCCGCGATCGACATCCCGGTGTTCGCCAACGGTGATGTCGACTCGCCCGCGAAGGCGCGCCACGTGCTCGACGCGACCGGCGCCGACGCGGTCATGATCGGCCGCGCCGCGCAAGGCCGACCGTGGATCTTCGGCGAGATCGCACACTACTTCGCGACCGGCGAGACGCTGGCGCCGCCAATGCCGCGCGACGTGCGCGACATCCTGCTTGGCCATCTCGACGACTTGTATGCGTTCTATGGCGAGCAGCAAGGCGTGCGCATCGCGCGCAAGCATCTGGGCTGGTATGCGAAGGATCGGCCCGAGAATGCGGCATTCCGCGCGGTCGCCAATCGCGCCGAAAGCGCCGCCGAGCAGCTCCGCCTGACGCGCGAATATTTCGATGCGTTGGCGGCTGATGCGGCCGGCGAGTTCGCCGCGGCGGCGTGATGCCGCGCTGACAGCGGTTCGCGAGGAACGTCGCGAGCCCATCGTCGGCGGCCGTGCGCGGCACGACGCGTCTTCGTCGCGCGACAGGCCGGGATGACCGCTTCGCTCGATATGGAGCCTGCATCCCGGTGCCGCTGGACCTCGTTGTCCGTTCTTCCGGCGTTCTTGCGTATCCCCAGTCACGCCCCCGGATCGGAAAGCTTTTGTCCGGAGCATCGGCACGCCGCCGCCGCGGTTCCGTATGACAGGAGATGACGCCATGAATGCAATGCTTTCGCAGACAACGGTGCGCACGCAGCGCGCCCTGATCCCATGCAGCCTCGCCGCTGCGATGATGCTGGCGCTGAATGGCGCCGCGCCCGCCCTGGCGTCGGAGGCCTCGCTCTGGCAGCGCATCAAGGCCGATCCGCGCGCGAAGGACATCGCCACGATGCCGCTCGCCGAGCGTCGCGTGTTCGCACGGGACTACGGGCTGGAAAACCTGCTGCCAACGACGGACGGCGCCACGATTCCCGTCACCAACTGCAACGACAGCGGCGCCGGAAGCCTGCGCTTCGCGGTCGCGGCCGCGGCGAGCGGCGACACCGTGGATGCGCACGGCCTTGCCTGCTCGACGATTTCCCTGTCCACCGGCGCAATCGCGATCGGCGTCAACGATCTGACGATCCGCGGGCCGGGACCGAACGCCCTGAAGATCGGCAACGGCGCCAAATACGGTCGCGTGTTCCGGCACACCGGCACCGGTTCGCTGACCCTCACGGGATTGACGATCGATCACGGCGTGATATCACCAAGCGCCAGCGAAAGCGGCGCGCAGGGTGGCTGCATCTACTCGAAAGGCGCCGTCAACCTCGGCAATGCAATCGCCCCGGATGACCGCAACCAGGGCGTCGTCTTGACTCGTTGTAGCGCGATTTCAACCAACGCCGGCGTCTTTGCCGAAGGCGGCGGCATATTCGCACAGCGCGGCCTGTCGCTTTCCGGCAGCATCGTGACCGGCTGCTCGGCGACCGCGCAGGATTCGGGAGCCGGTGCCAGAGGCGGCGCCGTGACGCTGCGTGCGAGTGTCCCGAACGCGCCATTTGCGGCGAAATACAGCGAGATTCGTGACAACACCGCGAGCAGCAGCGCTTCAGGCAGCACTTCCGTCAGCGGCGGCATCGACGCGCCCTTCGTCGCCAGCGTCCTCATCGCGAATTCGACGATCTCGGGCAATGCCGCGAAAAGCCGCGCCGGCGGCGCCTACTTGGGCACAACCACCGGTCAGGCGGTCGATATCGACAGCTCGACGATTTCCGGAAACAGCTCGCAGAACGGCGAAGCGGGCGTCGTCATCAACGTCGGTTCGGGGGCGACGCCGGGCAGCATCCGGATCCGCTCGACGACGATCACGCAGAATCGTTCGGACAACATCAACGCCTGGAGTGGCGCGTTCGTCGGCGGCGGTCCGCTCGAATTGCAGGGCACGATCGTGTCCGCGAACACGTCTGCAGGCGCGCCGAAGGACGTGCGGATCGGCGCTGCCGCGAGCGGAGCCAACAATCTCGTCGGCACGTACATCGGCGCCCTGCCACCGACCGGATTGATCCTTGCCAACGACCCAGGCCTCGCACCGCTCGCCGAAAACGGCGGTCTCACGCGCACGCATGCGTTGCTGCCAACCAGTCCGGCCATTGACAGCGGCAACAACGCCGTCGGCGCGAGCCTCGATCAGCGTGGCGCAGGGTTTCCGCGCGTGCTCGGCGCGCGTGCGGACATCGGCGCGTTCGAAAGTGATCCTGACGTGATCTTCCGCAACGGTTTCGACTGAACGAGCGCGATCCTGATGGCGCTTCCGCCATTGCTTGAGCCTGTCGGAACCCCTCCCGTTGGACGGGAGCGCCACCAGCGAGCGGGATGCGCTCCTACAGCCAGGGCAGCGCGAGCCACCCGAGAACCAACAGCAGCAGCGCGATGCGTGTCAGCTTGTAGCCGAGCGGCGCGGCGCGCTTGAAGCGCTTGCGTTGCTCGCCGAGGCGATCGGCGAACGCATAGAGCCGATTGACGAAGCCGACGCGCTCGCCGCCGATGTTGTCGGTCGCGGTGGCGCGACCGAGCACACCGCCGATCCAGTGATTGAAGGCGCGCAGCGGCGCGAAATGCAGCGGTCGCTCGACATCGCAGAACAGGATCACGCGGGTCTGCTCGGTGCGGTTTTCGGCCCAGTGCACGAAGGTCTCGTCGAACACCACGTCCTGGCCATCGCGCCAGGAATATTCCTCGCCATCGACGAAGATGCGGCAGGCATCGGCGTTCGGCGTGATCAGGCCGAGGTGGTAGCGCAGCGAACCGGCGAACGGGTCGCGATGCGGATTGAGTTTGCTGCCGGGCGGCAGCAACGCGAACATCGCGGCCTTTACGTCGGGAATCTTTTCGAGCAGCGCGACGGTGTGCGGGCACAGCGCGTGCGCGCTTTTCAGCGGTTCGCCGTACCACTTCAGGTAGAAACGCTTCCAGCCTTCCTTGAAGAACGAGGCAAAGCTCGCATCGTTGTTCTTCTCGGCCGCCTTGATGTAGCCCTCGTCGAACAGATGCAGCGCTTCCTCGCGGATGCCCTGCCAGCCGTCGCGCAACAGGTCGAGTTGCGGAAATTGGCCGCGGTCGGGGAACGACACGTTCGGCACCTTCGAGAACGCGTACATCAACACGTTGTACGGCGCGAACAAGCCGGAATGGTCGAACACCTGCTTGCGGAACTTGAGCTTCTCGCGGCCGCGCAAATGCACCACCAGCACGCTGGCGAGGTAGAGCACGACGAGGATCAGGAGAAGGAGGCGGAAGGACACGGCACGGCGACGAGAAGTGTGATGAGCGGGAAGCGACAGGAAGCTTACACCTCGCCACTCCGGCGAGACGCTGCGCGACACCCTATGGCAGATGACGCCGGAATGGCGGCATGGCAGTACGGTGGCTCACGCTCTTTTCGCCAGCTCCCTTGCGAGCTTGTCGGCCTTCAGCGCCGTCAGCGCCGCCGCGATCGCATCCGGCGACGGGATCACTTCACCGCCGCTCGCTGCACTCAACAACGCGGCCTGCGCGTCACGGTCATCCCCTGCATCGACGAGCGCCGCCGTGAGTTGCCCCGCCTCTTTCGGCGAATCGAAACCGCGACTCTGGAACAGCATGGCACCCTCGCCATCGGCAAGCTTGAAATAGAACTTGCCGTCGGTCTCGCGGTAGCTCTTGAGCTGCGGCAGAGCGGACGCCTGCGTTTTCCCCGTTGCGGGCGCGGGCACGTCGGTCAGGCGACGGATGCCCGTGGCCCAGCGCAACGCATCGACGAACGGCTGGCTGCGCGCGCGCGCCTTGTCCGCGCCGGCGAGCAACAGGTCCTCGATGCGCGCGGGTTTGGCGATCAATGCTTCATAGCGTTCGCGCATCGGCGCCAGCTCGGCCTCGATGCGCTCATGCAGTTTCTGCTTCGCATCGCCCCAGCCGATGCCGGCGGCGAAGGCCTCACGCATCGCAGCGGTCTCTTCCGGCGTCGCGAATGCCTGGTAGATCGAGAAGATATTCGAGGAGTCCGCGTCCTTCGGTTCGCCCGGCGCGCGCGAGTCGGTGACGATGCCCATGATCGCGCTGCGCAGCATGGCTGGCGGATCGAACAGCGGGATCGTGTTGTTGTAGCTCTTGGACATCTTGCGGCCATCGAGGCCGGGCAAGGTCGCGACATGGTCGTCCACGCGCGCCTCCGGCAAGGTGAACGACACGCCCTTCTGCGCGAGTTCGTTCGCGTAGAGATGGTTGAAACGCTGGCCGATGACGCGCGCCATCTCGATGTGCTGGATCTGGTCGCGACCGACCGGCACCTCGTGCGCGCCGAAGACCAGGATGTCGGCGGCCATCAGCACCGGATACATGAACAGACCCGCGGTGACGCCGGCGTCGGCGTCCTCGTTCACGGCCGTGTTCGCATCGACCGCCGCCTTGTAGGCATGCGCGCGGTTGAGCAGGCCTTTCGCGGTCACGCAGGTCAGCAGCCACGTGAGTTCCGGAATCTCCGGAATGTCGGACTGGCGATAGAAGAACACCGTGTCCGGGTCGAGGCCGCAGGCGAGCCAGCTCGCGGCGATCTCCAGCGTCGATTGCTGCACGCGCGCCGGATCGCCGGTCTTGATCAGCGCGTGGTAGTCGGCGAGGAAATAGAACGATTCGGCATCGTCGCGACGGCTCGCCGCGATCGCCGGGCGGATCGCGCCGACGTAGTTGCCGAGGTGCGGCGTGCCGGAGGTAGTGATGCCGGTCAGGATGCGTCGTTTCTGCATGGGTCAGATCCCACTGAATAGGAAGTCGAGGGCGCGCCGGATGACCTCGCGATGCGCTTCGAGGTTGGCGACGCGCTTGCGCAGGAAGGTGACCGGCACGGCGGCCAGCTCGGGCGTATACATCACCAGCGATTCGCCGGCGACATCGAGTTGCGGAGTAAGCGTCTGCGCGAGCTTGCCTTCGACCACCCCGGGCTTGCCGAGCGGCACGATGACGACGGTCGCCAAGTCTTCGAGCAGATCCGACTGCACGACGAGGAAATACGGAAACCGCTTGCGGCTTGGCGCGCTTTCGTTGAGATAGACATCGTGGCGCGCCATCAGAACGTGCGGAACTCGTCGCTCCACAGCCCGTCGCGCTCGATATGACGGTTGTACGCCTCGATCGCCTCGCGATTGTCGCGCTTCCACTGCTCGGAACGGCGCTGGCGGATCACGCTTTCCAGATGCTTCTCGAATTCCCGCGACAGGTTGATGTCGAGCGCGCGCGCGTCCTCGAGCAGGTCGCTGCGGATGCTCAGATTGGTCGCTTTCTTGGTCGGGTTCGACATGACGATTCCACGAGAATCATGCGCATGATCCATGCGCAATCGTAGAACGCACCAGCCCGAACCGCAACGACGCAACCCCGCAGGTCGCGCCGTCGCGTTGCAGGACTCCGCAAACAACTCCGGAGATCCGCCATGCGTACCCTGCTCTGCACCGCCCTGCTCGCTTCGCTCGCCGCCGTCGCCGCATCGCGCGCGCGCGCCGGCAACCTGCTCGACCTCGCCGTCGTCGACCGCGACACCGGCGCCGCGCTGGCGACCTATGCCGATCACGGCAAGCTGTACGTCGCCGGCACGCCCGGCCATCGCTATGCCGTGCGCCTGAGCAACCGCTCGGGCGGTCGCGTGCTGGCCGTGCTCAGTGTCGATGGCGTCAACGCGGTCAGCGGCCAGAACGCGAGTCCGGACCAGACCGGCTACGTGCTGGACGCCTGGGAATCGACCGAAATCAATGGTTGGCGCAAGAACCTCGACGAGGTCGCGCAGTTCAATTTCACGACATTGCCGGACAGCTACGCCGCGCGCACCGGCCGACCGGCCAACGTCGGCGTGATCGGCGTGGCGGTGTTCACCGAGCGTGCGCCGATCCGGCGCGAGCAGGAAATCGCGCGCGCTGCGCCGGTATCGCCGCCCGCCGAAGCGGCCGCGGAAACCGACTCCGCCGCACCCGCGCGGGCGACCAGCCCGGAACCGCAGGCGAAATCCTTCGCCCGGCGTGACGAACGTCTCGGCACCGGTCACGGCGCGCGCGAACTCGCCCATGTCGACACGACCACGTTCGAGCGCGCCTCGCGCCAGCCAGCGGAAACCGTGGCGATCTGGTACGACAGCTACGCACACCTCGTCGCACAAGGCGTGATCCAGCGGCCGATCGCACGCAACGAACCGCAGCCGTTCCCGGGCGGATTTGTGGCCGATCCGCCCCGCCGCTAACCGATTTTCGTCGGAAGTGGGGCGGCCGACACACTTTCGATCATGGATATCCGCCTCAAGACCTAGTTCCAAAGGCGCTGTATTGCCCGGCGCAAGCCTGCGATAAAGCGCGTCGCGCGGTATCCAGCGGGGGTCCGCGCCTTCCCCGAGGAACAACCCATGAGAACCATAGCCCTGATGCACGGCGTGCTTGCGCTCGCCGTCGCACATGCGCTTGCATTGCCCGTGCATGCGCAGGAGACAACGTCTTCCGGCCAGGACAAGCCGGCCGAATTGCCGAAGGTCAACGTGCGCGAGCGCAATCCGCACGACGACACGCGGCCGAAACTGCAGCACATCATGCGCGAGGTCGATGGCCCGCTCATTACAGTGACAAAGAAGACCTCGATCACCAAGACCGACAGCATTCCGACCGTGGTCGACAACAACCTGCGCGAACTGTTCGCGCAGACGCCGGGCCTGTTCTATTCAGAGCAGCAGTCGCCGGGCCAGCTGAACTTCAGTTACCGCGGCATCGGCAATCCGCAGGAGTCGGAATTCGTCACCGTGCTGTTCGACGGCATTCCGCTCGAATCGGACTGGGTCGGCTATCCGACGATCTACACGACGCCGCTGCCGCAGCAGCTGTCCGAGGTGCAGTTGATCCGTGGCGGCAGTTCGCTGCTGTACGGACCGGAACCGCCGCCGGTGGTGAATTTCATCAGCCGCAAGCCGGTCGCCGACCGCGAGTTCGCCGGTTATACCGAGAACGTCGTCGGCAGCAACGGCCTGTTCGGCACGTTCAACCAGGTTTCCGGCACCTCCGGGGCATGGGACTACCTCGCCGACGCGCACTACCGCCAGAACGATGGCCAGCGCGACAACGGCGATTCCGAAGTCAAGGGTTTCGATCTGCACCTCGGCTACCGTCCGGACGACATGGCGTACTACGCGGTCGACCTCCGCGTCAGCCAGCTCGAAACCGGCGATCCGGGCAAGCTGAGCTATCCGCAGTTCGCCGCGAACGAAGACCTGACCACGACGCCGTACAACCGCCTGTGGACGGATCGTTACGTGCTGAGCTTCACGCACGATCGGCATTTCGATCCGGAAACCGAACTCGTCGCCAAGCTGTGGACCGGCTATCAGGACAATGCTTCGCGCTCGCAGGATCGCGCACCGGCGACCACCTCGACGGTACAAGATGACCAGTTCCGTTTCGCCGGACTCGATGCGCGCCTCGTGCACCATTGGGGCCGTGGCAACGCGTTCACGGTCGGCACCACGCTGTACCACTCCGATGCGCCGTTCCGCCAGTGGACGGTCGACGGCCTCTCGCCGGACCGCTATGACCACTTCGGCCAGGCCTGCGCGAATCCCGCCGGCAAGAACTGCGCGCGCCTGCGTCAGCAGCGCTCGACCGACTACGGCGCGATCTTCGCCGAGAACGTGTTCCGTTTCGCCGGCGACTGGCATCTGGTGCCGTCGGTGCGCATCGAACGCGAGAAGGTCGACATCAACGAGACGATCAAGCCGGTCACGCTGACCCGCGACCTCGTAGACCGCAGCGTGACGCATACCGTGCCGCTGTTCGGCATCGGCGTCGGCAACGACTTCGGCCATGCCAACGAGACCTATTTCAACGTCTCGCAGGGCTGGCGCCCGGTGCGCTACTTCGACATCGGCTCGCCGTTCGGCAACACCGCGGCCGGCGCGATCAACGATCCGGACCCGACCCACGTCGTGTCGTGGGAAGCCGGAGTGCACGGCACCCCGGTCGACGGCCTGTTCTACGACGCCAGCCTGTTCTGGGTGAACGTGAAGGACCGCATCGAATCGCAGCAGATTCCCGACGCGCCTCCCGGCAACACGATCAACGTGAACACCGGCGACACGCGCCACCGCGGCTTCGAAGGCCAGATCGACTACGACTTCCTCGCCGCGCGGGATCCACGCACGACGCGCCATCTGTCGCTGTTTGCGAACCTGAGCCTGCTGAACTCGGAGTTCACCCGCTCGATCAAGGGCAATGTCGGGAACAAGCCGGCGTTCTCGCCGAGCTACCTCGCCCGCGTCGGCGTGGTCTACCGCGAGGACAAGCAGTACAAGCTCGCGTTGTCGGTGGTCTCGGCCGCCAGCCAGTACTGGCAGGACTCGAACCTGCCAGCGACGGTGACCAGCAACGGTCAGACCACGATCACGATCCCGGCCAAGGTGCCCTCGTACACGATCGCCGACTTCTCCGGCGACTGGTACGTGGTGCCGCAGGTTCGCCTGCTCGGCGGCGTGTCGAACCTCACCGACCGCAAGTACTACAACCGCGTGTTCGGCGGCGGTCTCGAACCGGGCCTCAGCCGCACGTACTACGTCGGCGCCGCATACGAGTTCTGAGGATCCGGCGGGCACGCGGCCCGCGGCACACGGACGTGCCATTGCTTTCGCGGGGCGGCTTCTTGCCGCCCCTTTTTTGTCCGCGAGCATCGTTTCGGCGGCTTGCTTCGCGAACCAGCGGAGCATTCGCGTCGGCGAGTCCAAAGACGCCGCCCCGGCGTGCTCCTCAACTACAATCGCCGGCCCCGATCGTACCGGCCGAAGCGATGCCCGACATTCCCGCCTGCCCCGTCTGCACTCTGGAAAACACCTATGCGGACGGCGACCACTTCATCTGCGCCGATTGCGGTCACGAATGGCCGATTTCCGCGCAGGCGCAAGCCCCCGACGCCGGCATCGTCGTGCGCGATGTCAACGGCAATGTCCTCGCCAGCGGCGACACGGTGACCGTCATCAAGGACCTGAAAGTGAAGGGCTCGTCGATCCCGCTGAAGCAGGGCACGGTGATCCGCAACATCCGCCTGGTCGATGGCGACGACGAACACATCGAAGGCAACTCGGACAAGATAAAGGGACTGGTGCTGAAGGTCTGCTTCCTGAAAAAGGCGTGAGGCATCGCGCGCAGCCGATGTCCGCACGACGTGATGCCGTCTCGCCATGGCGCGCCAACCCCTCGGTAGCGATTTCGCTGCCAGACTGGCTTCCTTGCATCAATCCGTGGGGAACCGCCATGCGTCCTGCGTTCGTCGCGATCATCGCGGCCGCGTGCTCGGCCTCGCTGCACCGGCGCACGCCGACACCACCCCGCTCAATGTTTCCCGCGATCCGACGCGCGAGCTGTACCGCCACATCAACGCCGCATTCGCCGCCGAGTGGAAGCAGCAGACCGGCGAAACGGTGACGATCAAGCAGTCGCACGGCGGTTCCGGCAAGCAGAGCCGCGGCGTCATCGATGGCCTCGAAGCCGACGTGGCCACGCTCGCGCTGGCCTGTGACATCGATGCATTGCACGAGCACGAGACGCGCCATCCTGAACTGGCGAAGCCGCTGGTCGCGTTCCGCGAACGCAACCGCTTCGACGGCAGCGAACTGGAACCGGGCCGCGCGGTCACGCTCGATGCGCGGCGCTGGGCACTATTGCGCGGCGATGCGCGACTGGAACTGCGCTGAGACACGTTCTTTACGGCGGCAGCACGGATTGGCGGGAATTGTTCGGCAAAATAGGCGTCCGCCATCCACAGAGACCATCATGCGCGCATTCCTCGTTGCAGCGTTGTTCCTGCTGGCAGTTTCGAAAGCAAACGCCACAACCGATACCTTGGCACTCGATATCCACGATGTTTCCCGGCTGGGTGCCTTGGCGGTCGGCGATGCGCTGATCCTCGACAACTTCCCGGATGGCCGTGGCGGCACCGCGCGCCTGAGTTTCACGCGCATCGACGTGTATGCACGTGGGGCACGCATACTCGCGACCGGTCCGGATGGCGTGCTGGAGCTGCCGCGCAGCACGCGCATAGAAATGATCGGCTTCGACGCCAGCGGCAACACGCGCGTGCAACTTGCGTTTGATCCCGGCATCACCCACCTCGCCGGCTCCGGTTCATCACCGGCCGGCGCGTTCGCGATCTCCGCGCGCACCGATGCGAACCGCACGGAATTGATGGTGACGCCAGCCGAGGAAACGCTGCCGGCTGGCATCAAACCGGAGGTGATCGCCGGCGACGATGCGCTGCCGAGCGGCGTGCCGATGCCGGACGCGCTGACGCTCGCACTCACGCCGAACGAAGTGAATGCCACGCCGCGCAGCGCCACGATCGCGGTCGACGTCGACCATGAAATGCTTGTCAGCCGCTTCGGCGGCACTGGCAGCAGCAATCTCGCCGCAGCGACGAACTGGATTGCCGACCTGTTCGCCACGATGAACGTGATGTACCAACGCGATCTCAATGTCGCGCTGGTACTCGGCACGACGATCTTCCGCACCGGTGCGACACCGTACACGATCAGCGCCAACGCGGCCGCCAGCAGCGCCGATCTCAACAATTTCGGAGCGTACTGGCAGGCCAATCACGGCAACGTCGGGCGCGATTTCACCATGCTGTTGTCGGGGCGGCAGTCCAATGCGCAGAACCCTGGTTTCAGCGCGTCCGGCATCGCCTGGGTCAACGCGTATTGCCGCACGCAGAGCAACGGTGGCAGCTACAGCGTCAACAAGGTGTTCACCAGCTCGCAGGTGGCTGTCGATCTTTCCGCGCGCATCGTCGGGCATGAGCTCGGCCACAACTTTGGCGCCTACCATACGCATTGCACAAATGCGTCCAGCGGAGCCGCACCGACCGCGTCGAACACGATCGACCGATGCTATTCCGGCGAATCGAGCTGCTATTCCGGTACAACCAGTTGCCCGACGGCTGGCCCCGGCGCGCCTGCCGGGACCCTAATGAGCTACTGCAACACCCGCAGTTGCGGGCCCACCGGCCAGAATGTGCTGCAGTTCCATCCGGCCCAGATCACCGTGTTGTCGGCGTTGGTGGCGCAGAACACACCCTCTTGCCTGAGCCCGAACGCCGACCTGATTTTCAGGAGCGGATTCGATTGAACGTCACGCGCAACGCCGCTTGCCGCGGCGTTGCGCGCACTCCGCTTGCTCTGCTCAATCGAAGCCGCTTTTGAAGATCGTATCGTCGGCAATGTCGTAGTACGCAACGCGGATGCCGCAGAACTGCAGGCTTGTATCCGTGGACGAATTGAGGTTCACCGTCACCACGGTCGGCGCCACGTATTGGTCCACCGCATAGGCGATTTCCGGACTCAAGCTGGAACCGAATCCCGTATTGTCGGTGGACGTGACCGTCGTATGCTCGATGAAGCCGCCAACCTGGTCGTAGCTGGTGAAGAACGCACTGATGTTCGAGCTGCTGGCGTCGTTGTAGTAGAGCCGCAGATATTTCACGACGCTGCCCTGAGGCAGGACGATCTTGTGGGTGAACAAGGCCGCCGCCGCACCGCTTCGATGGATGCAGCCGCCACCGTCGTACCCGAATGCGACACCGCTGCTGACCGGATGGAACGCGGAGCCGGGGATGCGCATGTAGCGCAAGGGCGTGACCGCATTGACCGCGTCGAGTCCGGCGTTGTCGGGCGCAGCGAGCAGCGGGGCGCTCGACGGTGCTCGCTCCGGCTCGCTGCCGCAGATGCCGGGCGATGCAGCCAGCATTGCCGCAACTCCCGCCAGCACACGCACCGCCGAACCGGCCGTTCGCATCGCTCTTTCAGGATGTCCGTTCATGGCGGCGCCTCACGGATACTGGAAGAAGACGCGCATGCCGCAGAACCGCATGTTCGTCGGCGTCGATGCCTGAAGCACATACGCCCGATCCGCGTTGGCGATCGTCTCGGCGGTGGGGAGTGCCAGGTATTCGTTGGCGTAGCCGCTGTTCAGCGTCGTCGTGGTGAACAGGTGGTCGGTCGCGGCACCGGCGCCATCGTAGCTGGTGAATGAAGTCGTAAGGCCGCCCGGCAGGCCGTTGTTGTAGTAGTACGCACGTACCCCGAGCACGCTGACGCCCTCGGGCAACTGGACATCCGACACCACGTAGTCGGGCGCGGCGATGCAGCCTGCGCCGATGTAGTTGACCGATGTGGCCGAATTGCGCGGCGTGAATGCCGATGCTGCGACGAACAGATACCCGGAGGAACCCGAAGTCCCGTTCACGGCAGCGGGGGAAGCCGAATCATCCGCCCCCGGCAAATGGTCGAATACCGCGGGCGTACCGCCCGGCATTCCATCTGAAGTACCTTCCTCCGCATGTGCTGTCGCAAGGCTCGCCGCCATTGCGAGCGCCAGTGCGGCTGCAAATCCCGTCTTCATGCACATTGCATCCTCTCCCCGAAACGCAGCCCATGTGGCCGCGGCGGGATTCTAGGCTTGAGGTTCCAATGCAAACCGTGTCGCTTCAAGCAGCGCGTCTGTGCACTACGGCCACGCGAAAGCGCGAACTGGTCGACACTATGGCAGGCCTTCCAAGCACCGGAATGGGTCTGGTGCGCCCCGATGGGCAACTGCTCGCGTGGTATCCGCTGCGATGCTGTGGATCGCTCAATCACGCATCAAGGTCGACTTGCCGAACAGGCTTTCGACGAGATCAACGGCGAGCAGGGCGGTCTGGTTACGCACGTCGAGCGCGGGATTGAGTTCCATGATGTCGAGCGAACCTAGCCGCCCGCTGTCGGCGATCATCTCCATGCACAACTGCGCTTCGCGGTAGTTCGGTCCGCCGGGAATCGTGGTGCCGACGCCGGGCGCGATCGACGGATCGAGGAAGTCGACGTCGAAGCTGACATGCAGATGGTCGTTCGCGCCGATGTTCTGCAGCGCTTCCTCCATCACGCGCTTCATGCCGACTTCATCAATGTAACGCATGTCATAGATGTCGAGGCCGACATCGTGCACGAGTTTCTTCTCCCCGGCATCGACCGAGCGGATGCCGATCTGGCGAATGCGATCCGGCGTCAATGCCGGTTCGTCGCCGCCGAGTTGGGTCAGCTCTTCCGGGCCGAAGCCGCACAGGCAGGCGACCGGCATGCCGTGGATGTTGCCGGACGGAGTGATCGTGCTGGTGTTGAAGTCCGCGTGCGCATCGAGCCAGAGCACGGTCAGGCGCTTGCCCACGTCGCGGCAATGGCGCGCGACCGCATTGATCGAACCGATCGCAAGACAATGATCGCCTCCGAGCAGGATCGGCAAGCGGCCGCCGGCGAGTTCGGCGCCAACCGCGTGCATGATCGCGCGATTCCATTCGGTCACTGCTGGCAGATGCCGATAGCCGTCGACCGGCGGTTGCCACGGGTTGAATGGGCCGGCGAGATTGCCGCGATCGACCACGTCGAAGCCACGCGCGACCAACGCTTCGCCGAGACCGGCGACGCGCAGCGCCTCCGGGCCCATCGAGGCACCGCGATGTCCGGCGCCGATGTCGGTCGGCGCGCCAATCAATGAAATCGGAGGCATGTTGTGCATGGACGATATGGAAACGCCGGCGACGAAACGGCATGACTGCCGTGGGTTCATCCCGCGCTTCGCGGTTCCCGATGATGGACTGACGTGCATGATCGGTGAATTCGCACGGGACGTCACGCCGCCGCGCGGCAGCGCGGGACACCGCCGGAACGAGCGCGTGCTCCTAGTCGAAGCGGATCGCGCTGCGCTCGGCGTGCGCGACGCATTCGCGCACCACCGACAGCAGGCGCGCCGAACCGTCGCGGCTGCTCAACGCGGCATCGCAACCCGCTTCGATCGCCGCGCGCAGCAGCTGCGGATCCTGCTGGTCGGTGAAGCAGACGAGCGCGATGTGCGCGAAGCGCGGTTCGCGGCGCAGCATCGCGACGACTTCGTCGCCACTTCCGTCGCGCCACCAGTAGTCGAGCACGAGTGCATGGCAGGGCCAGATCAACAAGGCCTCCCACAGCAGCTCTGCGTCGCTTTCGCGCCGGACCAGGCAGGCGTTCGCTTCGAGGTGGGCGCCGAGCAAGCGTGATGTTGCCTCGTCGCGGTCGCCATCGAGCATCAGCACGCGCAACGGTTCCGGAACGCGGCGTTCCTGCGCTTCGACCTGCGCACCCGTGCGCTCGAGTTCGTCGAGCAGGTTGCGCAGCGGCATGCCGAGATGCGCGGACTGCTCGGTCGGCGGCAACGATGCCGACGGCCAAGACTGCATCAAATTGTCCGCGGCCCGCGCCAACAGGCCGAGCGTCTCGTAGCCGTAGGCCGGTGCCGACCCGCTCAGCCGATGAACTTGTTGCTGCAGTTCACGGCGCGCCGCCTGATCGGCCGGCTGCGCCAGATACGCACGCCACGCCGCATCGAGCGCACGCCACTTGTCCGCGAGCGATGCGCCATAGCGCGCGCGAAGCAACTCGAAGCGTTGTTTCGAATCATCCATGGACAGCGACCGGTTACCAGGAGGCAATGGTGCGCGCGAATTCCCGGCATGCCCATCGCCGGAACGCAGCATTCACGATGTTTTACCGCACGAGGCAGGGTTGCCATGCTTCCATGTGACCGTGGGCGGATTGCGCCTTTCCCCGGAGGTTCCCATGAGTGATTTGACCAGCCAGGTGCTTGACCACCTGGATCCATCCAGCATCGCGGCGATCGCGGCGAAGCTCGGCGTCGACCCCGCGCAGGCACAGGCTGCGATTCAGCAGGCACTGCCGGTGGTGGTGGGCGGCCTCGCGCGGAATGCGTCGACGGATGCCGGCGCTGCGGCGTTGCACAACGCGGCGGCCGATCACGCCGGCGGCGACATCGGCTCGATACTCGGCAGCGTGCTGGGTGGCAGCGGCGCCGGTGGCGCGATCCTCGGCCACATCTTTGGCAATCGTCAGGAGCAGGCCACGCAAGGACTCGGCCAGGCCAGCGGCCTTGGCGCGCAGAATGCCGCCCAGCTGCTGGCAATGCTGGCGCCGATTGTCATGGGCGTGCTCGGCAACATGAGCCAGAAGCAGGGCATGAGTCCGGGCGGACTCGGCGGCGCGCTCGCCCAGGAGATGCAGAACCTTGGCCAGGGCGGCCACGGCGGACTGCTCGGTTCACTGCTCGACCGCGATGGTGACGGCCAGCTCGGCCTCGGCGATCTGCTCAAGGTCGGCGAAGAAATGCTCGGTTCGCGCAATCGCGCCTGAAGCGACCCGATGCTTGCGTGGCGAGATGCGACGCGATCATCGACGGATGGTCACAACCGCCACTGCCATTGCACGCCAAGCATCAGCGTGCGGTCCGGCGCCGGTTCGAAGTTGCGGCCATTGCCGTCATTGACGATGACCGAACCGGCGTATTTGCGGTTGAACGCATTGTCCAGCCGCGCGAACGTGCGCAAGCTGCCCGACTCCAGCTCGACACCGTAGCCGACATCGAATGCGGCAACGAAGTAGCCCGGCGCGGCGTCGGTGCCGAGGTCGTTGACCGACACCGAACTGACGTAGTCGCCCTGCACCGAGGCGCGCCAGCCGATCTCGCGTCCCCAGCGCAGCGCTGCGTGCAGGTCGGTCTTCGGAATGCCGGGGATGCGCGTGCCGGCCGCGACCGGCGTGTTCGGCGTCGCGCACGGCGTGCCGGCGCAGGTCAGGAACGGCGAGCGGAATGTCGCGTCGAGCCAGGTCGCGGCGAGCTGCAGGCGCCAGTCTTCGGCAAAGCGCCATGTCAGCGCGGCTTCAGCGCCATCGCGGCGCGCCTTGCCGATATTCTGGTAGGTCGTGCGACCGCCGACATTGGTGGCGATCGCCAGTTCGTTGCGCGTGTCGGCGCGGAACAAGGCGATGTTCGCCTCGATGTCGCGGTTCGGGCGCAGCTTGATGCCGAGTTCGCCATTGCGGCTGCGCGACGGCACCAGATTGAACGCGAGTCCAGCGCCCCCATCGGCGCGATAGCCAAGTTCGTTGAAGGTCGGTGTCTCGAAGCCGCGGCCGTAGGAGGCATACACATTGACCCACTCGGCCGCACGCCAGAGCAGGCCGGCGACGGGCGTGGTCGCTGCATAGTCGACGCGGCCGCTGTCATCCGGATTCCTGGGCGTGATGTAGTGGTCGACCGAATCGAATTTCACGCTGCTGTGGCGCAGGCCGGCGGTCAGCGACCAGGCATCGGCGAAATGCCAGGTCGCCTGCGCGTACTGGTCGAAGTCGCTGACGGTGTCGTCCTCGTTGCGGCGCAGGGCGCCGCGCACGCCGAGCTCGTCCCCGACGAAGTTCTCGTAGCCGCGCCGCAGTTGCTGCTGGCGATCCCAGGCGATGCCAGCGGCGATCTCGAACGCGCGCCCGGCCAGTTGGCCTTGCCAGGTCCAGCGCGCGTCGGTGCCGCCGTAGTCGCTGCCGAGATCGATGACCCCGCCGGAATGCAACGGATTGGCCTGCGCCGACGCCGGGATGGCCAGGTATTGCTCGACGTCGCGATGGCCCGCATATCCGAGCACGCGCAAGCTGTTGCCGCCGCCAAGATCCTGCTCGTAGATCGCGCCGCCCTGGTTCTGGTGCACGCTCTTGCGCGTGTTGAACTGTTTGGCGACTGCGGCGACGCTGCGCGGATCGGCGTCGAACTGCGCGTGAGTCAGGCCAAGCGGGTCCTGCGCGCCGGGCAGTGACAGCGTGTTCGCGAGCACGGTCAGCTTGCCGCCCTCGCCGATCCTCCAGCTCAGCTTGGCGTTGCCGGATTCGCGCTTGGCGCGGCTGTGCTCGCGGTAGCCGTCGGTCTGGAAATGCGTGACGTCGAGGTTGTAGCCGAAGTTGCCCGCGGTTCCGCGCGCATTCGCGCTGCCGCGCCAGGTGCCGTAGCTGGCGCCGGCGATGCCCAGATCGACTTCCGGCGGATCGGAGCCGTCGGCGGTGAATACCTGGATCACGCCGCCGGAGGAATTGCCGTACAGCGCCGAGAACGGTCCGCGCAGCACCTCGATGCGTTCGGCCGAATCGAGGTTGAAGTGCGACACCTGGCCTTGACCATCCGGCATCGTCGCCGGGATGCCGTCGGTATACAGGCGCACGCCGCGCACGCCGAAGGTCGAACGTGCACCGAAACCGCGGATCGAGATCTGTTCGTCTTGCGCGTAGTTCTGGCGGTCGCGTGCCTGCAGCCCCGGAATGCCGGCGAGGTATTCGGACGGATTCACGCCGAGCGTGTCGGGCGTGTCGTCGAGGTTGACCGAATCGATCGAGGCCGGCACGTCGTAGGCCGGCTGCGCGGTGCGCGTGGCGGTGACGACGACGGTCGGAAGATTGCCGTCCGCCGAGGCCGGTTCATCGGCGATCGCCGGGGCGATGGCGCCCAGCGCGAGCAGGCCCGCGGCCGCGCTGGTGAGTGTTCTTTGCATGTGGTTGCGCCCGCTGTCCGCTTCGAGTGCAGCGCGATCCCATGCGCACTGCCAAGGCAGACTAACAAGCGCGGCGACGCCGCGATCTAGCGAAAATCGTGAATGGCCGCGCGCGAGTACCACGCGCGGTCGGCGCGACATCTATTCGGCGAGCGGGATCTGGTGCTTGCGGATCTTGCGGTACAGCGTGTTGCGGCTGACGCCGAGCGAATCGGCCGTGTGCGTAATGTTCCAGCGGTTGCGCTCGAGTTCGCGCAGCAGGGTCGCGTGTTCGGCGATGTCAAGCGGCGTATGGCAGCACGCGTCCGCGGTGGCTGCGCCGACCAGGATCGGCTGCTCCGCCGGCGGCGAGCGTACGGCGCCCTCGTCGAGCAGTTCCTGCGGCAGGTTCGACAGGCGGATCGTGCCGTCGGTGCACAGCGCCGCCGCCGTGCGCAGCACATTGCGCAATTGTCGGATGTTGCCGGGCCAGTGGTAGGCGAGCAGCGCATGCAGCGCGTCGGGCAGGATGCGCACGTCTTCGCCATGGCTTTCGTCGCGCAGCAGCACGTCGATCAGTTCGGCGCGATCGGCGCGGTCGCGCAGCAGCGGCAGGTGCAAAGTGGTGCCGTTGAGGCGGTAGTACAGGTCCTCGCGGAACTCGCCGTCCTGCACCATCTGGCGGATGTCGCGATGGCTCGCGCTGATCACGTGCAGGTCGACCGTGATCGCCTGGTCGCCGCCGAGCGGCACGATCTCGAACTCCTCGATCACGCGCAGCAGGCGCGTCTGCAAGGTCAACGGCATGTCGCCGATTTCGTCGAGGAACAAGGTGCCGCCGCTCGACTGCAGGATCTTGCCGGGCCGGCCATGGCGATCGGCGTCGGTGAACGCGCCGCGCGTGTAGCCGAACAGCTCGCTCTCGATCAGCGATTCGGGGATCGCACCGCAGTTGACCGCGACAAAGGGCTTGCCGGCCCACGCCGAGTTCTGGTGCAGCACGCGCGCGAACGCCTCCTTGCCGGTGCCGGTCGCGCCTTGCAACAAAATCGGCACGCGCTTGCTGAACAACTGCTGCGCGCAATGCAGGTTGTGCTGCATCGTCGGGTCGGTGTCGACGTGGCGACGTGCGCCCACCTCACCTGCGCCGACGGCTACCGGCACGGGCGCAGCCGTCCTGGTCGCGCCCATCTGCGGGCTGCGTACCAAGGCATAGAAACGCCGTCCGTGGGTGCTGTCGCGAATCGGCCAGATCGTGCGCGGATCGTTCGCCGCGCGCGTTTCCAGCGTTGCGAACGCGAACTGGAACACCGATTCGATCGAACGCCCGACCAGGCGGCTGCGATCCGGATGGCCGAGCTGCGCCAGCGCGCTCTCGTTGACCGCCAGCACGGTGCCGTCGCGCGCGACCGCGATCAGCGCCTCGTGCAACAGGCCGACGAACTCGGGCCGGCTGTGGAAGCGCAGGATGTAGGCCTGCGGGAACTCATGCAGGAAATGGAAACGCGAGATCAGGTTCGCCGACATCGTGACCAATGCGATCGTATGACGCTGGATCAAGCGTGTGTCGCTGCTGTTCGCCGACGACGCATCGAGCACGCCGAGCAGGTCGCCGTGCGCGTCCATGATCGGCGCGCCCGAGCACGACAGCGCGAGGTTGTAGCCCATGAAGTGCTCTTCGCGATGCACCGTCACCGAGGCGCGCTCGGCGATGCAGGTGCCCATGCCGTTGGTGCCCTCGTGGCGTTCGTCCCAGATCGCGCCGAGCCAGAGGCCGGCGTGGCGGAATTCGCGCTTCAGGGTCGGATCGACGATCGTGTGCAAAATCGTCGCATCGGCATCGGCGAGGATCACCGCGTAGCCCGATCCGGAAATCTGCTCGTACAGGCTTTCCATCTCGGCGCGCGCAACGCCGAGCAGGTCGCCCATGCGCTGCTGGCGCTCGCGCAGTTGGCTGGGCTCCAGCACTTCCGTTGCGCGCGCGCCAGCCGGTTCCATGCCGTATTCGGTCAAGCAGCGGTTCCAGGATTTCGCCACGTGCGGCGCCACCGATCCGCGCTGTTCGCCGCGTACGGATTTGATCACGCGCGAGGCGTGACTTACGACCAAGGCTGTGTCGCCCATGGAAAGTTCTCCTGATCCGATGCTCGCGGCAGCCCGCTGCGATGCAGCGACGACGACACAAACCGGGTTGCGCGAAGCCGGCGAATCTCGCTGATATGTCTTGCTAGCGTGGCCCGTGCGCCCGGATTTCGCAAACCGCAGCGCAACATGTCGGCGCGTTCATCCAGCGAATCGGATCAACCGGCGCCGGACTCCGCGACGAACTCGAGGGCGGCGGAATTCATGCAATAGCGCAGACCGCTCGGCAGCGGTCCGTCCGGGAACACGTGGCCGAGGTGGGCATCGCAACGCGCGCAGCGGATCTCGGTGCGGACCATGCCGTGGCTGGTGTCGCGGATCTCGCGCACATGCGCCCGGTCAAACGGTGCAAAGAAGCTCGGCCAGCCGGTGCCGGATTCGAACTTGGTCGTCGCGCGGAACAGCGGAAGCGCGCACAGTCGGCATGCGTAGACACCGTCGGCGTGGTGGTCGAGCAAGCCACCGCAGAACGGGCGTTCGGTGCCGTGGTCGATCATCACGCGACGCTCTTCCGGCGTGAGGCGCGCGGCCAAGCGCTCGCGCTCATCGGCAGACAGCGGCGTGAGGTCGTGCCCGGAGGCGGAAAGGTTCGCGCTCATGCCAGCCCTCCGTCCTTCGGCGCGTCATCGCGCAGCCAGTCGCCGAACTGCCTGCGCAACTTGGCGACTTTCGGCGCGGCGACCGCGGCGACATACGGTTGCGCAGGATGCGCGAACGCATAGTTCTGATGGTAGCCCTCGGCATCGTGGAACGCCTGCAGCGGCACGATCTCGGTCGCGATCGGCGCGACGAATGCATGCGCGTCGTCGAGCTGGCGGACATAGGCGCTGGCGACGGCGCGCTGTGCATCGTCCGCGAAGAAGATCGCCGATCGGTACTGACGTCCGCGGTCGGCCCCCTGCCGATCGATCTGGGTCGGATCGTGCGCGACCGCGAAGAACACCTTGAGCAGCCGTCCATAGCTGATCCGGCGCGGGTCGTAGCGGATCGAGATCGCTTCGGCATGGTCGGTGCGACCGCTGCAGACGGCGTCGTAGTTCGCGCTCGCGGCGTCGCCGCCGCTGTAGCCGGAGGTGACGCCGAGCACGCCATCGAGTTCGCGGAACACCGCTTCGGTACACCAGAAGCAGCCGCCGGCAAGCACGGCGAGCCGTTCCGGCACGGCGTCGACCGGGTCGAAAGCCGGATCGGGAAACTGCGCGCGCGGAGTGGCCAACGCGGCGCCGGGTAGATCGCAGGTGGCGTTCATCGGGAATTCCTTCGGCTGTTGTAGAACGCAGATGGCGCTTGCCGTCGCGGATACAAGGCGTGGCGGCCGCTCGGGGAACTTGGCAGGCGGGTTTTCATCCAAGCGGTCCACGCGTACCGATCTGCTTGTAAAGATGCATTTACCTGCCGGAAACCCCGCCGTTGCGGAGCTGCTGCTAGCCTGCACACCTGAAGGTGCCGCTGTCGCGGACCACCATCCTCATCGATTGAAAGGATAGTCGCATGTCGCGTTGGAAGATCGCGCTCACGATCGTCGTACTGGCGCTGGTCGCCGTCATCGGCTGGCGCCTGCTGCACGGCACGCCGTCGCAGGGGCGCGGCGGCGGTGCGCCGGGCGCTGGCGGCGGCGCAGGCACGAATGCGCCGGTACCCGTGACCGTGGTGCCGGTCGAGCAGAAGGACGTGCCGATCTATCTGACCGCACTCGGCACCGTTCAGGCGCTCAACACGGTGACGGTCAACGCGCAGGTCAGCGGCCAGCTCAAGGCGCTGCATTTCGCCGAAGGCCAGGAGATCAAGCAGGGCGACCTTATCGCCGAGATCGATCCGCGCACGTTTCAGGCCGCACTCGACCAGGCGGAGGCGAAGAAAAAGCAGGACGCGGCGCAGTTGTCCGCCTCGCAGAGCACGTTGCGCCGCTACGAGGATCTGATCAAGCAGCATTTCGTCGCCGCGCAGGACCTCGAAAACCAGCGCCAGACCGTGCGCCAGCAGGAAGCGATGGTGGCCGCCGACGAGGCCGCCGCGTCGAGCGCGCGCACCCAGCTCGGCTACGCGCGCATCACCGCGCCCATCACCGGCATCGCCGGCATCCGCCAGGTCGACGTCGGCAATCTGATCACCGCCAACAGCGGCAGCGGCATCGTCGTGCTGACGCAGGTGCATCCGATCAATGTCATCTTCACCTTGCCCGAGCAGAACCTCGATCAGGTCCGCAGCGGCCAGAGCGAGTCGCCGCTGCCGGTCAGCGCGCTCGATCGCACCAACGCGCACGTGCTGGCGGAAGGCACGCTGAAGGTCATCGACAACCAGATCGACCCGACCACCGCCACGTTCAAGTTGAAGGCGGAATTCAGCAACGAGGACAACACGCTGTGGCCGGGACAGTTCGTCAATGTGCGCGCACAGACGCGCATCGCCAAGGGCGCGCTTGTGGTGCCGGCGACGGCCGTGCAGCGCGGGCCGGATGGCAGCTATGTATACGTGCTGCAAGCAGACAGCACGGTCGCGATGAAGCCGATAACCCTCGCCGGCGAAGCCGGCAACGACGGCGTGCTCGTCGGCAGCGGCCTCGCCGCAGGCGATCGCGTGGTCACTGAAGGCCAGTTCCGCCTGAAGCCGGGCAGCAAGGTGCAGGCGCTCGCGCCGGGCGAGGCCGCTCCGGCGACCAGCGCCGCCGAGCTGTCCAGGCTCAAGCAACAGGACGGCGGCCAACAACAGCGCCGCGGCGGCAGACGCGGCGGCTAGACGTCGTTGCCGGTGCGATTTCCCTTTCCCGCCTCCTCACTCCCGGCTTCCTGATGAGCTTTTCCTCGATCTTCATCCAGCGCCCGATCGCCACCTCGCTGCTGATGCTGGCGCTGCTGCTGCTCGGCGTGATCGGCTATCGCGCGCTGCCCGTCGCCGCGCTGCCGGACATCGACGCGCCGAGCCTGATCGTGTCGACGCAATATCCAGGCGCCAGTGCGTCGACGATGGCGGCATTGGTGACGACACCGCTGGAGCGCCAGTTCGGGCAGATATCCGGCATCACGACGATGAGTTCGGACAGCTCGGCCGGGCTGTCCACGATCATCATCGAATTCGACCAGAGCCGCGACATCGACGCTGCGGGTCAGGACGTGCAGTCGGCGATCAACGCCGCACGCGGCACCTTGCCGAACAACCTGCCGTACCCGCCGGTCTACAACAAGGTCAATCCGGCCGATGCGCCGATCCTCACCCTGATGCTGACCTCCGACACGCGCCCGCTGCGCGAGGTCAATGACTATGCCGACAGCATCATCGCCCAGCGCATCTCGCAGATTTCCGGCGTCGGTCTGGTCAGCATCGCCGGCAACGTGCGTCCGGCCGTGCGAGTGCAGGTGAATCCGGCCCAGCTCGCCGGCCTCGGCCTGACCATGGAGGACGTGCGTTCAGCCCTGACCCAGGCCAACGTCAACGCGCCGAAAGGCAGCCTCAACGGAACCGTGCAGAGCTTCAGCATCGGCACCAACGATCAGCTCGCCGACGCGACCGAATACCGCTCGACGATCATCAGCTACAAGAACGGCGCGCCGGTGAAGCTGTCCGACATCGCGCAGGTCGTCGACGGCGTCGAGAACGACCAGCTCGCCGCGTGGGCGAACTCCAAGCCCGCGGTGTTGCTCGACGTACGCCGCCAGCCCGGCGCGAACATCGTGCAGACCGTGGCCGAGATCAACAAGCAACTGCCGGCGTTGCAGGCATTGCTGCCGGCCGACGTGCATCTGCAGGTCTTCTCCGATCGCACGATCACGATCCGCGCTTCGGTCGAGGACGTCGAGTTCACGCTGGCGCTGACGATCTGCCTCGTCATCGCGGTGATCTTCGTGTTCCTGCGCCGGCTGTGGGCGACGGTGATTCCGTCGGTCGCGGTACCGCTGTCCCTGCTCGGCACGTTCGGCGTGATGGCGTTCGCCGGCTTCTCGCTGGACAACCTCTCGCTGATGGCGCTGACCGTCGCCACCGGCTTCGTCGTCGACGATGCGATCGTGATGATCGAGAACATCGTGCGCTACATCGAGCAGGGCAAGCAGCCGAAGGAAGCCGCCGAGATCGGCGCCAAGGAAATCGGCTTCACCGTGCTGTCGCTGACCGTCTCGCTGATCGCGGTGTTCCTGCCGCTGCTGCTGATGCCGGGCGTGACCGGCCGCCTGTTCCACGAATTCGCGTGGGTGCTGACGATCGCGGTCGCGATCTCGATGCTGATATCGCTGACCCTGACGCCGATGATGTGCGCCTACCTGCTGAAGGCGGATGCGCTGCCGGCCGGCGACCACGGCGATGCGCACGCACACACGAAGAACGATGCGTGGTCGCGCATCCTCGCCGGCTATGGCCGCACACTCGACTGGGTGCTCGCGCGCCAACCGCTGATGCTGCTGGTCGCATCGACCACCGTGATCGTCACGATCGCGCTGTATGTCGCGATCCCGAAAGGATTGCTGCCCGAGCAGGACACCGGCCTCATCACCGGTGTCGTGCAGGCCGACCAGAACATCGCGTTCCCGGCGATGGAAGCGCGCACGAAAGCGGTCGCCGAGGCACTGCGCCATGTGCCGGGCGTGTCCGGCGTGGCCGCCTTCGTCGGTGCCGGCTCGATCAATCCGACCTTGAACCAGGGCCAGCTCAGCATCGTGCTGAAGCCGCGCGCCGAGCGCGACAGCCTCGACCGCCTGCTGCCGACGTTGCAGGAGGCGGCCGCGCACGTCGCCGGCGCTGCGCTGTACCTGAAGCCGGTACAGGATGTCGCGCTCGACACGCGCGTCGCCCCGACCGAATACCAGTACTCCCTGTCGGAAGTGAATTCGAAGGAACTCGCCGGCTTCGCCACGCAGATGACCGATGCGCTGCGCAAGCGCCCCGAGCTCGCCGACGTCGACAACAACCTCGCCAAGGAAGGCAATGCGCTCAATCTGACCATCGACCGCGAAAAGGCCAGCCGCCTCGGCGTGCCGATGCAGACGATCGACGACACGCTCTATGACGCGTTCGGCCAGCGCCAGATTTCGACGATCTTCACGCAACTGAACCAGTACCGCGTCGTGCTCGAAGTCGCACCGGAGTTCCGTACCAGCACCGCCCTGCTCGATCAGCTGACCGTGCGCGGCAACGGCAGCGGCGCCTTGACCGGCAGCAATGCCACCACGCTCGGCCAGGCGACATCGAGCAATTCCGCGACGCCCTCCGGCATCGGCAGCACCGGCAATGTCGGCATCGCGGTCGGCGCCGGCGGCGCGATCCCGCTGTCCGCGCTGGCCAGCGCCACGCAGGAGAACGCGCCGCTGGTGGTCAGCCATCAGGACCAGCTCCCTGCGGTGACGATCTCGTTCAATCTCGCGCCGGGCTATTCGCTGTCGGATGCAGTCAGCGCGTTCCGCGCGGTTGAAGCGGAGATGCGGTTTCCGCTGCAGGTGCGCGGCCAGTTCATCGGCAAGGCCGCCGAATTCTCTGCCTCGCTGACCGACGAGATCCTGTTGCTGCTAGCCGCGGTCGTCGTCATCTACATCGTGCTCGGCGTGCTGTACGAGAGCTACATCCATCCGATCACGATCATCTCCACCCTGCCACCGGCCGGCGTCGGCGCGTTGCTCGCGCTGATGGCCTGCGGCATGAGCCTGTCGGTCGACGGCATCGTCGGCATCGTGCTGCTGATCGGCATTGTCAAGAAGAACGCGATCATGATGATCGACTTCGCGATCGAGGCGCAGCGCGCCGGCATGAACGCGCACGACGCGATCCGGCGCGCCTGCATCCTGCGCTTCCGCCCGATCATGATGACGACCGCCGCTGCGCTGCTCGGCGCATTGCCGCTGGCGCTCGGCAACGGCATCGGTTCGGAACTGCGCAAGCCGCTCGGCGTATCGATCGTCGGCGGCCTGCTCCTGTCGCAGCTCATCACGTTGTATACGACGCCGGTGATCTACCTGTACTTCGAACGACTGTCGGATTGGGTCAAGGCGCGTGGCGATCGGCGCGCTCACTTGCAGGAGCAACTGACATGAGGAGCCATCTGCCACAAGCGGGAGAGGAAAGTGCGGCCTGCGTCGACTCACATGCCTCGTACCACCCGCTTTCGTCCGCAAGCGGAAGCCCATCCGATCCTCGCACTTTCCGGCATGCAGGAAAGGGCTGGGGTGATGACATGCGAAGCGTGACGGGATGAACATCTCCGGCCCCTTCATTCGTCGGCCGATCGCCGCCTCGCTGCTGGCAATCGGCCTGTTCGTCATCGGCATGATCTGCTATTTCCAGCTCGGCGTCGCCGCGCTGCCAAACCTGGAGTTCCCGGCGATCTTCGTCACCGCGAACCAGCCCGGCGGCAGCGCGGACGTGATGGCTTCGACCGTCGCCGCGCCACTCGAACGCCACCTCGGCCAGATTCCCGGCATCGACACGATCAACTCGTCGAGCAGCGAGAACAGCGCCGCAGTGATCCTGATGTTCAACGGCGGTCGCAAGGTCGACGACTATGCGCGCGATGTGCAGGCCGCGATCAACGCTGCAGCGCCTGACCTGCCCTCCGGCCTGACCAACGCACCCACCTATCGCAAGATGAATCCGAACAACCAGCCGGTGCTCGCACTCGCGCTGACGTCGGATACCGAGCCGTTGTCGAAACTCTACGACTATGCCGACTCGCTGCTCGCACAGCGCATCCGCCAGCTGCCCGGCGTCAGCGACGTCGACATCGCCGGCGGCGCGACACCGGCGGTGCGCGTCGACCTGAACCTGCGCGCGCTGAACGCGATGGGTCTGTCGCCCGACCAGGTGCGCAATGCGCTGGTCGCGGCGAACGTGACTTCGCCGCAAGGGTTCCTGTCCGACGGCAAGACCACGATGGCAGTCGTCGCGAACGACGCACTGCATGCCGCATCGGAGTTCGCCGACCTCGTGATCTCCACGAAGGACGGCGTTCCGGTGCGCCTGAAAGATGTCGCGCGCGTCTATGACGGCCAGCAGGACCAGTACCAGGCGGCGTGGTTCGGCGCGCGTCGCGCGATCCTCTTGTTCGTGCGCAAGCAGGTCGATGCGAACGTGATCGCGACTGTCGACAGCGTGAAGAACGACATCCCGCAAATGCAGAGCTGGTTGCCGAGCGGCGTCACGCTGACACCATTCTTCGACCGCACGCCGATCATCCGCGCCTCGATCGACGAGGTGCAGGTCAGCCTGCTGATCAGTCTCTGCATGGTCGTTCTGACGATGGCACTGTTCCTGCGCCGGCTTGCGCCGACGCTGATCGCGGCAACCGCCGTGCCGCTCTCGGTGGCCGGCGCATTCATCGTGATGTACGTGCTCGGCTACACGCTCGACAACATGTCGCTGATGGCGCTGGTCATCGCGATCGGTTTCGTCGTCGACGATGCGATCGTCGTGATCGAGAACGTGATCCGTCATATCGATGCGGGCATGTCGCGGATCGAGGCTACCCTGCTCGGCGCGCGCGAGATCGGTTTCACAATCGTCTCGATCACCGCATCGCTGATCGCCGTATTCGTGCCGATCGTGTTCGCGGGCGGCATCACCGGCATGTTCTTCAAGGAATTCACGGTGACGCTGATCGCGGCGATCGTGTTCTCCGCGATTGTTTCGCTGACCCTGACTCCGGCGCTCTGCGGGCGTTTCCTCAAGCCGCATGGATCGTCCACGCCGTCGCGCCTCGGCCGCCGCCTCGAAGCTTTTCATGCCGGCATGCTCGGTCTGTATCGCCGCGCGCTCGATCACGCACTGGCATGGCCGCGGCTGACCGCACTGCAGCCGGTACTGCTGATCGTCATCACGATCTTCCTGATGCGCTTCGTTCAGGGCGGCCTGTTCCCGCAGCAGGACACCGGCATGCTGCAAGGGCGCACCAGCGCCGGTTCGGACGTGTCGCCTTCGCGAATGATGGAGCAGCAGCAGATCATCGCCGGGCTGGTGATGAAGGATCCAGCCGTGGAAAGTGTCGGCTCGCGCCTCGGCGGCGGCTGGGGCGGTGGCGGTGGCGGCTCCGGGCAGCTCTACATCAGCCTGAAACCGTTGGCCGAACGCAATGGCGATTCGACCTTCACGGTGATGACGCGCCTCAATGCGATGGCCGCAAACGTGCCGGGAATCCGCATGCGCCTGCGCCCCGTGCAGGATCTGCCGAGCGGCGGCGGCGGCGGGTCCGGCGGCAGCGGCGGCCAGTATCAGGTGTCGCTCAAGGGCAACGACATCGCGCAATTGCAAGTGTGGGCGCCGAAACTGATCGACGTGCTGAAGAAGATTCCCCAGCTGCGCGACGTCGGCAGCGACATCGACGATGCCGGCCCGCGCCAGACCCTGCGGATCGACCGCGACACCGCCGCGCGCCTCGGCGTCAGCGTCGCAGCGATCGACAGCGCACTGTACGACGCGTTCGGCCAGCGCCAGGTCTCGACGATCTATTCAGACATCAACCAGTTCAAGGTCGTGGTCAGCGCGCTGCCGAACCAGGCCACCGACCCGGGCTCGCTCGACAAGCTCTACGTGCGCTCGAACTCCGGTGCGATGGTGCCGATCACCGCGTTGACGAAGATGGTCGATGGAATCGCGCCGACCGAGGTCAGCCACGAAGACCAGTTCTCGACGATCAGCCTGAGCTTCAACCTCGCGCCCGACGCGACCATGAGCCAGGCCACGCGCCTGATCCAGGACGCGATCGCCGGCATGCGCATGCCGGGCGACATCCGCCTCGATTTCGCCGGCGATTTCCGCAATTTCCAGAAGCAGCAGGGCGACAACTCGATCCTGATCTTCGGCGCGATCATCACCGTCTACATCGTGCTTGGCATGCTCTACGAGAGCCTGATCCATCCGGTCACGATCCTCTCGACCCTGCCATCAGCCGGCGTCGGTGCGCTGCTCGCAATGGTTGTCACCGGCACGCAATTGTCGGTGATCTCGATGATCGCGATCGTGCTGCTGATCGGCATCGTCAAGAAGAACGCGATCATGATGGTCGACTTCGCGCTCGTCGCCGAACGCGAGCACGGCCTGCCGCCGCTTGAAGCGATCCGCGAAGCGTCGCTGGTGCGCTTCCGCCCGATCATGATGACCTCGATGGTCGCGATCTGCGCCGCTCTGCCGCTGGCGATCGGCTTTGGCACCGGTGCGGAACTGCGTCGTCCACTCGGCATCGCGATGATCGGCGGCCTGATCGTGTCGCAGAGCCTCACGCTGATCTCGACACCGGCGATCTACCTGATCTTCGCGCGCCTCAGCCAGCGTCGGCGCCAGCGCAAGGCGGAAAAGCGCGCGCGCCTGCAGCTTGCGAGAGGCTAGGAAGATCTCCATCGCTCGTCATCCCGCCGCACGTCCGTTTGACGAACGATGGAATCGCCGGGCGCTTGTATCGACACCTGCGAACGCGCAGCTCCGCCTCGCGCCATTCGAAGCCGTCGCGGATGAGGAGCGCATCCGGCCGCTACCGCTTCAGCCGCGGTGGCGGGTCATCCGCTGCTCGTGGCCGCTGAGGTGACGACGAAACAGACCGATTGCGTTGCGCTCAGCGACGTGTCGTCGTCACTGCGATCCGGGCATGCCGGCCGCGGCGGGCGGCGCGATGCGCAAGGTGAGCAGACGCATGCCACGTCCCTTGGCGTCGCGCAGCTCCTCGGCAGCTTCAGGCGGCGCGACGACACGGACCTGAAATGCATCCTCCACCGCATGCACGCAATCGGCGAGCTCGGGCAGGCACAGCACGCGCAAACTTCCGGTTGCAGCGGCGCTCTCGACGACGCGAGCGTGCAGTGGCCGGCTGCGCCAGGTCGCAGCATGGATCGGCTCGCGCGATGCTGCATCGGCGCCACGCAGGCGGTCGGCTTCGAAGACCGTCGGCCACGCATCCCAGAAGTCGCCGGCAACGACCTGTGCGCGATGCTCGATCGCCGCGCGCCCCCAATCCCGCGCGGATTCGCGCCATGTCGATCCGACCAGTTCGTCGGGCGATGCCGCCGTTCCATGCAGACCGATGCTCCATGCGACGCCTAGCGACAGCACCACGAGTGCACCCATCCGCCATTCCGTGGCCAATACGCGTTCGGTGGCGCCCACGAGCACGAAGGCGATGCACGCCGCCAAGCCGACCTCGAACATCAGGTAGTAGCGGATCTCGTACAGATTGACCTGCACCCATTGCGAACACGACAGCCCGCCAATGCCGGCGAGGCAATACAGCGCGAACAGCGCCGCCGCCAGCGCGTCGCGACGACGACAGAACAATCCGGCCATGACCGCGAGCAGAGCCGCGACGCAAAAGCCGGCGACATGCAGACGCGAGGCCACGACCGCATAGCCGTGGCGGATCGCATGCCAGGAAACCTCACCGCTGCCGAATTGCGTCTGCGCTTCGCCGAAGACGCGCGCATGTCCATAGGCAAGCACGATGACAAGCACGTTGAGTGCAAGGAACGCCGCCAGTTCGCGACGCGGCGACAGGTTCAGGGCGAACGCAAGCGCGAGCAGCGGCAACGCCAGCAGCAGCAGGGCGATGTTGGTCGCATAGGCGAGGAACGCGATCGCGAACGCACACGCGAGCCAGGGCCATCCGCGCTCACGGCGACGGAACAGCATCGCCGACACCGCGAACAGCACCAGCGAGGTGCCCACCGGGACGTGGTGCACATACAGGTTGAAATCGGCGATGCCGTCAAGCAGAACCGCAAGCAGCGCGCTCGCCACCAGCGTCGCCGGCAGCAGGAAGCGCGCCGACGGGCGCAGCACGTAAAGCACGCCGAGTGGCGCGAGGAACGCGAAGAACGCACGCAGGAAGATCTGCAGGTGGAGGTTCCACGCAACGTTGGCAACCGGCCACGCCAGCGCCGGCAAAAGATTGAGAAAGCGGTCCTGGCGCCAGAAATACCAAGTCAGCTTCTGTGTGGACATGTACGCCGTGATGATGCCGTCGGCGTCCTGCATGCCGGACAGTTGCGCGGACAAGGGGAACGCAAACGCGGCAAGCAGCGCGACCACAACGAGGGCGATGGCATATCCCCGGCACGCACGCGACGTCCCGGTCATGCGCCCTGCCGTCCGCAGCACACGCAAAGCCCGTATGCGGCGCCTGTTGCGACGACGGAATACATCGTGTCGCACCCCTTGCATTGGACATGCTGCACCGTGCGCGCCTCGGCTCCGTTGCGCATGCGCCATTTGAGTCGGATCAGGTTGCCCATTGCGCGGAAGATCTCGAACGGCGGGATCTTGGATACGCCATAGCCGCGCTCGCGGAAATGGATCGGCACTTCGACAATCGCGAATCCGTGCAAGGCAGCCTCCACGACCATCGTCGCGAAGAAGGAATACCCGTTGCAGACGAGTCGGCCGAAATCGAGCGAGCGCAACCGCGATACCCTGAACGCACGCAGCGATGTCGTGAACTCGTGCAGCGGCAAACCGAGGACGCGCCGGTAGGTCGCGTTGCCGCCGACGCTCAGAAAGCGCCGCCACCCGGAGTAGTCGCAAGTGCCGCCGACCATGTAGCGCGAACCGATGCACAGGTCCGCGCCGCCATCCAGCACGGCGAGCAACGAGGGAATGGCCGCGGGATCGTGCGACAAGTCCGCATCCATCGTGACGATGGCGTCGTAGTCATGGCCGATCGCATGCAGCAGTGCGAGCACGTGCGCCGTACCAAGACCGAGACCAGCCTTGCGCTGGACCAGCGACAGCCGCTGCAGGCCCAGCGACCGGATCGCATCGACCGTTCCGTCGCTGCTGTCGTCGTCGACGACGAGGATATCGGCAGCGGGAACATGCTGGCGGATCGCGCTCAGCAGTGACGGGACGTTGCCCGCCTCGTTGCGGGTCGCAAGGAAAACTAGAACCCCGGGCACATGGCCTCCAGTCACCGCTGCCACCATGGCGCGGGGCGCAAGTATCCCGACCCGATGCGGGTGTGTCCACGACGCGCTCCTCGCGCCTCGTTCGGGCCGATGGGAAGCCGAACGCACGCAATCAGAAGTCGAGCATGCCGCGGTCGAGCGGCGCCGGCCCACGCGGGGTGGTGACGAATCGTCGCGACGCCGGCAATGGCGCGCCGTGTTCCAGATGGGCCCACAGCGCATCGAGCGCGGCATAGCCATACGGCATCAGCGGCACGTGACGTTCGCCGAACGCGGGCAATGCGAGAAATGCATCGAAGTGCTGTGCGTGCCGCACGCGCCAGTACGTCGGCGTGCAGCCGCCCGCTTCCAGTGCGGCGACATAGGGCGCGCTGGCGAACGCGATCGGCAGCAGTCCGTCGCCTTCGCCTTGGGCCACGATCAGCGGCAGGTCGGCGCGCGGAATCTTCACGGCCGTGGCTGCGACCGAGGCGCGCAAGGCGCGTGCGTCAGCGCTGTCTCCAGTCCACAACGCACGCAGGCAATGCAGGCTCGCCGCCGCGGGATCGGCCGTGGCATCGACACCGCCGAGCAGCATGACGCCGGCACCAGGCGGAATGCCGCTCGCATCCGACCACCATGCAGCACGCGTCTGCGCATCAATCGCGATCGGGGTGCCGTTCGCATCGAGCGCGCCGAAGCGGAAACCGCAAGGCATTGCCTGCGGCGCCGCGCGCAGGTATGCGGACGCATACGTCACGGCGACCGCGCGCCACAGGTCGAATGCAGTCGTGCTGGCGGCAGTATCGAGCGTCTGCTCGTCCCAGCCGCTCGCATGCAGGTGATCGAGCGCGCTGCGTGCCTGCGCGGCGACATCGGCGCCGCCGACGAGGCCCGCCTCATGCAAGCTCGCACATCGCGCGATCCACGCCGCCGGCACCATGCCCTGCACTCGCGCAAATGGCGCCGCATCGAAACGTGCATCGACCAGCGCGCAGGGCAGATAGAGCGCCGCCTCGGTCACGTAGTCGTACAGCGCACGACCGCGGCCTTCGACATGCACGTTCGGTTCGAGCGCGACCGCGCCGGCGAGCATCCGTGCATCGTCGAGGCCGGCGGCCTGCAGCACCGCACCACCGCCATTGGAAAGGCCGACCGCGATCACGCGCGTGTTCGCCGGCGTGAACGGCGCCTGCCCCGGATACGCGCGATCGAGCATCTCCAGCCCGAACCGAGCGGCCTGCAGCACGTGCCGACCCCAGTCGGCCTCCGGGTTGTCACCGGAATGCGCGTGCTTGACGGCTACACCACTCGCACCCGCCGCAGGCTGCAGTTCGAACTCGAACATCTCGAGGTGCGCCGTCGCGCTGTCCGTGTGCGTGGTGCGCGTGCCGTCCAGCCGGACACCCGTATGCGAATCGAGATCGTAGTAGCCCGATCCAGCCCCCTTGTCGGTATAGGCGACTGCGCAGCCACGCGGCAGTCCCCACGCACCGGCCAGCGCGATCGCACCGTAGACGCCGCGCGAGCCGGACGACGGGGCGACGAGCAGGCAACGCTCCTTCGCGTCGAACGCATCCGGCACCTGCACCAGCACGCGATGCGGCGCATTCGCGCCGGGCACGCGCGCGAATGCGCTGTACTCGCGGCCCGACACATTCGGCACGCCGCCGTAGACGCGGCCATAGCCGCCGAGCGGACCGAGGTCGGCGATGCCGCTCCAGCTCGCGTGGATCGCGCGGCGGCGCAATTCTTCCGGTGTAGGTGCGCCTGCATCGGCGAACGCCTTCGCTTGTGCACGCAAGCCGCCGAGACCGAGACCGGCGCTGAGCAGGTCGTCGGAACCGCGATGCACGGTTTCGCGGATGTCGCCGGCGAGATGGGGTTCGGTCATCGCTTCTCACGGAAGGGCGCGGCGCGCAGGCCGCGAGCGGGACGAGCAGGCACAGCATGATGAATCGGCGCATCCCGCCAGCTTCGCGAGAGCGTAGACACGGCGGCATCGTACCCAGGTCCAACATGCTGCAACCGACGGTTCATGCGCGAAAATGCAGGATGGCATCCTTCCCGCATGGAGGAGTACGTCATGCCGTATGCACGCAACCACGACCTGCCCGAATCCGTCCGCAACCACCTGCCGGAACACGCGCAGGACATTTACCGCGCGGCGTTCAACCACGCCTGGAGCGAGTATGCCGATGCGGGGGATCGTCGCGGCAACGAATCACGCGAAGAGGTCTCGCACAAGGTCGCATGGTCGGCGGTCAAGGAAAAGTACGAGCGCGGTGACGATGGACGCTGGCACGCGCGCTAGTGGCCCGTCCCACACTTCGCCGAGTCCGCAGCAGATGCGCGTGCCCGGTTTCGTCGCGGAAGGTCCGTTGAACAAGCAGATCGCCGTGACGTGCAGGAACGCACCGTGAAGGCGCACCTGACCACGCTCTTCGAACGCCTCGGCGTGCGCAACCGCGCGCAGGCCGGCGTGTTGCTGCACTCGCTGGAACTGGCAGATCCGGCCAGCGCGGCGGGAGCCCGAACAACGCGCACGGGCGCGCGCTTTCGCCATCGCGCGACCGGCGATGCGGGAGTTCCCGCACCGCCCTCAACGCTGGCCGGTTGACAGCGCCAGCGTGCGGCGGATCCGATCGACGTCAAGCGATTCACTCGCGGTCGGCGGCGGCAGGCCGGCGGTCCTGCAGTACGCGGCGAAGCGCGCATCATCACGGAAGCGCAGCAGCAGCGGATCGAACAGCACGCGGTGCACGCCGGTGTCGTCCCGTTCGGCATCGCGTTGCAGCCATTCGAACATGCGGCCTGCATCGCCGCGCAAGGCATGGACGCGCGCTATCGCATAGGCATCGCCCTTCTCCTGGCCAGCGGTTTCGACGAGGTGTTGCAGCGCCTCGTCGGCGGCCGCACGATCGCTGCCGATCTGCAGTGCCAGCGCACGCGTGCGTTCGCGCCAGCGATTCGGAACCATCGAATCGGCTTCTGCCAATGCGGTTGCCGCATCGCCACGCAGAATGGCGAGATGGGAGCGCTGGCTCGCATGCCAGTCATGCGTATTGTCGTCCGGCTCCGGACTCAGCTCGACGGCAGCGCGCAGGCTCGCGGCGGCTTCATCGAGCCGACCGCGGCACGCCAGCAGTTCGGCGAGGTAGACACGCGCGAATGCGGCCAGCGGATCGCCAGTGATGTACTTGCGGCGCTCCATGATCGCCTCGTCGATCCTTCCCAGCGTAGCCAGCAGTCGGCTCACGGCGCCATGCGACGGATCGTTCTCCGGCACCAACTGCAACGCCGTGTGGAACTCGGCCAGCGCGCCGTTCCAGTCGTGGTCGGCGGCACTCAACAGGTTGGCGCGGATCGCGTGCGCCTGGCCGAAATCCGGCGCCAGCCGCAGCGCCGTGTCGATGTCCTTGCGCGCCTGCGCATAACCGGCGCGCGCGGCATCGCGAACGCGGTTGCCGCGCGCGTACTGCGTGCGCGCGAAGCCGAGCCACGACCAGGCCTGCGCATAGCCGGGGTCGATGCGCGTCGCCTGGGCGAACTGCTTGATGGCCCCGACCAGGTCGCTGCCGCTGACATTGGCGGTGGCGCGCAGATACGCTTCATACGCGTCGAGGTTGCCACTGGCCGGACGCCCGGCTTCGACCATCGATGGCATCGCGTGCAACACGTTCACCTGCAGCGCGCCGGCGACGGCGAGCGCGATTTCATCCTGCAGGGCGAACAGGGCCGTGTACGGCCGGTCGAAGCGACGGGTCCAGACGACCCTGCTGTCCGCGGCGTGAATCAGTTCCACGCTGACGCGCACGTCATCGCCGACGCGCTGCACGCTGCCTTCGACCAGATGCGCGACGCCGAGCTTCGCAGCTATCGCGGCGGCGCCTTCCCTGCTGCCGCGGAACAGGAACGACGAGCTGCGTCCGATCACCTTCAGGTCTTTGTATTGCGACAGCGTGGTGATCAGGTTTTCCGACAGGCCGTCCACGAATACCTGCCGATCCGCCTCGCCGCCGGCATCGACCAGTGGCAGCACGGCAATGCTGCGTACCGGCATCGCCGTAGCCGGCGCGGCGGCGGGCCGCGGGCGCGGCAACAGGGACCATGCCAGCACGACCACCAGCATCGCGACGAGCGCAAGCAACGCCGGCACGAGGCCGCGCGCCGTGCGCGATGGCGGGGAGCGGGTGGGGGGCGATGCGGCAACGACGGATGACGGCGATACCAAGCGTTCTCCCACCGGTGCGCCAGCGCCGGTCGCATCCGCCGTGGCAACCACCACCGGTGAAGTCTCGCGCAACTCCTGCAGGACGGCGCCGAAGAATTCGTAGCCGACACCATGCACGGTGCGGATCAGGTGCGGATGATCGGCCGAATCCCCGAGTTCGCGCCGCAGCAGGGCAATGATGCGGTTCAGCACTGCCGGCGTGACGTGGCGGTGGCCCCACACCGCGTCGAGCAGCGCATCGCGGCCAACCACCCCGCCCGCTCGGCGCAGCAGTTCGACCAGCACCGCGTAGGCCTTGGGTTCAAGCGCCAGCTCGGCACCGCTGCGCAGCACGCAGTGACGGCGCAGGTCGACTTCGACATCGCCGAAGCGATAGCAGATTGCCTCCGGGTTCCTCGGGTCCATCACATGCCCCCCGCCGCGATGCCGATTGTGCCGCGTCGCGGCGATGCCGCGCAAAGCGCGGATTTGGCGCGCTGCAAGCGGCTGCCTCACAAACCTCACGCAACCCATACGCGGCTTCAACGCGGACCCAAGGCATTCAACGCGATACAGGGCGCAGCCTGCCTGCTGCCGACAGACCGTCGGCTTGCCTCGGTGATTGTCATGAACGTCTGCGTCGCCATCGCCATCACGGTCCTCGCTGCCCTCTGCTGCCGATCCCCTCATGCAGCCGAATCCGCGCCGCTGCGCTGGAATTGCGCCCGCACCGGCGCGCCGAGCCTGCGCGAAACCGCCGCGACATACGGTTACGACAACTACACCCGCGTCGTGCCGGCGCGCGCGGCCTTGTACCAGCAGATCCGACAGGCCTGCGCGCACGGTGCCGACCGCATCGTCGTGGTCGAACCAGGTGCAGCGCGACGCGCGGAATCGCACGTCGCACTGCGTTGAGGCGCCCGCCATCCCGGACCACGAACCCCAACACGACAAGGAGACCAAGTCCATGAACCGCGCATCCCGCATGATCGCCATCGCCCTGCTCGCCGTCGGCATCGGCGCTGCCGACGCACACGAATACGGACCCTGGAGTGATCCGCAGCCGGTCACGGCGATCAACACGCCCGCCGCCGAGGGCTGTCCGATCGAGTCTCCCGATGGCCTCGGTCTCTATTTCGCGTCCAATCGTCCCGGCGGACTCGGCAAGCAGGACATCTGGCGCGCGCATCGCCCGTCGCTGCAGGGCGGCTGGGAAGCCGCCGAGAACCTGCCGGCGCCGGTCAACTCCGGCGAGTTCGATTACTGCCCGACGCCGCTCGCCGACGGCAGCCTGCTGTTCGTCAGCTCCATGCAAACCGCCGACGACTGCTTTCCCGGCGACACGCCGCCGCCTCCACCGACCGGCGGCCCCTCGGCCGGCGACATCTTCCTCAGCCACGAGGACGCGACGCATGCCTGGTCGACGCCGGTCAACCTCGGCTGCTACCCGAACGGACCGAACACCGCCGGCGCCGAGTTCAGCCCGTCGTGGCTGGACACGCCCGACGGCAAGTTCCTGTTCTTCTCGAGCAACGGCTATCCCGACAGCGAGGGCCAGGACATCTACATGAGCCGCGTGCTCGCCGACGGCACCGTGACCGCCGGCGTGCGCGTGGCCGAGCTGTCGACAGCCGCCGACGACCGCATGCCGAACGTGCGCGCCGACGGCCTGGAAATCGTGTTCAGCTCCAGCCGCGACGGCAACATGGACATCTATGCCGCCACCCGCGCCAGCGTCACGTCGCCGTGGTCGACGCCGCAACGCATCGACCACCCGTCCATCAATACGGCGGGATCGGAAACGCGCGCGTCACTGTCGACGGACGGCACGCGGCTGTATTTCGGCCGCAAGCTCGACGCCAACGATCCGGGCGACGTCTTCGTCGCCACGCGCGAACCGATCGCGGCGCCGCCACCCGCCGACGCGGTACCGGCACCGACCCTCGGCGCGCCGATGCTCGCCCTGCTCGCATTGCTGCTCGGCTGCCTCGTCCGGATTGCTCGGCGCGCCGGGACGATGCGCCTGCCGCCGCGCTGATACGCGCCTGTGACGAAACGCGGCGGTACTCCCCGTCGCCATGGCGACGCGCAGGCGCCGACGAACACCTTTTTCCTGCGCCAACGATCCAGCGAGGATGCCGACATGCGATACCGGTGCAAGACCCACACGCACAGCAACCTGGCGCAATCACGCGCGAAACCGCTGGCAGCCGCGCTGGCGATGGCCTGTGCCGGCGCGATTGTGGCTGGCAGCGTGATGGATACACATGCCGCGCCGACCAGCGCCCATGTCGCCGATCCCTCAGCCTCACCGCGACCGGACGGCTCCATCCTGTGGTCGGTGACGAACTGCAACGATGCCGGCTCGGGCAGCCTACGCAACGCCGCCATGCATGCCAACCACGGCGACGGCATCGACCTGTCCGGACTCACGTGCAGCACGATCTCGGTCACCACCGGGGCGATCACGCTGCGCGACGTCGAACTGTCCGGCCCCGGTGCCGGACAGCTGGAAATCAGCGGCACCGGCAACCAGAATCGCCGCATCTTCAATCATGCCGGCGGCGGTGCAAGCCTCGACATCAGAGATGTCACCGTCAGCGGCGGCAAGTATCTCTCCAACTCCGGCCTCGGCGGCGGCTGCCTGCGTTCGACCGGCGGCAGCGTGCGCATCCACGACTCGGTATTCCGCAGCTGCATGGTGATCACGCCAGTCGGGCAGGCCGGCAACGCGCGCGGCGGTGCCATCGCCGTCTATGGCAGCGGCGATGTCCGCCTGTACGATTCGACAATCCAAAGCAGCCTCGCCCGAACCGATCATGGCAGCGCGGCGGGCGGCGGCCTGTACGCACAGGGGGCCGTCGACATGTATGCGAGCACGATCGCGGACAACGCCGTAACGGCCAGCGCCACGGCGAACCTCTTCGGCGGCGGCCTGGTCACGAAAAGCTCGATATGGATGGAAGACAGCACGCTGGACGGCAACACGTCCGCCGGCGACGGCGGCGGCGGCGTGGTGTATGGCGGCGGCGTTGTGCTGCGCTCGACCATATCGAACAACCACGCCGATTCCGGTACTTCAGGCATCGTCGTGCTCGGCCACAACAATGCCATGACCAACATCTACAGCAGCACGGTCTCGGGCAATGTTGCCACGGCGACTCAGCACTGGATGAGCGGCGCGCTCTTCCTGAACTCGGCGATCAGCACAATCACCAACAGCACCATCACCGGCAACAGCGAATCGAACCTGGTCGGCACCAAGTTCGGCGCCGGCATCGTGATCGGCTACGATGCCGTCAACGTCTCGATGTTGGGCACGATCATCGCCGGCAACTATTTCGACGACGGCGCTCCACCGTATGCCGACGACGACATCGACGGCCCGAACGGGCTCACGATCCTCGGCGACACCAACATGGTCGGATGGGCGCATATCCCGGTGCCGTCCGACACGCTGTTCGAATCCACGCCGCGACTCGGGCCGCTGCAGGACAACGGTGGCCCGACCCGGTCCCGCATGCCGCTGCCGGACAGCCCCGCGATCGACCACGGCGCGGCGCACGGCTTCGAAACCGACCAGCGCGGACTTCCACGCATCGCCGGTATCGCGGCCGACATCGGTGCCGTCGAGTCGACATCGGACGCGATATTCGTCAACGGCTTCGAGTCCTGATGCGACGCTGCACGCACGCGCGCGATGGCCTTTGTCTGCAATCGCGCCATCGGCGACTTCAGCGCCAGCGGCTTCAAGGGCTTGTGCAGCAGGTGCGCACAGGCATCGGCCACCGCCACGCGCACGGCATCGTCGTGGTCGGCGGTGACGATGATGCAT
The DNA here is from genome assembly GCA_023388255.1 of Pseudomonadota bacterium. Lineage (GTDB taxonomy): Bacteria > Pseudomonadota > Gammaproteobacteria > Xanthomonadales > Rhodanobacteraceae > Dokdonella_A. The sequence continues at coordinate 50,215 of JAEWGO010000001.1, read as the reverse complement.
GGCAACGCGGCGAGGGCGCGGCGGCGGTTTCGATCGCGAACACGCTGCCGCGAGTGGGCCATGAACTCAGCGTCAGCACATGACCGAGCGGGCGCGCGATGTGCTCGGCGATCGACAGGCCGAGGCCAAGGCCGGCACCGCCGCGGTCGAGGCGACGGAACTCCTCGAAGAGCAGCGCGCGATCGCTTTCCGCGATGCCGCTGCCGCAAGCACAAGCGTGTCCGGATCAGCGCGTGGCGGGCGCCGGCACGTTCGCGGCGGCTTCCGCGGAATCGGCCGCCGGCGCGGCATGCGCAAACGCGTGCAGATCCATGTGCGCGGTGGATACCGGACGATAATTCTCGTCGAACGCGACATCGCCCAGCTTCCAGCCGGCCGGCGTCCACAGCGCGCCCCAGAAGCGGCGGAACGCGCCCCATTGCATCGCGACGAGGCCGCGCTCGTTGTCGATGTCGACCATCGGGTCGCCGACGCCGGTCGGACGCGGCGGCTCGCCATACAGCGCGGTGCCGAACAGCACGTCCCAGATCGAGAGCACCTGGCCGTAGTTGCAATCGTGCAATTGCGGCCGCTCCGGGTCGACGATCATGTGGTGCAGGCGGTGGAACTTCGGGTCGACGAAGACACGCTCGAACACGCGACCGAAACCAAAGCGCACATTGGTGTGCGAGAAGTTCTGTACCAGTTCGCTGATGAACATCAGCAATGCGAACTGCTCGGGGTCGACGCCGATGACGAGGCCAACCGTGGCCAGCACCATCGATTGGAGGAAGCCATCGACGTAGCTGCCGCGGTCATTCGTCCAGCAGCTCATCTGGCGTTGGCTGTGGTGCATGCTGTGCAGCGCCCACCACCACGGGATCGCGTGCTGCGTGCGATGCATCCAGTAGTAGGTGAAGTCGTACAGAACGTAGTAGGTGCCGAACAGCACGTACGGATGCTGCTGGAACCACGGCACCCAGCTGGCAAGACCGCTGAAGGTTTCGCTGGTTGCGGCGACATCGACGCCGCCTCCGCCGAACGCATTCGCGAGCGGTGTCAGCACGAGGTAGGCGAACAGCGGATTGAGGCCGAACAGCATGACCAGCGTGAACGTGCGATCGATACGCACGTGACGACGGTCTGCCCACTTCTCCGCCGGCGCGAGCGACTCCAGCGGCCGCATCACGCCACCGATGATCAGCACCTGCGCGAACGCGATCAGCAACGCACCGGCAATCTCGGCCGGATCACCGGCGAGGCCGTCGAGGTGGACGAGGACAAGGAACGGCGTGACGGCATGGACGGTCAGCCACGCGACGCATTGGGACCACAATTCGATCATGCGGCGATTGTACCGCCGCCGTGCCGCGACGATCCGCGCGACACGGCGGCGCATTCAGCGCGGAGCGGGCGCATCGCCCTGCTCCTCTGGTGGATCAACGCATCGCGACCGCGTTCGAGCAGCTCACGTCTTCGACGCTGACATCCACCACGTCGGTGGTGTGGCGGCCCTCGGCGGTGTCGAAATAGTGACGGTCGACCGCGATCGACCGCTCGCTTCCACTCGCAACCACGTAGCTGAGCAGCTTGCGATCCGTGCGCGTGGCGCCGTCCTCGGTCTTCCACGATGCCTTGTACGTGATGTAGCCGCTGCAACCAGCCGCCGCACAACGCTCGCCGTTGACGCCGAATGCAATGCGGAACTCGTCCTTGCCGAGGCGCATGACAAGTGGCTCCTTGGCGACAGAGACCGAGCATTCGTTGGCCGGCGCGGCAGATGCCGCCGTGGCGGCACCGAAGGTGACGAGGGCAATCAGGGTCAGGACGGTCTTTTTCATGGCAATTCTCCCGGCAGAAAAAGCAAGGCGGCTGGTCCCGGCACGCCCGACGATGGGCAAGACGCCGTCGGGGGCGCTTTGTGCGCCGCAGCAACGGCATGATGATTGATTCCTCACCCTTTGAAATCAATAGACTGTGCGTGCCATCCGGGTGCGGCAGGTCGACGCAGGGAGGGAGGCGCATCCTGTCGCAGCGCAACGCGCCGGCGGCAACACGGCCGGATCGATTTCGGTTCGAAGGAATCCGCAGTGCGGGCATGCGCAACCGCGCGGAGTGATCGATCCCGGCGACGACCGCGAGGTGCCTCCCCCTTTTGGCACATCGCCGCGCCGGCGGCGCGGTCTAGGCTTGGCGACCACGCATGTTCCCCTACAGGTGCCCGCCCATGTCCAAGCGCCCGGTTGCCGCGCTGCTGTCGCTGTTCCTGCTCGCCGGCGCGCTCGCGCCGTGCGTTGCCTTTGCCGACGATGCCGGCAAGGAGTCGCCAAAGGAGGCCAAAAGCGCCGACTTCAACCTGCCGCCATTCCCGGCCGACAAGACCGTGCGCCAGAGTGTCACGGTCGACGGCCGCAAGCTGTCCTATGACGCCACTGTCGGCTCGCTGCCGGTGCTCGACGAGAAGGGCAAGACGATCGCCGACGTTATGTTCATCGCCTACACGATGCCGGGCAAGGATCGGCCGGTCACGTTCGCGCTGAACGGCGGTCCCGGCGCCTCGTCGGTGTATCTGAATCTGGGCGCGCTCGGTCCCAAGCGCGTGCAGTTCGGCGCCGAAGGCAACAGCCCGTCGGACCCGGCCATCGCGGTCGACAACCCCGGCACCTGGCTCGACTTCACCGATCTCGTGTTCATCGATCCGGTCGGCACCGGCTTCAGCCGCGCGCGCATTCCCGAGGACGAGGCGAAGAAGAAGTTCTACACGACCAAGACCGACATCGAATACCTGTCACGCATCGTCTACGACTGGCTGGTCAAGAACGGACGCCTGACCTCGAAGAAGTATCTCGTCGGCGAAAGCTACGGCGGCTTCCGCGGCCCGCGCATCACGCATTACCTGCAGACGCGTCTCGGCGTGGCGATGAACGGCATGGTGCTGGTGTCGCCGTACCTCGATCCGACCGCGTCGGACAATGGCGACCTGTCGCCGCTGCCGTGGATGCTGACCCTGCCGACGATCTCCGCAGCGAATCTCGAACGCCAAGGCAAGCTCAGCGATGCGGCGATGGCCAAGGTCATCGACTACACGCGCGGCGACTACGTGACCGACCTGCTCAAGGGCCGCTCCGATCCACAGGCGACCGAACGCATCGTCAAGCGCGTGACGGAACTGTCCGGCCTCGAACCCGAATTCGTGCGCCGCTCCGGCGGTCGCCTCGAAACGCAGGCGTACCTGCGCGAAGTGTTCCGCGCCGAAGGCAAGCTCGGCAGCCGCTACGACTCCAACGTGACCGCGTGGGACCCGTTCCCGTTCGCGCCCGAGCAGCGCACCAACGATCCGATCCTCGACGCGATCATCGCGCCGACCACGACCGCGATGGTCGACTTCATCACGCGCCAGGCCGGCTGGAAGTACGACGGCCGCTACAACGCGCTGAGCTACGAGGTGAATCGCGCGTGGGACCGCGGCGAGGAAATGAATCGCGGCTCGGTACAGGAGCTGCGCCAGTCGGTCGCGGTCGATTCGAAGCTGCAGGTGCTGATCGTGCACGGCTGGGGCGACCTGTCCTGCCCGTTCATGGCCTCGCAACTGATCGTCGACCAGATGCCCGTGATGGGCGATCCGCTGCGCGTGCAAGTGAAGGAATATCCCGGCGGCCACATGTTCTACAGCCGTGGCGACAGCCAGGCAGCGATGAAGCGCGACGTGTTGCAGGTGTACGCGCGGCACTGATCCTCGAGTGTCGGCGCCGCTTGCATGGCGGCACCGACACACCGACACTGCGCCGATCCCGCCAACGCAAGGCCCGCGCGATTCTTTCCAGCGACCTCAAAGGCACCGCACGCCTCGCAATCGACGCCACGCTCGCCGTGACCGACATCATCGAGACGATGCACCGGAACATCCTGAGCCTGCCGTGGATGCCGACGGACAACGCGCCGGCGCGCGGTCTGACCGCATTCGTCTACCGCAACATCCGCGGCGTGACCGGCTGGATCGGCAACTGCGCCGACTTCGCGATCGAACGCACGCAGCCGCTGCTCGACCGCATCGGCGCGCAGGCGCCAGGCCCGGCGCGCGATGCGCTGGTCGCGGCGCTGAACGGCATCATCGGCGACCATCTCGCCGCGAGCGGCAATCCGCTGGCGACGTCGATGCAGTTTCGCCGCGACGGCTGCAGCGCGCGTGTGGCCGAAGGCGGCCGCGTGCTGCTGATGATCCATGGCCTGTGCATGCACGAGGGCCAGTGGAAGCGCCGCGGCCACGATCACGGCAACGCACTCGCGCGCGATCTCGGCTTTCGCCCGGCGTGGTTGCGCTACAACACCGGCCTGCATGTCTCCGCAAACGGCCGCGAACTCGCCGATCGGCTCGAACGCTGGATCGATGCCGCGCCGCGACCCGTCACCGAATTGGCCATCGTCGGCTACAGCCTTGGTGGACTCGTCGCGCACAGCGCCTGCCACTACGCAGCCCTGGCCGGGCATCGTTGGCCACGCCTGCTCAAGGACATCGTCTTCCTCGGCACGCCGCACCACGGTGCTCCGCTCGAACGCGGCGGCCACTGGGTCGATCTCGCGCTCGGCGTCAGTCGTTACAGCGCACCGCTCGCCGCGCTCGGCCGCATGCGCAGCGCGGGCATTACCGACTTGCGCCACGGCAGCCTGCGCGACGAGGACTGGCAATCAGCCACCTGCGCACATGGCGATGCCATCGCTGGCGGCTCCGTCTCGTTGCCACGTGGCGCGCGCGTCGCGGCGATTGCGGCGAGCACGGGCAAGCGCACCGGCGACCTCGGCGACCGCCTGCTCGGCGATGGCCTCGTGCCGGTCGCCAGCGCGCTCGGGCGCCATGCCGATCCGGCGCGCGCACTCGCGATCGCGGCGGATCGCCAGTGGGTCGGCTATGGCATGAACCACCTCGACCTGCTCGACCATGCCGACGTCTACGCGAAGCTGCGCGACTTTCTCGCGCCGTCCCGTCGCAAGGCCCGAATCGCCACGCGATGAAGATCTGGGTCGACGCAGACGCCTGCCCGAAGGTGATCAAGGACATCCTCTACCGGGCCGCCGAACGCGCCCGCATCGAGCTGATCCTTGTCGCCAATCAGACCTTGGCTGTTCCGCGCTCGGCGTTCATCAGCAGTCGCACCGTCGCGCAGGGCTTCGATGTCGCCGACAGCGCGATCATCGGCTGGGCCGAAGCCGGCGACCTCGTCGTCACCGCGGACATTCCGCTCGCCGCCGCGGTGGTCGACAAGGGCGTCACCGCAATCAATCCGCGTGGCGAGCTGTACACCGCCGAGAACGTGCGCCAGCACCTGTCGATGCGCGACTTCATGGCCGACCTGCGCGGCGCCGGCGTGCAGACCGGCGGCCCACCTGCGTTCGACCAGCGCGATCGGCAGGCCTTCGCGAACCAGCTCGATCGTTTGCTTGCGCGCGCGGCACGCTGATCCGCGCATCCATGCGTTCGCCTATGGCAGTTCCCGCGTCGAATGCGGGTCGTCCGCATACGCATGCACGACGTCGAGAAAGCCCGCTTGCGCCCGCACGCGCGCGATCCACGCACGCAACGCCGCATGTGGCTGCAGCGACAGCTCGGCCTCCTCCGCACGGCTCGCGTAGGCGAAGATCGACATGTCCGCGATGGTGTACGCATCGCCGAGCAGGAACGGCCGCGCGGCAAGTTCCGCATCGAGGATGGCCAGCGCACGCAATGCGCTGGAACGCTTCATCCCGATCAGCTCGGGCGAACGCCGCGCAAGCTTGCCGGTCAGGGTCCAGTGCCGCAACGCGCCGATCGTGCTCTCGATGCGCTCTTGCTCGAACGACATCCACTGCCATGCCTTGGCGCGACCGAACGCATCGGCCGGCAGATAGCGCGTGCCGTCGGCGAGATAGCCGAGGATCGCATTCGACTCGGCCAGCACGCGGCCGTCGTCGAGCTGGATCGCCGGCACCGTTCCGGTCGGGTTGATGCGCACGTAGTCCGCACTTCGACCTGCGCCTTCGAAGATGCTGATCCACTCCGTGCGATACGGAACTTCAAGATGGTTGAGCAGCAGCCGTACCTTGTACGCGTTCTGCGAGGGGCCATAGTCGAACAACGTGATCATGCGTGGATTCCGCAACGTGGAGGCATTGCAGGATCGCCGCCATGCCATTCCGGCGATATCCGGTTTCTGCGTTGAATCCGAAGTCGCGTCATCGCACATTCGGCGCAGCAAGCGGATGGTTCCGCACTCAAGGCAACCGCACCATGCAACCATCGAAACCGATGGAGAACACCATGCGCGATGAAGACATGTGGCAGGCGGTGCAGAACCGCGACGAGACAATGGACCACGCATTCGTCTACGGCGTGGTCACGACCGGCGTGTACTGCCGACCCTCCTGCTCCGCGCGACGCGCGCTGCGCACGAACGTGCGCTTCTTCGCGACACCCGCCGCGGCCGGAGAAGGCGGTCTGCGGCCGTGCAAGCGCTGCCGCCCGCTCGAACACTGGCGGCACGATCCGGATATCGCGCTGCTGCTGGAACTGTGCCGCTTCATCGAGGCAGCACCCGATGCGCTGCCCGATGGCACGGCGCTGTCGCTACGATCCGGCCGCGACGCATTCCAACTTAATCGCCTGTTCAAACGCCATCTCGCGATCACGCCCGGCGACTACATCGAGGGCGTGCGCCTGCGCCGCATCAAGCGCGCGTTGCGCGATTCGGAGTCGGTCACCGACGCGGTCTACGACGCCGGTCTCGGATCGAGCCGTGGCCTGTACGAACGCGCGCCGCGCGCACTCGGCATGACGCCGCGCCAGTATCGCAGCGGCGGCGCCGGCCTCGACATCTCGCATGCGATCGGCGACACCCCGCTCGGCCTTGCCTGCATCGGCGCAACCGACCGCGGCGTCTGCTACCTGCAGTTCGGCGACGACCGCACTGCGCTTCTCGCGCAGCTCGCAGCGGAATATCCACAAGCGCGCCTCGCGCCGATGACGGACGCGGCACAACCCGCGTTCGACGCCTGGATGCACGCATTGAACGCGCACCTCGACGGCCACCTGCCGAACCTCGACCTGCCGCTCGACATCCGCGGTACCGCGTTCCAGATGCGCGTGTGGAACTACCTGCGCACGATTCCGTATGGCGAACTCGTGTCCTACGGCGAAGCCGCCGCCGCGATCGACGCGCCACGCGCAACCCGCGCACTCGCCTCCGCCTGCGCGAAGAACCGCATCGCCGTGTTGATCCCCTGCCACCGCGTGATCCGCGGCGACGGCGACATGGGCGGCTATCGCTGGGGCGTTGCGCGCAAGCGGGCGTTGATCGATGCGGAGCGGCGGGGCGATGTCGGAGATGGCCGCGCATGATTCCACGGACGACAGCCAAGTTGCTGGATCGACTTCGCTTCTCGCAACGGCATCGGACAGCCATACTCCGCATGTGCGGTGGCGCCCACCTCCTTTTCGTTTGCCTTTGCCATTGCAATTGCCATTGCCAGGGCGGTGGCGTAATTCGCATTTCCGCACGTGGATTCCGGCCTTCGCCGGAATGACGGCAAAGACAACTCATCGAAGTTGCCTTAGTGCGCCGACCAACTGTTCGTGTATGGACTGCCTTTGCAAGTGACCGAGTAAATCGCTTTGCGGCGGGTTCTGCACTTGCAGTCGTGTAATCGGCCTTTTTGGTGAACGCGTTGCGCTCGGACCAAGATGGAATCCGCCGGAACGAAGCCATACGTTCAATCGGCTATGCAGATCCGGAAGTGATATCGGCTTGTTCGGTCCGGACACCGACTCGTTTGCCGCCGACGTTTTGCTTGGCGCAACGCCGATAGCGTCCCGCTGCTACAAATCAGGCACCACGCAAGCCGCCGCGCGCGCCAGCAATAGCTCGCGTTCACGCGCATTGCGCGTCTGCGCCGCGGCACGCTCGAACTCCACACGCGCCTCGTTGTGGCGGCCGAGCTTTCCGAGCAGGTCGGCGCGCACGCTCGGCAGCCAGTGGTAGTTGCGCAGCGCCGGTTCCGCGGCCAGTGCGTCGACAAGGTCGAGGCCGATTTGCGGGCCGAATGCCATCGCGTGGGCGACGGCGCGGTTGAGTTCGACCACCGGCGAGGCGGCTAGCGCGGCGAGCGCATCGTAGAGCGCGGCGATGCGTGACCAATCGGTCTGCTCGGCGCTGGTCGCGCGCGCATGGCAGGCGGCGATCGCAGCTTGCAGCGCGTAGGGGCCGATCGCGCCGCCGAGTCTGGCGGCGCGATCGAGCGCGGCGAGTCCACGGCGGATCAACAGTTGGTCCCACAACGCACGGTTCTGTTCCGGCAGCAGGATCGGCGTGCCGGAGGCGTCCACGCGTGCGGCGGCGCGCGAGGCCTGGATTTCCATTAGCGCGACGAGGCCGTGCACTTCCGGTTCGTGCGGCATCAGCTCGGCCAGCACGCGGCCGAGGCGCAGCGCGTCTTCGCACAGGCCGGGGCGCATCCAGTCGTCGCCGGCGGTGGCGGCGTAGCCTTCGTTGAAGATCAGGTAGATGACTTCGAGCACCGACGCCAAGCGTTCGGCGAGCATGTCCTTGTGCGGCACTTCGTAGGGCACCTGCGCGTCGGCGAGCGTGCGCTTGGCGCGCACGATGCGCTGCGCGATGGTCGGCTCGGGCACGAGGAACGCGCGCGCGATCTCGTCGGTGGTGAGGCCGCCGAGCAGGCGCAAGGTCAACGCGACGCGCGCGTCGGTGCCGAGTACCGGATGGCAGGCGGTGAACACGAGGCGCAGCATGTCGTCGCCGACCGGGTCGTCGATGCCGTCATCGGGGCGCGGCGCGGTCATGTCGAGCTGATCCTCGATCTCGCGCGTCAGCTCGGCTTCCTTGCGCTGGTAAAGCGTCTTCCTGCGCAGGAGGTCGATCGCGCGGCGCTTGGCGGTGGCCATCAGCCACGCGCCGGGGTTGTCCGGAATGCCGCTCTGCGGCCATTGCTCGAGCGCGATCACGAGCGCGTCGTGGGCGAGCTCCTCGGCGAGGTCGAGGTCGCGCACGAGGCGCGTCAGCCCCGCGATCAGGCGTGCGGATTCGATCCGCCAGACGGCATCGATGGCGCGTTGGGTGTCGGTCGCCGGCATGGCCGGCGATCACACCATCTGCACCGCGAGCGCGCAAGGACCGTCATCACGGGTTCTTGCCGGCGACCTGTGCGCGCAGGCGTTCTTCCTGCTCGCGCAGTTCGGGCGTGAATTCCGCGCCGAAATCCTCCGCCTCGAACACCTGGCGGATTTCGATCTCGCACTCGTCGTCGCCTTCGAACGGCTTCGGGCAGCGCTTGATCCAGGCGATTGCCTCGTCCAGCGATTTCACCTGCAGCAGCCAGAATCCGGCGATCAGCTCCTTGGTTTCCGCAAACGGGCCATCGATCACGCGGCGCTGTGTGCCCGAGAAGCGCACGCGCGCGCCCTTGGAACTGGGTTGCAGGCCCTCGCCGGCCAGCATCACGCCGGCCTTGACCAGTTCCTCGTTGAAGCGGCCCATGTCGGCCAGCAGTTTTTCGCTCGGCATCACGCCGGCTTCGGACTCGCGGGTTGCCTTGACCATCACCATGAAGCGCATCGTCGTGTCTCCTTACGTCCAAGGATCGAAAGCCGGTCGTACTCCGGATTCATTCCAGCGACGAACGGGATGGCGCGAAATCGACACGGGCGGCGCGTCTGCCGCGTGGGCCGCTCTATGCAAGCGCCGGCAATCCCTGCAGATCCCAGCGCGGCTGCACCTTGATCGCCGGCGTCTCGAACTGCCCGGCATCGAGCCGCAGTGCGCCGGCGAATGCGATCATCGCGCCGTTGTCGGTGCAGAACGCCGGGCGCGGGAAGTAGGTGCGAAAGCCCTCGCGCTCGCCCGCTTCGGCCAGTTGCGCGCGCAGGCGCCGGTTCGCGCCGACGCCGCCGGCGACGACGAGGCTGCGCGCGCCGGTCGCGGCGAGCGCCCGGCGACATTTGATCGTCAGCGTCTCGACGATCGCCTCCTCGAACGCGCGCGCGACATCAGCGCGGGTCTGCGCCGACTTGTCGCTGGCCTGCCAGGCGAGCATCACCTGCGTCTTCAGGCCCGAGAAGCTGAAGTCGAGCCCGGGGCGGTCCGTCATCGGCCGCGAGAAGCGGAACACTCCGGTTCGGCCCTGCTCGGCCAGCTTGGCCAGTTCCGGACCGCCCGGGTATGGCAGATCCATCATCTTGGCGGTCTTGTCGAACGCCTCGCCGGCGGCATCGTCGAGCGTGTCGCCGAGCAGGCGATAACGGCCGATCGCGGAGACCTCGATCAGCATCGAATGGCCGCCGGACACCAGCAGCGCGACGAACGGCGGCTCCGGTCGTTCGGCTTCCAGCAGCGGCGCGAGCAGATGGCCTTCCATGTGGTGCACGCCGATCGCCGGCACGCCGAGCGCCCATGCCAACGAACGCGCGGCGGTCGCGCCGACCAGCAGCGCGCCGACCAGCCCCGGTCCGGCCGTGTACGCGACGCCGCCGAGATCAGCGACCGTCATGCCGGCCGCGGACAAGGTCTCGCGCACCAGCGGCAGCAGCTTGCGCACGTGGTCGCGCGAAGCGAGCTCCGGCACCACGCCGCCGTAGTCGGCATGCATGCGGATCTGGCTGTACAGCGTGTGCGACAGCAGGCCGCGGCGGCTGTCGTAGATGGCGACGCCGGTCTCGTCGCAGGAAGTTTCGATGCCGAGCACCGGACCGGTGGCGTCGACCTTTGCATCGGGCGGATTCATTGGGATATAGTACACGGCTCGCCCGACAGCCCCGGGTGATTTTCGTATTGGAGAGTTTATGCCCAGCGTCAAAGTTCGCGAAAACGAACCGTTCGAGTTTGCCCTGCGCCGCTTCAAGCGCACCTGCGAAAAGGCCGGCGTGCTGGCCGAAGTGCGCAAGCGCGAGTTCTACGAAAAGCCGACCCAGGAGCGCAAGCGCAAGCGCGCTGCCGCGGTCAAGCGTCATCTGCGCCGCGTTTCGCGCGACGTCACCAAGCGCCAGCGCTTGTACTGATCGCTTCCCTGGGGTCCGCTGCCTTGGCGCGGACCCGATGAAAGGGCTGTTCATCGGCCGGCATTGCGCGAGCGATGCCGGCCTTTTGTGTTGGCGCCGTGCAGACCCGATCTGCACGCGCCCATGAGTTCCAGTCTTGGCCATTCGCCTTTCAAGGAAATCCCCATGTCCCTCAAAGAACGCCTGATCGAAGACATGAAGACCGCCATGAAGGGCGGCGACAAGGCGCGCCTCGGCACGATCCGCCTCGTCAACGCGGCGATCAAGCAGCGCGAAGTCGACGAACGCATCGCGCTCGACGACACGCAGGTGCTCGCCGTGATCGACAAGATGCTCAAGCAACGGCGCGACTCGATCACCCAGTTCCGCGCCGCCAACCGCGAAGACCTCGCCGCGCAGGAGGAATTCGAGGTCGGCGTGCTGCAGGACTACCAGCCGGCACAGCTCTCGGCCGAGGAAATCGACGCGATCGTCGCCAAAGCCATCGTCGACAGCGGCGCGACCAGCGCAAAGGACATGGGCAAGGTTGTCGGCCTGGTCAAGCCACAGGTTGCCGGCCGCGCCGACATGGGCCAGGTGTCGGGGCTGGTGAAACAGAAGCTCGGCGGCTGAGCGACGCTCGACGCTAGAATGGCTCCACCCCCTGCGTGGAGCCGTTCGGATGACCCATTCCCTGCCGCTGCGCCGCTCGCGCAGCAATCGCATGATTGCCGGCGTGGTCGGCGGCCTGGCGCAGCACTTCGGACTCAATCCCGGCGGACTGCGCATCGTCTACGTGCTGGTTTCGATCCTGTCGGCCGCGTTCCCGGGCATCCTCGTGTACCTGATCCTGTGGCTGCTGATTCCGCAGGAAAGCTAGCGTCGCCACGATACGGTCGGCGCGTGGCATCCTGAGCATTCCCATGGCCGGCCGCATCCCCGAACGCTTCATCGACGACCTCCTCGCACGCATCGACATCGTCGACGTGATCCAGGAGCGCGTGCCATTGAAGAAGGGTGGCAAGGATTGGTCCGCGCGCTGTCCGTTCCACGACGAACGTTCGGCCTCGTTCACGGTCAGCCCGACCAAGCAGTTCTACCACTGCTTCGGCTGCGGCGCGCACGGCAGCGCTATCGGCTTCCTGATGAACTACGACCGCCTCGAGTTTCCCGATGCGATCGAGGAACTCGCCACGCGCGCCGGCCTCAAGGTGCCGTACGAAGGCGGTCGCGAAGCGCCGCGCGAGGACGCGACCGATCTCTACAACCTGCTCGATGCGGCGGCGAAGTTCTACCGCCGCCAGCTTGGCGAGAACCCCGCCGCACGCGCGTACTTCGCCGATCGCGGCCTCGACGACACGATCCTCGCGCGCTTCAATCTCGGCTACGCGCCGGATGGATGGGATGTGCTGAAGAGCGCGCTCGGCACGACCGCGCAACGCATCGCGCTGCTCGAAAAGACCGGCATGCTGACCAGCGGCGAACGCGGCGGCAAATACGACCGCTTCCGCGACCGCGTGATGTTTCCGATCCTCGACCGGCGCGGCCGCACGATTGCGTTCGGCGGCCGGATACTGACCCAGCCGAAAACAAAATCGGCAGCATTGGACAGCAGCGCCGCCGCGGAAGGGAATGCTGTCGTCGAGAAGTCCGAGGGACTGCAGCCATCGGACGTCCGCGCGCAGGACGCGCGCAAAAGCGAACCCAAGTCCGACGGCCCGAAGTACCTCAATTCGCCCGAAACGCCGCTGTTCCACAAGGGCCGCGAACTGTTCGGCCTGTGGCAGGTGCGCGAAGCGCACGCGAAGATTCCGCGACTGATCGTCGTCGAGGGCTACATGGACGTGATCAGCCTGCACCAGTACGGCATCACGCAGGCGGTCGCGACGCTTGGTACCGCGACCACGCGCGATCACGCGGAAATCCTGTTCCGCCAATGCGCCGACGTGTTTTTCTGCTTCGACGGCGACCGCGCCGGCCGCCAGGCCGCGTGGCGCGCGGTCGAATCGGTGCTGCCGCGCATGCGCGACGGGCGCCAGGCGATGTTCCTGTTCCTGCCCGATGGCGAAGATCCGGACTCGCTCGTGCGCAAGGAAGGCCTCGCCGGTTTCGAGCAGCGCCTGAAGGATGCCACGCCGCTGAGCGAATTCTTCTTCGCCGAAACGGCCAAGGACGTGAACCTCGCCAGCCTCGACGGCAAGGCGCGCCTCGCCGAGCGCGCACGACCCCTGCTCGCGCAGATTCCGGACGGCGCATTCCGCGACCTGATGCTGGCCGAGCTCGACAAGTCGACCGGTGTGCGCATGCAGGTAGCCGCATCGCCTGCCGACACGACGACGAAGCCGCGCAACGCTCGTCCACAGCAACGCTCGCTCGTGCGGGCCGCGATCACCTTGCTGGTGCAGCAGCCGGCGCTCGCCGGCCTGCTCGAAACGCCGCGCGCATTCGCGGGGCTGCGCCAGCCCGGCATCCCGCTGCTGGTCGAACTGATCGACCTGTGCCGGCAGCGTCCCGGCATCAGCACCGGCGCCCTGCTCGAACACTTTGCCGAACGCGATGAGGCGAAGGCGCTGCAGAAACTCGCGATGGCCGAATTCCCCGGCGGCGAGCACGAGGCGCGCGCGGAATTCCTCGATGCGCTCGCGCAACTCGATCGCCAGACGGCGCAGCAGCGCATCGACGATCTCCTGCGCAGCCAGTCGGAGAACGCATTGGACGATGCACAGAAGGCGCAATTGCGCGCGTTACTCGCGAACAAGGCTTCACGTTCCTGAACGCCGCGCGCCGCGGATTCGCATTGCGCGCCAAACCCCTGTATCGTGTGCGTACTGTGTTTGCAGGGTCACCGTGAATCGTGACCTGATGCGGTCGATCTTCCGATCCGCTCCATCGCCTCACCTCGCTTTCTCCTTGCCAACCTCAGTCTCGGCCCGGGATGTCCCCGGACCGCGAATTTTCTTGTTTGAGTTGCAGGAGTCAAAGTCATGGCAAATCGCCAGAACGGTACCGTCAAGTGGTTCAACGATGCGAAGGGTTTCGGCTTCATCACGCCGGAAAGCGGCCCCGACCTGTTCGTGCATTTCCGCTCGATCCAGGGCACCGGATTCAAGAGCCTGGCCGAAGGCCAGCGCGTCAGCTTCGTCGCCGTGCAGGGCCAGAAGGGCATGCAGGCTGACGAAGTGCAGATGGCGTAATACGCTTCAAGTGATGTTCAAATCGACCCCGGGCCGCAATGCCCGGGGTTTTTTTATTGAAGAGTGCGGCCACGGATGGCCGCTTTTTAATCTTCGCGTTCATGGACAAGCGCACGAGTAACGGAGATGCCGATGGCAATGAAACCGAACTACAACTTCGAGAAGCGCCAGCGCGAACTGGCGAAGAAGAAGAAGCAGGACGAAAAGCTGGCGAAGAAGCGCTCGAAGAGTGGACCCGCGGACACCGGCTCGCGTGAGCCGTCCGATGCCGCAACGGACGAAACGCCACCAACGTCGTCATCCTGATCGCCGCGCCGGCGGATCAGCGCAAGTCCGCGACGATCGCACGCGCCGCATTGTGTCCCGGCGCGCCGGTGACGCCGCCGCCCGGATGCGCCCCGGCGCCGCACAGATACAGGCCCGGCAACGCACCGCGATAATCCGCCTGGCCGAGCATCGGCCGCGCGCTGAACAACTGGTTGAGCGACAGCGCGCCGTGGAAGATGTCGCCGCCGAGCAGGCCGAAATCGCGTTCGAGATCGAGCGGACTCTTGATCTGCCGTCCGAGCACGGATGCCTTGAAGCCGGGCGCCCATTGATCGACCGTCGCGATCATCAGGTCGGCGACCTCCTCGCGATGGTCGTCCCAGCTTCTTCCGTCGGGCAGCACAGGCGCAACGTGCTGGCAGAACAGGCTGGCGACATGCCGGCCTTTCGGCGCCAGTGAATCGTCGAGCGTCGATGGAATCAGCATCTCGACGATCGGCTCCTTCGACCAGCCGTCACTGCGCGCATCGAGATACGCGCGATCCATGTAGTCGAGGCTCGGCGCGAGGATGATGCCGGCGGTCAGGTGGTCGCCCGGCTCCGGCAACGCGCTGAATCGCGGCAGCTCGCTCAAGGCGACATTCATGCGGAACGTGCCGGAACCGCAGCGCCAGTTCGCCATGCGCTCGCGCGTCGGTGCCGGTACTACCGCGGGATCGAGCAGGCGCTCGTACAGCAATTTCGGATTCACGTTCGCGACGACGCAGCGCGCGCGCAATGCTTCGCCGTTTTCAGTGACGACGCCGACCGCACGGCCACGCTCGACAATCACTTCGCGCACACCGCAGCCGGTGCGGATCTCGACACCGGACGCTGCTGCCGATTTCGCCATCGCCTGCGTGATCGCGCCCATGCCGCCGAGCGCATGGCCCCATGCCCCCTTCACGCCATTCACTTCGCCGAACACGTGATGCAGCAACACGTACGCGCTGCCCGGCGTGTACGGGCTGGCGTAGTTGCCGACGATGCCGTCGAAGCCGAGTACGGCCTTGATCGGATCACTTTCGAAGAAGCGTTCGAGGTATTCGGCCGCGGAGACCGCGAACAGGTCGAGCAGATCCGTGCGCAAGGTCGCGTCGAGCGCCTTCACGCGCTTGCCGAGCTTGCCGGCGCGCAGCAATTCCGGCAGCGCCTTCAGCCAGCCGCCTTCGGTCACGTTCGGCGGCGGCTCCAGCGCCAGCGCGCGCAGCACATCGGCGATCGCATCCAGGCGACGCTCGTATTCGGGAAGGCGTTCGGCGTCGCGTCGCGAGAACTTCGCGACTTCCTCGCGCGTGCGACCGGCGCCTGTCGCGAGATACCGTCCATCCGGCAGCGGCAGGAAATTGTTGAGCCGGCGCTGCACGATCTTCAAGCCATGCGCGGCGAGATCGAGGTCCGCAATCACCTTCGGCTGCAGCAGCGACACCGTATATGCCGCGACCGAATTGCGGAATCCGGGATGGAATTCCTCGGTCACCGCGGCGCCGCCGACGACATCGCGGCGTTCGAGCACCGTGACCTTCAATCCCGCCTTCGCGAGATAGGCCGCACAGACGAGGCCGTTGTGGCCGCCGCCGATCAGGATCGCGTCGCGAGTGTCATGGCTCATCCGCCGATTATCAGGCGGCTCGGCGGTCCGCGCCATGCGCCAAGGCCGACGCGGCGGCGCTGCGCCGCCGCGTCGTTGCCGTCAGTGCGATCGGCCGCCGGCATCCGCGCTGTCGAAACCATCCGCGAAGATCGCATCGGCGACCTCGGGGACGAATCGTTCCGCGCTCGCGGTCGGCATGTCGCCGACGGTATCGCCGGCAAACGCCCAGCCACCGGCAAGCAGGATGCTGCCGTCCGCAAGCGTGATCGGGATCGCCTCGTAACGTGGCACTGCCATGTCGCCGGCGACGCTGAATTTGCCGTTGGCCGGATCGTAGATCTCGGCGGTGGCGACGGTGACACTGCCAGGATTGCCGGCCAGATGCGCGCCTCCGGCCACCAGCACGCGACCGTCCGGCAAGCGGCTCGCCGCCTGCATCTCGCGCGGAAACGCGAGCGCGCCGGTGGCACCGAACGTGTCCGTCGCCGGATCGTAGAGCGCCGCGGTCGGGTAGTAGATCGGGAAGCCCCCGCTGAAGCCTCCGTCGCTGCCGCCGACCATCAGCACTTTGCCGTCGTCCAGGGCCACCAGCGACTGCACCACGCGCGCTTCCGGCATCGGGCCGGTGGCACTGAACGTGCCCGTCGCCGGGTCGTAGAGTTCCGCGCTCGCCAGCGGTCCCGCATCGCCATCGCCTCCGGCGATCAGCACACGGCCATCCGCGAGCATGGCGACCGCGTTCGGCTGCGCGCGTGCTTCGATCAGATCGCCAGTCGCGCTGAACAGGCCGGTCGTGGGATCGTACAACTCCGCGCTCGAAAGCAGGTCGCGGCCACTCAGTCCGCCGGCAACGAGCACGCGGCCATCCGCGAGCAGCGCCGCGCTGGCGACATACCGCGGTCCGGCCATGCTGCCGGTCGCGCTGAACTGACCGGTGACCGGATCGTAGATCTCGGCCGTGGCGAGCGCATCGCCGGTGTCGCCACCGCGACCGCCGAGCAGAAGCACCCGGCCATCGGCGAGGCCGACCGTGGTCGGACGCATGCGCGTTTCGGTCATCGAGCCGGTCGGCGAGAACGTGCCGCTCGCGGGGTCGTAGGTCTCGGCCACGATCAAGTGCACGCCGAAGTCGGCGATACCGCCGACGAACAGCACGCGCCCGTCCGGCAATGACGCCGCGCCATGCACCGCGCGTGGCGAACCCATGTCGCCCGTCGGCACGAACAGGCCGCCCGCGAGCGCCGCTGGCGCAAGCAGGATGGAAAGGACGATGGCGGGCATGGCGGACCAGCGCCTGATCGATCGAATGATGGTTCGTTGCATGAACGGATTCCCCATGGACGCGCGGCATGCGCTGGCGTCCACGATGACCGACGCGCGACCGCGCGGCATGCGCAGGCCATCAGCGTGGCGTTTGTGCGCCATTTGGAAGGGATTCGTCGAGCCGCAATGGCCATGGCAGGCGGCGCAATGGGCTTGGGACAATGCGTTCGCCGGCGAGTGCTTCGGCTTGCTGCAAGGCATTGCGCCATGGTCCGGCTTGACGCAGCGCGTGATGCAGGCGCAATCGCAGCAGCGCCGCATCATAGGAACGCCCGGACCATGCCGCGATCCGACCGACCACCGTGCTGGCACGCGCGAGATCGCCACGATCGAGCAGGAAATGCGCCATCGCCTGCGCCGCAGCGAGCAGATGCGCCGGCACGCGGCTCGCGTCAGCCTCGACGAGCGCCGTGGACAGCGCGTGGTCCGCAGCCTTGGAATCGTCGCGTGCCAGCGCTTCTTCGGCCGCGGTCAGTGCGGCATACATCCGAGCCGCAGGGCTGGAATGGCCTTCGGCCCAGGAGGACGCTTCGAGCCCGCTCGCCTTCAACGCGTCGGCACGGCCCAATGCCCGCTGCGCGCGGGCGAGTTGCAGCAGCAACGCAGCGTGTTCATCGGCCGAGTCATGGTCGGATGGCAACGCCAGCGCGGCGGCGGCTTCGCTCGCCGCGATTTCCGGTTGGCGCTGCGATTGCGCCAATGTCGCGGCGACGCGATGCACCTGCACGCGCGACTGCCGCAACAACGTCTGTTCCGGCGGCTGCGCCTGCGCGCGCAGGATCCGCAATCGCGCCGCCGCGTCACCGAGATGGCCATTGGCGATTTGCGCGTCGATACAGACCAGCTCCGCGTAGTGCTTGCGACGCGGGTCGGAGACGCGTCGCGCCAGTTCATCGATCCGCTCGCACTGGGCGAGCGCTACTGCCGGCTCCAGCGTGGCGAGGTCGGCCATGGCAATGCCGACCCTCGCGTGCAGTTCCTCGACCACCGCATCGAACGCCTGCAGTTTTGCCGCCGCGCGCAGCAGCACTGGCACCGCCTCGGCAAAACGCTCGCGGTTGACTTCGAGCAGGCCCTGATAGGCGTCGACCCGCGCCAGCGCGAGCGGATCGCCGGCCGCTTCCAGCGCGATCCTCGCCTGCGCGAAATCCGCCAGCGCCTCGTCATAGCGGTGCTGGCCCTGGCGTGCGCTGGCCCGTCCGATCAATGCTCGTCCGCTTTCGCCGGCATCGTCCCGGTGGGCGAGCATCTGCAGCGCGCGATCGGACCAGGCGGCGACAGCCGCGTAGTCGTTGCGCTGGTAGGCGATGTTGGCCAGCGCGTTGAGAATGCGTGGACGCAGGTCGGGCAGGTCATCGGCGCGCGCCTGTGCGAGCAGTTCCTCGAACGCGCGCGCCGCGTCGTCGAGTCGACCCGATCGGAAATCGATTTCCGCCAGATGGTAGCGGGCCTCCGGTCGCGCCCGCGTCTCGTCGTCCGCGGCCAGCAGCAACGCGCGTGCATGGTCGAGTTGTTCGCCGAGGATCGCCGCGCGCACCTGCTGTAGCAGCGCGGCGAGGTTGTCCGTCGCGTCCGCATCGAGCGGCGGGCGCAAGCCGAGCGATGAGGCAAGACGGTCGCTGGCGATGCGCGCGGCCACGATCACGTCGTCGGCATTGCCTTCGGCATGTCGGCCGCGCGCCGGGATGACGAGGTCGACACGCCAATGGCCGTCCAGCAGGCGCGCGTGGATTTCGACCAAGGCGTCGGCCTCGGCTTCGCGCAGCAATGCCGCCGTGTCGATGCCGCCGTTCGCGTCGCTGAAGCGGCGCGCCAGCCCGACGACGTTGTCGCTCGGCACGATCGCCTGACCGGCCGCGCGCAGGCGATGCGCGACCAGATCCATCACGCCCAGCCGCACCCACGCAGCCGATGCGGGCGCATCAACGCCCGCCGGCAACACCGCCAGACTGGAGCGCGCGGATGATGCTGATGCAATGCGTTGCGGATGCTGGCCGGACCGCATGCCGAACCAGCCGATCGCGGCGATGGCGCACGCGGCCAGTGCCGCAAGCCACCAATGCGGCAGCCGCTCTTTCGACGCCGGCATCGTCGCACCTGTGGCCGCTTCCAAAGCGGATTCCATCGCCGCAGTCGATGATGGCGGAGGCGGCAGATCGCCCGCGTCCGCGCTGGCGGCGATCGCTCCGGACGTCACGGGAGCCAGCCAGCGGTAGCCGAAACGCGGAACGGTGGCGATGACGCGCTGGCCGCCGTCGCCGCTGTCGTCGAGAGCGCGGCGTGCCTGCAGCATGGCTTGCCCGAGTGCGTTGTCGGTGATGTCGGCTTTGCCCCAGACAGCCGCGATCAACTCGTCACGGCCCACCGCGCGCTCGCGCTGTTCGATCAGGTAGACGATCAGCTCGAATGCCTTCGGCTGCAGCGGCACCGGCAAGCCGTCGCGCACGAGTGTGCGCTTGGCCGGATCGAGCAGGAATTCGCCGAAGCGGTAGGCGTGACTCATGCGTCCGATTATCCCGGCACGTTCCGCACCACGCCATTGTGCTCACGGATCGCGGTAACCCTCGCGCACATACAGCCGCACTCCGCGCGCTGGCGTGCGCATCAGCTTGGCGCCATCGCCGGACAGCAGCGGTTGGCCGTCCGCGCTTTCAAACGACCACGACCAGTCGGTGTCGCGAAGGTGCGGCGGCTCGAACGGGATGCGTTCGATCGTCGTCGTCATCGGGCCGTCGCAGCGGTAGATGACGCGGCCCTTCTTCGACACGGGAGTGCCGTCGCGACCGGTGTGTACGGCAGTATGCGTGCGCATCGAGCCACGGCAGCTCATCACGTGATAGAAGTTCGGATTGCCTTGGTCCGGGAAGGTCACGACCAAGGCGCCGTTCATGTCCGATCCGGCGACGAGTGCGAGCGCGACGAGCATCGATGAATTCATGATCCGGCTCCGGACGACGGCCACGCCTTCGAATCATCCACGCGCCAGTATGGACCGGTTCCCGGACGCGCTGCACGCTCCGCGATCAGGTCGCAACGGTATGCCGCGCACGCAACGCCAGCACGACACCGACGATGCACAAGACAGCGACGTAGTGCGCCGGCGCAAGGTTCTGGTGCTGCATCAGCAGCGTGACAAACAGCGGCGTCATGCCACCGAAGATCGCGTAGGCGACGTTGTAAGCGAACGAGATGCCGGAGAAGCGCACCGCAGGCGGGAACGCGCGCACGAGCAAGGTCGGGATCACGCCGACGACGCCGACGCAGAACCCGGCCAGCGCATACAGCGGCACCAATCGTCCGGGTGCATCGGCGATGCCGAGGTACAGCGCGTAAGTCGCCAGCAGCAACGCGACGCTGCCAGCCAGCAGCACGCGGGAGGCACCGAAACGATCGACCAACTGGCCGAACACGATGCAGCCGATCGTCAACGCGAACGTCGCCACGCTGCCGGCAGCGAGCGCGGCCGCCGCCGGGATCGCGAACAGTTTCTGGATCAAGGTCGGCGTCATCAGGATCACGACGACGATCGCCGCGGTCAGCAGCCAGGTCAGCAACATCGATTCGAGCACCGCGCGGCCATGCCCGGCCAGAACGGTCTTCAGCGGCATGCCGCGCACGAGTTCGTTGCGCCGGCGCATTTCCTCGAACACGGGCGTCTCTGCCAGCAGGCGGCGCAGGAAGACTGCGAACAAGCCGAATACGCCGCCGACGAGGAACGGGATGCGCCAACCGAACGCGAGCACCTGCTCCGCGCTGAAACGTGCATTGATCGCAGTCGCGATCAGCGAGCCGAGCAGGATGCCGAAGGTCAATCCGGAGGTCAGCGCGCCGCAGGCGAAACCGACATGGCGCGGCGGCACGTGTTCGGCGACGAAGGTCCATGCGCCCGGCACCTCGCCACCCACTGCCGCACCTTGCAGGATGCGCAAGCCGAGCAGCGCGAGCGGCGCGGCGTAGCCGATGTCGGCGTAGGTCGGCAGCAGGCCGATCGCCAGGGTCGGCAGTGCCATCAGCAGCACGCTCAGCATGAACATGCGCTTGCGTCCGTCGCGATCGCCGAAATGCGCCATCAAAATACCGCCCAGCGGGCGGGCGAGATAGCCGGCCGCGAACAAGCCGAACGCCTGCAACTGGCGCAACCAGTCCGGCGTGTCGGGCGGGAAGAACAACTGCCCTATCACGCTGGTGAAGAACACGAAGATGATGAAGTCGTAGAACTCGAGCGCGCCGCCGAGCGCGGCCAGTGCGAGCGTGCGCAGGTCGCTGCGCGCGAGAGTGGTGCGATCGGCGACGACGGCGTTCATGGATTCGGGGGTCCGGAAAAGTCGCGAAGATAGCGCATCGGTGCGCGCCATCGTCGAAGTCGCTTGCCGCGATCCGGAAGCGATCGCGATACTCCCACCCTTGCCTATCGAAGGAGCTCCCCGACATGCGACACGGATTCCTGATTGCGCTGTTCGCAGCGTTGTTCGCGCTGCCGTTGGCGCATGCCGGCGAATCGACCTTCAGCGAACCCCGCGCGGGCCTGCATGCCGGCGGCCAGCCGAGCGAACGGCAACTCGAAGAACTTGCCGGACAAGGCGTGCGTACGGTGATCGACCTGCGCGGCGCCGACGAGACGCGCGGCTATGACGAGTCGGCTGCAGCGGCTCGGCTCAACCTGCACCTTGTCAGCCTGCCGATCGTCGATGCCGACGCCTTGACCGCGGCGAACGCCGCCGCACTCAAACGGGCTCTCGATGCGAGCAAAGGTCCGGTGCTGCTGCATTGCGCCTCGGGCAATCGCGTCGGCGCGCTGCTCGCCTTGATGGCGGCCAGCCAGGAAGGCATGGAGCCGGAATCCGCGCTCGCGTTCGGCCAGCGCGCCGGTTTGAAATCGCTGGAGCCCGTCGTGCGCACGAAACTGGGCCTGCCGCCGGCAGAAGCCTCGCGTTGATGCAACGCCGCGGCTCAAAGCCGCTTGGCAAGCTCCTTGCCGATCGACTCGGGCGTGTCGGTCGGCGCGTAGCGCTTGACCACCTTGCCGCTCGGATCGACCAGGAACTTGGTGAAGTTCCATTTGATCGCCTCGCTGCCTAGCAGACCCTTGGCCTCGTGCTTGAGGTATTTGTAGAGCGGATGCGTGTTCGCCCCGTTGACTTCGATCTTGGCGAACATCGGGAATTTCACGTCATAGGTCAGCGAGCAGAAACTCTTGATCTCGGCTTCGTCGCCCGGCTCCTGGTGGCCGAACTGGTCGCATGGGAAGCCGAGCACGACGAGTCCCTGACCCTGGAATTTTTCGTACAGCGCTTCCAGCCCGGTGTATTGCGGCGTGAAGCCGCATTTCGAGGCGACGTTGACGATCAACATCGTCTTGCCCTTGTAGGCATCGAGCGTCTGTTCGTCGCCGTCGATGGTCGTCACGCTGAAATCGTGGATCGCGCTCATGTCGGTCTCCGCAGTTTGCGCCAGTGTACTGCTCGGATACGGCGTATGCGGGCGACCGTGACCTTCCGCTCTTGCGAGCAATCGAGCGGACGCTACGCTTGGAGGTCGCATCCGACCGGAGACCGATCATGCGCCTCTTTCGTATCCCGCTCCTCTCGCTGGCACTGGTTGGCGGTGCCGCCTTCGCCACCGAGCCGCAGCGCATCGAAACCGGCAACCGCATCAGCGAAGACATCCCCGCGATTCCAGCCGCCTTGAACGAACAATTGCAGCGCTACGCCAATACGCGCGGCGCCGGCCTTGGCGGCTGGATCGCCGATGGCTCCGGCGTGCTGGTGTCGACGCGCTTCGCCGGCACCACGCAAGTGCATCGCGTGAAGGCGCCCCGTGGCGCGCGCGAACAGTTGACGTTCCATGACGAGCCGATCGCCGCCATCGCGTCGAATCCGAAGCGCAACGGGTTCGTGTTCGGCAAGGACGTCGGCGGCTCGGAGTTCTGGCAGCTGTACTGGTTCGATCTCGGCACGCGCGAGACGAGACTTCTGACCGACGGCAAATCCCGCAACGGGAATCCATTGTGGTCGCGCGACGGCCGGCAGCTGGCCTACAGCAGCACCGAACGCAACGGCAAGGACACCGACGTCTGGATACTCGACCTCGACAGCGGCGCGAGGAAGGCAGTCGTGACCGGGGGCGGTGCATGGTCGGCGACGGACTTCTCTCCGGACGGCAAGGAACTGCTGGTGCAGCGCTACGTGTCGATCAACGACGTGCAACCGGGCGTCGTCGATCTCGCCAGCGGCAAGCTCATGCGCTTTCCCGTCGATGGCGGCAAGGCCGCCTTCGGTGCGTTCCGCTTTTCGCCGGATGGCAGCCGTGCCTGGTACACGTCCGACGAAGGCAGCGAATTCAAGACGCTGCGCTTTCACGACATCGCCTCGAACAAGGTCACCTCGCTCGGCGGCGGCATTCCGTGGGATGTCGAGGACTACGCGCTGTCGCACGACGGCCGCCGCGTCGCCTTCGTCAGCAACGAGGAAGGCTTCAGTGTGCTGCACCTGCTCGACACGCAGACATTGAAGGAATTGCCCTTGCCGACGTTGCCGAAGGGCGTCATCGGCGGCCTCGAGTTCAGTCCCGACGACCAGCGCATCGCGTTCGCGCTGAACTCGGCACTTTCGCCAAGCGATCTCTACACGATCGATCTCGCCGCAAACGCGGTGACGCGCTGGACCGAAAGCGAAGTCGGCGGCCTCGATGCATCGCGCTTCGTCGCGCCGGAGCTGGTCCACTTCCCGACCTTCGACAGGGTCGACGGCAAGCCGCGCCTGATTCCTGCGTTCTACTACCGCCCGAAAGCGAAGGATGGCACGCGCGCGCCCGTCGTGATCCAGATCCACGGCGGACCGGAATCGCAGGCACGGCCTGTATTCAACACCGACATCCAGTTCCTCGTCGATCAGCTCGGCATCGCGGTGCTGGTGCCGAATGTGCGCGGCTCGGACGGCTACGGCAAGAGCTACGTCAAACTCGACGACGGCTACCGTCGCGAGGACTCGGTCAAGGACATCGGCGCCCTTCTCGACTGGATCGGTACGCGGCCGGAGCTCGATGCGCAGCGGGTCGCCGTGCAGGGTGGCTCGTACGGCGGCTACATGGTGCTGGCTGCGATGACGCACTACGACGACCGCCTGCGCGCCGGCGTCGACGTCGTCGGCATCTCGAACTTCGTGACCTTTCTCGATAACACGGAAAGCTATCGCCGCGACCTGCGTCGCGCGGAGTACGGCGACGAACGCGACGCGAAGATGAAGGCGTTCCTCGAGAGAATCTCGCCGACGACGAACGCGAAGGCGATCACCCGACCGCTGTTCGTCGCGCAGGGATCGAACGATCCGCGCGTGCCGGCCAGCGAAGCCGAACAGATCGTGCGCTCGGTGCGCGCCAATGGCGGAACGGTCTGGTTCCTCGAGTTCAAGGACGAGGGCCACGGCTTCCGCAAGAAGCCGAACGTGGACCATTTCCGCGCAGCGACGATGCTGTTCTGGAAGAACAATCTGATTGAAGAATAGCGGCCTCCGCGTTGCGGACCGACAAGGAACAACGATTGATGAAACTCCTGCGCACGCTGTTCGACGGTTTCACGATCGCGCTGGTCGCGACCGTGGTGCTGGCCAGCCTGCTGCCGTGCTCGGGCACCGCAGCGCATGTATTCAATGTCATCTCGATCGCCGCGATCGCGCTGCTGTTCTTCATGCATGGCGCGCGTCTGTCGCGCGAGGCGATCATCGCCGGCATGGCGAACTGGAAGTTGCACGTGCTGGTGCTGCTGTCGACGTTCGCGCTGTTCCCGCTGCTCGGCCTCGCGCTGAAACCGCTGGCACCGCTGCTGCTGACGCCGGAGCTATATGCGGGCGTGCTGTTCCTGTGTTGCCTGCCATCGACGGTGCAGTCGTCGATCGCGTTCACCTCGATCGCGCGCGGCAATGTGCCGGCCGCGGTATGCAGCGCGTCGGCGTCGAACCTGCTCGGCGTGTTCGCCACACCGCTGCTGGTCGCCACCCTGCTTGCCACGCGCGGCGACACCGGCTCGCCGCTGCAGGCCATCGTCGACATCGTGCTGGAGTTGTTGCTGCCGTTCGTCGCCGGTCATCTGCTGCGTCCGTGGATAGGCGCAGCCATCGCGCGCCGGCATCGCGTGCTTGCGTTCACCGATCGCGGCACGGTGCTGCTGATCGTCTACATCGCCTTCAGCGAATCGGTCGTCGATGGCTTGTGGAACCACGTGCCGCTTGCGGCGCTGCTCGGCCTGCTCGTCGTCGTGCTGCTGTTGCTCGGCACCGTGCTCGCGTCGACGACGTGGGCCAGCCGCCGCCTCGGCTTCGCGCACGCGGACGAGGTCGTCATCGTTTTCTGCGGTTCGAAGAAGAGCCTCGCCACCGGCGTGCCGATGGCGAAGATCCTGTTTGCCGGCAGCCCCGCGCTCGGCCTGATCGTGCTGCCGGTCATGCTCTACCACCAGATCCAGCTGATGGTCTGCGCAGTGCTGGCGCAACGCTATGCGAAGCACGCCGATACGCAAATGGTGCAGTCGTCCACCCTGATGGAGCGCGGTTGAACGACGGCCCTGGCGCGCAACCGCGACCGGGCTCGTCGTCGCATCAGGTCATTGCGGACCGTCGAAGCCGTCCTTGAAGATCGTGTCGTTCACCGCCGTCTGGCAGGCCTCGCAGGTGAAGTCGTCGAGCCACCAACCCGAATAGGTGGCGTAGCCGCGACCGCCACCTTCGGTGCCCAGACGCCAGCGCAATGCGATCGTGCCGCCCTGCGCGCTGGCCGGCAGCGTGGCGGTCGTCGCGACGAAGCCATTCGAGTCGCCACCCCAGACGCTGCGGCCGACCTGAGGAGGCTGTACCAGCGGATTGTCGAGCGTCGGATCGAGCTGTGCACTGTAGCCGCCGACGCTGAACGAGCCGCCGGCATCGACCAGGTCCTGGAATGCGCCGCCATTGATCGAGACTTCCAGCACGCCGCCGTTGTAGACGCCGCCGGCCTGGTCGCTCGGGTCCGGCGCCCACAACACATAGCTGTGATGGAACGTGATCGTTGCGCTGCCGCTCGCCGGCAGCGAATACGTTGGCGAGACGATGCTGACGTCGGCGTAGTCGTTGACGTCGTCGGCCCATAGCGCGTTCGGCGCGGAGTTGGCGTGGCCGACGGCTTTGGTGATCCAAGGCGCGGTGCTGCCGGCACCGACGGCGACCGCGGATGTCCATCCGTCCGGCAATGCGGGTGCGGTCACGCCGTCGAAGTTCTCGCTGATCGCGGCCAGGGCCGACAGCGGAACGGCCAATGCAACGGCCAATGCGAGCAGGGACATGGAACGACGTGTGTGCACGGCAATGCGTCCCGGCCTTTGCTGCGCTCCGCTGCGGAGCGCGAACGTGTTGATGTGATGCGACATGTCGGCGGCTCCTATTGCACGGTCTGGTTGACGGCCTTCTCGGCGTTGATGAACCCGTATCCGTCGACCGGCGTGTAGCCCGCGCCGATGCGGTTCTGGATCGTTCCGCTGAAGGTTTCGCCGGTGCTGGTGCTGCCGCTGAAGGTCATGCCGCCCGGAATCACGGTGCCGCTCGGCAGCGAGACGCCGCCACCGAACAGGTCGGCGAGGTAGTCGGTCGTCGTGGTGTTCCCGGCCGAATGCTGTTCCGCGCGACCCACCGTGTAGCGCAGCGTCTTGTCCTGCGTGAACGCACCACTGACGAACGTCAAGCTCATCGTCCACGACTGGTTCGTCGACGGCGCCGGTGCAGGATTGCTGTAGGTCGCGCTGACATCCGCCGCTGCAATCGTGGATTGGCTGCCGATCGTGAACGGCCGCACGGACGGTGCGAACACCGTTCCCGGCGCGCCCAGCTCCGAATACTTGACCGTCGCCGGGCTCGATCCGCTGACGTCCGCCACGTTGTTGCTGCCGCCCGAGACATTGCCTGCGGTCGCCGCGGTGCCGGCCGGATTGAACACCAGCGTTGCGAGGCTGCCGCTGCCGCTGTAGGCGACGGTGAACGCATTCGCGTCCTGGCCGCCAGTGCCGGCGTTGTTGCTGCCATCGCTGGCGATGCGGATCGCGACCTTGGCGCCGCTCGCCGTGTAGGCGACGCCGGCCGAAGCGGACGGGTCGAGATCGTGCGGGAACGTGCTGCGCTGGAGCAGGCTCGTCATCTGCGTCGGTGTGACCGAATGGTGGCCACCCTTCGCCTCCAGCACGAGCGCCGCGATCGCCGCGGCGTGCGGCGCGGCCGCACTGGTGCCGTAGAAATTCGGCGACAGCACGGTGTTGTTGGCGCCATCGGCTGCAGCGATGCGCGGCTGGCGGCGGATTTCCGGTGTCGCGAACTGCTCGCCGCTGCCGCTGTTGTCGAAGTAGATCTTGACCGGGCCGGGCGACGTGAACGTCTCCGGCAGGCTCGGCCGGAATACGCTGTACGCGGCCGTGCCGTTGCTGCCCTTCGCCATCGCGTGGCCACCGGTGGTGACAGTGTTGTAGGAGACATATTCCGCCGGACCGATGCCACTGAGTCCGTTGCCCGGAATCAGGTAGCGCACGTGCGTGGCGATGTTGGGACCGTCCGGCACGTTCGCGCGCGCGATCACGTACTGCAACTGCGAGCCGCCGCCCGAGCGCAGCGTGGTGCCGAGCTGGATCGGTTCGTTCGTCGCCAACGTGTTGGCGGTGAGCGAACTGCCCGGCACGTACACGCCTGCGCTGGTGAACGCGAGCAGGCTGATGCGCGTCTTCACGGCTGGACCACTGAAGCCGTTGGTCGCATACAGCGTGACCGTGAGCGCACCGGTGGTGGTGCCGTAGCGGTTGATCGTCACCGAATAGTTGCCGCCGGTGACCGGTGCGAAGAAGCGCGCGATTTCATCGACCTGGGTGTCCTGATGGTCGACGATGGTGTTGCCGCCCGGATCCTTGATCGTCACGATCGAATCGACGCTGCTGCCGGCGTCGGCATCCGACGTGAGTTCATACAGGTTGCCGGCGGTCAGGCTCGCTGGGATGGTGAAGCTCACCGACGTCTGCGTGCCGGTGATCGTGCCGTGGCCGACAAACAGCGGCGGCGTGACCAGTTCCGGCGTCGTCGTCTGATCGTACGGTTCGTTCCACTGCAGTACGGTCGGCGGCTCGTTCGCGTTGCTCGCGATGTTCACCGTTTGCGCGACATCGAGCTGGCCGAAGTTCGGGTTGAAGTTGTGGAAGCCGCCCGCGTACAGCTCCGGCGGAACGTTGGCGAGGTTGATGTTGGTGCCGGTCAGCGCAGTGTTGCCGGCCGCCGCGGTCATTCCGGTTCCGTTGGGCACCCAACGCAGGTCGGATTCGTAGCCGTTGACGCCGATGTCGTTCGCCGCGGACGAGAAGTACGGCACGCCGAACGCGGCCACATCGTCGATGCCGGCGCTGATGATGCCGTCCTGGAAGTACGGTTCGTCGTAGTAGCCGACGTCGTCGCAAATCGTGTCGGCAGCGAATGTCTGCCCCGGATAGGTGCTGCCGGGCATGCCCGCAAGTGCACGGATATTGTTCGCGAAGTCGACTTCGCCGAAGTTCGCGGTGGCGAACGCGAGCCTGGCCTTCGGCGCCATCTTGTAGCCGATCTGGACCATCGCGCGGCCTTCGTCGTCGCTGCCGGCGGTGGTGTCGTCCTCGAGCACCACGACGGCTTGCGTATTCACCGGATTGTTGGCTGCGCCCGGCAGATCGAACCTGGTGACGTCGGTCGCAGCCGCCGACGCGTTCGCGCCGAAGCTGTTGGAGATGAAGCCGATGCTCATTCCGCTGCCCTCGTAGTCGAGCGGCGCGGAGGCGCTGTAAAACCGGTTGATGCGGTCGACGCGGTGCTGCGTGACGCCTTGGTCGAACACCGAGCCGAGCTTGCGCAGGATGTCGCCGTCCTGCGCGTCCGGCCCCGGATTGACGGCGGTTCCGACCGGCCCGCCGACGTGCGCGTCGGAATGGCGCGGCTTGAGTTCCATGATGAGCGAACGCACGCCGGGGAATGTCGCCAGCTCAGTCACGTCGTCGACGCCGACATAGGCATCCATGACGCCGACCTTGCGGTAGTTCGCATCGATCGCCGTGACATGCACCGACGCGATGCTCGCCTGCACTGCACTCGCCAGCGCAGTGACCGGCTGCGAACCGTCGGGATTGATGCGCACGAGTACGCGCCCCTGCGCATCACTGATCGCAAGCTTCGCCATCGAGGCCGCCTGCTCGGTGGTGTAGCCGTCGTAAGGTGCGGCGGCCTGCAATGCCGTGCCGGTGAGGCCCTTCGTCGCGAGATTGCTCTGTACCAGCAGCGCAAGGCCATTGCCGAGGTTTTCCGGCGCTGCTGCTGCGAAAACGGGATGCGCCGAAACAGCGCAAGCGAGTGCGATGCTGCCGCAAAGGGCACGCAATCGCACGAACCTGCGCGTGCTCGCGGCACGCGAGTGGGCGGGCGTCGGGAACATGGAAACCTCGCAACGATAGTCAGGGAATGCCCCGGCGTTTCCGGACACGGGATCGCCCGATGAAGAGGCGTCTCGCGAAAGGGCATTGACGTCGATCGCGATATTCCGCTGCGCGATCGGCGTTCGAAAAGGCCGATGGAATTCCGATCCTAGTGGCGGGTTTGGTGAGCCCGCGAGCGGTTTTACATAGCTGACGCGAACCTTACGGAATCGTCGTTTGCATTCCGACTGGCATCCTGCAACAGATGGAACGCATTCCGCCGGAGGACGCAATCGCGCATGCGCGATCGCCCGCGCATGTGGCTTGAGGCGAACGTCGTGGAGGGCGCGGCACGCAGTCCGCGACGAATGTCAGGTGCCGACCTTCTGCAGCGTGATGGCCGCCGCCTGCGATGGCAGCGACGATGGCAGGTAGTGATCGACCAGCAGAAACGCGAACAGCGCCATCAGGTAGATGATCGAGTAGTTGAACATGCGCATCGCGAAGAAATCGTCCGGCGGATTCAGCAGGCGGATCGCGTACCAGAGGAAACCGCCGCCGAGCACGAGCGCGCCGCCGAGGTAGAACAAGCCGCTCATGCCGGTCAGGTACGGCAATACCGTGATCACGATCAGCAGCACGGTGTAGAACAGCACGTGCCAGCGCGTGTAGACGACGCCGTGCGTGACCGGCAGCATCGGCACCTGCGCGCGCGAATAGTCCTCGCGGCGGAAGATCGCCAGCGCCCAGAAATGCGGCGGCGTCCAGATGAAGATGATCAGGAACAGCAGCAGCGCATACGGATGCACGTGACCGGTCACCGCGGCCCAGCCGAGCACGGGCGGTGCGGCGCCGGCCGCGCCGCCGATGACGATGTTCTGCGGCGTGGCGCGCTTCAGGTATGCGGTGTAGACCACGGCATAGCCGATCAGGGAGAAGAACGTCAGCAAAGCGGTCAGGGGATTGACCAGCGCGACCAGGATCGCCATCGACAAGGTGCCGAGGATCAACGCAAACGCGAGTACCTGCGTCGGCGTCAGCGCGCCCGTGGCGAGCGGGCGCTGCGAGGTGCGCGCCATCAGTTTGTCGATGCGCTGGTCGATCAGATGATTCAGTGCGGCAGCCGATGCGGCCGCCAGCCAGATGCCGATGAAGCCGGCGACCGATTGGCGCAGCGGCGGCAGACCCGGCACCGCGAGGAACATGCCGATGATCGCGGTGAACACGATCAGCGCGACGACGCGCGGCTTGGTGAGCTCGAAGTACTGACTGGCGAGGGAGCGTTCTTTCACGGCGTCAGGCACTCCGAAGCCGCGGCGGCGACGTTTCCGCGGCCGCGCCGGTCAGCGGCGGTTGCACGCGCACGAGCAACGCGATCAATGACAGCAGCAGCAGCGCCGCGACGCCATTGTGCGCGGTCGCCACCGGCAACGGCAGCAGCAGCTTCACGTTGAGGATGCCGAGTGCGACCTGCGCGCACAGCAGCAGCGCGACGGCCGTGGCGGGCAGGCACAAGCCGCGTCGCCACGCCCGTACTGCAGTCGCAAGCACATAGACGAACACGACCAATGCGCCGATGCGATGCGTGATCTGGATCGCCGCACGCGCGGCCGCGTCGAGCACGCCGCCTTCGTAGTTCACGCCGATGCCGCGCCAGAGCACGAAGGCTTCGCGGAAGTCGGTCATCGGCCACCACGAGCCGGCGCATTTCGGGAAGTCCGCGCCGCAGGCGAGTGCCGCATAGTTCGCGCTGGTCCAGCCACCGAGCGCGATCTGCAGGCCAAGCAGCACGAGCGCGACGACGACCATCGGCTGCAGGCGCCGCTGCTCCGTCGTCGGCGCGCGCGTATCGGCCAGTCGCAGCGCGACGTAGCCGAGCAGCGCGAACGTCAGCAGGCCGCCGAGCAGATGGCCCATGACGACAACCGGCTTCAGCAGCAAGGTGACCGTCCACATGCCGAGCATGGCCTGGAAGATCACGACCGCGAATGCGGCGACCGCGACGCGCCACGGTGCGCTGCGGTCGAGTCGCGCGGCCACCGACAATGGCAATGCGATCGCCACCAGCGACAGTGCCGCCGATGCCGCGTAGGCGCCTTTCATGTACAGCGCAATGCCGATCGCCGCAGCGGCGGCCGCCGAGAACAAGGTGATGATCTGCGGTCGGCGGCGCCACACCGCGGTCAGCGCGAGTGCGAACACGAGCAGGCCGAGCGTGCCGGCGATCATGCGGTGCACCTGTTCGCGCCAGGCCTTGTGCGTCTCGAACGGGCGATCCGGGAACGCCTCGTTGGCGCGAGCTATCTCGTGTTCGTGGCCGGGCCAGGTCGCCTGGCCGTAGCAGGTCGGCCAGTCCGGACAGGACAGGCCGGCATTCGACAGGCGCACGAATGCACCGAACACGATCACGAGAAACGCGAACACGGTGGCGAATGCGGCCAGTCGCGCCGGGGTGAAGAGGGCACGCATGCTCATCCCTTGACCAGCCGCGCAAGATCCTTGCGCATCTTGTTGGCGTCGTAGTCGGTTGGATAGCGCATGACGAGAAAGCCATGGGGATCGGCGAACGCGAGCGCGACCGTGTCCGGCGTCGCCGGCAGGAGGTTGGCGAGCTTCATGTCGACGTCGCGCACGGTCGCAATCGGCGCGAGGCGTGCGAGCAGCGTGGCCGGCAGTTCGGCCAGCACCAGCACACGCACGCGCGGGGCGTTCTGGTTCAAGGTCAGGCGTGCGCGACGCAGCTCGTCGAGGCGCGCGAGGCACTGCTGCGCACAGTCGGGGCCGGTCAGCGCGAACACGGTCCACGACCAGTCTTCGTCCTTCCATTTCAGCGGCTGGCCATCGGCGAGCACGAAATGCGCGGCGGTCAGGTCCTGCGGCGGCTCGATCAACTCGCCGTAGTTGCGCATGCCGGAAGGGCGCCAGCCGACCGCGTTCAGCACGTAGGCGGTGACCAAAGGCGCGGCGAACAGCAGCATGATCAGCACGAGGCCGATGCGTTTGCGGGTCTTCGGTTGCAGGGTCATTCGAAAGTCCTCAGCGCCAGTGCCGGATCACGAAGATCGCCACGGCGACGCCGGCGAACATGAACCAGGTGAAGGCGTAGCCATAGTGGCGCTCGGGTGGAAACACTTCGGGACGCCATTCGCGCACGAAGCCACCGCGGTCGCCTTGGTCGGGCGACAGCAGCAGCACGCGCGGATCGAGCTGCCGCCCCAGATCCGCGGAAATCTCGCCGAGATCGATGTAGATGCTCGTCTTCGGCCAGGTCGCCTGGCGCGACAGCGCATCGCCGCCGAGGCGCAGGCCGGAACCCGGCGGCGGCGCATACAGCGCGATGACATCCTGCTCACCCGAAGGCGGTGGTGGAATCATGGGCGGCTCCCCACGCGCATCGCGCGCGAGGAAGCCGCGATTGACGAGCAGCGGCGGGCTGCCATCGACCGGTTCGAACACGTCGAACACCATTACTCCCGGGCGCCCATCACGTACCTGATTGTCGAGCACATAGGCATGCGCCGGATCGTAACGGCCGCCAACGTGGACGCGCGGATAGCGTGTCGGATCCGTCTCGCGACGTGCCTGCTCGAGTGCAACTGGCGCCTGCACGGCAGCGGCGTCGAAGGCGGCGAACATGGCCACCTTCTCGTGCGCGCGACGCACCTGCCAGCCGCCCAACGCGATGAAAAAGGCGATGCCGGCAACGGTCAGTGCGACCGCGAAGGCGCGCGGACGACGCCAGTGCCTAGCCACGTCGGTGCGGCGATATACTCGCCTGCGCTGCCGACGTCCGGCATCGCGTGGGAGGCTTGCACATGCTCGGCACTGTCCTGATCCTGTTCTTCTTCGCGGCGATCATCTACAACCTCGGCGCCGGTCTGTATTTCATGATGACCGACAAGGGCCAGAGCGATCGCACGCTGAAGGCATTGACCCGGCGCATCGCGCTGTCGGTACTGCTGATCCTGCTGGTCATCCTCGGCATCTGGACCGGCATCATCCGGCCACATGGGATCGGAGGCTGAAGAAACCGGGCGCCGGGATTGCGGCATCGGGAATCGTTGGAAGCAAACGGCGATCCAGTCGATTCCCTTCAGCAAGCGGGAATCCGATCCGCGACTCCCGCTGCCGGGCGCCTACAGCACGTAGACGAACAGGAACAGGCCGAGCCAGACCACGTCGACGAAGTGCCAATACCATGCGACCGCTTCGAAGCCGAAATGGTTGTCCTTGGTGAAGTGGCCTTTCGCGCAGCGGAACCAGATCACCGCGAGCATGATCGCGCCGAGCGTGACATGCAGGCCGTGGAAGCCGGTCAGCATGAAGAACGTGCTGCCGTAGACGCCGCTGCCGAGAGTCAGGTTCAGGTGCTCGTAGGCTTCCATGTACTCATGGGCCTGGAAGCCGAGAAACAGCGCGCCGAGCAGTACGGTAGCGGCGAGGAAGATCAGCAACTGCTTGCGATGACCGGCGCGCAGCGCGTGGTGCGCGATCGTGATGGTGACGCCGGACGACAGCAGCAGCAGCGTATTGATCAACGGCAGGCCCCACGGCGACACGATCGAGAATGCGCCGCCGACATCGCCCGGTCCGTTGGTCGGCCATGCCGCACTGAAATGCGGCCACAGGTAGAAGTTGGTCGACGCGCCATGACCTTCACCGCCGAGCCACGGCACCGACAGCGCGCGCGCGTAGAACAACGCGCCGAAGAACGCGCCGAAGAACATGATCTCGGAGAAAATGAACCACATCATTCCCATGCGGAACGATGTGTCGACCTGCTTGTTGTACTTGCCGCCGACGGATTCGCGGATGACCGTGCCGAACCAACCGAACATCATCACCAGCAGCAGCGCGATGCCGATCGCCATGATCGGTTTGCCCCAGACATCGACCTCATCCAGCCAGAGAGCGGCGCCGCCGACCGTGCCGAGCAGGCCGAACGACCCGATGATCGGCCAGTGGCTGCCGTGGGGGACGTAGTAAGCACCTTGTGTTTGCGCCATGGCGGCTGTTCTCGATCAGTTCGACAAATACGGGGTTCAACCCGCCGCGGGCAACGGCGAGCCGGTTTCGGACAGACGCCGGGTGGCGACGTCGTTCGCGTAGAAAGTGTACGACAGCGTGAGTTCGCGCACGTCCTTGGGCAGACGCGTGTCGACGTAGAACTGCACCGGCATGCGGCGCGACTCGCCCGCCTTCAGCACTTGCTCGGTGAAGCAGAAGCATTCGGTCTTGTTGAAGTATGGCGAAACGTTGCTCGGCGCGATGCTCGGCACCGCATTGCCGACGATCGCCTCGTCGCCGTGGTTGGTCGCATCGAACCAGACTTCGGTGAGCTTGCCCGGATGCACTTCGATCGTCGCCTGCTCCGGCGCGAACGCCCACGGCAGCTTGCTGTTGACGTTGCTGACGAATTGCACGGTGACCGTCCGACTCGTGTCCTCGACCATGCCGGCCAAAGCGCTGCGATCGACCGCTCCGTCGACCAGCTTGATGCCGAGCACGTGCTCGCAGACGACACGATATACCGGCACCATCGCGAAACCGAACAGGAACGCACAGGCGCAGACGATCGCACCCACCTTGAGCACGCCAAGATTGCGGTCGGACTGCGTGCTCATCGCTTGAGCACGACCTGGAGGATCGCTATCACGTAGATCCCCAGCGCAACTGCACCGATCCACAAGGCCGTGCGCCGCGCATGCGCGCGACGGGCTTGCTGGTCGTTGCTGGCGATCTGCTCTTTCATCGTTTCCCGCGCGCTACCCTGAACTTGTGCTGTTGGTGGAAAGTGCGGCCACGGATGGCCGCTTCTGGATCAGCAGGTGCAACACGCTTCGACTCGCACATTTCCCGCCATGGAGGCAGCGATCAAGGACGATCGCACCAATCAATGACTCACGTCGCCATGGGCAAGCATGCCCGGCGTGATCACCGGCGGCGTCGTGAACGTGTGGTGTGGCGCCGGCGACGGCACCGTCCATTCAAGTCCGTGCGCGCCTTCCCAAACCTGCGCGGTCGCGCGGTTCTTCGAGAAGTACACGGCGTGGATGATGACGCCGACGAAGATCAGCTGGCTCGCACCGAACCAGAAGCCACCGATCGACGAGATCATGTTGAAGTCGGCGAACGCGACATTGTAGTCGGGGATGCGGCGCGGCATGCCGGCCAACCCAAGGAAGTGCTGCGGGAAGAACAGCACGTTGACCGAGATCACACTCGACCAGAAGTGGATCTTGCCCCACTTTTCCGAATACATGTTGCCGCACCACTTCGGCAGCCAGTAATACGCCGACGCCATGATCGCGAAGATCGCACCGGTGACCAGCACGTAGTGGAAATGCGCAACGACGAAGTAGGTGTCCTGGTACTGGAAGTCGGCCGGCACGATCGCGCACATGACGCCCGAGAAGCCGCCAATCGTGAACAAGATGACAAACGCGACAGCAAACAGCATCGGCGTCTCGAACGTCATCGAGCCGCCCCACATCGTCGAAACCCAGTTGAACACCTTCACGCCGGTCGGGATCGCGATCAGCATCGTCGCGTACATGAAGAACAGCTCACCACCGAGCGGCATGCCGACCGAGAACATGTGGTGCGCCCACACGATGAACGAGAGGAACGCGATCGAGGCGATCGCATAGACCATCGCCTGGTAGCCGAAGATCGGCTTGCGCGAGAAGGTCGGGATGATCTCCGAGATGATGCCGAACGCCGGCAGGATCATGATGTAGACCTCGGGATGCCCGAAGAACCAGAAGATGTGCTGGTACATCACGGGGTCGCCGCCGCCGGCTGCGTTGAAGAAGCTGGTGCCGAAGAACTTGTCGGTCAGCAGCATCGTGACGGCACCGGCGAGCACCGGCATGACCGCGATGAGCAGGAACGCGGTGATCAGCCAGCTCCACACGAACACCGGCATCTTCAGCAGGTCCATGCCGGGCGCACGCATGTTGAGGATTGTCGCGATGATGTTGATCGCGCCCATGATGGAGCTGATGCCCATCAGGTGGATCGCGAAGATCATGAAGGCCACGTTGCTGCCACCTTCCAGCACCAGCGGCGGATACATCGTCCAGCCACCCTGCGGGCCGCCGCCGGGCATGAAGATCTCGGCCAGCAGCAGGAAGAATGCGAACGGGAGGATCCAGAACGACCAGTTGTTCATGCGCGGGAGCGCCATGTCCGGCGCGCCGATCTGCAACGGGATCATCCAGTTGCCGAGGCCGACGAAAGCCGGCATGACCGCGCCGAAGATCATGATCAGCGCGTGCATCGTGGTCATTTCGTTGAAGAACTCCGGCTGCACGAGCTGCAGGCCCGGCTTGAAGAGTTCCGCGCGGATGATCATCGCCATCGAGCCGCCGATGAAGAACATCGTCAGCGAGAAGATCAGGTACAGCGTCCCGATATCCTTGTGGTTCGTCGTGAACAGCCAGCGATGCAGGAAGCCCTTCGGCTTGTGATCGTGGTCGTCATGCGCATCGTGATGCGTGTCGTGGATGGCGGGATTGACTGCGGCCATGGCCTGGAACCTCGGTAATTGAAAAGTGCGGTCACGGATGGCCGCTTTTTCTCTTCGCTTTGCGTTCGAAGACGAACGCACGACTCAAACTCGGTGCGGCCATCAATCGCCGCGTTTGACCTTGCGTTCGCGAACGAACGCGCGCGTGATCGATCAGCCCCGGGACTCGCCAGCTGGCGCGACCTGCGCGGTGGCGGCCGTTTTCGCCGCGGCGGCCTCGGCTTCCTGTGACGCCAGCCACTGCTCGAACTCGGCCTTCGGTACCGCCTTCACCACGATCGGCATGAAACCGTGGTCCTTGCCGCACAGTTCCGCGCACTGGCCGCGGTACACGCCAGGCGTATCGATCTGTGTCCAGTTGTCGTTGATGATTCCGGGGATTGCATCCTGCTTCCAGCCGAGCACCGGTACCCACCAGGAATGGATCACGTCGTCGGCGGTGATCACGAAACGGATCTTGACGCCCACCGGCAACACCAGCGGCTTGTCGACGTTGAGCAGATAGCTGTTGAAGTCGCCATCCTTGACCGAAGCCGGGTCGATGCCCGAACCGAGCTGGCGCGCGCGATTGGAATCCGCGTCCAGGCTCGAGATGAAGTTCACGCTCGGCGTCTTCTTGAAGTAGTCGACGTATTCGTAGCGCCATTTCCACTGGTAGCCGGTGACCTTGATGGTCATGTCGGAGTTTTCGACATTGGCCATGTCGAC
Source organism: Pseudomonadota bacterium (assembly GCA_023388255.1). Classification (GTDB taxonomy): domain Bacteria; phylum Pseudomonadota; class Gammaproteobacteria; order Xanthomonadales; family Rhodanobacteraceae; genus Dokdonella_A. Next base: position 12,133 of record JAEWGO010000001.1, on the reverse strand, counting down.
TAGCAACTTGGTCGCCGGCCACGCCATCACGATCAGGATGATGATCGGCACCGTGGTCCAGATCGCCTCCATCACCGTGTTGTGGCTCCAGGTCGCGGCGACCGCGCCCTTCGACTTACGGAAGCGCACCATCGCGTAGATCATCGCGCCGAACACGATGATGCCGATCGCCACACAGACCCAGAAAGCGAGCATGTGCACGCCGTGGATGCGCTGCGAGATCGACGTCACGCCGGGCGTCATGTTGAGCTGCCACGGCTGCGGATTCGCGAACGCCGCGCCGCTTGCCAGCAACGCCGGCAACGCAAGGGCGCGACTGGCGCGCTGGACCCCGGATGAAATCATCGCCATCACCTAGTTTCGAGTACTTTCGGATTCGCCGTTGTCGCCGTCGTCGCGGCGCGCCAGCCCGCCTCGGGCCGGAGCCTTGAGGGTATCGGGATGCATGAAACGGGCATGATAGTTGACCGCGCGCGGCAGCGGCAACAACAAACCGCGTCCGGACAGCCTCGCGCGACAGCAAATCGGCGGAGCAGCGGTCGCCGGAGATGGCGTTTCTTGCATCCATGCAGCCCGCCCCACCGCTCGCGCTTCGCCAGCGCCCTGGTGCGCGGAGGGGCGCCTTCGATCTTGGCCGCCGCCGGTCGCCTCACTACACTACGCGCCTTCGCGCGAGCGGTTCACGCAAGCGCCCACTGCATCTTGAGAACCGCCTTGAGCGAACCCCTGCTTCCCGAATTGCCCCCTGCTGCCGCGCCGACCTGGGCGCGCATCACGACCGCCTGGTCGCGCGACGAGACCGAAGCGGTCGATGAACTGCTCGCGCAGGCTAGCCTGCCGCCGGCCGAACGCGAGCTGGTGCTCGCCCGTGCCGCCGAATTGGTCGCGCGGGTGCGTGCCCGCGCCGACAAGCAGAGTGCGGTCGAATCGTTCATGCGCCAGTACGACCTTTCCAGTGAGGAAGGCGTGCTGCTGATGTGCGTCGCCGAGGCGCTGCTGCGTATCCCGGACAGCGCGACCGCGGACAAGCTGATTCGCGACAAGCTCGGCGAGGCGAACTGGAAGAAGCACCTCGGCGGCAGCGACTCCGTATTCGTCAATGCCTCGACCTGGGGCCTGATGCTGACCGGCCATCTGGTCAACCTCGCCGACGAGACGCGCCGTGACTTCACCGGCGCGCTGAAGCGCCTGGTCGGGCGCGCCGGCGAACCGGTGATCCGCCTCGCCGTGCGCCAGGCGATGCGCATCATGGGCCACCAGTTCGTGATGGGCCGCACGATCGACGAAGCGCTGGACCGCTCCGCCGAGAAGGACAACGCGGCCTATCGCTACTCCTATGACATGCTCGGCGAAGCCGCACTGACCCAACCGGATGCCGAGCGCTACCACCGCGCCTACAAGGATGCGATCGGCGCACTTGGCAAGCGCGGACCCTTCGCCAGCGTGCTTGAGGCGCCGTCGATCTCGGTCAAGCTGTCGGCGCTGCATCCGCGCTATGAAACCTTCAAGCGTGCACGCGTGCACGCGGAGCTGACGCCGAAGCTGCTCGAACTCGCCCAACTCGCGATGAAGAACGGCATCGGCATGACCGTCGATGCCGAGGAATCGGACCGCCTCGAGCTCTCGCTGGAGGTCATCGGCGCGGTGTTCGCCGATCCGTCGCTGGAAGGCTGGAACGGCTTCGGCCTTGCCGTGCAGGCGTACCAGAAGCGTTGCCCGTTCGTGATCGACTGGCTCGCCGAAACCGCGCGCAACGCGAACCGGCGCTGGTGCGTGCGCCTGGTCAAGGGCGCGTACTGGGATTCGGAGATCAAGCGCGCGCAGGAGGGCGGCTTCGTCGGCTATCCGGTGTTCACGCGCAAGCCGAACACCGACGTGTCGTATCTGGCCTGCGCGAAGCGCCTGTTCGCGGCCGGCAGCGAGGCGATCTATCCGCAGTTCGCGACCCACAACGCGCACACGATCGCGGCGATCCACCATCACGCGCAGGGCCGGCCGTTCGAGTTCCAGCGACTGCACGGCATGGGCGCAGACCTGTACGGCGAAGTCATCGGACCGAAGAATCTCGATGTGCCGTGCCGCGTCTACGCACCGGTCGGCAGCCACGAAGACCTGCTGCCCTATCTGGTGCGCCGCCTGCTTGAAAACGGTGCGAATACCTCGTTCGTGAACCGTATCGTCGATGAAGCCGTGGCGGTCCGCGACCTCGTCGCCGATCCGTGCGAGACGGTGCGCGCATTTCCCTCCAAGCCGCACCCGCGCATCCCGTTGCCGGTCGGTCTCTACGGCGAAAGTTCCGTGCTTGCGCAGAACTCAACCTCGGTATCCAGGAAGAACTCCATGGGCGTCAACCTCGCCAACGACAACGAACTCAAGGCCCTCGCCGAGGCCGTCAACACGCCGCATGCGCCGTGGACCGCTGCACCGCTGGTGCCGGGCGCTACAACCGGCGAAGCCGCGCGCGACGTGACCAATCCTGCCGACCGCCGCCAGGTGATCGGACGCAGCCAGAACGCGGACGCCGCGACGATCGAGAAGGCGCTCGCCAACGGCGTCGCCGCGCAAGTCGACTGGGATCTGCTGCCGGCCGCGAGCCGCGCCGCGATCCTCGAACACGCGGCCGACCTGCTCGAAGCGCGCCGCGGCGAGTTCATCGCGCTGTGCGTGCGCGAAGCCGGCAAGACGATCCCGGCTGCGATCTCGGAAGTGCGCGAAGCGGCCGACATGTGCCGCTACTACGCGGCGATGTCGCGCAAGCTGTTCGGCGCGCCGGAAAACCTGCCCGGCCCGACCGGCGAATCGAACCAGCTGTTCCTGCGCGGCCGCGGCGTGTTCGTCTGCATCAGCCCGTGGAACTTCCCGCTGGCGATCTTCATGGGCCAGGTCGCCGCCGGCCTCGCCTCCGGCAATGCGGTGATCGCCAAACCGGCGGACCAGACCACGCTGGTCGGCCACGCCGCGGTGAAGCTGCTGCACGAGGCCGGCGTTCCGGAAGCGGTGCTGCAGTTCGTCCCGTGCAAAGGCTCGGTGCTCGGCAACACCTTGTTGACCAAACCCGACGTCGCCGGCGTCTGCTTCACCGGTTCGACTGAAACCGCGTGGACAATCAACCGCACGCTGGCCGCGCGCAACGCGCCGATCGCCGCGCTGATCGCGGAAACCGGCGGCCAGAACGCGTTGATCGCCGATTCCTCGGCGCTGCCGGAACAGCTGGTCAAGGACGTGGTCACTTCGGCGTTCGATTCGGCTGGCCAGCGCTGCTCAGCCGCGCGCGTGCTGTTCGTGCAGGAGGACATCGCCGACAAGGTGATCGCGATGCTCAAGGGCGCGATGAACGAACTCGTCGTCGGCGACCCGGCCAAGCTTTCGACCGACGTCGGCCCGGTCATCGATGCACCGTCGTGCAGGTTCCTCGTCGAGCACGCCGCACGCATGGATCGCGAAGCCAAACCCATCAACACGGTGACATTGCCACCCGATGCCGAACACGGCACGTTCTTCGCCCCGCGCGCGTACGAGATCCCGTCGCTGAGCCTGCTCACCCAGGAAGTGTTCGGCCCGGCGCTGCACGTGGTGCGCTGGAAGGCCAGCGAACTGGACGGCGTCATCGACGCGATCAACGCGACCGGCTTCGGCCTGACCCTCGGCATCCACAGCCGCATCGACGCGACCGTCGAGCACATCGCCAAGCGCGCCAAGGTCGGCAACTGCTACGTCAACCGCAACCAGATCGGCGCGGTGGTCGGCGTGCAGCCATTCGGCGGCGAAGGCCTCAGCGGCACCGGCCCGAAGGCGGGCGGCCCGCACTACCTGCTGCGCTTCGCGACCGAGCGCACCGTGACGATCAACACCACCGCTGCGGGGGGCAATGCGTCGCTGTTGACGCTCGGCGAATAGCCACTCGCGAAGCACTCCCGCATGCAACCGCGGATCACCCGGCGCTTGATCGTTTCGCGCTCCTGACACATGGCCTGGCATCAAGCGCCTGGACCCGTCTTCGGCAGACGAAGGCGGAACGTCGCACTCTTGCCTTGCTCGTTTTCAACGGTGATGTCACCACCGAGCGTCTGGGTCAGGTTGCGCGCGACCGACAATCCCAAGCCAATACCCTGCCCGGGCAGACGCGTCGTGAAGAACGGCTCGAACATGCGCGACTTCACTTCGTCACCCATGCCATAGCCGCTGTCCTTGAATTCGATTTCCAGGTGACCGGAAACGGCGGTGTCCTCTAGCGCAACAAGGAACTCGCCGCCATCGGGCATCGCCTGCTTGGCGTTGGCGGCGATGTCGAGCACGACCGGGCCGAGCTGCGCAACGTCGAACATGATTTCGCGCGCCTCGCCCGGAAAATCGAAGGAAAGCCGGACACGAAGCCGGAAGGATTGGCGCAGCAAGGGTACGAGTTCGCGCAGCGCCGCGACGGCGTCGAAACGCACGACACGGGTTGCCTCCTCGCGGCTGAAATCCAGCAGCTTGTCGGTACGGCGGACCGCCGCGTAAAAGCCATCCAGCGCCTGCGTGCGCGCGCCCTCGTCGATCGCCGCGCGCGCCTTGCCTGCTAGCCGAGCAGCAGCGTGAGAATGTGGTTGAGGTCGTGCGCGATGCCGTTCGACAGCCGGCCGACGGCTTCGACTTTTTGCGCATGGATGAGCTTTTCCTCGGCCTGCTAGCGTTCGGCCATCTCGGATCCGAGCCGCAGCCGGCCCGCAATTGCCGCAACCTCGCTGCGCGATGCCTCGGCGAGCGCCGCGCGCAAGGTCGCCACGCCGCGATCGATGACGATGGGGATGAGCATGACGCCAACCAGCGACGTCAGGCTGGTCAACACGCCGAGAGTCATGCCTTCCAGCTCACCGGGACGCCACGGCGCATCGACTTCCGGATACGGCGGATGGGTTGGAATCGAATGCGCTGTCGCGCGGAATCCGTGTATTCATGCGCGCCCCCGATCATGGCTTTGCGCAGATTGGCGTCGGATGTGCGCAAACGCAGCGAGTCGCGCGGAAGATCCGCGCAATGGCCGGCGTGCGGACCCATCGGAATGCCGGCCGCTTCGCATGTCTGCGTTTCCCGTCGAGCATCGGCGATGTGCCGCCGCTGACGCTTGGGAAATGGTCGCCGGCGCCGCCCATTCTGCCAACGCTCTTTCCACGTTCGGGTTTTCGCCGCGTCATCGCGTACTGCATCGGAGAGATCCGACAAGGAGACGACGGTGAGCTTCCACACAATCGCAATGACCTTGAGTGCACTGTTCGCGTTCGCCACGCTTCCGGGCATCGCCAACGCAGCGAGCTGGTGCGTGCGCGACCACAACGAACTGCAGCAGGCGCTGACCGCCGCCGCGACCTCGCCCGGCGATGACGAGATCAAGTTGCACGAAGGCATCTACACGACGTTCAACGGTGCATTCGTGTATTCGGCGCAGACGACGGGCTGGCTCACCGTTTCCGGCGGCTGGTACACCGTCGACGGCAACGAATGTGCGCAGATGCGCATGGACGCGTCGCGCACGATCCTCGATGGCGCCGGCCAGCATCAGGTGCTGCACATCTTCTACAACCCGCCGGCCGGCACGACGCAGAGCACGCGCCTCGTCGTCACCAACCTCAGCCTGCGCAACGGCTACGGCGATTCGGCCACGTTCCAGCGCGGCGGCGGCGTCGACATGAATTCGTTCTCGGACGCGTTCACCGAGTTGTGGCTGGAGAACGTGATCGTCGCCAACAACGAAGGCTATTTCGGCGGCGGCGCGAACCTGTATGCGAAGAACGGGTTCATCCGCATCGCGGGCAGCCTGTTCGATGACAACAGCGCGTCCGCATCGGCGTATGGCCACGTCGCGATCACGCTCAACGCCACGGCCGAAAACGTGTCGCCCGCCGTTCTCATCGCGAACAGCACGTTCACGCGCGGTCGCTGTGCGGGCCAAGGCACGCGCGGCTGCGGCATCGGTGCCGGACTCGCAGGGGGCGTGCACATGGAAATCCTGAACAGCCTGTTCTTGGACAACGCGATCTCGGATGTCAACCTCGAAGGCGGCGCGGTCATCGGCATAGGTGACGGCAGCGCGAGCGCCGACCACAGCCTCGTTGGTGTCATCAGCGGCAATCTTCCGCTCGTCGCGACAAACGCACTCGTCGGTGATCCGCGCTTCGTCGACGCCGCCAATGGCGACTTGCATCTGCGCGACGACTCGCCCTTCATCAACCGCGGACTCGCGCCCGTGCCGTACTACCCGTTGAGCGTGCTCGACCTCGACGCGAAACCGCGCACGCGCTTCGGCGCGACCGATCCCGGCCCGTATGAAAACCAGACCTGGGATTTCCTGTTTGCCAACGGTTTCGATTGAGCGGATTCCGCAACGAACACTGCGGCGACCCATTGGCGACCAACCGCGGGCAGTCCGGAGCACTCGCGGGACACTGCAGCGCCGTTTCGGTATCCGCCTGCCGGTCACCCTCCGTCCACGGAATGGATATTCGATCCCCGAGGGGATGGATCGACATGCGTGAGCCGGCAAGAACCGCGCCGCATGGACCTCCCTGCCCGGGCTGTTGATGAAAAGTGCGGCCAAGGATGGCCGCTGGTGGACCTTCCGAAGACGCAATCCCCAACGCATGCTGCCGACCGACACGACTGCAGCGATCCCGGACGGATCGCATGAAAAACGACGGGCACCCGAAGGTGCCCGCCGACACTCTCCCCAAACCGTTTAACGTCAGAACAGGTACTGTCCGGAAATACCGAGCACGTTGCCCTTGCTCTGGAACTGGCCGGTCAGCACGCTCTTCGTCGATGCCTCGTGATTGATCTTGCCGTCGCTGACCCAGAGGTGGACGAAGCCAGCGTCGAACTTGAGGTTTTCGCTGGCCTTGTAGCCGACACCGAAGGACACCCAGGTGCGGTCGCCATCGGGCACGCGCGGCGTGCGCGTCACGTCGTTGGTCGGCGTCTGGTCGAAGGCGAGGCCGGCACGCAGGGTCCACTGGTCGTTGAGGCGATAGTCGCCTCCGAACGAGTAGAACCAGGTGTTGTCCCAGTCGAACAGCTGCGCCGACGCGAACGGCGCCTGCTTCGGATTGGCGTAGACGATGTCGAGCGTCTTGAAGCTCGACCAATGCGTGTAGCTGACGTCGACGCCGAAGCTGAGGCGATCATCGACGGTATGCCACCAGCTGCCGGTCACGAACCACGGCGTGTTGAAGTCGGCCTGGCCCGGACCGGTGGCAAACGCGCCGCCGAGGTACGGAACGATGTTCGACGGCACCTGGAACTTCGCTGTGCCGGTCAGCGTGTGATCGATCTGCGAATGGAAGTTGACGCCGATGCGATCCTTGTCGGTCGGCTTCCACAAGGCGCCGAGGTTGAAACCATAACCCCAGTCGTCGCCCTTGAGGCCGCCGAAGCCGTCGGCTTCCTGCGGCAGGATCTGGCCGTTGAGGCTCGGCGCAACCTGCAGCAGGATCGTGCCGAAATCGATTGCCTGGGTCAGGTTGGCGCTGGTGCGCTGCGCGATGATGCTGCCGCCGAGCGAGAACTGATCGTTGATCTTGTACGAAGCGGAGAACGTCAGCGCGATCGATTCGAGCTTCGATTCGACGCCTTCATAGCGCACCATCGAGCGGTCGTCGTATTCGGTCTGGAAACCGAACGGCGCATTGACCGCGGCACCGAACGCCCACTGCTCGTTCAGCGCATGCGTGAAATACATCGCCGGCACCGGCTTGGTGACGCCGCCGTCGCCGCCGTTGCCGCCGGTCAGCGGCGCGCCCAGCACGTCGTGGCCGCTGCCCTGGAACTTGGTCGAGAAGTTGATGACGTTGAGGTCGGCTTGTGCGCAATTGGTCGTGCCGAGATCACCGATGGCCGCCGGGTTGTTGACGACGACCGAACAATCGCCGGGTGCCGCCGCCTCGCCCGCGAACGCCCGCCCGAGACCCTGCACGCTGTTTTCCTTGAGCTGGAACGCGCTGGCCTGCGCGTCGTGCGCGCCGAGCGCGGCTGCAAGCGCCAGCGGCAGCGCGGCCAGCGACGGGGCGAGCCAGGTTCCACGGGTTCTACGCTGCATACAACGCTCCTTCTGACAACGGCTGCTTCGCGGGTTCATAACGATTTCGTAGCGATCTTAGCCGCAAGTTCGGCGATCTGGCCATCGTGCGCCGCCGCAATTTCCGATCGGCCCGCGTCCACGCCGAGTCGACCCTACGATTGCGTACGGCTTTGTCCCAGATTACGCCGGGATAACGGCGACCGCACGGACGATTAACCGGGCGATCATGATGATCGCCGGATGAATTTCCCGCGCACACTCCCCATGCTCCTGTTCGTCCTCGCCACCGCTTCCGCCGAAGCCGCGAGCACTGTCCGCCTGCCGGGACCACTATGCCCAGCCTCCGATGGCATCTTCGTGAATGGCTTTGAAGCCGCCGCGACGATTCCGCACATTCCCTCGAACGGCAGCGGCGGTACGTATCCCGGCAACGTCACGCGCACGATCACGGTGCCCGGCGTCGGCGGCACACACAGCTACTACCTGCATCTGCCGACCAACTACACACCGACGCGAGCGTGGCCATTGCTGCTGGCGTTGCGCGGGTCCGCTGCGGTCGCGTCGATGCCGGCGGCTGCGCAGCAGGTGCGCAGCGACTGGGCGACGCGCGCGGACAGCGGCGGCTTCATCGTCATCGCGCCGGTCGGCAATTCGACCCAGGGCGGCTGGGGTGCAAGCGGCGACGGCGCGGAGATCGGCGCCGTGCTCGATGATGCGATCGCGAGCTACAACGTGGAGCGCAGCCGCATCTATCTGTGGGGCTTTTCGGCCGGCGCGCACTACGGTCACGCGCTCGCGCTCAACAACACCGACTATTTCGCGGCCTACGGCGTCAGCGCAGGTTCGCTGGAGCAGTACGCCTGCACCGACAACGGTTCGTATCCGCCGACATGCGCCGAGTTGCTGTCCGGCGCGCAGCCGAAGATTCCGGTCGACATCCATCTGGGCAATACCGATCCGCTGTACAACGCGCCATACACCGCGGCCGGTGACGCGGCACGCTTCCAGGCCGGCGGCTGGGTCAGGAACCGCAATCTCTTCTATACGGTATTCGCTGGCGGCCACACCTACACGCAGGCGCAGCTCGGAGAGATATGGAACCACATGTGTCCGTTTGCGCTCGCACCGTGAAGCGCCGCCGAAACGCGACGTGCACCTTTGATGGCTGCGCGCGCGGCGACTGAAAGTACGCCGCTGAACGTTCATCACGACGCGGTCGCGCTCTCCTGCTTGACACGTTCCTCGGCGGCGAGCTGGCGCAGCGCCACAAGCGACAATTCGTCGAGTCCCGCACCGCCCGCATCGAGATGGGCATAGATCTGCCGGCGCATGCGCGGCTCCCAGTAGCGCCGCACATGCATCGCGATGCCATCGAGTGCGGTCGTGCGATCGGGCTCCGAAGAAAAATAGGCGCCGATATCGTTCGCCATCTGGATCAGGTGTTGCAATCCGCTGCTCATGCGGCCTCCTCCGGCAGCGCATTGCGTATGCGCTGCGCATGACTGTAGACGACGTGACCTTCGCGGCGCGCGAAGCCGACCAGGGTAAGTCCGCTTTCGTCGGCGAGATGGATCGCCAACGCGGTCGGAGCCGAGATCGCCGCGAGCAGGGTGATGCCGGCAGTCGCCGCCTTCTGCACCATCTCGTAGCTGGCGCGACTGGTGACGACGAGGAAGCCGCGTTGCGGATCCTCGTTCGCGCGCGCCATTGCGCCGACCAGCTTGTCGAGCGCGTTGTGGCGGCCGACATCCTCCCGCAGCAGTGTGATCTCGCCGTCGGCACGCGCCCACGCGGCCGCATGCGTGGCGCCGGTCGCAACGTTCAGCGGCTGACGCCCGTGCATCTGCGCGAGTGCGCGCTGCAGGATCGCCGTGTCGATATGCGGACCGCCCTGCACCGGCGGCGGCTGGCGCAACGCATCCTCCAGTGCCTGCGCTCCGCACAGACCGCAGCTGGTGCGGCCGGTCAGGTTGCGTCGGCGTGTTTCGAGCGCTTCGGCTCGCGCCTCGGGCACGCGCAGGCGCAATTGGATGCCTTCGAGCAAATGGCTGGACTCGAACGATTCCAGTTCGCCAGGCGCTCCGACCACCGCTTCACTGAGCGAGAAGCCGAGCGCGAAATCCTCCAGGTCGCGCGGCGTCGCCATCATCACGACATGCGGGCGATCGTTGTAGAGCAGCGCGATCGGTACTTCCTCGGCGATGCGGTCCTGTGCGGCCTCGTCGTGGCCATTGCGCCAGCGTCGCACTTCGCGCAACGCAAAACCGGGCGACGAAACGTTCTCGCCCGACACGTGATCCGCTGCATCAGCCAGCGACATGCGCACGCTGCGCCTCCGGCAAGAGTTCTTCCTGCTTTTCGGTAAACGCATGGAAGCGCTTCTGCCATTCCGATGGCTGGCTGACGCGCGTGACCTGCACCGCCGTCACCTTGTACTCCGGGCAGTTCGTCGCCCAGTCGGAATTGTCGGTGGTGATCACGTTGGCACCGGAGCCGGGGAAGTGGAAAGTCGTGTACACGACGCCCGGCTGCATGCGGTCGGCGACCAGCGCGCGCAACACGGTCTCGCCGGCGCGGCTCTGGATGCCGACCCAGTCGCCGTCCTGGATGCCGCGGTCCTCGGCGTCCTGCGGATGGATTTCGAGGCGATCCTCGCTGTGCCAGGCGACGTTGCCGGTGCGCCGCGTCTGCGCGCCGACGTTGTACTGGCTCAGGATGCGACCGGTGGTCAGGATCAGCGGGTACTTCGCGTTGACCTTCTCGCGTGTCGGCACGTACTCGGTCAGCAGGAAGCGCCCCTTGCCGCGCACGAACTCGCCGATGTGCATGGTTGGCGTGCCATCCGGATGTTCCTCGTTGCACGGCCACTGGATGCTTTCGAGTTCGTCGATGCGCGCATAGCTGATGCCGGTGAAGGTCGGCGTCAGGCGCGCGATTTCGTCCATGATTTCCGACGCGTTCGCGTAGTCCATCGGATAGCCCATCGCATTCGACAGCAGCTGCGTGACTTCCCAGTCGGCATAGCCGTTCTTCGGCTGCATGACCTTGCGCACGCGCGACACGCGCCGCTCGGCATTGGTGAAGGTGCCGTCCTTCTCGAGGAAGGTGGAACCGGGCAGGAACACGTGCGCGAACTTCGCCGTCTCGTTGAGGAACAGGTCCTGCACGACGACGCATTCCATCGCAGTGAGCGCGGCGGTGACATGCTGCGTGTCCGGATCGGACTGCGCGATGTCCTCGCCCTCGATGTAGAGCGCCATGAAGCTTCCTTCCAGCGCAGCCTCGAACATGTTCGGAATCCGCAGGCCGGGTTCGGACTGCAGCGGCACGTTCCACGCCTGCTCGAAGCTCGCACGCACCGCGTCGTCGGACACGTGGCGGTAGCCGGGGAACTCGTGCGGGAACGAACCCATGTCGCACGAGCCCTGCACGTTGTTCTGGCCGCGCAGCGGATTCACGCCGACGCCCTCGCGCCCGATGTTGCCTGTCGCCATTGCGATGTTGGCCATGGCCATGACCATCGTCGAGCCCTGGCTGTGCTCGGTGACGCCGAGACCGTAGTAGATCGCGGCGTTGCCGCCGGTTGCGTAAAGCCTCGCTGCGTCACGGACCTGCTCTGCCGGGACGCCGGTGATTGGTTCAAGGGCTTCCGGAGAATTTTCCGGCCGCTTGATGAACTCTTCCCAACGATAGAAGTCGGTCGGCTCGCAGCGGCGCTTGACGAACTTGCGGTCGATGAGGTTCTCGGTCGCGATGACGTGACCGATGGCGTTCATGATCGCGACGTTCGTCGAAGGCTGAAGCTGCAGATGGTAGGCAGCTTCGACGTGCGGCGAGCGGACGAGCTCGATCCGGCGGGGATCGACGACGATCAACTTGGCGCCCTCACGAAGGCGCTTCTTCATGCGCGAGCCGAAGACCGGATGTGCGTCGGTCGGGTTGGCGCCGACGAGAAGTATCACGTCCGCTTTGTCGACGCTCTTGAAGTCCTGAGTACCGGCGGATTCGCCGAACGTCTGCTTCAGACCGTAGCCGGTCGGCGAGTGGCAGACGCGGGCGCAGGTGTCGATGTTGTTGGTGTTG
>JAEWGO010000019.1 GCA_023388255.1 Pseudomonadota bacterium | reverse complement strand
ACTCCATGGAGTAGCTCGCACGACCCTGCGACATAGAGCGAACGTCGGTAGCGTAACCAAACATCTCGCCCAGCGGAACCTCGGCGCGGATCACCTTGCCGGAAACGCTGTCTTCCATGCCCTGGATCAGACCGCGACGACGGTTCAGGTCACCCATCACGTCGCCCATGTAATCCTCAGGGGTCACCACCTCGACCTTCATGATCGGTTCAAGCAGTACAGCACCGCCCTTCTGGGACAGCTGCTTGGTGGCCATGGAGGCCGCGATCTTGAACGCCATTTCGTTGGAGTCGACGTCGTGGTAGGAGCCGTCGAACACGGTGGCCTTCAGACCGAGGAGCGGATAGCCGGCGAGAACACCGTTCTTCATCTGCTCTTCGATACCTTTCTGAATCGCCGGGATGTATTCCTTCGGAACCACACCACCAACGACTTCGTTCTTGAACTCCAGACCTTCCTGACCTTCATCGCACGGAGCGAAGCGAATCCAGCAATGGCCGAACTGGCCACGGCCGCCGGACTGGCGAACGAACTTGCCTTCGATCTCGCAGGTGTTGCGAATGGTTTCGCGGTAGGCCACCTGCGGCTTGCCGATGTTTGCCTCGACGTTGAATTCGCGGCGCATACGGTCAACGATGATGTCTAGGTGCAGCTCGCCCATACCACCAATGATGGTCTGGCCCGACTCTTCGTCGGTACGCACGCGGAAGGACGGGTCTTCCTGAGCCAGGCGGCCCAGCGCGATACCCATCTTTTCCTGGTCGGCCTTGGTCTTCGGCTCGACGGCAACGTGAATCACGGGCTCCGGGAAGTCCATGCGCTCAAGAATGATCGGCTTCTCGATGCTGCACAGGGTGTCGCCCGTGGTCACATCTTTCATGCCGATCAGCGCAGCGATGTCACCGGCGCGCACTTCCTTGATTTCTTCACGCTGGTTGGCGTGCATCTGCACCATACGGCCGACGCGTTCTTTCTTGCCCTTGACCGAGTTGATCACGGAGTCGCCGGAAGCGAGCACACCGGAATACACACGGGCAAAGGTCAGTGTACCGACGAAGGGATCGGTTGCGATCTTGAACGCCAGAGCCGAGAACGGAGCTTCGTCAGAGGCTACGCGCTCATCGGTCAGCTCTTCGTTATCCGGATTGGTACCTTGGATCGCCGGAATATCGGTCGGGGCCGGCAGGTAGTCGATCACAGCATCGAGAACCAGGGGCACGCCCTTGTTCTTGAACGACGAGCCACAGACAGCCGGGACGATTTCGCAAGCGATGGTACGCTGACGCAGACCAGCCTTGATGTCTTCGACGGACAGGTCACCTTCTTCAAGGTACTTGTTCATCAGCTCCTCGTTGGCCTCGGCAGCAGCCTCAACCATGTTGGAGCGGAACTCTTCAGCTTGAGCCTGCAACTCTGCCGGAATGGCCTCGTAGCGCGGCGTCATGCCCATGTCGGACTCGTCCCAATAGACGGCCTGCATGCTCATCAGATCGATCTGACCGATGAAGTTCTCTTCGGAACCGATCGGCAGCTGCAGCGGAACCGGGGTATGCCCCAGGCGCTTTTTGATCTGGGCAACTACGCGCTCGAAGTTGGCGCCCTGACGGTCCATCTTGTTGACGTAGACGATGCGCGGCACGCCGTACTTGTTAGCCTGACGCCATACGGTTTCCGACTGCGGCTCAACGCCGGAGGTACCACAGAACACCACCACGGCGCCGTCGAGCACGCGCAGGGAGCGCTCAACTTCAATGGTGAAGTCAACGTGACCGGGGGTATCGATCACGTTTACGCGGTACTTGTCGAACTGCTTCTGCGAACCCTGCCAGAAAGCGGTAACGGCTGCAGAGGTGATGGTGATACCACGCTCCTGCTCTTGCACCATCCAGTCGGTGGTGGAAGCGCCGTCATGGGTTTCGCCCATCTTGTGGTTAACACCTGTGTAAAACAGGATCCGCTCAGTCGTAGTGGTCTTGCCTGCGTCCACGTGGGCGCAGATACCAATGTTACGGTAGCGGTTGATCGGGGTAGTACGGGCCACGATGAGGTCCTCGTGTGGTCGCTTGAATTAGAAGCGGTAGTGCGAGAACGCCTTGTTGGCCTCGGCCATGCGGTGCACGTCTTCACGCTTCTTGACCGCAGCACCCTTGCCTTCGGAGGCATCCAGCAGCTCGCCAGCCAGGCGCAGTGCCATGGATTTCTCACCACGCTTGCGCGCGCTATCAACCAGCCAACGCATGGCCAGGGCGCTGCGACGAGACGGACGAACTTCGACCGGAACCTGGTAGGTAGCACCGCCGACACGGCGGGACTTCACTTCGACCAGCGGAGCGATGGCGTCGAGAGCTTTTTCGAAGAGCTCCAGGGGGTCGGTGTTCTTGCGCGCCTTGACTGTGTCCAGGGCACCGTAAACGATGCGCTCGGCCACGGCCTTTTTGCCGCTTTCCATTACGTGGTTCATGAATTTGGCGAGAATCAGACTTCCGTACTTCGGATCGTCCAGGATTTCACGCTTGGCTGCTACACGACGTCTTGGCATTGATAAGCCCTCAAACGGTCTTCAGGTTAGCCCGGGACAGTGACCACTCGCCACGCCCGACCTTACTCTTATCGACTCAGATAGAAAAAGTTACTTCGGACGCTTGGCGCCGTACTTGGAACGACCCTGCTTACGATCCTTGACGCCGGAGGTGTCAAGAGAACCGCGCACGGTGTGATAACGAACACCCGGAAGGTCCTTTACACGACCGCCACGGATCAGCACGACGCTGTGTTCCTGCAGGTTGTGGCCTTCACCACCAATATAC